>CBFHKO010000003.1:0-233059 GCA_965656445.1 uncultured Paracoccaceae bacterium
TAGACCGCCACTGTTCTCGATGTTTATGGTTTGTCAGGCTTTTCTGCTGAATGCGGATAACTTCGTCAGCAATCTCAGCGAACGTAGGAACTGTCACTGGTTTTGCTTTGGCAGTCTTAGGGTTAATGCCTTGGGCAGTCAGTGATTTGTTGTCTGCAGCTCGCTTGCGTGCTTCGGTCAGGGAGATGGTAGGATAGCTTCCTAGACCCAGCTCTAGCTGTTTGCCATTAAACCTGATTTTTTGAGACCAAGCCTTTGACCCTGCTTTGCTGACCTTAAAATACAACCCAGTTCCGTTGTCATCGTAATAATTGCCTGCTTCTAAGTTAGAATTCAAAAGTTGAGCTGTTAATCGTTTTTTAGGCATGTGACCCCCACAGTAACCCCCACAAAAATAGTGGAACCTAGTGGGATTGTAAAGACGCATCTGGAATGATATGATGACTAAACATCAAGATAACAAGGGTATATGGGACATGTTTGGAACACTGAGGAATGTATATTATACGGACTGTCTGTCCGCCACTTCCCTTTCTAAAGCAATGGTTTTATGTTTGTTGCTGGCTTTGAATTAAGGTTGGCATAGCTTAACATCCAATAGCGTCGCCGTCACTGTAGCGCTTGTGTTAGGACATAGGTTTGACAGATCATTTTTCCAATGCGCACCAATTTGTGAAGCAATATTATAGTCGTCACACTGACTATAAAAGTGATGTGTCGACTCGATATGCGAACATATGTTTAGCGCTTATCATCAATGGCTTGCATAGTGAATTCCTCGAATTGACCTTGACTGACCAAGACTGGTTTGATGGATTTCGAGAGGCTTTTAAGGAGGCACATAACCTCGGCCATAACGTCCCTGAGGATGTTGACGCGTGGTATGTCCAAACACTGACGACGGCGATTGCCAGACCCAAAACGATCGTGGCAAAATCGCAGCCGGATTTATTTAAGCATGTTTTGTGCTCCTGCCTTGGGATTGGGTTATCGCTGTCCTTTCCTCGGGTGCGTTTGGTTCAGGCCATCGCAGAGGAAACCAGTTTAATCGAGGAGACTGTGTTGCGTGTTTGGGATGAGCGACAGTATCATTTTATCCCAACTGAATATCTATGAGACGTTCGCAGGCACGAGCGTGTCGAGGAAATTCAAAATATCTGGATAAATCTCTATGACCTTGGGGAGGTCATTTATACAGATCATTTTGATGGTTTGATCCTTTAAGCTGGATTGGCTGATACCGAGAGCTGAAAGTCCTTTTTTATCAATCCCACTGTGAACATGAATGTGGTCTATCACGGGCACGATGCTTGCCTGACCGCGCATGAGTAAGCTTTGATTATGGATGGCTTGCGGCGAAAACTGTGTGGTGTCCCGAAACTTCGGCAGCGCATTTGCCGCGAATTCTATTGGGTAAGTCTTTCCCAATTCTTGCATGTGGGATTTTAAAAAGGGATGCACGACATGGGCGGATTTAAAGACTTTGTTGATCGGAAGGCCAAGGATCAGTGCGGCATTTAAATGCATGACAAAGTTAAAGGTTTCAGGGGCATTTTGTTGTGTTTTTGAGGCTGAGAGTGATGTTAAATCTTCCCAACGACCACGCAGGCGCAGTTGCCCCTTGTTAAAGAAGTCTTCGGGATAAATGTCGTTCGTGAGAAAGACATCATCGTTAAAATACAAAAACTGTTCCGCAAGGTCCGGTATGGTCCACATGACTGTTTCAATCGACACTGAATTGAACGTGGGAAGACAGTGCTGTTGCCCTTGAAAAATGTCTCTGTGATCGACGAAGTGAATTTTTGCACGGACTTTTGGATCGATAGAGCTGAGGTCGGGTCGCTGGCCATCTGTGACAATCCATATTTTACGCAGCCAAGGGGCATAGCGGCCAATCGAATTCAAACAGTAATAAATTTCATTATGATCCTCCCAGCGGTGAGGATTTGTTCCATTTTCTGAGAGAGGACTCCGCGCTTGATCCATGTAACGATTGCGCAGTTTGCGATGGTGAGGTGAGGCTCCGTCAACCCATGTAATAAGTGCATCAATCGCATCCCGCGATGATCGAGTTGAAGGGGTGTTCATAAATCGTCTGCCTTAGAGAATGGGGCGTGCACGTCGCATATTTGTCGTGCGGCTTGCGAAGGGGAGCCTCGTTGATACGCCATTCAGGGAGGTAAATGCAACTCTGCGCCGTAATTGTGAGGTGTGTGTCATTGTCTCATCACCATTTACGGCTACCTTTTCGTAGGTCAACACAACAGGTGGACCCCTTAATGGAATATATTGTTCTTACGATAGCCCTTAGTTTAGGAGCGCCCATGGCACTTGCGGAAAACTTAGTTAGCACGGGTAAATGGGTCTATTTTGCCGATACGGTGATGGGGGGTGTTTCTGATGGTCGGGCGAGCTTTGTCGAAGAGGACGCCGCCCTCCGGCTTGTTGGGACTGTGTCAACGGCAAACAATGGTGGCTTTATCCAAGTTAGAACTAAGGTGTCTTCAAAGGACGCGATGGGGAAGACTGGGGTTGTCATTGAGGCAAAGGGAAACGGTGAGACCTACAATATTCACCTTCGCAACAGATCAACACGGCTTCCTTGGCATTACTATGCAGCTACGTTTGAAGCCTCCGAAGCTTGGTCTAGAATTGAGATACCTTTTACCGAGTTCAAAAAATCCTCCTCATTGCTTCGGGGGAGCATAAATACGGAGACGATCAAATCGCTTGGGGTTGTGGCCTATGGTAAGGATTATCAAGCTGATGTTCAGGTTCGCTATATCAGTTTCTATTGAGTTTTACGGTCTCCAACTGAGCTGCTTGTCGAGGGGTCTTGATCACTGTATCACAGGGTCAAAGACATGTTTGTCTGACACACATCGACAGCCAAAAGGTAAGCCAACAGATGCAGGATATGAAACACAAAGCATTGGATGAGCTCCACGTTGAGTTTGGCGTAAGACCTGTCATGGACCCTCTTGACGGTGTGAGCGCGCATCATCGCAGAGCGGGCGCGCATCTTGCGGCAATTCACCGAATGCATCTCAGGGATATGGCCTATATCGGTCAGCTATTGGAGCAGGTCAAAACAGGTGAGCAATCTCCCAATCGCTTGGCCAAAGTTATTTCAACTGTGTCCCTTACGCAGAATATGAAAACCTTTGGAACCCTGTGCGGACGCGAATGTCAGGTGCTTAATTTTCACCATAATGCGGAGGAGACGTCTATTTTCCCGCAGCTTGAGCAACAACAAATCGAAAGCTTAACTCTTGTTGTTGCGCGTTTGAGAGAAGAGCATCTAGTAGTTCATGAGCTCTTGGAACGGCTAGAGCATGCATCGTATCAGTTGGTTATCGAACAAAGCCCCGCCAATTTTGATCTGGCCCAAGCGGTGTTCAATCAACTCTTCTCCGTTGTGAAGTCGCATTTCGGATACGAAGAAACGGAACTCCGCGATGCCTTGGGTAAGTTCGTACCTCATATATAAGGACTGTTTGCCATAATTTGCGCATTGCGTGTTTTGTGGGATGTAATAACTTTGCCGCAAAAATCTAAGAGGATCAATCATGCCCGTCACTCAAATGTTATTAGAAATTGGAATGGGGACGGCGTTGCGGTCTGGGTCTTATACCAAGGCGGCCTGTCGAGCGGTTCAAAATGCGCTTTGGCATAATTCGATAAGCTTGGCCGAAGTCTTTGGCGCGCAAAAGCAGGATATGATCATTGATGTGGAAATTGCCTGTCAAAATCCTGAGGCTGTTGATCTTGACACTGTAGCCGCAGAATTTCCCTATGGGCGTGTGAGCTGTGTTGCACGGGCAGGTGGGTTAGATATTGCAAATCCATCTCGTCCTGACGCTGCGGCTGCCATTATAGCACATGCGGCGATCAAGGTGTCCCTAGATATTTCCACCAAAGAGGGGATCGCATGAAACGTTTGATTTTGGAAATGGGGTCGGGGTCTGATCTTTATGGTTGCGACTATACCAAGGCGGCCCTTCGCGCGCTCAACAACGCTTTGCGGCATAGCTCAATTACGCTGTTCTCAGCGCTGGAGATATCGCACGAAGAGATGCAAGTGGTTGTCACAATCGGCGTTCAGGAACCAGATGCGATTGATGTCGCGCGTATTTTGGCCGAAGTGCCCCGTGGAAATCCTGAGGTCAGGGTTGTTTTTGGGGGGCAAAATATCACCTCAAACCATAATAATGATGTGAGCGTCGTGGCGAGTTGCGCGATTGAGGCGTATATTCCCGATCTATCCGAGGCCTATCACATTAACCCAGCTTCAGAATGAGCCAGCCAAATATACGCGTGGTTCTGGTCGAACCTGAAATCCCGCATAATACCGGGGCGATTGGGCGAACCTGTGTTGCCTTGGATATTGAACTGATCCTGATAAAACCTTATGGATTTTCGCTCGATCAAAAAACGGTGCAACGCGCTGGAACGCGGTACTGGCAATTTGTGCGACTGAGCGAATATGACAGCTGGGATGATTTCATCACAGATCGCGCGCCGGATCCGAGCGATCTCTATCTCTTTGAAGAGGACGGCGGGACGAGCTTTTATGACGCTGATTATTCGGGGGATGTTTATTTGGTGTTTGGACGAGAATCGACCGGGCTGCCCAAGGAATTACAGCTCGCCATGTCCGAGAGAATGTTTCATGTCCCGATGAAAAATGATCGTGTTAAATCGCTGAATTTGTCGAATGTTGCCACAGCAGTGGTCTATCAAGCGCTGCGTCCTTAAAACTTTGTTTCTTAAATTTTCATTTTGAATTTTCAGAAATGTCAAAGTGGACTATTTTTTGTCGATCACGGGTTTGCTTATCTTATTTTGAGACCATGTGATCTGAATGATTTATCCTCAATTGTAGATACCATGCAATCGACGTTAAAAGAAAATACCCTGAATTGATCGGATCAATTCTACCTATTGAAAATTTTTCAAAAAAAGAGTCGACATTCCTGAGCCATTGTTGAAATATCCGACTCCTAGGTAATCCGCTTTAGTTTTGCGGATCCTTTAACGGGAGGAATAAAATGAAAAAACTACTATTGGCCACGGCGGCCGTAGCAATGGTTGCTGGTTCTGCATTTGCAGAGCGTTATGTCATGATCACGCACACTCAGGGTACTGACCCATTCTGGCCAGTTGTTGAAAAAGGCGGTCGTGATGCGGCAGCCGCAGTTGGCGCAGAGTTTGAATATAACTTTGACGCATCTGGCGACATGGCAGGCATGGCAAAGTTGATCGAAGCGGCGGCAGCGACACAACCAGACGGAATTATTGTTTCTTTGCCTGATGCGGATGCATTGGGTGGCGCGATCCAATCAGCAGTTGACGCGGGTATCCCTGTTGTCACTATGAACTCTGGTCTAGAGTCATCTGCAAAAGTTGGCGCATTGATGCACGTTGGACAGCCAGAGCGTCTTGCTGGTGAAAAAGCGGGTGCACGTGCGAAAGCTGAAGGCGTCACTAACGGTCTTTGCTTGAACCAAGAAGCATTCAACACAGCACTTGTTGATCGTTGCGAGGGTTATTTCTCTGGTCTTGGTGGTGATTTGAACATGATTGACGTATCTAACGACGTCACACAAATCGAAACACGGACAGCAGCAGCCTTGCAAGCAGACGCAAGCATCGATGGCATCATGGCCGTTGGTCCACACGTTTGTGAAGCAGCGAACAAAGCGATCAAAGCGGTTGGCGCAGACGTTCACCTAGCATGTTTTGACCTATCTCCAGGTGTTATGGACATGATCAAATCAGGTGACGCAGCATTCACAATCGACCAACAGCAGCGTCTACAAGGGTACATGCCTGTGATCGTTCTTCACCTATACAACACAAACGCTGGTATGTTGCCTGGTGCAAACATTCCATCAGGCCCAGGTTTCGTTGATGCGTCAAACGCAGACAGCGTTGCGAGCCAAGCGGGTATCAACCGCTAAGTTTGATGTAATATCATCTAGATTATCAGGCGGGCTAGTCCCGCCTGATGCATTTAAATGTGAGGGAAAGTACAATGGCAGGTAGAAGCGAAGCCGACAGGCTCAAACAAGAAACATTGTTCGAGAAAATTATCCGCCGTCCTGAAATCGGATCATTCGTCGTGATGGTATTCATTATCATTGCTTTGACAATGGCCTCAGATGGTCGGGCGTTTAACGCTTTGGGGATGAAGAATAACATCGCAATTATTGCCCAGTTTGGCATCATTGCGACAGGAGCCGCGGTCTTAATGATTGCAGGTGAATTTGACCTTTCTATCGGGTCAATGATTGGATTTGCGGGCATGTCGATGGCGATGATGCTCAAATGGGGTTTGCCCTTTGGACTGGGTGAGGCGACGCCGTTGGCGGCCTTTTTGATCACTTTGGTGATGACCCTGTCAATCGGCTGGCTCATCGGCACAATCGTTGTCCGTTCTGGATTATCAAGTTTCATCGTGACGCTTGGGTTTTTGTTTTTCTTGCGTGGCGCAACAGAAGTGTCCTTCCGCTTGATCAACCAATCCACACAGATTTCTGGCCTACAGGATTTCAAAGAAACCAGCTGGTTTGCTGACATCATGGGCGGCGAGGTCTTTGGGTGGTTCTATGATTTATGGTTCGCGTTAGGTGGCAACATCAACCGCAAAGGCGAGCAATGGGTGCATGGATTTGATGCCCGCTTTATGTGGTGGATCCTTTTGTCGATCTTTGCCTATTACATCCTAAGCCGCACACAGTTGGGTAACTGGATTTATGCAACAGGTGACAACAAAGACAGCGCACGCGCGAATGGCGTACCAGTAAACAAGGTTAAAATTGGCTTGTTCATGTTCACAGCCTTCTGTGCAACTTTGTTCGCGGCGTGCCAAGTGTTTGACACGAACACATCCGACGCAGCGAAAGGGAACCTAAAAGAGCTTGAAGCGATTGCGATTGCGGTTGTTGGCGGTACTTTGATGACAGGTGGCTTTGGGTCAATCATTGGCGTGGTCTTTGGCGCGGTAACGGTTGGTCTAGTGGCAAATGCGGTGTTCTTTATCCCATGGATCGACGGATCCTGGTTCCGCGTTTTCGTTGGTACAGTTCTTTTGGCTGCCGTCTTTGCCAATGAGCGGATCCGCAAACGCATCACCGGAGGGATATGATCATGACACAACCATATATGCGCGTTGAAAAACTGGTCAAAAAATTTGGTCCCTTTACGGCGCTGAACGAAGTTGATCTTGAAGTATATCCTGGCGAAGTGCATGCGCTTTTGGGGGATAACGGTGCGGGAAAATCCACACTTATCAAAGTGTTGTCGGGGGTTCATAAACAAACCAGCGGCACCATCTACATTGAGGGTCAAAAACGTGATTTCAATTCTCCGCGCGATGCATCGGCGGCTGGAATTGGCACCGTTTATCAAGATTTGGCTATCAACCAACTGATGAGTGTGACGCGAAACTTCTTTATGGGGCGTGAGCTGACTTCACGGCTTGGCGCGCTGCGCATGGAAGAGATGAACCAAATCGCTCATGATGAAATGCTCAAAATCGGGATTGATTTCTCTGATCCGACCCAAGCGGTTGGAACAATGTCAGGGGGACAACGTCAAACCTTGGCTATTGCACGTGCGATTTATTTCGGTGCAAAAGTTTTGATTTTGGATGAACCGACCTCTGCCTTGGGGCAAAAGCAACAGATGGAAGTCTTGAAAACCATCAAACGTGTGCGCGCCCGTGGCGATATCGCGATCATTTTCATCACCCACAACGAAGTGCATTCGAAATTGGTGGCCGATCGCTATACCTTCTTGGCCTTAGGTCAAGTCATCGGGAGCGGTCCTAAGGATGAAATCGAACGCCAAGATATCCGCAAGCTGATGGCGGGCGGTGTCGAAATGGCCGATCTTGAACAAGAATTGGCAAATATTTAAGCCATATTCTATTGCCTACACGAATGAGCTTCGCCATAAACTGGCGGAGCTTTCTTTTTGAAACAGGGGACACTGATGAGCGTCAAAGTTGGAATATCACCGATTGCATGGCAAAATGATGATTTGCCCGATCTAACAGCCGATTACACGATGGAGCAAGCCTTGGAAGAGGCGCGTCAAATCGGGTATACGGGCGTTGAACGGGGTCAGCGCATGCCGCATGACACAGCTGGCCTCAAGGCCTATTTGGACAAATATGACATTGCGCTGTGCGGTGGTTGGTACTCTGGCACCTTGCTGGCGAACGATATCGCCTCTGAGCGGGATCAGATGCAGGCGCAAATTGACCAATTCAAAGCCTTGGGCGCGCCGTGTATTGTTTATGGCGAATGTTCCAATACGGTCCAAGGGATGATTGATGTCCCTGTCAATAATCGCCCTAAATTGTCGCCCAGTGAAATCGCGACCTTCGCAGCTAAACTGTCTGATTTGGCAAAATGGTCCGCGGATCAAGGTATGCCTGTGGTCTATCACCATCATATGGGCGGCGCCATTGAAAGCGAAGAGGATGTGAATGCGCTGATGGAGGGATCAAGCGATGATCTACACCTCTGCTTTGACACGGGGCATATGCTCTTTGGCGGCGGAGATGTGATGAGCTCAATGGAAAATTGGTCACACCGGATCCACCACGTCCATTTCAAAGATATCCGTCCCGAGATTGTGGCTGATGTCCGTGCCAACGACAAAAGCTTTCTTGATGCCGTGATTGCAGGGGCGTTCACTGTTCCAGGTGATGGCTGCATTGATTTTCAAGCGGTTGCCAACAAATTAAAAGCCATGGACTATTCAGGTTGGATCGTGGTCGAGGCCGAGCAAGACCCCGCCAAGGCCAACCCATTTGAGTATTCCAAGGCGGGATATGAGCATATTCTAGAGGTCTGCAAAAACGCTGGTCTTGAGGTTGAGGCCTAAGCTAGCTTTGTTGCCGCTGCGATAAGGCATCTAACTGAGCATTGAGCTCATCTGCGGACATCTGATCGGCCAAAGCGTCGGTCATGATGTCCGCTTGCGTTTTCGGGGCCAAGCCGCCTACAGGCGGATCGTTATCGAGGTTCGTTGGAAAGGCATAGCCTTCTGCACAGCAGCCAATCGCATTGCTTAATTCACGCGCGTTTAACGTGCCTTGGGCTTTGGCCTCAAGTAAAGCTGGATAGATGGCTTTGCTGAGCTTGGTGCGATTAACGGTTTCCATCGCCCGTCCAAAGGCGGAGGAGACCTGCAAAAGGTTCGCCATCCGATAGATATCCGAGGTGACATTATCGCCCGCGCCATGCATGACGGCTGGATTGAAAAACACCATGTCGCCTTTGTTCAAAGGCAGTTGCACAAAGTTCTCTTGGAAATAGCTTTGATAGGCATCTTGAGTAAAGCTGAGGTAGCCGTCTTCGACCATCTGAGAAAACGGCAAAAACTGTGTTGGACCACTTTCAAGCGGCATATCACAATGGGCAACGGCACCTTGGAGGGTGAGAACAGGGGACAGCGCATGAACATGGGCTGGGAATTCCAACATCTGTGCACGCGACATAAAGCCGAGGTGATAATCACGATGCGGTTTCTGTGCCGCTCCACCTGGATTGACGCGATTGACCTGAGCCGTCATTTGATACCCACGTCCGAGCCAAGCTTTGGATGCAAGCGCAATAGCATTCGACCCATAGTAAGCGGCAAAATTCGCAGGATCCGCAAGCCCATGTTTTTCGAGCGCATTCCACACGCGATCATTGGCGCCGGCCTTGGCAAAGTGATCGCCGCCACCGCCTGATTGCTCTTTCTCGGCGTCAATAAGGCTTTCAAAGACTTCTGTTGCCCGATCAAGTACTGAGTGATCAGGGATGCCGTTGCGGATAACAATAATTCCGGCACCTTGGGAAAAAACACGGGTCCATTCGCTCAATAGATCGTGCTCTTTGTCAGAATTCGCAGTCAATTCCTCCAGATGTGCACCGTCATATACAGGGATATTATTCGCAATTTCAACGGCATGTGGCGTCATCTTGATGTCTGTTTTTTGCAAAACAATTTCTTTGAAATTGTCAAATTCCTCTGTAGCCCCTAGGTTTTTTAGCATCTATATCTCCCTGATTTATTTTGAAACTCTAAGTTCAGAGGGTTGGAAAAAGCAAATGATTTATGTCTGTGACTTGACGGTTTTTATATGGGGCTACTTGTAAAGTATGTGTTTTAGATTTCTCATAAGCCTCATCCTTTGTGGTGTCCCGTCATTGGCCCTTGCTGACTTTCGGTTTAGCAACATAGATGGCGGTGAGATTGCGTTGGATGACTATAAAGGGAAAGCCGTGTTAGTCGTAAACACAGCCAGTAAATGCGGGTTTACCAAGCAATATGATGGGCTTCAGATTTTGTATGAAACCTATGGCGACGATGGCTTAGTTGTACTCGCGGTTCCCTCGGACGATTTTTCCCAAGAACTAAACTCAGAAGATCAGGTCAAAGATTTCTGTGAGGTTAATTTCGGTCTGACAATCCCGATGACCACGATTACATCTGTCAAAGGGCGCAAGGCGCATCCATTTTACCAATGGCTCAATACTGAACATCGGTTTGAGCCACGTTGGAATTTTTACAAAGTGCTCTTGGATCAAAACGGTGGCTTTGTGGCAAGCTATGCCTCAACCACACGGCCCATGTCGTCAAAGCTGACGCGAGACATTGAAACTCTGCTGAACTAACCGCGCATCCCTGCGATTTTGTTTGTGATTTGATCAAAGCTGTGACTTTGATTGGGGAAACAGATTTTTTTTGTGGGGATATATGAAACAACAGCCGAATATCTTGATCTTGATGGTGGATCAGTTGAATGGAACATTGTTCCCAGATGGACCCGCGGATTGGCTACATGCGCCGAATTTGAAAAAGCTGGCCCTGCGCTCAACACGCTTTCAAAACGCCTATACCGCCAGCCCTCTGTGCGCGCCAGGTCGGGCGGCCTTTATGTCGGGTCAATTGCCCTCGCAAAATGGGGTCTATGACAATGCAGCGGAATTTGCCTCCTCCATCCCGACCTACGCGCATCACTTGCGGCGGGCGGGCTATCGGACGTGTTTGTCTGGCAAGATGCATTTTGTCGGTCCAGATCAGCTTCATGGGTTTGAAGAACGCCTCACCACAGATATCTATCCTGCGGATTTTGGCTGGACGCCCGATTATCGCAAGCCCGGCGAGCGGATTGATTGGTGGTATCACAATATGGGATCTGTGACGGGAGCAGGAGTTGCAGAAATCACCAACCAGCTCGAATATGATGACGAAGTTGCCTATAATGCCTGTCGTAAAATCTATGATCTTGGACGGGGTGAGGAAGCGCGTCCTTGGTGCCTCACGGCAAGCTTTACCCATCCCCATGACCCCTATGTGGCACGCAAAAAATACTGGGATCTCTATGAGTATTGCGCGCATCTTTTGCCAGACGTTCCCGCAATGGCCTATGAGGATCATGATCCCCATTCTAAACGCATTTTTGATGCAAATGATTGGCGCTCTTTTGATATTTCTGAGGAGGATATCATTCGGTCCCGACGGGCCTATTTCGCCAACATATCCTATATTGATGACAAAATTGGGGAAATTCTCCAAGTCTTAGAAGACACGCGCCAAGAGGCGATCATTCTCTTTGTCTCGGATCATGGGGATATGTTGGGTGAGCGCGGCTTGTGGTTCAAAATGTCTTTTTACGATGGCTCCGCCCGTGTGCCTTTAATGATATCGGCCCCTCAGATGGAGGCGGGGTTGGTTTCGACCCCTGTGTCCAATATTGATGTCTGTCCCACGCTCTGCGATTTGGCGGGCGTTTCAATGGATGAGGTCGCCCCTTGGACAACAGGGGAAAGCCTTGTGCATTTGGGGCAAGGCGGCACACGCGACACACCAGTTGCCATAGAGTATGCCGCCGAAGCCTCCTATGCGCCGATGGTGTCCTTGCGTTATGGCAAGTGGAAATATAACCGCTGTGCCTTGGATTCTGATCAATTGTTTGATCTGGAGAGCGATCCGCTTGAATTGACCAATCTTGCAGAAGTGACCGAGCATCAAGGCACCTTAACCAGTTTGCGTGCGAAATCCGAGGCGCGTTGGGATCTAGAGCGCTTTGATCAAGATGTGCGTCAAAGCCAAGCGAAACGCTGGATCGTCTATGAAGCTTTGCGGCAAGGCGGCTATTATCCATGGGACTACCAGCCGCTTCAGCAAGCGTCAGAGAGGTACATGCGCAATCATATGGATTTGAATGTTCTCGAGGAAAGCAAACGATTCCCTCGTGGTGAATGATGGGAATTTGAGTATTTAGACAAAGGTGAAGCCTGTGAATGAACTATTTGAGAGTGAACTATTTGACATCGAAATCATTGAAGACATGGGTATTCTACTATCTGACGGATGTCGATTGTCTGCGCGAGTTTGGCGACCTGTGACGGCGCATGAGGACCCTGTGCCCGTTGTGTTGGAATATCTCCCTTATCGCAAGCGCGACGGAACAATTGCGCGCGATAGCCTGACCCATCCTTATATGGCCAAGCGCGGCTATGCCTGTGTGCGTGTTGATATGCGCGGCAATGGGGATAGCGATGGCATTATGGAGGACGAATATAGCGAGCAAGAGCTCAGTGACTGCGAAGAGGTGATTGCATGGCTTGCCGCGCAACCATGGTGCAGTGGTTCCGTGGGCATGATGGGGATCAGTTGGGGCGGATTTAACGCCCTGCAAGTTGCCGCCCGTGAACCCGACGCGTTAAAGGCGATCATAACGCTTTGTTCTACGGCCGATAGATATGCAGATGATATCCACTACAAAGGCGGATGTCTGTTGAATGAAAATATGGGGTGGGGGTCTACGATGTGGGCCTATTCGTCACGACCACCCGATCCCATGCTGGTTGGAGATAAGTGGCGTGAGATGTGGTTAGAGCGCCTAGAGGCGCAGAGTTATTTACCGGTTACCTGGCTAGATCACCAAACGCGAGATGACTATTGGAAACATGGGTCAATTTGCGAAGATTACAGCGCAATCAAAGCCGCGACTTTGGCAATTGGGGGGTGGGGCGATGGTTACAAGAACACGGTTTCCCATTTGGTTGAAAACCTATCGGCCCCTGTCAAAGGGATCGTTGGTCCTTGGGTGCATAAATATCCACATTTTGCTGTGCCAGAACCGCGCATAGGGTTCTTACAGGTTGCGGTTGAGTGGTGGGATCATTGGCTTAAGGGCATTGATCGCAGCGTGGAACAAGAGGCACCTTATCGCGCCTATATCATGGATGGAGTGCGTCCTCAGACATGGTATAGCGAACGATCTGGAGAGTGGCTGGAACGGGACACATGGCCGAGTGATGACGGAGCAGAGGTGTTGCATTTCTCGCAACAGGGTCGCCTTACGCATGAGGCGCAAGCTATATCTATGACGGTGTCTTCTGATCAAACCTGTGGCATGGATGCAGGGGAATATTGCGCAATTTGGCTTGGGCCAGAGATGCCCGGTGATCAACGGCGCGATGATGCCGTGTCAGTTGTTTTTGATGGGGAGGTTTTAGAGCAGGACTGTCACATCTTGGGCGCGCCAGAGGTAACTCTGCGATTAGCCTCGTCCACTCCGATGGCGCAGATTGCTGTGCGTCTCAATCATGTGCATCCAGATGGAGCTGTGACACGGATCACTTATGGCGTTATGAATTTGGCGCATCATTTGGGTCATGATCGAGTGACCCCGTTAGATCCTGATCAAGAGATTGAAGTCACTGTTACCTTGGATCAATGCGCCTATTCTATTCCCAAAGGTCATCACCTGCGGGTGTCGGTGTCCAATACCTATTGGACTTTGCTTTGGCCCATGCCGGAACAGGGCAGTTTGACTTTGACACAAGGCCACATCCGCATTCCATTGGTGGATCGTGACGCCAGTTCAAAACATAGCTTTCCGCCGCCCGAGATGGATGCGCCGTGGGAGATCACCACATTAAGAGAAGGAAATAACGAAAGACGCGTTGTGAATGATATGAAAACGGGAATTGTGCATCTTGAAATAGAAGATGACTTTGGCCGCGTTCAAGACGCGGATCATGGATTAATTATCGATGCCGTTGCGAGAGAAAAATGGAGCATTCATCCCGATGACCCGCTATCTGCGCGCGCAGAAACTCATTGGAGCGAGATCCGCGAACGCGGCGATTGGTCAATCCGCACCGAAAGCTTTTCAACAATGACCTCGACCCTCACCCACTTTTTGATCACCGCACGGATGGAGGCCTATGACGGCGAAGAGCTGATATTTGAAAAATCAAACGCATACGAAATAGAACGCCATGGGCATTAGGACAGAAAAAATATATTTTTTCCTTGATAGGTGAAAATATATCGGCATTCTAAACCTATACAAAAAAGTCATATGAAATGGCTTTAGAAGAACAGGGGAATAGAATGAACGATCAAATCAACTATTTGGCAAATCGCGTGACGTCTGGAAAAATGACACGTCGTGATTTCATCGGTAAAGCTGTTGCACTTGGTATGACTGCTGCGGCAGCGAATACATTGCTTGGTCAAGCAGTGCAGGCGGCAGGCCCGAAAAAAGGCGGATTGATGAAAATCGGCGTTGGCGGTGGAGAAAGCTCAAATTCGCTTGATCCAGCTTTGACAGCCTCCTCAGTCCCACTGTGTAACTTGCGCCATTTCGGGGATACGTTGCTTGAGGTAGGCGCCGATGGGGCCATTCAAAACCGCCTCGCAGAAAGCGTCACAAGCAGCGCGAATGCCCAATCTTGGACCTTTGATATTCGCAAAGGCGTGGAATTCCACGACGGCAAACCTCTCACACCAGAAGATGTTGTCGCGACGTTGGAGCGTCACTTGGACGAAAAATCTACTTCGGGTGCTTTGGGCATTGTGAAGGGGATCGACAAGATGTCCATCACCAATAACCAAGTCACAATTGATTTGAAAACGCCCAATGCTGACTTCCCGTATTTGATTTCTGATTATCACTTGGTCATTCAACCAAATGGCGGTCGTGATAATCCTGCGGCAGGCATGGGCACTGGTCCTTATATGGTTGAATTCGATGAACCTGGTGTACGTCACGGGTTTAAGAAAAATCCAAACTATTGGGATGATGCCCGGGGTCACGTCGATGAATCCGAAGTGATCGTGATCAATGATGCGACTGCGCGGACAGCGGCGTTGCAATCAGGTCAGGTTATGATGATTAACCGTGTTGATCCAAAAGTTGCCTCCCTTATGGGTCGTGCTCCTGGGTTGCAGGTGCGTAACGTATCTGGTCGTGGGCACTATGTGTTCATCATGCATGTTGATACAGAACCGTTCAATAACAATGATTTACGCATGGCTCTTAAATATGCGATCAATCGTGAGGAAATGGTGGACAAGATCCTTCGTGGATATGGTGGTATCGGCAACGACATGCCAATCAACGCAGCCTATCCTTTGTTTGATGAAACAATAGAACAGCGTCAGTACGACCCTGAAAAGGCGGCGGAACACTACAAGAAATCTGGCCATGATGGATCACCGATCATCTTGCGCACAGCCGATGGTGCTTTCCCTGGTGCGGTTGATGCGGCGGCCTTGTTCCAACAATCTGCAAAAGCAGCAGGCATTCCGTTGGAAATCAAGCGCGAGCCAAATGATGGCTATTGGTCAGAAGTTTGGAACAAGCAACCATTCTGTGCATCCTATTGGGGCGGCCGTCCTGTTCAGGATCAGATGTATTCAACGGCGTATCTTTCAACTGCGGATTGGAACGACACTCGGTTCAACAATCCGGAGTTTGATAAAATGCTCATGGCGGCGAAGGCTGAATTGGATGACGTCAAGCGCAAAGAGATCTATGGCAAAATGGGCCGTATCATGCGCGACGAGGGCGGCTTGATCTGTCCAATGTTCAACGACTTTATTGACGTTGTGAGCGATAAGATCGCGGGTTACTCTGAGGATCCGAATGGTGAGTTGATGAATGCCTTTGCATCAACAGATTGCTGGTTGGCATAAGGCACAGCAATGCATCCTGTTATAAAATTGGTTGCCCAACGTCTTGCGTTGGGCCTCCTGCTCTTGTTGGCGGCATCTGCGCTGATTTTTGCAGGGACGCAAATTTTACCGGGTGATGTGGCCCAATCCATTTTGGGACAATCCGCAACACCGCAATCCCTTGCAAATCTACGTGAAGAATTGGGCTTGAACGATCCCGCTTTGACACGTTATTTCAATTGGTTATTCGGCGCTCTTCAAGGGGACTTGGGAACCGCTTTGACCAATGGCAAAGATATCGCAGAAAGCATGGGATATAGGTTAAAGAATACTCTATTCCTCGCGGCGACCGCCGCCGTTATTTCGGTTCCTTTGGCGATCTTCTTGGGTCTTTTGGCTGTACGTTATCAAGGGCGCTGGCCTGATAAAGCCATCTCAGGTGTCACGTTGGCGTCGATCTCTGTCCCTGAATTTTTGATCGGGTATATCCTGATTTATTTTGTGGCGGTTAAACTCGGCTGGTTTACCTCGGTTGCCATGCTGGATGACCGCATGAATTTCTTTGAAAAGCTCAACGCGATTGCTTTGCCGGTTGTTGTGCTGACGCTTGTTGTTCTGGCCCATATGATGCGTATGACGCGGGCGGCGATTTTGAATGTCATGCAATCGGCCTATATCGAGACGGCTGAGCTCAAAGGGTTGAACGGGTTTACGGTTATTTTCCGTCATGCCTTTCCAAATGCGATTGCGCCGATTGTGAATGTCGTCATGTTGAATTTGGCCTACCTCGTGGTTGGTGTTGTCGTGATCGAAGTTGTCTTTGTTTATCCGGGCATGGGGCAATATCTGGTGGATCACGTGGCCAAACGTGACGTGCCTGTTGTTCAAGCCTGCGGTTTGGTTTTTGCAGCCGTTTACATAGGGTTGAACATGGTTGCTGATATTGTGTCTATCCTGTCAAACCCAAGATTGAGGCATCCGAAATGAAGCATATTCCTATTTCTGCCCTGATTGGCCTGTTTTTCACGGGGCTTTATTTTGCGGGGGCTGTTTTTGCACCTCTTATTGCGCCTTATGGTATGGCTGAAATCGTCGGTGATGTCTGGGAGCCAAGCTCGAAAGAGTTCTTGTTGGGCACTGACGGCATTGGACGCGATCTCTTGAGCCGTATGATCTATGGCGGTCGCACGACGATCTTTATCGCAACTGCGGCAACGATTGTAAGCTTTGTCACAGGGGCAAGCCTTGGCTTTTTCGCCGCTGTGATTGGCGGCTGGGTTGATCAAGCACTGTCTAGATTTGTGGATTTGATGATGTCCATTCCAACGCTGATTTTCGCGCTTGTGATCCTATCAGTTATGCCAGTCACGATACCGATGTTGATTATCGTCATGGGATTGCTTGATGCTACTCGGGTCTATCGTTTGGCCCGTGCGGTTGCGGTGGATATCAATGTCATGGATTTCGTAGAGGCGGCCAAGCTGCGCGGTGAAGGGCGGGGATGGATCATTTTTCGCGAAATCCTTCCCAATGCGCTCTCGCCGCTTGTTGCTGAATTGGGATTGCGCTTCATCTTTATGGTGCTGTTCTTGTCGACACTGTCGTTCTTGGGTCTTGGGGTGCAACCTCCGGAGGCCGACTGGGGTGGCATTGTGAAAGAAAACAAAGAAGGGATCGTCTACGGAATACCTGCGGCGATTGTTCCAGCTGTTGCCATCGCGACACTCGCGATTTCGGTGAATTTGGTGGCGGACTGGGTTTTGAATAGAACCACTTCTTTGAAAGGGGGACGCGGTGCCTAATGTGCTTGAGGTTAAGAACCTAAAAATAGAAGCCACTGTTTACCCACCTGGTGAAGCGGCGCGAGATATCACAATTGTGGATGGTGTGTCGTTTGATCTGGCACCGGGCAAAGTCTTGGGCTTGATCGGTGAATCTGGGGCGGGTAAATCCACGATTGGGCTGTCTGCAATGGCCTATGGTCGTGGCGGTGTGCGCATTACGGGTGGTGAAGTTTGGCTCAATGGGCGCGATATTTTGCAAGGGGGCCAACGGTCTTTGCGCGATTTACGCGGCGCTGAGGTGACCTATGTTGCGCAATCGGCGGCAGCGGCCTTTAATCCCGCGAAAAAGCTCATGGAGCAGATCGTTGAAGCGAGCGTGGAACATAAACGGTGTTCACGCTCAGAGGCGGAAAAACGCGCTGTAGCCTTGTTTGAAAAGCTGGGTCTTCCTGATCCTGAGACATTTGGAAATCGCTATCCGCATCAGGTGTCTGGCGGGCAATTGCAGCGTGCAATGACGGCCTTGGCACTCTGTCCTCAGCCTGATCTTGTGATTTTTGACGAACCGACAACGGCGCTTGATGTGACAACACAGATCGATGTTTTGGCCGCAATCAAAGAGGCCATTCGTGATACTGGTGTTGCCGCTCTCTATATCACGCATGATTTGGCAGTCGTTGCCCAAGTCAGCGACGATATCATGGTGCTCCAGCATGGTCAAACGGTTGAATATGCGGATGTCGATACGATTATCAATAATCCACAAGAAGAGTATACCAAGGCCTTGGTCTCTGTGAGATCTATTGATCATGAGGAAATGGTTCCAACTGGGGATCCTTTGCTAAGGGTTCGTGATATCTCAGCGCGTTACAAGGGGCTAAAGTTCGATGTTCTCAAAGAGATAAATGTCGATCTTCATGCAGGTCAAACGTTGGCATTGGTCGGCGAAAGCGGGTCGGGCAAATCGACAATGGCGCGTGTCATTACCGGATTATTGCCGCCTCATACCGGATCGATTGAATTTGACGGTCGCACCCTGAGTGCGGATCTGAAGGCGCGGAGCAATGATGATTTGCGTGAATTGCAAATGATTTACCAAATGGCGGATGTGGCGATGAACCCACGTCAAACCGTTGGAACCATCATTGGGCGGCCTTTGGAGTTCTATTTCGGCATCAAAGGCGCCGAGAAACGCAAACGTGTGATCGAGCTTTTGGATGAAATCGAAATGGGGGAAAAGTTCATCGATCGCTATCCTGCGGAATTATCGGGTGGACAAAAACAGCGTGTCTGTATTGCTCGCGCTTTGGCGGCAAAACCGAAATTGATTATCTGTGATGAGGTCACATCAGCCCTTGATCCATTGGTGGCGGATGGCATTCTTAAGTTGCTGTTAGACTTGCAAAAAATAGAAAACGTGGCCTATTTGTTTATTACCCACGATTTGGCAACTGTGCGTGCAATCGCCGATAGCATTGCCGTAATGTATCAAGGTAAAGTGGTGCGCTATGGCCCGAAATCGCAGGTGCTTGCCCCGCCGTTTGATGATTATACTGACCTCTTGCTCAGCTCCGTTCCTGAGATGAAATTGGGCTGGTTGGAAAACGTGATCGCAACGCGCAAAATGGAAAGCGCAGGCAACTAGGACAAGCCAATGGCACGCAAGGTTTTATGGAACATCATTGACGGCGTGCCATTGCAAAATTGTATTTAGGGCCAGTTACGTCTATCATGTATTGACAGCTCATGACCAAATTCCCGCGATACGTGATGAATGCGTGTTTATTATATAAACCATAGCCGCCTCATTAAACCATATGAACAAGTAGTCGTTGATAAAGAGAGAGACCTCTTAACAACAATGGTGAAATGAATGAAACCAATTCTATGGTTTGGTGCTGCTGCTCTTTTGAGCGCATGCGTGAATGTTAACGATTTTGAAACAGATCCTATCATGGTCAAGACCGAAGCAGGGGACGTCTGGTGTCAGCTATATACGCATCAGAAAGTTATGTTTGATAAATCAATAAGCTACCCCGATAGCCTGACACGTCAACAGGCAGATGCGATTTGCATCGCCAAAGGGGAAGAGGTTGCCAAAGCTTGGCATGACGCCCGCAAATAGATTGGGATCAAAGCCCCTCTGCGTAGCCTGAACAGCCGCGTAGAGCGGCAAAATCATCGTGAACGACGTGGACCGGGAATTGCGCATTGAATTCAGCAAACCGGTCTTTGTCGACAAAAGCTGCGTTAAAATTACTGTCATCCATATAGGGAGACATTGCACGGGCAACGCCACCGATCAAATAGATCCCCCCAAATGGCAAGACCGTGAGAGCCAAGTCACCTGCAACTGATCCTGCAAAGCGGGCAAATTGGGTCACAACTTGCTGAGCAACAGAGTCGCCGTTTTGCGCAGCGGCAAGCACCTCTGCCGCTGATCGGGTTGAGGTAGGATCAAAATAGCGCTCAAGCCGTTCGACACCTCTGCCTGAAAGGATATGTTCCACAGAGGCAAATCCGTTGTTTCCAGCCACCTGAGCGGCGATAGCACGTTCTTGGTCGTTGGATGTAGGAAGGCGAACATGACCTGCTTCGGCTGGGGGAACAAGTGTTGTGTCGCCGACCACGTAAGCGGGTGCCGCATTAAATCCTGTTCCGATACCAATCACCAAACGAGTCGCGGGATAATCAGGTGTCTTGCCTTGTTTGAGACAGGAGAGATCTGCTTCATCAATATAGGGAAGTGCGTAGCCTTGGGCTTGCAAGTCATTGATAACGCCTACTTTATCAATACCAAGGGAGGAGGCGATGTCATGGTCTTGGATCAACCAATCTAAGTTAGTCATCTGCGCCACGCCGTTGTGAACAGGTCCAGCTACAGCAATACAAGCCGCAGAAATTGAAATATCTCCTTTGGTCGAAATGTAGGATGAAAGGATATCGCGAAGATGCGGTGCTTCTGCATTCGGGAATTTCTGGATCGTCTCGGTTAACAGCTCAGTTCCCTGTGCCAAAGCCACACGCGTGTTTGTTCCACCAATATCAGCGACCAAATATACCATAGACATGCCCAACATTCTGAGATTTCGATTTATCGCTGTCTTACTCTTAGCGCTAACAACGCTCAAGGGGAGGCGTGCGTAAACCTCCAAAAAACTTCGCGTTAGGGATATTGTCTGAAACAAACGCATATGTTCACACTTTGTTCACATATTTTTCTTGGAGACTCAGGGAAAAAGGACTATCTGCAAAGAGACATAAAAGGACAGGTCATGGCTGAGCAAAAATTTATTTCTGTACGTGGTGCGCGCGAACATAATTTGAAATCAATTGATGTCGATATCCCACGGGATCAACTGGTTGTTATTACTGGTCTGTCTGGTTCGGGAAAATCATCACTGGCCTTTGATACGATTTATGCCGAGGGACAGCGTCGCTATGTCGAAAGCCTCTCTGCCTATGCGCGCCAGTTCTTGGACATGATGGAAAAGCCTGACATTGACCAGATTAGCGGGTTGTCACCAGCGATTTCGATTGAACAGAAAACCACGTCGAAAAACCCGCGCTCTACTGTGGGCACTGTGACAGAGATTTATGACTACCTTCGTCTTTTGTTTGCCCGTGCAGGCACGCCCTATAGCCCCGCAACTGGCGAGCCGATTGAGGCGCAGCAGGTCCAAGACATGGTGGACCGCATCATGTCAATGGAGGACGGTACGCGTGGGTATCTCTTGTCTCCGATCATTCGGGACCGCAAAGGTGAATATCGCAAGGAATTCCTTGAGCTGCGCAAGCAAGGGTTTCAACGTGTCAAAGTGGACGGTCAGTTCTACGAATTGGATGAACCGCCCACGTTGGATAAAAAATATCGCCATGATATCGACGTGGTTGTTGACCGCTTGGTTGTGCGCGAAGGTATGGAAACACGCCTTGCAGATAGCCTAAGAACGGCCCTTGATTTGGCGGATGGAATCGCGATTTTGGAGACGGCTCCAACGGATGCAGAGCCTGAAAGATTTACGTTTAGCGAAAATTTTGCATGTCCTGTCAGTGGTTTTACAATCCCAGAGATCGAACCGCGCCTGTTTTCCTTCAACGCGCCCTTTGGAGCCTGCCCTGAATGTGATGGCTTGGGAAAGGAATTGTTCTTTGATGAACGTCTCGTTGTTCCCGATCAAACATTGAAAATTCGGGACGGCGCATTGGCCCCATGGCGCAAGGGCAAGAGCCCGTATTTCTTGCAAACAATTGAATCCATCGCGAAACATTATGGGTTTAACCCGAATGACCGTTGGAAGGATATCGATGAGAAAATTCAACAGGTGTTTCTCTACGGCTCAGGCAAAGAAGAAATCCAATTCCGCTATGACGAAGGCGGACGTGTTTATCAAGTCAGCCGCACCTTTGAAGGCGTCATTCCCAATATGGAGCGTCGCTATCGAGAAACAGATAGCAATTGGGTTCGCGAAGAATTTGAAGGCTATCAAAACAATCGCCCCTGTGGGTCCTGTGGCGGCTTTCGCCTCAGACAAGAGGCGCTCGCGGTAAAAATTGCTGGGATCCATGTTGGCGAAGTTGTCCAAATGTCGATCCGTGAAGCTTTTGACTGGGTTCAATCTGTTCCAAACTCTTTGAGCCCCCAGAAACAAGAAATCGCGCGCGCTATTTTGAAAGAAATCGGCGAACGGCTTGGGTTCTTGAACAATGTTGGCTTGGAATATCTCACGCTGAGCCGAAATGCAGGAACGCTGTCTGGTGGTGAAAGCCAACGGATCCGCCTTGCCAGCCAAATCGGAAGCGGTTTAACAGGGGTTCTCTATGTTCTAGATGAGCCGTCAATCGGTCTGCATCAGCGCGACAATGATCGTCTCTTGGTAACGTTGAAAAACCTAAGAGATCAGGGAAATACAGTGATCGTTGTCGAACATGACGAAGATGCGATCCGTGAGGCGGATTATGTTTTTGACATCGGCCCAGGGGCAGGGGTGCATGGTGGACAAGTGGTGAGCCACGGCACGCCCGATGTGGTTGCCAATGACAAAAACTCACTGACCGGTGCCTATCTGAGCGGGTCGCGCGAAATAGCGGTTCCGACGTCGCGGCGCAAGGGCAACGGCAAAAAGGTAACCGTTGTCAAAGCGACTGGAAACAACTTGCAAAATGTAACGGCCGATTTTCCATTGGGTAAATTTGTCTGTGTGACGGGTGTCTCTGGTGGCGGAAAATCTACGCTGACATTAGAAACCTTGTTCAAAACGGCGTCTATGCGACTGAACGGTGCTAAACAGACACCCGCGCCCTGTGAGACGATCAAAGGTCTGGAACACTTGGATAAAGTGATCGATATTGACCAACGCCCCATTGGACGCACGCCGCGATCCAACCCTGCAACCTATACAGGCGCCTTTACCCCGATCCGTGATTGGTTTGCAGGTCTACCTGAAGCCAAGACACGCGGTTATAAACCGGGCCGCTTTAGCTTTAACGTCAAAGGCGGTCGCTGCGAGGCGTGCCAAGGGGACGGCGTCATCAAGATCGAAATGCACTTTTTGCCTGACGTCTATGTGACTTGCGAAACCTGTAACGGTGCGCGCTATAATCGCGAAACGCTTGAGATCAAATTCAAAGGCAAAAGCATCGCGGATGTGTTGGATATGACGGTAGAGGATGCGCAAACCTTCTTTACCGCCGTACCAAGCATACGCGAAAAAATGGACGCTCTGGTGCGCGTTGGACTTGGCTATATCAAAGTCGGTCAACAGGCCACGACCCTCTCTGGGGGCGAAGCACAGCGTGTGAAACTGTCCAAGGAATTGGCGCGTCGCTCGACAGGGCGCACTCTCTATATATTGGATGAACCTACCACAGGCTTGCATTTCGAAGACGTGCGCAAACTCTTGGAAGTGCTGCATGAATTGGTCGATCAAGGAAACACAGTTGTCGTAATCGAACATAACCTCGATGTTGTGAAAACAGCCGATTGGATCATCGATATCGGACCTGAAGGCGGAGACGGAGGCGGTCAAATCGTCGCCAAAGGCACCCCCGAAGCCGTCGCTAAAATTGAGGCCAGCTACACGGGGCATTATCTGAAGGATATGCTCAGGTCTAAAAAAGTCGCTGCAGAATAAAAAAACGCCCCGATCATCGGGGCGTTTTCTTTTATTTCTCTGGGATCAATCCATGTGGACTAAACCTTAGGACCAATAAGAGGATAACCCCCATAGTAAAGAGCCTCATATGGGCGACGCTTTCCAGCAAATGCGCCTTGATTGCGCTGTCATCGGCAAGCCCCATTGTGACGATATCCATGATGAAATACCCCATTGGTTCAACTTGAACCCAGAGGAACCATATCAGGAATCCACCGAGGACAGCTCCGAGATTGCTTCCTGATCCACCGACAATCACCATAACCCAGATGAGAAAAGTAAAACGCAGAGGTTGATACGTCCCTGGCGTCAACTGACCGTCTAGGGTTGTCATCATTGCCCCTGCAATACCGCAGATCGCAGATCCAAGCACAAATATCTGAAGATGGCGGCTTGTGACATCTTTGCCCATCGCTTGAGCTGCGGTTTCATTGTCCCGAATGGCGCGCATCATACGACCCCATGGGCTATTGAGCGCAAGCTGCGCCATCGCAAAGATGATCATCAAGACGATCGCAAACAAAACAGCATAGTTCAGCTTGACCAAAATAGAGGACGCCGTCGTGACGTCCCACCCATAGCCAGTCACCCGATCAACAAAACTGGCTGACTCTTGCAAGTCAACTTCATAAGGCACAGGCCGGGGTAGGCCGATGACGTTTTTCACACCGCGCGCGAGCCAGTCTTCGTTCTTCATAATGGCAACGATGATTTCCGCAATCCCAAGGGTCGCAATCGCCAAATAATCGGAGCGCAGGCCAAGCGCCGTTTTCCCAATAATCCAAGCAACGCCTGCGGCCAAAAGGCCCCCAACTGGCCAAGCAACAATCACAGGAAGCCCAAGCCCGCCAAGGTAGCCTGTGACCGCTGGATCAACGGATTCAATGGCTGCAACTGCTGGATCAAAGACCGCGCGGTATACAAAAAATCCGACAACCAAAATCGCGATCACACCAATGGTTTTGGATTTCCCGTGTGGAAGGGTTTTATACGCAAAGATTGCCGTAATAACCGTTATGACGCCCAAGGCCAGCGCGAGGAAAACCCCCATGCCACCGGCGCGCCACGCCTCAGGAACAGGCTCCATTGAGACAAAGACTGTTGCCAATCCACCAAGCGCCACAAAGCCCATCACACCAACATTAAACAATCCAGCAATGCCCCACTGTAGGTTCACACCGATTGCCATGACTGCACTGATCAACCCCATGTTGACAATCAAGAGGGCCGAGTTCCAGCTTTGCATAAACCCCGTCAACACGATCAACGCAGTGACGGCAGCAAATAAAGCGATATTTTTCATCTCAGTCATCAGTAGGCCTTTCCATTAAAGAGACCAGTCGGCTTAAAGAGCAGCACAATCACCAAAATCACAAAGCTCACCGCGAATTTGTAATCCGTGCTGAGCAATTGCACCAATCCATCAGGAGCAAGGCTATCAGGCATCGCATAGCCCAATACCTTTTTCCAAGCATAGGTAATTGTCACTTCAGAAAAGGCGATCACAAATCCACCTGCAATGGCCCCAATGGGGCTACCTAATCCGCCCACAATCGCGGCGGCAAAAATCGGCAAGAGCAGTTGGAAATAGGTGAAGGGTTTGAATGTCTTGTCCAACCCATAAAGCGTCCCCGCAACGGTTGCCAATGCTGCGACGATGAGCCATGTCACCATGACAACGCGCTCTGGGTTGATCCCAGAGAGGAGGGCCAAATCTTCGTTATCGGAATAGGCCCGCATTGATTTACCAGTGCGTGTTTTGTTCAAAAACCAAAACAGCAACGCCACAATGATAATCGCGGTAACAACCGTAATGGCTTGCGTTGTTTTAATCGCTAGTCCTTCGTTCAGCCCTGTCATCTGTTTGAACTCACGTGCGGAGATAATGAACCGATCTCCATCCAAGAACGTGCGTTCTTTGGGCCCGATGATAAAACGGACCAATCCGTTTGTAATGAACATCACCCCCATTGAAACGATGACCAAGATCACAGGTTTAGATTTCTTGGCGCGATAGAACCGATAGACAGTTCTATCGGTGATCAAGACCAAAGCACTAGCCGCCATGATCCCAAAGGGCAGGGCCAAAAGCGCCGTGGGAAGCGGCCCAAACGAAATCCCCATGGATTGAAACCACCATGTAACCCCAACCGTTGCCATTGCACCAAAGGCCATTGTGTCCCCATGTGCAAAATTGGAAAACCGCAAAATTCCATAGATCAAGGTAACGCCCAAGGCGCCCAAAGCCAGCTGACTGCCATAGGCAATCGCAGGTACCAAAACAAAATTCGACAAAGCGACAATCGCGTTGAGAAAATCCATCTCTTATCCTCCCAAAAACGATTTACGGACATCAGGATCGGCCAAAAGCTCTTTTCCCGATCCAGTGTAGGCATTTGCCCCTTGCACCAGAACATAGCCTTTATCGGCAATTTCTAAGGCTTGACGGGCATTTTGTTCCACCATCAAAATCGGAATACCGGTGCGGGACACCTCAATGATCCGATCAAATAGCTCATCCATGACGATAGGGCTGACACCGGCCGTTGGTTCATCCAACATCAACACTTTTGGCTGGGTCATCAAGGCACGCCCCACGGCCACCTGTTGACGTTGACCGCCCGATAATTCCCCAGCGGCTTGCGCGCGTTTGTCGCGCAAAATGGGAAAGAGGTCATAGACCTGTTCCATCGTTGCTTTGATGTCATCTTTGCGAATAAACGCGCCCATCTCAAGGTTTTCTTCAACAGTCATTGAGGCAAAAATATTCTGCGTTTGCGGAACAAAGCCCATGCCCTTAATCACGCGATCTTGCGGGCTCAGTGCGGTGATATCCTCACCATCAAGACGCACAGCTCCAGAGCGCACATCCAACATCCCAAAAATCGCTTTCATCGCCGTCGATTTCCCCGCGCCATTTGGCCCAACAATCACAGCAATTTCCCCACGATCTACAGAAATCGTACAGCCATGCAAAATGTCGGGACCTTTGCCGTACCCGCCACTCATGGTATCCCCAATCAAAAATGGTTCAGACATGTTTCTGATCCCCAAGGTTTCTTCTTTTCATAAATATCCTCGCCGAAGGCCTGCACAGCCGCAATTAAGCGTGCAACGCTTCTTTGTTCTTTAGGCCCGTTCCAAGATAGGCCTCAATCACGCTTTCATTGGCTTTGATCTCATCCAGTGTGCCCTGAGCCAACACTTTGCCTTCCGCCATACAGATGACGGGATCACAGAGGCGGCCAATGAAATCCATATCGTGTTCAATGACAACGAATGTATATCCGCGCTCTTTGTTTAACCGAATAATCGCATCGCCAATGGTATTGAGCAACGTGCGGTTCACGCCCGCTCCAACTTCATCCAAAAATACAATCTTTGCATCGACCATCATTGTGCGGCCAAGCTCAAGAAGCTTCTTTTGACCGCCCGAAACCTGACCTGCTTTGTGATCGGCGAGATGGGAAATTGTCAAAAATTCAAGCACTTCGTCGGCTTTGGCGCGCAAAGCACGCTCTTCATCCGCGATCCGTTTGCGTCCAAACCACGTGTTCCAAAGCGTTTCACCCGCTTGGCCCGATGGCACCATCATGAGGTTCTCACGACAGCTCATAGATGAAAATTCATGCGCGATTTGAAAGGTGCGCAACAATCCCTTGTGAAAGAGCTCATGCGGTGGCAACCCAGTTATATCTTCGCCATCCATTGTCACGTGCCCTGATGTGGGGGCAAGAACGCCAGCAATCACATTAAAGAGCGTCGTTTTTCCTGCGCCATTTGGTCCGATCAATCCTGTAATAGACCCCTTGGCGATTTCCAAAGAGGCGCCATCACAGGCATGAAATCCACCAAAGTGTTTGTGAAGGTGTTCAACTTTAATCACAGTTTCAGCTTTCCACTTAGAATGCGAACAGCCCGAGCCGAAAGCCCGGGCTGCCCTGAAGAATTGAGTAACTTAACGGTAGCGAACAGTTTTCGCTTCGCCGCCGTCAACAGTCAATTCACGATATGAGCCAGCCGCTTCGCCTGGTCCGATCAATTCAACGCCAGTTGCGCCGACGTAATCGATCTCACCGCCGTTTGCGAGGATCTCAAGACCTTTGGCCAATTCACCAGCTTCGATTTTCTCACCTGGTGCGTTTGCAACGTCAAAGACTTTGTCTTTGTAATCGCCTGGCTCAACAGAGTTCGCCGCTTGCATTGCCAACAAGATCAACGCAGCTGCGTCATATGACTCAGGTGCAAAAGCGGATGTTGCGTTAAAGCCTGCGCCTTCTGTGACCGCTTTGAATTTATCAGCCAATTCTGCGCTTGGGCTTGGGTTTTGGCCTGATGTTCCGTCCAATTCGTCGCCGAATTTTTCGAACAATGCATCAGACACCATGCCGTCAACCAATTGGAACGTGTCAAACGCGCCAGTGTCGAGGGCTGCGCGGATGATACCTGCGCCACCTTGGTCTGCATAGCCTGCAACGACCAAACGCTGACCGCCTGCGGATGCTAGAGCACCAACTTCAGCAGAGTAATCTGCTTTGCCATCTTCGTGCGCCGCTGTGATTGTGATGCTTCCGCCTGCCGCTGTGTAAGCCGCTTCGAATGCGTCAGACAAACCTTTGCCGTAGTCATTGTTTGTATATGTCAAAGCAACTTCAGTGATACCTGATTCAAGCAAGATATCTGACATAACTTGACCTTGGCGCGCATCAGAGGGTGCTGTGCGGAAGAAAAGGCCGTTATCTTCGTTGTTGTTGTGTGACAAACCAGGTGATGTCGCGGACGGTGAAATCATTACCATGCCGTTTGGCATCGCAACGTTGTTCAAGATCGCGCCAGTCACACCAGAACAGTCCGCTCCAACGATCCCTTTAACGCCATCCGCTGTGATCAAACGCTCAGCTGCAGCACTTGCGGCAGAGGCGTCAACACAGGTTGAGTCACCGATAACGGCTGTGACAGTTTTTCCGCCCATGAATGCGCCGCTGTCGGACACTTCTTTAATGGCGAATTCTGCTGCTGGACCCATTTCTGCGACCATGCTTTCGATTGGACCTGTATAGCCCAAGATAATGCCGACTTTAACGTCGCCACCGTGACCATCTGCAAAAGCAGCGCTTGTCATAAGCGCAGTTGCAGCCGTCGCTGTTAGAAATTTATTCATCTGTTAGTCTCCCGTTTGTGTCGGAATAAGTTAAATTCCAGACCTTATTGTAGTGTGACGTTTTGGTAAAGAAAAGTAGAAAACGCCGCACCCAAAGCGACGTAATTCAGACAAGAACGCCACATTACACCCTATGGGTGAAAATTGGCAGTGCTATACGGACAAACGGGCTCCGTGGCTTCCGCGTTCGCGGTACGGTGTCGTGTCATAGTGTGAGCGATAGCATTTAGAGAAATGCGACGGTGAGGCGAACCCACAGGCAAGAGCCACGTTAATCACACTCATATCCGTCTGCATCAACAGGTTGCGCGCTTTTTGCAGGCGCAATTCCATGTAATAGCGTTTCGGGCTGCGATTGAGGTATCGGCGGAACAACCGTTCCAATTGTCGTGTCGACATGCCAACTTCTTTGGCCAGTAGCGACGGGCTAATGGGTTCCTCAATATTGGATTCCATCATTTGAATGACTTGGCTCAGCTTGGGATGACGCACCCCAATTCGGGTTGGTACTGAGAGGCGTTGTGTATCTTGGTCCGTGCGGATCGAGCTGTAAATCATCTGATCCGCAACGGCATTGGCCAATTCTTCGCCGTGATCATCTGCTATGAGTTTGAGCAACAAATCAATCGAAGATGTTCCACCAGCCGTTGTCATACGTTTGCCATCGACAACAAACACAGATTTCGTCAAATCAACTTCGTCGAATTCCTCTGAAAAGCTGTCTTGGTTTTCCCAATGGATCGTGGCGCGTTTGCCGTCCATTAAACCCGCCTTAGCCAATGGATAGGCGGCGGTGCATAGACCAGCAAAGGCAAGCCCCTTACGCGCCTCACGGCGAATCCAGTTCAACAAACGCTTTGTTGTGTTTTCACGGATTTTCATGCCGCCACAGAGCATGACCATATCATCCCGCTTTAATTCGATGAGGTCATCATCTAATTTGAACGAGGTGCCCGCAGAACAATTCACGGTATCGCCATCTTCGCCGATGACAAGCCATTCATACAGTGGCTTGTTTGCCATGCGATTTGCAATCCGCAAAGCATCCAATGCTGAGGCAAAGGACAACAGGGTAAAGTCTTGCATTAAAACGAAAACAAACCGTTGTGTCGTCTTTTGCGCGGTATCGACTTCAATAATTTGAAAATCTGCGTCCATAGTGAATCATCCCGTGGAATTTGGGCGTCGTCTAACTCAGCAAACATGACGCGTACAAAGCAGTAATCAAAATTGTTCTAAACAAGTCAAGTCTTGTCGCAATTCAACTATGGCTCTTTTGAGAATCCTTTTGTATAGATTCCTGTGATGATACCGCTAACCCGGAGTGGAGAAGTAAAATGACTGAGTGGCAGAAAACGAATTGGCGTTCCAAACCGAGAATCCAAATGCCTGATTATTTGGATCAAGGGGCCTTAAATGCAGTGGAATCTCAGCTGTCACAGTATCCACCGTTGGTTTTTGCAGGCGAGGCGCGCGCGCTTCGTGCGAAATTAGCGGCAGCCTCACGCGGTGAAGCCTTTTTGCTTCAAGGTGGCGATTGCGCAGAAAGCTTTGAACAGTTTTCTGCAGACGGCATTCGTGACACGTTTAAAGTCATGTTGCAGATGGCGATGGTTCTCACTTACGGCGCCAAAGTGCCAGTGATCAAAGTCGGCCGCATGGCGGGACAATTTGCAAAACCACGCTCCGCGCCGACAGAGACCAAAGATGGTATCGAACTACCAAGCTATCGTGGTGATATCATCAACGAGCTGGCCTTTACGGCAGAAGCACGTATTCCAGATGCCAAGAAAATGTTGCACGCCTACACGCAGGCGGCGGCGACGCTTAACCTCTTGCGCGCGTTTTCGACAGGTGGCTATGCGGATATGCAACAAGTGCACAGCTGGACCCTTGGGTTCACTGAGCATGACAATGCAAAACGCTACCGTGAAATGGCGGAAAGCATCAGCAATGCGCTTGATTTCATGGCGGCCGCTGGCATCAATAGCGAGACAGCCCATACTTTGAAGTCCGTTGATTTCTACACAAGTCACGAAGCCTTGTTGCTTGAATACGAAGAGGCCTTGACGCGTCTTGATAGCACATCGGGCAAATGGCTCGCGGGATCGGGTCACATGATTTGGATCGGGGATCGAACACGTCAACCTGATGGGGCGCATGTTGAATTCTGTCGCGGCGTTCAAAACCCAATCGGTTTGAAATGTGGTCCGACAACAACCGCAGACGATCTCAAGGTATTGATGCAAAAGCTCAATCCAGAAAACGAAGCAGGCCGTTTGACACTGATTGCTCGTTTCGGTGCAGGAAGCGTCGGAGATCACTTGCCGCGTTTGATCAAAGCCGTCGAAGAAGAGGGGGCTAACGTCCTTTGGACCTGTGATGCGATGCATGGCAATACGATTAAATCATCAACTGGCTATAAAACGCGTCCATTCGACAGCGTATTGCGCGAAGTGCGCGAATTCTTTGAAATCCACAACGCAGAGGGAACAATCCCCGGTGGTGTGCATTTTGAAATGACGGGTCAAGACGTGACTGAATGCACAGGTGGTGTTCGTGCGGTTACCGACGAAGACCTTTCTGATCGCTATCACACAGCCTGCGATCCGCGTTTGAACGCGACGCAATCGCTTGAACTTGCGTTCTTGGTAGCAGAAGAATTGGTTGCACGTCGCTCAGCACAATCACCTGTTGCTGTGTCAGTTTAAGACAGGTTCTATTAAAGCTTAAGAGGCCTGCACCCTTGGTGCGGGCCTTTTTAGTTTATGCATTCAATATCAAAGCGATAGTCTTTTTTCTTAATGTTGCCATCTGGGATTAGGACACCAATACCCTTTGTGGCCTGTCCAGCATAGTTTGCTAGTGGAAATAGGGCCAAGTTTGCCTTGAGGTTCCGTCCAAACATGGTGCCTTTGTCGACTAAGGTGATGTTGTAGGGACGCTGAGCCATATACATGTCAGAAACGATGTCGCGAAGTGCGAGCCTTGCAGAGGGCGTCATCATAACAGACAAAGGAAGTCCTGAGATATCATGCCCAAAGAGCGCGGTTAATCCGTGTCCATGCATCTTAATCGCCGCGTCAAACGGCGATAGTCGGTCAAACAAAAAGAGATGTTTCAAATGGGATTTGATGTCATCGATCTTGATATCACCTCGATGAGGAAGGCCGGATTCTGAGCGGTTTTCTGACCACAGTTGCGAGAGCGCATGAACGGTCGAGACATCCCTTCGAATACGCGGAAAGGCAATGATGTTGTCTGATGGTTGGATTTTTTCTAATTTTGCCAACATGTTAGCGTACCTAGCTTATTTGAAGTAAATCTATTTCAAATTGAATATGTCACAAGTTTGGGCGGCCTTGAGGAAAATCTTTATATTTGGTTAACGCGGCAGACCGGCCTCAGACTTGTATCAATGGGTGCAATAGCTTAGGACGTCCATGACAATGATGAGGTCCAAAATGTTACGTTCAATGACAGGCTTTGCAGCACGTTCGGGTGAAATCGGTCCCTATGCTTGGAGCGCCGACATCAGAAGCGTGAACGGACGCGGATTGGATCTCAAGCTGCGCATTCCTGATTGGTTAGATGGTCTGGAACTCAAAACCCGCAAATACCTCACGACGATTGTGACGCGGGGCAACGTGTCATTAACCCTTCGTATCCAAGCCAACCAAGAGACCTCAGACACCTATGGCGTTAACGAGACCTCAATGGAGGCCATGCTCACCGCCCTAAGCCAAGTCGAAGAGCATGCTATGGCGCTTGGTGTGTCTTTAGCGCCGAGTACTGGAACAGATATCTTGGCCCTTCGCGGTGTTTTGGAGCCGATGTCCTCATCGACGGAAATCGCGCCAGTGGTGGACCATTTGGAACAAGAGCTTATCAAGCTCATGGATGATTTTGCCTCTATGCGTGCGGCCGAAGGAGAGGCGCTTGGTGATATATTGCGCACACAAGTCGATGAAATAGCGCGCCTTACAGATCAAGCGCGCGCGGTCTTGCCAGATCGGGACGCCAAAGCGCAAACGGCACTGCGTCAACAAATTGCGCGGCTATTGGACGAGAGTTCGGATTTTGATCAGGGACGTCTCGAACAAGAGCTCGCTGTTTTGGCAATTAAAACAGATGTATCTGAGGAATTGGACCGTCTGGAAACACACATCGCGTCGGCCAAAGATTTGTTGAACGATGGTAAGGCAATCGGGCGCAAGTTTGATTTTCTGACTCAGGAATTCAACCGTGAAGCCAATACACTGTGCTCCAAATCTCAGCATGCTGAATTGACCAAGATTGGCCTTGCTCTAAAGGTGGTTATTGATCAAATGCGTGAACAAGTTCAAAACGTGGAATAATCTATGTCTCAAAATCGTCGTGGCCTGTTAATCATTATTTCGTCGCCTTCTGGTGCGGGCAAATCCACTTTGTCTAAACGGTTGCGTCATTGGGATCCTGACATTGAATTTTCTGTCTCTGCGACCACGCGCCCACCGCGTCCAGGTGAAAAACATGGGCGAGAATATTATTTCCACTCAAAGGATGAATTCCAAACCCTTATAAACAATGGGGAAATGTTGGAGCATGCGGAGGTCTTTGGAAATTTCTACGGAAGCCCGCATGGTCCTGTGAATTCTGCCATTACCCAAGGACGGGATGTTTTGTTCGATGTGGATTGGCAAGGGGGGCAACAAATTAGGAATTCCTCCCTTGGCAAACACGCCTTGTCGATTTTCATCCTTCCTCCCTCTATTCCTGAGCTTGAACGCCGCTTGATCTCGCGTGGTCAGGACAGTTCCGAAGTGATTGAGGGACGCATGAGCAAGGCACGTGATGAAATTTCTCATTGGCCTGAATATGACTATGTTTTGGTGAATGATGACCTCGATCAAACAGAAGAACGCTTAAAAACCATTATTTCAGCAGAGCGGATGCGGTTGTCTCAGCAACCCGATATTGTGGACACCGTTCGTCAATTGAACTCCGAATTTGAGGAAAGATCATGACAGTATATGCTTTGGGAGACCTGCGTCCCGTTGTGTCAGAGCAGGCTTGGATTGCACCAGATGCGAATATTATTGGTTCCTGTCAAATTGACGCTGGGGCTTCGGTTTGGTTCGGCGCAACACTGCGCGGGGATAATGAGCTTATCCATATTGGGAAAAACACAAACATTCAGGAAAACTGCGTTCTTCACACAGATATTGGCTTTCCTCTGACGATTGCTGAGGGATGCACTATTGGGCATAAAGTGATGCTGCATGGCTGTGAGATTGGTGAAAATTCATTGATCGGCATGGGCGCGATTGTTTTGAATGGTGCTAAGATTGGGAAAAACTGCCTGATTGGGGCAGGGGCCTTGATTACAGAAAACAAAGTGATTCCCGATGGGAGCCTCGTTATGGGCGCTCCTGGCAAAATTGTGCGATCCTTGGATGAGGCCGCAATTCAAGGTCTGCGCGCGAGTGCGCTCCATTATGCGCAAAACGCCAATCGGTTTAAATCAGATCTGACAGCTCTTTAATTGCGTGAAGCTCAGCGTCACGAATGAACCGGTCGTAGTCGGTATTTCCGTCCATGAGGTTATCGGTGAATTCTATTTCAAATCTGAGCTTTGGATTTTGCGTCCGCACTTCGCGTTTGATCATTGCAGGGTTCGGAACATCGCGTGTTTGCGCAATCAGGGTTCCGCTAAACTGCCTTTTTGCTAAGATCTGCGCAATATCAATTGCGTCATAGCTTTTGCAAAACAACCAACAATAAATCGTTTCAATATCTTCGACCATCAGACTTGGATGGCGTAATAGTCGAAAAGGCACATTTGCAGCTAATGAAGATAAGCCATGTTGCGGTGCGCTTTCTTCATCAGGAGCAAGCGTGATCATGGTCCGCAGACCTTCATGATACGTCATGTCTCCCCCAATGTATGGTCAACCATGGATGGCAGTCCTGATAGTCGAATCGTCCATATGTTGATTATGCAAAATTATTGAGGGCATTAATACAAAAGGATTAAGGTTGATTTGTGTCACAAGACTTTTACACAGGGTTAGTAACAAGCAGCATCCTGAGAAAAGAGTCGCCCATGATTGACGTCCTTCAAGCGTTTCCGCTGCCGAGTTTTGTGGTAGCTCCAAATGAAATTATCACCGCTATCAATTCCAAGGCCGAGGATTTATTGGGGCAAACAACCAAGGGGCGTCATTATCTTCGCAGTATTCGCAGCCCTGATGTAGCAGATGCCATTGATTATGTTCTACAAAATGGTGGAGATCGGCAAACGCGTTGGTTGACCACAATTAGCGAAATTGATTTGACCTATATGGTTTTTGTCTCTGGGATTGAAGAGGGTGCGGCCCTTGTTAGTCTTGAAGATACGTCACATGTGGAAACCTCGCGCAAAATGCGTCGTGATTTTGTTACAAACGTTAGTCACGAGTTAAAAACGCCGCTGACGTCAATGTTGGGATTCTTGGAGACTTTGCAAACGACTGCGCAAACGGATCCAGTGGCACAACAGCGGTTTTTGGAAATTATGACAAACGAGGCCAAGCGGATGAATCGTCTGGTCGATGACTTGTTATCTTTGAACCGCGTGGAAAGCGAAGAGAGAACAAAACCCGCAGAATCGGTGGACCTCAACGCTCTTCTCATTGCGACCAAAGAAAACCTGTCGCCGCTGAATGAAAAAACGAACACTCAGATCAAATTAACCTTGCCGGATGAGCAGATTGAGATTGCAGGTCATAGTGACCAGCTGACACAAGTTATAGTGAACCTCATTGAGAATGCCATTAAATATGGTGGGTCGGACAAAGACATCATGGTCAACCTTGGGCCTGTCGATTATCAAAGCACCTTGCGATGTGACGGGGTGTGCCTCTCTGTGACAGACTTCGGGCCCGGTATCGAACGCAGCCATATTCCACGTCTAACAGAGCGCTTTTATCGTATTGATCATCATAGGTCGCGTGAGATCGGTGGAACGGGTTTAGGTCTCTCTATTGTGAAACATATTATCAACCGTCACCGTGGCCGTCTTAAGGTCACCAGTGAGATCGGTTTTGGGTCCACGTTTTCGGTCTTTTTGCCTAAATCATAAATATTCAATTTTTCTGTCATTGTCACACAACTGTTACGTTGGTGTCGCAAAAGCGTTGCAAACGAAAAATAGACAGGCCGCAGACAAACAAGACGTCTGACATACAAGGAGAAAGTATATGTCTTTTGTGAAATCATCTGTTTCAATCATCGCGCTTGGCGCACTTACAGCAACTGCTGCTGTTGCTCGTGACCAAGTTCAGGTTGCAGGCTCATCAACAGTTCTACCATACGCGTCAATCGTTGCAGAAGCGTTCGGCGAAAACTTTGACTTCCCAACACCGGTTGTTGAATCAGGTGGCTCATCTGGTGGTCTTAAGCGTTTCTGCGAAGGCGTTGGCGCAAACACGATCGACGTTGCAAACGCATCACGCAAAATCAAAGACAAAGAAATCAAAGCATGCGCAGACGCTGGCGTAACTGAAATCGTAGAAGTTCGCATCGGTTATGACGGAATCGTATTCGCGTCTGACATCAACGGCCAAAACTTCGCGTTCCAGCCTGCAGACATCTACAATGGTCTAGCTGCTGAATTGCCAGTAGACGGCAAAATGGTTGCAAACCCAAACAAAGACTGGTCAGAAGTAAACGCTAACTTCAAAGCTCAGCCTATCCAAGCTTACATCCCAGGCACAAAGCACGGTACACGTGAAGTGTTCGAAGAAAAAGTTTTGCTAGCTGGTTGTGAAGCAACAGGCGCAATGGCTGCGATCATGGAAATGAACGGTGGCGACGAAGATGCAGCAGAATCTGCATGTATGTCAGTTCGCACAGACGGCCGCTCAGTAGACATCGACGGTGACTACACAGAAACACTCGCGTCAATCGAATCTAACAAAGACGGCATCGGCGTATTCGGTCTTGCATTCTACGAAAACAACACAGACAAATTGCAAGTTGCAACTATGTCAGGTGTTATGCCTTCAACAGAAAGCATCGCGACTGGTGAATACCCAGTTTCACGTCCATTGTACTTCTACATCAAAAAAGCACACGTTGGCGTTATCCCAGGTGTACAAGAATACGCTGAATTCTTCATCTCTGACGAAGTTGCAGGTCCAGACGGCCCATTGGCTGAGTACGGCCTAGTTTCTGACCCTGAGTTGTCAGCAACACAAGAAAACGTAAGCAACCTAGTTGTAATGAAGTAAGAGACTTGGCATTAGCCAAATTTAACAATAAACGTCTTGGCGAACGGCTGTTTGCCAAGACTTTTTCAAGAGGGGCGTTATGACGAATTTGCTGCTGATCGGTTTGGTTTTAGTTTTGGCAATTGTTGCCTTTATCGTGACCAGAGCCAAGGCAACCACAGCCTCAGGACGTTCGTCCGAGCCGTTGCACTCTTTACCTCGATATTATGGTTTATATGGTGCTATTTGCGTCGCGTTGCCAGCGACGTTTTTATTTCTACTGTGGCTTATTGTTTCGCCGCTTTATCTAAGTAATTCTTTTGCATCCCAAATTACGCCTGACATGGTCCCTGATGGGGGATCAACAAGCTTGGTGATGTCTGATGTATCGCGTATTGCCTCTGGTCTAAAATCAGCCAGTGATGGCGGTCTTATCACTTTAGACGACTTGAGTCGTGGAACGGACCTCACGTCCCTTGGTGAGACGTTAGAGACGTCTGGTGTCATTATGGGAGGCGCGTTGGATCCGTCGCTTTTGATGTTGGCAGTTGATTATACGACTGCGACCAGCAGTTCACACAGCCTCAAGATTCTCTGTGTTTTAGGTCTAGCCCTTGCAGGGTTTGCTTTTGCCTACATGCGGATCGCACCCGATTTTCGGGCTCGCAACCGAGTTGAGCAGGTTTACCTAGGTGTCTTAATGGCGGCTGCAGCCTTGGCGATTTTGTCAACTGTCGGCATCGTGATTTCAATGTTGTTTGAGACTTTGAATTTCTTTGAACTGCACTCATGGAAAGATTTCTTCTTTGGTCTCAGCTGGGCGCCAAACTTTCATGGCGATAGTGCTTTGTCTATCCTGCCTCTCCTTTGGGGGACGATCTACATCTCGCTCGTTGCTTTGTTGGTTGCGGTTCCTATCGGATTGTTTGCAGCGATTTACTTGTCTGAATACGCGTCAAACTCTGTGCGCTCTTTCGCGAAACCCATGCTTGAGGTTTTGGCAGGTATCCCAACGATCGTTTACGGTCTTTTCGCCTTGATCACCTTCGGCCCGTTCTTGCGCGAATGGTTCGGCGAAGGTGGTGCTTTCGGTGTTGATTGGATGGGCGATGCTCGTTCGGTTGCGACGGCTGGTATCGTGATGGGCATTATGTTGATCCCATTCGTGTCCTCGCTATCGGACGACATCATCAACGCGGTTCCTCAGGCGCTGCGTGATGGCTCCTACGGTCTTGGTGCGACGCAATCGGAAACAGTGAAACAAGTTGTTTTACCGGCCGCTTTGCCCGGTATCGTTGGTGCGATCTTGCTTGCGGCGTCCCGTGCCATCGGGGAAACGATGATCGTTGTTCTTGGTGCTGGTGCGATTGCGCGATTTGCTGGCAACCCGCTCGAAGCCCTCACCACAATCACGACCCGTATCGTGAGCCAATTGACAGGGGACGGTGATTTTAATAGCCCCGAAACCCTCGTTGCCTTTGCCCTTGGTTTGACCTTGTTTGTGTTGACCTTGGCCTTGAATGTCCTCGCACTTTATATTGTGCGTAAATATAGAGAGCAGTACGAATGAACACGCCTGCACCCAAAACATCACTTTACACGATTTCTGATCGCACCAAACGTCGGAACGCTTCTGAGCGTCGGTTCCGCCGCTACGGTCAAGCGGCCATCCTTGTTGGCTTAATGATGCTCTTTGTCTTGGTCTACACGATTGTTTCTAAGGGTACTGGTGCATTTCAGCAGACCTTTATCACGGTTAATATTGAGCTTTTGGAATCCAAGCTGGACAAAAAAGGCAATCGGAATATTGACGATATAAAAAAGGTTTCGACCTTCGGATATAATCCTCTCTTGAAGACTGCTGTTGAAAATGCGGTGACTGAGGCTGGAATTGAAACGACGCTCAAGTCCAAAGATATGGCGAAGATCATATCCAAGAGTGCTGTGTCTCAGATACGTCAAATGGTGATCGCAGATCCGTCTCTTATTGGCCAGACAATCGAGATCAAGCTTTTGACGAATTCTTGGATTGATGGATATCTCAAGGGGCGCGTTACCCGTGAGAGTATCGCCAACAACAAGAACGTGTCCTCTGAACAATTGGATATGGTTGATGGCTTGCGTGAAGCCGGTATCGTCAAGAAAACGTTCAACCCCGCGTTTATCCTAGGATCAGATGCATCAGATCAACGTCCAGAGGCTGCCGGTATCGGTGTCGCTATGGTTGGGTCACTGTTCATGATGTTGGTGGTCTTGGCCCTTGCTCTTCCGATTGGGGTTGCCGCGTCCATCTACCTTGAAGAATTCGCTCCAAAGAACCGTATTACTGATATCATCGAGGTGAATATTGCAAATTTGGCCGCTGTTCCGTCGATTGTTTTCGGGATCTTGGGCTTGGCTGTGTTCATCAACATGATGCATCTGCCGCAATCTGCGCCTCTCGTCGGGGGCATGGTTTTGACCCTGATGACATTGCCGACAATTATCATCTCAACCCGCGCATCGCTAAAGTCGGTCCCACCAAGCATTCGCTCAGCGGCACTTGGAGTAGGGGCGTCAAAAATGCAAACGGTGTTCCATCATGTTCTTCCGCTTGCTGCACCGGGTATTTTGACAGGAACGATCATCGGTTTGGCGCAAGCCTTGGGTGAAACGGCACCATTGTTGTTGATCGGTATGATCGGCTATATTGCGACCAACATGCCTGAAACAATCGCTCAGGGGCTTTTGTCGCCAAACTCGGCCATGCCCGCGCAAATCTACGAATGGGCCAAACGTGCCGACCCTGCGTTTTATGAACGCGCTTGGGGCGGGATTATCATTTTGCTGGTTTTCTTGGTAACAATGAACACAATAGCCGTTATTTTGCGTCGCCGCTTTGAGCGTCGTTGGTAAGTAGAACAAGACCTACGTTAGAGAACACTGGAGACTTCCGTGACTGAACACAGTATAAAAATCAACGCAAACAAAGTGAATGTCCACTATGGGGACGCGCACGCAATCAAAGACGTTGATGTCGCGATCCAAGACAAAACAGTGACCGCATTTATTGGTCCGTCTGGCTGCGGTAAGTCAACTTTCTTGCGCTGTTTGAACCGTATGAACGACACGATTGATATTTGTCGCGTGACAGGTGAAATCACTCTTGAAGGTGAGGACATTTATGACGCCAAAGTTGACCCTGTTCAGCTTCGCGCCAAAGTGGGCATGGTCTTTCAGAAACCAAATCCGTTTCCAAAATCGATCTATGACAACATCGCCTATGGGCCGCGTATCCACGGGTTAGCGAAATCCAAAGCCGACCTTGACGAGATCGTCGAAAAATCCCTTCGCAGTGCCGCGATCTGGGACGAAGTCAAAGACCGCCTTGACGCGCCTGGAACAGGCCTTTCTGGTGGTCAGCAGCAACGTATTTGTATTGCACGCGCTGTTGCAACGGCACCTGAAGTATTGTTGATGGATGAGCCGTGTTCTGCGCTCGACCCAATTGCAACGGCACAGGTCGAAGAATTGATTGACGAACTACGTGCAAATTATTCTGTTGTGATCGTGACCCACTCAATGCAACAGGCCGCGCGCGTGAGCCAGAAAACGGCTTTTTTCCATTTGGGAAGCTTAGTTGAATTTGACGACACGACTAAGATTTTTACAAATCCCGTAGATCCACGCACCGAAAGCTACATCACCGGTCGTATCGGATAGGAGAGTACTATGAATAATAATCAACATATTCGCTCATCATTTGATCGCGACCTTGAAAAAATCCAAGCGCAAATGTTGAAAATGGGTGGCTTGGTCGAGCAAGCCATTCTTGAATCCGCAAAGTCATTTGAAACGCGCGACACTGAGCTTGCCGATCTCGTACGTAGCCGTGACAAAGTCATCGATGAGATTGAAACACAAATTAACGAAGATGTGGCGCGCATCATCGCCTTACAAGCTCCGACTGCCAGCGATTTGAGAATGCTTCTGTCTATTCTTAAGGTGTCAGGAAACCTTGAGCGTATTGGCGATTACTCGAAAAACATTGCAAAGCGGACGAACGTTTTGCTTCAGATGCCGCAAATCGACAATTCGTCGGTCGCTCTTCGTCGCCTATCCCGCGAAGTTCAAATGATGCTCAAAGATGCGTTAGATTCCTATATCAATCGTGATGCTGACTTGGCCGAGGACGTTATTGCGCGTGATAAAGATGTAGATGAACTTTATAACGGTTTGTTCCGTGAATTCCTGACACATATGATGGAAGACCCACGCAATATTACTGCCTGTATGCATCTTCACTTTATGGCAAAGAACATTGAGCGCATGGGCGATCACGTCACCTCAATCGCGGAACAAGTTGTATTTCTTGTCACTGGTGAAATGCCAAGTGAAGCCCGCGAAAAAGGGGATAAAACCTCTTCTGATATTGGTATGTCTCAGGACTAAGGTTATGGCCGAAAAAGCAAAAATTTTGGTGGTCGAAGACGACATCGCGCAAAGCGAAATCCTAAGCTATAATTTAAAAGCGGCTGGGTATGACGTTTTCACAGCTGACAATGGCGAAGATGGAGTGTTGCTCGCATATGAGAACCTCCCTGATCTGGTGATTTTGGATTGGATGATGCCGCGTTTGTCAGGCATCGAAGTGTGTCGCCAATTGCGTGCCAAACCGGAAACACGCGAAGTGTCCATTATTTTGCTTTCAGCACGGTCTGAGGATGCGGATAAAGTTCGCGGCCTAGAGCTTGGCGCTGATGATTATGTTGCAAAGCCTTATTCCATCACCGAACTTATGGCGCGTGTGAAAACACAGCTGCGTCGCTCAAGGGCCAGTTTGGTCGGTGAAGTTATTGAATTCAAACATATAAAAGTTGACTCAGGGTCGCATCGCGTCTTTTGCAAGGATACCGAAATTGACCTAGGGCCAAAAGAGTTTCGTCTTTTAAGCGCTTTCATTGATAAACCGGGTCGTGTGTTGTCGCGTGAACAATTGTTGGATCAAGTGTGGGGGCGTGATATCTACGTCGAAAGCCGTACGGTTGATGTGCATGTCGGGCGTTTGAGAAAAGCCTTAACAAAACACGGCCATGACGATTTGATTAGAACAATTCGTGGCGCTGGATACTCTTTGGGCTAAGCTATCGGGGCAGGGCATCTTCGCCCTCGCTCCATGTGGCAAGCCAATCTCGAAACACTTTGACTGGCTCTGGCAAATGATCGGATGTCGGCCATACAAGGTGATAGGCTTTATCTGTTGTTCCATCACCGTCAAAGACTTGTACCATTTGGCCCGTCGCCAAATGTTCTTGAACCAAATACTGCGGCATCAAAGCAATCCCTTGACCATGTAAAACTGCCTGCATCAGTGTTGAAAACTGGTCATACACTGGGCCACTCGGCGCTTTGCCTGAGAACCCTTGTTTTGCAATCCAATCGGACCAAGCTGTAGGACGCGTTTCCATATGAAGCAGCGTGTATTTTTCCACTGCATTGGGATCAAATGTCGTGACATATGTTGGCGCGGCGACAGGCACCAAATATTCCGACATCAATTTGAGAGACGACACATGGTCCCAATCTGGCGACCCAAAATGCAAAGCTGCATCAATCGGTTCTTGCGTGAAATCAAAGGGATGCAAACGCGTCAGCATGTTTAATGTGATCTCGGGATGGCGGCTGCTAAAGTCAGAGAGTTTGGGCATCAACCAACGCATCCCAAAAGCAGGAAGGATCCCCAAGGTCAGAGTTCCACCAGAGCGCCCAGAGCGAAGCGTTCGCGTTGCTGTTTCGATTTTGGTTAAACCAGAGCGCACGTCCTCAATATAGGTTTTTGCCTGTGGTGTGAGGTAAAGCCTTTGTTTTTCGCGCCTTACGAGCTGAACTTCAAGTTGTTGTTCTAGCGTTTTGATTTGCCTGCTAATCGCGCCTTGAGTTTGCCCCAAGTCTTGAGCAACCGCCGAAGCCGTTCCCAAGCGATCCAACAAATCCAAAGCACGCAAGGCCGACAGAGATGGAATATTTTGAAACCTGTTCATATATGATAATTTCTCATAAACTTGTGCGAAAATAGCTATATCATTTTGAAGTACAAGCTGTAAATTGATTGAAACACAAACTTCTGAGGGTCACATTATGAAAGATATTCCTAATCTCAAGGCGAAAGATGCCCCTGATCTTGGATCATTTGACTGGGCTGATCCGTTCTATTTGAACGATCAACTGACCGAAGAAGAAAGATTGATGGGCGAGAGCGCTCGTTCTTACGCGCAAGACAAACTCCAACCGCGCGTCATTGATGCCTATAGAGATGAGATTTCTGCGCCTGAATTGTTCAAAGAAATGGGGGATATGGGACTGCTCGGATCAACCATTCCCGAGGAATATGGTGGGCTAGGGGCGGGATATGTGTCCTACGGGGTTATTGCGCGTGAAATTGAGCGGGTTGATAGCGGTTACCGGTCGATGATGTCTGTTCAATCTTCGCTCGTTATGTATCCCATTTATGCCTATGGGAGCGAAGAGCAGCGTCAGAAATACCTACCAGGTCTAGCCTCAGGTGATTTGATTGGCTGTTTTGGTTTGACCGAACCTGACGCGGGCTCTGATCCAGCAGGCATGAAAACACGTGCGGAAAAAACCGCGACGGGCTACAAGATTACTGGATCCAAAATGTGGATATCTAATTCACCCTTTGCGGATGTGTTTGTCATTTGGGCCAAGTCCGATGCGCATGGTGGGAAAATCCGTGGTTTCATCTTGGAAAAGGGTCAACAAGGACTGTCAGCGCCCAAGATTGAAGGCAAGCTATCGCTGAGGGCATCTACAACTGGCGAGATCGTTATGGATGGCGTTGAGGTTGGTAAGGATGCATTATTGCCGAATATTCAAGGGCTTAAAGGTCCGTTTGGATGTTTGAACCGCGCGCGCTATGGAATTTCATGGGGTGTTATGGGGGCCGCTGAATATTGTTGGCACGCGGCACGTCAATACGGTTTGGATCGCAAGCAATTCAACCGTCCATTGGCACAGACACAACTGTTTCAAAAGAAATTGGCCGATATGCAAACAGAAATCGCGCTCGGGCTACAAGCTTCGTTACGGGTTGGTCGTTTGATGGATGAGGCAAATGCAGCACCTGAAATGATCAGCATGATCAAACGCAATAACTGTGGGAAGGCGTTAGACATCGCGCGCTTGTCGCGGGACATGCATGGTGGTAATGGGATCTCTGAAAGCTTCCAAATTATGCGCCATATGTGCAATTTGGAAACGGTGAACACCTATGAAGGAACGCATGATGTACATGCCTTGATTTTGGGCCGTGCGCAAACAGGGTTACAGGCGTTCTTTTAAATAGTTCAAACTTATCGGTCAGGGAGTGTTTTCCTTGGCCGCTGGGTCTGATCGTTGAGATGTAACTATACATTTGTTTCAATTTTGTTAATCAGAGCCGGTGTCTTAAAGGCGCGATAGGGCGTCGGTAAGGTCTTGTTAAGCTTGGTTTAATAGGTAATCTGGTTTAATTAATTCTGTACAGAGTTGCGCATAATAAGTATTATGTTAATTATCCGTCACAATATTGTGCAGTTTTTCAATTTATGGTTTAGTAACTATTGTAACGATGGTACTGTGCAAGTAACCTACACATATAGCCGAATGGGTTAATAGTGTTGGATAGCCGAATGGGTTAGCTTTGGAACTAAAGCGCACTAAAATTTATTCACAATTTTGTAAACAGGCCCAATATGGATCGTTCACTTGTCCAATATCTGATCGACGTTACGAACTCTCGTTCGATTGAGGATCTGTGGGACAAGCATTGTCGCAAGATGCGTGAATATGGCTTTGATAAATTGCTCTACGGGTTTACGCATTTTTCGACACCGAAGGGATTTGGGAACCCAGATGATTTTATTGTGCTGACTAACCATTCAAATGATTACATTGAGAAATTTGTGAAGACTGGCCTGTTTTTAAACGCCCCCATGGTCAAATGGGCTGTTGAGAATGAAGGTTGGACAAGTTGGTCTATTGTACAGGAACGTATAGAACGTGGTGAAATCTGCGAAAAAGGACTGGATGTTTTAAAATTTAACCAAGAATACGGTGTAACGGCCGGCTATACGATCAGCTTTAAGGCTATGTCGCAACGGTCTCGTGGTGCAATTGCGTTGACTGCTGGTGAAAATATTAGTCAGGACAAAATTGATGAAGTGTGGGATGAACATGGTAACGATATTGTTCTCTTGAACAACGTCATTCATTTGAAAATCCTGTCCCTCCCCTACACCACCATGTCAGGTCGTCGTCTCACCAAACGCCAAAGAGAGGCGTTGGAATGGGTTGGAGATGGAAAAACGACTCAGGATATTGCGATCCTAATGGGGTTGACTCCAGCGACAGTAGAGAAACATTTGCGTTTAGCGCGTGAAACCATGGGTGTTGAGACAACAGCGCAAGCAGTTTTGAAAGCAGCCTTTCAAAATCAAATGTTCACAATTGGACTAGATGACGCCTAACTCTCTGTTAATGATCATTTAAAATTGCAAACTTTACCAAGGCGTAAATAAGAGTACGGAAATCCAGACTTTGCCTTTTAGCTGCCAAAAAGGATACTTAAATTGTTCCGTGAGTAGTGGATTTAGCCATAGGGACTAAAGAGTTTGTTAACCTAGCAATACCTAGGCTCTGATTTTCTCTCCGGGTGACCGGATGCTAGTTTGGTAATTTATAGTCGATTACCAAACTAGCTCTCGTTCTAACCGGTTTTGTGCTCAACCTCATCCCCAATGTCCATTGGGCACAAAAAAAGCGCTACTGAATGAAAATTCAGTAGCGCTTTATTTTTTCGGTATTAGCCTTGAGCGGCTTTTGCAACTTCTGCTGCAAAGTCTTCTTCGACTTTTTCGATGCCTTCGCCGACTTCCAAACGGATGTAACCAGCGATTTCAACGCCTGCTTCTTCTGCGGCTTTTGCAACAGTTAGATCAGGGTTGATGACGAAAGCTTGACCAAGCAATGTAACTTCGCCCATGAATTTCGCCATACGGCCAACGATCATTTTTTCGATCACTTGCTCTGGCTTGCCGGATTCACGTGCTTGCTCTGTCAAAACATTACGCTCACGCTCGACAACCGCTGGGTCCAATGCCGCCTCGTCCAAGGCTTGTGGGTTTACCGCTGCGATGTGCATTGCAACTTGGCGACCGAACTCTGGGTTTGATCCCTTGAGTGCAACCAATACGCCGATTTTGCCCATGCCGTCTGTGGCCGCATTGTGAACATAGCTCACAACTTCGTCACCAGAGATTTTTGTCATGCGACGCAAAGACATGTTTTCGCCGATTGTCGCGATTTTGTCTGTTAGGATGTCCGCAACTTTTTTGCCGTCAACTTCTGCATCCGCCAAAGCTTCGATGCTGTCCACGTCCAAGGCCGCTGTTGCAAAGCTTGATACCATTGACTGGAAGTCTGCGTTTTTGCCAACGAAATCTGTCTCAGAGTTCACTTCAAGAGCAACACCTGTGCCACCGTTTACGGCAACTGCAACCAAACCTTCCGCTGCAACACGGTCGGCTTTCTTCGCTGCTTTTGCGAGGCCTTTGGTCCGAAGCCAGTCAATCGCCGCTTCGAAATCACCATCTGTTTCAGTCAACGCTTTTTTCGCGTCCATCATGCCTGCGCCAGTAGTTTCGCGCAGTTCTTTAACCATTGCTGCTGTGATCGCCATCTTGGCTCTCCTTAGTTTGAAAAAATGACGGCGCGAGTCACCTCGCGCCAGAATTTAATTCTGTGTAACTGCTTATGCCTCTGGTGCGGCTTCAGGAGCTGCTTCGGCAACGGCCTCTTCTACAGGAGCCTCTTCCATCTCACCCAAGTCAACGCCAGCAGCGCCAAGTTGTGCGGACATTCCGTCAAGTGCTGCACGGCTTGCAAGATCCGTGTAAAGAGCGATCGCACGTGCGGCGTCGTCGTTTCCTGGGATGATGTAGTCGATGCCTGCTGGTGAGCAGTTCGTGTCAACAACAGCAACAACAGGGATGCCCAACTTGTTTGCTTCCGCGATTGCCAAGGCTTCTTTTTTCACGTCAATCACGAACAAAAGATCAGGAACACCGCCCATTTCGCGGATACCGCCCAAAGACGCCTGAAGTTTCGTTTGCTCACGTTCCATGCCGAGGCGTTCTTTTTTAGTAAGGCCTTCGATGCCAGATACCATTTTTTCGTCGATTGTTTTCAAACGGCTGATAGACTGAGAAACAGTCTGCCAGTTTGTCAACGTGCCACCCAACCAACGGTGGTTCATGTAGTACTGTGCGCATTTCTCAGCGGCTTCTGCAACAGGAACTGCGGCTTGACGCTTGGTGCCGACGAATAGGATGCGGCCGCCTTTTGCGACTGTGTCACGGATGACGTTCAACGCCTGATCCAAAAGAGGAACAGTCTGTGTCAAATCCATGATGTGAATGCCGTTACGCGCGCCGTAGATATACTCGGCCATGCGTGGGTTCCAACGCTGTGTTTGGTGACCAAAGTGAACGCCTGCTTCAAGCAATTGGCGCATGCTGAACTCGGGTAGAGCCATGTGTTCTTTCCTTTTCCGGTTTTCGCCTTGATGGGGGTCGTGAAAGCGAATGCTTCAACCGGCGGACGCAACAAGGATGTCTCCCTTATCAGCCCAAAACCCCATCTGCGGATTTCAATGAGGCTGCGCATACAAGAGATAGACCAAAGGTGCAAGGGGGTTTGTTCACAAAATCCCCCTACCCTAGGACGCGCTCAACGCTCCAATAAAGCCCGACTGCGGCAATCATGACGGAGGCGGGAATGGCGATGAACGGACGGTAAAAGGATTTCTGTCCAAACCAAAGCCCAACAAGCAAGTAAGCAGCGGCAACAACAGCCAGCTGCCCAACTTCAACGCCAACATTAAAGCCGATCAGCGCGGGAATGAACTGCCCCTGTGGCAGGCCAAATTCACCAAGGACAGAGGCAAATCCCAACCCGTGTAATAGCCCAAAGGCAAAAATCACCATCGGGCGCCATTTGGACATCTTAGTTGTGAATATATTTTCAATTGCAACATAGGCGATAGAGGCGGCAATCAGGGGCTCAACGATGGAGGCAGGAACAGTAACCCAGCCAAGCGCACCCGCCGCCAGAGTGACCGTGTGCGCCAAGGTAAAGGCAGATATCTGCCAGAACAAAGGACCAAAGCGTGTGCTAAAAAAGAATAATCCCAACACGAATAGAATGTGATCCAAGCCTTTTGGAATAATATGTGTAAACCCAACAGGAATATACTCCGCAAACGTGGCCCAACCAGTTTTTTGGATATTCGCGTCCTGCGTGATCACATCGCTTCGTTGACCATTTTGTAGGAATTGAGTGAGACCATTTTCCACCCCTTGCTGTCGCAGGATGACACCGCCGAGATCCTTGTCCCAGCCAAAGGTAACAGCTGTGGGCTTTGGCGCATCAGTTCGCAATGAGAGATTGGTAAACCGCGGCAAATCGATGTTACCGACAGGATCGACCTCCACACTCACGAGTTCAATGTCCAAGCTCTGACCTGCGCCATCGCGAAGGTCTATTTTATTCTGCACGTCACTCCAAGCTTGTGTGAATTGTTGTGCCATTTCGCGGGATTGCAAGCTGCGCATTGCATCATAAGCGCTTGAATTTTCATCTTCATTCGTGTCTTCTATCGCTGATAAGTCAATGCCAGCTAATATGGCCTCACCGGAGGTGCGAATGTTTATCATAACACTGTCATCAGTAAGTGTTAGATCCGCAATACTGGGCAAGACCTCATGGGCAAACGCGCCTTTGCTGAGAAGCATCACTAATGAAATCGTCGAAAGGACTGCTTGAATGAATTTTATAAGATATGTCATTTTGGCAAGTGTAATCCCTTTATTTTATTCGGCGTTCACGGCGCCTCTCCTTGCTCATGAGTTATGGCTTGAACCTGAAAAATATCAAGTCGAAACAGGTGAGCCCGCCAAGATTCATATTCGCAACGGCGAGAGCTTTGCTGGCATTAGCCTGTCTTACTTTACCAATCGCATTCGATCGTTTCGGTGGGCGAGCCAAACGGAAACAGGTGATGTTATATCCCGTTCCGGCGATGTCCCTGCGGCGACCGTGGTGTTTGACGATGCGGGATTGGCAAGCCTTGTCTACGAATCTACACCAAGCACGCTCACCTATTCGAAATGGGAAAAGTTCGTAAATTTTGTGACGCACAAGGATGCCGTATTCGCCATTGAGGAACATTTAGCGCGGGATCTTCCCAAAACGGGATTTAAAGAGGTCTATTATCGGTTTTCAAAGGTGTTACTCTCGATTGGTGACGCCTCTGGGATGGATAAACGCCAAGGTTTGTTGACTGAATTCGTGGCCCTTGAAAATCCGTATAGCCCTAATATCGGCACTCACTTGCCTGTTGCCTTGTTTCACAAAGATCAGCCACGCGTTAATGCCCAAGTCGAGGTGTTTGAACGTGCCCTCGATGGGCGCGTGACTGTGTTTACCGTGCGGACAAATGAGGTTGGTGTGGCCAAAATTCCCCTAAACAAAGGACACGAATATTTATTAGATGCTGTCATTGTACAAAAGCCTGTTTTAGATATTGAAAATTCAAAGGGTGCAGTTTGGGAAAGCCTCTGGGCGGCACTGACATTTGAGGTTCCAAAATGAATGACATGATCCCTCCAAACATCATCTGTATTGGCAGTGTGATGTGGGACATTATTGGACGTGCGAAAACAGCCACCGATAGAGGCGATGATGTGCCAGGGGACATATTGCGCGAACCCGGTGGTGTTGCGTTCAACATTGCCTTCAACTTCAAGGCCCATGGTCATCTTCCTGGTTTGTTGACAGCCATTGGCAAGGATGCAGAAGGCAGCGATTTGATAACATCCTGTTCTGACATGGGGTTCAATATGGACTATGCCTACCGACCCAGTGATCTCCCCTCAGATCACTATATCGGCATCGAAGACAGCGAAGGACTTGTGATTGCGATTGCACAGTCGAAGACCATTGAAATCTGTTCCGACAAGGTGATCCGCCCTCTGCTAGATGGGCGTCTTGGTAGCTTGACCGCGCCCTTTGATGGGACAGTGGTGATTGATTCAAACCTGTCATCTAAGACACTCGCCAATATAGCGAGCAGCGCGGGCTTTACGGAATGCGATATCAAACTTGCGGTTGCATCACCCTACAAGGCGCGAAAATTTTTGCCCTTCTTGGGGCTTCCAAATTGTACGTTCTATTGCAACCTTCAAGAAGCAGAAGCGCTGTGTCAGCAAACGTTCTCAAACACCCGTGTCGCGGTTGAGCATCTTTTGAAACGCGGCGCGCATCGGGCAGTTGTAACTCATGGTGGAAAACCTGTGTCTGAGGGGGGGCAGCTGAGTGGCATAATAAGCGCCCTGCCCGTTACTGTGAACGCAAAACGCGTGACAGGCGCAGGAGATGCGTTTATGGCATCCCATATCAACGCCGAACTTATGGAAGCCGACAGGGAAACCGCATTGAACAGTGCTCTGTTGGCCGCACGGCAGCATATTACTTCTGAGGCAAATAAACTGTGACTTTGATCTACACCGATGAAATTGAAAACGCGCTAAAACAGGGGGATCCTGTGGTCGCGTTAGAGAGCACGATTATAACCCACGGCATGCCATGGCCGCAAAACTTGGAAATGGCGCTGCGCGTCGAAGCTGTGGTGCGCGACAATGGCGCGATACCTGCAACAATCGCCGTCATTGAGGGTAATCTGAATATCGGCCTCACGGATGAGGCGCTACGCCAATTGGCGCAAACGAGCGACGCGCGGAAATTATCCCGCGCTGATTTGGCTATTTGCCTCTCACAAAAAGCAACAGGTGCGACAACCGTGGCCGCAACGATGATTGCCGCGCATCTCGCAGGGATCAAGGTTTTTGCAACAGGTGGGATTGGCGGCGTTCATCGGGGCGCAGAACAGAGCTTTGACATTTCTGCTGATCTTCATGAGCTTGCTCAAACGCCTGTCACTGTTGTTGCCGCAGGACCCAAGGCCATCTTGGACATCCCAAAAACCATGGAAGTTCTGGAAACTTTAGGCGTTCCTGTGATTGCCTATGAACAGGACGACTTACCCGCATTTTGGTCACGCACCTCTGGTCTAAAGGCTCCTCTTCGTATGGACACAGCTGAGGATATTGCGCAAGCTTATGCGCAACGGGTCGCCTTAAACATTCCCGGTGGTCAATTGATCGCAAACCCCGTCCCTCAAGAAAGCGAAATTCCTCAAGGTCAGATTGAACCCGTCATTCAGCAGGCGTTAGCCCTTGCTGAGGTGGAACAGATATCTGCGAAAAAGGTAACTCCGTTTTTGCTCAGCAAAATATTCGAGCTAACGGGCGGCGCGTCATTAGAGACAAATATTGCCTTAGTTTTGAACAACGCCAAGCTCGCAGCACAAATAGCATGCGCAAAATCGGCAATAATCCGTTAATCCAAGAAGTAGTGATTGTTCCTTCTCATAACATTGCCTAAGTAATAGCTACGGAGATGAGGATCGCATGACACATGCCTTTGGACAGGACCCCAATAAAGTGCCGAAAACAAGCCTATTGTCTAAACTGAGAACGAGCTTTCTAACGGGTTTGGTGGTTATCGCACCCGTTGGATTAACCATTTGGTTGATCTGGACCGTCGTCGGTTGGATTGACGGGTTTGTCTTGCCCTTCGTCCCTGAGCCCTATCAACCTGTCAATTTTTTCCAAACAGTGATGGGCCTTGATCTTGAGGTGAATATCCGCGGCATTGGTGCTGTGTTTTTCATTCTGTTCACGACCTTCATCGGATGGGTGGCTAAAGGATTGATCGGGCGCTCTTTGATTAAATGGGGGGAAAACCTTGTCAATCGCATGCCAGTTGTCCGCTCGATCTACTCAGGTGTGAAACAGCTTGCGGAAACCGTCTTTGCGCAAAGCGATCGGTCCTTTGAAAAGGCCTGCATGATTGAATATCCGCGCAAAGGTATTTGGGCGATTGGGTTTGTCTCTACCCAAGCCAAAGGGGAAGTCGCACAACAAGTCGGATCGGATGGAGAAGAAATTTTATCTATCTTCCTTCCCACGACCCCTAACCCGACATCTGGCTTTCTTTTGTTTTTGCCAAAATCCGATGTCATTGAATTAGATATGAGCATTGAAGAAGCCGCAAAGCTGGTTATTTCAGCGGGTTTGGTGTACCCAAGTGATGAGAACAAAGAAGATTGATTTATGAAAATTGTTTTTTCCGCCGCACTCGCGGCCTTGCTTATGACAGCGCCAGCTTTCGCGGATTTGAAAACAGCGCAAGACGCTCTGAAAACGGGTAATTTTCCCCTCGCTTTGAATGAGGCGCAAAAAATAAAACGAAGCCACCCTGTGGATGCCGCTCTTATTACCGCGCGCAGCCTGATTGAATTAGGCAGACCCCAAGACGCAGAACGTGTCATTCGCCCTCTTGTTGACCAAGTGCCCAAATTCTTTTCGGCCCGAATGTTACTTGGCGCTGCTCTTATGGCACAAGACAAAACGCTCGAAGCTGAAATCCAATATCGCCGTGCCCTAGACGTCGCTCAGCAGCCGCGTGAAGAAAACATGGCGCGCTCAGTGTTGCGCAATATTCAATCCCGCAGAAGCTTTACCCTGAACGGTATGTTTAGCCTCGCGCCAAGCACGAATGTGGGCAACAACACGAATAATGAAACAGTCACGCTGACATATGGCGAGGCTGAAATCACGAGTTCCAAGGCGAATTCAGGGATCGGTGTGCTTGGGTCTTTGACCATTGATCGCAATTTCTACCGTAAAGACGGGTATAAAGTTTCGGTCGGTGTCGGAGCCTTTGAAAAACGGTATAAAGATACGGCCTACAACCTAGGTGCACGCAGTTTTAACATCAGATTAAAAGACACCAGAAATGTGCGGTCTAAGGTTGATCTCTTTGCAACCTATTCGTCGATCGATTTTGGGAATGAAACCTACTCCGATACAATTTCCGTTGGTGGGTCTACCCAATACTGCCTCACGCGTGATTGTCGCGCGTTACGGACAAATTTCAAACTCGACAAAATGACTATGGCCGATGCAACACACCCAGATAGCTATGGGGTGCGGGCTGGGATGTCTTTGGATCTACTCAAGGGTAAATCGTTTTCATTGGCCATGAACAGTACGCTTGAAAAACGCCGTTCTGACAATGTGAACTTGGCTTACAAAGGGGCGAGTGCAGGCCTTCGTGGCGTCTACATCCCGAATGGAACATCTCTCATCTTGACTGGTGGCATCAAACGTTCCCTCAAAAAATGGGACGATATCGCGCCGCTCTTTACAACAAAGCGATTTGATCAATCTTGGGAAGTAAACCTCAGCGCAAGAAATCCAAAGCTTAGCTATTTGGGCTATACGCCGTTTATTGATTATAGCTTTACTCAAAAATCATCGACGATCGAGTTCTACGATATGCAAAGTCACGATGTCATGATCGGGATAACTAACGCGTTTTAACGGCTCCGATTATTATATCGGAACCGTTATCGTTGTTCCTATTGCGAACCTGTAAAGGTTGTGAGCAACTGACGGCCGTTTGCATCCACAACTGTCGCCGCCCCCGCCAATTCAGCCGCCTGTGGTCCCGCGAAGACACTAACGGCTATAGTTCCACGTTTTCTAAAGCGCGGTCCAGCCGCCATCGACACTTAGTGTTGTGCCTGTAATTTGTGCCGCAGAGACCGAGGCCAAGAAGACAGCCGTTTCGCCGATTTGATCAACGGTTGCGAATTCTCGCGAGGGTTGGCGCTCTAGCATGACTTTTTTGATGACCTCCTCGCGGCCCATGTTGTATTTGGCCATGGTGTCAGGGATTTGTGCTTCGACCAAGGGTGTCAAAACATACCCTGGGCAAATTGCGTTGGCCGTAATCGGCTCTTGGGCTGTTTCAAGCGCAGTTGTCTTGGTTAATCCAATCACCCCATGTTTTGCGGCAATATAGGCGGATTTAAAGGGGGATGCGGTTAATCCATGCGCAGAGGATATATTGATCACCCTGCCCCATCCAGCAGCGCGCATTTTCGGCAATGCTGCCGCGGTCGTGTGAAATGCTGAACTGAGATTTATGGCGATCACAGCATTCCATTTGTCGACTGGAAACTCATCAATCGGTGCAACATGTTGAATTCCCGCATTGTTTACCAAAATATCACAGCGTTGCTGTTCGGCAATCAACGCGCGGCACGCCTCAGCATCCGACATGTCCGCTCTGCAATATGTGACAGAGACACCAAATTCTGTGGATAACTCTTGAGCTAAGGCATGGTCGGCGTCAGAATCCGTAAACGAGTTGAGCACGACATTGGCCCCAGCCTTTGCAAAAGAGCGCGCGATTCCCAAACCGATTCCCGATGTTGATCCTGTGACAACGGCTGTTTTTCCTGCAAATGACATATGTGAGACCTTTTCAAAGAGACGTTAACGAAAGTTGATATTCACCAACAAACACTATGCTTTCCTTTGCTGCACCGCAACATAATGCCAAAAAAAAACGCCAGCACGAAGCTGGCGTAAAGTTATTGAGGCAGGTTTCATACAGGCAAGAAACCTATCGAGCAGTGACACCTTTATACCGCTTTGTTTGCGCCACTCCAAGCTAAAAGTTTGAAAATAGGATTCCACTCAGCTAGGCTGTGGATAAGTTCATCAATAATGACACATTAGGGAGATGGTTATTTGGTTTATCAATTGCTTAGAAACGTCGGGATTGCCTCTAGCTTTGGCATGACAGCTCTGTTTTCGACCGCCCTTGTGGCGGAACCGCAATACGCTATTTCTATGTATGGCACTCCTGCTCTTCCACAGGATTTTGTGTCGCTCCCCTACGCAAATCCCGATGCGCCAACGGGCGGAACGATCAAAATGGGGGCCGTTGGCACCTTTGATTCACTGAACCCACATATCGTCAAAGGCTCGGCTCCGTGGCAGCTCAGGTTTCTCGCAAATGAAACTCTCATGGGGCGCAGTTGGGACGAACCTTTTACCCTTTATGGGCTATTGGCCGAGACAATTGAGGTCGGTGAAAACCGGGAATGGGTCGAATTTGTCCTAAGAAAAGAGGCACGATTCGCTGATGGATCCCCCGTCACCGTTGAGGATGTCTTGTGGTCCTACGAAACACTTGGCACCATCGGGAATGGTCGGTATCGCGGTCTTTGGGCAAAAATTGAGAGCGCGGAACAAACGGGCGAACGCTCTGTGCGATTTACCTTTAACGAAGATAATCCAGAGCTGGCCCTCATTGCGGGCATGCGCCCGATCCTCAAGAAATCTCAATGGGACGGCAAAGATTTCACCAAGAGTGGCGTTGACACCATTCCAATCACCTCGGCCCCCTATCAGATCACGGATTTTGAAGCGGGTAAATTTTTGACCCTCACTCGCAATCCTGAGTATTGGGGCAACGAGCTCCCGTTTCGTCGTGGCACAAACAACGTTGATGAAATCACGTTTGAATATTTCGGCGATGGTGTTGTGTTGTTCGAGGCCTTTAAAACAGGCGAAATTGATATGTTCCGCGAAGGAAATGCAGAAAAATGGGAAACCCAGTTCAATTTTCCACGGGTTCAGAATGGCGAGGTCATCAAAACCGAAGTGCCCCATCAGCGCCCCACAGGAATGCGCGGGTTGGTGATGAATTCACGCAAAGCCAAATTCCAAGACTGGCGCGTGCGCCAAGCGCTCATTCAGGCGTTTAACTTTGAATACATCAATGATGCGCAAAACGCAGGACGTCAGGATCGAATTTCATCTTATTTCTCAAACTCATTGCTGGGGATGTCCCATGATCCAGCCGAAGGTTTGGTCCGAGACCTCTTGTTGCCGTATCAAGATCAGCTCTTGCCCGGCACGCTCGACGGCTACCGCCTCCCCGTTTCCGATGGATCGCAACGCAATCGCGCCAATATTCGTGCCGCTAAGGCTTTGCTTGAGGAGGCTGGCTACAGCGTCCAAGACGGCGTTCTCGTGGCACCAGATGGCGCACCGTTCACCTTTGAAATCTTGTTGCGTCAGGGGGCCGTTGAATATCTCTCGATAGTTGAAATGTATCTTCAGGACTTGAAACGCTTGGGCATTACAGCCGAGGTCACATTGATCGACAATGCGCAATATAATGAACGCTTACGTCGCACTGATTTTGATATAACGCCCTATGCGCGCGGTCTCTCACTCAGCCCTGGAAATGAGCAATTGCTCTATTGGGGATCGGAGATGGCCGATATCGAAGGAACGCGGAACTTGATGGGGATCAAGTCAGAAGTTATGGATCACCTCTTGAGCAAGATCCTGACATCCAAGACCCAAGATGATTTAAAAAGCGTGACCAAAGCGATGGATCGTGTATTGATGGCGGGGCGGTATGTCATTCCGATTTATTTTAACGGTGTCAGTCGCATCGCGCATGTGAACACATTAAACAAACCAGACATGGCGCCTATTTATGGCGATCGTATTGGATATTTTCCAGATGTTTGGTGGATTGAAGAGTAAAGGATAAGTCTATGAAAAAAATTGTTTTAATTGGATTGGTTATTCTCGGATTAACCGCCTGCACACCTGTGGGTATGGCGGTTAAGGGAACCACGGCTGTTGTCAAAGGGGCTGCTGCCACTGTTGATACGGCGGCGGGCGTTGTCTTTTGATTAGGTAATCGACGTCACCCACAAAATGGTGGCGTCTTCTGCGCTTGTTGAGATGACGTTGTGGCCCATTGAGGCATCATAATAGGCGCTATCACCGCGCCGCATTTCAACAGGTTCGTAGAACTCTGTGTAGAGCTTGATCACACCCGTTAGCACATACAAAAACTCTTCGCCGTCATGCCGCACCCAGCCGCCAAATTCGTCAATATTGCGCGCGCGGATACGGGCACGATAGGGCAACATGCGCTTTTTGGTGAGGCTTTCACCCAAGAGTTCGTGCTCATAGGTCGTCGTGATATGGTTAACCCCGTCACCAGATTTCGTCACCACCATACGACCATTAATTTGATCTTTTTGCGGTGGGGTAAAGAGTTGGGGAAATGAGATTTCCAAACCGATGGCCAGCTTTTTCAACGCATCATAAGTCGGCGACATCTGGCCATTTTCGATTTTTGACAGGGTTGATCGTGCAAGCCCAGCTTTTTGTGCGGCTTGCTCCAGCGTCCATTTGCGATCCTTGCGTAAATCACGCACCCGCTCGCCAAGGTTTAGGGGTTCGGCCACATCTTCTGAGCCGTTTTCGCGCGCTATACGGACGATGGATGTATGATCATTCGTTGACATAACCTCCTATACAAAGCATTCATCGCCTATGCAACTCAGTTAGAACAAGAGCGTGTATCATGCCCCCTCCGTCACAGAGCAATGTCTTTGATCCCTGCCCGTCACCGTTTAATATGGCGGCGCATGTTTTAGGATTTTCAAATCCTGACCCTGATAAAATTGCACTTTCTGTTTTGTCGCATAGTGGTGCAAAACGTTGGAATTACCGGGACCTCACAGCTTTGGTTCTAAAAACGGCTCAAGGCTTCTTGGATTCGGGTTTAAAATCAGGCGACAAGGTACTGATCCGATTGGGAAATACCGTGGACTTCCCCGTGTGCTACCTTGCGGCTTTGGCCGTTGATATGGTTCCTGTTCCGACATCGGCGCAACTCACCAAAGGTGAAGTGGATCGGATTGTTGATGAGCTGTCACCGCGCGGACTGGTTCAAGGGCCCGATACGGCAAAATCCTCGCGTGAAATTGACGTTACCATAACCCCGCAAGATATTGAAACCTATAAAGATAAGCGAGAGGCGCAGTATGTCTTTGGGGATCCAAATCGCCTAGGATATATCGTCTATACCTCTGGGACATCAGGAAAACCACGTGCCGTCATGCATGCGCATCGTGCGATCTGGGCGCGTCAAATGATGATCCGTGATTGGTATGATTTGCGAGAGAGCGATAGAATACTCCATGCAGGGGCGTTCAATTGGACCTTTACTCTGGGCACAGGGTTGATGGACCCATGGACAATGGGGGCAACGGCCTTGATTGCGGATGCATCGGTGCAACTTGAGGCGCTGCCTCTTTTGTTGAAACGTCATGATGCAACGTTGTTTGCCGCCGCACCGGGCGTATATCGGCGCTTGCTGAAAAGGCCCGAGCTCTTAACCCTTCCCAAACTCCGCCATTCTCTATCCGCGGGTGAAAAGCTGTCTCCTTCAATTGCTCAAAATTGGAGCAATGCAACTGGTTCGCCCATTTATGAGGCCTTTGGCATGTCCGAGTGTTCAACGTTCATTTCAGGCGCACCTCAGCGGCCCATTGAACCAACTGCATTAGGCTATGCACAACGCGGGCGCCGTGTTGAAATTTTGCCAATCCAAGATGGCACGGACCCTGTGCCACCAAACACCGAAGGCTGTATCGCAGTGCACAAAGGGGATGCAGGTCTGATGCTGGGCTACTTTAGGCAACCCATTGAAACACAATCAAAGTTTCGAGGCGACTGGTTTATCACCGGGGATTTGGGGTCCAAAGACGAGAATGATGTTATCACCTATTACGGGCGTCAGGATGACATGATGAATGCAGGCGGATTTCGTGTGTCCCCGATCGAAGTGGAAGCAACCCTATCCCAGCACCCCAACATCCAAGCCGTTGCGGTTAAGGATATTGAAATAAAAGAAGACGTCTCCCTCATTCATGCCTTTTACGTCGCTGACAAAGAAATTCCGAAAACAGAGCTCTTTGCTTTTGCATCCCAGCACCTCGCCAGTTACAAGCAACCCAAAGAGTACAGACGCATTGAGCGCCTCCCCACTGGCGCAAACAGTAAACTCTCTCGCAAAGAGCTAGTCAATTTTTTAGGAGCCACCCTTGGTTAAACTTGATATTCTATCCGATCCAATTTGTCCTTGGTGCTATATCGGCAAATCTTACCTTGACCGTGCGCTTGAGGCCGAAGGGGATCATCCCTTTGTGATTGAATGGCACCCGTTTCAGCTTAATCCCGACATGCCCAAGGACGGCATGGATCGTCGTGCCTATTTAGAACAGAAGTTTGGCGGTAAAGACGGTGCAGTCAAAGCCTATGCGCCCGTTGTTGAGAATGCGGAAAAAGCCGGGTTGAACATCAATTTTGAAGGCATTCAGCGCACGCCAAACACGCTAGATGCACATCGCTTGATCCATTGGGCGGGCATTGAAGGCCATCAAACACGCGTGGTGAACGCCCTGTTCAAAGGGTATTTTGTCGAAGGACGCGATATCGGCAATCATGAAGTCCTCGCAGACATCGCAGATAGCGCTGGTATGGATGCGGCTGTGACATTGAAATTATTGTCCGGGGATGAAGATATCGATCTGATTAAATCACGGGATGCCCATTCTCGTGAAATGGGGGTAAATTCCGTTCCGACCTTTATTGTCGCCAATCAGCATGCGGTTCCAGGGGCGCAGCCCCCTGATTTATGGCGACAGGTAATTTCCGATATCAAGGCACAGCTCAAAGAGACCGATACAAATTAAATGTCTCACTCCACACAAACGATAGGACGGATCGAATTCATTGCCTTGATGGCGATGTTGGTCGCAACAATCGCTTTTTCTATCGATGGGATGTTGCCCGCCCTGCCCGATATGGCGCAGGAATTGACACCAGACACGCCCAACCGCATTCAGCTCGTTTTGGTGTTTTTCATCGGCGGTTTGGGGCTTGGTACGTTAATCGCGGGGCCATTGTCAGACAGTTTTGGGCGGAAATCCGTCATCTTAGGAGGGGCTGTTATTTATACCGTGGCGTCCCTCGCCGCCTTTTGGGCGCAGAGCATTGAAGTAATGCTCATCGCGCGCGCCTGTCAGGGCATTGGCGCCGCAGCTCCCCGGGTCGTTTCGCAAGCCTTGGTCCGAGATTTGTTCAAGGGTCGCGAAATGGCCAAAATCAATTCCTTTGTCATGATGGTCTTTACCTTGGTACCAGCGATTGCCCCGATGATTGGTAGCTTTATCATTTGGCTTTCTGATTGGCGCGGGATATTCGCCGCCTTTGTTATTTTTGTTGTCATCGGAACAGTTTGGATGCATGTGCGCATCGTTGAGCCAATAACATCTGAAAACAAGCGCCCTTTTCGGATGAGTGCATTCTTGCAAGCTTTAAATGAAATGGCAAAGTTGCCAATGGTGCGTCTGTCAATACTGGTTCAGATCTTGGCCTATACGGTTTTGTTCTTGTCGATCATGCTGGTGCAGCCGATTTTTGACATCTATTTCGACCGTGCAGACACGTTCCCCTATTGGTTTGCGTTTATTGCAATCCTTGCAGGCAGTGCGAGCTTTTTAAACGCGATGTTGGTTATGCGCTTTGGGATGCGGCGTTTGATTACGGCGGCATTGTTGGGCCAGCTTCTGATCGCGCTCGTAATGCTGGCCCTTTTCCAACTGAGTAGTCTGTCCCGTGAGATTTGGTTTTTCATCTACGTCGGTTGGGTTGTTACAATCTTTTTTGGCGCAGGCATGACACTTGGCAATCTCACCGCGCTCGGGCTTGAACCGCTTGGGCATATTGCAGGGACTGCGACCTCAATCATGGGGGCGATCGCAACGGTATTGTCTGCAATTTTTGCAGGGATCATCGGTCAATTTTTTGATGGAACCCCGCTTGCGCAAATTTTGGGTGTTTTAGGAACGAGCCTCATTGCCTATGTGATTGCCCTTAGGATGAACAAACACGAGCGTGTCACATCCTCCTAAGATCCACGGTTATGCGTCTTGTCATAAAGCTTGGCAACCAAGCGGCTTGCGGTTTTCTCGCAGGCACAGGGGATAATCGAGTGAACGAGGGCGGCCCCAGCCGCGAGGTACAGCGTGCCTGAAAACTTGAGAGCAAAGAGAAGATGCTCAAAATAGCTTTTGTTTACGTGGCGCGGGTGGTCTAGGAATATTTTCTGTAACATTGTGTTGTCTCCTTTATGGGGAAGATAACAAAACACTTTGTTAAGTTTATCCCAAAGACCACATATATTTTGCGATTGCGTTGTGTTGAGTTTATTCATATGTCATATGTATGATGCTAGACACCACAGACAAAAGAATTCTTGATTTTTTACAACATGATTCCGATCAATCCGTTGATGTGATTTCGGAGGCGGTGAACCTGTCGCGTAATGCCGTGTGGCGACGGATCAAATTATTAGAACAAGCTGGATATATTACAAAACGTGTCGCCTTGCTCGATCCTGATCAGTTGGAGGTCGGGTTAACCGTCTTTATTCAAATAAAAACCTCTCAGCACACGCCGAGCTGGGCAGAAGATCTGAGCCGGGTTGCTCGTATGTTGCCTCATATTCAAAGCGTGTATCGCATGTCAGGCGATCTCGATTATCTGATCAAAGCGCGAGTGCGGGACATGAAGGACTATGATCAGCTTTATCAACAATTGACGCAGAATTTGCATCTCAGCGATGTGTCCGCCTCTTTCGTTATGGAAAGCATCAAGGACACAACAGCGCTTCCTCTTTAACAAGACAGCCCAAAAAAACGGGGGCCACTGGCCCCCAGTCTCGTCGCTCAAGCTCATCTATACTGCTCGGAAATTACATGCCTGCGGCTTGAGCTGCGTCATGGGGCGAGCGCACTCGCCCCGTGTTCTAATTGGTCTTAGCTACACCCAGAGGTTCCACCGCAGGTGTTGCATTTCATACAGGTTCCATTGCGCACCAAAGTGTAGTTACCGCAATCTCCACAGGGATCGCCCTCGTATCCTTGCATTTTCGCTTTGGTCCGCGCATCCATCGGTGCCGTTTCTATGGCCGCTTTGGTTTCAGGAACCAAGGTTTGTACCGCTGCCAAAGGATCGGACATTGTGCTTAGGTCAAAGGCCGTATTTTGCCCCCCTTGCAAGACTACCAATTCCTGAGGAACGCGCTTGCGTAAATACCCTGATGAGCTGATTTGTTTCAGCACTTCCAATGACTTAGAGGCGCGATCTTCACTTACCTGTTTAACATTGGAAACACCCTCATCTTGACCACGACCAAGATCATCAAAGGATGCGCCCTCTGGTTTGACATGCGCCAAATCAGTGCGATCCAAATAGCTCACGGCCAATTCGCGGAAGATATAGTCTAGGATAGATGTGGCGTTCTTGATGCTATCGTTGCCTTGCACCATGCCGGCAGGTTCAAATTTGGTAAAGGTGAACGCATCAACAAATTCCTCTAGCGGCACCCCGTATTGAAGCCCAACAGAAACCGCGATGGCAAAGTTGTTCATCATGGCGCGGAACCCGGCGCCCTCTTTGTGCATATCAAGGAAGATTTCACCAAGCGACCCATCCGCATATTCACCCGTGCGCAAGTACACTTTGTGACCGCCCACGATGGCCTTTTGCGTATACCCTTTGCGACGTTCAGGCATCTTGGAGCGCTCGGATTTGTGGATCTCTTTGACGATCACTTTTTCGATGATCTTTTCCGCCAAAACGGCTGCTTTTTCCTGTGTTGATCCAGTTTCAAGCACTTCTGCCGCCTCTTCATCGTCCTCGACCAAGGCCGCGGCCAAAGGTTGCGACAATTTTGATCCGTCGCGATAAAGTGCATTGGCTTTTACACCCAAGGACCAGCTGAGCTCATAAGCCTTTTGACAGTCGGTGATGGATGCGTCATTCGCCATGTTGATTGTCTTGGAAATCGCTCCAGAAATAAAAGATTGCGCCGCTGCCATCATGAAGATGTGGCTGTTAACCGACAGATAACGCTTGCCTTTTTTACCGCATGGGTTGGCGCAATCAAAGATGCTGTAATGCTCTTCCTTAAGGTGCGGTGCCCCCTCTAATGTCATTGTGCCACAGACATGATCATTGGCCGCATCTATTTCTGCGCGGCTAAAGCCCAAGTGACGCAAGAGATCAAAAGACGGATCATTCAGCTTGTCATTTGGAATGCCCAAAACTTGCGTGCAGAAATCCGCGCCAAGCGTCCATTGATTGAATACAAAGCGGATATCAAAGGCGGATCCAAGAGCCGCTTCGATCTTGTCGATTTCTGTTTTGGAAAATCCGTGACCCACAAGGCTGGTATGATTGATCACAGGCGCATTGCCGATTGAGCCATGGCCAACCGCATAAGAGACGATTTCTTCAATTTCAGAAGATTTATAGCCAAGTTTTGTCAAGGATGCAGGAACGGATTGGTTGATGATTTTGAAATACCCACCACCCGCAAGCTTTTTGAATTTCACCAAGGCAAAATCAGGTTCGATGCCTGTTGTGTCACAATCCATCACCAAACCGATGGTGCCTGTGGGCGCGATGACAGAGACTTGAGCGTTACGATATCCGTGCTTTTCCCCCAAACGCAGCGCTTCGTCCCAGCATTCTTTGGACAGGGCAATCAAGTCCTGATCTGGGCAATTGCCGTGATCAAGCGCGACTGGGTTAACGTTCAACGCCTCATAGCCGTCAGTTTTACCATAGGCCGCTGTGCGGTGATTGCGGATCACGCGGAGCATATGCTCTGCGTTCTTGGCATAACCTGGGAATGCACCTAATTCACCGGCCATCTCGGCGCTGGTTGCATAGGACACACCTGTCATGATCGCTGTGATCGCACCGCATAGGGCGCGGCCTTCGTCACTGTCGTAGCCAAAGCCCATGTTCATGAGCAAACCACCGATATTGGCATAGCCAAGTCCGAGCGTGCGGAAATCATAAGAGCGTTGTGCAATTTCCTTGGACGGAAACTGTGCCATCATGACAGAGATTTCCAAGGTCACTGTCCACAGGCGAGAGGCATGAATAAAATCATCCGCTTGGAATTTGCCATCCTTCAGGAAGGTCAGCAAATTCATTGACGCCAAATTACACGCCGTATCATCCAAGAACATATATTCAGAACACGGGTTTGATCCGCGAATTGCGCCATCTTCTGGACACGTATGCCATGCATTGACTGTGTCGTGGAATTGGATGCCTGGATCCGCACAGGCCCAAGCCGCATGTCCAACATCTTCCCAGAGATCGCGCGCTTTGATGGTTTTGGTGACTTCGCCATTCACGCGGCTGATCAAATTCCAATCGCGGTCTTTTTCAACGGCTTGCAAGAAGTCATCTGTCACGCGGATTGAGTTGTTTGAGTTTTGACCAGACACCGATGCATAGGCTTCAGAGTCCCAATCTGTGTCATAGGTTGGGAATTCGATGCCTTCATAGCCTTGGCGCGCATAGTCCAAAACACGTTTTACGTAGGTTTCAGGGATTGCTACCTTTTTCGCTGATCGGATCGCTGATTTCAGAGATGGGTTCTTTGAAGGATCAACAGAATCTTCGCTGCTTCCATCCCATGCACGAATGGCCGCGAAGATTTCATTCAGCTTTTGTTCGTGCATTTTGGAACCAGCAACGATGCTCGCCACTTTTTGTTCCTCTTTCACCTTCCAGTTGATGAATTCTTCGATGTCGGGGTGATCGGCATCCACAATCACCATCTTGGCCGCACGACGGGTCGTGCCGCCTGATTTAATGGCACCTGCCGCGCGATCCCCAATTTTTAGGAACCCCATCAAACCAGACGACTTGCCCCCCCCAGAGAGGCTTTCTCCCGCGCCTCTCAAAGAGCTAAAGTTTGAGCCCGTTCCAGAGCCATATTTAAACAAGCGCGCTTCACGCACCCAGAGATCCATAATACCACCGTCGTTTACCAAATCATCGCTGACGGATTGGATGAAACACGCATGTGGCTGTGGATGTTCATAAGCTGAGTTGGAGGCAACCAATTTGCCTGACTTGTAATCTACATAGTGATGGCCTTGGCTCGGTCCATCAATTCCATAGGCCCAGTGAAGACCCGTGTTGAACCATTGTGGGCTGTTAGGCGCGGCTTTTTGCGTGGCAAGCATAAAGCGCATTTCGTCGAAATAGGCCTGTGCATCCTCTTCGGTGGTGAAATACCCACCTTTCCAACCCCAATAGGTCCAGGCCCCGGCAAGACGATCAAACACTTGTTTGGACGAGGTTTCGCCAACGATCGGCGTATCAGATTTAGCAGGAACCGAACGCCACAAAAATTCTGGAACGTCCTTTTCTTTGACGCGCTTCAGCTCAGTTGGAACGCCAGCTTTGCGGAAATATTTCTGCGCAATCACGTCACTTGCAACTTGAGACCATGTTTTCGGGACTTCGACGTTGTCTAAATGAAACACGATGGTCCCATCAGGATTGCGGATTTCCGAAGTGGTCGTTGTGAATTCGATTGCGCTATATGCGTCTTGTCCTGCCGTCGTAAACTTGCGTTCGATTTTCATGTTACGTCCTGTCCCAAATCAATTATAGTACACGCCGCACAGGTGTTAGCCCAATTGAGCAGTCCTATGTCAGCGCTGAAAAGCCTAATCCACCAAGACACCTACGAACCAAAGTTACACAACATGTAGTATGCCTTATTTTGCGGTCCCACTAATTGACGTGTTATCGCACAAGTCGTCAATAATTATTTTTGAATTTTTCAATCAGTTTCTAATTGACGCCATAAATCTACGGACGTGATCTGACGCATCCTAACTTTTGTAAGTTAGGCCCTGTCCTGATCTCAATTTTGAAAAACTGTTGAACTAGTAGGGTTTAGGTTTTTCTGTTCGCGTACTGCCTCACACACCCCACCATCCGAATCTATGGAGGCACATAGCCTGACGGATAAATGAAAAATTTATTGTAAGGTTTTTGGAGAGGTTGCTAAAACGCATCAGTCGAAAATTCGCGCCAAGCCAATCCCCAAGAAGAATTTACCGAACTGTCACAAAATTTTGCCCTTCTGGTTACGTTTGATGACGACACCTTAAGTATTACAACCTCAACAGGGAGTCTTTTATGACCTTTTTCCGACTGTCCTCAATCGTCTTGGGCGCGCCTTTGATGATGACAACTGCTTTGACTGCTTATGCTGGTGGTCACAGTGCAAAAACTATTGGCCAAACAACCGCTTTGATCCCAGAAGCAGGCTTGGCAACATCTGAATTGAAAGATGGCGAAAGCGCAAACACCAATTTCCCGTATGCGAATTTCAAAGCCCTCGCCACAGTTGGTGAAGTTGACGCCGAGACAGGCATGGCACTTACTGGCTACCCAGATGGTCAAGCGGCATGGTTGGCAGACAATGACACAGTACGTGTTGTGTATCAGTCCGAATCTTACGCGACTATGGGCCGCGCGCCAAAGCCTGAAACATACCCATGGGTTATGGAGAACGGCGTTTCTTTCACTGGATCACACATCCACACAATCGACTTCGACCGCGCAGCATTTGCTGATTTCATGAAAACAGACGCGGCCGCTGCGACAATGGTCAAAGGCTCAGGCAAACTGTTCCACACAGTTTACAATGCGTTTGGCGAAAAAGTTGCGGCACCGTCATATGATCCAACAGACTTGGCCGGAATATGGGGCAACCAAACACGCCCAGACGGCACGTTGATCCCATTCGCTGCAAAATCACGTCTCAGCGAAGCTGACTATTTCTTCCAAAGCTTCTGTGGCGCTTGGTACGAAGAAGCCAATAAATACGGTCAAGGCATGGGCTTTGCGGATGATGTTTGGCTCGCGGCTGAAGAATGGGAAATCGGACGTATGTTCCCAGCGGGTTCTGCGGACTCAGCGGCGACTATGGGCCTAGCCAGTGTTGTTGTCGACATCGCAAACGGCGTTGCCTACACCGCCCCTGCTTTGGGTCAAACAGGCTATGAAAAAATGATGCCGATCAACTCGGGTCACAAAGATTACGTTGTTGTCGTCACATCTGGCTACAACCACGGCCAAGAGCCAAGCCCACTTAAAGTTTACGTCGGCATGAAAGATCGCAATGCCGACGGTTCAAAAATCGACTATGCAACAGCGAATGAGCGCGACAGCTTCTTGGCACGTAATGGTTTGTTGTTCGGTAAACTCTACGGCATGGCTGTGACAAACGAAACAGCGGCACAATTGGTTGATGAACCAAACCCAGCAAGCAAAATGATTGATGACTACATTCGCGATGCGGATGCACCAAATTCATTTGCTGCAACTTATGTTCCAACATCCTACCAATGGGGCGGATGGGACAAGCCAGTTGCCGTACAAGACACAGAAATGATGCTTTGGGAAAACGAAAAAGAACAGCCTGAAGGTCACATCTATTTCAACGGTGACAGCAAAGTTGAGCATGTTGCTGGGGATCCATCTGGCGCACCACGCTATTTTGCCAACATGACAAACAAAGGCGGCTTGTTCGCGGTTGATTTCGGTGCTTTCGACTTCGATGGCGAAACACTTCCAGCAGCCTTGCCTGCAACAGTGACACGCACAGTGGCCGCGGTTGACGGCGCCCTCACGCTCAAGATCGGCAACGAAGGCAAAACGGTTGATGGTGATGCGTCTACGCACATGGAAAAAGCCGTTGCCCAAATGGTTGCACCTGATGGCCTTTACTGGTCAAAAACATCTGACGGGGAATACCTCATCGTTGACGAAGATTCAGGCAACGATTACGGCGAGCGTAAGTATGTTTTGACGATCGATGGCGACATGAACGTCACTGATGCGCATTTGCTCGGCCTAGCCGGCGGCAAGTTCAGCTCACGTTACCAAGCGGGCGTGTCCGCCTTGGGTGATGCGTTCACAAAGCCAGGCACAAGTGAGTTTTCTGGCTCATGGCCTGTCACAGCCTTGATCGAACGCAAAGCAGACGGTTCTTTCTATTCAATGGATGAATTGGCTGGCACAGGTCGCCAAGACGTACGCGGAACCATTGCAACTGCAGATCAAACCTTCATCGGTGTTGTTCAAGCGCGCTCTGAATCATCTGGCGCAGTTGAAGCCAATGGCGGCGACGCAGGTGGTCAAATCTTTATGTTCACAATGAACCCAAAAGATTAATCTAACCCAAAACCAAGAAAAGCGCCCACATCTGTTGGGCGCTTTGTTATTTCTACGGCCAATACGACCGAAGTGAACCTGGGCAAAGCTACCCTAGCTAATAGTCATAACAATGTTTTTAAAATGGTCGGGACGGCAAGATTCGAACTTGCGACCTACGGTACCCAAAACCGTCGCGCTACCAGGCTGCGCTACGCCCCGACTGACGCGGTGTCTAAACAATGTCTTTCGATTTGAAAAGGCCTATTTCCATAAAAAAGAAGGAAATACATAATTTTTTTCAAATCATTGACAGACCCAAGTTAAGTCCTCTGAATTGTTCGGATTTGACAGGTGGTCCCCTGTTGAAATCCCTAGGAGAGAGACCAAACCTGCATTCAGCTCCAGTACAAATTTAATCCTCTCACCGCCAAAAACAGGTGTTTCATCGAGGGGGGTAGCATTTTCGTGGATATTGACGATTTCACCAGTTTGATCGGCAAAGATCATATCCAGACGAAGGAGTGTATTCTTCATCCAGAAAGACGTGCGTTTTTCTCTGGGAAATTCAAAGATCATGCCAGACATCTTGTCCATGGAGGTGCGATACATGAGCCCTTGAGCTTGCTCCTCAGGTGTGATCGCGACCTCTACTGTAAAATTAGCAGATCCAAAACCGCCAGTTATTGTGGCGGTATCATTGTCACAAGACTGCGCAACGCCCATACCTGACACTATCAAGTAAGTGAGGACGGCTAGAACACTTGCTGTTATTTTGTTTGCGCGTTTTCCCATGGACAAACCTCAGCGGCCATTTTGCCACGCTTGCCATTCATTATGCGCAAGCTTACGGCTTCGCCTGCTATCAAATCAGCAAGTCCAGAGCGACGCAAGACTTCGATGTGAACAAATATATCAGCGCTATCACCAAAGGCATTTGCAAAGCCAAATCCCTTGCCCTTGTCAAACCACTTCACGCGCGCAGGAAGGAGCGGCAATAACTTTAGGTCTTGTAAATCAACTTCCTCAAAATCTGCTAAAGGCGCGGATGACATTTGAGGAGCTTCAACAGTAACGATCTCGACAGCCTGCATACCGCGATCTGTGTTCTGCCCTAAAAAGGTTATTCTAGCGTTATCAGCAATTGAGCTTTGCCCGAAGTTACGCAAAACGTTAGCGTGCAAGAGAACATCGTCTCCTGTTTCTTCTGAAACTATGAAGCCAAATCCTTTAGCTGGATCGAACCATTTCACAATTCCATTCAGCGTTTGCTGCTCGTTATCTTGTCCCACGTCAATCACCGATTTTCTTGTTCATCCCACTTATAGTCTTGCTATAATATACTTATGGATTGCAACAATAATAAATCGTTGTATATCAGGTACTTGCAATTCGCGTGACGCGAAATTTTACTCACGAAGCACTAAATTACGGGTTCAGCCTTTGTTTACCCCACGAGTCGCTAACTCTTTGACGTTTAAAAACAAATCGGTCATGCAACCTAAAGTCACCATCGGCCCAGAGCTCAATCTCCAAAGGTATAATCCGAAATCCCCCCCAAAACGGTGGACGCGTCGGATTTGTTCCCTGTGCGGCGGTGACTTTGGCAACTTCGGCAATCAGAGCCGCCCGTGACGACAAGGGTTGCGATTGCTGAGAGGCCCAAGCGCCCAATCTGCTCTTTAGGGATCGCGAGTTATAATAGGCGTCTGCTTGAGGTCCCTCTTCTTTCTCAACAATACCACGCACGCGCACTTGGCGGCGCAACGATTTCCAATGCATGACAAAGGCGGCCTTACCTGCGGAGTCCATTTCTTGGGCCTTTTGGCTGCCGTAATTTGTGTAAAAGACAAATCCGTTATCTTCGATGTCTTTCAAGAGAACCATACGCGCATTCGGCATGCCTGAGGCATCAACCGTCGACAGGGCGATCGCATTGGGATCGTTGATCTCGCTACCCTCCGCCTCGCTTAGCCAGCGTTTTGCGATCTCGATTGGGTTATCCCCTGCAAAGATGTCTTTGGTGCTCATGGAGTGCCTCTTGTTCTATTAATGCCAATTGTCGCCAGACTAACGTGTCATGCTGCTTGATGCTATGGGCGCAATGCCCTAAACGGTACTAAAAGGCAAAATGGGTGGAGATAACCGAATGTCAAATATTCTAATGGCTGGCAAACGTGGTCTTATTATGGGACTTGCCAATGATAAGTCGATTGCGTGGGGCATTGCCAAAGCATTAGGCGATGCCGGTGCAGAGATGGTGTTTTCCTATCAGGGTGAGGCGCTCAAGAAACGTGTGGCTCCTTTGGCTGAAAAAGTCGGCAGCGATTTCTTGGTGGAATGCGACGTTACTGACATGGATAGTGTTGATGCCTTGTTCACGGCAATAGAAGAACGCTGGGGTCAGATTGATTTCGTCGTGCATGCTGTTGGTTTTTCAGAAAAATCTGAGTTGCGTGGACGCTATGTTGACACGTCGCGCGACAATTTTGCAATGACAATGGACATCTCGGTTTACTCCTTTACCGCTGTCGCAAATCGCGCAGAAAAGCTCATGAAAAATGGCGGCTCGATGCTGACCATGACCTATTATGGCGCAGAGCAAGTGATGCCACATTACAACGTCATGGGCGTTGCGAAAGCGGCTCTTGAGGCTTCGGTCAAATACTTGGCAGAAGATCTCGGTAAAGATAACATTCGCGTTAATGCGATTTCAGCAGGGCCAATAAAAACATTGGCAGCCTCAGGAATCGGTGATTTCCGCTACATCTTGAAATGGAACGAATTGAACTCTCCTCTCCGTCGCAATGTCACGATTGATGAAGTTGGCAACACGGCGCTCTATCTCTTGTCTGATTTAGGATCGGGTATGACGGGTGAGAACCTGCATGTTGATGCGGGGTATCATGTTGTTGGGATGAAGGCTGTTGATGCGCCAGATATCGACGTGGTCACAGGAAGGAAAGATTAATGAGCGATCGTCTTCCACACGAAAAAGGATTTCACGTCAGCTGGGATCAATTGCACCGCGATGCACGTGCGCTGGCTTGGCGTCTCGATGGTCAAGGGCCTGATAATGGCGCATGGAAAGCTGTTGTCGCTATCACCCGTGGTGGCATGGCGCCTGCGATGATTGTTGCGCGTGAATTGGACATTCGCATGGTCGATACGATTTCCGTTAAATCCTACAACCACCAAAGCCAATCTGAACCTCAAGTTATCAAGTCCCCCGACATGTCTGTGATCGGCGATGGCGAAGGTGTTTTGGTGATCGACGATTTGGTCGATACAGGAAAAACATTAGAAGTTGTGCGGGCCCATATGCCCAAAGCGCATGTTGCAACGGTCTATGCCAAACCAATGGGTCGCCCGATGGTGAATAGCTTTATCACTGAGGTGAGCCAAGATACGTGGATCTTTTTCCCATGGGACATGGCATTGCAATATGTCGAGCCGTATCGCGGCAAGGATTAATGTGGCGGAGACTGCCACGCATACCACAGGCAAGGGCCGCACTGCATTAACGGCCCCTGCCCCTATCAAAGTCGCCAAAACATGGCTGGCTGAGATTTCACCAACCGACGATTTCCCTCTGATAGATGTCTCGCAAGCGGCCCCGACAGCGCCGCCACATCCCGATATGTTAGCTCACATGGCCGATTTGGTCGCCAACAACCCAGTGGTTCATCAATATGGCGCGATTTTGGGATTGGACCGCCTGAGGGAGGCATTGGCGGATCACTGGTCTGAGGATTATGGCACGGCGGCTGTGTCTCATACCAACATCGCCATTACATCTGGATGTAATCAGGCCTTCTGTGCGGTCATCGCGGCCATTGCATCCAAAGGAGATGAAATCATCATCCCAAGCCCGTGGTATTTCAATCATAAAATGTGGCTGGATATGTCTGAAATCACGACAACGGCCTTGGTTTTGGATGAGGCTTTGATCCCAGATGTCTCTGTAGCGGCTGGCATGATCACGCCGAAAACGCGCGCGATTTGTCTTGTCTCTCCGAACAATCCCACGGGGGTTGAATATCCTCGAGCCACGATTGACGCTTTTTATGAGCTGGCAAAATCGCATGGCATTAAATTAATTCTAGACGAAACCTACAAAGATTTCCGCTCCTACGATGCAGCGCCGCATGACCTATTGCAGCAAGAGGACGTCTTTGACACAGTTATTCAGCTGTATTCCTTTTCCAAAGCTTACCGCCTTACCGGGCATCGCGTTGGGGCGATTATTGGACATCCGGACCTTTTAGCTGAGGTAGAAAAATTTTTAGACACAGTCACCATTTGCCCAACACTTCTTGGACAAGAGGCCGCTTTGTTCGGAGTGCAACACCTCACCGATTGGGTCAATGAGGAACGCCTTGCAACGCTGAAAAAGCAAGCCCAGTTTCGAAGCCTCTTCGCCGCGCTTGAGCCGCAAGGGTGGTCTCTCTTGGGGTGCGGGGCATATTTTGCTTATGTGGCTTATTCCTATGACATGGATGCGCTGAGCTTTTGCAAGCACTTGGTGCATGACCAACATATTCTTGCGCTGCCTTGTGATATGTTTTTGCCGCCGGACCAACAAGGAACAGAACGGCATCTGCGCATTGCATTCGCCAATATTGATGAAAAACAGATGCAAATATTGATAGAAAGGCTGACAAATCTGCCCTATCGTCTTGCTCCTATCGAAAAGGGCGCGTAGATATTCGGGAAAATAAACTCTGATGGGTGAGGTTCGAATGGCAACGCGCGGAAATTCAATTTCTAAATTCTTTGTATGGACGCTTTTGGCGTTGTTGGTTGTGGGTCTCGCTGGGTTTGGGGCGACGGGCCTCTCTGGTAATATTCAAAACGTTGGCAAGGTTGGGACACAGTCCATTTCCGTCAATGAATATGCGCGTGCCTTGCAAAACGAAATTGACGCCTCCTCACAACAATTTGGTCAGCGCCTAACATTCCAACAGGCACAAGCCTTTGGATTAGATCAACGTGTTCTTAGCCGTTTGGTCATGGAAAAGGCGCTCGATCACGAGGCTGCTGAAATTGAGCTTTCGGTCGGTGATAATGAAGTGGCAAAGCGTCTGGTTGATATTGGCGCCTTTAGCAACATCAGTGGTGAATTTGATCGCGAGACCTATCGCTTTGCTCTCGAAAATGCGGGCCTGAGCGAAGAAGAATTCGAAGAGCAGATCCGCGCAGAAGCCGCGCGTACATTGCTTCAGGCAAGTGTTCTGGCTGGCATTGCAAGTAATGACGCTTATGTCGATGCGGTTGTGTCGTTTTTATTAGAAGAGCGCAGCTTTCGCGTTATGACACTCGACGCCTCACATCTTGATACGCCCATAGCCCCCGCGACAGAGGGCGAGCTTAACGGCTTTTATGAAGAGCGCATTGCCGACTACACCCTTCCAGAGAGCAAGCGCATTACCTACACAAAGCTAACGCCTGATATGATGATTGATAGCATTGATGTTGAGGAATCTGCGGTTCGCGAACTTTATGACTCGCGCGCTCAAGATTATAATCGTCCTGAAAAGCGTCTTGTTGAACGGTTGCCCTTCTTGGATGACGCGGCTGCCGCTGCGGCCTTGGCTGAAATCACGTCCGGCGAACAAACGTTTGACGCTATTGTTGAAACGCGCGGCCTTGCCTTGGCTGATATTGATCTTGGGGATGTCTCTTTGGCTGATCTTGGTACAGCAGGTGATGCGGTTTTCGCGGCTGAGCTCGGGGGTGTTGTTGGCCCTCTGCAAACCGATCTTGGTCCAGCCCTCTTTCGCGTGAATGCGATCCTGTCCGCAGAGAGCACACCATTTGAAGACGTCTCTCGTGACTTGCGCGATGAATTGGCGCTTGAACGCGCGCGGCGCCAAATTGAATCCCAAAGCATGGATGTCGATGATCTCTTGGCCGCAGGCGCAACATTAGAAGAGCTCGTCAGCGAAACAGAGATGACGCTTGGCACGATTGATTATTTTGCCGGTGTTGATGGTGATATCGCTGGATATGCAGGGTTCCAAGACGAAGCTGCCCAACTCACTGAGGGTGATTTCCCACAGGTGATGCAGCTGGAAGATGGCGGTATTTTCGCGATGCGCTTGGACGAAATAATCGATCCGCGTCCACAGCCATTGGCTGAGGTGCGCGATGCGGTTGAGGCACAATGGTTAGAGCAAACAACTCTAGACGCGCTCAAGGAACAAGCGGCCCTCATCACTGGTGCAAGTTTTGATTTGGCGGAGACCGCTTCGCAAATTCAGACCTTTGAAAATATGACACGGGGCGATTTTCTTGATGATCTACCGCCTGCAGTTTTGGCCAAAGTCTTTGATCTCACTGAGGCTGACACAGCATTGATCGAAGGAATTGAAGCCGTTCATGTAGTCCTTTTGGATGCGATCGAAGATGGGCAATCCGACACATCTGACGCCGCTGCAATCCGCGCGCAAATCGAAAATCAGCTTGCCTCTAGCTTGTCCCAAGATGTCTTTGATGCCTATGCGATGCAAATTCGTCAACGTGTTGGCATTGAACTTGATCAAGCCGCGCTCAACGCCGTGCATGCTAACTTTCAGTAAGGACCGCTATGTCACTTCTTCCTGACTATTCTGATTTCGAAGCGGGCTATGCCGCAGGTAAAAATCAGGTCATTTACACGCGCTTAGCGGCCGATTTGGACACACCTGTGTCCTTGATGTTGAAACTTGGCAGCGCGGCTAAGGACAGCTTTGTTCTAGAATCCGTAACGGGCGGTGATACCCGTGGGCGCTACTCCATTGTCGGCATGAAGCCTGATTTGATTTGGAAATGTCACGGTGCGGACTCCTTTATCAACCGCTCCGCGCGCTTTGACGAAGAGGCCTTTGTTCCCTGTGATGAGGACCCTCTCACAGCCTTTCGCACGCTTTTAGATCAAAGCAAAATTGACCTTCCTGCTGACCTGCCGAAATCTGCCGCGGGTCTCTTTGGCTACCTTGGCTATGATATGATCCGCTTGGTGGAACATTTGCCGAATGTGAACCCAGATCCCCTTGGACTTCCCGATGCGCAATTTGTGCGTCCCTCGGTGATTGCTGTTTTGGATGCGGTCAAAGGCGATGTGACCTTGGTTTCCCCAATTTGGCACAACTCTGACATCTCTGCGCGTGCGGCCTATGCACAGGCGGCTGAGCGGTTATCTGATGCGATGCGTGATCTGGATCGGCCCGTTCCTGAAACGCGCAATCTGGGTCAAAGCCTTGAGGCAGGTGCGCCTGTGTCAAACTTTGCCAAGGACGCCTATTTGGGCGCGGTTGAAAAAGCCAAGGATTACATTCGCGCCGGTGATATTTTTCAGGTTGTTCCATCGCAAAGGTGGACGCAGGATTTTCCACATCCACCCTTTGCTTTGTATCGCTCATTGCGACGCACGAACCCCTCGCCGTTCATGTTCTTCTTCAATTTTGGCGAATTCCAAGTCATTGGTGCAAGCCCTGAAATTTTGGTGCGCGTCTTTGACAAAGAAGTCACCATTCGCCCAATCGCAGGCACGCGTCCACGTGGGGCCACAGTCGCAGAAGACAATGCATTAGAAGCCGATCTTCTAGCTGACAAAAAGGAATTGGCAGAGCATTTGATGTTGCTGGATCTTGGTCGCAATGATGTCGGTCGTGTCGCCAAAGTCGGCACTGTCACACCGACAGAACAATTCATTATCGAACGCTATAGCCACGTGATGCATATCGTCTCGAACGTCGTTGGGGAACTCAATGATGATCAAGACGCGCTCAGTGCGTTTTTCGCCGGCATGCCAGCAGGAACAGTATCCGGAGCCCCAAAGGTTCGCGCAATGGAAATCATTGATGAACTAGAGCCCGAAAAACGCGGCGTCTATGGTGGCGGCGTTGGCTATTTCAGCGCGGGTAGCGATATGGATATGTGCATCGCACTCCGCACAGCCATTGTCAAAGACAGCAAGCTCTACATCCAAGCAGGCGGCGGCGTAGTCTACGACAGCGATCCAGAGGCGGAATATCAAGAGACCGTTCACAAATCGAACGCAATCCGTCGCGCAGCTGCGGATGCGGCGATGTTTGCCGAAAAATCTGGAAACTAATTAGTTTTCCAGATTTTTCATGACTTGCGACAAGGGAACAATCGCCACTGTTTTCGCCCGATCCTGCAGGGCCCATAACAACAAAGCTGACAAGGTTTCAGGACGCAAGCGTGCGGTCAAAACAATATTGCGCTCTTGCTTCGCTCTAAAGGCGGCGCCATCCAAAAAGCGGCGGATCGTCCGTTCATCTTGATTGTTTGCATCTAAATCCCGATAGATCGTGATGGCTGGTACGCCTTCTTTTGTCGCACCCGTGACACCAGAATTCAGACCCTTTTCGATATAGACAAGCCCGTGTCCCGTCTCTTTGGCAAAACCGGCCACTTGCGCCGTCGCCTCGCGCGTCACTTGCAAAGCACCCTCACCTTTTTCGATGAACGCAAGGGACTTGGGCACCATAGCCACACTGGCGGCTAATGTGGTTTCCACGTCCTGACCGCGTGCCTCCTCAGGAAGGCTGACCAATGCAGCGACTTCATAGCCTGCGTCGTAATATTTGCTTTGCGCGTCCGCGGCCCCATCCCACTCAGCATCAACAGCAAAGCTCACGGGAAATGGGAGGCTTTCAAGGGCGGCGATATCCAGAACATAGGAGCCATCATCTATAAAGACCACCGAAAAGAGAGGTTCGCCATTGGTCTCAACAGGCTCCATCTTAAAGGCCTCTAAAGCCGGAAGATCAGGTGTGACCTCCTCAGGCTCTGCAACAACTGGCTCAGGCGTTGGCTCAGTTGGAGCAGTTTGCCCAATCGTTGGCAAGCTGGGTGGCGTTTCTGGTTCTTCGGGAACAGAAATCTCGGCTGTTTCGGTAGCTTGATTATCGACAGGCGCCTCATCCATCTCGGGAAGGATGGGCTGCGCGGGATCTTGAGACAGACCAACGATAGCTTCTCGTGTTGGGGCTTGGGGTTGTTCCATTTGAACATTCGGCAAAACAGGTGCGCTTTCACTGGCGCTTGGCGCAACAAGGGTCGGATCCGCCGACATCGGCGCGTCGCCCTCGCTCATAACGCTTGGCATGCTAACATCTGGAGCTTGCGCTGTTTGCGTAGTGCTATCTGCTAGCGTCATCGTTTCAGGCTGTGGCGCTGACACTGAAGGCGCGCTTGGACGCTCTGGGGCTTCAATTGTTGGCGTCACAGTTGGAACAGTATCCACTCTTGCGCCATTGAACCCCGATCCAGCAGGAACATCAACGGGCTCTGCTGTTGGAAGAGCAGATTTGCTCAACCCAACATAAAGCGATCCGCCCGCCGCGATTGCAGAGCCAACAACAACGCCCCAAACTGTACCTGTCAAAAACCCACGTGCCACGCTCAACATTCCTCGATCATGTTTTTTCCTGACAAACGCGCATGGCCCCTTGACCCTGTGCGCGATCCCTGAACATGTATAACGCGACCTTCACTGTCAGGACCAGTCCTGATTACATGTGACAAGAAAGAAAGACAAATGCTGTTACTGATAGATAACTATGATAGCTTTACCTATAACCTCGTTCACTATTTAGGCGAGCTGGGAACGGATATTGTGGTCAAACGCAATGATGCCATTGATGTCCAAGAGGCCATGGCAATGAAGCCTGAGGGTATTTTGTTATCACCTGGTCCTTGTGATCCGGATCAAGCGGGAATTTGCCTTGCTTTGACCGCGGCTGCAGCTGAAACACGCACGCCTTTGATTGGTGTTTGTCTCGGGCATCAAACCATTGGACAAGCTTTTGGCGGTCGTGTCGTGCGTTGTCATGAAATCGTGCATGGTAAAATGGGAACAATGCATCACAATAATAAAGGCCTTTTCAAGAGCTTACCGACCCCTTTTGAAGCAACACGTTATCATTCGCTTGTTGTGGATCGCGACACGCTTCCAGAGTGTTTAGAAGTGACCGCATGGTTGGATGACGGAACCATCATGGGATTACAACACAAAGAGCTTCCCATTCAGGGAGTGCAATTCCACCCTGAATCTATTGCTTCTGAACATGGGCATGCCTTGTTGCAAAATTTCGTAGATATAATGAAGGTGCCCGCATGAGTGATGCAATGAAACCCCTTATTTACGCGGCCTCAGAAGGCCCGCTTAGCCGCTCTCAAGCAGAAGAGGCCTTTGAATTGTTGTTCGAAGGTCAGGCCACCGCGTCGCAAATTGGTGGATTACTGATGGCGATGCGCGCCCGCGGAGAATCTGTTGCGGAATATTCCGCAGCGGCGGCAGTTATGCGGTCAAAATGCGTCCCCGTTTCGGCACCCTCTGAAGCTATGGATATTGTTGGCACAGGCGGCGATGGTGTCGGGACATTGAACATTTCAACAGCAACCGCCTTTGTCGTTGCGGGCGCAGGTGTTCCCGTGGCCAAACATGGCAATCGCAACCTTTCGTCCAAATCTGGCGCTGCTGATGCGCTGGGTCTTATGGGGATCAATGTTATGGTCGGCTCTGATGTGGTCGAGCGGGGGATTAAGGAGGCTGGCATTGGATTCATGATGGCCCCGATGCATCATCCTGCGATCAAACACGTGATGCCAACACGTCAGGAATTAGGATGCAAAACGATCTTTAACATATTGGGGCCATTGACAAATCCTGCAGCTGTGAAACGTCAATTAACCGGCGCCTTTGCCCCAGATTTGATCCACCCAATGGCGGAAACACTACAAACCTTGGGATCCGAGAAAGCATGGCTTGTGCATGGGTCTGATGGATCAGACGAAATCACGATCACTGGCCCAACAGCCGTTGCAGCCATTGCTGATAACAAAATCACCTCAATGGAAATCCACCCAGAGGATGCAGGACTACCTGTGCATCCATTGGCGGACATCTTGGGCGATACGCCTGAGGTAAATACCAAAGCTTTGATGGCGCTTATGAATGGCGAACTTGGCGCCTATCGCGATGCGGTCTTGTTGAACGCCGCCGCCGCCTTGGTGATCGCGGACAAAGCAGATACCTTAAAAACAGGTGTCGAGATGGCGCGTGACAGCATTGATAGCGGCCGCGCCCTCACATCAATCACGACACTTGCACGCATTACTTCGGAGGCCGCATGAGCCAGACAGTTCTAGACCGTATCAAAGCCTACAAGCTTGAGGAAATCGCAGCGGACAAAGCGGCAAAGCCCCTCGCCGATGTTGAGGATGCAGCACGCGCCGCCTCACCCACACGGGGATTTGCGGATCGTTTGTTTGAGGCAAGCAAAACTGGCTATGGCTTGATTGCTGAGGTTAAAAAAGCCTCTCCGTCCAAAGGTCTAATCCGCGCGGATTTTGATCCTGCGACTTTGGCACAGGCCTATGAAACGGGCGGTGCGACATGCTTGTCTGTCCTGACAGACACGCCAAGCTTTCAAGGGGCCAAAGACTTCCTCGTGCAAGCGCGCGAGGCAACCACCCTGCCCGCATTGCGCAAAGATTTTATGTATGACACCTATCAAGTCGCTGAGGCCCGCGCCCTTGGGGCGGATTGCATTTTGATCATCATGGCAAGCGTATCGGATGCTCAAGCCAGCGAACTCGAAGATGCGGCCTTTTCCTGGGGTATGGATGTCCTGATCGAAGTGCATGACGCCGAAGAATTGGAACGCGCAAGCACCTTGAAATCACGTCTCTTTGGGATCAACAATCGCAATTTGAAAACCTTTGAAACCAGCTTGGATACGACAAAAACCTTGTCGCGTATGGTGCCAGCAGATCGGTTGTTGATCTCAGAGTCTGGGTTGAACACGCCTGCCGATTTGGCAGATATGGCCCGTTATGGGGCGCGCAGCTTTTTGATCGGTGAAAGCTTGATGCGCCAAGAGGATGTTGCACAAGCCACGAAAGCTTTGCTTGCTAACCCATTGGTTGCAGGAGGAATTTAAATGTCGGGCCTGACGCATTTTGATGCAAATGGGGATGCGCATATGGTCGATGTCTCGGCCAAAGATCACACATCACGGATCGCGACGGCCTCGGCTTGGATCAAAATGAACCGTGAGACTTTTGATGTGATCGCCAGCGGAACCGCCAAAAAAGGCGATGTTTTGGGCGTGGCACGCTTGGCGGGAATTATGGGTGCAAAAAAGACCTCTGACCTTATCCCCCTTTGCCATCCGCTTGCGATTACCAAGGTTGCTGTTGACTTTGAATTGGATGCGGATCTACCCGGTGTACGGATTATGGGAACAGTCAAAACCACAGGTCAAACGGGCGTCGAGATGGAAGCGTTAACAGCTGTGTCAACTGCCGCCCTCACGATTTACGACATGTCCAAAGCCATTGATAAAACAATGGAAATCGGCGGGATCCATGTCAGGCTCAAAGATGGCGGAAAATCGGGCCGCTTTGAAGCGAAATGATTTCCGTCAGCCAAGCCATTCAAGCCCTCTTTGATTTGGTAGACCCAACAGGCATTGAGTCTTGTTCGTTGAAACAAGCCCAGGGGCGCGTTTTGGCCCAAGATGCCGTAGCTCAGCGCAACCAACCTCCGTTTGCAGCCTCATCCATGGATGGCTATGCTGTGAAATCCGAGGACGTCGCATCCGATGCCACCTTTGAAGTGATTGGCGAAGCCTCCGCGGGCCATCGGTTTCATGCCCCCGTTATGTCGGATCAAGCCGTGCGCATTTTCACAGGCGCGCCCCTTCCCAAAGGGGCCGATCGTGTGATTATCCAAGAGGACGTGATCCTATCAGGGGATCACATCACCCTTCAGGCGGAGTATGACACGAACTTTTATGTGCGCCCTGCTGGCGTCGATTTCCAAGTTGGGGCAACCCTGAGCGCCCCCAGACGGCTTAGCCCGCGTGATATTGCGCTTTTGGCATCCATGAATGTGCACGAGGCTCGCGTATACAAAAAGCCTGTTGTGGCTTTGATTTCGACTGGGGATGAATTGGTCATGCCAGGTGAGGTTCCAAGCGAGGATCAAATCATCGCATCCAATACCTTTGGCCTTTATGCGCAACTAACTGCATGGGGGGCACATCCACGCATCCTTCCGATTGCCAAGGACAATATTGCCTCGATCCAGACGGCTTTTGATCTGGCCAGTGATGCTGATTTGATTGTCACCATCGGCGGAGCTTCGGTTGGGGATCACGATTTGGTCGGTGCAGCCGCGCGTGATATGGGGCTTGAGCAAAAATTTTATAAGGTTCGGATGCGTCCGGGAAAACCCCTGATGTCTGGGGTACTGGGCGGTATTCCTTTGATTGGATTACCGGGTAACCCCGTGTCTGCGATGGTCTGTGGTGAGGTTTTTCTGAAACCTGTGATTGATAAAATGATGGGCCTACCTGCACAGGAACGCGCGCAACAGACTGCTATCTTGGATCATGACCTTGGGCAAAATGGGAACCGTGAACATTACATGCGCGCTCATTTAAGCGAGGGCAAGATTACGGTCTTTGACCGCCAAGATAGCGCGCTGTTGAGCGTCTTGTCAGATGCAAATGCCCTAGTCGTGCGTGCGCCAGATGCAGCGCCGCAAAAAGCGGGCGAGTCCATACAGTATATCCCGTTGTAACCTGGAACAAATCCAAAACGGTTGACACAAAACAAGAACACCTGTAGAACAAAGATAACATATAAGCAGGAGCAGTGTGATGTTGACGCGCAAACAACTGGATCTTTTGGATTTCATAAACAAACGGCTGACACGCGATGGTGTGCCGCCTTCTTTTGACGAAATGAAAGAGGCGTTGGATTTGCGGTCTAAATCTGGGATCCACCGTTTGATCACTGCTTTGGAAGAACGCGGATTTATTCGCCGTCTTGCCCATCGCGCACGTGCGATTGAAATTGTTAAACTACCCGAAAGCTTGGGTGGGGACGCCTCTGGGTTTGTGCCACAGGTCATCGATGGCGATCGCCCTGATGCAACGCCGCCCTCGGCGACACCAGTTGAGGCGATCCATGCCATGGAGCTCCCTGTTATGGGACGCATCGCTGCAGGTGTACCGATCGAAGCAATTAGCGAAGTGTCGCATAATGTTGCGGTTCCGGGACAAATGCTACGTGGCGGCGGCGAACACTATGCCCTTGAGGTTAAAGGGGATTCGATGATCGAAGCGGGGATCAATGACGGAGATGTCGTTGTTATCCGTGAAACGAAAACTGCGGTCAATGGGGACATCGTTGTCGCCCTTGTCGAAGATCACGAAGCCACACTCAAGAGGTTCTTTCACCGCGATAACGCCATTGCGCTTGAGGCGGCGAACCCTGCCTATCCGACGCGCATTTTGTCACCTGACAAGGTCAAGGTTCAAGGTCGCTTGGTCGGTTTGATCCGTACTTATTAACGGGTCCATATTCTGTGATATGATGCAGTTTTGGCCGTTTTGATCCGTTCAATTCGGCCAGCGTCATCTGTCCAAATCGCGATGGATCCATAGGGCGCGCGACGGAGATCATAGTGTAGGCAGTCCCCACGAACAGCAACATCAATCTTGGACACAATGATTTGTTGGCTCTCGCAAGATATCACGCGTCCTTCATCCTTTTTGGACCAAAAATGCAAAATGTCCTCTGATTGCCAATTGGCAAAGGCCTCTGTTCGGGTCGAAACCTGAGCAACATTTTCCATCCAAATATCAGCAACAAAGCCTGCGCCTTTTTCCTTGGATAGGCTGCGGCCTTCCTCCGTCATAACACCAACCAATTCACCGCGGGCCTCAATCAAAATGTCGGGTCGTTCGGTTGCGATCCATGCGACAAAGCTCACGATAACAGCCAGCATTCCAAATGATTTCCCCCACCCTTGCCAGAGCAATATGATGAGCATGCCAAGGGAAAACAGCGGAACAAAATACCACGGCGGCATGGGAACCAGCCGCGCGGCATAATCCAAGCTTGATACGTATTGCGCCACAAACACAATCCAACGTAGCCCATAATCCACACCGACAAATCCGATCGCCTCTAACCCCAAGGGGGCCAGGACGACGGCGAGCAACGCACACGGAGCCACCAGCAAACTCATCATGGGTACGGACAATAAATTGGCAAACAGACCTAGTTGGCTGATTTGATTAAAATGCGCCGCCGAAATTGGGGCTGTTGCCAGCCCCGCCACAAAGGAGGACACAAAAAGCGCGGCTGGACCTTTGGCCCAGGTAAATTTGTGCGGAAACCAGCTATTGAACCGCTTGAACGTCACAACAAGCGCCAGTGTCGCCGCAAAGGACATTTGAAACCCAGGACCAACCAAGGATTCGGGGCGCACCAATAGAATCACCATCGCCGCCAAAGACACCATTCGCAGGCTCATCACGCGACGATCCACCAAGACAGCCGCCAACATCACCGACACCATGATAAATGAACGCTGCGTAGATACGCTTGCCCCAGTAATCAACAAATAGGTGGCACCAAACGCCAAGGCAAAGATCGCCGCCAGTTTTTTGCCGTCAACCAAGCCTTGAGAAGGTCGCAGAAAAACCAGTAAAAACCGAACGGCCGTAAAAACGACACTGCACAAAAGCCCCATGTGCAAACCAGATATCGCCAAGAGATGCGCCAAGTTGGATCGGCGCAAATCCTCAACGAGCGTTTGATCCAAATAGCTCCGATCCCCCGCCATCAAAGCCGCGGCAAGCCCACCTGTTAGATCGGGTAAATGTGCGCGGATAAAGGTGGAAAACTGCTCCTGTCGTTGCGCCCAAAACATGTGCCGCCAAGAGGATGCTTTGTTAAGGACAGTTACGGGTTTCTTTGTGTATCCCACGGCGCCAATGCCCATGAACCAAATATAGCGTTGAAAATCAAATCCCTCTGGTTCGGCTGGTCCTTGGGGAGGCATCAGAAAGGCGACCAATGACACGTCTTTGCCGATCAAAACCCCTTCTGGAATCTCTCCATAAAGGGCAATACGCACACGTTTCGGAGTGCGCGGTTGCGATATGCGATCAACAACAACATCCTTAATCGTTAATCGAAGCGCATCGCTCGCAGATCTGTCAATTTTGGTCACAACACCCCTGACATTCCCATAATAAGGCCAGCCTAAAACAGGCGCGGCCACCCAGTTTGTCCGCACCCCCGCGCTACAAATCCCAACGATCACCATGACCATGAGAATTGCTGCCATTTGTGCCAATACAGTCATCTTTCCAATCAGCAGACATATAACGACGGCACAGATCCCTAAAACGAAAATCTCAAACCAGACCAAATCCCATGGAAGAAGAAAATAGCACCCGACGCCAATACCAAGGAAAACCGCGCACCAATGAAACAAATGATCGCGTTGATCCAAGAAAAGCTTGGCCAGACTTAAACTTGTTTTAACCATGCTTGTTCTTATCTCACCAGATCGCTAGACAGAGGCAAATCTAATTTCTCTGACTTACCGAAAGGTTAATACATGTCCGACGTCGTCACTCGTATCGCTCCTTCTCCGACAGGCTATATGCATATAGGAACTGCGCGCACTGCTTTGTTTAATTGGTTGTTTGCCCGTGCGCACGGTGGAAAATTCTTGCTTCGCATCGAAGACACGGATCGCGAACGCTCAACACCAGAGGCCAGTGATGCGATTTTGCGCGGAATGGACTGGCTTGGTCTTGATTACGATGGCGATGTGGTTAGCCAATTTGATCGTGCGGATCGCCATGCCGAGGTCGCCCATGACCTCTTGGCTCAAGGCAAAGCCTACAAATGTTTTGCGACCCAAGACGAGATTGCCGCGTTTCGCGATGCCGCCCGCGCTGAAGGCAAGTCAACCCTCTATCAAAGCCCGTGGCGTGACGCCGATCCTGAAACGCATCCCGACGCCCCATATGTGATCCGTATCAAATCACCCAAAGAAGGCGTCACTGTGATCAAAGATGCGGTTCAAGGTGATGTCACGATCAAGAATGATCAATTAGATGACATGATCTTGTTACGTTCTGATGGGACACCTGTTTATATGTTGGCCGTTGTTGTGGATGATTATGACATGGGCATTACGCATGTCATCCGAGGGGACGATCACTTGAATAACGCTGCGCGTCAAATGATGATCTATACGGCCATGGAGTGGCCCTTGCCCGTTTATGCGCATATCCCACTGATCCATGGTGAGGACGGCAAGAAATTGTCAAAACGCCATGGTGCAACCGGTGTCGAGGATTATCAGCTGTTGGGATATCCTGCTGCTGCGATGCGCAATTATCTCACGCGCTTGGGGTGGAGCCATGGGGATGATGAATTTTTCACCGATGCGCAGGCGCTTGAGTGGTTCAACCTTGAGGGAATCGGCAAATCAGCCGCGCGTTTTGATTTCAAAAAACTTCAAAATCTCTCAGGACAGCATATCGCCCATGCCGAGGATGCTGCGTTGCTGCATGAATTGACCGCTTATATGCAGGTCAAAGGGATAGCCCCCCTCTCATCCGAACAAAATGACCTGATGTTAAAAGGCATGTATTGCCTAAAAGAACGCGCGAAGACATTTGACGAACTGCTTGATAAAGCTACATTTATTACAAGCTCTCGTCCGCTACAGGTTGAAGAAAAGGCGCTAAAGAATCTCAATTCTGTATCCCACGGTATACTGTCTACATTGACGCCGCAGTTGCAAAGTGTTAACTGGACGCGAGACGCGCTAGAGGAGGTTTGTAATTCAGCCGCCGCAGCGCATGAGGTCAATTTTGGTAAATTGGCTGGCCCAATGCGGGCTGCATTGGCGGGACGAGCCGTTACGCCAAGTGTGTTTGATATGATGTTGGTTTTGGGGCGTGATGAAACAATCGCGCGCCTGACCGAAGCACTGGCTTTGGCGAGCGAATAACATTCCTTGCTACTTCGACGTTGTTAGACGGAGTGCCAAAAAAAACCAACCGCCCCGACGTCAGTCGGGCGGTCTATTTAGAAAGGGAAATTTATGGCTGATACGACCAGAACAGCGACGTTGAACATTGACGGTACATCCTATGACCTTCCAATGCATTCGCCAACTGCAGGCCCCGATGTCGTAGATATCCGCAAGCTCTATGCGCAGGCGGGTGTCTTTACATATGATCCAGGCTTCACATCGACAGCAAGCTGCGACAGCACGATTACATTTATTGACGGTGGCAAAGGCGAACTTTTGCACCGTGGATACCCAATCGATCAACTTGCAGGTCAATCCCATTTCCTAGAGGTTGCTTATCTTCTGCTTTACGGTGAGCTCCCCAATGCAGCTCAGCTCGAAGACTTCGAAACACGAGTAACCCGCCACACAATGGTGCATGAACAGATGCATTATTTCTTCCGTGGGTTCCGTCGCGATGCACATCCAATGGCAACTATGGTTGGCGTTGTGGGCGCAATGTCTGCCTTCTATCACGACTCAACAGATGTGAGCGATGATTGGCAACGAGAAGTGGCGGCTATTCGTTTGATCGCCAAACTGCCAACAATCGCGGCGATGGCCTATAAATATTCAATCGGGCAACCCTTTGTTTATCCACGCAACGATTTGGATTACGCGTCAAACTTCTTGAACATGTGTTTCTCTGTCCCAGCAGAAGAATATAATGTGAACCCAATTTTGGCACGCGCCATGGATCGCATCTTTGTTCTTCACGCAGATCACGAGCAAAACGCGTCAACCTCGACGGTTCGCTTGGCCTCCTCCTCTGGTGCGAACCCATTTGCCTGTATCGCGGCGGGTATTGCCTGTCTTTGGGGCCCTGCGCATGGCGGTGCAAACCAAGCCTGTTTGGAAATGCTGCGTGAAATTGGAACGGTTGATCGGATCCCTGAGTTTATCGCACGCGCCAAGGATAAAGATGATCCCTTCCGTCTGATGGGCTTTGGACACCGTGTTTACAAAAACACAGACCCCCGTGCCAAGGTTCTCAAAGAATCCGCGGATGAAGTTCTGGAATTGCTTGGTGTCGAAGACAACCCCCTTTTGCAAGTTGCAAAAGAGTTGGAACAAGTTGCGCTGAACGATCCGTATTTCATTGAAAAGAAACTCTTCCCGAATGTGGATTTCTATTCTGGTATCATTCTAGAAGCGATGGGTTTCCCAACATCAATGTTCACACCAATCTTTGCTCTGTCTCGCACAGTTGGCTGGATTTCTCAGTGGAAAGAGATGATCGGCGATCCTCAAATGAAAATCGGCCGTCCTCGCCAATTGTATCTTGGTGAAACAGAACGCGACTACGTCGATATCGAAAAACGTTAATAAAAAAGCGGCAGAAATGCCGCTTTTCCTTTTCTAGGTGGCTCCAATTTGGGGCCATTTTTTTGTTCAGCGCCCTTCAAAATCCGCAGGACGTTTCTGAAGAAAGGCCATAACCCCTTCTTGGAAGTCGCGTGTCTTGCCACATTGCGATTGCAGCTGAGCTTCGAGTGATAGCTGATCTTCTAGCGTGTTATGCATTGAGGCGCGCATGGCTTCTTTGACATGGGCATAGGCTACTGACGGCCCCGTTGCGAGGTGACGCGCTCTGGCGGTCCATGTTTCTTCAAAGACGTCGTCTTCGACAGCTTCCCAAATGAGACCCCATTGATCCGCCTGCTCTGCTGTAATTTTCTCTGCAAAGAGGGATGCTCCGATGGCCTTAGCCATACCCATCGTACGTGGCATGATATAGGTGCCACCTGCGTCAGGGATCAGACCAATGCGCGTGAAGGCTTGCAAGAGATAGGCGCTCTTGGTGGCGATCACTACGTCTGCGGCAAGTGCGAGGTTTGCACCGGCTCCAGCAGCAGGTCCATTCAGGGCCGTGATCGTTGGAACTGGACAATTCATAATGGCATAGAGCATCGGCTCATATTCATCACGCAGCGTGCGCTCCATATCAAGCTCAGTAATCGCAGAATTATCCCCAAGATCCTGACCAGAACAAAACGCTTTGCCATGACCAGAGATCACAACAACACGGGCTTTTTTCCCCAAGTCTTTGACCGCTTGCGTGATTTCTGCGCGCATTTGTGAATTCAATGCATTCATGACATCTAGTCGGTTTAGAAACACAGTGCCAATATTGTCTTTCAGCGAAACGTCTATTGTTTGATAATCCATAGTGCCCTCATAGTGTTGGTCACATCGTGCAAAGCCTCACAGCGAAGTGCAATGCAAACCTTGCGTCAGTCTTTCAACAATTCATCCAAGCGTTTTTGTTCCTCATCGCTTAGGCCATCCTGCGCTTGCACAGACTGACGAGATCGAGACCTGACATAAAACACCCCAAGCACCAAAGCCAAGAGCATCATCATCGGGCCTGACCACCACAGGATCGCATTCGCACCACCTGTCGTTGGATTGAGCAAGGCAAATTCACCGTAGCGTTCAACGATGAATGTTTTGACCTCTTCGTTGGTATCGCCCTGAACCAAGCGTTCCCGCACAATGAGACGTAAATCCTTGGCAAGGGAGGCGTTGCTTTCATCAATATTCTCGCTCTTACAAACAAGGCACCGGATATCTTTGGAAATCTCGCGCGCCCGTTGTTCAAGAACTGGATCGTCTAGAATTTCGCTAGGTTCGATACCAAAAGCAAAAGTCGGAAGCAGTAAGGTTAGACAAAGGATGACATACTTCATTCCGCAGGCTGCCCTGCAGGTGTTGCTTGTTTTTTGGCGCCTGCTGCGATTCTAAAGCGACGATCTGTGAGGCTCACAAATCCACCGAATGACATGATCATGCAGCCGAGCCAAATCCAATTCGCCAGCGGTTTGATATAGGTACGAACCGCCCATCCACCGTCATTTTGCGGATCACCGATAACGACGTAAACATCCCGCAAGAGGCTGTAATCAATCGCCGCTTCCGTCGTTGGCATTTGAGCCACGGGATAAAAGCGTTTCTCAGGATAAATTGTCCCGATCGTTGTCCACGCTTCGTCAAAGGTCACTGTCGCCATAGTGCTAAGATAATTCGGCCCCTCAACTTCGGACACATCATCAAGCGTAAAGTCAAATTTACCAACGCTCCAGCTTTCTCCGATTTGGACGGTGCGGATGTCTTCTTGTTCCCACGCCATAAGGCCCGCAATGGCAAACATGGTAATCCCAAGTCCAGAATGCGCTAGGAACTTGCCCCAATCCGCGCGAGGAAGGCGGAAGAGACGCATCACGTCGCGTGATTTCCCAAGACGGGTGAATATCTCAGTGATCGAGCCAAAGACCAACCAAGAGCCAAGGAAAAGCCCAATGGGACCTTGGAGGCTGTAGCCAGTCTGTATCGCCCAAATCAAACCAGCCAATGCCACAGACAACACAAACGCAGGAATGAGTTTGGTAAATGTCTGTCCCAGCTTGCCGCGCTTCCAAGGGAGCATCGCACCAATAGGCAAAAAGGCCCCAAGCGCAATCATGAACGGCGTAAATGCGGCATTAAAGAACGGCGCCCCAACGCTAAGTTTGCGATCAAAGAACATTTCAGCAAACAAAGGCCACATCGTCCCAACAAAGACCACAAGCGAAGAGACTGCCAAAAAGATGTTGTTCAACACCAACCCGCTTTCACGGCTCACAACAGAGAAGACGCCTTTTGCCTCAAGCTCAGAGGCCCGAAATGCAAACAACGTCAACGCGCCACCGACAAAGAATGCCATGATCATCAGGATAAAGACACCACGTTCAGGATCATTGGCAAAGGCATGAACCGAGGTCAAAAGACCAGAACGGACGATAAATGTCCCCATCAACGAAAACCCAAAGGCCATAATCGCCAATAGGATTGTCCAACTTTTCAAACTCTCGCGTTTTTCAACGACGATGGCAGAGTGCAACAGGGCAGCGGCAAAAAGCCATGGCATGAAGGAGGCGTTTTCAACAGGATCCCAGAACCAGAAACCGCCCCAACCTAATTCGTAATAGGCCCACCAAGACCCCAATGCGATCCCAATGGTCAAAAAGACCCACGCCGCCAAGGTCCAAGGCCGCACCCAACGTGCCCAAGCCGCATCAATGCGCCCTTCAATCAGGGCCGCCACGGCAAAGGAAAACGCCATGCTAAGGCCAACATAGCCGAGATATAGAAACGGCGGATGAAACGCCAAGCCAGGGTCTTGCAACAATGGATTGAGATCCTGCCCATCGAAGGGCGGAACTTGCAGACGCAAGAATGGGTTCGAGGTAAAGATAATAAAGGCGAGGAAGGCAACGCCAATGGCGCCCTGCACCGCGATAACACGCGCCTTGAGCGACATCGGAAGATTATTGCCAAACCACGCAGCAGACGCGCCAAAGAGCGCGAGGATCAAAACCCAAAGCAACATGGACCCTTCATGGTTCCCCCAAACGCCTGAAATTTTGTAGATCATCGGCTTGAGGGAATGCGAGTTGAGCACAACCAATCTAAGCGAAAAATCGGATGTCACGAACGCATATGTCAGCGCAGCAAAAGCAATGCCGAGCAATATAAAATGAATGGTCGCTGTTGGCAGCGCCAAGGCCATCAAATTATATTTGTTCGTATGGGCCCCATAGAGTGGGATTACGGCCTGTAAACAAGCCACGAAGAAAGCCAACAAAAGGGCGAAGTGTCCGAGTTCTACTATCATACTGGCGAATATAGGCTGCGCATTCGCCTATGACCAGGAAAAAACGCGACTATTTTGTCGCGTCTGGCGAATTCTTTTGAGCCCACTCCAGAAAGGCCGCATTTTCGTGATGTTTTGGCGGTTTTCGTGTGGTTTCAAACACTGGCTTGGCTTCAATTTTTTGTGAGTAGGACGCGATTTCTTGAGCCTCAGCCCTAAGACGTTTCACGTCCCCTTTTATCTGAGAGGATTTCACCTGATAGCGCGCGCCAAAATAGAAGGTGACAATCGCTCCGAGCAACCACCACAGGGGATCTGGAACCAAGGCAATTTCTTGCATTCTAAGAGCAAACCACTGGGGATCTATCATCGCCGATACGAACAGCCCGATAACCCCAAGAGCCATGGTCGGACGCGGCAATCGATTTAAACCGTCAATGACTTGATCAAAGCGGCTGGACCTTGCCACTTGAAATTCGTGGGAAAACTGAGCCAAAGCCTGTTCTCTATGACGTTGGTCGCGTATGGCCCGCGCTTCGCTATTTTCGCGAAACACTTCTATCCCACGCGTCACGTGGCCCCCAGTTATCAACCCAGCCAACATTTGCATCAATCCCATGGAGCTGTCCTTTCTTCAAATTCCGCTTGTGACATATGAAATCGGCTGGTCAAGAAGGCTTCCGCGCGTTTGATCCACCCACCTTTGCCGCCAGATTTAGACCTTGCAAATTTTCGCAAACTGACCCGTTCATCCGCGAGACGAAAATAAAATTCCCGCCTTTCAATGCTATAAATGTCGCGCATCGGATAGGCTTGGTCTGTGATCAACGCATTTACATGCGCATGGGTTTTCGGGCCATTTTGACCATCGACCGCTAGCACCTCACCCGCCAAATTTGCGCTATGCTGGAGCAATTTGATAGCGCGCGATCCTGAATTCACCGACATATCAAAGACAACGTCATGAATCGACGCAGGCAAGAGGTGAATACGTGGTTTGTAAAAATAGTATTTACAGAAAATCTCAGCCGCATCGCTTTTCGTGAGCGACTTTAGATCACGCAGACCAATAGCCGCGCCAAATCGTCCCTGATGACCAATCTCTTTGAGTGTTTGCAGAGTGACGCCAAAGTTTGTCGGCCCCCCCGGATCATCAGGATCGTTTACGTACCCACCTTCTTTTGACACAATCTCAAGTGCCATATCCTTTACGTTTTGCATAAAAAAACCCTCTGATTTCGCATCAAAGGGTTCTCTTAATTCGTTAAGAATGCTTTAGACGAGCGGACTGTCTTAACCGTCTGGGGCTTGATAGACACCCTGCTCTTTGAGCGCATCAGTGACTTCTTTCGGCATATAGGTTTCGTCATGTTTTGCCAATATTTCAGTCGCTTGGAAGGTTCCGTTAATGTAGCTTCCCGTGCCAACCATTCCCTGATTTTCGCTAAACAAATCAGGCAACACGCCCGTATATGTGACAGGAACCGTTGCGCCACCGTCTGTGACGTTAAAGGTAATGGTTTCACCTTCACCGCGCACAAGGGATCCATCCTCGACAAGCCCCCCAATGCGGAACACCTCATTCGGGGAAGGAGTATCCGCGATGACTTCGCTCGGTGATTTAAAGAAGTTAATACCATCACGCATCGCATAACCAATAAGGGCTGTGGACACAGCCAAAGCAACAAAGGCTAGAACGATTATCTGAATTCGGCGGCGTTTCTTAAGGCTTTTCATGACACTCCTCAGCGATTACGGAAAACAAGGAACGACCAGAAGCCCTTCCGTTTCTTTTTCACTTAACATCAAATTCGCATTTTGCAATGCTTGACCGCTGCTACCCTTTGTCAAGTTATCCAAAGCGGCCACAACAATGGTGCGTCCCTCGATGCGATCACCGACAACTCCGATATGACAGAAATTTGAGCCACGCACATGATGCGTGCTCGGCGTTTCCCCAAAGGGGAGCATTTCGATAAATGTCTCATCCTTGTAAGCCGTGCAGAGCGTGTCATAGATGACGTCTGCGTTTCCTTTGACGTAACTTGTCGCCAGAATACCGCGATTGGCTGGGATCAAATGCGGCGTAAATTGAACACGCACCTCTTCGCCCGCAAGCTCTGAAAATTCTTGATCAAACTCACCAAGGTGGCGATGCGTGCCGCCAACGGCATAGGCATTATACCCTTCGGACAATTCTGCATGCAGCAAGTTTTCTTTCAAGCTGCGACCCGCACCCGACACCGCGCATTTCAAATCCAAAATGATATCGGACAAATCGATGACCTTGGACGATATCAAGGGACGCAAGATATATTGCCCCGTCGCCGCATTACATCCCGTTCCCGCAACCAAAGTCGCGTGACGGATGTCCTCACGATAGAATTCCGTCAACCCATAGACGGCCTCGCTTTGACGTTCCAAGGCCGCGTGCGGATTGCCGTACCATTTTTCATAGGCCACAGGATCACGCAGACGGAAATCCGCGCTTAGGTCAACGACCTTGAGGGATGGTGGCAAATCACGAATGACCTCTTGCGAGGTTTTATGCGGCAGCGCGCAAAAACACAGATCAATCTTAGAAAAATCAACTTTGTCCAAAGTGATCAAATCAGGCAAATCCAAATGGCGCAGATGTGGAAAAACACGAGCCATAGATTGACCCGCTTTGGAATTGGCAACCAAAGCCGCGAGCTCCATATTCGGGTGCAAAGCGATCAAGCGGATAAGCTCTGCGCCAGTGTAACCGGACGCACCGATAATTGCGATTTGGTGAGGCATCTTGCCCTCCTGATGGTCTGAGATCTTAGGCGGATTCGAACTGGATGTCTTGTCGCAAGAACTGAGTTGCGCGCGACGACACTTTTTTCGGATCACCTGTTGTCAAGAATTTCGCCTCTGTCCCCGATCCGCGCATATTTGGATGACGATTGAGGTAATCTTCTAAGCTTGCGGCGACCAAGTTGGCTTGGGAAAAAACGCGGACTTTTTCGCCCAAAGCATCCTGAAAAATATCTTGCATGAGCGGGTAATGCGTACACCCCAAAATCGCCGCCTCTGGTGTTGGCATTTTACGTTTCAGAGCGTCCACATGGCTGCGCACCAAAGCTTCGGCCAAAATCATGTCACCATCTTCAATCGCATCAACGATGCCACCACAGCTTTGGGCTTCGACATCGACACCAACGGCGCGAAAGGCCAATTCGCGCTGAAAGGCACGGCTTGACACAGTGGCAGGCGTTGCAAAGAGCGCAACATGTTTTACCGCGACTTCCCGCGGGGGTGAATTGTCCCCCCATTGCCGCTCTGTCAGCGCTTCAATAAGGGGAACAAACACACCAAGCACACGTTTGTCCGATGGCAACCAGCTCTCTTGCATTCGTCTGAGCGCCGCAGCAGAGGCTGTGTTACAGGCCAATATAACCAGATCACAGCCCTCTTCCCAGAGACGCTCCACAGCTTTGGTCGTTAGCTCATACACATCATCCGCATCGCGCACCCCATAAGGGGCATGCGCGCTATCGCCTAGGTAAACAAGAGGTTGATCAGGAATTTGCTTGGCAACAGCATTCCAAACGGTCAAGCCGCCCAATCCAGAATCAAAAATGCCAACGGCCATAGCAAAGACGCCTTTTCCTAAGACTTATACAAATTCTCAAACTCAAACCCATAGTCATAGGACTCAAGCGGTGTTGTCGATAGCTCATAGGTGGAGCGGCGCAAAAAGTCCATCAAACCTGTCGCATCCTTTGCCCGTTTATCAATTTCTTCACGCGGAATAGGTTTTCCGATTGAGACTTGCACAGGACGATCAACGCATTTTTTGAATTCTTTGATCAACAGCCCCATCCGCAGCGTGTAATGTAAATGTGAGGCGAGCTGGAACAACCGGCTTGTGTGACCTTCGAAATAGATTGGAACGACAGTGGCATTTGATTTTGCAATCATCCGCGCTGTGAAATTGCGCCAGCCTGGGTCCATCGGACGTGAAAACGGCGTGGCCGATGTGGAGACTGTCCCCCCCGGAAAGACACCAATCGCCCCGCCTGCATTCAAGTAGTCCAAGGCCACTTTACGTGTTTGCAGGTTCAATTTGACGGCTTCTTTATCCTCATCAAACGAGATCGGCAAAATAATCCGATTTAAATCTTCGGCTTTGCGGAAAATTTTATGGGCAAGTATTCTGAAATCACCCCGAGTTGTTGACAAGATATGGCCCAACATAAGGCCGTCCAAAATCCCATAAGGATGATTTGCAATTAGGATAACGGGACCCTCTTTGGGGATATTGGCCAAGTCACCGCGCACCACATCCAAGCTAAGCCCATAGCGTTGCACCATGACGTTCCAGAAATCTTCGCCCTGAGCCACCTCATGTTCATACCCCTTGGCACGACGAATAAGGCGTAAGCGTCCCGTGGTATTTTCCAATAGTTTTATGACAGCCTTTCCGCCTTTGGTGCGTGCGGAATGGGCATAGCTGATATCGCGAGCGATTTCTCTTTGACTGGTCATAGCGGCCTCGTTTTAATTGCAGGCTATTTACTCTATCGAAAAGCGAATAGCCAGTACATTTACGTGCTATTCAGCAGCTGTTTTGCTCGAGCTGTTCCCCTTTTGGATGGCGCTTAGCAATGCGGCACGACGAACCTCTGCTGCTTGAGCATTTGCCAATTTGACAGGCCCAAACCCTCTAATATCGAGTGGAAGCCGAGCCAGAGAAACTATCGCATCTTTGGAGTCAGTATTCAACCGTGGGAGCACGGCCTCCAAGTCTTGTTCATATTGTTGAATGAGCGCGCGTTCCATTTTCCGCTCTGACGTATACCCAAATGGGTCGAAGACGGTGCCCCGCAGAGCTTTGAATTTAGCGAGAATCCCAAAGGCCTTGAGCATCCATGCCCCAAATTCACGTTTCAAGGGGCGTCCATCTGGACCCGTTTTTGACATCAAAGGCGGAGCAAGGTGTAGTTTGATATCTGAGATATTATCAAAGGCGTCTTTGGCTTTGGTCATAGTGTCCAAATGCAAGCGGGCCACTTCGTATTCGTCTTTGTAGCTCAGGAGCTTATGATATCCTTCAGCCACAGCCGCTTTCACATCAGGATCAGCGATTTTATCGACCATGGCTTTGTATTTTTGAGCCAAGCTGTCGTTTTGATAGAGGCGCAGATGATCCATACGCTCTGCAATCCTATCCTCGATGCGCTTGGGCAATGACACGACATCAGATGTGATCATTGATGCGGCTTGATCAGGGTGCAAAATCGCCCAACGCCCGAAATCAAACGCCTTTTTGTTGCGCTCTACCGCCGCACCATTGAGCTCAATTGACCTTAATATAGCCTCATAACTCAATGGAATCATGCCGTTTTGCCAAGATGCCCCAAAGACCATCATATTTGAGAAAATTGAATCCCCCAACAAGACACGCGCCAATTCAGAGGCATCAAACAAGGCTGCGTCCTCTTTGAGCCGTGCCTCAAGTGAGAGCGATAATTCCTGGGAGGGGAGCTTGAAATTTGCATCGCGCGTGAAATCACCGGTTACGATCTCATGACTATTCACAACGGCTTTGGTCCGGCCGCGTGTCGTCAAGCCAAGAGTTTTGGCCCCCGCCGAGACAACCAAATCCCCGCCAATTAATGCATCACATTCCCCAGTGGCGACGCGGATTGCGCTGATATCTTCGGGTCGATTGGCGAGACGACAATGGATCATGACGGCGCCGCCTTTTTGCGCCAGCCCCGCCATTTCCATCATGCCAGCCCCTTTGCCATCAATATGCGCCGCTTGAGCCAAGAGCGCACCAATGGTCACAACCCCTGTTCCGCCGATCCCAGTGACGACGACATTAAAGGTGCCCTTGATTGCAGGTAACTCGGGTGTCGGCAAATCAGGAAGTTCAAAATCAACGGTCGCGGCTTTTTTGACTTTGGCTCCTTTGAGCGTGACAAACGAGGGACAGAACCCTTTGAGACAGCTGAAATCTTTGTTGCAAGCTGATTGATCCACAGCACGTTTGCGGCCAAATTCTGTTTCAACAGGTGTAAGGGCCACACAGTTGGATTGCACGCCACAATCGCCGCAACCTTCGCAGATGTCTGTATTAATGAAAATCCGTTGATCTGGATCAGGGAACGTTCCCCGCTTGCGACGACGCCGTTTTTCCGCCGCGCAGGTTTGCACATATAAGAGGGCTGAGACGCCTTTGACCTGTGCCAAGCGATCTTGGACGCTTAGAATATCATCGCGCCCGTTCTTGGTGATATCCTTTGGGAATTGATCAAACTCAATCGCCTCTTTGTCATCATAGACCAAAGCGACATCAGAGATGCCCATCGCCAGCAATTCACGCGCAATTTGCGGTGCACTTAGGCCACCATCATGTCCTTGGCCACCAGTCATAGCGACCGCATCGTTAAAGAGGATTTTATAGGTGATATTTGTGCCCGCTGCGACAGCCGCGCGAATGGCCTGAATGCCTGAGTGGTTATAAGTTCCGTCGCCGATGTTTTGGAACACATGCTCCGTTTTGGAAAACGGCGCTTCGCCCATCCAATTGGCACCCTCGCCGCCCATATGCGTAAATCCAAGGGTAGACCGATCCATCCACTGCACCATAAAATGACAGCCGATCCCCGCATAGGCACGGCTCCCCTCGGGGACTTTGGTCGAACTATTATGCGGACAGCCTGCACAGAAATAGGGAATGCGTGCGGCAACATCCGTGGCATTATCTGCACGGCGCGCATTATCCACTGAGGCAAGCCCACCAAGAAGCGCATCCGATTGACAGCCCTCTTCAACCAGAATTTTACCCAAATGTTCGGCGATCATAACAGGATCAAGTGCGCCTTCGTCAGGGAACAAAACAACACCGTCAGATCCCTTTTGCGCGCCATAAATGCGCCGACCTTGGCGATTGTCGAAAATTGCGTCCTTTGCCTGACCTTCGATCAGCTTGCGCTTTTCCTCGACGATCACAATCAAATCCAGACCTTCGGCCCATTCGACAAAGCTTTGACGATCCAGCGGCCATGTTTGAGCCACCTTGTAGGTCGTGATCCCCAGCCTCTCCGCCTCAGCCTCATCGATGTTTAACAAAGACAACGCATGCACCAAATCGAGCCAATTTTTACCCGCCGCAACAAATCCAATTTTAGCGCCCGCTTTGCCCCAAACGCGTTTATCAATGCGATTGGCGCGTGCGAAAGCTTCGGCAGCGGATTTTTTGTAGCGCACCAAGCGCGCTTCTTGGTCTGTTGGCGTATCCACAAGGCGAATGTTCAATCCGCCCTCTGGCATCGGAAAATCGGGGGTCTTGAATGACATCCGATGCGGATCCCCATCCACAACTGAGGTCACCTCAATCGTGTCTTTCATGACCTTTAATCCAGCCCAAAGCCCACTAAAGCGGGACAGGGCAAAGCCATAATGCCCGAAGTCCAAAATCTCTTGGACACCTGCAGGGCTCAGAACGGGCATTGAGGCATCTACCATAGCCCAATCTGATTGATGCAACACTGTTGAGCTTTCGCCTGTGTGATCATCACCCATCGCCATGATAACACCGCCTTGTGCGCTGCTTCCGGCCATGTTGGCATGACGCATGACATCACCACTGCGATCAACGCCGGGCCCTTTGCCATACCAGAGGCCAAAGACACCATCAAATTTGCCTTGGCCGCGCAGCTCAGCTTGTTGTGATCCCCAGATCGCTGTCGCCGCCAAATCTTCGTTCAGGCCTTCTTGGAATGTTATATCGGAGGCTGACAATTCACGCGCCGCGCGCTGCATTTGAAAATCAACAGCCCCAAGCGGCGATCCACGATAGCCAGTGACATATCCTGCCGTGTTGATCCCAGCGGCCCGATCACGTTCTTTCTGAGCAATCATCAACCGCACCAAAGCCTGAGTGCCGTTTAAAAGAACACTGCGTTTTTCAAGATCAAACTTGTCTGCCAATGAAAACTGATCAACGCCCATGATGCCACTCCTCGTGTCCGACAATTATAAGCTAGGTCATAAATTCCCCCTCGACCAGATGTTTTATGATTTAACGTCGTGTCATATATGCCGCTTAACAAAATAACAGAATCATGCCACGTTAGCGCTAAAAGGATAATGAGTTTATGGATTGGGACAAACTTCGCATATTTCATGCAGTTGCAGATGCAGGCAGCCTCACACATGCAGGTGACACGCTCCGTCTGTCTCAATCCGCAGTCAGCCGTCAGGTCCGCGCGCTTGAAGAAAGCTTGAACACGACCTTGTTTCACCGTCATGCGCGGGGATTGATCCTCACCGAGCAAGGCGAGCTTTTGTTTGATGCGACCAGCTCGATGATCAAACGTCTAGAAGCGGCCGAAGCGCGCATCAAAGACAGCGAAGAAGAAGTCTTTGGTGAATTGCGCGTTACAACGACAATCGGGTTCGGATCCCTTTGGTTGGCGCCCCGTTTGCCCAAGCTATATGAAAAATACCCTGATCTTAAAATTGACCTGATGCTCGAAGAGCGCGTTTTGGACCTACCAATGCGCGAAGCTGATGTTGCTATTCGTATGAAAGAACCCTCTCAGGCCGATTTGATCCGCAAGCGTTTGATGAGCGTTCACATGCGCCTTTATGCATCGCCCTCTTATCTTGCCGAACATGGAGAGCCAAAAACAATCGAAGATATGCGCGATCACCGATTGATTTGCCAAAACCCGCGTTCCGCGCAAGTGGGCGCAGGGTTGAATTTGGTTCAACGTTTGATGACGCTTGATTTGCCCTCTATGTTGACGGTGAATAATTATTTTGGCGTGTTGCAAGGTGTTATTCACAACTTGGGAATTGGCATCCTACCCGACTATGTCACCCGCGATTTTGAAGGTGTGGTGCGCGTGTTAGAGGACATTGAATCCGTCGAAGTCCCCGTCTATTTGGCCTATCCCGAAGAGCTTCGTCATTCCAAACGCATTGAAGCGTTCAAGGAATTCGTCCAAGATGAGATTATCGAACACCGCAAAAACTTTGGAAAATCTTGATAAAACAACGCCTTACAAAGCTATGCATTTTCGTCATATCGGCTTTGCAGGGGGTGCGACATGATTTTCCTTGAAAGGTGAAAACGACATTACTAAATAGCACGTCATGAGGGCGTTGATTTATCCGCTTTCATACCTCCCTGTTGGACTAAGGCCGAGCTTTGGCTCGGCCCTTTTTTTTTGCATAATGCTAACGGCTTGCAAGCAATTGACCCAAATTATCTTGAGGTTTGGCTAATCCAGCCAACTGCATAAGATGCCATCCCAAAACAAGGTTCGACGACAGGCAAATTTTTCCAGTTTTATTTTCTATTTCCGTAATAACGTCTAAAGTTTGCAAATTTGTGCAGGACAGAAATATAGCCTCAGCATCCTTACACGCGTCCAGCATCTCAATCGCCGCTGATAAAAGGGATGCCTTATCAATCCGCGCAACGGCGGCTTCAGAGCTTTCGTCAAAGCTGCCAAAGGATGCAATCTCAAGCCCTTGCTGTTCTATAGCCCCTCTCAACGTGCGCGATACCTCCGCCACATAGGGGGACAGAAACGCAATCTTTTTCACGTTTAAATGACTTGCCGCGGCAATCAATGCCGTCATTGGGTCCGTCACATGAGCCGCCCCACAAGCAGTAGACACAAGGTCATGAATGCGATCCGCGCCAATGACAGCTGTTCCAGAGGTGCAACCATAGGCCACCGCATCAAAATCCACAGAGGGCGGCAAAAGTCCCGCTGATGCGGGCAGTTCTGCTTCCATTTGTGCCAATGTCTCTTTGGTGACCGTAGCGGCGCTGGGCACACGGGTTGTATAAAAGCCAACGCCGTCACTGGGTAGCATGCGCCGTAAATCATGCTCTAACGTTTCGTCAGATTGTAACACAACCAGACCCAAATTGACCTGATGCCCGACTGAAGATCCAAGTTTGTAGTCAAAGGTTTGTGTCATTAGATTACCACCATGTCTTTGGGTGCGATTGGGGACAATTGTTCTATCCCATTATTGCGTATCACAAAATTGTCTTCATGCACCAATATGAACCCATCTGACACCGTCACACCCGGCTCGAGGGTAATCACCATGCCCTCTTGCAATGGTGTCGTATCGCCAGCAATGAAGGACGGCCACTCCGTGAGCTGCATCCCCAACCCATGACCAAGACGACCCGCATCTCCTGTCCCCTGACCACCCGTGACAATCTCATCCATTGCGGCAAAGACATCTGAGGCAAGATTACCGGGCCTTGCTGCTGCTTTGCCAGCCTCCACAGCCTCAAGCAATGTATCATAGGCTTTAGATATCTGCGGTTTAGGTGTACCGACGGAAAAATTCCGATCAAAGTCACAAAAATACCCATCCACAACGAGCCCTGTATCTAACATCAAAACATCCCCTTGCTTCAATGGCTCCGCCCGTGCCGGGGAAATCACATCGTCATATCCAAACGGGCCAGCACCACCAGCAAGATAAGGAACCCAATCGGCGCCCTCTTCAAGGCAAAGCCGCTGGAAATCGCGAAACACCTGATCCAAGGCCACGCCTTCACGGGCAATCTCTGGTACCCGATTAAAGGCGCGCGCTGCGACATCACAGGCCGCTATTATTTTGGCTATTTCCGCCTCAGATTTTACCATGCGCAGCGCGCGAAGGATGTCTTGATCTTTAGCAAATGTTATATCGGGACAAAGCTGGCGCACACGATCATAATCCGCCAGAGGCATTCGAAGATGGCTCTCATGCCCCATCGGAAGGCCAACACGACCACGGCCTACAACCTCTCTGAGAGTCTCCGCCAACAGGCTCACACCATCATCAACCAAATCTGGGGCGCTCCATGTGCGAATATCGGTGATCCAGGTCTTCCCCATCAAGGCTGCACCGATGGTCGGAATAACAGCAATAGGATCGCCATCTTGTGGAACGATCAAAAACCAAGGACGCGACGGGCTTTCCCAAAATCGTGTAAGAAACCCCGTGAAATAACGCACATCAGGTTCCGTCGTTAACAAGAGCGCGCTGATATCATGCTCACGCATCATAGATTGCGCTTTTGCCAAACGGGTTTGGTATTCCGAGGTCTCAAATCCGCGCTGCATTAGGCGCCCTCGCTAAGAATACACAAGACACGATCGTTTGGCTCCAAAGGAATGATGTCTAGAAGAGCCGCAATCAACCCAGCTCCCCCTGATTCAGACGTGGACAGGCCGAGCTCGTCGAGCCGACGAACACCGTCACTTGCGTCCTGATCAGAAATCAACACAAAGCGATCCGCATCTCGCGCCAATCCCTTGAGAGCGATTAGAGAGGCCTCTTTGCAATCTAAACGCCCCATATTAGACACAGGGCCCTTGGTTGCGACAAACGCTCCTTCATCAATCGAGGCATAGAGCGCAGGCGCAGCGTCAGGCTCGACCACGATGATCTGAACGTCCTGCCCCCATTTTTCACGGAAATACGCCGCAGAAGCCGCCGCTAATCCACCGACTCCTGCCTGTAAAAAGATATGTGTGGGTGGCTGTGTCATCTGATCCACACACTCTGCGGCTAAGACCGTATAGCCTTCCATCAAACGATGCGGCGGCTCGATGTACCCTTCCCAAGAGCTATCAGATAACAAATACCAACCATTTTCGTCTGCGGCCTCAAGAGCTGCTTGCATGCTTTGCTCATAATCCTCCCCTGAGCGCCGCACATCCGCACCCAACTCTCTGAGGCGCTGGGCAAATCCTTCGGGAACTGTGTTAGACAAATAAACAACTGCACGCGCCCCAAAAACCTTGGCACCAGCAGCAACGGATAGGCCATGGTTGCCCGCGCTCGCCGTCACAAAGGTCGTTGAGGACACATCCCGTGATTGTGCTTCATGAGCAATGACATAAGCCGCGCCAAGCGCCTTAAAGCTACCAAGCCCCATCCGTGTTCTTTCATCTTTGATAAAATACTCAGCCTCACTGCCGTCAAACACCATCTGAACCATTGGCGTAACTTGGTAGTCAGGACACCGCGACAGTAACCGAAGGGGTACCTTAGCATTCACACTTGGAAACGGAATGCTGTCCTCTGTAATCGGATGACTCGTCGCGCGATACGGATTTTTTATCATGAAACCTCCAAGTTTTATCCGCCACTATGACAGCCCCTCTTCATTTCGAAAGTCAAAATGCGACAAAAGATGATTTTTCATCGCTTTCTGAAACAGTCTGCCCCTGCGCGGCCAATCACAGTTGCCCTTTGCGGCGACTTACAATATGAGAGCGACAAGTTAACTAAGGGGCTGTTAATGACCGAACCTCACATCACGCCAGACTTGATCGCATCTCATGGGCTAAAGGACGATGAATACCAACTCATTTTGGATATCATCGGACGCGAACCGACATTTACCGAGCTTGGTATTTTTTCCGCAATGTGGAATGAGCATTGCTCTTATAAATCCTCAAAAAAATGGCTGCGCACGCTTCCGACCGAAGGACCACAAGTGATCTGCGGTCCTGGTGAAAATGCGGGGATTGTTGACATTGGCGACGGTCAAGCAGTTGTTTTCAAAATGGAAAGCCACAACCACCCCTCCTACATTGAACCCTACCAAGGGGCGGCAACTGGGGTTGGTGGCATTTTGCGCGATGTCTTTACCATGGGCGCGCGCCCCATTGCGGCGATGAATTCATTGTCCTTTGGCGAGCCAAAACATCACAAAACAAAACAGCTTGTTCATGGTGTTGTCGAAGGTGTTGGCGGATACGGCAATTGCTTTGGTGTTCCAACTGTTGGCGGCGAAGTTCGCTTTCACCCTGCGTATAATGGGAACTGTTTGGTCAATGCTTTTGCCGCAGGTCTCGCGGATACGGACAAGATTTTCTATTCTGCTGCCTCTGGTGTCGGTATGCCTGTTGTGTACCTTGGCGCAAAAACAGGTCGGGATGGCGTTGGTGGTGCAACCATGGCATCCGCCGAATTTGACGACACGATCGAAGACAAGCGCCCGACCGTTCAGGTCGGTGATCCCTACACAGAAAAGCGCCTAATGGAAGCAACGCTTGAGCTGATGGAAACTGGTGCTGTCATTTCGATCCAAGATATGGGCGCCGCTGGTTTGACATGCTCCGCTGTGGAAATGGGCGACAAGGGTGATTTGGGTGTGCGCCTTGATCTGGAAAAAGTCCCAACACGCGAAGTGAACATGACCGCTTATGAAATGATGCTGTCAGAATCCCAAGAGCGTATGCTCATGGTTTTGCGTCCCGAAAAAGAAGCCGTTGCTAAAGCGGTTTTTGACAAATGGGATTTGGATTTCGCAATCGTTGGAGAAACAATCGCAGAAGATCGTTTTTTGATCATGCTCAATGGTGAGGTCAAGGCGGATCTTCCGCTTAAGGCGCTGTCTGGAAATGCGCCTGAATATGATCGTCCTTGGGTCGAAACACCTGCGGCAGAGCCATTGGCAGATGTCCCAGAGATTGATCCAATTGACGGCCTCAAGGCATTGATAAGTAGCCCAAATTATGGATCAAAAAAATGGGTCTATGAGCAATACGACAGCCAAGTGATGGCCGATACTGTGCGCCAACCCGGTTTGGGCGCTGGGATCATTCGGGTTCATGACACCGGCAAACAGCTTGCCTTTACTTCCGATGTGACACCACGCTATGTCAAAGCCAACCCATTCGAGGGTGGCAAACAAGCTGTCGCAGAAGCTTATCGCAATCTCACTGCGGTCGGTGCGCGTCCTTTGGCGAGCACTGATAATATGAACTTTGGCAACCCAGAAAAACCCGAAATCATGGGCCAATTTGTGTTCGCAATCAAAGGCATAGGCGAAGCAGTTAAGGCATTAGATATGCCAATCGTTTCAGGTAACGTCAGTCTATATAATGAAACAGATGGCACAGGCATCCTGCCAACACCGACCATTGGGGCCGTAGGTTTAATTACCGCAGACGAAGAGCCCATCATTGGTCAAGCCCGCGAAGGCCATGTTGCTGTTTTGATTGGCGAAACGCAGGGCCACCTTGGTCAATCCGCCCTCTTGGCAGAAGTCTTTAATCGAGAAGATGGCGATGCGCCATTTGTGGATCTCGATCTTGAAAAACGTAACGGTGAATTTATCCGCGCAAATCGTGACATGATCAAAGCCTGCACAGACCTTTCTGATGGCGGGCTTGCGGTTGCAGCCTTTGAAATGGCCGAAGCCGCGGGTGTTGGTGTTCTCTTGGATGCAAGCGACAGCCCGACTTTGTTTGGCGAAGATCAGGCGCGTTATCTTGTTGCTTGTAACTTTGATCAAGCTGAGGCTTTGATGATTGCAGCGGGTCAAGCAGGTGTGAAAATCGAAACAGTTGGTCGCTTTGCGGGATCAGACGTGTCTTTTGGTGGCGTCTCAGCCCCTATTGAGGAATTGAGCGCGCTTTACCGCACGAGCTTTGAAGACACATTTGCATAAGCTTACGTCATTTGGGTCGCGCAAACAGCGGCCCATTTGAAACGGACGCTTTCGCATAGTGGGACATACGCCTCTTGAACTTAACCTCATTGCGACTTAGTTTCGTCATGAAGGCTATAAAGGAAACTGTTGATGGCAATGCAAGCCCAAGAAATAGAAGACTTGATCAAAGCAAGTTTTCCAGACGCAAAGATTTCGATTACTGACCTTGCAGGTGATGGAAACCATTATGCTGCTGAAGTCATCGATGAAAGTTTTCGTGGCAAGAACCGCGTGCAACAACAACGCGCGGTTTATGCGGCCCTCAAAGGGAAAATGGATGGCTCCAATGGCGAACTCCACGCATTGGCCCTAACGACAAAAGCGCCAGAGTAAACGGCGGCAACACAGGATTTGACAATGACTGACGCGACTCAAAAAATCGAAGAAACCGTAAAAGGCAACGATGTTGTGCTCTTTATGAAGGGGACAAAATCCATGCCTCAGTGTGGCTTTTCTAGCCGTGTTGCCGGAGTTTTGAACTATATGGCGATTGAGTATTCCGATGTGAATGTTCTCGAAGATGAAGGCATTCGCCAAGGGATCAAAGACTATTCGGATTGGCCAACCATTCCACAGCTATATGTCAAAGGCGAATTCGTGGGAGGATGCGATATCATCACGGAAATGGTGCTATCGGGCGAATTGGACGCCCTCTTCGCAGAAAACGGCGTCACTTATGACAAAGACGCCGCCGACAAAATTCGCGAAGCAAACGCATAAAAGAAAAGGCTCCCGAGGGAGCCTTTTTTACATCTGATCGGCAACAGCCTCTCTATATTTGGTCGGCAACGGCCACTCTATATTTGGTCGGCAACGGCCACTCTATATTTGGTCGGCGACTGCCTCTGTGCGCGCAGCGATCTGGGCCAAGGTATCTTTGACATCTTGGGGGATCACAGGAACTTCGACTGTTTTCGTATTCGCCAGCGCCTGCTCCAATTCTTCTTTGAGTTTCGCATTTTCGGCTTCGATCACTTTAATTTTGTCTTCGTAGCCTGCGGTTTTATCCGCCAACATCAAGCCAGACATCAACAACATCCGACCCTCTGGAATACGGCCCATTTGCTCAACTAAAACAGAGGCTTCGATATCCAACATTTTCGCAGCGGACTGAAGGAAATGCTCCTCGCCTTCTCGACAAGCGACTTCAAAATCACGATTGCCAATTGTTATTGTGACCTCTGGCATTATACGTCCTCCTCTTGGGCAAGCGCTTGGGCGAGTTGATCATAAAGCGATTGCACTTCGTCACGTTGGGCGGCCAATGCGGTTTCTAAGTGCCGAATTTTTCCAACCAATTCTGTTGTATCTTGTTGATCTTGCAACCCAGCAAGCTCGGCTTTCAATGCAGCATTCTCAGATGTCAAAGTATCCACGAGATCAGAGGTGTCCTCTGCGCCATCGCGCGATGTGATCCCTTGGGAAATGCGATCAAGCGCGGTGTTTATGCGCTGTTCAAAGTCTCTTATGTCTTCCATGTTTTGACCTTTTTGCTGCTCTTGCCACGCGCGTGAATGTCTTAAACGAATCAATTAACCGTGGCTTTTTTCCTATTTTACCCAAGGACGCGCCAAATTGCGCCCCTTTTCGCGGGTTCTTGTGCTTGATCTTGTAGAGCATCCTGCTATGCACAGGTTAACGTCAAAACCACAAGGAAATGTTCCGGATTATGGATATTCAAGAGCTTCGCAAAAACCACCCCGACCATTGGTCAAAAGCTGCTGCAATTCGCGCTTTAACGCTTGATGCCATTGCTGCTGCGAATTCTGGTCACTCTGGTATGCCAATGGGCATGGCGGATGTCGCGACTGTTTTGTTTGAAAAGCACATGAAATTTGATGCCTCCACCCCAACTTGGGCGGACCGTGATCGTTTCATCTTGTCGGCAGGTCACGGATCCATGTTGATCTATAGCCTCTTGCATCTTTGTGGTTACAAAGATTTCCCAATCGAAGAAATCAAAAACTTCCGTCAGTTGGGCGCAAAAACAGCCGGCCACCCTGAGAACTTCCTCTCTGATGCGATTGAAACAACAACGGGTCCTTTGGGTCAGGGTATTTCAAATGCTGTTGGATTTGCGATGGCCGAAGAAATTCAACGTGCGCGCTTTGGCAAAAAGATCGTTGATCACTATACTTATGTGATTGCTGGCGATGGCTGCCTGATGGAAGGTGTGAGCCAAGAAGCCATTGGTTTGGCGGGCCGTCATGAATTGTCCAAATTGGTTGTCTTCTGGGATAACAACAACATCACGATTGATGGCACAGTTGACCTTGCAGATCGCACCGATCAAATCCAACGCTTCAAAGCCTCTGGTTGGCATGTTCAAGAAATCGACGGACATGATCCCGTTGCAATCGACGCTGCTATCACTGCCGCCAAGAAAGCCAACAAACCAAGCATGATCGCATGTGAAACCCATATCGCGTTGGGGTCAAGCGCGCAGGATACATCCAAAGGCCACGGTGCCTTGACTGATGCGACACTCATCAAAGATGCCAAAGAGGTTTATGGCTGGACTGCGGATACATTCGAGGTTCCTGCTGATATCAAATCCGCATGGGAAGCCATTGGATCACGCGGTGCTGCGGACCGTTTGGAATGGAACGAGCGATTTGCATCCGTTTCCGCCAACAAACAAAATGAATTCCACCGCGCCTTTTCCTTTGAAGCGCCGAAAAAACTTGCAGGCGCTATTCGTCGTTTCAAGAAAGAAATCGCGGAAACAGCACCGAAGGTTGCCACACGGAAATCAAGCGAAATGGCGCTTAACATCATTAACCCGATCATGCAGGAAACTGTTGGTGGATCCGCGGATTTGTCAGGGTCAAACAATACCAAATCTGGCGATATGACTGTGTTTGATACAGATAATCGCGGTGGTCGCTATATCCACTGGGGCATCCGTGAACATGGAATGGCCGCGGCGATGAACGGTATGGCGCTTCATGGTGGTATCCGCCCCTATGGCGGCACATTCATGTGCTTTACAGACTATGCACGCCCTGCGATGCGGTTGGCGGCTTTGATGAAAATGCCAACTGTTTTCGTTATGACGCATGACTCAATCGGTTTGGGCGAAGATGGGCCAACACACCAACCTGTGGAACATCTCGCGATTAGCCGCGCAACACCGAATACCTATGTGTTCCGTCCTGCGGATACTGTGGAAACAGCCGAGGCTTGGGAAATTGCTCTTACCAGCAAAGAGACCCCATCTGTTTTGGCCTTGTCACGTCAGAATTTGCCAACTGTGCGCACAGAGCACAAAACAGCAAACATGACAGAGCGCGGGGCTTATGTCTTGGCCGAAGCAGAAGGCAAAAAACAGGTCATCTTGATGGCTTCTGGGTCTGAAGTTGCGATTGCTCTTGAGGCGCGTGATGCATTGCAAGCGCAAGGCATTGGAACACGTGTTGTTTCTGTTCCCTGTATGGAGCTCTTTGCCGAGCAAGACGAAAGCTATCGCAAGCGCGTCTTGATCAACGGTGCCGTCCGTATCGCGATCGAAGCAGGTGTGCGTCAGGGTTGGGATCGCTGGTTGTTGGGTGAACGCGGCCGCGAAGCCAAAGCTGGCTTTATCGGAATGGATAGCTTTGGCGCCTCTGCCCCTGCGGATGTTCTCTATGAGAAATTCGGCATCACAGCAGACGCCGTTGTCGCCAAAGCCAACGAGCTTTTGTAAGACACAAATTCCCTAAAGTGAGTCGGCCCCGCATGTTCGGGGCCGTTTCTATTTCTGCAATGCAGCACTGTTACCGCACACGTTAGCGTTAACAAGTCACACAGCCAAAAGTTTAACGCTAACATATTGTAAAATATTCGCTTTCCCCATTTGTTGAACGCGCCTTCTCAGGTATAGCACAGTCACAGCTCACCACTACGTAGGAGATCAGGATGACTGTCACAATTGGGATCAACGGATTTGGTCGTATCGGACGCAGCACATTGGCACATATCGCCGAAAGCGCGCGCAATGATGTTCAAGTTGTCAAAATTAATGCAACAGGACCGATTGAAACCAATGCACACCTCTTGCGCTATGACAGCGTACATGGTCGCTTTCCTGGGAATGTCGCTGTGAACGGTGACACAATGGATTTGGGCCGTGGACCGATGAAAGTGTTCTCAACTTATAATCCAGAAGAGCTTGATTGGTCAGGTTGTGATGTTGTGCTCGAATGCACAGGCAAATTTAACGATGGTGACAAATCCTCGGTTCATATTCGCCAAGGCGCGAAATCTGTTCTCATTTCCGCGCCTGCGTCCAACGTGCAAAAAACAATCGTCTATGGCGTCAATCACCGTGATTTGATTGCAGGCGACACGATGATTTCAAACGGGTCTTGCACAACAAATTGCTTGGCTCCCTTGGCCAAAGTTCTCAATGACGCAATCGGCATTGAACGCGGCATCATGACAACGATCCACTCCTACACGGGCGATCAACCGACATTAGACCGCCGTCACAAAGACCTTTACCGTGCGCGCGCGGCTGCAATGGCGATGATCCCAACTTCCACAGGTGCCGCTAAAGCCTTGGGCGAAGTCCTCCCAGAGCTGAGTGGTAAATTGGACGGCACCTCTATGCGCGTCCCTACTCCGAATGTCTCAGCCGTTGACCTCACCTTTGAAGCTGGCAAAGATGTGACGGTTGAGGATATCAACGAAATCGTGCGCGAAGCGGCAGCGGGACATATGGGAAGCGTTCTTTCCTATGATCCTGAACCCAAAGTGTCGATTGATTTCAACCACACCAATTACTCCTCTATCTTTGCCCCCGATCAAACCAAAGTTGTGGGTGGCCGCACTGTGCGCGTCTTGGCATGGTACGACAATGAATGGGGCTTCTCCTGCCGTATGGCAGATGTTGCCGCAGCAATGGGCCGTTTGTTGCAATAAGCAAACTGTCACAGAAAACAATGAACCCGCCCTCTGGCGGGTTTTTTTGTTTTCCGATATGGTTTTTGAAAACAACAAGAGCAGCAGATGTCACACAAAGCTTGGTTCATTCTCTTTTTAATTATTTTGTCTGCAATTCTCTACGATGTTATTTTTCGCGGATCAGAGGATGTGATCTTTCTTTTGAAGAAGCTGTTTGAACTTATCGACTATATCGCAATCTGGCGCTGAGACCTTCGTTATCTTTCGTTTTACGATTGACATTCTTTCGAAAATCATCATGTTAGCGCTAACTAATCTTTGCGCTAAATATATGAATGGGGTCAATTATGACAGTTAAAGTGGCAATCAATGGATTTGGCCGTATCGGTCGCAATGTTTTACGCGCAATCGTCGAGTCAGGCCGCAAAGACATCGAAGTCGTTGCAATCAATGACCTTGGCCCCGTGGAAACCAATGCGCATCTCTTGAAGTATGACACCATTCACGGACGTTTCCCCCATCCTGTGACGACGACGGAAACCACTCTCGATGTCGGCCTTGGCCCTATCCAAGTTACCGCCATTCGCAATCCTGCAGAATTGCCATGGGGTCATGTTGATATCGTGATGGAATGCACAGGTATCTTCACAGATCGTGACAAAGCGGCGATCCATTTAGAAAACGGAGCAAGCCGTGTTTTGGTATCCGCTCCGTCCAAAGGTGCCGATAAAACAATCGTTTACGGTGTGAACCATGATGTATTGAGCGCAGATGATCTGATCGTCTCAAATGCGTCCTGCACAACGAACTGCCTATCGCCTGTTGCCAAAGTGTTGAATGAAACTGTGGGCATCACCCGCGGATTTATGACAACGATCCACTCTTACACTGGGGATCAGCCAACTTTGGATACGATGCACAAGGATCTCTATCGCGCGCGTGCGGCGGCTCAGAACATGATCCCAACGACGACCGGTGCGGCACGCGCCGTTGGTTTGGTTTTGCCTGAATTGAACGGCAAGCTTGATGGTGTTGCTATTCGTGTTCCAACGCCTAATGTCTCCGTTGTTGATCTTACCTTTGAAGCGGGACGCGCGACATCAGAAGATGAAATCAACGCAGCAATGTCAGCGGCGGCCTCAGGACCCTTGGCTGGTATCTTAGGTGTCACAGATGAACCGCTCGTCTCATCCGATTTCAACCATGATCCACATTCAAGCATCTTTGCCACAGATCAAACAAAGGTCATGGATGGCAATATGGTGCGGATCCTAAGCTGGTATGACAATGAATGGGGATTTTCAAATCGTATGGCGGACACCGCCGTCGAAATGGCAAAATACCTATAAGATCAAGGGACCGATTGGCCCCTTTTTACTTGGCGAATTTGGCCATTAAACGTTCTTTAACCAATGGCGAGACGAATTTTGTCACATCCCCATCAAGACGTGCAATTTCTTTGACCAATTTGCTAGCAATGGCCTGATGCCGCGCTTCAGCCATCAAGAACACAGTTTCAATAGAGGAATCCAAGGCGCGGTTCATTCCGACCATCTGGAATTCATATTCGAAATCAGCAACCGCACGAAGCCCCCGCACGATGACTTGAGCTCCGACATCATGTGCACAATTGATCAACAGGTTTTCAAAGGGATGCGCAACAATCTCAGTTCCGGTTTCTTCGGATAAGGCGGCGCATTCGTTTTCAATCATCTCAACGCGCTCTTCAAGGGTGAACAAAGGCCCCTTATCACGGTTGATCGCAACACCGATGACCAAACGGTCCACAAGCATGGCACCTCGGCGAATGATATCAGTGTGACCCGCTGTTATGGGATCAAACGTTCCAGGATAAAGACCGATACGCATATGCCGTTCTCCTTATTGCTATTGGGGCACACGCAATATTATTGTGATAGGAATTGCAAGGGTCAGTAGCCCATAATCATGCCTTCAAGCGCTTCTTTTTCCATAGAAAGCTCGGTTAAGCGGGATTTCACAACGTCACCCAAGGTAATGATCCCAACAAGAACGCCATCTTTCACCACGGGCATGTGACGAAACCGTTTTTCTGTCATTGTCGCCAAGATTTGATCAGCTGTCGCATCGACCGAACATGTGACAAGCTTTTTGGTCATCATCGACTCGACCGACTGCTCAAGGCATTTGGCACCGCTTACGCCAATATTGCGAACAATATCGCGTTCTGACAAAATCCCAAGAGGTGTTTCCCCATCACTCGAGACAACCAAGGATCCAAACTTTTTAGATCCTAGAATTTGTGCCGCCTCTGCAATCGTTGCATCAGGCTTTACCGTTACAACACCCGCACCAGATTTGGAATTTAGAATTTGTTGTACGAGCATATGAGCCTCCTAATGAAATAAAATTACGTTTCACCAAGTGTCTCAGCAATGTTGAAATAGGTCAACAATTTGTTTCAAGGCGTGCGACTTCTGCCTTTAGAGCTCGAATAAGCTGATCTGCAAAACTATTCATGCGTTCAAGCCTTCGATCATCCGTGTGTCGCACCAGATAAAAGCTGCGCGTCAGGCTGAACTCATCGGTCAAAATCTTTTTAATCTTCCGATCAAAAGGAAGGGCAAAATCATGCACGATACCGACGCCATGCCCTCCTCTGAGCCAGTTGAATTGCACCGAAACCGAATTTGAAGCCAAGCTGACACGCTGCGTGCCTGTATCCGTGAGATAGTCCAACTCTTTGTCAAAAATCATGTCGGGTATATATCCAATCACCCGATGCTGCCTTAAATCATCTCGTGCATTGATGTCATGATGCGTCGCCAAGTAGTCTTCATGCGCAGCAAGGTGCAAATGATAGTCTGTCATTTTTTGAACTGACAAGCGTCCAGCTGTCGGTGGACTAACGGCGATTGCCATGTCAGCCTCTCGTTTGGATAGATTAACAACACGCGGTAAGGCGACGATTTGTATATCTAAATCAGGATTGTCATTTGAAATTTGCGCACAGACTTGGGGCAATAGAAAATTCGCACACCCATCTGGTGCGCCGATGCGAATTTGGCCAGACAGTTGCCCTGTTTGCCCCGCCATCTCTTCGACGGCTTCCGACATGCTTTGCTCCATTGCCATAGCATGCACCATTAACCGCTGACCTGCGTCCGTCAGTGCATAACCCGTTGGTGATTTCGCAAACAACGGTGTTCCCAATGCCTGCTCCGCCCGTGTAATCCGCCGTCCGACTGTTGCGGGATCAATTTTCAAACGACGCCCCGCCGCAGACAGGGTTTCATCCCGCGCAACGGCCAATACTATTCTAAGATCGTCCCAACTTAACATATCTCACCTTTGCAAAAATGCAGGATATTTTTGGCCAATTTCCCCTACCCACGACAAAAATGCAATGGTAATGTTCAGGTAATTTCTAGGAGGATCACTATGCAAGAACTCACTCACTATATGAATGGCGCTCACGTCAAAGGCACATCTGGACGCTTTGCTGATGTTTTTAATCCGGCAACTGGCGAAGTACAGGCCAAAGTGCCCTTGGCCAATGCGGACGAAATGGCCCAAGCCGTTGAATTCGCAGCTGCCGCACAACCGGCATGGGCCGCAACAAACCCACAGCGTCGCGCCCGTGTTATGATGAAATTCGTCGATCTCTTGAACAGAGACATGGACAAATTGGCCGAAGCCCTGTCACGCGAGCATGGCAAAACATTGCCTGATGCAAAAGGTGATGTGCAACGTGGCTTAGAAGTTGTCGAATACTGCATCGGCGCGCCGCAGATGTTGAAAGGCGAATTCACCGACAGCGCCGGTCCTGGGATCGATATGTATTCGATGAAGCAGCCTTTGGGCGTCACTGCGGGTATCACTCCGTTTAACTTTCCAGCCATGATCCCAATGTGGATGTTTGCCCCAGCAATTGTGTGCGGCAATTCTTTCATCCTCAAACCCTCCGAGCGGGATCCCTCCGTGCCCTTGATGTTGGCCGAACTCCTCGAAGAAGCCGGTCTTCCTAAAGGCGTTATTCAGGTCGTTAACGGCGATAAAGAAGCCGTCGATGCCATTCTTGATCACGACGTCATTCAATCCATCGGCTTTGTTGGCTCAACCCCGATTGCGGAATATATCTATGGCCGTGGCTGCTCAAACGGCAAACGGGTTCAGTGTTTTGGCGGCGCCAAAAACCACATGATCATTATGCCAGACGCCGATATGGATCAGGCAGCGGACGCTCTGATCGGCGCAGGCTACGGTGCGGCAGGTGAACGGTGTATGGCGATTTCTGTCGCGGTTCCCGTGGGCAATGAAACAGCGGATCGTTTGATCGAAAAGCTGGTTCCACGTATCGAAAAGCTAAAGGTCGGACCATACACTGCTGGCAATGATGTCGATTATGGCCCTGTTGTGACCGCAGCCGCAAAACAAAACATCTTGGGTCTTGTTCAAACAGGTATCGACCAAGGGGCGACATTGGTTGTGGATGGACGTGACTTCAACTTGCAAGGCTATGAGGACGGGTTCTTTGTTGGTCCTCACCTCTTTGACAATGTCACACCAGATATGGACATCTACAAAAAGGAAATCTTTGGTCCTGTTCTGTCAACAGTCCGTGCCGAAACTTATGAAGAAGCGATCAACCTCGCTATTGATCACGAATATGGCAATGGCACCGCGATCTTTACCCGTGACGGAGACACAGCGCGTGATTTCGCCAATCGCATTAATATCGGGATGGTTGGGATCAACGTTCCAATTCCTGTCCCGCTGGCCTATCACACCTTTGGTGGTTGGAAAAAATCTGTCTTTGGCGATTTGAACCAACACGGCCCAGATGCGTTCAAATTCTACACACGCACAAAAACAGTTACATCACGCTGGCCCTCTGGCCTCAAAGAAGGCGGCGAATTCAATTTCAAGCCGATGGACTAAGCAATTATGAGTGAGGGGCTTTTGTCCCTCACTTCCGCTTAATGAAACCAACAATTTCATTCACTAACCTGTCATCTTTCCAGTAACTATTGTGCGACCAAGGAAACGGCATAAGTGTCTTTTCTTGTTGATCTTTGATATCCCCTGCATTTACGAGATTTTGATATGCACCGCCCAGAGGTGCGAGAGGATAGCCCAAACTATCGGTTGATTTGAAATAATTCAGCCACCATGGTGCCTTCGGCTTTTTTTTGCTCCCAGGATAAGAAATCGGCACAATTGGATCGAGAGCATAAACAAAAACTGGCAAATTCGCCCCAAACGTTATCATCCCTCTAAATCGCGTTAACCCATCAAACGCGACATCAGGCTTTCCAGTCGGTCTCTTTTTCTCTTGGACGTCGTAAATATAATTTGACAAAATATGACTGCCTAGCGAATGCGTTAAAAACAAAACCTCAGCATTTGGATCACAGTCTTTTTCAAGATTCATCAAAGCAGTGTCAAATCGGTCATGAATTTTCTGATAAGACGATGAATTATTGCGTGACGGGGCATAGGACGCCGCATCTGAAATCCTGTTTTTTATGAATTTCCGAAGAAACCCAAACCGGTAATTTAACCGATTACAACGCTCAAGATACGCAGTCTGACGGGGTTGATAGATGTCTGCCCAAAATGCTTCGTGCCAAGCTATATTGGCATCAAATACATCATGACCAAGCTTATTTCTTACTTTGTCTTTTAGAGCCTTGCTATAAACAGGGGACGATGTTGCATCAGGGTTCGACTTTTTTTGTTCTCCCATTCCATGCGAAACAAATATGGCTAATTTTTTTGTCGACATAATAATATCCATTAAGGTTTTGATAAAAAAATTTAAAATAATAGAAAAATCTCATTCCTTGCAAAACTTCTGAAAAAGTTGGTAGGTACAAAAGCGTTCAACAAATGAGCGGTTAGGTTTTATCATGGATTTTGCATTAAGCGAAGAACAATCAGCCATCTTTGAAATGGCATTCGCCTTTGGACAAGATAACATTGCCCCCTTTGCCCTAGAGTGGGAAAAGGCTGGGACAATTCCCAAAACTCTTTGGCCAAAGGTTGCAGAATTGGGTTTGGGCGGGATCTATGTCGATGATGCCATGGGCGGCTCTGGGCTGAGCCGCCTTGATGCGACTTTGGTTTTTGAAGCCTTAGCAATGGCCTGCCCCTCGGTTGGATCCTTTCTCTCTATTCACAATATGTGCGCCGGGATGATTGACAAATTTGGCTCGCAAGAGATGCGCGCCGCGTGGCTGCCAAAACTCTGCGCAATGGATGCGGTCATGAGCTATTGCCTCACGGAGCCTGGATCAGGATCGGATGCGGCAGCGCTTCGCACACGGGCCGAGCGCACCAATACGGGCTACACCTTGAACGGCACCAAAGCCTTTATTTCGGGAGGCTCCTATTCGGATGCCTATATCGTCATGTGTCGCACAGGCGATGATGGGCCAAAAGGCATTTCAACTGTCATAGTTGAGGCGGGATCAGACGGACTTAGCTTTGGCGCGCTTGAGGACAAGATGGGCTGGCGCAGTCAACCCACAGCACAGGTGCAATTTGATGATTGCAAAATTCCATCCAACGCTCTCGTGGGCGAAGAAGGCAAAGGGTTTTCTTACGCCATGGCAGGTCTGGATGGCGGACGTCTCAACATTGCGGCTTCGGCACTTGGTGGAGCGCAACAAGCGCTTAACATGACCTTGACCTATATGGGCGAACGTCAGGCCTTTGGGAATACGCTTGATCAATTCCAAGCCTTGCAATTCAAGCTGGCTGAGATGGAGGTCAAACTTCAATCCGCGCGTGTCTTTTTGCGCCAAGCCGCATGGAAATTGGACACAGGTGCACATGATGCGAGCAAACATTGCGCCATGGCCAAAATGATGGTCACAGACGCCGCCTTTGATGTCGCCAATAGCTGTTTGCAACTCCATGGCGGCTATGGCTATCTCACTGATTATGGGATTGAAAAAGTAGTTCGCGACTTGCGGGTGCATCAAATTCTAGAAGGCACAAATGAAATCATGCATATGATTATCGCGCGACACATGTTGGCGGATCGTGACGCATGACGGACATTCATATTCGCATCGAAGATCACGCAGGCCGCATCACCCTGTCCCGCCCCAAGGCTTTGAACGCCCTGACCTATGAGATGTGCTTGGCGATAGAACAGGCTCTGGTCACATGGCGCTCTGATCCGCGCGTCGCGTTGGTTATCATTGATGCAGAAGGTGACAAAGCTTTTTGTGCAGGAGGCGATATAGCTGATCTCTATGCCACGGGTATGGCGGGGGATTATGCCTATGGGCAAAAATTTTGGGCAGATGAGTACCGCCTGAATTATAGGTTAAAGACCTATAGCAAGCCTGTGGTAAGCTTTATGCAAGGATTTACCATGGGGGGCGGTGTTGGCATTGGCTGTCACGGATCGCACCGCATCGTTGGCGAAACCAGCAAGATCGCGATGCCAGAGGTCGGTATTGGCTTGGTTCCTGATGTGGGCGGATCCTATATTTTGGCACATGCTCCGGGATCGGTTGGCGTCTTTCTTGGCACAACCGCCTATCGCATGGATGCAGCAGATGCCATTTTCGCAGGATTTGCGGATATGTTCATCCCTCAATCCGCTTGGCCCGACCTTATCCAAAAGCTGATTGAAACGGGTGACATATCTTGTATTGCACCATTTAAAGAGGAGCTTGGGACAAGCACCCTTGCCATGATGCAAGATGATATTAATGCCCTATACAACATTAATAACCTCAAAGAACTCACTGATAAAACGTTCTTAAAGGACACCAAGCCTCACTCTTTCGTTACCAAATCTTTGGCAACAAACTCACCTCTGGCTATGGCCTCAGCCTTGAAATTGATACGCACACAACAAGCAAATGATACATCCTTTGCTCAAGCATTGGCCATGGAATATCGCTTTACTCACCGCGCGATGGAGCATGGCGATTTCTTAGAAGGCATTCGCGCCGCAATCATAGATAAAGACAAATCTCCAAACTGGCGACAAACACCCAAGACCGTTTCAGACACAGACATAGAAATGATGTTGGCCCCACTTGGAAACGATGAACTGTCTCTAGAGGAGGACTAAATGAATATTGGATTTATTGGACTGGGCAATATGGGCGCGCCGATGGCGCAGAACTTGGCCAAAGACGGTCATAGAGTGACAGGCTTTGATACCGCTCCCATGACCCTCGACATCATCACCATTGCTGATACGATCCAGGATGCCGTCTCAGAGGCCGATGTAGTAATCACGATGCTCCCGAATGGGGCGATTCTGCGCGATGTGGCGGCGCAAATTATCCCTGCCATGAAATCTGGCGCGACACTCTTGGATTGCTCAACAGTGGATGTCGATAGCGCCCGCGCGGTCGCAAACATGGCCCAAGAACGCGGTCTTCATGCCTTGGATGCGCCTGTCTCAGGTGGCATTGGTGGGGCAAGCGCGGGCACACTTACATTTATGGTCGGCGGAAGTGCTGAGGCATATGACATCGCAAAACCCTTGTTTGACTGCATGGGTCAAAAATCGGTTCACTGTGGTACGGCAGGAAATGGTCAAGCGGCAAAGATATGTAATAACATGATCTTAGGGGTCACAATGATTGCAACCTGCGAAGCCTTTGCCTTGGCGGATAAACTGGGCCTTGACCGCCAAGCGATGTTTGATGTCGTGAGCACCTCTTCTGGCTACAGCTGGAGCATGAACGCCTATTGCCCAGCTCCTGGGATCGGCCCAACTTCACCTGCGGACAATGATTACACGCCTGGATTTTCCGCGGACCTTATGCTCAAAGATTTAAGATTAAGCCAAGAGGCCGCGCACTCCTCAAACGCGGACACTCCAATGGGCCAAGCCGCAACTGAGCTCTACACACAATTCGTCGAATCTGAAGACGGTGCAGGCAAAGATTTTTCCGCCATGCTGCCACGGTTCGAAAAACGAACGCGGTCCTGATTTCATCTTTGCAAAAATACTCTCGGGGGGTTTGGGGGGCACACAGCCCCCCAGAGGTCTATTAACTTAACGCCCCTTGAACAGTCCGCCCAAGACACCTCGAACGATACGACGCCCCGTTGTGCCGCGAAGCTCTTTGATCAAGGCATCCCCAAGTGCTGCCCCCAAACTATCCTTGCCACCAATGCGGCGCGCAGATGATCGTCCAACACGGGCGCCCGAATACCGTCTCGGAGAAGAAAATTCACGCGCTCTAACATCCTCTTCACCTGCCCCATCCAAGGCCACTTGCCCCTCTTCGCCCTCTCGCGCGGCCTCAGCTGCGCGCTGTTGCAAAATTTCAAAGGCTGAATGACGATCTAATCGATCACGATATTTCAATTCCAAATGCGACCCTGCAATCACCGCCGCGCGGTCAGCGTCACTTAAAGGCCCCAACTGCGACGATGGCGGGCGGATCATTGTGCGTTCGACCACGCCCGGAACACCTTTATCTTCAAGGAAACTTGTGACCGCCTCCCCGACACCAACCTGCAAAATCGCCTCCTCAGTTTCAAACTTCGGGTTATCGCGATAGGTTTCTGACGCCAACCGCAGCGCTTTTCTATCTCGCGCCGTATAAGCCCGCAGAGCGTGCTGCACGCGATTGCCGAGCTGTCCCAAGACATCTTCGGGAATGTCTGTCGGGCTTTGCGTCACAAAATATATCCCAACCCCTTTAGATCGAATAAGGCGTGCGACTTGCTCGACCTTATCCAAGAGCGCTTTGGGCGCATCATCAAACAAAAGATGCGCTTCATCAAAAAAGAAGACCAGCTTTGGTTTGTCGGGATCGCCAACTTCAGGAAGCGTTTCAAACAACTCAGACAGCAGCCAAAGCAAGAAGGTCGCATAGAGCCGAGGACTGGCCATCAGCTTGTCTGCGGCCAAAATATTGATCCGTCCGCGCCCGTCTTGATCAAGGCTCATGATATCTGAAAGATCCAAGGCAGGTTCACCGAACAACTCAGTTGCGCCTTGGTTTTCTAAAATCAACAAACGCCGCTGAATTGCGCCAATGGAGTTCACAGAGATATTCCCATATCTCAAAGCCAAATCCGTTCTGTTTTCCCCGACCCAAACCAAAAGCGCTTGCAAATCCTTGAGGTCGAGCAAGGCCATGCCGTGTTCATCAGACAGACGAAATGCAATGTTTAATATCCCTTCTTGAGCCTCGGTCAGCCCTAACAAACGCGCTAGTAGCAAGGGACCCATTTCCGCAACGGTGGTGCGCACTGGATGGCCTTTTTCACCGAATAGATCCCAGAACGTCACTGGGAATGCCTCGTATGAATAGGTCTCAAACCCAATTTGCGCTGCCCGTTTTTGAAAGGCCTCGTGCAATTTGAAATCAGAACGCCCCGATGCCGCAATCCCAGACAGATCCCCTTTGACATCGGCCATGAACACAGGGACACCAGCGGCGGAAAATTCTTCGGCCAAGATTTGCAACGTCACAGTTTTACCAGTCCCCGTTGCACCCGCAATGAGACCATGCCGATTTGCGTAGTTTAGCTTGAGAAATTGTTTTTCTGCATAGTTCTCACCGCCACCGCCGACGAATGCACCCTGTTTCATGGCATGTCCCTTATTGCTTGTGAGCTGCAAGCTATAACAAAGATTTGTGCGGTTAAAGTGCCGAGTTTTGTTTGCTTAAATACGCCCAACAAACGCACCACGTCTTTGCCTCCAGACCGGTAATTTCAAGAACACAAAAAAGTATCAAATTACCTGTTGACCAATAACATTTGCTTTTGTAGCGTGTTTGCAATAAGTCGGCCTGTCCGACGGGGAGAGAAACAAAAATAAGAGGGCTGCTCAAATTGGCCCTCTTTTATTTTGCCTAAACTTTAGTGAGCGGTAGCAAAGTTTCGCCACTTAACACATTCATTTACTTGTATAATTATCCCCTATGCTTAAATGTAGAAAAAATAGTATCACCCAAGGATCGTATTCATGTGGACTAAAATTATTTCAAGCACGGCTCTCTGTCTGAGCCTGACACTCTCTCCTGCTATGGCGCAAGAAGCCTCAACAGCCCCTGCAGAGCCCTCGCAGGCGCCTCAACCTCAGACTGAACCACAGATTGGGCAACCTTATTTAGGGTCCAACGAAAAAGATTGGGACGTGATTTGCATTAAATCAGATCAAGAAACGGACCCTTGCGAAATACGTCAATTGGTTTTGGACCAAAACAAAGACCCTATGATTGAAATCACCTTAGAGCGAATTTCTGGACAACAAGGGGCTGTTGCAGGGGCGACTGTGATCGTACCGCTGGAAACAATTTTGACGGTTCCTTTGACCCTTGCCATTGATGGCGCCAAAGGCAAGCAATACCCCTATACGTTTTGTAATTCAGTGGGCTGTATTGCACGGATTGGTCTGACGCAGAGCGATGTGGATGCGATGAAGCGCGGAAAAATGGCTGAGCTCAGCCTGTCACATTTGACGGTCTCTGATCGGCTTGTGACCATTCCTGTGTCCCTAAGCGGATTTACCGCCGCTTATGACAAAGCAACCGTAAAAACAATCGCCAACTAAGCGCGGTTGAGATACGACACCACGGATTGGGCGGCCCGTATTCCCGGATTTGGGCCTCCTTTGCCAAGTTTGTCCATCGTGTCACGCAAGATCGGGTGCTGGACATCAGGGGTGTTGAATACCTCGGCCAAGCCTTTTGAAATGCGATCCGCGCGACAGTTTGTGCCAATGAATTCGGGGATCACACGCGTCTCTGTTACCAGATTAGCCAATGTGACCGTATCCACCTGTAACATCCGACCGATGATCTGACGGGATAGCCAGCCCATATCATAAGCAATCACCATCGGCGTGTCATTTGCCGCCAACTCAAGCGACACAGTCCCAGACGCCGCCAATGCCACATGCGCACCTTTGAAGGCGGCGCGTTTATCTTGCGGCGTGGATCCTGCGGTTGGATCAAGAATGATCGGCTTGTTGGCCCAATCTTGGGTCATGTCCTGCACCAATGGCGCGACATACGCAATTGTGGGAAGCACGATTTTGACACCTGGGTTTGACTTTGCAAATTGCTCTAACGTCTCTCCAAAGATCGGCGCGAGCCTGTTTATCTCAGACCGCCGTGATCCGGGTAAACAGAGGATATATGGCGCGTCCCCCAAATCATATTTGGCGCGAAAATCTATAACCTCGGCATCCGTCGCAATCTCATCTTCAACAACAGGATGCCCAACAAAGTCACAGCTCATTCCAGCAGCCGTCATATAGGGAGGTTCAAACGGCAAAAGCGCCATGACATGATCCACATGCGCCGCCATTTTTGCAGCCCTCTTGGGCCGCCATGCCCAAACCGTTGGCGCAACATAGTGGATAACGGGGATATCGCTGTTTTCTTTGACAATTTTGGCAACGCGCAGCGAAAATTCAGGTGCATCAATGGTGATTAAAACGTCAGGCTTCTGATCCAAAACGGCTTGGGCTGCGAGGAGAACGCGAGACTTCAAAAACCGATATTGCTTTAGGATTTCAACAATTCCCATCACAGATATATCGCTCATCGGGAAAAGCGTCTCTAACCCCTGCGCCTGCATGCGCGCACCGCCAATGCCTGAAAACTTGGGGGGATGAGTGGAGATTTCTGTGAGGCCCTGCATCAAGGCCATGCCTAATTTATCCCCAGATTCCTCGCCCGCAATGAGAAAGACATTCATGGCGTCATCTCTTGGGCAAGGATAAAGATATTATGCGCTTGCGCCGCGCTCAACACCTGTTCACGTCCCAAAATCACCACTGATTTGGGCGAAACCACGATCCCTGAGAGACCTGCGTTTGCAACAGCATACACAGTATCGGGGCCAATAGTGGGCATATCAACACGAAGCTCTTGGCCAAGTTTCGGACGTTTCACAAAAACCCCGCGCGCCTGATGGCGCAAATGATCCGAAGTTTGTCCAACAAAGGACAGCATAGCATCCGTGCCCTGCAGCGTCTCAATACCAAGGATCAATCCGTTTTCAACAACCACACCCTGACCCACATCAAGAGTTGAGAGCTGACGAAGGGCATGATCCGCTTTTTCGATATTTCCTTGAACGCCATCAGGTAAATCGCCAACCAATAGGCCTGCGTTAACGGTCAAATCTGATAGAACTTCATGCGCGCCAACCACTGCAATGCCTTGATCCTCAAACATCGACACAACAAAGCGCAACAAGCCATCATCGCCCTCTTGAAAGGCTTGCATCAAACGCGGCGCAATCTCTGTCATAAAGGAGTCAAACTGGCTTGGATCCAACGTGGGGCGCGACATAGCACCCGCCATGACAACACGTTTGATGCCATTTTGGTGTAAATCCTCGAAAAGACGGCCCAAAGTATTAAAGCTTTGGGAAATGGCCTCTGATCCAAGATCGTGAGACATCCCCTCAAACACATAACACCGCGCCTGAGGATAGGCCGCAGACAAGGTCACAGGCAACGACCCAGACCCCGCAATGAGTGCCAAGTCAGACATCATGCATCAGCTCGGCGTTAAAAAGGAACGGTCACTCGCGCCCATGACGAAATCAACGATGTGTTGAACATAGTCGCTTTCGCTTTCCTCACCCAGACGTTTGGCGCGATCGTTAAACGTCCCCTCGCCCTGAGCCAACATTTGGAAAGCGGCGCGAAGTGCGGTGATATCGGCGCGTGACACACCTTTGCGTTTAAGACCCACGAGGTTGAGCCCGTCCAATTCACCACGCGGTGCTTGAACCAAGCCATAGGGGATCACATCATTGGTCACCATGGTGACGGCACCGATGATAGCTCCGCGTCCGATACGCACGAATTGGTGGATACCAGAAAGACCGCCAACAATGGCATCGTCTTCGATCACACAATGCCCTGCAACGGCCGAATTATTCACCAGGATCACGCGATCATGAATAATCACGTCATGCGCCACATGACAGCCCGCCATGAACAAGCCGTCGTTGCCAATTTTCGTAACACCGCCGCCCCCCTGGGTGCCCGTGTTCATTGTGACATGTTCGCGGATGCGGTTTCGTTCACCTATTATTAGTTCGCTTTCCTCACCGTTGAATTTCAAATCCTGTGGGATTTCCCCCAAAACAGCAAAAGAATAGACGACAGTGTCGGCCCCAATTGTGGTGCGTCCCTTGACCACAACATGGCTTTTGAGATCCACTCCAGATCGCAGCACAACGTTCGGTCCGATATGACAAAATGGACCGATGTGAACGCCCTCTTCAATGACGGCGCCCTCTTCGATGAAGGCACTTGGATGAATGAAACCCTTACTCACGCATGTTACTCCTGTGGAAGGTCCATCATGGCTGTGAATTCAGCTTCTGCGGCCATTTCACCTTCGACCGTTGCGACACCTGAAAATTTCCAAACCTTCGCACCTGGTTTTCCACGCAATGTCGTCAAATTCATTTCCAACACATCACCTGGAATAACTTTGCGGCGGAATTTGCATTTGTCGATCGACATGAAATAAATCAACATCTCTTTGTCCGCGAGGTTGAGCGCCGTGCCCACCATCACAGCGGCCGTTTGCGCCATGGCTTCGACAATCGTGACACCAGGCATGATCGGCGTCCCAGGAAAGTGCCCCTGAAAATGCGGCTCATTCATAGTGACGTTTTTGATGCCTTTGGCCGAGGCGGTTCCATTGATGTCAACCACGCGATCCACCAACAAAAACGGATAGCGATGTGGCAAGATACGTTGGATGAGTTGGATATCAGCGCTGAGTAGCTCTTCAGACATAGTCATTCCTTACTTTGTTCTGTGCAAACCCCTAGCAACCCACGCAGGTTTGGGCAAGCGATATGGGCGAAAATCTAATCCTGAACCGCTCTGCTGCCGTCGCCAATTTCTAAATTCATCCGCTCAATAACTTGATCCGTAATATCAATGGAAGCTAAATCCAAAACTACTGTAGAGCGTTCCAAAACAGCGACAGCCCCATGTTGCGTCATAATTTCAAACATATAAGGGGCTGCGGTTTGGATAAGTTGGACTTGGCTGCGGTTATTTTGCTGCAGTATCGTGTCTTCTAATTCTTTGCGCTCTTGGCGGATGCGATTGACCCGAAGATCAAAATCAGCTGCCAATTCGCGAAACGCGTCAGGTTCCATTTCCTTGCGCTTATCGCGCAGCGCCATTTCTTCGCTCGAGAGCTCCGCTTCGATTTGATTGTTCTCAATTTGTAGAGCGCGCATGCTCTCATTCAGCTCGCTGAACAATCGCTTGCCATAGTTGGATTCGCGCACGAGCCTCACACGATCCACGGTTACGATCGGATATTGTTCAAACTGCTCCTCTTGTGCAGTGACCCCATTCACGGAAAACAGGGCCAAAACAAGTGAGATTATGCCAACCCACTGGCGCATTAGAACGATGTTGAAATCGTCAGCTCAAAGAACCGATCAATATCTTGGGGTTGCTTGTCCAGAGCCTTGGAAAAGTTAAAGCGCAAGGGGCCAATCGGCGTTTGCCAAAAGAGAGAGGCCCCAACAACTTGTCGCCATGCGCCATCCTCATAGAGGACGTCACTGTTCACTTCGGGCAAAGACCAAAGGTTACCAACGTCGTAGAATAAACCACCTGAGAGGCCATATTCCTCTGGGATCCCCAAGGGGAATTCTGCCTCAAGGCGCAGCGCGGCAAACATGTCGCCACCCAGCGCATCATTGGCAGAGCTATTCTGCTCACGCGGACCGATGCCACCTGGTTCAAAGCCACGGATGACGCTTGATCCAAGTGTAAAGCGATCGACAACGCGGCTTGAGCCTTTGGTGTAATTCAACATCCCACCTTCGACGGTCGCACGAAGTGTGACTTCTTCGTTCCAAACTTTGCGCTGCGCAATGGCTTTGGCCACTGTTTTCACGCTACGGGAATCTCCGCCGATTCCTGAGAAGTCTTGGCCAAATTGAAGCAATACACCAGAATTCGGATCAAGTCCTGAGCGACGGGTATCATAGCTCAAGGTGTAGCCTAGGCCATTTGAGATAACTTTACCGCGGCTCGCTTCTGCGCCAATAATCGCGCCTTGCGTTTGAACGCCCGTGATGTCGTTATATTGTGTCGTCGCACGAACAGAAAGATATGTGTCCTCACGAATTGGAAAGCTCAATGACGGCTGCAAGATAGCGGTTTCCGTGTCGTAAGCCGCGTTCTGATTGTTTGTTTCACGATAGCTTGCGTTTAAAGAAAAGCGCAAATCATTGTGCAAAAACGCAGGTTCCGTGAATTTCAAGGAATAGGTCTGATTATCCGCTCCACCCTTGATTGATAGGTTCAACTGCTGACCGCGACCCAAGAAATTGCGCTCACTATATTCAACAATGCCGCCAAGACCATCATTTGATGAATAGCTGGCCCCAAAGCTCATGCTGCCGGTTGGTTGTTCTTCGACGTTTACATCAATGATAACTTGATCATCATTTGACCCTTGGCGCGCGTTCACATCTGCATTGCTAAAGAACCCAAGTGCGCGAATACGCTCGGCCGTTTGGCGGATGTCGCGGGGATTAAACGGATCACCTTCGACAGTGCGGAATTGACGGCGGATCACTTGATCCAAAGTGGCTGTGTTGCCTTCAATGTCGATGCGCTCAACAAATATTCGCGGGCCGCGTTCCACAATATAATTGATGTCTAAAGTCAGGCTCTCATTGTTGCGTGTCACGTCGGGACGGACGCGAATGAAATCATATCCCTTGCGCACTGCTAGACGTTCCAAACGGGCGATATCCGTTTCTACTGCGAAAGGAGAATACACACGACCAGATTTAGATTTGATCGCCTTTTGAAATGCCTCAACGTCAACGCCACTCAAATCGGTTGAGGCCATGATATCACCAAAGCGGAATTGTTGACCCTCACGCACATTGAAGGTCATGAAATAGCCATCACGCTCTTCGGCCAATTCGGCCGAGACGTTATTCACACGAAAATCAACATAGCCGCGAGATTGATAAAAATCGCTCAAGACTTGTTTATCAAATTCAATCTGATCTTCGATAAAGACATCCCGACGTACCAAAGCGCGCAGCAGACCCGTTTGTTTCGTGTTCAACACACGGCGCAAACGGCGATCACTAAAGGCTCGGTTGCCGACAACACCAATGCGTTCAACTTCGACTTGGCCGCCTTCAAAGACTTCGTAAATGACATCAACGCGGTTATCGGATTTGCGAATGATCTTTGGAGTAACTTTCGCCGCCAAGCGACCTGCATTCGCATAAGCATTGGCAATGGCTTTGCGGTCTTCTTCGACAATCGTCGGGTTGTAAACAAATCTCGGTTGCGAACGGATCATGACCGCCAAGGCATCATCCTTGATCTTGCGGTTTCCTTCAAACACAACACGGTTGATTGTTGGGAATTCCTTAACCTGAACCACCAAAGTACGGCCCCGTGGAATAAGATCAACGGTTTCAAATAACCCGCTTGCGACCAAAGCTTGATAGCCATTGTTCAAGGTCTCGGCGCTTACCGACTGGCCCGTTGACACACCGATGTAGTTTTGAATGGTGGCATCTTCGATCCGTTTGTTCCCTTGAACGTCTACCGAATTAAATCGAAACGTCTGCGCGATGACAGCCTGAGCCATCAGAACCGTTAACAATGCTGCAACCCAAAGCACGCTTCCCAAAGTAAAGCGTCGATCCGCTGTCCGAAGTGTTTTTGCATCCACGCGCGTCGAAGTCGTTAAGGTCATCCTGCAATCCCGAATAAAATAGCCTTTGGAATGTGACTAACCCCAAACGAAAGGCTTGTCAAAACCACATATTCGCTTTGGGCCCATTAAGCGAGATTATGCACTTAACAGAACAAATCATTCGTGATGGCAAAGACCATAAAGGACAGCACGATCGTCAGACCAATCGTCATGAATAGGTTTAGGAACCGTGGGCTTGGAGGCTTGCCTGTGACAGCTTCGATTGCGTAAAAAATCAAATGCCCTCCATCCAAAACTGGGATCGGAAGAAGGTTCATAAATCCAATTGCAACAGAGAGAGATGCGACAAACCACAAGAAATTCGCACTTCCTTGTTGGACCATTTGACCAGATGTTTCTGCAATGCCTATAGGACCTGAGAGGTTACAGCTGCTGATTGCGCCGGTAATCACATGATAAAGCCCAGACATTGAGGCCGTTATGATCCGATATGTCGTTCCAGCCGCCGCATCCAACGCGCGAAGCGGTGAAATATTTTCCTTCATCGGCTCGAAAGACAAGCCGCCCCCAACAACACCAATGCGCCATTGCGTTGCAAATCCACCCTCGGCAAGGGGTTCATCCACGCGCCGTGGTGTCAGCGGGACTTTCAATTCCGCGCCATCGCGCCAAATCGTCAAGTCCACAGTTGCCCCATTGGAGCCTTCGACAATGGATTTCAGTGTTGAAAAATCATTGATCGCGACATCGTTCCCTTGGACAAAGACATCGCCTGAGCGAAGCCCTGCATCCGCAGCGGCTGAGCGTGGCATAACTTGGGTCACACGCGCAGGCGACATTGTCGGGGCCATAACCTCAATCTCACGCCCGTTACGTTCAACGATATAGGGATAGATGTCTTGCGGTGGCAGCGCGCGGATGAAATCATAAAAATCAGATCCGCTGTCAATTGCGGGAAGATCATTTCCATTCACCTCAACAATACGATCCCCAACTTCGAGCTCTTGGGTCTGAGGCATTGAAAACACCTCACCCACACGAAGGGGTTTGCTGATTTGCCCCTCTTGTACGATGAGAACAAAGAACATGATCATCGCAAGCGCAAAATTGAACAGCGGTCCCGCCGCAACTGTTGCCGTGCGCGCCCAAAGTGGCGCTCCTTGCATCGTGGATCGACGATCCGCCTCATTTAGTTCAGAGATATCAACGGATCGCGCGCTTGCTGCATCCGCGTCGCCGCGAAATTTCACATAGCCTCCGAACGGAAGTGCCGCGATTTGCCATTTGGTCCCTCTTTTGTCGAACCGCGAATAGAGGACAGGTCCAAAACCCAATGAAAACACATCCGCATGAATTCCAGACCAACGGCCCACAATGTAGTGTCCATATTCATGAACTGCGACAATAACCGAGAGCGCAAAAATAAAGGCAATCAGCGAAATGAAAAAGCCCCCAAAGGACGGTAGCATTCCCAGAATATCCATAGTGTTCCTGTCTCTTTAAATTTTTGCAATTATATCAGCGGCGCTCTTACGACCCATTTGGTCCATCATTAGGACATTATCAAGGCAGGTCGCATCGATATCACCATTCTGTGTTGCATCCATATGCTCAAGAACACGTTCCACAACCTGCGCCATTTCCAAAAAGCCGATGCGCTTGGCGATAAAGGCATCAAGCGCAATTTCCTTGGCCGCATTGTAAACCGCGCCACTCAGCCCCCCTTTTTCCATGACATCAAAGGCCAATCGAAGAGCGGGATATTTTTGCAAGTCAGGATCAACAAAATCAAATCGGCCAATTTTGGCAAAGTCCAAACGCTCAACAGGGATATGCCCCCGATCAGGCCAGTTTAGCGCAAACCCAATGGCGTGACGCATATCTGCAGGACCGATATGAGCCATAAGGCCGCCATCGCGAAAACCAATCATGGCATGGATCATGGATTGGGGATGAATGAGAACCTCAATTTGACGTGGCGAGAAATCAAATAACTCTTTTGCTTCAATGATTTCTAAGGATTTATTAAACATAGACGCGCTGTCGATAGTGATCCGTTGCCCCATGTCCCAGTTGGGATGTGTCGCGGCTTGTTCAGGGGTTGCCTTTGCGATTTCCTCAAGGGTCCAGTCACGAAATGCCCCACCTGAGGCGGTAATAATAACGCGTTCAACCGCAGTAATATCCTCACCAATCAATGCCTGAAAGAGCGCGGAATGTTCACTATCAACCGGTAATATTTGCCCACCATAGGTATCAGCATAAGAGCGCATCAATCGCCCTGCGGCGACCATGCTTTCTTTGTTGGCAAGGGCAAGCGTTGCCCCTTGTTTCAATGTGGCAAGGCCACTGGCCAAGCCAGCGGCGCCAACAATGGCGGAAACCGCGATATCAACGGGTCGCGTTGCGCTCTCTACAATAGCATCGGCCCCTGCTGCGACGTCAATTAAGGTTCCTGCCAAGGCGTCTTTTAATTCAGCGTAACGGTCCTCATAAGCTGTGACCGCTATTTTGGCACCGAGCGTCTTGGCATCTTGGGCAAGTTGGGCGATGTTGTTCCCACCGCTGAGCGCGACAACATCAAAACGGTCAGGACTACGCTGAATAAGGTCCAGAGTATTCTGACCAATAGAGCCCGTTGCGCCAAAAACACTTATTCGTTTCATCACATCAACCAAGGTGCAAATAATCCAAACATAACAGTCGCCCCTATCACCCCGTCAAAGCGATCAAAAAATCCACCATGACCTGGGATCAAATTCGAGCTGTCCTTGATGTCACAGGCACGTTTGAGCGCGCTTTGCGCGATATCCCCCATCTGAGAGGCAAAGGACAACAAAACGGCCAGCGCGATGATCCATTCATCCATGTACCTAATGTCATAAGCTTCGACAAAGACATAGGTAAACACAGCCGCCGCAATCCAGCCCCCAATGGCGCCAGACCACGTTTTCTTGGGACTGAAACGCGGCCAAAACCTAGGCCCGCCAATGATGCGACCGGCAAAGTAGCCTGCGATATCAGTCATAACAACAACAGAAATCAACCAAAGTGTCATCGTGATCCCATAGAGGTCACGCAACGCAATGAGGTAAAACCCACAGACCAAAATCGCCAAGGAAAACAGCACACCACGTTTCACAAATCGCTTATAAAGCGTCATCTGAACAAGAGCCCCAATGAGCAAAAGACCAAGCGCTAGCATAACAACGTCGACCAACATCGCCGAGGACAAAACTCCGATAGAAAGAGCCGCCGACACCATCGCAGAGGACGCGCTCTCAGGTGACAGCATACGTGCAATTTCCCAATGCATCACAGCCACCAACGCCAAAACAAACAGCTTGAATATTAAACCGCCAGACACCAGCGCAAACCCACCGAGAGCAACCAAAACAAGAGCAGACAGGATGCGAGGCAAAAGATCACCCCATTTCGCGGATGCTGTCATGCCGTCACCCCACCAAATCGGCGATCCCGAATGGAATAGCGATCAATGATGTCTTTGAAAATTTGCGCGCTAAAGTCTGGCCAGAGAGTTTCAACGAATTCATATTCTGCATAGGCGGATTGCCAGAGTAGAAAATTTGAAATCCGCGCTTCACCACTGGTGCGAATAACCAAGTCCGGATCTGGAAGAACACGAGTATCCAGATACTTAGGCAGAGTTTCTTCATCTATATGCTCAACAAGCAAAGCCCCAGTTGTAACATCTTGTGCAAGCCGTTTTGTTGCTCGGGCCACTTCATCGCGGCTTCCATAATTCAAGGCAATTGTGAGATGCACCAAATCATTTGACGCGGTGAGCTCTTCGAGCTCATCCATCAGCTTGACCAGCTTGGCATCCAAGCGCACACGATCCCCGATAAAGCGAACACATACGCCTTGTTCGGCCAAATTTTTGGCCTCTCGTTTGATATATTGGCGAAACAACGTCATAAGCCCAGACACTTCGGCCTGCGTTCGTTTCCAGTTTTCCGTCGAAAAGGCAAAAATCGTGAGGTATTTGACCCCAACATCAGGGCAACACTCAACAATGTTGCGAATGCGTTTTGCCCCCGCGCGATGCCCCATCAACCGAGGTTGCCCTCGAAGCTGCGCCCACCGCCCGTTTCCATCCATTATGATAGCAACGTGTGCGGGCGCCTGAGCATGTCGCGTCGAAGGCATCGTCAGGTCCTTAAACCTGCATAATTTCGGCTTGTTTTGTTTCCAAAGCCGTATCAACCGCTTTGGTGTATTTGTTGGTCAATTCTTGGACTTCGCTTTCCCAGAATTTTTGATCATCTTCGGACATCCCATCCGCTTTGGCCTTTTTGACCTGATCCATACCGTCGCGGCGCACATTGCGTACAGATACACGTGCATTTTCCGCATATTGCGCCGCAACCCGCGTCAATTCACGGCGGCGTTCTTCGTTGAGTTCTGGAATAGGCAACATGATGATCGTGCCGTTTAGCTGTGGGTTAATACCCAATCCGCTTTCACGGATGGCTTTTTCCACGGCATTAACCATGGATTTATCCCAGACATTGATTGTCACCATGCGCGGTTCAGGAACGTTCACAGTTCCGACCTGATTGATTGGCGTTTGCTGACCATATGCGTCAACAGTAATCGGATCCAACATTGAGGCCGATCCTCGACCCGTCCGCAATGATGCAAATTCTGTTTTTAAAGACCCCATTGCGCCTTTCATGCGGCGTTCAAGGTCATCAGTATCAATCATAAAGTCTTCGGACATGCTACAGCTCTTTGGTTTAGTTGAATTTGTTTGCTTCTATCGACCTCAGGTCGATGCGTCTAGCCTAATCAGAGACGCGGGTATAGGTGCCCTCGCCCGCGAGAATGCCTTTGAACCCGCCTGGTTCATCTAATGAAAAGACAATGATCGGCAGGTTATTGTCACGCGCCAAAGCGATCGCAGAGGCATCCATGACCGCCAAGTGTTTGGCCAAAACATCGTCAAATGTTATCGTGTCAAAGCGGACCGCATCATCGTGTTTAGCAGGGTCTTTGTCGTAAACACCGTCAACTTTGGTCCCTTTAAAGATCGCTTCACAGGCCATTTCATTGGCGCGCAAAGTTGCGGCAGTGTCCGTTGTAAAATAGGGGTTTCCTGTTCCAGCGGCAAAGATACAGACACGTTTCTTCTCAAGGTGACGCACGGCGCGGCGACGAATATAGGGTTCACAGACCTGATCCATCGGAATCGCACTAATCACCCGAGTAAAGACACCAAGCCCTTCCAAAGCGCTCTGCATCGCGAGCGCATTCATGACTGTGGCCAACATGCCCATATAATCGGCCGTGGTGCGTTCCATTCCTTGTGCGCTACCTTGAAGACCGCGGAACACGTTGCCCCCGCCAATCACCATGCAAATCTCAACGCCCATGTCATGAACGGTTTTCACCTCACGAGCGATTCTTTCGACCGTTGGCGGATGTAGTCCGAACCCCTGATCACCCATGAGGGCTTCGCCTGAAATCTTAAGCATTACTCGCTTAAATGTGGTTTTTTCGGGGGTTTGCTCGGCCATGTTGCACTCCTTGCGCGAAACTGTAGGATCTGCGCCAAAATGTCGGAAAACTGCGTCAGGTTCAATGGTCCATTGTCGCAATCCGCGATTTAACTGAGATCAACCTGCAATTCTGCACCAACTGAGGCCGCGAAATGCCAGAAAACCTATCAGACGTGTTGCCCCTCATTAAAGAGAGCGGCCCCATATTGATTGCTGGCCCAACGGCGTCAGGGAAATCGAGTTTGGCTCTTGAATTGGCGCAGCGATGTGATGGATGCATTATCAATGCAGATGCGATTCAAGTTTTCGACAATTGGCGTGTGTTGACCGCTAGACCAAGTCGTGAGGACGAGGCAAACGCCCCCCATCACCTTTATGGACATATTGCAAAGGATGCTGAGTATTCCGTCGGACATTGGCTGCGCGAGGTTGCACCGCTCTTAAAGAGCGAAAAACGACCAATTATTATTGGAGGAACGGGTTTATATTTTACGGCCCTGACCCAAGGCCTAGCAGATATTCCACCCACGCCGCCTGATATTCGCGCCCTTGGAAATACTCTGCGCGAAACGGAAGGTCTTGGCGCGCTCTTAGCTGATCTGGATAGTGACACACGTGCGGCAATCGATGTACAAAACCCAATGCGAGTGCAGCGTGCTTGGGAAGTTTTGAAAAGCACAGGGAAAACTATTCTGGCATGGCAGCGCGACACCCCGGCCCCGCTTGTGGATTTAGCAACCACCACGCCAATCGTTTTTGATGTCGATAAAACTTGGCTAAACGAGCGGATAGACCGCCGCTTTGATATCATGATTGAAACGGGTGCCCTTGACGAAGCCAAAGAGAACGCAGAGGATTGGGATCCCGATCTCTTATCAAGCAAAGCAATCGGAGCGCCTGAACTGATTTCGCATATCAAGGGAGAGATTTCGTTGGATGAGGCCCGCGACCTTGCAACGATTGCCACCCGACAATTTGCAAAACGCCAGCGAACTTGGTTCAAAAGCAAAATGAAATCGTGGATTTCCCACTCTCCAACTTAGGGATTTCACGCATTTGTCACTCTATTCGCTGTCAACCCCCAAAATCAGGTTGCAATTCTGCAAGATGTCGCCTTTTTTATAATCATATGTCGTCTTTTGAAGAAAAAGTGACGAAAGATGACGTTGACGCGGCGATGATAATATTGCCGAATAGTCGTAGCTTCGGGGCGCCTTTGTGCGTCATGGGGAGACAGGAGCCCACAAGTGGTTCCAACAAATGGAAATGTGTCACAGGGAGAACACGATGACGCAAGTAACAAATTCAACAAGCTCAATGCACCCAGCAGCAGAGATGTATGCACGCGAACTTAAGGCAGGCCAACTTAGCCGCCGTGAGTTCCTTGCACGTACAACTGCGCTCGGTCTAACAGCATCAGCAGCTTATGCTTTGGGTGGGATTGCTTCCCCTGCGCAGGCCGGTGGTCACGCGCAACAAGGTGGAACATTGCGCTTCCAAATGGAAGTTCGCGCGCTCAAAGATCCACGCACATATGACTGGACACAGATTGCAGCCTTCTCAGCTGGTTGGTTGGAATATCTCGTTGAATACAACAACGACGGTTCTTTCCAGCCAATGTTGCTCGAAAGCTGGAGCGTTAATGATGATGCGACAGAATACACATTGAACGTTCGTAAAGGCGTTAAATGGAACAATGGCGATGATTTCACAGCCGAAGATGTTGCACGCAACATCGAAGGATGGTGTGACAAATCTGTTGAAGGTAACTCAATGGCCGGTCGTATGGCATCATTGATTGATCCAGAAACAGAAAAAGCGGCTGCAGGTGCGATCACTGTTGTTGATAGCCATACAGTCAAGCTCACATGTGGTACATCTGACATCACAATCATTCCTGGCATCGCGGATTACCCTGCGGCGATCACACACGCAAGCCACACAGCGGATACAATGCTCTCTAACCCAATCGGCACAGGCTACATGTTGCCTGAGAGCCTTGAAGTTGGTGTTAAGGGTGTCTTGGTACGCAACGAAGGCCACGACTGGTGGGGTTACTCTGCTGGCAAAGGTGGTTTCTTGGATCGTATCGAATATGTCGATTACGGCACAGATCCTGCGGCATGGGTGGCAGCAGCGGATGCTGACGAAGTTGACGCAATCTGGGAAACAGTTGGTGACTTCGTTGACGTCTTTGACGGCCTTGGCTGGACAAAATCCGAAGTTGCGTCAGGCGCGACAATCGTTGTGCGTCCAAACCAATTGGCAGAAGATGCAAACGGCATGAAGCCTTTCGCAGACAAGCGTGTCCGTCAAGCGATCGCAATGGCTGTGGACAACAACATCTGTCTAGAGCTTGGTTATGCAGGTCTTGGTCAAGCGGCGAACAACCACCACGCTGGCCCAATGCACCCAGAAACTGATCCAAACGCAAACCGTTTGCCACATGATCCAGCGAAAGCAAAAGCGTTGATCGAAGAAGCAGGCATGGCGGATTACGAATTCGAATTGCACTCAATCGATGATGACTGGCGTAAAAACACAACTGACGCTGTTGCAGCCCAGTTGCGTGATGCAGGCATCAAAGTGAAGCGGACAATCCTACCGGGTTCAACATTCTGGAATGACTGGACAAAATACGCGTTCAGCTCAACAAACTGGAACCACCGTCCATTGGCTACTCAGATTTGGGGCCTCGCATACCGTTCTGGTGAAGCTTGGAACGAATTTGGTTGGTCAAACCCTGAATTTGACGCACTTTTGTCTGAAGCAAACGCAATCGCGGATGCAGATGCACGTCGTGAAGTTGCGGCCAAGTGTCAGGCAATCATCGCAGAAGAAGGCGTTACAATTCAGCCATACTGGCGTTCATTGTACCGTCACCACAAAGATACTGTTGTTGGTTGCGATATGCACATTGCGTATCTTCCACAAATCTATAAGTGGGGCTTCAAAGCCTAATTGCACATTCGTGTAAATGGGGGCGCGATTTCGGGTAAATCGCGCCCCTTTTCTACCTAATACGCGGTATAAGCGTAAGGGATGCTGACCCAACAAACTCACAGGGACATCTATGGGACTGTTTATTCTCAGACGATTTTTCATCATGGTGTTTACCGCACTGTGTTTGACATTTGTCGTCTTCTTTCTGACGAATCTTTATCCAAACCTCGAAAAGCTTGCCAAATCTGAAGGCAACTTCCGCATGTCCGACAGCGAAGTTTCCTCGTTTCTCGGCAATCGCGGCTATTTGGATCCCCTCCCCGTAAAATATGGTCAATGGCTGGGTGTCTTGCCCGGCTATGTGATCGAAGGCTCCGACGGACAAATCCGCGCCAAATGTCAGGCACCGGGTCAAGCTGTCGAAGACGCGCCGATGTTTTGCGGTATTTTGCAAGGCGACTGGGGATTTTCCACGGTCTTTAAGGATGAAGTGGGCTCAATCATTGCAACGCGCTTGTCTTTGACGGGCAAGTTGATGTTCTGGGTCATGGTCCTAATGGTTCCCTCTGCTCTTATCCTCGGCGTCCTCGCTGGCATGCGCGAAGGAAGCAAAACAGACAGGACCCTGTCAACAGTGGCGATTATGACCACGGCGACTCCTGAATATGTCTCTGGTGTTATCTTGATCGCGGTCTTTGCCTCCTCAGCATTTGGATTAAAGTGGTTCAAAGGGACCGCAACCAGCGCGATGGACAGCGCAAATTTTGAAAACTTTTTCTTGCCTGTTTTGACCATTGCCCTCTACGGCATGGGCTACATTGCGCGGATGACGCGCGCCTCCATGGCCGAAGTGATGACTGCGCAATATATCCGAACCGCCCGCCTCAAAGGTGTGGCATTCAAAAATATCGTTCTGAAACACGCGCTCAGAAACGCATTGATCGCGCCGTTCACTGTCATCATGCTGCAATTTCCATGGCTGTTAAACGGTGTCGTGATTGTTGAAACACTCTTCAACTACAAGGGATTTGGTTGGGTTCTGGTCCAAGCGGCTGGCAACAACGACATCGATCTCTTGCTCGGCGTATCTGTGGTTTCTGTTGTGGTCGTTTTGGTCACTCAGCTGATTTCCGACATCGGCTATGTTTACCTTAACCCACGCATTAGCGTCACTTAATCAGGAGGAAAGACTATGGAAGCTTTAAGCTGGGGCGCCATCCTTCTGGCAATGTTGACACAATTGACACCGGTCTGGATCGCATTGATCGTGACCTTTACCGTGTCGATATACTACAAACGCAAACTTGGTCTTTATGGCAAGTTGTTCGATAGCACGATTGGGATGATCGGATTTGCTATTGTCATGTTCTGGGTCTTCGTTGGCTTTTTTGCCGGCGCTTTGGACATGATCATGACCCATGATCCCTTGGCCCAACTCTCAGGCATGAAGAACAAAGTGCCCGGAACCGGCCTGCGTAGCCCAGAAGACGGGCAATATGCGTATTACCTCTTGGGGGGTGATAACCTTGCGCGCGACATCTTTAGTCGTGTGATGGCCGGCAGCGCGGTCGTAATCGTGATTGCACCATTGGCAACGGTCTTTGCCTTTATGGCGGGGATTACATTGGGTTTGCCTGCGGGATATTATGGCGGTCGCTTGGATATGGTTTTGTCCTTCTTGGCAAACCTCATCTTGGCCTTCCCTGTGATCTTGTTGTTCTACCTCTTGGTAACACCTGAAATTCGACTGACAGGTCTGCCGCAATATATGGCTGTGGTTTTGTTTAGTTTCCCATTGGTGTTTTACACAGTTCTCATGAATTCGCGGTTTTATATCCAACCAAAGAAACGCAACCTCTATATGGGGATCGGTGTTGTGGTTTTAGGATGGCTTTACATTTCACTCATCAACGAGCCGGGATCAAAGATCACGATCTTCAACGCGATTGACGGGTTCGATGTGGATGCGGGGCTTTTGACCGTGTTCGTGGCTGTGGTCTTTGTGAATTCACCGACAGTGTTTCGTATTGTGCGCGGCTTGGCGATGGATATCAAAACCCGCGATTATGTGGCTGCGGCCCAAACCCGTGGCGAAGGTCCGTGGTACATCATGCTTTGGGAAATTTTGCCAAATGCGCGTGGTCCATTGATCGTCGATTTCTGTCTGCGCATAGGCTACACAACCATTTTGCTTGGCACTTTGGGCTTCTTTGGACTTGGTCTCGCACCAGAAGATCCAAACTGGGGCGCGACGATCAACGAAGGGCGCAAGCTCTTGTCGATCTATCCGCACCCTGCTCTGCCGCCTGCGTTTGCCTTGCTCAGCTTGGTCTTGGGCTTGAACCTACTCGCGGATGGCTTGCGCGAAGAAAGCCTCAAAGATTGATCACTGTTGGCGCAGGACATCCTGCGCCAGCTCCGATTGGGTAGATCACAAGAGATGATCCCCACAAAGGGAGAAGAAAATGAATAAGATTACGGATTACGAAGGTCCAATTCTCGAAATTGACAACCTGTCGATTTCCTTCTTTACACGATTGCGCGAGATACCTGCGGTTATGGATTTCTCGGTCTCTGTTCAACCAGGCGAAGCTGTTGGGTTGGTGGGCGAATCTGGATGCGGTAAATCCACTGTTGCCCTTGGGGTGATGCAGGATTTGGGCGTAAACGGCCGCGTTGTTGGCGGATCGATTAAATTCAAAGGCCGCGACTTGGCTCAGATGACCGCGGATGAATTGCGCGACGTGCGCGGCAATGAAATCGCGATGATCTATCAGGAACCAATGGCGTCGTTAAACCCTGCGATGAAAATCGGCAAACAGCTGATGGAAGTCCCGATGATCCACGAAGGTATCTCAGAGGCCGATGCCTACAAACGTGCCTTAGAAGTCGTCACAGATGTAAAATTGCCAGACCCTGAACGCATCTTGAAATCCTATCCGCATCAGCTTTCTGGTGGTCAACAACAGCGTATCGTCATTGCGATGGCGTTGATGTCCAAGCCATCTTTGTTGATCTTGGATGAACCGACCACGGCGCTTGATGTGACCGTTGAGGCGGCTGTGGTTGAATTGGTCAAGGACCTCGGCAAAAAATACGGCACCTCCATGCTGTTTATTTCGCATAACTTGGGTCTCGTTCTAGAAACCTGTGATCGTATCTGTGTGATGTACTCTGGCGAAGCGGTTGAGCATGGCTCTATCGATGACGTCTTTGACAAGATGCAACATCCCTACACACAGGCCTTGTTCCGCTCTATCCCACTTCCAGGCGCGGATAAAAATTCACGTCCCCTAGTGGCTATTCCTGGAAACTTCCCGCTGCCGCATGAGCGACCCAATGGCTGTAACTTTGGCCCACGCTGCGATTATTTCGAAGCAGGTCGCTGTGATGCAACTGCAATTCCAATGTCCGCCATTGAGGGCGATGACCGACACGCATCACGCTGTTTGAAATTCAACGAAATTGATTGGGATGCACCGCTTTCCGCCGTTGTCACCAATGAAAAAACGGCACCTGGCAAAGTGGTTTTGGAAATTGATAACCTCAAGAAATATTATGAGGTGTCTGCCAATGCATTGTTTGGATCCTCTGGTGCTAAAAAAGTGGTCAAGGCCAACGAAACCCTGTCCTTTTCTGCGCGCGAATCTGAAACATTGGCCATCGTTGGTGAATCAGGCTGTGGCAAAAGTACCTTTGCCAAGGTTCTCATGGGGCTTGAAACCGCAACCGAAGGTGAAATTCGTCTAGACGGCAAAAACATCGAAAGCACAGGGATCGTGTCGCGTGACACGCAAACGGTGGCAGATGTTCAAATGGTGTTCCAAAACCCATTTGATACGTTGAACCCCTCGATGACAGTGGGTCGTCAAATCATCCGCGCGCTTGAGATTTTCAAAATTGGCAACACAAACGAAGAGCGTCGCCAACGCATGTTGGAATTGCTTGATCTGGTGAAGCTGCCTCGCGCCTTTGCGGATCGCATGCCGCGTCAGCTCTCTGGTGGTCAAAAGCAACGTGTGGGTATTGCCCGCGCCTTTGCGGGTGGTGCACGGATCGTTGTTGCGGATGAACCTGTCTCGGCGTTGGATGTGTCAGTTCAAGCGGCTGTGACGGATCTCTTGATGGAAATTCAACGCAATGAGAAAACAACACTGCTGTTCATCAGCCATGACTTGTCCATTGTGCGTTACTTGTCAGATCGTGTCATGGTGATGTACCTCGGCCACGTGGTAGAAATCGGTACAACAGACGAAGTCTTTTCACCGCCCTATCACCCCTATACCGAGGCCTTGCTCTCTGCGGTTCCAATTGCGGACACAAGCATTGAAAAGCAGCATATCGTTCTTGAGGGCGACATCCCATCAGCGATGAACCCACCGAGCGGCTGCCCCTTCCAAACGCGCTGCCGTTGGAAATCACAAGTTCCCGGTGGATTGTGTGAAACCGAGATTCCAGAGGTGCGTACGATCCAAGACGGACACCAGATCAAATGTCATCTAAGCGAAGATATCCTCTCCAGAATGGAGCCGGTTATCAAAATCGCAGCAGAATAAGAAAATGGCGCCGCACCTTGCGGCGTCTTTTTTTTTAGGATAAGGATTTGACTATGTCCCGTTTCGCACCCCTCCCTGAGGTGCCTTATTACGCAGTGGTCTTCTCTAATCAGGCGTCCCAATCCCCTGATGGCTATGCTGATATGGCCGCGAAGATGAATGACATTGCCAAAACAATGCCCGGATATCTCGGCATAGAGAGTACGCGTGACGTTGATGGCTTTGCAATCACAGTGAGCTATTGGCGCGATGAAGATGCCATCAAAGGATGGCGCAACCATGCCAAGCATCAGATTGCCCGCGAGATCGCGCGCGAGCGGTGGTATGAGCATTTTACCGTACGTGTCGCCAAAGTTGAGCGCCACTATGAGGGACCCTAAGGTTTCATAATGACACGCACGTAATTTTGCGTTTCTTTATAGGGCGGAATGCCTCCGTAACGTTTGACGGCTTCGGGTCCAGCATTATAGGCCGCAAGCGCCAGTGACCACGATCTAAACCGTTGATATTGCTCTGCTAAATAGCGCGCACCACCGTCTAGGTTTTGATGCGGATCTCTTGGATTGACGCCCAAATATCGCGCTGTATCAGGCATCAGCTGCGCCAACCCAATTGCCCCTTTGGGAGAAAGCGCTTTGGGGTTCCAGCGGCTTTCTTGATGAATGAGCCTTAGAAATAAACTCTCTGGGATATTATTTTCCCGCGCAATACGGCGCGCCATTGTCACATAGGGACCTGAATATTTTGCCGAATTTGGGATGTCTTCAGGCGCCCCTGGGATATAAACCGACGGAGGTTTGAGGCGAACAGAATTGGAATATTGCTGCTTGGCTCTCAAATCCAACGTGCGCAGCTGCAATTGATATTGCATGCCAGGCGTTTCTGACACCACTGGGCTTATGGGCCATAAAAAGGCACTCGCAACAATCGCTTTAACTAAATTCATTTGTCCTCACTCTGAGGAAAGTGATAAATGAAATTCCTGCGAAAACAACCGAATGTAGAACCGTGAGCAAGGCTTCGCGCGGAATTGTTGGATTTAAGCCAAAGTTTAACCTTTTCTTCACGCCCGTGGGATGGTGTAACACTAAAAACGACGTTTCAAGATTCGACAGGAGAGACAGATGGCCGGCTCGGTAAACAAAGTAATTTTGATTGGTAACTTGGGCCGCGATCCCGAAGTGCGTAATTTCCCAAATGGGGGCAAAGTCTGTAATCTTCGCATTGCTACATCTGAGACATGGAAAGACCGCAATACAGGCGAGCGCAAAGAGCGCACAGAATGGCATTCGGTTGCGATTTTTTCCGAACCGCTTGTGCGCATTGCTGAGCAATACCTTCGCAAAGGATCAACGATCTATATCGAAGGCCAGCTAGAGACGCGCAAATGGCAAGACCAATCTGGCGCGGATCGTTACTCAACTGAGGTGGTCCTGCGCCCATACACATCCACTTTGACAATGCTTGGCGGCCGTAATGACGGTGGCTCAGGTGGCGGCGGCGGCTCTTATGGTGGCGGTTCAACAGACGGTGGCGGGTACGGCGGTGGCTATGACAGCGGACCATCAGACAGCGGCTTTGGTGGCGGTGGCTCAGGTGGAGGCGGAAATAGCGGTCCAGCCCGTGATCTAGACGATGAAATCCCGTTCTAAGAGATAGACATAGAAACAGGCGCCTTTCGGCGCCTTTTTTGTAACTTAACGCTGATCTAACGCGTCTGAGAGAACCTTTAGCACCACATCTTTGGGGACGTCTGATGTGACAAAGGCCTTGCCAATTCCACGCGCCATAATAAAGTTCAGCGTCCCATCAACGACTTTTTTGTCTTGGCCCATCAAATCCAACAGTCCCGCCGCATCTGGCAAATCACCATCTATGTCGGCAAGGTCCACTTTCATCCCCATTTCACTCAGATGCGCACGCACACGGCTGGGATCCTCTTGGGAACACAAACCTAGACGTGCAGAGGTTTCAAAGGCCAGAGCACAGCCAATTGCGACCCCCTCGCCATGCAACAGGCGATCCGAATATCCAGTGGCCGCCTCAAGAGCATGACAGAAGGTATGACCTAAATTCAGCAAAGCGCGATCGCCCTGCTCTGTTTCATCGCGCTCGACAATGTCCGCTTTCATTTGGCATGATATGCGCACCGCTTCGGCGCGGGCATCCTGGTCCCCTTGCGCTAAACGCGGACCATTGATTTCCAACCATTCAAAAAACTCGGCATTTCCTAAGAGGCCATATTTTACAACTTCGCCGTAGCCTGCCAGAAAATCACGCGGGGTTAATGTGTCCAAGACAGCAATATCAATCAAAACGCGCGAGGGTTGATGAAAGGCCCCAATCAAGTTCTTGCCTTGTGGCGCATTGATGCCCGTTTTCCCGCCAACAGAGCTATCCACTTGCGCCAAGAGCGATGTTGGAATTTGAACAAAACGAACACCACGACGTAACACAGCCGAGGCAAAGCCGACTAAATCACCGATCACTCCTCCACCAAGGGCGATCACAATATCCTTGCGCTCGACCTTTTCGGACAAAAGCCATTCAACGGTTTGCGAAAACGGTCCCCATGATTTGGTCGCCTCTCCAGCAGGCAAGACCAAAGATGACTGTGAAATACCCGCGGCCTCTAACGCCGCACAGAGCGGTTTCAAATGCAAGTTCGCCACATTGCTATCGGTGACAATCGCAACCTTGGGCCGTGACAAGAGATCCCTCAAATGCACGGCAGCATTATCAATCAGATTGGCCTCAATCAAAATATCATAAGCCCGCTCGCCTAAATTCACATGGACGTTTTGCATATTATTTGGTCCTTAAAACATCGGGGCGCTTGAGCAAGGCCGTGATCACGTGATCTGTCATGTCATCAATGGAATAGGCTTCTAGAGATGGAACAGCAATATCGGCCAATTGATAAATCGGAGCGCGTTTCTCATGCAGGTCTTTTAGAGTTTGAAACGGATCAGGCGTGCGTAACAAGGGGCGCGTATCTTTGTGTTTCACCCGTCCCCAAAGCACAGAAACATCAGCGTCCAACCAAACCGAAACACCTTTTTGTGTCATCATAGCGCGATTATGATCCGCTAAAAACGCGCCGCCTCCCGTCGAGAGTACACAAGGTTCCCCTTCTAACAAGCGATCAATGACAAGGCTCTCTTTTTGACGAAAAAACGGCTCGCCATCACGTTCAAAAATTTCCGCTATTTTGCGATTTGCAGCCGCTTCAATTTCGGCATCTGAGTCTAAAAAAGGAACTTCAAGCCGCGCAGCGAGCGCTTTGCCTACGGCAGTTTTGCCTGCTCCCATCATCCCTACAAGGGCAATCGTCTTTTGTAACACAAATTCCATAAATCTCTTATTGGCGATCTTAGGACAAAATTCAATGCACATAACAGAAGTGAGGTGAACTTCTGCGCGAGCTGTTATATAAGGGGAGTAAGACAGGCGACGACAGGCATCAGGATACGACATGGGACGACTTATCAAATGGCTGATATATTTGTGCATTTTGGCCTTTTTGGCCTTAACAGCATATGCCTATTTGGGGCCGTTCTTTAATGTTTCATTCGCCCCTGACACCACGGAAATGACCACTCCGGTGATTCTTGATGGTCGCTAGGTTTGTCTATGCTTTGTGTCTCATTCCACTGCCGTTGATGGCACAACAGCCTTTGTCGGCAATTGATTGGCTCGAGAACACGCAGCCTGCAAACACGTTACCAGAACCGAACCAAGCGACCCAGCCGGAGATTCGCGGTGTCGTGAGACCAGATATCTCTGTGACCCCTTTGGATGAGGTTCAATCTGATTCTGTAGGTTTGCTTCCCTCAAGCGTGACGGGCTTGCCCGTTTCCATCTGGCGTAACAGTCAGACGCGACAGCTTATCTCGCAACTTGAGCGGCTCAGCATGAGCCACAACCCAGCAATTCAACAACTCACATTTAGCCTTATGCTGGCCGAAGCGGATGCGCCAAGTGACAGCAACGGCAAATTCGAATTCCTTGCCGCCCGCGTTAACACATTAATTGGCTATGGGGCCATTGATCCTGCTTTGGCTTTGGTTGAACGGGCCGCCCCTCTTCCTGCTCCATTGGTGCCCTTGCTTTTTGATCTCTCGTTGCTCACAGATGCGCTTGATCCTGCCTGCGATCAAGTTTTGCAGCTTGGCAGCTCATTTAACGATGATGCCGCACGCATTTACTGCATCGCGCGCAAAGGGGATTGGTTAACGGCCGTTTTGATTTTGGAAACGGCAGAAGCCTTGGACACCTTGTCGCCGCGCATGGCAGCCCTGATGCATCTGTTTCTTGAAACGGATATTGATGATGTTTTGGCGGCAAATATGCCTCCGCCCCTCGACCCGTCGCCTTTGGAATTTCGCATCTATGAGGCCATAGGCGAACCGCTTAATCCGGCCTCTTTGGATCGGGCCTATTCTGTGAGCCAGCTCTCAGGTGAAAATGGGTGGAATTCGCAACTTCGCGCAGCAGAGCGTTTGGCAGAAACTGGCGCCTTGAGTGACAATAGATTGCTTGGTATTTACACATCAAGTGAGCCATCCGCCTCTGGTGGCGTTTGGGAACGTGTTCGCCAGATGCATACTCTTGAAAATGCACTGAAATCCAATGACTCAGATCAGATTCTTACTACCTTCAAAACGGCTAAAGCAGAATTTGACGATGCACAACTTTTGGCACCATTTGCGCGTTTGTTTATGGAACAGGTTATTGAGAAATTAGACAAGACATCGCTCGATCGGGACATATTAGAAACCGCATTTTTGACGCCGAACTATGAAAGTTTTGCGTCTCTAGTCTCACAAGATGCGACGCGTGAATTGCGCTTTAAAGCGGCGATTGCGCGCGGGGATTTAGGCGACTGGATCGCGGGAAGTGATCTCGAGGAAAGCCTTGTCCAAGCCTTTCAAGACCCCCAAATTCATCACAGCATTCAGGACCTCCTGAGCCAAGGTCGCCTGGGTGAGGTCATTTTGACCGCAATTGCACAATTTGATCGCGGGGCCGCGGGTGATTTAAACGATCTCAAAGAAGCCATTTCGATCTTTCGCTATGTGGGCCTAGAGGACACTGCACGGCGCGCAACCCTGTCCTATTTGCTCGGATATTAGCGCATGTCTTTGCAGCATATTTCAACCTTTCTTGAGGCCAAGGCTGCCGAAGAAGGCGCCTCAGAAAACACACTGTCTGCCTATGCGCGGGATCTTAAGCACGCAATGATTTGGGCGGGTGAGCACAGTCTATTAGACCTCAGCATGTCGGACATAGAAACCTATCTTGTCAGTTTGGACAAAGAAGGTTTATCCAAAGCAACCCGCGCACGTCGCTTGTCCGCTCTAAAACAATTTTATCGGTTTTGCGTCGAAGAAGGCTGGCGCAGCGATAATCCCGCCATTCAAATCAGTGGACCGGGAAAGTCGAAAAAATTGCCCAAGACGCTCAGTATGGCTGATGTTGACGCTCTTCTTACTGCGGCACAAGACATGGGAAAAAATAGTGCGGATACGACGCGCGATATGTGCTTGATGCAGCTTCTTTATGCGACAGGTATGCGCGTGAGTGAACTCATGTCGCTCCCAATGACGGCGGCGCGCGGCAATCCCGACATGCTCCATGTTATGGGCAAAGGCAACAAAGAGCGGCTTGTTCCACTCTCGCACCCTGCAAAGCAGGCGTTGAGGGATTGGGTCACGATGCGCGACAAAAGCGATGAGGCGCAGAAATCACAAGGTAAAATCACATCCAAATTTCTGTTTCCCTCGCGCGGAAAATTGGGGCATCTCACGCGGCATTGGTTTTATGCGCGGATCAAGGATATGGCGCTTCATGCGCGGATTGATCCTGCATTGGTGACGCCGCATACAATACGTCACGCCTTTGCCACGCATCTCTTGGCCAATGGAGCCGATTTGCGGATCATTCAAACGCTGCTTGGACATGCGGATGTGTCAACGACAGAGATTTACACGCATGTCCTCAGTGATCGATTAGAAAGCTTGGTCCAAGATCATCATCCCTTGGCCCAAACGCGCAACTCTTCGGGTAAAACATCTTCAGAAGGCCAGTAGCCTGTTATTAGGCTGTCGTGATACCCATGGGTTAACCCCACCTCTTGCATGCGGTACACCGCGCGATCAACGTCATAGTTCAACGCATGAAACGTCACATCGCCATTTTCCAAAACCGCGAAGCGTGTTGAGGCGTGTCCATTGTGTTGGGGCATACCAATGACCCCTGCATTCACCCAAAGCACATCACCAATGCGTTTTTTAAAGGCGATCCCACTATGGCCGGCAACAATCATATCAACGGGACCGACGGTTTTGGTCACAAGATCAATTTCGTGCTCAAACACGTCGTGTGCTGAGGTTTCCCAAATAAACCGAGACACATCGCTTAGCCCACCATGAATGACCGCCACCCGCTTGTCACAATGGGTAAAGGTCACAACAGAGGGACAGGTACCCATCCACGCGCGATTTACCTCACTCAGCGTTTTTGAGGCATGCGAAAACCACCCGACCGAGAGAATGTCACAAGCACTTCCCTCATCAAACCCACATCCACAGTCAAGCGCACCCTGCGCGAGCTGAATTTCACAGTTCCCAGCGACGCTCACAATTCTAGTCTCGCGCATCAAATCAGTGGTTTCATTTGGGGCGCCACAATAAGCCACAGTGTCCCCTGTGGACACCATCGCCTCAGGCGGGATCCCATGATCACGCCCCCAATTTAACAGCGAGACGAGCGCATCAACATTGGAATAAGGCCCACCAAACAGCAACACTGCTTGATCACGTTGCCCAATATCGAGAGATGACATAGAAAGTCTCCTTGAATGCGAAGGCCAAAATCCCCATAACACGCATAACCCTAAGGGAAGTTAATGAGACATGGAACCAGTTACACCAATAATTGATAGCGCCTTTTGGATCACTGTTGGCGGCATTGTACTCCTCCTTGTGTTGTCCGCCTTCTTTTCAGGAAGCGAAACCGCCCTGACCGCCGCCTCTCGCGGGAAGCTCCGCGCCAAAGCGGACAAAGGATCACGCGGCGCACAGCTTGCATTAGATATAACCGAAGACAATGAACGTCTTATTGGGTCTGTATTGCTGGGCAATAACTTGGTCAATATTCTAGCGACCTCTCTCACAACGGCGCTCTTCACGGGTCTTCTCGGAGAAAGCGGCGTTGCCCTCGCGACATTGGTCATGACCGTCCTTGTTTTGATTTTTGCCGAAGTTTTGCCCAAGACCTATGCCATCACCAACGCGGAAACTGCGGCCTCTGGTGTTGCGCCCATCATTCGCGTGATCATCAGCATCTTTGCCCCAATCGTCACAATGGTGCGCTGGCTGGTGCGCAAAGTGTTGCGCGTCTTTGGCATTCAGACAGACCCTGATAGCCATATCCTCGCTGTGCGTGATGAAATTGCGGGCGCGCTTAACCTTGGCCATTCCGAAGGTGTCGTCGAAAAAGAGGATCGTGATCGCATATTGGGTGCGCTTGATTTATCAGATCGCACTGTTGAAGAAATCATGTTGCATCGCTCGGACATCGAAATGATTGATGCCAGCCTGCCGCCTTTAGACATTCTAAACAAATGCCTCGAAAGCAATCACACACGATTGCCCGTGTTCCAAGATGAGCCAGAAAATATCATTGGTGTGATCCATGCCAAAGATTTGGCTCGCACCATGTATCAAGTGATCTCTGGCCCAGATGCTAAGCTCAGCGAATTGAATTCCTTTGATGTCAGCGCTGTCGCGATGGAGCCTTACTTTATTCCCGACACAACCAGCCTTGATGATCAAATGCGGGAATTCTTGCGGCGTCGCACGCACTTTGCCCTCGTGGTTGATGAATACGGCAGCCTTGAAGGTTTGATTACCCTCGAAGATATCCTTGAGGAAATCGTGGGCGAAATCACCGATGAATTCGATCCAGACGGTGAAAATGTGATTGTTCCACTTGAGGACGGCACCTATGTGATTGACGGGGCGATGACTATTCGTGATCTGAACCGAGAAACGGAATGGAACCTCCCAGACGAAGAAGCCAATACCGTTGCTGGCTTGGTCATTCACGAAAGCCAGATGATCCCGACAATCGGTCAGGTTTTTCGCTTTTACGGCTTTCGCTTTGAGGTCAGCAAACGCGAAGCGAACCGCATAACGGAACTGCGGATCAACCCCCTCTAATGAAAAACGGCGCCCTTGAGGCGCCGCTTTGTTTAAGCTCTGAGCTTTTCGCCTTTGGGATCAAAGGGTGGCTCTGACAATATGGTTGCCCCATGCGGTTTCCCCAAAATCATCACCTCAACGCGATCCCCCGGAACAGCCCCTTTGACATAGGCCAGCGCCAAGGACATGCCGACAGTATATCCATAGGTTCCTGAGGTGACCTTGCCAATGCCGACACCATCCTTGAAAATCGGCTCATTGCCCGTAGCATCCGCATTCGACGCAGTGACCGCCTCCTCATCGATATGCAACAAGACCAAGTTTTCACGCGCCTCTTCTTGCATGACCTTTTGAGCGGCTGCCTTATTGAGGAACTCTTTGTCCATCTTGCACAACCGATCCAAGCCCACCTCTTGCGGCCAATATTCGGGGCTGTATTCCCGCGACCAGCTGCCATAGCCTTTTTCAACGCGCATCGACATCAACGCGCGGCTCCCAACGGGACCTGCATCGAAATCGCGCCCCGCCTCGACCAACGCTTGATAGAGCGTTGCCTGATCTTCGGTTTTGCAATGCAATTCCCAGCCCAAATCCCCCGTAAAGGACACGCGCAATGCCAAGACATCAACACCTGCCAAGGTGATCATCTGCGAGCGCATGAATGGGAAATCTTGCGTGGCAAGGGAAGCATTGGTCAGACGTTGCAACATATCGCGTGATTTCGGCCCCGCCACGTTAAAGCCGCACATCTCGATTGTCTTGCTTTCAAAGCTCACATCTTCAGGGCGCTCAATCGCGTTGAAGTAGCGTTGATGATACCGCTCCGCCATCCCCGATCCGATGATCCAGAATTCCTCGTCTCCCGTCCGCGTCACAGTAAAATCACCCGCGATACCACCTCGCACAGAAATCAATGGCGTCAAACAGGACCGCCCCACAGATTTCGGCATTTTATTAGCGAAGATGGCATTTAACCAGGCTTCTGCCCCTGCGCCCGCACAGCGATATTTGGCAAAGTTGGAAATATCGATGATGCCCGCGCGGTCCCGCAGCATCTTGCATTCCTCACCCACAGGCCCCCACCAATTTTGGCGGGTAAAGCCGTTGGTGTCCTCTGTCCCAGGTGTCTTGGCAAACCAAAGCGGATGTTCCCAGCCATAGTTCAATCCGAAAACAGCCCCCATATCCTTTTGCATTTCATAGATTGGCCGTGTGCGCACAGGGCGCCCTGCGTCGCGTTCTTCATTCGGGAAATGGATGGCAAAGCGTTTGGCATATTGATCGCCCACACGCGCCTTGGTAAAGGCTTTATCCGCCCAATCCCCAAACCGTGTGACGTCCCAAGCAAACATGTCATATTTGGTTTCGCCCTCGATGATCCATTCCGCCGCCAAAAGCCCCATGCCACCGGATTGGCTAAAGCCCGGAATAATCCCGTTACAACAGAAATAATTTTTTAGCTCGGGCACTGGGCCAAATAAAACGTTGCTATCAGGCGACCAAATCATCGGACCGTTGATCACACGTTTGATCCCTGCTTCTCCGACAACAGGTACGCGATCAATGGCGCGCATCATATTGTCTTCGATCCGCTCAAGATCATCATCAAACAACTCATGCCCAAAATCGGGTGGTGTGCCATCCTCGGCCCAGAATTTCAGGTTTTGCTCATAGGCCCCAACCAAAAGCCCCTTGCCTTCTTGGCGCAGGTAATATTCCCCATCCCGATCCGCTACAGAGGGTAATCGGCGATCCATGCCCTCAATCTCAGCAATTGTTTCAGTGACGAAATACTGATGCTCTGTGGGCTGCAATGGCAACTCGATCCCGGCCATCCGCGCCACTTCACGTCCCCAGAGACCGGCGGCATTAATCACCCACTGCGTCTGAATATCGCCCTTTGGCGTGCGCACAATCCACGTGCCATCAGGCTGCTGCTCCGTGGCCGTCACTGGCGTAAAGCGATAGATCTCCGCCCCACGCTGACGCGCGCCCATCGCATAGGCATTGGTCACACCAGAGGGATCCACATTCCCCCCATCAGGCTCCCACATAATACAGCGAATACCGTCAAAATTCACCAAAGGATGCAGCCTCTCAGCCTCATCCCGCGATACCTCATAGAAATTCATCCCATACAACTTGGCTTTAGCCGCCTGCAAGCGCAGCTGATGTTCGCGATTTTCCGTTTGTGCCAAATAAAGCGAACCAGGTTGAAACACACCGCAACCTTGTCCAGTTTCGGCTTCCAATTCCTTATACAAATTCATCGTATAATGCTGAATACGGCTGATATTGGTACTATCATGAAGCCCATGGATATTCGCCGCCGCATGCCATGTGGACCCAGAGGTCAATTCATCCCGCTCCAGCATAACAACATCGCTCCACCCGAGTTTGGTCAAGTGATAAAGAATAGAGCATCCAATAACGCCGCCACCAATGACGACTGCCTGCGCGTGGGTTTTCATGACATTGTGCCTTTCGCTTCGTTTTAGCCACTATCTGTCGCAGCGCATCTATGCACTTGCCAAAAGCCGACATTTCACGTCGCAGTTTGCCAAACAAACAAAGCGACCCAAAACCACATCCTCATTTTTTGTCTAAAAATATCCGCGGGGGGTTCGGGGGGCGGCAGCCCCCCGCCCGTTTTAAATCTCATGATCGAAATCGACACCTTTGGTCGCAACCTGACTTGTCAACGCGCAATCAATGCGAAACAACAAGACAACCAACAAAGGAGCAAACCCATGAAAACCACCACGCGTGTTGCTGTTATTGGCGGCGGAGTTGTCGGCTGTAGCGTTCTTTACCACCTGACCAAACTCGGCTGGTCAGATGTCATGCTTCTTGAACGCTCTGAATTAACCTCAGGCTCGACATGGCACGCAGCAGGTGGATTTCACACATTAAACGGCGATACAAATATGGCCGCACTTCAGGGCTATACCATCAAACTTTACAAAGAGTTAGAAGACATCACTGGCATGTCTTGTGGTCTCCACCACGTTGGCGGCATCACTTTGGCGGATAATCAGGAACGCTTTGACATGCTTCTCGCCGAGCGGGCCAAGCACCGTTACATGGGTCTGGAAACCCAAATCGTTGGTCCAGATGACATCAAAAAGATCGCGCCGATCACCAATACCGATGGCATCCTTGGTGCACTTTATGATCCGCTCGATGGCCACCTTGATCCCTCGGGTACAACGCATGCCTATGCCAAGGCGGCGCGCATGGGCGGCGCAACAATTGAAACCCATTGCAAAGTCATGGAAACCAACCAACGCGCCGATGGCACATGGGATGTGGTCACCGACAAAGGGACGATCCACGCCGAACACATCGTCAACGCTGGTGGCCTCTGGGCGCGCGAAGTGGGCGCAATGGCGGGCATTTATCTGCCCCTCCACCCGATGGAGCACCAATATATCGTCACCGATGAGATTGCCGAGATTTATAATCGCGAAGAAGAGCATCCTCATGTGATGGATCCTGCGGGCGAAAGTTATCTGCGCCAAGAAGGGCGCGGGCTTTGTATCGGCTTTTATGAACAGCCGTGTAAACCTTGGGCGGTCGATGGCACACCGTGGAATTTCGGGCATGAATTACTGCCTGATGACTTTGACAAAATCGATGAAAGCATTGAATTTGCTTACAAACGTTTCCCCGTTTTGGAAACGGCAGGTGTCAAATCTGTGATCCACGGACCCTTTACCTTTGCCCCTGATGGCAACCCGCTTGTCGGCCCTATTCCGGGTGTGAAAAACTATTGGTCTGCCTGCGGTGTGATGGCGGGCTTTAGCCAAGGGGGCGGTGTGGGCCTTATGTTGGCGCAATGGATGATCGAAGGCGAACCCGAACGCGACACCTCCGCCATGGACGTGGCCCGCTTTGGACAAAACTGGATCAATCCGGGCTATACCCTTCCCAAGGTTATCGAAAACTATCAAAAACGCTTTTCGGTCAGCTATCCCAACGAAGAACTGCCCGCAGCGCGTCCTCTGCGCACCACGCCGATGTATGACACCTTTGACAAAATGGGCGCGGTTTGGGGCGCGCAGTTCGGGCTTGAGGTGGTCAATTATTTCGCCAAAGGCGATGAACCCCGCTATGAAACGCCGTCTTTCCGCCGCTCCAACGCGTGGGAAGCGACCAAGCGCGAAGTCTTGGGCGTGCGCAACGGCGTGGGCATCAACGAAGTCCACAATTTCGGTAAATATAAGGTGACAGGTCCGCATGCTCGGGCTTGGCTGGATCGCATCATGGCGGGGCGTATCCCCAAAGAGGGGCGGATTTCATTGACCCCCATGCTCTCGCCTAAGGGAAGGTTGATTGGTGATTTTACGGTGTCCTGCTTAGGACAAGACGATTTCCAACTGACCGCAAGTTATGGCGCACAAGATTTCCACATGCGGTGGTTCTTGCAACATCAAATCGATGGGGTCGAGATCGAAAACATCTCAGACCGTCTAAACGGGTTTCAAATTGCAGGTCCCAAGGCACGCGATGTTCTCACCGCCTGCACACGCAGCGATATCAGCGACATGAAATTCATGGATGTGCGTAAAATGACCGTAGGTATGACCGATTGCACTGTTCAGCGCGTGAGCTACACAGGCGATTTGGGGTATGAAATTTATTGCGACCCCATGGATCAACGGGCGCTTTGGTCGACGCTTTGGGCCGCGGGACAAGATCATGACATGGTGCCCTTTGGCATGCGGGCGATGATGTCATTGCGATTGGACAAATTTTTCGGTTCGTGGATGGCAGAGTTTTCACCCGATTATACCCCATGTGAAACTGGAATGGATCGCTTTATTTCTTGGAAGAAAAACACAGATTTCATCGGTCGCGCGGCGGCTGAGGCCGAACGCGACACTGGCGCAGCGCGGCAGCTCGTCGTTTTTGAAGTCGATGCAGAGGACGCGGATGTCGTGGCCTATGAACCGGTTTGGATTGACGGTTCGGTTCAAGGGTTCTGTACCTCTGGAGGATTTTCGCATTATAGCGAAAAATCAATTGCTTATGCCTTGATCCCACGGGACCAGGTCACCCCTGGTTTGACCGTTGACATCGAAATCTTAGGACAAATGCGATCCGCAACATTGCTGGATAGTCCGCTCTTTGATGCCGATAATGCACGCATGCGTGGCTAATCGCGCTTTTGTTCAAGCCCAAACCTGTTAGACTTTGGGCATGAAGCGATTGGGTTTATTATTAGCGGCAGGTCAGTCTTCGCGGATGCGAGGGCGTGATAAGCAATTAGAGCTGATCGACGGTCAAACGCTCTTGAGCCGCCTTGTCGAGGTCTGTCGCCCTCATGTGGATGCCTTGGCTGTGACGATCCCGCACATTGGACACGCGCGCCAAGAGGCCCTACGCGGCTATGATGTCGTTATCCTCCCTATTCCAGATGCACATGAGGGCATGAGCGCATCTCTTCGCACAGCAGCCGCTTGGGCGCGATTGCAGACAGGTGATCACTTGATGATTTTGCCGAGTGATATGCCAGATCTTGATGTGAAGGATATTGAATTATTTCAGAAACTTGTGCGAAATAGTTCACGCAAAATAGTTCAAGCAACCTCGCAAAGTGGAATACCCGGCCATCCCGTTAGTTTTCCCAAAGAGACCTTTACTAACTTGGGCGCTCTGAGCGGAGATAATGGTGCCAAATCAGTGATCGCGGCACATGCGACTGTCACAGTTGCTCTACAAGCAAATCATGCCATTACAGATTTGGATACACCAGAAGATTGGGACATGTGGCGATTGGAGCGGTCGAATTCCACAAACAAACACTAATTCGTGAAATTCGACCCAAACCCAAACCTCGAAACAATGAACCAATTGTTCATTGCCAAATTCGCTTTGTGACGGAGTTACCAAAAGCACATGCTGATCTGATGATAAAACAACATCAACAGAAGGCATGGACGGTGCAATCGCATGAGCTGCAATCTTAACAGACGCAACGGTCTGTTCACCGGAGGAGTATTGTTGGCCAAGGAATTTAATTGGTTGGAAACCGTTATCACGCGTAAATACACGGTCAGTTTCACATAAATCTTTCACAGCAACGCGACCACGAGTCGTCGACACCATCGCATCCTGATGAAAGCATCCGATATATGAGGCAGAGCGAGACGCAACTCTCGCTTTATTTTTCCTAGCTCTCGCTAGTTTGTGCTGATCAAAATCAGCTATTATCACATTTCTTTCGAACATGCGTCACCCGGTCCACTAAGCGCCTGCTTCGGAAAACAGACGTACATCACTAAAAACCACGCTCTTGAAATCGGATCCCCAAACCCTCTTTCTCAAACGGACGCACCTCCCCACATACAGATGCGCTTCACTTATTACCCATAACGTATGGATTACCTATACCTAATGGGGAGAATGTGGCCAAATTATGCAAAATCACAATGAAACGCTAGGTTGCATAGGCATTATTTCATGCATCGTCTGCGTTTTATGAATTATTTCAGCCTCTTAGACCTATATAACGGAAGTAAATTTACTCTATTCCAAGTGAGAAAAAAATTGTTTCTAATTTGGAACAAATGAGAGATTTTCAACCCTAAATTGCAAATTACCTCGGGTCAAATATTTTTAAAAGTGTACCCCAGCGAATCCCCGAATCGATTCGTCCTGAATTTAGCCCACATTCGTGTTTTGCTTTTCCTTACTGACTAACAGCGTTCCATATTAAAATATATACTTTAGTATATAATTTTAGTACTTTATGGGTATTCATAATTTTTTAACGAGTAAGCCATGTCTAAAATCCGCATTGCAGCGCCCGCCCTAGCCTTAACATCTCTTCATACAGGTATCATGGCAAGTGCCATGGCCGTTATGTATTTCATGTTCTCCACATCCTACGGTGAGCCGAATATGACGGTTTTAAATTTACCGTTTCTGCTTTTGCTTGCATTCCTCCTGACCCTTGGAGCGAAACGATATTTCAATTGGGACACTGACTTCTTCCCCCCAATGCGCAAGATTCATCTCTTGTGGCTTGTGCCGATCCTGTTGGCCATTCTTCAAATCTACGTAATTTTTGCTCTAAACGCTGATCCTAACAATCATCCCTTGTTTGCAACGGCGGCCCTTCTTCTAGCGACTATGTTGATTGGATATACAGAGGAACTTACCTTTCGCGGGATACTGATGACGGGGTTATTACGGGCCGGACTGAAACCCCTAACAGTCATTATTCTCAGCGGTCTTGCCTTTGGACTATTTCATTTCGTGAACCTACTTGGAAACACTCCCTTTGATGCAGCCTTAGGTCAGGTTATTTCAACAACCGTGACAGGCCTGTGCTATGGAGCGGTGTTTTGGCATCTCAAATCTTTATGGCCCTTGATGCTTGTGCACTGGCAGTGGGATGCAGCCCTGATGTTGGCAAATCGTGACCCGAACGTGATGGCAGCGGTTGAGACAATCGATCCAATTCTTGCAGGATATGTCATGCCACTTAAGCTCGTTATCTTCTTCGTCTTAATGGTAAATATTCTACGAAAGAGCTAATTTTTTGGAACATAGACATGAAGTAAGCTAAGTCTATTTCATGCGGAACACTGAAAAACCGTTAAGGATCAGTGTGGTACCCAAGGCCGGACTCGAACCGGCACGCCTCGCGGCGGGGGATTTTGAATCCCCTGCGTCTACCATTCCGCCACTTGGGCACGTTTGATGTGGCGGTATTAGTCAAAGAATTCAGAGACCGCAAGGGGCAAAGTGCACTTGACGAAAAAACTTTTGCATGTTCACTGACCCCAAACAATTTGTGGGAAAATAGTATGATTAGAGCATTATATGACTGGACGCTTGGGTTGGCATCTCACCCTCGCGCAATTTGGGTTTTAGCAGGCATCGCCTTTATCGAAAGCTCGTTCTTCCCAATTCCAGTCGATGTCATGCTGATCCCCATGATTATCGCCGCCCGCCACAAAGCGTGGCTCTATGCCTTTGTGGCAATGACGTTTTCGGTCTTGGGCGGTTTGTTTGGATATTTCCTCGGCGCTGTGGCCTATGATCAAATAGCCGAGCCAATTTTGATGGCGCTTGGCAAAGCAGACGCAATCGCTGAATATGCGCAAAAATTCAATGATGCGGGTATTTGGACAATTTTAACCGCAGGCATCACACCTTTCCCGTTCAAAGTCATCACAATCATGTCAGGCGCTACCTCCATGCCCTTGGCAACCTTTCTTCTGACTGCTATTGTCGCACGCACGATCCGCTTTTTTGCGGTGGCTGCCCTGCTCTATGCCTTCGGTGAACCGATCAAAGCGTTTATTGAAAAATATCTCGGCTGGGTGTTTTTGGCCTTTATCGTTGTGTTACTTGGCGGATTTTTGGGGATTAAATATCTATGACATCTAAACAGCTAGCGCTTTTGGCGGGTTTGGGCTCGGTTGCTTTGATGATTGGGGCGCTTGGGTTTCAATATATTGGCGGAATGCCGCCCTGTAAGATGTGCTACTGGCAACGCTATCCTCATATTGTCGCGGCTGTGATCCTCGCGCTTTATTGGGTGATCCAACAGAGGGTTTTCCTATTGCTTGGTGCGCTAAGTGCCGCTGTGACCTCTGGCATCGGAGCCTATCATACAGGCGTTGAACGCGGCTGGTGGGAGGGTCCAAGCACATGCACCTCTGGCTCTATCGAGGGGCTCAGCACAGATGACCTCTTGGCGCAAATTATGAATGCCCCTCTTGTGCGCTGTGATGAAGTTCCATGGGAGCTCTTTGGCCTCTCAATGGCGTCATGGAATATGGTGATCTCGGCTGGGCTCTGCGCGCTTTGGCTTTTGGCGTGGAAACGCGCCTAAGCTGATTTACGGGTACTCAGCAAGAGATTTGTTTCGCTCGTCGCAACCCCATCAAGACGGCGAATTTTGCTAAGCACCGTATCAAAGTCTTCGAGCGTTGTCGTTCCAATTTCAACAATCAAATCCCAACGACCATTGGTTGTATGGATCGCACGCACCTGTTGAAATCCGTTCAAGGCGCGAATGATACGATCCGCACCGCGTCCCTCAATCCCGATCATCATCATCCCCCGAACGGGATCCTGTTGGGCATCATCTTTGAGAACAATAGAAAAGCCCAGCACATCGCCGGAGGCCTTTAACCGTTCAATTCGCGCGCGAATGGTTGTGCGCGACACACCAAGCATAACAGCCAAATCCGAAAGCGAGGCCCGCGCATCGTGACGCAATGCTGAAATAAGCGCGGTGTCTATGTCATCCCTTCTCATATCGGACGTTATAGCTTTCGAAACGAATTATTTTACACGATTTGTACAAAATGATCGCTACCAAGTTTTCTAATTGAACACAATACTGTGCAAAAAAGGAAAGCGAATGACACAATCGACCTGTGTATTGATCGGCGCGCCCGTCGACAGCGGCAAACAGAGAAAAGGCTGTCTTATGGGACCAGACGCCTATCGCGTGGCTGGCCTTGGCGCGGCCCTATCCGACCTAGGCCACCACGTTGTCGATAAAGGGAACCTGCGAGCCAAGGACATCCAAGACGCCAAGGGACCAGAGCATTTGGTCGATTTGGCGGAAACAGTGGGCTGGACAGAGGCAATTGCAGATGCAGCAAAGGAGGCCTTTGACCTTGGCCACCCTGTTTTCTTGGGTGGGGATCACGCGCTATCCCTTGGCTCTGGTTTGGCCGCAACGCGTTATGCGGCGGAGCAATCTCGCCCTCTCTTTGTTCTATGGCTAGATGCGCATAGCGATTTTCATACACCTTACACAACCCAGTCTGGGAATTTGCACGGCACCCCTTTGGCCTATTTAACAGGGCGCGCGGGGTTTGATGCCTTTCCTGAGATGACATCCCCCGTACCCGATGAAAACGTCTGTATCCTTGGTCTGCGCTCTGTGGACGGGCCAGAGCGTAGCGCGCTTCAATCGAGCAAAGTTGCTTATCACGATATGCGCGCGATTGACGAAACTGGCATTTCCGCGCCTTTGAGCGCGTTTTTGAATAAGGTTAAAGCGGCCAACGGATTGTTGCACGTGTCCTTAGATGTCGATTTCCTTGATCCAATGATTGCCCCAGCTGTTGGCACAACGGTTCCCGGCGGTGCCACAATGCGTGAGGCGCATTTGGTGATGGAAATCCTCTCTGATAGCGGCTTGATGACCTCTTTGGATTTGGTTGAATTAAATCCGTTTCTCGACGATCGCGGCCGAACAGCCCAGATCATGGTGGACCTAGCGGCCTCTGCCTTTGGGCGCCGGGTCTTTGATCGCCCGACACATTCTTTTTCTTTGGAGCTTCCTCGATGACACTTCTCCCTTCTGACAAAGCCCTTGTTCCATTTGTCTCTGTTGATCACATGATGAAACTTGTGCATCACATCGGCATTGAACCCATGTTGACCGCCCTTTCTGAGTATATCGAAGAGGATTTCAAACGCTGGTCTCTGTTTGACAAGACCCCGCGCGTGGCAAGCCATTCTGCGGAAGGCGTCATTGAGTTGATGCCCACCTCGGATGGTGAAGTCTATGGATTCAAATATGTGAACGGCCACCCAAAAAACACCAAAGATGGGCTGCAAACCGTCACTGCATTTGGTTTATTAGCGGATGTCGGTACGGGCTATCCCGTTCTCTTGTCGGAAATGACCTTATTGACCGCTTTGCGTACGGCGGCGACTTCGGCGATGGCGGCGAAATATCTCGCACCCAAAGGGGCTACAACAATGGCGATGATCGGCAATGGCGCGCAAAGCGAATTTCAAAGCCTCGCTATGAAAGCCATTTGTGGCATTACCACTGTCAAGCTTTACGACATTGACCCGCGCGCAACGGAAAAGGCCGCTCGAAACCTCGCCTTGCATGGGCTAAACGTTGTCCCTTGCACCACCGCTGAGGCTGCGATTGAAGGTGCCCAGATCATAACGACCTGCACCGCTGACAAACAAAACGCCACGATTTTGACAGATAATATGGTTGGGTCAGGCGTACATATCAATGCCATCGGCGGGGATTGCCCGGGTAAAACCGAATTGCACAGCGACATCTTACGCCGCTCTGACATTTTTGTGGAATATCCTGATCAAACACGGATCGAAGGCGAAATTCAGCAACTCGCCCCAGATCATCCTGTCACAGAGCTGTGGCAAGTGATTTCAGGGGACGTCACAGGGCGCAGCTCTGACAAGCAAATCACTTTGTTTGACAGCGTGGGCTTTGCAATCGAGGATTTTTCCGCCCTGCGTTTTGTGCGTGATAAAATCAAAGAGACAGACTTTTCAATTGCCTTAGACATGCTCGCAGACCCAGATGATCCACGCGATTTGTTTGGAATGTTAGAGCGGTCAAAATAAATGAAGATCGCCCCCTAAGGGGGCGATACTCTTACAAAAAATCAGCGCGTTGTAGGCCGTATTTTGCCATTTTTTCATTCAATGTGCGTCTCGGCAAACAGAGTTCATCCATGACCTTGGCAATGGATCCTTTGTGACGGCGCATTGTATTTTCAATCAGCATTTTCTCAAAGGATTCAACATATTCCTTGAGAGGCTTCCCTTCGGTGGTCACAACAGAGGTTACATCATTCGTATCGCTCATCAAGAGCGATGAAATGGTGCCTTCTCCTCGGCGCGATTGTAGAACAGCGCGTTCGGCCACATTGATCAACTGGCGTACATTTCCAGGCCAAGGCGCTTGCAGTAATTGCGCCGCTTCTTGAGCGGATATTGCAGGGGCATCACAGCCATATTCATCCGCAAATTCAGCGCAGTATTTGTTAAACATGACCAAGATATCATCACCGCGTTGACGCAGTGGCGGCACCGTAATGTGCAATTGTCCTAGCCTGTAGAACAAATCAGAGCGCAGCTGTGTTTGCAGCGTTTGACCGGCCTCTTGGAGGTTTGAAATCGCAAATATCCGCGTTTCCGCAGGTGTGCCTTGTTCGTTTAGAACCTGAAGCAACTTGGCCTGACAGGCGTCAGACAGAGTTTCGATATCCTCAAGGACCAGAGATCCCCCACGCGCTTCTTCAATCGCGGGGAGAAACGGGTCTTCGGGATTGACGGGACCAAAGAGACGACGATTAAGCGCCTCTTCATCAAAAGCAGAGCAAGAGATCAAAACGAATTTGCGCCCGGCCTTAGCCCCAACCGCATGAAGCGCATGGGCCACCAATGTCTTGCCTGTTCCTGTTTCGCCATCAATCAGGACATGCCCATCAGATTGCGCAAGATCTAGAATATCCTCGCGCATTTTTTCCATTGCGCTGGATTTTCCCATAATTTTCTTTAACAGCTCATTGCCATCGGACAATTCACGGCGCAATTGGCGGTTATCCAAGGTTAACCGACGCGCGTTGCACGCCTTTTTCGCCATGCGGCTCATGTTGTCTGGATCAAACGGTTTTTCCAGAAAATCAAACGCCCCAAGGCGCATTGCCTCAACTGCCATCGGCACATCGCCATGTCCTGTGATCATGATCACTGGCAAAGCGCTGTCTTGGCTCATGAGTTTCTTGAGCAACTGCATGCCGTCCATTCCAGGCATCTTGATATCAGAAATCACAATACCAGGGTAATCTTGGCCAATTGAGGCCAAAGCATCCGTCGCCGTTGCATAGGTTTCGGTGTCATAGCCCGACAAAGCCAACCATTGAGAGACAGACAAACGCATGTCTTTTTCATCATCAACAATTGCTATTTTCATCGCTTTATTCATCCGACACCCATCCCAAGTTGGTCACTGATTTGTCCTGCTTCCTTGAATATGGGGAGTTGGATTTCAAATACAGCCCCGGCCTCTTCGTTATGGGCGGTTAATCGCCCACCCATCTCTTTGACAAAACCCGATGAAATCGCCAATCCCAAGCCGACCCCTTCGCCCGCAGGTTTGGTTGTGTGGAATGGTTCAAACAGATTTTCCAGATCCTCGATCCCATGCCCGTTGTCACGGACCTGAACCAAAGCGTGATCGCCCTTGGACAGCATGATTTCAATTTCAGGATTGGCAATCGTCTTGGTCGCATCCAAGGCATTGCGTAAGAGATTGACCAGAACCTGTTCAATACGCATGCGATCCCCTGTCACAAGAACCTCAGTATCAGTCAGCACTTTTTGAATAGACACGTTGGATTGCCGCAATTGCGGCTCCATCATCGCAAGGGACGAGGCAACAGCATCGCGCATATCAAACACTTTGTACCCTTCGCCACCTTTGCGCGCATAGGATTTCAGCTGTTTGGTAATTGCCCCCATGCGTTCAATGAGATCATCAATGCGATGAAACGCAGAGAGCGCCTCTTCTGGGCGTTTGCGTTTCAACAAAAGAACCGCCCCTGCCATATAGGTTTTCATCGCCGCCAAAGGCTGGTTTAATTCATGGCTAACGGCGGCCGACATTTCCCCGAGCGCGGCTAGTTTTGAGCTTTGCGCAAGGGATTGTTCGGCGACCTCTAGGTTGCGCTGTACACGTTCACGCGCGGCAATTTCTCTTTGAAGTCTGCTATTTAGAGCGCGAAGTTGATTTGATTCACGTTGCACAAACAACATTCTGAGTGCGGTCCGCCTGTTCATTGCGTAAAACAACAGAACAAAGAGCGAGGCGAATATCATCACCTCAATTGCCAAATATCCATTCACGCGATCGCGCACACTGGAATAGGCCGTAAAGGACGTGATTTGCCATCCGCGAAACGCAATGCGTCCCTCCACCCGCATAACGGCCTCACCTTGAACATAGGCGTCCACAGGGACAAAGGTGGTCCACCCCTCGGTTATCCGCATCGCCCGTTCAATCGCCCCTTCGGGCGGTTGCCGAAGCAAGGCGACCTCTTCGGTCAGACCCCGCCATTTGGGTTCGGTTGAAAGAACAATGTCACCGCTGCTATCCGTGACCAAAACCGCATCTGTGACACCAGCCCATGCACGTTCAAACTTATGCAAGTCTACTTCGACCAAGATCACACCAAGCACGTCATTTTGCGCTTCGATCCGACGGGAATAGATAAAGTGGTTTCCGCCCCCTTCATCTTTGCTGATGTTAAAGATCGTACCGCTTGATTTGAGCGCATCTTGGAAATGGCTTTTATCCGAGTGCAGCGCCCCCAAATTGATCCGATCCGTCGAGGCGACAGTGCGCCCCTCGATATCTAATAGCATCAATGAGGCCGCGCCAATTTCATCCACAAAGCTAATCAAGCGTTGCGTGGACATGGAATAATCAGCCGAATTCAACGCCCCAATTAATTCAGGGTCGCGCGACAAAAGCTGAGGCACAATAGAGCTTCGTTGAAGTTCGCTGAGCAAGTTACCTGCATAAAGCGCGAGACGGTATTCCGCTTTGCTTTTGGTTGAGGCGGTAAAGCGGCTGGTCAATATCGAATTCGACAGCCACAGAGTCGCCCCTGCGATAATAGCCAAGGCCACAAAAGACACACGCATCGACATAGAAAACGCCCCGCCAATACGGGACGCTTTTGAGACGAGTTTATGTTCAGAAACTTGGGCCATTACACCCAATCATAGCGCGTTTTGCATCAATTGCATCACGCAGTTGCCATGGCCTCAATCAAACTGGCAAAAAATGGCTTACCATCTGTGTTGCCATGCGCCTCTTCAAAGGCCCGCTCTGGGTGCGGCATCATCCCCAAAACACGGCGGTTTTCGGACAAGACACCGGCAATATCCCCTTGGGATCCATTAGGGTTATCGCTGTAGGTAAAGGCAATGCGATCCTCATCACGCAAACGGGAAATTTCATCCGCGCTTGCATTATAATTGCCATCGTGGTGCGCGATTGGAACCTGAATGGTCTGACCTTGATCGTAGCTATTGGTAAAAGCGCTAGAAGTGGTTTCAACGGTCAAACCCACGGTCCGACAGATGTATTTCAGTCCCGCATTGCGCAACAAGGCACCCGGTAACAGCCCCGTTTCGGTCAAGACCTGAAATCCATTACAGACCCCAAGGACATGGCCACCTTTGTTGGCAAACTCAATCACCGAATTCGTCACAGGAGAGCGGGCTGCAATGGCCCCACAGCGCAGATAATCCCCAAAGGAAAATCCGCCAGGAACAGCAACAACATCCAACCCAGCAGGAAGCTCGGCTTCTTTGTGCCAGATCATGCTCACATCAAACCCAACGCCCTCAAGCGCCATTTTCATGTCGCGGTCACAGTTTGACCCCGGATATACAACAACCGCCGCACGCATTATGAAATCTCGATTGTATAGCTTTCGATGACCGTATTGGCCAAAAGCTTTTCACACATATCTGTGACTTCGCCCTTGGCTTTTTCCGCATCATCCCCTGCAAGATCAAGTTCGATCACTTTGCCCTGACGCACGCCTTGAACACCTTCAAAGCCGAGACCTCCGAGTGCGTGGCGCACAGCCTCTCCTTGTGGGTCTAAAACGCCGTTTTTCAACATGACATGTACACGAGCTTTCATAAGTGATCTTCCTTTTGTCGCGTTTCGCTTGAATTAGTTAATGACTGTCGGCTTGATAGGCGTCGCCGCGTTCGGCATCACACCCAATCGACGCGCAACCTCAGTATAGGCATCCGTCAGGCTTCCTAGATCGCGACGGAACACATCCTTGTCCAGTTTACGACCTGTTTCAATGTCCCAAAGACGACAGCTATCGGGGCTGATTTCATCGGCGACAACCAGACGCGCATAATCACCTTCAAATACGCGTCCGATTTCGATTTTGAAATCAACCACGCGAATACCAACGCCATACATCACGCCAGAGATAAAATCATTGACCCGCAACGCGAGGCTCAAGATATCGTCCATTTCCGCCTGAGACGCCCAGCCAAAGGCCGCAATATGTTCTTCGCTCACCAAAGGATCGCCCAAGGAATCATCTTTGTAGCAATATTCAACGATGGGACGGGGCAATTGAGTCCCCTCCTCAACGCCAAGGCGTTTGGTAAAGGAGCCTGCTGCATAGTTGCGCACGATCACTTCGAGAGGCACAATTTCACAAGAGCGGCACAGCTGTTCACGCATATTGATGCGTTTGATAAAGTGTGTCGGGACACCAATGGACCCCAGACCTTGCATGAAATATTCGGATAAGCGATTGTTTAGGACGCCTTTTCCTTCAAACACGTCTTTCTTTTCAGCATTGAAAGCCGTCGCATCATCTTTGAAGTACTGAACGATTGTTCCCGGTTCAGTTCCTTCGTAAATGATCTTTGCTTTGCCTTCGTAGATTTTGTTGCGACGCGCCATGGATATACTTTCTTTGTGGGGACCTGAGTCCAGCTTGACGCCCTCTTAAATCATGCACACGTTTCCCGCAAGTCACGCCGTTGCCCCCGCGACAAAACGAATGCAAACCTTGCCCTTTCTAATGATTATGCACAAAATTCATGCAAGTCGTGAAATTATGCATTTGCATAAACTGACTTTTTCAGTCACGTGGTCACACGTTAATGAGAGGGTTTCGCTATGACGACCAAATTTGCAGATTTTCTTCAGTCCCGCGACTGGATCCTAGCGGATGGCGCAACAGGCACCAATCTGTTTAATATGGGGCTCTCTTCTGGCGATGCACCTGAGTTATGGAATGAAACCCATCCTGACAATATTCGCAAGCTTTATCAATTGGCTGTGGACGCAGGAAGCGATCTGTTTTTGACTAACAGCTTTGGTGGCAACGCCTCTCGTTTGAAACTGCATGATGCGGGTCATCGCGCCCGAGAATTGTCGCGCATCTCGGCTGAATTGGGCCGCGAGGTCGCAGATAAAACCAATCGCACCGTTATCGTTGCAGGATCCGTTGGACCAACAGGCGAAATCATGGAACCCGTCGGCAGCCTTAGCCATTCTGACGCCGTCGAAATATTCCATGAGCAAGCCGAAGGATTAAAAGAAGGCGGTGCAGATGTCTTGTGGCTAGAAACCATTTCCGCCCCTGAAGAATACCGCGCCGCTGCCGAAGCCTTTGCACTGGCCGATATGCCATGGTGCGGCACGATGAGCTTTGACACCGCTGGGCGCACGATGATGGGTGTCACCTCCTCAGCCATGGTTGAGATGGTGAATGCCCTCCCCAATCCTCCACTTGGCTTTGGCGCAAATTGCGGCACTGGTTCGTCCGATTTGTTGCGCACTGTCCAAGGCTTTGTCGCAATGAACCCGTCTCAGGCCGTTATTGCCAAAGGCAACGCTGGTATCCCCAAATATGTGGACGGCCATATTTGTTATGACGGAACTCCTGAATTGATGGCGGATTATGCGGTCATGGCGCGCGACAGTGGTGCAAAAATCATTGGCGGATGCTGTGGGACAATGGCTGAGCATTTGAAAAGCATGCGTGACGCCTTGGAAACCCGCCCACGTGGAGCGGCTCCCACCCTTGAGGATATCAAGTCCCGCTTGGGTGACTTTAGCTCTGAGAGCGACGGCACAGGCGATAACGAAGCCGCGCCACGTCGCACCCGTCGATCACGCCGCGGCGAGTAGTCGTTAAGAACGCTTGTGGTTGAAGGGGCAAACACGCCCCCAAAACCATGACAAAGGTGACATTAAACCACACGGAAGGTCATAAATTTTATGAATTTTTTCCGCTTTTGCCCCTGTAATTTCCGACACTAAGTCGGCTTTTACCAAATCCGTGTCGCAATTAACCTAGTCAAAAAAACAATTGGCGTCACAAGGTATACAAAATCAACGATGCGTTTTAGGCGCCCAATGAAGGATTACCCAAATGTCAGACGAAGACGATATCATCCTCTCCGAACTCGATGACGAAGAACTGGTTCAACAAATGTTTGATGACCTCTACGATGGCCTCAAAGAGGAAATCGAAGAAGGCGTCAATATCCTGTTGGAACGTGGTTGGGAACCCTACCGTATCTTAACCGAAGCTCTTGTTGGTGGCATGACAATCGTTGGTCAAGACTTCCGCGATGGTATTTTGTTCGTTCCCGAAGTTCTTTTGGCGGCTAATGCGATGAAAGGTGGCATGTTCATCTTGAAACCGCTTTTGGCGGAAACTGGTGCGCCCCGCGTTGGTAAAATGGTGATCGGGACCGTTAAAGGTGACATCCATGACATTGGCAAAAACCTTGTTGGCATGATGATGGAAGGTGCGGGTTTCGAAGTTGTGGATCTTGGCATCAACAACCCTGTTGAAACCTACCTTGAGGCTCTTGAGTCAGAGAAGCCTGACATTTTGGGCATGTCTGCACTTTTGACGACGACAATGCCCTACATGAAAGTGGTCATCGACACGATGGTGGAACAAGGTCTTCGCGAAGACTACATCGTTCTTGTTGGCGGTGCGCCATTGAACGAAGAGTTCGGCAAAGCCATCGGTGCTGATGCCTATTGCCGTGACGCAGCGGTTGCTGTTGAAACAGCAAAAGAGCAGATGGCACGCAAGCACAACCAAATGAGCGCGTAAGCCATTTGAGCGATCTACACGAGCCCGCGCACAGAGATGTGACGCGGGCTTTTTCATTTTGAGGCCTGTATAATGTTGCCATCTGATAGAGACCTAACATCTCAAGAGCTCGACCTTATCAAAGGGTCGGGACGAGTTTTGTTACTGGCCTGTGGTGCCTTGGCCCGTGAAATTTTGGACATCATCAAAATCAACGGCTGGGATCATATGGATCTAAAATGCTTGCCTGCGATTTTACACAATACGCCTGAGAAAATCACACCGCTTGTGCGCGAACATGTGGAAAAACACCGCGCGTCCTATGACAAGGTGTTTGTTGTCTATGCTGATTGTGGAACGGGCGGTTTGTTAGAAGCGGCCTGTAATCAGATGGGCGTTGAAATGGTCGCAGGCCCGCATTGTTATTCCTTTTTTGAAGGAAATGACGCCTTTGCCGACAAAGGCGAAGTGACGTCGTTTTATTTGACGGATTTCTTGGTGCGCCAGTTTGAGGCCTTTGTCTGGGTGCCCCTTGGGTTAGATCGGCACCCTGATTTGAAACATATGTATTTCGGCAATTACACAACGCTTGTCTATCAATCGCAAATCCACGACCCCGCCCTCATTGAACTGGCACAGCAGCATGCTGAAAAGCTTGGGCTCGCCTTTGAGCATCGCCATACAGGATATGGGGATTTAGAACGCGAGATTGCGGCGCAGGCTTAGGCAGGCCTCAACCCGCCGCCGTTGTTTGAATGCGCTCAATCATAGAGCGCACACCGTTTGAACGCTGAGCAGAGAGATGTTCGTTCAACCCCAAACGCGCCAATTCCGCATGGGCATCAATTTTTGCCACATCTTGCAGAGGCACGCCATTAAACAATTCACGCAAAACCGCCACGAGACCACGCACGATCAAGGCATCGCTATCCCCATCAAAGCGAAAGACATCCTTGTCTGTAAAGGTTTGTATCCACACCTGTGAGGCGCAGCCATGCACTTTATTCGCATCGACTTTGAGGGCGTCCTCCATGGGGTCCATGGCTTTGCCCATATCGATAACAAACCGATAGCGGTCTTCCCATTCCTCTAGAAATTCAAAATCTTCGACAATGTTTTCGAATGCCTCAGTTGCCATTCACGAACCCCTTGTAAGATCGTTATACGTCAATCGTTTGAACTGTTTTTCCCTTGGCAATCAAAGCGAGCTCACCACGGCAGAGTTTGATCGCCGCTTCACCGAACACTTCGCGTCGCCACCCTGTCAGAGCAGGAACAGACCTGTCCCCTGCGGCAATAGCATCCAATTCCGAAGATGTCGCAATCAATTTCGCCGCAACGCCAATATTTTCAGTTTGAGCCTTCAACAAGACGCGTAGCAAATCCGCCAAGGCAGGATTGACCTGAGGTTGGTCTTTTTGCGAGGCAACCTTTGGCAAGGCGGATGCATCCAAGTTTTGCCCGCGTTTCACACTTGCCAAGATACCATCAGCAATGTCACCTTTGCGCGCTTCTCTCAGTAACAAGCGCGATCCTTTGAGGTCTTCAAAGCTGGATGGTTTAGTCGAGGCCAGTTCAATCAAGGCATCATCTTTAAACACACGTGAACGCGGTACATTGCGCTCTTGAGCATAAGCCTCACGGAATTGCGCCAGCTCTTTAACAATCGCCAAAAACCGCGCTGAATTTGAGCGCGTTTTCACACGTTTCCAAGCATCCTCAGGTTTGAGAACATAGGTTTCAGGCGCCATCAAAACGGCCAATTCTTCTTTGACCCAACGCGCACGCCCTGTGCGTTCTAATTTCTCAGCCAAAAATTCATATATCTGGCGCAAGTGCGTCACATCCGCGAGGGCATATTTCTGTTGCGCCTCGGTCAAAGGACGACGTGACCAATCGGTAAACCGAGAGGATTTATCAACGCTATCTTTGGCTATTTTGCGCACCAAGGTTTCATAACCAACCTGCTCGCCAAAACCACAAACCATTGCCGCAACTTGGGTATCAAACAATGGTGTTGGAATAACCCCCGCATCGACAAAAAAGATTTCTAAATCCTGACGCGCAGCATGGAACACTTTGACCACAGCTTCATTGCGGAACAGCTCATAGAGCGGCTCTAATGACATACCCTCTACCAGAGGATCAACCAACGCGGCATTCTCTTGGCTCGTGCCTGGCATCGCGATTTGGAGCAAACAGAGTTTGGAATAATAGGTGCGTTCCCGCAAGAATTCCGTATCGACCGTTACATAGTCACAATGAGAGGCCTTTTCACAAAAGGCGGCGAGGTCTTCGGTCGTTGTAATTATCTGCATTCAGGGTTCTTTTTCGTTAGTATGCTTCCCTTGTGACATTCATAGGTGATTTTTTCGTCAATGAAAACACATTGGTTAGGAAGTTAAGAATATTGGGTCTTTTTGATTAAGGCAAAAGGCGCGCAAAACAGCCGGATAAAGCTTGTGTTCTTGGATCAAGACCCGCTCCGCGAGGGTTTGCGCCGTGTCATCTGGCAAGATTGGCACCTCGGCTTGCCCCAAGATTGGGCCATCGTCTAGCTTGGGCGTGACTTCATGAACGGTGCATCCCGCGATATCATCCCCCGCATCTAACGCGCGTTGATGAGTGTGCAAGCCTTTGTATTTGGGTAACAAAGAAGGATGAATGTTCAACATACGCCCAGCCCATGGCGTGATAAAGCGATCCGTTAGAACACGCATAAACCCCGCAAGGCAAATCACATCCAGCTCATAAGGCGCGAGTGTTTTCAAAAGCTGATCTTCAAATGCGGCGCGATCCGCGCCATAAGGTCTGTGATCAACAGCTTCGCAGGACACACCGAGAGCGGCGGCTTTGGCAAGGCCACCAGCATCTGCGGAATTGGCCAAGACGACAACCGGTTTCGCCGGATGGTCCGCGCTCATGCTTTCCACGAGGCGCACCATATTTGATCCACCTCCTGAAATCAGAATGCCAACGCGTTTGCTCACGCAAGCGATCCTTTGTATTCAACACGTGCCGTATCCGTGACCGTTCCGATCTCGTAAACGGTCTCACCTGCACCTTCGAGTGCAGCGGCAACGCCTTGGGCTTGATCGGCATCCACGATCACAACCATTCCCAAACCACAGTTAAAAGTTTTCAACATTTCAGCGGCGCTGATGCTGCCCTGCGCCTGTAGCCAGCCAAACACAGCAGGAAGCTCCCAAGCGTCCAAATTGATCTCAATCCCCTGCCCTTCATTCAAAGCACGCGGGATATTCTCGCTCAAGCCACCGCCTGTAATATGGGTGAACCCATGCACGCCACCCGCTTTTATCGCGCTCATGCATTGTTTGACATAAAGCCGTGTTGGCGCAAGCAAAGCTTGACCCAATGTGCCCTCAGAAAACGGCGATTGATCGGCCCATGACAAGCCAGAGTGCTCAACCAATTTACGCACAAGGGAATAGCCATTGGAATGCACACCACTTGAGGGCAGCGCCAAGAGCACATCCCCAACGCTCACATTCTCAGGCAAGCTTTGACCGCGCTCCATTGCGCCCACGGCAAAACCTGCAAGGTCGAAATCACCGTCGTGATACATGCCTGGCATCTCAGCAGTTTCGCCGCCGACCAAGGCACATCCAGATTGCACACAGCCCTCAGCGATACCTTCAACAATCACAGCGGCCGCATCGACATCTAATTTGCCCGTTGCAAAGTAATCCAAAAACAACAAAGGCTCAGCGCCCTGACAAATCAAATCGTTCACACACATGGCCACCAAATCGATGCCGATTGTGCTAAATTCACCGGTATCAATTGCGATGCGCAGCTTGGTGCCAACACCATCTGTTGCAGAGACCAAAATCGGATCTTCATAGCCTGCAGCCTTGAGGTCAAACAAGCCACCAAAGCCCCCTAGTCCCGACATCACACCCGCACGATTGGTTCGTTTCGCAGCCGGTTTAATGCGTTCTACAAGCGCGTTGCCTGCATCGATATCTACACCTGCCGCAGCATAGGTTAACCCATTCGTGTCAGTCGTCATCTGTCGTTCCTTTGTTCGTTGGCGTCGCCTTAACGGATTGTGCAATAACATTCAATCTCAGACTTGACCTCGCCGTTACATATGCTAGCAGTACGAGCAAGGTAGGGCCTGTAGCTCAATGGTTAGAGCAGAGTGCTCATAACGCTTTGGTTGGGGGTTCAAGTCCCTCCAGGCCTACCAATTTCCTCAAACGCGAATAGTCAATTCGACCAAGAGCCCACCAAGCCGTTCGCTATGATCCAATCGGATTGATCCCCCATGTGCCCGCGCAATATCCGCCGCAATCGAGAGGCCCAATCCGACGCCGCTCCCTTTGTTTTGGTTGCGCGAGGGATCCAGCCGCACAAATGGTTTCAAGGCCTCTTCGCGCTTTTTCTTGGGAATACCGGGGCCATTATCCTCAACCCAAATAGTGAGGCTTTTGTCGGTCAACTTGGCTGATATTTCTGAAAACTCTGCGTAGCGTGTCGCATTGTTAATCAGATTGTCTAAAGCACGCCGCAGCGCCGTTGTTTTGAGGTAAACGGGGTGAGATTGCGCAAGGGGGGCATAGGTTACCTTATGCCCACCACGACGCGCATCCTCGATCACAGTGGATAAAAATGCATTCACATCGATGCGCTCACTGGTGCCCCCGTCTTGCGTTTGATCCCGTGCAAAGCTGAGGAATTCATCAAGCAGGCGACGCATATCTTCGACATCACGCTCAAGCGGTTCTCGATCTTCAGGCTCAAGAAACGACAAACCCAGTTTGAGACGGGTCAAAGGTGTGCGCAGATCATGCGAGACCCCTGATAAAATCATTGTGCGCTGTTCCAAATGTCGCTCAATTCGCGCGCGCATATCCAAAAAGGCCAAACCAGCAGAGCGCACTTCAATCGCGCCCGTAGGTCGAAATGGAATGCTATGCCCACGCCCAAAGGCATCGGCGGCGCGGGCAAGACGTTTGATGGGGCGCAACTGGTTGCGCAGATAGATAAAGGCAATGATCGTGAACAAGGCACCAAAGACCAACATATTCACAATCAATTGATGCGGATTAGAGGCGGAGACTTTGTTTCGGCGAAAGGTCAAAATATAATCCTGATCTTGGATGCTCATATAGATCCGCACCCATCGATCATCGGGCAGGTCAATCGCCTCGACCCCGTTTACAGCGCCCAAAAGACGGCGCACAATAATCCCGGAGAAATCATAAAACCGATGACGTTCCTCAAATTCCACGATGTCGGGATCAACAGGCTCAATCGCGATTTTCAGCACATTACCAAGGCGTTGCGCGTCGTCTTTCCCCTCCGCATCAATGGTATTGGCAAGCAGCCGCACTTCATTCACCAAAGATGACGTCATTTGATGCGTGACATCTTCAAAATGACGTTGGACAAAAACAATCGACACGATCAATTGCAAGAAAACAATCGGCAGAACCAAGATAAGTGCCGCACGGCCATAGAGGCTTTTGGGAAGATATGATTTGATCCATTGAAACATAGCTCTTAGATGTAAAGCCTAAGCCGCCAAAGGGGAATAGAAATGTCATCAGAGCTGGATCAATTTAATCCCCCCGTTGGGGCGTGCATCGAGCTTGCTCAAAATGTACGGCGGATCATAGCCCCTAACCCATCCCCTATGACCTATCGCGGCACGAACACATATCTGATTGGCACCCGAGACATCGCTGTAATCGACCCGGGGCCAGAGGATAACGCACATTTGACCGCAATCCTTGACGCCGTTCCAGAGGGCGGGACCCTCACTCATATCATCGTGACCCATTCTCATAGCGACCATTCCCCTTTGGCCAAACGATTGTCTCAGGCGACAGGCGCGCCGATTTACGCCTTTGGCCCCTCTGATGCAGGGCGCAGCGCCGTAATGACCGACTTGATTGCGCAAGGCTATGCAGGCGGCGGCGAAGGAATTGATACCTCCTTTGTCCCAGTTATCTGTGTGACAGATGGGGATCGCATCACGATTGATGGACTGGAGCTCGAGGTGCTCCATACACCGGGGCATATGGGCAATCATATTTGCTTGGCCATGGGAACCGCGCTCTTTAGCGGAGACCATGTGATGGGCTGGGCCAGCTCAATGGTGTCGCCGCCTGATGGGGATCTCACCGATTTTATGGCCTCTTGTCATAAACTTAGCCGCAGGCAATGGTCCGTGTTTTATCCAGGGCATGGAGATATCATTCAAACCCCAAACGACCGCCTCGATTGGCTTGTATCGCATCGCAAATCGCGGGAGGCTGATATTTTGACCTGCCTGCAGCAAGGAGCCAAGACACCAAGAGGTCTCGCCGAAGCCATTTACAAAGAGACCCCTCCGGCCCTCCTTGGGGCTGCGACGCGAAACGTCTTTGCGCACTTGGTTGATCTTTCGCAACGCGGGTTGGTCCAAACGCTTGGCACCCTCTCAGCTGAGGCGAAATTTACCCTTAAAATCAAAGAGTAAAACTTTTTTGCAAAAAATCGGAAAAAGCCTCTGGACGTCCATGAAACCTATTGCTATATCCCCCAACACAAGTTCCGGCGTAGCTCAGCGGTAGAGCAGTTGACTGTTAATCAATTGGTCGTAGGTTCGATCCCTACCGCCGGAGCCAAATTTCCCACAGATTGAAAATTTGGTTAAACACTTGAAAAAGTGTGAGCCGTTCACGCGAATACATGCCACATTTGAGTGGATGAACCCATATAATCCAGCGCTTCCGCCAGAACACCGATGGACGTGTCCGTTTACCTTATTACAACAAATCAATGTCATCCTGTGTGACGGTATAAGTCGCTGTAAATTCAACAGTATCGCCGGGGCCGATTGACGCCATCTTACCATTAGTGATCGTCGTATCCAAATCCGTTTGAGGATCCACATTTTCGACAATTCTGCTAAATGTTGGTACAGGCGCCGTCCCTTTTCCACGATGGTCATCAGATAATTCTATGTCATTGAAAATAGCCCGACTATTATTTTTGACAGTATATACATAAGTGATTTCTTGGCCCACACTTACAGACACATTTTCTTTATTAGAAGTTTTTATTACGGACAATGGCCTTGGCCCTCCGAAAACCTCAACTTCTGCCATGTGAAGCTGTCTATTTGTATACTTATTAGTAGGAAGTGGATTCCCGACTAGCTGCACACGCACGTAACGGCCCTCTACGTTTGCACTGGACAGATCCAATTCGTAATTAACAAACCCCCTTGTAACACTAATTTCGGTGATGTCCGCACCTGTGTAGTTATTCGTGCCTAATGTGGTGCTGTTCGTATAAGGAGCCATGTAAGAAGCGGGATTATCAGAACTCATATAATAGACATGTCCACCATTCGTATTCATTTGTCTAATAGCGGCCTCAATCCCTGCTCGACTGATAGCTGTGTTTTCCGTTGTGCCATCAGTATTTAAAAAAGGGTCTTTAGAAATAAAAACATAGAAATTGATTAACCGATTTATTGTATTGCCGGTGCGATTATGAATCTTAATTTTGTTTATCTTATCGACTTGGGTCAGATCAACTTGCCACCAGTTCCCCAATTTAGCCTTATCACTGTGCTGAATGTGTTCACCGCTTCCCCACACTCCACTTGTAACTCCATCAATTGCGTTTTTGGCATCACCGCCTGGGTTACTATAAGTTGACCCTTGCGATGCCTTCGAATCTAAAGCCTCTAGCGCAAGGTTTAAATCACTTGATCCTGCGCTGCTAGCATTTAAAAACGCCACGGATAGAAAAAGAGCCAAAATTTGAAATGTTGAACGCATACCACCAGACCGCAACTGTGTAAGAATGTTTGAGGATGTCATATCCAATGTGTGTCACACTTATACAGGAGGCACATTCTGTCAAGGTGATGGCATCTAAGCCTGTCACGAAAATCACGAGGTTTGCAGTTGCGCAACGCATTTTGAAAAAATGGTCCACATCCCCCCTTGATTTTTCCGACCAAATCAATCAGGTAATCGCGAATTTTTGGATAAGAGAGGACGAAACATGAGCGGATCATTGGAATTACTTGCAAATAATTTACTGGCCCCGACAATCCTGTTCTTTATCCTCGGAGCCTTTGCCGCCTTTGTGCGCAGTGATCTCTCTATCCCGAAAGGGGCCGCAAAGGTCATGTCGATTTACCTGCTCTTTGCAATTGGGTTTAAAGGCGGCGTTGGGATATCGCAGAGTGGGATATCCTCCGATTTATTCGCCAATATGTTTGCCGGCGTGATCCTAAGCTTTGTCTTGCCCTTTGTTGCCTATTGGTTGATCAAGCTTTTGACCAAATTGGACGACATGAATGCCGCCGCTGTTGCAGGCCATTATGGGTCCATTTCGATTGTTACCTTTGTCACAGCCGTCAGCATATTAGAGAGCTCAGGCATTGCCGCAGAAAGCTACATGGTTGCGATTGCCGCCGTGATGGAGGTTCCTGCGATTATGTCTGCGCTTTGGTTGGCCTCGCGCACATCAAGTTCAGCAAATGACAACAAGTCAGAGCTATATCGCGACATCCTTGCCAATGGGTCCATCGTTTTGCTGGTTGGCTCATTTATCATCGGGGCGATAACGGGCACAGATGGCATGACGGAATTGAACCCCTTCATCGCTGTTCCATTTACGGGTGTGTTGTGTTTGTTCTTGTTGGACATGGGATTGTCCGCAGGTCGATCCTTGATGAAAAATCGCGGGGACATTTCGACAGGGCTTATTTTATTTGGCTGTATTATGCCCATGGTTGGCTCGGTGATTGGGTTGTTGGCCGCTATGATGACAGGCTTGTCTTATGGTGGCACCTTCTTGATGATGGTGCTCTCTGCCTCGGCAAGTTACATCGCGGTGCCTGCGGCCATGCAGATTGCATTGCCAGATGCGAAGTCGGGAATTTATCTATCCCTCTCGCTTGGGATCACCTTCCCGTTCAACCTCACGGTTGGCCTACCGCTATATATGTATCTCGCAAGTTTGGTGACGTAAGTTAATCTTTCTAAACGGCGCTTGTCGAATGACATAATCCCCCTAGATGCTGGGTATCGAGAGCATTTAAAGAGGTAAATCATGTCGAATAATTCAAGCGATCTCAAGGGGCTAGGTCTTGCCTTTCTTATCATTGCCGGTCTCATGGTCGGTATTCCGTTTTTGTTGATGTTTGCCGTCACCTAAATATTAAACTGGACCACGGCTTCTGCGCGTTTGGTCCAGTTTCCTTTTACAAATTAAATAAATTTTTACGAAACTGGCGTTGTCTACTGAAAAAGAGGTAGACCATGTTCCAAGAAACATCATTTGACATTGCTCAGTCAGCTCACCCAACGGTTCCTATAACCCCTGTTATATTAGCGGGCGGATTTGGAAAACGGCTCTGGCCTTTGTCCACGGAGTGCACCCCAAAACAATTTGCCGTCACCCGACATGGCAAAAGCCTTTATCAAGCGACACTTGAACGGCTTATGGGGACTGGCTATCGCGATCCGATTGTTGTGGCGCATCTTGATCATTGGGACGCTCTCATGGCGCATACCAAGGAAAAGGCTGCGAGCTTTTTGTTGGAACCTATGAGCAAGAATACTGCGGCGAGTGTGCTGATTGCTGCCCTTACATGTTCTGATGAGACCCCTGATGACGTCATGCTGATTTGTCCCGCCGATCACGACATTCCCGATGCCGTGGCCTTGAGGCAGGTTGTTGATCAAGCTGTGCCCCACGCCTTGGCCAAAAAAATTGTGACCTTTGGAATTTCGCCAACAGAGGCTTCTTCTGAGTACGGTTATATCACGCCAGAGGGTCAATTCATTGAAAAGCCGCCTCGATTGGTTGCAAAGAGGCTTATTGACGAAGGGGCCCAATGGAATTCAGGGATTTTCCTCGCCATGGCGTCAACCGTGATTGATCACTTCAAAAGCTCTCAGCCTGAGCTGTTTGAACGGGTCCATACGGCATGGGCGGCACAATCATCGCATGCAAATGCGGATATTATGGACCGTGACATCTGGAATAGTTTGCCGAATATTTCCTTTGATCATGCGATCATGACTTATTGCACGGATTTGGCTTGTCTCCCTCTGGGAGCCGAGTGGAGCGATTTGGGGTCTTGGTCACATATCGACACGATCCTCCCCTCGGATCAGGCCCAATACATTGAGTGTGACAACACAAGTTTGAAAACAACGGTTCCAGATCAAGCGATTGTGGGCATCGGTTTGCGCAACATCAAAGCGGTAGCTACCTCAGAGGCCATTCTTATCTTTGATGAGGCGCATTTGGGGGATATCTCAAAAATTGATCTGAGCCACCTGCCCCAACCACGACCACGTCATAGCTATCGTCCTTGGGGACAGTTTGAATGCCTCTCGCGCGGAGACAGATATCAGGTCAAAAAGATCACGGTCCACCCAAATGAAGTCCTCTCGCTACAGGCCCATCATCATCGCGCGGAACATTGGATCGTTGTTCAGGGAACCGCTCAGGTGACGCGGGGCGATAAAACATTTCTCATCAGTGAAAACCAATCCACCTATATTCCACTCGGCGAAACACATCGCTTGGAAAACCCAGGTAAAATTCCATTGGAATTGATTGAGGTACAGACAGGATGTTATCTTGGCGAAGACGACATTATCCGCTACGAAGATCGGTATAATCGTTTCTAATGGTTTGGCTCAATGAATTACCGATGGCTCATACGGGCGTCCAAATGGGCGCGAAACCCACCCAGCCTAATGCGGGTCTATTTGGTATTTGGCATCGTCGCGCTTTGCCTGTGCCTAATTGGGCTAGAATATTTAGGTCTATTGCCATAGTGGATGGCATTGCCAACTCGGGGACATGGCAAGGTCAGAATGAGCCCGCTTGAGGGTTAAGCGGTGCCCAGCTTTTCCAAACGCGCGGCGCGCAGACGGGCGAAATCATCCCCTGCATGATAGGATGAACGCGTCAACGGTGTTGCTGACACCATCAAAAAGCCTTTGCCATAGGCGGCTTTTTCATAGGCTGCAAATTCATCTGGGTGCACAAAGCGATCAACTGCGTGGTGTTTTGGTGTTGGCTGCAAATATTGGCCAATCGTTAGAAAATCAATGTCAGCGGCGCGCATGTCATCCATCACCTGAATGACCGCTTGGCGGTCTTCGCCCAATCCAACCATAATGCCTGATTTCGTGAACATTGAAGGGTCCAATTCCTTGACCCGTTGCAACAGACGCAAGGAATGGAAATACCGCGCGCCTGCGCGGACTTCGGGGTAAAGGCCTGGAACTGTTTCTAGGTTGTGGTTAAAAACATCAGGGCGCGCTTCAACGACGGTTTCCAAGACCTTGGGATCACAGCGCAAGAAATCTGGTGTCAGAATTTCAATCGTTGTCTCTGGGCTTCTGTGACGCACGGCGCGGATGGTTTGAGCAAAATGCTCAGCCCCGCCATCCTCGACATCATCGCGGTCCACAGAGGTAATCACAACATGTTTGAGGCCAAGCTTGGCCACTGCATCCGCAACACGACCTGGTTCAAAGACGTCTAAATCTTCGGGTGGTTTCCCCGTTGCAATGTTACAAAACGAACAGGCCCGTGTACAAATTTCGCCCATGATCATCATCGTGGCGTGCCCTTGAGACCAGCATTCGCCGACATTCGGACAGCCTGCCTCTTCGCAGACCGTCACCAGTTTGTTTTCCCGCATAATATCGCGTGTTTGCTTGTAGCCCTCTGACACAGGCGCCTTCACACGGATCCAATCCGGTTTCTTGGGCTGTGCATTATCTGGGCGATGCGCCTTTTCAGGGTGGCGCTGCTCGGGGACTTTCAAATCACGCATGAAACAAACCTCTTTTTGCACCTCATATCATAAACACGGCCTCAACCAAGCCCCTTTCCTGCATATCTGTCATGCAAGCTAGAAATAAGGTTGAGAGATTTTTACACCTCATGCCGTAAATTGGCAAAGAATTTGCAGATAGGCATGGGACTCTAACAGGAGAAACACGTATGTCTTTTGCAAAACTTAAAACTTGGTTTCAAACCACATCGCCCGCGACCCCAATGGTCAAGATCGTTATTTTGAATGAAAATGGCGAAACCAAAAGTGAAACCACTCAGGCGCTTTCTGCCTATTTATGAGTGCTGCTCACTTGGCTGGCGTCGTTCAGCCAGCCATCGCACGACCCCCAGAACAGAGCCAACACCAATGATGCCAAGACCCAAGGACATTGGGCTTGGCATTTTTGATGCCAATACCACAATGCTTTGCGGCTGAAGGTACATACAGACCATCAAAAAGAAGCCGATAAACATGAAAATCCGTATTCTGATGCGGGTACACATTGTACAGGGTCTATAGGTCATAGTTTAACCCTTGCTCGAATATACGAGACGCAATTTGACGTCTTTTTTGAACTTCATGTTGAGCTTTTTGCGCTCTTCATCGACCAATTCAGCTGTCTTTTTCACTGTTGTCATGGCGTCGATCAGGGCATCAAGACCGTCAGGCGCAGTTTCCCCCTGCAATTCCATTGTCGCAATCAATTCTAGGGCCGTGTGCCGCAAGGTGTGATCGAGTTGTTGCACACGATCAAAATCACCCGTGAGCGCCGCTTCGGATAACTGGTCAGCGATGCCTGTGATGCGGTCACAGAGGGATTGATTGAACGCCATGCTCGAATACTCAATCATTATTTGTCACCGTCAACACGCGGTCCAATTTCTTCCCATGCAGAAAGAATGCCTTGGATGGCAGTTCGGGCTTGTGAAAGTTCGGGATCAGGTTCCCGGCGGAAGGCTTTGAGAACTTGCAACCGAGAATATTCGTAGACTTGGAACAAGGAAGTCGCCAATTCGCCACCTGTTTCGTAATCCAAACTCGATTTATTTTCCTCATTATTTTTTCAGCCAAAGGCCATTCTGGCGTTGTTTTTGCAAAGTGAGTGCCAAGTCGGAAAAAAATATCCAAAGAGGTGAAAAAAATGCCCCGCGCATCAAAAATAGAACCTGCTGTTATAACAGAGTACCAAGAGCATATGTCTCAGGCGGCAAGAACGGCCCTCAGACGGCTACGACGTCCAGATGCCCTTGATGTGAGCGAAGCCTTGGGCGAGGCGTTTTCTCGTGAAAAGGATGATGAACGCAGACGCCTGTTAACGGCGACACGCATTCACCTACTGAATGAGCAGTTGCTAAAACTAGATGTCTCAGAAGAGCCCAAAAAGCCAAAGCCTGTGAAAAAAGCCAAGCCAAAACCACCACCACCTGAGCCAGAACCGGAGCCCATTCCCGAGCCAGAGCCCAAGAAACCGGCGAAGGAAGCCGTCTTGAATACGATGGACCTGGATGCGGCGGCAATGCTCATGGGCGGATTTGGCGAGGAAGAAGAGGTTGCAGAAGCAGCACCAGAGCCAGCACCTGAACCCAGCACAGCCATGGATGAAATGGCCGCCTTATTCGCAAGTGACGACGACGACACGCCCGCAGAGCCCGAGCCCGCGGCTGAGGACCCCTTCGCCGAGCTCGCGGCCCTTGGCGGGGATGAGGCAACGGAAACCGCCCCAAGTGATGATCCCTTTGCAGAACTTGCAAGCCTAAGCGACACGCCATCTGATACCATATCTGAAACTGTGGCGAGCGCGGATCCTTTTGCGGAGCTCGCAGACCTTAGCGCGGATCAAGGCAGTGATCAAACAAACCTCGATCCATTCGCGGAGCTTGCAGCACTCGATGACGCTCCTCAAACGGAGGAGACGACCAAAGAGGATCCTTTCGCAGAACTCGCAGCTCTTGGCGACGCCGAAACGCCCCCCGCCCCAAGCGATGACCCTTTTGCACAGCTAGCGGATTTAGATGACGCAACACCCAGTAATGATTACGACCCCTTCGCAGATGATGAGGACGCAAAAACATGAGTACTCTCAAATCCCAATCCCCCTCTTACAATGCCGATTTCATTGCAGATAGTGATGAAACAGAAGAGGAATATTTCGCTCAAATCCGCTCATCAGATCGGTTTGAGCAAGAAATTAATGAAACTCTAACGTCTTCTGATACACATACATCCACAGAGTCGAATAACTAAGGATATCCGATGCGCCTGATATTTGCTTTGGGTCTTGCTGTCGCTAGCTTAACCGCCTGCGGCACCCCAGAAGAACAGCAGACACGTGCGCTTTGCACGGCGGAGTGGATGGATAAAATTCCACCCAAAACCGAGCTGCGCTTGGTGACCAATCGGTATTATGAACTGGTGCCGACTGGAAAATCGATCTGTGTCACCGAAGGCAATCGAACGACCTGCCAAGATGAAATGAAGCGTGACTGGGTTGAGCGTCAGGAAATCGAGGATGTTGACCTTAATGGACCAGAACGGGCGGCACAGATCAAAGCCTGCACGCTAAAGCAATGCCTTGCCAATTACGGCAACGCCGAGTGTTCCACCTCTTAAATGCCTGAAAACGACATGCGTCGCAAATGTGTTAGACAGATTGTCGCAGCCTTGCTCTAGTGACTCGCAACAGTCGAGGTCGCAGATGCAGTCACAGTGGTCACAAATTGCCCTGATTTCGCGTACAATAGGTGCCGAGCGTGGTCGCGCTGCGCGGGGTCGTCCCGTTTAGGGCGCAATCAAACTGCTCTTTTGATCTAACTTCAGGAAAATAAAATGACCCAAATGCAATCTCGCCGCGCAGGTGGCCGAGCCGCCCGTCGTGTTGCCCGCTCGAACCCTTTAGCCGACGCCATGCGTCCCGTGCGCCCAGGTATGAGCAGCGGCACCTATTCCCCTCTCAGCCCAGAGGCCATGACACGCATTCACCACGCTGTTTTAGATGCGCTGGAACATATCGGGCTTGCCGATGCCCCTCAGAGCGGCATTGATTACATAGTGAAAGCAGGCGCAATCTTGGGCGATGATGGTCGCCTCCGCTTTCCGCGGGCCTTGATTGAGGACACGATTGCCAAGGCGCGCAAAGATATCACTCTGTATGGCCGCGATCCAAAGCATGACATGGACCTTCAAGGACACCGCGTTCATTATGGTACCGCAGGAGCCGCCGTTCATGTCGTTGACGTCGAAGCGCGCAATTACCGCGAAAGCACGGTTCAAGACCTCTTTGATGCAGCGCGGATTACTGATCAGCTGGATAATATCCACTTTTTGCAACGCCCTATGGTGTGCCGCGATATTACCGACAACCGCGAGATGGATTACAACACAGTTTATGCCTGTTGTTCTGGCACGACAAAACACATCGGCACATCCTTTACGGAACCCAGCTACGTCAAAGATGCGATTGAGATGTTGCATCTGATTGCAGGCGGCGAAGACAAGTGGCGTGAGCGTCCATTCATGTCGAATTCAAACTGTTTCGTCGTTCCGCCAATGAAATTTGCCACCGAAAGCTGTTTGGTGATGGAAGAATGCATCAAATATGGCATGCCAGTGCTGTTGCTCAGCGCAGGTCAAGCGGGCGCAACGGCCCCCGCACCAATCGCAGGCGCTATCGTTCAAGCGGTCGCCGAATGTTTGGCAGGCTTGGTCTATGTGCATGCCATTGATCCAACACACCCCGTGATCTTTGGAACATGGCCTTTTGTGTCTGATCTGCGCACAGGCGCCATGTCAGGTGGGAGCGGCGAACAAGCCCTGCTCACGGCTGGATGTGCGCAAATGCACAAATACTATGGGTTTCCCGGTGGCGCGGCCGCAGGCATTGCGGATGCAAAATTGCCGGACATGCAAGCGGGATGGGAACAAGCGACATCAAATGTGATGGCAGGCCTCTCTGGTTTGAATATGGTCTATGAAGCTGCAGGTATGCATGCCTCATTGCTTGGATTTTGTATGGAATCCCTCATTCTGGGCGATGATCTCATTGGCCAAGCCCTGCGCTGTGTGCGAGGGATAGAAGTCACAGAAGACACAGTGAGCCTAGAGGTGATCCGCAAAACCTGTCTTGAAGGGCCGGGGCATTACCTTGGATCGGATCAAACGCTAAGCTTGATGCAAACAGAATACCTCTATCCCGAATTGGGGGATCGCACCTCACCCAAAGAATGGGATGAACTGGGCAAACCTGATCTCATCGCTAAGGCCATTGCCAAAAAAGAACGTATTTTGGCAGAACGCTCAGCGGCGGCATTAGATCCGGTGGTTGATGCCAAAATTCGGGAACAATTTACAATACATTTACAAACATAAATCATCAAAGAGGCGGTTATAGTGCAGTAAACGCGCGAAAACCGCCTCTTTGGGATATTTATCGATCTGCGACCCATTAGGCACTGGTCTTTTCAAGCGGTTCGGGTTAGGCCGCGCGCAAGACTATTTAAAGGACGCCTGACATATGGACCTTCGCAATATTGCGATCATCGCACACGTTGACCACGGTAAAACAACACTGGTTGATGAACTCTTAAAACAATCCGGCGCTTTTCGCGCCAACCAAGCTGTGGCCGAACGCGCCATGGACAGCAATGACCTAGAACGCGAGCGCGGGATTACCATCTTTGCCAAGCCGACTTCTGTTGAATGGAAAGGCCACCGCGTCAATATCGTTGACACACCAGGCCACGCCGATTTCGGCGGCGAAGTTGAGCGTATCCTAAGCATGGTGGATGGTGTGGTTCTCTTGGTAGATGCTGCCGAAGGCCCAATGCCGCAAACCAAATTCGTGACATCCAAGGCGCTTGCCCTTGGTTTGCGTCCAATTGTTGTCTTGAACAAAGTTGACAAAAACGATGCTGAACCTGATCGCGCCCTTGATGAATGTTTCGATCTCTTTGCCAGCCTTGGTGCAAATGATGATCAACTTGATTTCCCGCATATGTATGCTTCTGGTCGCTCTGGCTGGGCCGATCACGAATTGGACGGACCGCGCAAAGACCTCAGCGCGCTGTTTGATTTAATCTTGAACCACGTCCCTGCCCCTGCGCAAATCGCGCAACAAGATGACGATTTCCGCATGTTGGCAACAACATTGGGAAGCGATCCATTTGTTGGTCGTCTTTTGACAGGTCGTGTTGAAAGCGGCCGCATCAAAGTTGGTGCATCAATCCAAGCCCTCACACGTGTTGGTCAAAAGATTGAACAATTCCGCGTCACGCGTATCCAAGCATTTCGTGGATTGTCTGAGCAAGACATCGACGAAGCGGTCGCAGGCGATATTGTTTCGCTTGCGGGTATGTCCAAAGCGACGGTATCAGACACGCTCTGTGCTCTGGCGGTTGATGAACCCTTAGAGGCGCAGCCAATTGATCCGCCTACGATTACAGTCACCTTTGGCATCAACGACAGCCCTCTTGCAGGTCGTGAAGGCAAAAAGGTTCAATCGCGCGTCATCCGTGAACGCCTCATGAAAGAAGCCGAAAGCAACGTCGCGATCAAGATCACTGACACGCCAGGCGGCGAAGCCTTTGAAGTTGCGGGCCGTGGCGAATTGCAAATGGGTGTTTTGATTGAAAACATGCGTCGCGAAGGATTTGAATTGTCCATCTCACGTCCGCAAGTTTTGCTTCGCGAAGGTGAAAATGGCGAACGTCTCGAGCCAATCGAAGAAGTCACCATTGACGTAGATGATGACTATTCTGGTGCCGTGATCGAAAAGCTCACTGGCCCACGCAAAGGCGAATTGACCGAAATGAAACAAGCTGGTGCCGGCAAAACCCGCATCATCGCGCATGTTCCCTCACGTGGATTGATTGGCTATCACGGCGAATTCCTCACCGATACACGCGGCACAGGTGTTCTTAACCGTGTGTTCCACGATTGGGCGCCGCACAAAGGCGCCATCCCAGGCCGTCGTGCGGGTGTTTTGATTTCCATGGAAGACGGCGTATCCGTTGCCTTCGCGCTTTGGAACCTAGAAGATCGGGGTCGCATGATGATCGGTGCTCAGGAAAAAGTGTACCAAGGCATGATCATCGGTGAACACAGCCGTGACAATGATTTGGAAGTGAACCCTCTCAAAGGGAAAAAGCTAACCAACGTTCGCGCGTCTGGAACAGACGAAGCCGTTCGTTTGACGACGCCGATTACTTTGTCACTAGAAGAAGCGATTGCCTATATCGATGACGATGAATTGGTCGAAGTTACGCCAGAATCCATTCGTCTGCGCAAACGCTATCTTGATCCGCATGAACGCAAGCGGATGGCAAAATCAACCTAAGACACAAAAGGCCCCTCAGTGAGGGGCCTTTTTTATTTGTTCAATGATTCAGTTACTAATCCGTGATTTCAACGATCACCAAATCGCGCTCGGATGCCCCACGCGCGTGGGTCAAGGCCTCTTGATAACCCTCTGAGTGGTAACAGTTTTCAGCCGCTTCAACTGAAGGAAACCGCGCAACAACATTGCGTTTGCGCTCAACCCCTTCGAGCTGAACATAGCGACCGCCACGGGCCACAAATTCACCACCAAATTCCGCGATCACAGGGCCAGCCAACTTGGCGTATTTGCCGTAAGCCTCTGCGTCCGTCACCGTCACATGTGCAATCCAAAGTGCCGCCATCGCCTTAGGCTCCTGTAATAGCGGCTTGGGCCGCTGCAATCGCTTGATCGGCCTTGGATGCATCCGCACCCCCGCCTTGCGCCATATCAGGACGTCCACCGCCCCCTTTGCCACCTAATTCAGGAACTGCCGCTTTGACCAAATCAACCGCAGAGACCTTATCGGTCAAATCCGCTGTCACACCTGCGGCTACGGCAACTTTGCCGCCAGTATCCGCAATCAACAAAATCGCCGCACTTCCGAGGCGGGATTTGTGATCGTCAATCAAAGCTGGCAAATCCTTGCCTGACACGCCAGTCAGGGTTTGCGCAAAAAATGGAATGCCGTTGATATCTTGGGCATCTTGGCCCCCGCTTTGACCAGCGCCCCCTGCCATCGCCAATTCGCGGCGCAGCTGAGCGACTTCATTCGACAGTGCTTTGCGTTCCTCTAACAAGGTTTTAACCCGTGCAGGAACATCGCTAGGCTGTGCCTTAAGATCGGCTGCAACAGAGGCCAATCGCGCGTTTTGTTCGGCCAAATAGTCAAAGGCCGCCGCACCCGTGAGGGCCTCAATCCGACGAACCCCTGCAGAGGACGCACTATCCCCAAGCAAGACAAACAATCCGATATCCCCTGTTTGGCGCACATGCGTGCCACCACAGAGTTCTAATGAATAGGTATCCCCCGATTGCCCCTTGCCCGATCCAGAGAGCAGACCCATGGACACAACGCGCACTTCGTCACCGTATTTTTCACCAAACAAAGCCTGCGCCCCCAAGGCACGCGCATCATCAGGCGTCATGATCCGCGTTTCAACGGAACTGTTTTGACGGATGAAGTCGTTCACTTCGCGTTCGACTGTGCTCAATTTCTCTGGGCTGAGGCCTTTGGAATGGCTGAAATCAAAACGCAAACGATCCGCGGCGTTGAGTGATCCCTTTTGTGCCACATGATCCCCCAAGGCCCGACGCAAGGCTTCATGAAGCAAATGCGTGGCAGAGTGATTTGCCCGGATGGCAGAGCGACGTGTCGGATCCACTACCAAAGTTGCACCCGCACCTTTGGTTAGGGTTCCCTCGGTGACTTCGGCAATATGAATAAAGACATCCGCCACTTTTTTCGTATCTGTTATGCGCGCTGATGCGCCCTCAATTGTCAAAACGCCTTGATCGCCCACTTGCCCGCCGCTTTCGGCGTAAAATGGCGTTTGGTTCAAAACGATTTGAACGGCATCACCCTTGGCCGCACTCTCAACCTGAGCGCCGTCTTTGAGCAAGGCCACAATCTGCCCCTCGGCTGTTTCTGTATCATAGCCCAAGAAATCTGTGGTGCCGTGTTGATCCGCAATATCGAACCAAACCGTTGCATCCGCCGCCTCACCGGTTCCAGACCACGCCGCGCGTGCCTTTGCCTTTTGTTCGGCCATTGCGCTGTCAAATCCGTCTGTATCCACAGTGCGGCCTTTTTCACGCAGCGCATCTTGGGTCAAATCCAATGGGAACCCGTAGGTGTCATATAGTTTGAACGCCGCCGCACCTGGCAATGCCTCACCCTCACCCAAGCCTGACAATTCGTCATCAAGGAGCTTCAAACCACGATCAAGCGTTTGTTTGAAACGGGTTTCTTCATTGCGAAGCGTTTCTTCGATCAAAGATTTCGCATGGACCAATTCCGGATAAGCCGCGCCCATTTGATGGACCAATTCAGGTACCAAGCTGTGCATCACAGGATCCTTGGCCCCCAATAGATGCGCATGACGCATTGCGCGGCGCATAATACGGCGCAACACATAACCACGGCCATCATTGGAGGGCATTACCCCATCCGCAATCAAGAATGATGTTGAGCGCAAGTGATCGGCAATAACGCGGTGATGGGTTTTGCCGGGGCCATCTGGATCCGAGCTGGTTGCATGGGCCGAGGCTTCGATCAAAGCACGAATGAGGTCCGTCGAATAGTTGTCATTCGTGCCTTGCAAGAGGGCAGCAACCCGTTCGATCCCCATCCCTGTATCAATCGACTGATTGGGAAGGTCGGTTAAGCGGCCATCCTCATGCTGTTCGTTTTGCATGAAAACAAGGTTCCAAATTTCGACAAAGCGATCGCCGTCTTCTTCTGGGGAACCAGGAGGTCCACCCCAAATGTGATCGCCGTGATCATAGAAAATCTCAGTGCACGGTCCACAGGGACCCGTCGGGCCCATCCGCCAAAAATTGTCATCGGTGGCGATGCGAATAATGCGATCATCACTGAGGCCCGCCACTTTTTTCCACATATCCGCCGCTTCATCATCAGTGTGATAGACGGTGACCAATAGCTTTTCTTTCGGGATGTCCAATTCTTTGGTGATCAATTCCCATGCAAAGGGGATCGCATCGGATTTGAAATAATCACCAAAGCTAAAGTTGCCCATCATTTCGAAAAATGTGTGGTGGCGCGCGGTGTAGCCGACGTTATCAAGGTCGTTATGCTTGCCACCTGCACGTACACATTTTTGGGCTGTGGTGGCACGTTTGTAATTGCGCGTTTCTACCCCTGTGAACAGGTTTTTGAACTGAACCATTCCAGAATTCGCAAACATCAATGTCGGATCGTTCCGAGGAACAAGCGGACTTGATGGGACGATTTCATGCCCATTTTTTGCGAAATAATTCAAGAAAGTCGAGCGAATGTCGTTCAAAGAGGTCATAAGCGATACCCTGTGCAAATGTTTGCATTGGGATTATAACGCAGAGCCTGACTTGTCCACAGTTGACTGGGCTGAGATATGAAAAAGGCCGCTGTGACGCGGCCTGTTTTTATGGTTCTAAGATATCATCATCTTTGTCGATGTCTGGATCATTTGGCGGCAAGTCAAAATCTAGCCCATGCGCCGCCCTGATCTTGTCCTCAATCTCAAGGCACACGCGTGTGTTTTCCTTGAGGTAGGTTTTAGCATTTTCACGTCCCTGACCAATGCGTTCGTCGCCATAGCTATACCACGCACCCGATTTATCGACGATGCCCGCCTTGACACCCAAATCGATAATTTCACCCGTTTTGGAAATGCCTTCGCCATACATGATGTCGAATTCAACCTGCTTGAAGGGAGGCGCAACTTTGTTTTTGACCACTTTGACACGGGTCGAGTTGCCGACAATTTCGTCACGATCCTTGACCGCGCCAATACGACGGATATCCAAGCGCACGGAGCTGTAGAATTTCAACGCATTCCCGCCCGTCGTTGTCTCTGGGCTACCAAATTCGAATGAAGATCACCATACAGTTACTTTTGCTGATAGAGCCCGTCAGCTTGCGCATCGCTTGGCTCATCAATCGCGCCTGCACACCAACGCTGCTATCGCCCATGTCGCCTTCTAGTTCGGATTTCGGCGTCAAGGCCGCAACCGAGTCCACAACAACAAGGTTCACCGCACCGGAGCGCACCAAAGTATCCGTGATTTCAAGCGCTTGTTCACCTGTATCAGGTTGCGAAATAAGCAACTCATCCAAATCAACGCCTAGCTTTTTGGCATATTGCGGGTCAAGCGCGTGCTCTGCATCCACAAAGGCGCAAACCCCGCCTTTTTTCTGTTCCTCAGCCACACAATGAAGCGTGAGGGTCGTTTTACCGGAACTCTCTGGTCCATAGATTTCAATGATCCGCCCTTTGGGCAAACCGCCTATGCCGAGCGCAATATCAAGGCCCAAAGACCCCGTTGAGGTCGCTTCGATTTCTTGGATGGCATTTTCGCCCCCAAGTTTCATAATCGAACCTTTCCCAAATTGCCGTTCAATTTGAGCCAAAGCGCTATCTAGCGCCTTTTGCTTGTCGTCGTTTTTTTTCGTCGCCATTGAAAGAAGATCTGCCATTTTTATCGTTTCGTCCTTCTTATTTCACAGCAACGGCCTCTGAGCAATCGCTGGTTTGTTCTACTCTTGTTCTTTTTATGAGATCAAAATGAGAACATTACAAGATAAATTTTATGTACCTACTTTCAGAGGAAATTGTTAAAGAGTAGTATAAAGAGACGCTAAAGGATGGGTGTATTTCGTTAATGCTTGTTTTCATTCAAAAAAACCTGGCCATATTGTCGGTTCCCAAGACTGGAACAACCGCATATGTTGCTGCTTTGCGACGACGCGCATCTGTTGTGATTTCTAGTCCGCCTGGATTAAAGCATACGAATCTTAGCAAATTTCAGCGCAGCTTCCTTCCGATATTTCAAAATGCAACACCCCGCCCTATCGAAACCATGGCTGTCGTGCGCGAACCGATTGATTGGCTTGGAAGCTGGTATCGGTATCGTCAACGCGATCAACTGGATCGTCACGAAAATTCGACCAAAGGCATGAGCTTTGATGAATTTGTGGTGGCCTATCTCGAAAAGGAGCGGCCAAAATTTGCGCAAGTTGGCGATATGGCGAATTTTGTGAAACCCGCCAAGGATCATGCCCCGATCACGCATTTGTTCAAATATGACGCCCAAGAGAACATTCATACATTCTTGCAAACGCGCCTCGGCTTTGACTTTGACCTAGAGCGCCGCAATGTATCGCCAAAGGCTACGCTATCGCTGGATCCTGCAATCAAAGCACAGCTGATGGAAAAATGCGCAGATCAGTTTACGCTTTGGGATCGTGCCCAAGGTTAAACCAGTTGTTGATGAACGGTGTCTGTCAGCTCATTGAGCGAAAATGGCTTGGGTAGAAAAACAGAGTTCTTGATTTCAGCCTGATGTTTTTCAAAACTATCTTCGGCATAGCCAGAGACAAAGACAACGCGCACATCGGGGCGATCAATGAGCGCCTCTTTTACCCAACTTGGACCGTCGCGACCGGGCATGACAACATCCGTCACAAAGACATCAATCTTGAGCTGGCTGTCTTGCAAAATCTCAAGCGCATCTTCGGCGCAGGCGGCCTCGATCACGCTATATCCGCGCAATTGAAGGGCGCGCGCAGCAAAGGTGCGCACAGGTGTTTCGTCTTCGACCAACAAGATCACACCATGCTCTTGGGCGCGCCGTTTGGGAAGCTCGGGCTCAAACCCCTCGCTGATGGGATCACTGTCAATCTCAGCAGATGGCAAGAGTACCGTAAATTCGGTTCCCTGCTCTAGCATGCTTTCGACAAAGACATAGCCACCGGTTTGCTTGACGATGCCATACACCGTGGACAATCCAAGGCCCGTGCCCTCGCCTGTTCTTTTGGTGGTGTAGAAGGGTTCAAATATCTTTTGCACTTTATCGGGGGGAATACCGCACCCTTGGTCTTTGACTTTGATCGACACATAGCTTTCAACCTCCACAGACACCCGATCCCGTGTATACGTTTCTGTGACTGTGTGACCCTCAGTTGAAATGGTTATGCCCCCTCCGTTTGGCATGGCATCGCGGGCATTGACGACCAAATTCATGATCACTTGTTCCAATTGACGTTTATCCGCGCGCACCGCCCTAAGTTCGGGATCATATTTCAAGGACAGTTCGATTTTTTCACCAACCAAACGGTTCAACAGGTGCGTGAGATCCGCCAAGGTGTCACGCATATCTATGCTTTCGGGGCGCAATGTTTGTTTACGCGAAAAGGCCAACAGCTGGGACACAAGCGCCGCTGCGCGATTGGCGTTTTGATTGATCTGCACCAAATCCGCATAGTCCAAATCGCTCGCATCATGGCGCAGCAGCAGCAAATCGCAATGTCCAGAAATCGCCGTAAGCAGATTGTTGAAATCATGGGCAACACCGCCTGCAAGCTGGCCGATGGCTTGCATTTTCTGGCTCTGCACAAATTGCGCCTCAAGCGTTTTTAATTCGGTGGCATCATTTAGGACGGCCACCAAAATAGGTTGTCCTGCATCTGTGCTTTTGTTCAAGGACACTTGGACAAACACCTCTTTGTCACGCCGTGTCAAACGCAAGAATTCAGGGTGGTTCAGCCCCCGCCCCTGACCCGCATCATAGAGCCAATCGGAAATCGAGCGCCCCAACCCTTCCATTAAGTCCTGTAACGCGAGGCCAGTTCCTGTTTCGATCCCCAATAATTTGCAGGCATGTGCATTGGCTGTTATCAGCCCGCCTTCGCTCGTCAATTTGACCATAGGTACAGGAAGCACATCAAAATCAGACCCACCAAGTGCGGAGACGCCCACAGTGTCTGGCAAGAGAAGGTATTCATCCCCAAGTTCAGTTGGCAATTTTATAGGCACGACGTCACGCGGCCCTAATGCTGTTGACAGGGTGACAGAGTGCCCTGATCGATAGGTCGTCAGATCAGGGAAGTCTTGCGCAGACGGGAATAATCGACGCCCTGCTGCATTCGCACGCTTGTGGTGACCAAGGCGAATTAGAGGAAGGTCACTCATGATTGGCGCGCTGTCGTTGATAGTCCAATAACAATAGTTTTCTGACAGAAGGCGCGCGCGAATAAAATGGTGCCCAAACGTAACGATCTGATCCTCACCTTGGCGCAACCCGCGCAAAAACATGGCTGCATCACTCGGACGATCCTCACTGTGTTTGCGCAGATGGGTCAAAATATTCGCCCCAATCCTAAACTCTGATGCCTCTAATAGCTGATCAGAGATCCAGAGGATGTCACCATCCCGATTGCTCAGAAGTGTTGGCCCCTCAGTTGCCTGCAATACCTGTTCAAAACACCTCAATTCATTGCGTCGTATCCACCGCTTGGCCCAGTGAAAGACCCTATCAGCCCCCAAAACCAATCCATGAGAAATAGCAGCACTTCGGAGGATGGACACCACGGCCAAATCTTGAGCCCAAGCAACAAGCGCTATGACAGCAAGGCACAAAACAACACTCAAGCCACGCTTGGTTGATAATTTAACAGTCGGATATGAAAGTGCATCACTCACATCAAAGGCCCTTGTTATCTCGGCCTTCCTAATAAGTCAGCAAAGCGTTAAATGTTCCTTAACGCCAAAAATACAACCCTGAGACGATCAATCAACGTCTTTTCAACAATGTCACAAAAAACCCGTCTCCGAGCGTATTTGGTACAAATTGAACCTGCTCTGTCACAATCCATTGCGGATTTTCTGATATGAACCAATCAACTTGATCGTGGTTCTCAGATCGCAGAACGCTACAGGTCGCATAGGCCAAGTACCCCTCGGGCGTTACAAAGCCAGAGGCGGTTTGTAGAATATCGCGCTGCACCTCTTGCAATTCATTCAATTTTTCAGGGCTTAATGACCACTTGCCTTCGGGATCACGACGCCACGATCCACTGCCTGAACAGGGGACGTCACAGAAGACAATATCAAATGAATAATCCCCCATATCTTCCTGATCTAAAACAACAATATCCGCCTGCGCGCGATTGGATCGGGTTGGCAGATCTTTCATGCGGCGCGGGAAAGCGTCATGTGCATGAACCGTTGTATCCAACCATCCCGCCAAAGCGAGTGACTTTCCGCCGCCACCAGCGCAGTAGTCGAGCACACCCGTTACTGCCTCGCGTGGGATGACACAGACACTGGCCTGACTATTGGCGTCCTGCAATTCGACCAAGCCATCTTGATAGGAAATCGAATTGGCAACTTTGCGCGCGCCTTCGCGAACAATCAGGGCTGTTTCCACGGTTGGATGCGCTTCGACGACAATTCCATCTTCGGCCAAGGCCTCGATTGCGGCATCACGCGTACTCAATATCAAGTTGACTCGTAGGAACACCTCGGCGCGATCGCGCATGGCTTGGGCCACCTCACGAGCCTTGTCCCCAAGGCTTTGATCCCATTGATCCCGTATCCAATCGGGCAGATCGTCCATTGGATCTACATTGACATCGGCTTCGGTCATTTCATGCGGCTCTAGCGCCATGGGTGAGTAGCCTTCGCCCGTGAAAATACCAGCAGGATCAATCCCTTGTTGGCGGAGTAGTCCGATCATAAGTGCGCGACCGTTGGCTCCTCCTCCGACGGTCGCGCAGGTATGTTTACGGCGTAAAACGGCATAAACATTGTCTCTTACAGCTGCGCGGTCTTTTGATCCGGCAAAGCGGCTATTTCTGGCCCAAGCGCTAATGGCTTGTTCCGCCGAGCGCCCCTCATTGATGTCGTCAAGAATTTCAATCGAGGCCTGAACCCGTGCAGCTGGTGTCATTACATTATCCGATAATTCGGGCTTTCACGTGTGATTTGCACATCATGAACATGGCTCTCTTTGAGCCCAGCACCGGTGATTTTAACAAAGCTACATTTAGTGCGCATATCTTCTACTGTTGCGCTCCCTGTGTAGCCCATAGCCGCGCGTAGACCGCCGACCATTTGGTGAACAACAGCACCTGCCGCCCCTTTGTAAGGAACTTGGCCTTCGATCCCTTCGGGAACCAATTTGTCGCTGGCTGCGTCTTTTTGGAAATAGCGATCCGCTGAGCCACGCGCCATAGCGCCCAATGACCCCATACCACGATAGGCTTTGAATGAGCGCCCTTGATAGAGGATGACTTCGCCCGGGGACTCGTCCGTTCCTGCAATCATCGATCCGATCATGGCAACAGAGGCGCCCGCTGCAATTGCCTTGGCAAAATCGCCTGAGAATTTGATACCGCCATCTGCGATGATTGGCACGTCACCTGCTGCGCTTGCGCAATCCATGATGGCCGTCAGCTGAGGCACACCAACTCCAGCAACCATACGGGTGGTGCAGATTGATCCAGGGCCGATGCCGACTTTGACCGCATCTGCTCCCGCCCCGATCAAGGCTTTGGTCGCCTCGGCTGTGGCAACGTTACCCGCGACCACTTGAACGGAGCTGTTGAATTTTTTGATGGCTTCGACAGATTTGGCAACGCCTTCGGAATGGCCGTGCGCGGTGTCAATGACAACCATATCAACGCCCGCATCAATCAAAGCAAGCGAGCGCTCATATCCCGCATCGCCAACTGTTGAGGCCGCAGCAACGCGCAGACGCCCCAAATCATCCTTACAGGCGGTTGGGTTCAAAACGGATTGTTCGGTGTCTTTTAACGTCAAAAGACCCGTCAGTTTTCCATCTGCATCGGTGACAAGCAATTTTTCAATGCGGCGCTGTTTCATCATTTCGATGGCTTGTTGACGATCCGCAGGTTCATGAAGGATCGCCAAATCCTCAGTTGTCATCATTGCGTGCACAGGTGTTTTTGCATCTTCGGCAAAGCGCATATCGCGATTGGTCACGATCCCAACAACGCGGCCCGTTTCATCAACGACAGGAAAGCCTGAGACATTGTAACGCTCGCGCAAGGCATTCGCATCGGCCAAGGTTTGATCGGCGCGCAATGTAATGGGGTTATAGACAATCCCGCTTTCGAACCGTTTGACGCGGCGCACTTCGCGTGACTGCGCCTCGATGTCCAAATTGCGGTGGATCACGCCCATACCGCCTGCTTGGGCCATCGTGATCGCCATGCGCGATTCAGTAACCGTATCCATAGCCGAACTCAGCAATGGTATATTCAAGGAGATTGATTGAGTCACCCGTGTGCGCGTGTCTGCCGTATTGGGCAAAACATTGGACGCGGCAGGAACCAATAGAACATCATCAAACGTGAGAGCCTCGCGAATCTGCATCTCAAAATCCTTCTTCGTAGCAGGGAACACTTGGCGGTTTCCTATTTCACGTTATGTCCCAAAAGAAAAGCCCTATGCAGCCCACATCGGCTATTTTCTTTCGTTAAAGAATGCTGAATACAGGTGGCCATCGGTTTTTTCAGTTTGGGAGGACAAAAATGAGCGAACATGGTTATGAAAGCGGACGCCTTGATTTACCTTTTGTTGGGATTTCAACATTCAGAAAACGCCCCTATGTGAGCGACTGGTCCACCCTTGATGCAGATGTCGCAATCTTGGGCGCGCCCTTTGATGCAGGCACACAATGGCGATCTGGTGCACGCTTTGGTCCGCGAGGTGTGCGTGAGGCCTCCACCCTGTTTAGCTTTGGTCATGCGGGCGCGTATGATCACGAAGACGACGCAACTTACCTCCCCGGTGATGTTCGTATTGTAGATATGGGGGATGCCGATATTGTGCATACGGACACAGTGCAAAGTCATGCCAATATTGAAACAGGTGTGCGTGCTGCGCTAAATGCTGGTGCCTTGCCCGTCGTGATCGGCGGGGATCACTCAATCAATATCCCTTGTATCAATGCCTTTGAGGGTCAGGGTGATTTCCACATTCTTCAAATTGATGCCCATTTGGATTTTGTTGACGAACGCCATGGTGTGCGTCACGGTCATGGCAACCCAATGCGCCGCGCGGCAGAAAAGCCCTATGTCACGGGATTAACCCAAGTCGGCATTCGCAATGTCAGCTCAACCGCCAAAGAAGGTTACGAGGCCGCGCGGGCAATGGGATCGGATATCCTCTCTGTACGCCAAGCGCGTGAGATTGGAACACGGTCCGTGATTGACCGCATTCCAACGGGTGCGCGGGTCTATGTGACCATAGACATTGATGCATTTTGCCCTTCTATCGCGCCCGGAACAGGCACGCCAAGTCATGGGGGGTTCCTCTATTACGAAGTCTTGGAAATGCTGCAAACCCTATCAGAGCGTCATGACATCATCGGATTAGACCTCGTCGAAGTGGCCCCTGATTATGATCCAACAGGATCGACATCCATTCTTGCCGCCCAGCTTTTGCTCAACACGCTTGGGTTCATCTTTCACAACAAGGCGACATAAATGATCGATTGGATTATCCTTATTATCGCAGCATTTGGCGCAGGCGTTTTGAATACAATTGCGGGGGGTGGCACCTTTTTGACATTCCCTGCCCTTGTGTTTGTGGGGCTTCCCCCAGTTGTGGCCAATGCGACCAGCGCGATTGCGGTCTTGCCTGGATATCTTTCGGGTGCCTTGGGATTTTCAAAAGAGCTGCGCGCCTTTGATCGGCCGCTTCTCATTCGGCTCACCATTTATACCCTAATCGGTGGATTGATTGGGGCCGCGCTTTTGTTGGTGTCCTCAAACAAAGCCTTTGCCTCAATCGTCCCCTACCTTCTGTTGGTTGCGACGCTGATTTTCGTGTTTTCTGAGAATTTGCGCGATTTGGCACAGCGCCATGCCCGCGCTATCACGCCCTATGGGGCGATTGGCCTGATCTTAGTTTGTATCTATGGTGGCTATTTTAATGGGGGTCTTGGCATTGTTCTTTTGGCTCTCTTTTCGCTATGGGGCATGCAGGACATGCACCAAATGAATGGGCTTAAGAATGGGTTATCCTTTGCACTGTCCCTGATTTCTGTTGCAGCCTTTGGTGCAGGTGGGTTGATTGCATGGCCCCAAGCCCTTGTGATGATGGTTGCGGCAACAATTGGCGGATATGCAGGTGCCCCACTTGCGCGCGCAATTCCCAAGTCAGCTTTGAAATGGATCGTCGCCCTTGTCGGCTTTGGAATGAGCCTTGTATTTTTCTTGCGCTAACGCGGGACCAGAGGCAAACCGAAAAAATGCCGCCAATGTGTTATAAAATGGCGAAAGCGGGCTTTTTGTTTTTGATCAACACTCTACAGTAACGCCAAACCACCGATGCAAGGATATGCACAAAATGAGCAAAGACCCCCTCGTCGTCTTTACCCCGTCTGGAAAACGCGGTCATTTCCCTGTTGGCACACCTGTTCTCACAGCCGCCCGTCAACTCGGCGTGGATTTGGACTCCGTCTGTGGCGGACGCGGCATTTGCAGCAAATGCCAAATCACGCCGTCTTATGGTGAATTTTCCAAGCATGGTGTGAGCGTTGCGGATGATGCCTTATCAGAATGGAATTCCGTGGAACAGCGCTATGATGACAAACGCGGTCTCAAAGCAGGTCGTCGTCTAGGATGCCAAGCGACGGTTCAAAGTGACGTGGTGATTGATGTTCCTGCCGAAAGCCAAGTTCACAAACAAGTGGTCCGCAAATCCGCCAGTGCGCGGGCGATTACAATGGATCCTGCGACCAAGCTCTATTTCGTCAACGTCGATGAACCCGACATGCATGAGCCAACAGGTGATTTGGAACGCCTAGAGCGCGCCTTACAAAGCCAGTGGAATATTGAGGCCATTCAATGCGATCTCAGCGTCTTGTCCAAATTGCAAACAGTGCTTCGCAAAGGCAAATGGCAAGTCACAGTCGCCCTCTTTCAAGATCACACAACAAAAACACCTCGTGTCATTGATGTGTTCAAAGGGCTGCATGAGGACGGAGTTTATGGCCTCGCGATTGATTTAGGCTCCACAACAGTCGCCGCGCACCTCACAGATTTGGTCACGGGTGAAGTGATTGCTAGCTCTGGCATCATGAACCCGCAAATCCGTTTTGGCGAAGACCTCATGAGCCGCGTCTCTTACGCTATGATGAACGCAGGCGGTGACAAAGAAATGACCGCCTCTGTGCGCGAGGCGATCAATATCTTGATCCAGGACATCGCGACTGAGGCCAAGATTGACACCAACCTCATTATGGAAGTTGTCTTTGTCTGCAATCCTGTGATGCATCACCTCTTGCTTGGCATTGATCCTGTTGAATTGGGCCAAGCCCCCTTTGCGCTTGCGACCTCTGAATCCCTCTCGCTTTATGCCAAAGAATTGGACCTCAGCGCGATGAATGCCGCGGCTCAATGCTATATCCTGCCCTGTATTGCGGGTCACGTGGGCGCTGACGCGGCGGCTGTTGCCCTGTCCGAGGAACCTGGAAAATCTGAAGACTTGGTGTTGATCGTGGATGTGGGCACGAATGCGGAAATCCTATTGGGCAATGCAGAACGCGTGCTGGCTTGTTCCTCTCCCACTGGTCCCGCCTTCGAAGGGGCGCAAATTAGCTCCGGCCAACGCGCGGCCCCCGGCGCCATTGAAAAACTTGAAATCGACCCAATCACCAAAGAGCCAAGGTTCCGCGTTATTGGATGTGAAAAATGGTCTGACGAAGACGGGTTTTGGGAAGAGACCAAGGGATCGGGGATCACGGGCATCTGCGGAAGCGGCATTATCGAAGCCGTGGCCGAGCTGCGTTTGGCGGGATTGATGGATGAAAACGGTCTCATCGGGTCCGCGTCGGCCGCAGGCACTGAGCGTTTGATCGAAGATGGTCGTACGCATTCTTATGTGGTGTATGACGGCACGGCCGAAGATGGTCCAAAAATCACCGTTACCCAAGGCGATATTCGCGCCATTCAATTGGCCAAATCCGCGCTTTATGCAGGTGCGCGGCTTCTCATGGATGAGATGGAGGTTGAAACCGTCGATCGTGTGGTTCTTGCGGGGGCGTTTGGGGCGCATATTTCTAGCAAACACGCGATGGTGTTAGGCATGATCCCTGATGTGCCATTGGATAAAGTTCAATCTGCTGGGAATGCGGCGGGAACTGGTGCGCGCATTGCCCTGTGCAACACCCAGTCGCGCAAAGAGATCGAAAAAGTGGTGCGCCAAATCACCAAGGTCGAAACCGCGATTGAGCCAAAGTTCCAAGAACACTTTGTGGCCGCCAACGCAATCCCACATAAAACAGCGCCCTTCCCAGAGCTGAACAAGATCGTCACGCTTCCGGCTGTGAATTTCAACACAGGATCAAGCGGCGGTGCCGCAGACGGTGGTCGCAGACGTCGGCGTAGGTCGTAATTTAACGACCTATTCAGAACTTTGTTGGTACCTTCAAACCGACATTGACTGTTGTTGGTGCCATACCTTGACCTACGGCCGCTCGAACATGTCCTAAACCAACTGTCAAAGCAAGGCTTGGGTCGATCCAATAATCGATTTCAGCTCGAGCGCCATAGATTAGCCCACCGTTGGTATCCACGCCAGCTCCTCCAGCAGCGCCCATTACAACCTCAGCCGAGTAGGACCAATTGTTTTTAGGAACGCTATGCCAGCCAATTCCAAACAGTCCCAACTGATAACCGCCAACGTCCCCTGTAAATGCTGTCGAAGCTTGACCTGTAATATAAAATATTTCATTGAGAAAAACATCAATTGTCGTTTCTAACAAGTTTGGCGTTTGAGAGTAGTGTGGCTTTCCCCGAATGAACCTCGTGTTGGGAAATTGACGTGTTATCCCTGAATAAAACTGAATTTTGTGTGCGTTTTGAGTTTTTTGTCGCCGCTGAGACGATCCAAAATTATACGCGATATCCAAACTAGGAGCGACAACAGAAAAGGCGCCGTTGAAAGACTTTCTCCTGCTAATACCAGCTTTAAGGATCCAGTTGTCTGACAACGTTATGTTTGCCGATAAGCCCGCAGTCCAAAGGAGGCCACCTCCAGTATCTATTGCACCTCCACAACCTGCTCCTAATCCGAATTCATAGGCAAAAATTGTGTTTCCTAGAATGTTCTTTGATCTTACCCCAAGAACCCAATCGGCATACCCTTCTGCAAATCCAGACACAACGCCATTGGCTTGCAGAAACGTATCAAAAGCAGCATTACTGTCAAAAACGAATTCACCACCTAAAAGATGCATATCCTGAGATTGAGCACCACTAATCGTTTTAGACGAGTCACTGTGTAGATATTGCATGTAACGCAGCGACGCTGATTTGAAGACTGTGTCACCATTGCGAGATTTCCAAGTGCCGCCATTATTAGGAACAGAAAAGTTTAGATTGAACGGCTTGCTATAATACGTTGTGATAGCTGGCGTAGCGATATCAGAACCGTCGATGGTTGTCCAAGAAGCGCCAAGGCCAAGATGTCCACCAAAGGTCGGTATTTCCAGCGTTAAAAAAGGTCTGACCATAATGCCATCCCCATGCACCCGACTGCCTCCGCCGCCACCTCCCACATAAGCGCCAAGGGCCATTCTGTAATCATGCCCTAAGTCGAAATAACGACCTGCTTCTACACCTCCGACAAAGAGGCCACCCCCCTGTCCAAGCGCGCCAGAATATAAACTCTGACCCAAAAAATAGCCTTGATCAGTAACATAGCCCAATGTCAGTTGATGAAGACCTGAAACGGGAGTTTGCGATTTAGTAAAATGATCTATCCCAAATTTCCATTCAAGCTCTCCCGCTTGAGCTGAAACTGTCAATAAGCTAACAAACAAATAAGGGAAAATGACAATTTTGGCAAAAAATTTCATGAAACATCCTAGGTAAACCAGTTGGATAGTATCACAAATGTTGATTTAGAGGTAACGTTTAGTAAGTCAGGAAAACCATTCCATTAAAACAAGAAAAGCCAGACAAAATGTCTGGCTTTTTCGCGGTCCTAAACACAGGATTTAGGCAGGTTGAGCAGCGGTGCTCTGAGGAGCCGATTGTGTTTTCTCTGATTTGCGGAAAAGAGACGCAAAAAAGTTGCGGATCATTTCGGCGCGCAGGCGACGGGCTTCGAATTCAATTTCAGCGTAGTTGATTTGCATGGTCATATCCTTTGACTGTGTCTAGGATATACATAACAACCAAGGCTCATATCAGTAGACCAAACTTTGGAATACCCGATATGCAAAATTGCGATAGCGCTATCAGCTCGGTTGGAGCGCAGTCACGATCAACAAGAACACGGTAGCAAGCACCAATTTCGTCAACATAATCGAAAATGTTATCCCGCTCACTGGAATAACCAAGACACCTAATGCAGCGATCACCAAGGCGACTTGGATCAAACGACGGGCAAACCCTGTCAGAGGATTGCTTGAGGGTGCAAATTCATTGGTAAAAGCCATGGGTTTATCTCCTGTTTCTTGGAGATTAAGAAACTGTTAAACAATGGCACGATTGGGGCACGCAAACGACGAAGATAAGAAATTATCGAGATGCCCTGCCCCAGTCTTGCAAAGATATAATTTTCCTGTAAAAGAGTCCTTTCTTCGCGAAGCAATTTTTTCGCGCGGTCTCTCGTGGGTAAGTGCGGAGAGTATACCTTGCCCTATGAAACGCGCCAGACAAATGGAGCTCACATGCCTTTATACGAGCATGTCTTTATCTCGCGTCAGGACTTGTCCAACGCACAGGCCGAAGGCCTCGTCGAACACTTCTCCACAGTACTCGCAGACAATGGCGGCAAAGTCGTCGATAGCGAATATTGGGGTGTCAAAACGATGGCTTACAAAATCAACAAAAACCGTAAAGGCCACTACGCTTTCTTGCGCACAGATGCACCTGCACCTGCTGTTCAAGAAATGGAACGCCTTATGCGCTTGCACGATGATGTCATGCGTATCTTGACGATCAAAGTTGATGAACATGCCGAAGGTCCTTCGGTACAAATGCAAAAACGTGATGACCGTGGCGAACGCCGCGAGCGCCGCGCATAAGCTGACGAAAGGATCTTAAATCATGGCAAGTAAACCATTTTTCCGCCGTCGCAAAGTTTGCCCATTCTCAGGCGACAACGCACCTGCGATCGACTACAAAGACACGAAGTTGCTACAGCGCTACATCTCAGAGCGTGGTAAAATCGTACCGTCCCGTATCACTGCTGTTTCTGCAAAGAAGCAACGTGAACTTGCACGCGCAATCAAACGCGCTCGCTTCTTGGCCTTGTTGCCATACGCTGTGAAATAAGGAGAATTTGATATGCAAGTTATCCTACTAGAGCGTGTCGCAAAGCTTGGCCAAATGGGCGATGTTGTTGACGTAAAACCGGGTTACGCACGTAACTTCCTATTGCCTCAGGGCAAAGCGAAAACTGCTTCTGCGACAAACATCGCAGCATTCGAAGAGCAGAAAGCACAATTGGAAGCACGCAACCTTGAAACCAAAAAAGAAGCAGAAGATTTTGCAAGCCGTCTCGACGGTCAGCAATTCATCGTGATTCGTTCCGCATCTGATGCGGGTGCGCTTTACGGCTCTGTGACACCTCGTGATGCCGCTGAAACAGCGACAGAGGCAGGTTTCTCACTCGATCGCAAACAAGTCTCCGTGATCACACCGATCAAAGAGCTTGGCCTACACGAAATGTCTGTTCGTCTTCACCCTGAAGTCTCTGCAACAATCGTTATGAACGTTGCACGCTCAACTGAAGAAGCAGAAATTCAAGCCTCAGGTAAATCCATCCAAGAATTGGCTGCTGAAGCAGAAGCTGAAGCAGAATTCGAAATCGCCGAATTGTTCGACGATATTGGAAGCGCAGCCGAAGACGATGATGCCGCAGGCGACGAACAAGAGTAAATAAACCAATTCGTTGGTTGTTTGAAACGCCCCTTTGCTATCGCATTGGGGCGTTTTCTTTTGCCCGATCATGATAGCAAAACCATGTCCGATAGAAATATCCCCTCCAAATCGGCATAGAGTATCAATTTGAACCCAAAATACTCAAAATTCTTTTCGAAAATTTCAAAATTTGAAGATGAATTGAAATTAATACGCAAATATGTGTGATTTTCTTTGAAAACTTGGTGTTTTGCGTGTTGACGTTCTAAAGCTGCGCAAATAATGTGCCCAAACACGGTAAAAGGAACCTTTGTCATGACGATTGTCGTCGGTCTGGTCAAAAGAAAGCGTATGGGTCGGTAACGTAACCATTTCTTTACCCCATGCGCCCTCGAAACCTTCGAGGGTTTTTTTATGTGTACGAAAAAATAAAGACGTCAAAAAATACGGAGAGTACAAATGACACGTCAAATGACCGGAGCGAAAATGATTGTTCAGGCCCTCAAGGATCAGGGTGTGGACACAGTGTTCGGATACCCCGGCGGTGCCGTCCTCCCGATTTATGATGAAATTTTTCAACAAAACGACATCAAACATATTTTGGTCCGTCATGAACAAGGCGCGGTTCACGCGGCCGAAGGATATGCGCGCTCTACTGGGAAACCTGGTGTTGTGCTCGTGACCTCAGGACCCGGCGCCACAAACGCTGTGACGGGTCTAACGGATGCCTTGCTCGATTCCATTCCCTTGGTTGTTCTCACAGGTCAGGTTCCGACATTCATGATCGGCTCTGATGCCTTCCAAGAAGCCGACACCGTTGGCATCACGCGCCCTTGTACGAAACACAACTGGCTCGTCAAAGACACTGCAGATTTGTCAGGCACCATCCATGAGGCCTTCCATGTGGCGACCTCTGGGCGCCCTGGCCCCGTTTTGGTGGATATCCCTAAGGACGTTCAATTCGCATCCTCTACCTATACTGAGAAAAACAAAGTCCCCGTAGCGCATTATCAACCCCGCACCAAAGGCGACATTGATCAGATCACCGCCCTTGTAGAAGCGATGGAAAAGGCCAAAAAGCCGATCTTCTACACAGGCGGCGGGGTTATCAACTCTGGACCAGGGGCCAGCCAATTGTTGCGCGAATTGGTCGAGGCGACGAATTTCCCGATCACCTCAACTTTGATGGGCCTTGGCTGTTATCCGGCCTCTGGCAAAAACTGGTTGGGCATGTTGGGTATGCATGGTCTTTATGAGGCGAACATGGCGATGCATGATTGCGATCTTATGATCAACATCGGCGCGCGCTTTGATGACCGGATCACAGGGCGTCTTGATGCCTTTAGCCCGAAATCGAAAAAGGCCCATATCGATATTGACCCCTCTTCTATCAACAAAGTCATTCGCGTTGATATCCCAATCATCGGGGATGTTGGTCACGTGCTTGAGGACTTGCTCAAAGTTTGGAAGGCGCGCGGTCGCAAAACAAACTCTGAGGCCGTTGCGAAATGGTGGGATGAAATCAATGATTGGCGCGCGATCAATTGCCTCGCCTACACGCAAGAAGGCCAAACCATCAAACCACAATATGCTCTGGCCCGTCTCGAAGAATTGACCAAGCACCGCAAGGATCGCTATATCACGACCGAAGTTGGTCAGCACCAAATGTGGGCGGCGCAATACCTTGGCTTTGAAGCGCCCAATCAATGGATGACCTCAGGGGGCCTTGGCACAATGGGCTATGGGACACCTGCCTCTGTTGGCGTTCAAGTGGCGCATCCTGATGCGTTGGTTGTGAATGTCGCTGGCGAAGCGAGCTGGCTGATGAATATGCAAGAAATGGGAACGGCCGTTCAATACCGCCTACCCGTCAAACAGTTCATCCTCAATAACGAACGTCTCGGAATGGTACGTCAATGGCAAGAGCTCTTGCATGGTGAACGCTATTCCCAAAGCTGGTCAGAGGCGCTTCCTGATTTTGTGAAATTGGCAGAAGCCTTTGGATGCAAAGGGATTTTGTGCTCTGATCCCAAAGATCTGGATGATGCGATCATGGAGATGTTGGACTATGACGGACCTGTCATTTTTGACTGCTTGGTTGAAAAGCATGAGAATTGTTTCCCGATGATCCCATCAGGGGCTCCGCATAACGAAATGTTGTTGGGCGAAGCAAATACCAAAGATGCTATCGGCGCGTCAGGGGCAGTTTTGGTTTAAGCGCCCGTCGCTTAGTCCAAAACCGAGATTGAAAGGTTGAACAGATGTCACCAATGAAAATTAAAAAAGGCTCGTCCAAGCATTCCGCTTATGCCTTGCGTGCGAACTATAGCGAAACCATCGAAACACATACTTTGGCCGTTCTGGTCGATAACGAAGCAGGCGTTCTTGCCCGTGTCATCGGTCTGTTTTCTGGGCGCGGCTACAATATCGAAAGCCTCACAGTTGCAGAGGTTGATCACGAAGGCGGCCTAAGCCGTATCACGATCGTCACAACGGGCACACCGCAAGTAATCGAACAGATCAAAGCGCAACTGGGACGTATTGTGCCCGTTCATGATGTGCATGATCTTACTGTTGAGGGCCCAACAGTGGAACGTGAGCTTGCCTTGATCAAGGTGCAAAACTCAGGCGAACAGCGCGTCGAAGCCCTGCGTTTGGCGGATATCTTTCGCGCCAATGTCGTTGACAGCACGCTGGACAGCTTTGTGTTTCAGATCACAGGCGCCTCAGACAAAGTTGACGCATTCGCAGACCTCATGCGCCCACTCGGATTGGTCGAAATCGCCCGTACTGGCGTCGCCGCCCTATCGCGTGGTGTTTGAGGGTCCGAGACCTAAATTAAAACAACCATTAGGCAACAGCATACCCATGTGCTGTTGTCCTTGTTTTTCTGAATTCAATAATGTTTCTAGGTGCCGGTTTACGCTGCACTGAATAGGTGGCTTGTGAGGCATTTGACACCAAGTTGTCCGCAATATCTTTGTAATGATTACCCGCAACCAGATGGACATTATGGGCGTAGCGCAGAGTTTCGTCTTGGCGTAGATCGAATTGCACCAAATCCCCAACAGTTAACTCATCGCTTTGTTTTGGCTTAGATAAATCCGGCCTATACAAAGCAAGCTGACCTTGGTCTTCGCACCAAATGACGGCGCGATCTGTTTCAGGGTCATTCCATAGTATTACACCTAACATTGTCATCTTCCCCTAGCTGCGTGTGAGTTAAGGATGGGATATTTTGACACAAACAGACATGCGCTTTCCTGAAACAAAGGCTTGCAATTTGTGTCGAAACTTCGCAACTTTAAAGCGTATCTGTGTCACGACTGACGCCAACTAGCGTCACCATGCACGTAAAGGTGGCGTTCCACGCGTAATGGTTTAAATACTGAGTGTAAATATTCCAATTTGGCGAATGGCGAGAAAATGCAAAAGACTTTGAACGATTCGAATGAAACCAACTCTCCTGCGAAGCTCCGAGCCATGTTCGGGGAAAACTTGAAACTGCTCTGTCAGCGCGCAGCCTCTGTTTCCGCTTTGTGTCGAGACTTGGGAATAAATCGAACTCAGTTCAATCGTTATCTCAACGGTGAAAGCTTTCCACGCCCTGATATTTTGCATCGCATTTGCACCTATTTCAACGTAGATGCCCGTATTTTGCTTGAGCCGGCTCAAAATATCGTTGGTCGTAAACCGGATCTGATGCTTCACCCTGAGCTACAAGATTTTATCAGTGTCTCTAACATTGAAATTCCTGAGCCCACGTTGCCAAGTGGATTTTATCGCTTCTCACGCCAAAGCTTTACCAATCCAGAGCTCTTTCTTCAGGGGCTGATCTATGTCTACCGTGCAGACAATTACACCTTTATCAGAGGCCACGAGGCTAAAAATGCATTGGCTCAACAAGGCTTACCAACCTCCCCTCGCAACCGCGAATTTCGGGGGTTTCTTATGGCCCAAGATGGTGGAGTGGCTGGCTTCATGTCACGCCGTGGATCGCGAACATCCTCGTTCACCTTTTTGACCCGCGTCCCCTGTTTTGAAAACAATTATTGGGTTGGCTATGTGAGCCGTACAATCGGAGAATCCATTAGCGCCAAATTGATCACGCGCATGGTATTTGAATATCTCGCTGATGATCGCCGCGAAATCATGTCAACCGCGCGCTCTGCAGGATTGTGCGAAAGATCAGACTTGGTCCCCTATCACCATACACTTTTGCGACCTGATGAACCCTTTCAATGATGTCGTTTCTATGTAGAATTTGGCGCGTTTTGATAGACCCGTTTTGAAATTCTATGCAATTTGAACACATCTTACTATGAAAGGTGATGTCACATGAGCACTCTTACAGATTTGTCCTCTGTCAGGACCAGCGTTGACAAGGCCAACGGGCTACCGAATGCGCACTATATCGACCAAGCCGTCTATATGGAGGAACGCAGCGCATTGTTGTTTTCTCAGTGGGCGGGCTTAGCTGTTGCCGCTGATGTGCCAGAGGTCGGCGATGCCGTTCCGATCACCTTTATGGAAATGCCTCTTTTGCTTGTGCGAGATCGCGAAAATCGCGTGCGTGTCTTTCAAAACACCTGTCGCCACCGTGGTATGATCCTTGTCGAAGAGCCAAAAAAGATCGAGGGCGCTATTCGTTGCCCCTATCACAGTTGGTGCTATTCGACGGATGGCCGATTAGTGAGCACGCCCCATGTTGGCGGCGCAGGTCACAACACACACGACAGCATTGATCGCGCGACCCTTGGCCTCGTCGAAATACGAAGTCACATTTGGCGCGATGTGATCTGGATCAATGTTTCGGGCGATGCGCCAGAGTTTGAAGAGGTGAATGCCGACCTTATCGCGCGTTGGGCAGAATTTGATCAACCGCTCTTTCATGGTGGTCAGGACAGTAAATTCAAGCTTGAGGTGCAATGTAACTGGAAGCTTGCTGTCGAAAACTACTGTGAAAGCTATCACTTGCCTTGGGTGCATCCCGGATTGAATTCATATTCACGTCTAGAAGATCATTACAATATCGAAGAAACAGAGCGGTATTCAGGTCAAGGCACCTTGGTCTATCGTCAATTGGCGACCAAGGCGGGCAAGTCCTTTCCTGATTTTGAAAACCTTGATGCAAAATGGGACACTGCGGCGGAATATATTGCCGTCTATCCTAACGTCTTGCTAGGCGTTCATCGGGATCACGCCTTTGCCATCATCTTGGTTCCGCAAGGACCAGAGAAAACTGTTGAAAACATCCATCTTTATTATGCGCAACCTGACATGGACGTTGACTTAAAGGCCGAGAATACAAAACTTTGGAAATTGGTCTTTGAAGAAGACATCTTTGTCGTCGAGGGCATGCAGCGTGGTCGCCATGGTGTGAATTTCGATGGAGGACGCTTTTCCCCTGTCATGGATGGCCCAACCCATAATTTCCATGACTGGGTTGCAATGAAAGTGGACACGCATCGTTCGCTCAAACAGGCGGCTGAATGAGCGATCTCGAACAGCGTATCCTAGATGCGCATGAGGCCGGTGATAAATCGGCCTTGGTGACGCTTTATGCTGAGGCCTCTCAACAGGCAAGTGAATTAGATGCAGCCTGTTTTTTCGCAGTTTACGCGCATACCTTCGCGCTTGAGATTGAGCATCCTCTTCGCGCCGAGCTGCATGCGTTTTTAAAACAGCATGGACGCGAGGTATAGGGCCGCTACTGCGCGGCCTTTTCCTCTAACATCATCCATTCTTCTTCGGCATCCGCCAAAGCCTGTTGGCGTTCAACCAAGGCGTCGGTGCCTTTCTGAAACTTAACAGGTTCTTTTGAATAAAGATCAGGCGCGGATAGGAACACCTCAAGTTTCGCAATTTCCGCCTCAAGCCGTTCAATCACCGATGGCAGCTTTTCTAAGCGATGCTTTTCAGTAAAGGACAGCCCCGTTTCTTTTTTCTTTTCAACGCCCTTTGCCTCGCTCTTAATCTTCTTAGCTTGTTCTTTTTCGACGGTTTCATCGGCCTTGCGTTGGGCTTGATAATCGCTCCAGCCGCCTGCGTAAACAGTGGCCTTGCCGTTCCCCTCCATCGCAATGGTGGTCGAGGCCGTGCGGTCCAAGAAATCACGATCGTGCGACACTAATAGAACCGTTCCATCATAATCGCCTAGTAATTCTTGGAGCAAATCAAGCGTTTCCACATCAAGATCGTTGGTCGGTTCGTCCAAGACCAAAACATTGCTTTCTCGCGCCATGAGCTTGGCCAACAAAAGCCTCGCCTTTTCCCCACCAGATAGAGAGCGCACAGGCGCGCGGGCCTGTCCCTCGTCAAAGAGGAATTCTTTGAGATAGCCAACAACATGCTTGGGTTGGCCGCGCACAAGGATTTGATCCGCTTTACCAGAGACCCGCATTTCTGGATCCCCTGTGAGGCTTTCCCAAAGCGTCATATCGGGATCAAGCTGCGCGCGGGCCTGATCAAAAATTGCCACATTGAGGTTCGTCCCAAGGGTGATTGTTCCCTGATCTGGGGTTTCTTCGCCCATAAGCATTTTCAAAACAGTGGTCTTGCCCACTCCGTTTGGCCCAACAAAGGCCACGCGATCCCCGCGATTGATCTGAATTGAAAAATTGCTGACGATGGATTTGTCGCCAAAGTCCTTGGTCACATTGACCGCTTCAACGACTTTGCGACCTGATTTCTGGCCACTTTCCAAATTCATCGCCGCCGCTCCTTGGCGACGAATTTGTGAGGCGCGTTCCTGCCTGAGGTCTTGCAAGGCACGCACGCGCCCTTGGTTGCGTTTGCGCCGCGCTGAAATCCCTTCAACCGCCCAACGTGCCTCGGCTTTGATCTTGCGATCCAGCTTGTGGCGTTGCATGTCTTCGTCTTCCCAGACTTTGTCACGCCAGGCTTCAAACCCGTCAAACCCAATCTCTTGGCGTCGTACTGCGCCGCGATCAATCCAAAGTGTGCCGCGTGTCAGCGCATTCAAAAAGGCGCGGTCGTGGCTGATGAGAACAAAGGCCGCTTTGGTTGATTTCAATTCGCTTTCAAGCCAGTGAATGGCTTGGATGTCTAAATGGTTGGTCGGCTCGTCGAGCAGCATCAGTTCTGGCGCTTCGGCCATCAATTTTGCCAAAGCTGCGCGACGACGCTCCCCTCCAGAGGCCGTTGACACAGGACGATCGGGATCAAATTTCAATCCCTCGCCGGCGCGTTCAACACGGTACATTTCACCTGCATCTAGCTCGGATGACGCAAAATCGCCCAGGGTGGCAAATCCCTCCATTTGGGGATCTTGTTCCATGTAGCCTACGCTAATACCCGGGGAGACAATGCGATCCCCTGTGTCGGCCTCGACCAAACCGGCCATGACCTTCATCAATGTGGATTTTCCTGACCCATTGCGTCCAACAAAGGCCATGCGGTCGCTTTGATGAATAATGAGATCAAGATCGGAAAACACGGGATCGCCCCCAAACGTGAGGGAAATCTTATTTAATTGGAGTAAAGGAATCCTAGCCATGATGCCGAGCTATTGCGCCCACGCGCAAAGGTCAAGTGAGCGCACGCAGCAGTCGCTTGCGCGATTCTGGTATTTTGTCAATTTCGACGCCCGTAAACACATGCATCGTGTTCATATCAGGATCAATCACCGCATGATCACTCACCCAGCCGCCCATCAATAAATAGGTTTTCAACAAAGGCGGCATATCCAAAGTGGCTTGTTTTTTCGATCCCTGCCCTGTGAGCGTTTCAAAATCCACGCGGTTTTGCGACAATCGTTTGGGGGCAAGGGGTCCCTTGGCCGTGTGATTGTCTCTAAGCCACAAAAACGCATCGCGATAACGTTCGGGATCATTTCCAACAAAGGACGAACACCCAAACAGACAGGTTATGCCCTGCTCATCTACGAACGACGTGATCGCAGCCCATGCAACGCGGATCACATCAGGATCATCGCATGAGGGGTCCACGCAGAACCGCCCAAGCTCTAACATCGGAGAGCTGATTGCTTGCAGCCCAGACAAATCATAAAATTGAGAACCATAACAGCCGCTTATCTCTGCGCCTGTTGCCAAGGGAAGGATACGAAAACAGCCAAGCAGAGTGTTCGTTTTTGGCGTTTCAATGAGCACATGCTTGTAAAGGTTATCAAAGGCATCCTCATCAACCCCACCGCGCCCCTGAAGCGAAAACGCAGCATGCCTAAGCTTTTGACACGCGCGCACATCCGCCTCAGTTTCAGCTAAACGAACGCGATACTTGCCTTTTTCAAACAAAACCATTGCTGTCCATCTGCTTTGTGATCACTCTCCGCCAGAAAATAGCGTTTGCGCATTCATGCCACCGATTGAGCGCAACATACGTTGCAATGCGGTCAATTCATTTCCGGCGAGCTTGGTATAATTCGGATCAAGTGAAACGATGCGACCGTCTTTCAGTGTATATTGTTCAACACGCGTCAAAACGTCATTGCGATCAAAGCGCAAAACAACGACCTCACGCGACATCTCTTTGGGTGCGGTTAGCGTAAAGTAACGCACCTTTGAGCGGATATAATAGGCAGCACTGTCACCCACAGGGCTTATCTGAGACGGAGCCCCGAGAGATTCACTGATAAAGCCTCGTGTATCCACACCCACAATCAGAGAGGATATATCTTCGACGCTTGGAACATAGCCGTGATTTCGCAATTGAGGAGCGCAGGCAGCCAGCGTCAAACATCCAATAATCGCCGCTGTCTTGATCGTAAACTGTTTCATATTGATTCCCACGCCCTCTTGTCCTGACAGGTAATGCCCTTTAATTCGATTACACAAAGGATGCCTCAGCATCAAGAAAGGATCACTACAGCAATGACAACACAGTCCGAAACTTTGAGTGTTTTGCGCGTTGCAGAGCTAAACGAACGCAAAGCTAACAGATTTGAGTTAACCCTCACTGACGCCCAATGTGACAGGATTTCCCAAGAATTGGGGCTTCTTTCATTGAAAAAGACCCGTTTCAAAGGGCAGCTTGTCGCCAAGGGGCGGCAGGATTGGCAACTAACTGCCGATCTTGGCGCGACGGTCCAGCAATCCTGCGTTGTCACCTTAAAACCTGTGTCTACGCGAATCGATACCGTTGTTAAGCGTCGTTTTGTTCCCGAAGAGGATATTCATCAAATCGACGACGAAGAGACGGCCGAGGTGGAAATCAATCCTGACGAAAGCCTTGATCCGCTTTTGAATGAGATTGATCTGATGGCGATCTTTGTCGAATCTCTGGCGCTTGAGCTGCCAACTTACCCCAAAGTTGACGGCGCCTCGCTGGAAACCACCGCCTTTACAGAACCTGGCAAGGCCGCACTGAGTGATGATGACGTGAAACCTTTTGCAGGATTGGCCGCTTTGCGGGATAAAATGCAAAAAGATGATTAATTCGCGCCAATGCCCCCTTGCACAATTTGCAAATCCCAGTATTTTCGTGCCTTCTTGAGAAATTAAGTTGTACTTTGTGGGCGTTTGATAGTATGCGCCTCTGGTACACGAACGGAACCAAGGGCCTAGCCCTTAAAGATTGAGGTTGAGGCATGGCTGTCCAACAGAACAAAGTATCAAAATCACGCCGCAACAATCGTCGCGCACACGACTCATTGGTTGCAGCAAACCCAAATGAATGCTCAAACTGTGGCGAACTAAAGCGTCCGCACCACGTATGCGCATCTTGCGGCCACTACAGCGAACGCGAAGTCGTTTCTATGGTTGACGAGATCGATCTGGACGAAGACGCAGCATAAGCATCAGATCGCTCATGACCGCTTCGACACAACAGACGAATGTGGTGCCTGAGCGCACTGTTCTTAGCATTGACGCCATGGGCGGAGATCTTGGACCGGCGGCTGTAGTCGCCGGTGTTTCACGTTCTGCAAAGCGCTTTCCAGAGGTAGACTTCATTCTTCACGGCCCCCAAGACAAGCTTGTCAAACTCGTTGGTAAGCGGAAAAACCTTGCGGGCCGCGTCACGATTTGTGATGCCGAAGACGTTGTGAGCATGGATGACAAACCAAGCCACATCGTCAGACACGGCAAAAAGACCTCCATGTGGTCAGCGATTGAGTCCGTGAAACAAGGAGATGCACAGGGATGTGTCTCTTGTGGCAACACAGGCGCCTTGATGGCCGTGAGCATGATGCGCCTTCGCAAAGTGCCAGGTGTGAACCGCCCTGCTATTGCGATTTTATGGCCCTCGCGCAATCCGAGCGGCTTTAATGTGATGTTAGACGTCGGCGCAGATATCAAAGCGGATGAAAACGATCTCTTGCAATATGCCTTGATGGGTGTGTCCTACGCACGCAACGGGTTAGAAATTGCAAAACCCCGTGTGGGTCTTTTGAACGTCGGAACCGAAGAGCATAAAGGCCGCGCTGAGCTAAAGCTCGCACATGAACTGATAAGCGCAAACGCGGAAAGTGCAAATTTCGACTTTGTCGGCTTTGTCGAAGGGGGCGATATCCCCGGAAACGCCTGTGATGTGATCATTACAGATGGGTTTACAGGCAACATTGCTCTAAAAACGGGCGAAGGCACCGCAGGCCTTATTGGGGATTTGTTGAAAGAGGCGTTCAAATTTTCGCCCCTCTCCCGCCTTGCCTCCTTGCTCGCGGTTACCTCACTTAGACGCCTTAAGAAACGCATCGATCCGCGCCGTGTGAATGGCGGTGTGTTCTTGGGATTGAATGGCACCGTAGTGAAATCGCATGGATCCTCTGATGCCACAGGCGTCTCGGCCGCAATCGGGCTTGCCGTGCGTTTGGCACAATCACAATTCACTCAGAAAATTGCGGCACGGGTTGCATCCATCAAACCGATAGAGCAGGATGTCTCAAATCGGGTGGGAACGGAATAAAATTATGACCATTAGGGCCGTCGTTAAGGGAATTGGACACTATCTTCCTGAAAGAATTGTGCCGAATTCTGAATTCGAACAGATGATTGATACGACCGATGAATGGATTACCTCTCGTTCTGGAATTAAAAGACGCCATTTCGCGGCCGAGGGTGAATTCACCTCAGATTTAGCGATCAAAGCCGGTCAGCGCGCGCTTGCGGATGCGGGGCTTGAGGCCAATGATTTAGATGCGATCATTGTTGCGACATCCACTGCGGATCTGACATTTCCCTCTGCGGCAACTATGGTCCAACATGGATTGGGAATGACACGCGGCTTTGCCTTTGATGTTCAAGCCGTCTGTGCAGGGTTCATCTTTGCATTGTCCAATGCAAACGCGCAAATCATATCAGGCCAAGCCAAGCGCGTCATGGTGATCGGGGCGGAAACCTTTAGCCGACTAATGGATTGGAACGATCGCGGCACATGCGTCTTGTTCGGGGACGGCGCAGGGGCCTTGATCCTTGAAGCCCAAGACGGCAATGGCACCAAAGAGGATCGCGGCATTCTCTCTGTTGATCTGAATTCTGACGGATCACACCGCGATATTCTCTATGTGGATGGTGGGGTTTCGACCTCAAAAACAGGGTTCTTGCGCATGGAGGGCAAAGAAGTCTTCCGTCACGCGGTTGAGAAGCTCGCTCGAACAGCGCAAACAGCAATGGATCGCGCATCCGTCACGTCAGACGACGTCGATTGGGTCATCCCCCACCAAGCCAACATTCGAATTATCAACGGAACCGCCAAAAAGATGGGCGTGCCAGAGGATAAAGTGGTCGTCACAGTCCAAGATCACGGAAATACATCTGCGGCCTCTATTCCACTGGCGATGTCCGTTGCAAAGGCCGAAGGCAAACTCAAACCAGGCCAATTGGTCGTTACCGAAGCTATTGGGGGCGGTCTTGCATGGGGGGCAGTTGTGCTTCGATGGTGATGCCAGAGGTTGATTTTCATTAAATTTCAGTGAAATACAGCCTAATTTGCACCTAATATTGCCATAAATATTGACTCATATTTTTTTTCAACACTAAGATTATCAAAACAGGGGAAATAGAATGACGGAAAAAACGTTAACTCGAATGGATTTGAGCGAAGCGATCTATAAGCAGGTTGGTCTTTCACGCAATGAATCAGCTGACCTCGTTGAAAGCGTATTGAACCATATCTCTGACGCTTTGGTTGAAGGTAACAATGTAAAAATCTCGTCTTTTGGCACCTTTAGCGTGCGGGACAAAAGCGAACGCATTGGCCGCAATCCGAAAACAGGCGAAGAAGTCCCAATTACTCCGCGCCGCGTTTTGACGTTCCGCCCCTCGCATTTGATGAAAGAACGCGTTGCGGCCGGCAACAAAAAATAGCTAGGCCACATCAGAGATCATGCAAAAATCAGCCGATGCTTTCCGCACAATTAGCGAAGTTGCCGAATGGCTAGATGTGCCAACGCATGTCTTGCGCTTTTGGGAAAGCAAGTTTTCACAGATCAAACCCCTGAAACGTGCAGGTGGGCGTCGCTATTATCGTCCCAAAGACATGTTGTTGATCGGTGGCATCAAACAGCTTTTGCATGAGGATGGACTAACCATCAAAGGCGCTCAAAAATTGTTGAAGGATCAAGGGATCAAACATGTGATGTCCCTGTCCCAACCTTTGGACCCAAGCGTCGATATCAGCGATGAGGCCGATTTAACACCAGATCCGATGCCAGAGGCCGTTGAAGCACCTCAGCAAGAGCCCACTATCGAGGCGCCTGTTGTCCCTCAGCCAGAACCAGAGATGCCCAGTGCAGAGGTTATTCCGCTTAAGCCTGTCACTGAGGTATCGCAGCCAAGCCTCTTTGACGATGATGATCAGCTAAATTTCTGGGCCGATGAAGATGAGCCTGCCGCAAATACGGCACATGCCCCCAATACACCAACGCGCCCTGCTCCTGAAGCAACCTTTGAAAGCCTAAGCGCCCATATTGCACAGGCATCTGTCACACCAACCCAAAAGGCGGACCTCAGCCCTATCATGGACCAGATGCGGGCATTCTTGAAAAAAAATGGCTAACTGGGGCCGATTTACGCTTGCGACTGCGGCGAAAAACAGTAAGACACGACGTATAGTCGGGCTATAGCGCAGCCTGGTAGCGCGTCCGTCTGGGGGACGGAAGGTCGCAGGTTCGAGTCCTGCTAGCCCGACCAACAACATCGCCCGTGTCCGCAAGGATCGGGCGATTTGTGTATCAAGCGGTGCTATAAACATAGCCACCCAAAGGGAGAATTTGTTATGACCGGCGTTTTGCCTAGCCAATCCATCAAAACATTGATTTCCAAAGGCGTTTTATCGGCTTCTCCTGAAATTATTGAGGCACAAATCCAACCTGCCTCTCTCGATCTGAGGCTTGGCACCACAGCATGGCGTGTGCGTGCCTCTTTTCTCGCGGGTAAAGATCGCACAGTGATGGACCGCTTGTCCGAATTCGAAATGCATCAGGTTGACCTCTCACAGGGGGCGGTTCTTGAAAAGGGCTGCGTCTATGTGGTTCCCTTGATGGAGACATTAGATTTAAGCGATGATTTACAAGCCGTCGCAAATGCCAAAAGCTCAACTGGGCGTTTGGATTTGCTGACGCGTGTCATTACAGATGGTGGCACCGAATTTGACCGTATCCCGTCGGGCTACACTGGCCCCCTCTTTGCCGAGATTTGTCCAAGATCGTTTTCCGTTTTGGTGCGTCCTGGGATGCGTTTGAACCAAATCAGGTTCCGTCAAGGCCAAGCGATCCTCGACGATCACGAATTAGAAACGCTACACGACACAGACACACTCGTCTCTGGAACCGCTGTGATCGACGAAGGTTTAGGATTTTCCGTTGATCTCAAGCCCGCCTCTGGCACCCTTGTTGGTTATCGCGCCAAACCTCATACAGGTGTCATCGACCTTGACCGCATCGGGGCCTATGATCCCGCTGAATTTTGGGAAGAATTGCACAGCTCAAACGGTCAGATCATCCTTGATCCTGGTGCTTTTTATATTCTTGTGAGCCAAGAAGCGGTTCACATTCCTCCAGCCTATGCCGCCGAGATGGCGCCATTTTTGGCAATGGTGGGTGAATTCCGCGTCCATTACGCGGGCTTTTTTGATCCCGGTTTTGGGCACGCTGCCGCAGGCGGTCATGGATCGCGCGGTGTATTAGAAGTCCGCTGTCACGAAGCGCCTTTTGTGCTTGAACATGGTCAAGTGGTGGGACGCTTGGTCTATGAACGCATGTCCGAAATCCCCGAACAAATCTACGGGGCCGATATTGCGTCAAATTATCAGGGCCAAGGCCTGAAATTATCCAAACATTTCAAAAGCGTGTAAGACGACGCGCAGCGCGCATAGACTGTTTCACGCGCTTTTGGCTGTTCTTATCCCACGGCGAATTTTCGCCACCAGCTTGCGGATCTTTGCCAGCCGAACGGTCTTTGCGATCAAAGGCGGCATTTACCCCTTTGTTGATGAGTTTATTCATTAAAGGGCGCAAAATCATGCGCAAGATCATATTCAAATTCATGCCATTTCTCCTATTTGTGTCACGCTACCATAGTATTCAGGTCAAATTATGGCGCTATTCGTCTTCTTCGAACAATTCTGGTTGATCGTCGTCATCGTCGTCTTGCTCTATGCCTCCAAGTGTCGGAGGCAATCGGCTCTCTAGCAATCCAGCAGAACGTAATTCTTTGACACCAGGCAAATCACGCGCGCTTTCAAGGCCGAAGTGATCCAAAAAGGACTGCGTCACAACAAAGGTCACAGGTCGCCCAGGCGTCATCTTGCGACGGCCAAAGCGGATCCATTCCATTTCTAACAGCTGATCAATCGTGCCACGCGACACGCTGACACCCCGAATTTCCTCGATTTCGGCACGTGTGACGGGTTGGTGATAAGCAATAATTGCCAAGGTCTCGATAGCGGCACGGCTCAATTTACGGGTTTCCACGGTTTCCTTTTGCATCAAGAAACTCAAATCCCCCGCCGTGCGAAAGGCCCACGCTTCTCCAATTTTCACAACACGCACGCCGCGCCCGTCATAGCGCTTGCGCAGATAACTCAGCGCTTCGGCGGCGTTACACCCATGCGGCATACGATCATTCAGCTCTTTGATCGTCACAGGGTCCGCTGAGGCAAATAAAATCGCCTCGACCATCCGTTCTTGTTCCGCCATGGGTGGCGCTTCAAAAAGGCTTGTGTTTTCAGGCTGTTGCACATCATCCATCATCGGCATCGTCTACTTTTCTAAGTTCAATCGGGGCAAATGTATCGCTCTGGCGCAATTCCACTTTGCCCGCTTTGGCCAATTCCAAGGAGGCGGCGAATGTGGCCGCAGTGGCCGCGCGCCGACGAATAGGATCACCAGTCCACCCGGGCGGGAGATAGGCGGACAGAGACGTCCATTCACCTGCAAATCCAATCAAACCCCGCATCGTTTCAAGGGCTTGTTCCATTGTATAAACGTTGTCACGATCCATAACAAAGGGGCGGAATTCGTCGCGGGTTCGGATGCGCGAATAGCCTTGCATCAAATCCAAAAGCGTGGCCGTATATTTCACCTTGCGCACCCGCTCCATCGTTTCTGGAACGCCACGTGGAAAAAAATCGCGACCCAATTGATCCCGCGCCATCAATTTGGCGGCCGCATCGCGCATTGCTTGCAATCGCTCCAATTGAAAGGCGAGATGCGCGGCTAATTCTTCGCCAGAGGGACCGTCATCTTTGGGATCAGGTGGCAGCAAGAGGCGCGATTTTAGAAACGCGAGCCATGCCGCCATCACGAGGTAATCGGCCGCCAGCTCAAGACGTAACTCTTTGGCCCTTTCAACAAAGGCTAAATATTGCTGTGCGAGGTGAAGGATTGAAATCTTGCGAAGGTCTACTTTTTGCGTACGTGACAGACTCAACAGCACATCAAGCGGTCCTTCAAAGCCATCCACATCAATAATCAACGCTTCAGCAGCCAGACGATCCGCAACGGATTGCCCCTGATCAAAGTCAAATTGCGCGTCAGCCTCTTGCATGCTCATCCTGTGGTTAAGACCCAAGCAAAGTGGCATACAATTCTTTTATGTCAAGTTCTGTCGGCCTCTTATCGCTACGCAAGGCAAGGGCGCGGTCTGCACGCGCCTGCGCCGCCGTAGACAGGCTGGGCACCGCATCAGCGATACGCTGCATTTCATCGAGGTTACCATTACAATGCAGGGCCATATCGCAGCCTGCTGTGACGGCATTAACCGCGCGCGCCTCGATAGCCCCAGGCAAGGCCTCCATCGAGATGTCATCGCTAATCAAGAGACCGCTGAACCCAAGCGTTTCGCGGATCAAATTGATCATAACAGGGGAAATTGTCGCCGGTCGATGATCGAAGGCGGAAAAAACAATATGCGCGCTCATAGCGATCGGCGCATCGGCAAAGACCTTGAACGCCGCGAAATCATGGGCCATTAGGCTGTCTTGATCCTCGCTCACCATGGGGAGGCTCTTGTGGCTATCTGTTTTCGCCAAACCATGGCCAGGCATATGTTTGATGATTGGCACAACACCAGCCTCTAGGTGACCATTAAGCGCCGCACGACCATTGCGCACAACATCGTCCACAGTGGTTCCCAAGCAGCGATTATACAAAAATGGATGGGTATCACGTCGCGCAATATCCAAACAAGGTGCGCAATTCATATCAATCCCAAAGGACAAAAGTTCCTGTGAAATCAGATAGTAGCGATCATAAATTGCCTGCGGATCCCCGCGCGAAGCGTGATCCAAGGGAGCTGGCCAATCATTAACCATTGGGGCGCGAAGCCGTTGAACACGCCCACCCTCTTGATCAATCATAATCGGTGCATTCCACCCGACTGCATCGCGCAAATCTTGGGTCAAGCCAGTTAGCTGATCGCGATTTTCAATATTGCGGGCAAACAAAATGAACCCAGAGGGGTTCACTTTGGCAAAAAATGCGCGCTCTTGCGGCAAAAGCTTTGGACCATGGCATCCGAATATAATCGCTGATGTCGAGTGTGGCATCATTAGCGTGTTAGGACGGGGATACAGTCCTGACGACCTGCGGCAAGCGTGGCGCAAAATCGGCGTGCATCGTCCAAATCGGAAAAGCCAGCTGCGCGAAGGCGGTAAAAGACGCGTCCCCCGCTCGTTGCTTTTTGGATTACGCGCGGGCGATCATTCATAAAGACCGAGAATTTCGCGCTCATGCGGTTCCATTGATCTCGTGCAATAGCTTCGCTGTCAAAGGCGCCAAGTTGAACCAATGCGGTTCCAGGGGACAAGCTTTCGATCGCGATTTCGCTGACTGAGGCCGTATTCACGCGTTGCGAAACTGCAACGGTTGTTGGGGTGATGGTGCTTGGTCGCGCCTTTGGACGCAGCACAGCTTGAACGGCAAGCGGGGTAACGGCACTTGTGCTGAGCGCTTGTTGCAAGGCAACTTCGACCCCAGTTGGCGTGACCTTAACTGTTTTAGGGCCAGGGGCGACATCTGACAAAGGTTGTGCATCCGCGATGATTTGATCCGCGAGGTCCTGAATGCTCAGGGCGTTTCCAGCACCGATGGCCGTGTCTGTTCCCGTGTCCGCTGATTGATCAGAGGACAAGATCAAACGACGGGGTAGATCATTGTCATCCAAAGCAACAGATTGTGGTGCAAGGACCACTTGATCGGGCTTTTGTGTTGGCGTTTCTGCCGCGACTTGTGTCACGCTAAGCCCTTGATTTTCTGCTGAAATACCGCCTGGATTTTCAGGTGCGACCCGCATCGGACCCGCAACTGCCTGCACCACAGGGACGCCTGTAACATCGCGCACAATCAGCTTATATGCCCAGAAAGACATACCACCGATCAGGGCCAAACTTAGAAGCCCGCCCGTCCACATTGTGACTTTTCCAATATTGATATTTGCGCCCGAAGGGATGCCCCCTTGGGTGTAAAACTGCTCTGCCATGTTGCCCTCATTACAGGGGCTTTGCGCCCCTATTTTGCTGCCTCACCCTGCAGAGCTGCTATTTTTTATCGCATTTCTTCTGCAGGGGTTACGCCCAAAATACCAAGTCCTGCAGAAATAACAACAGAAACGGCACGTGCCAGTGCAATTTTGCTCTGAGATGTGGCGCTATCGCTTTCTTGGATAAACCGCAAAGAGACAACATCATTGCCTTTGTTCCAAAGACCATGAAAATCTGACGCCAATTCATAGAGATAAAAGGCAACCCGATGCGGTTCATTGGTGCGTGCGGCCGTCTCAACCAAACGAGGCCATTCCGCCAATTTTCGCGCAACGCCGATTTCTGCGTCATGATCCAATTTCGAGAAATCCGCCGCTTGCAAATCTGTGTCTGCCACGGAAATTCCCGCCTCTTTCGCCTTGCGCAGAACTGAATTCACGCGTGCATTCGCGTATTGCACGTAGAACACTGGGTTTTCGCGGCTTTGCTCTAGAACTTTGTCGAAATCAAAATCTAGGTTGGCGTCATTCTTACGAGTCAGCATCACAAACCGAGTGACATCAGGGCCGACCTGGTCCACCACATCGCGCAGGGTCACAAAGGTCCCTGCCCGTTTGGACATTTTGAACGGTTCGCCGTTTTTGTAGAGCTTGACCAGCTGTGTGAGTTTGATGTCCAATGGGGTCTTGCCATCGGATAGCGCAGACACAGCCGCCTTCATCCGTTTGACATATCCGCCATGATCGGCACCAAACACATCAATCAGCTGGTCATAGCCACGCTCGACCTTGTCAAAGTGATAGGCAATGTCAGGTGCGAAATAAGTCCATGCTCCGTCAGATTTCATCACAGGGCGATCAACGTCATCGCCGTGTTCTGTGGATTTGAACAAGGTTTGTTCCCGTGGTTCCCAATCCTCAGGCTTTTTCCCTTTGGGCGGTTCAAGCACGCCCTCATAGATCAACCCTTTGTCCTTGAGTGATTGAATAGCGGCCTCAATCCGACCTGTGCCATAAAGCGCCTTTTCACTAAAGAATTCATCCATTTGAACCCCAAGTGACAACAAATCCGCACGGATCAAATCCATCATCGCTTCGGTCGCAAATTCGCGGATTTCTGTTAACCAGAATTGTTCCCCTTTATCGACAAAGGCATCGCCAACCTTGTCTTTCAAGGCTTGTCCCACAGGGATCAGATAATCACCGGGATAGGTTCCATCCTCAAAGGCGACCTCTCGGCCGTGCGCTTCGAGGTAGCGCAAATAGACAGAGCGCGCGAGGACGTCCACTTGGGCACCGCCATCGTTGATGTAATATTCCCGTGTGACGTCAAAGCCGGCATAGGCCAAAAGGCTTGCCAAGGCATCACCAAAGACCGCGCCCCGCGTATGACCGACATGCAAAGGCCCAGTTGGGTTTGCAGAGACATATTCAACATTGACCCGCTTCCCCTGACCAAGATCAGAGCGGCCGAATTGTGTGTTTTGCGTGAGCACAGATTTCACGAGCTCCTGCCAAACGACAGGTGCCAAGCGCATGTTCAAAAATCCAGGTCCCGCGACCTCTGCGACTGTGACCCGCGCATCTGCAGCCAACCGCGCCGCCAAAGCATCGGCAATATCGCGTGGCTTTCGTGACGCAGGCTTTGCCAGAACCATTGCTGCATTCGTTGCCATGTCGCCATGCAACGGGTCTCGCGGTGGTTCAACAGTTACGTTCGTGAAATCCAACCCTTCGGGTAAATCACCGTTTGCAACCATCGCATCCAAAGACGCGATCACCAATGTCCGCATTTCAGCAAATAAATTCATTTTTCTGGCTTCCTTGTTTCTGGGTGCGGTTTATCACGCGCACCCACAAGGTCAATCCATTGCAGCCTATTTCACAGGGTCTTCGGCACGTTTGGGCGAGAAATGAATGATTTTTTCACCTTCTGATATTTTGACCGAAGTTTGATTTGCGGGAATGCGCAATCGGTTTTTATCGCTGATGAGCGCGACTATGTGACTCTCTGGATGGCTGTGGCGCCAATTATCATAGGAAAACTCTGCCCCCATTGGTGTGATGCGGAATTCCCAGCCCTCGCGCAACTTGTTCAGGAGGGATGTATAGCTTTCCCCGTCCATCAATGAGCGACCGCCCAAAGTTGCAGGCAAGTCATAGCGCGCCGATCCCGTTTGTTCGCGTGGGATCTGAAACACTTTGTCACGGCCGAACTCTGGCCCCAAATCCGTTGTCACCAAGGTATTATAGGCGTCGTTATCTGACGCCGCGAACAAAAGGTCAAAATTGTGAATTTCCACATTATGTTCCGCCGCCTCGGACAAGATGTCTCCAAAGAACACAGGGATATTTGCATCCTTTGCTTGGCGGAGGTTGCGATAGTTTGCATCAGACACCAACACAGGGATATCCGCTTTGCTCAAGCACTGGGCCAATTCTGTGCCCCATGCCGTTCCACCCACGATCAACACGCCTGGCGTTGCAGCCCCGCTTAACCCGAGCATCCTTGCAACCGGTTTGAGGGTAAAGCCATGAAGCACAAAGGTACAAGCGACAAGCGCAAAGGCAAGTGGGCCAATCATTGCCCCATCTTCGATGCCCAACTCATAGAGCCGTTCCCCAAACAGACCGGCAACAGCCACAAGCACCACTCCGCGTGGGCCCGTCGTTGCAATCAAGGTGCGTTCATTCATCGGCAAATCCGTCCACAGGAGCGATAGATAGACCGTCAAAGGACGCGCGACAAAAATAACCGCCGCTAGGAAAACGACAGCGCGCAGATCAAGCTGCGCAAGTGTGGCAAAATCCATCGAGGCCGCCAAAAGGATAAAGACACCCGACACCAAAAGGACCGTTGCGTGTTCTTTGAAACGACGCAGTTCCTCATAAGACGGCAAATTCGCATTTGCGATGACCATCCCCATGACTGTCACCGCCATGAGACCGCTTTCATGTAGCACTCGGTTTGAGGCCGCAAAAATCGCAATTAAAACAACAAAGAGCAATGGCACCTTAATGTATTCGGGCACCCATCCCCGTCGGAAAGAATGCGCCAATCCAAAGCCAGCTGCGATCCCGAGGACAATGGACACGACCAACCCCGTTATCAAAATGGTAATGGCATGTGACAAGGTGGCCGCTTGGGACATAACCAAAATCACTTCGAAAGCCAGCACAGCTGCCAATGCCCCGATGGGATCGTTGACGATTGCTTCCCATTGCAACAATGCAGCAGGTCGGCGCGATAGTTTGGCCTGTCGCAAGAGCGGCGCGATCACCGTTGGGCCTGTGACGATCATAATCCCGCCAAAGACGGTTGAGGATTCCCACGACAACCCTGCCCCAAAGCGGAGTGCAAGCGTTGACATGATCCACCCCAGAGGCGCGCCTATCACAACCAATCGCATGACACCTTTGCTGGCGTCGCGCAGACTATGAAGGTTCAGGGTCATCCCGCCTTCAAAGAGGATCACAGCAACTGCAATCGAAATAATCGGCCCCGTTATCGGCCCTAAATCCTGTTCAGGGTTTAATACCCCAAAGACAGGCCCCGCCAGTAATCCCGCCAGCAACATCAAAACGATTGCTGGAATATTCAAGCGCCACGCAATCCATTGTGCCCCCACACCTAACACACCGATTGCCGCCATCGCGCCAACCACGTCTACACCGCCTTGTTCAATTGCCATTGTGCACCCCTCAGTACAAATTACCCGTCTTTAATTAATGTTTGATACTGCTGAAGCGCAAAGCGATCCGTCATACCAGAAATATAATCCGACACGATCCGCGCGAGCATTATGTCATTATTCGCCTCAGCCACATCTTTGCGCCATTGTTTTGGTAATAAATCTGGGCGCTCCATATAGAGCGGAAAGAGAGAATTTACGGCCTCTGATACCTCGTTGCGCACGACAACCACGCTTGGGGCGCGATACATCTGATGGAAAAGGAAATGGCGTATCACCTTGAGATCACGCCATAATTCAGGTGAAAACTGAACCATGGGTCGCCCTGCTGCGCGCACATCTTCGACGGATTGCGGATCGACCTCGGCCAAGTTCGCCCGTGTTACGGTTAAGACATCCTCAACCAATATTCCGAAAAAGCGACGCAGAGCTTCGTGGCGACGGCGATAATAATTCAAGCCTGGATATTTTTTATCCACCTCAGCAAAGCAATCTTTGAGTATCGGCAGCTCGGCGACTTCGTCTGTCGAAAACAGCTCTGCCCTCAGACCGTCATGGATGTCATGGTGATTATAAGCAATATCATCCGCCAAGGCCGCAACTTGGGCTTCAACACTGGCATAGGTGTCGAGTTCAAGATCATAAATTTTGTTATAATCGTCTAGAATATATGGCAAATCCCCCACCACAGGACCATTGTGTTTTGCAATGGCCTCTAGGGTTTCCCATGTGAGGTTTAACCCATCAAAATCCGCATAATGGCGCTCAAGGGATGTGACGATTTTTACCGCTTGGGCATTATGATCAAAGCCACCATAAGGGGCCATCAATTCATTCAAGGCATCTTCGCCCGTATGTCCAAAAGGCGTGTGGCCCAGATCATGCGCAAGCGCGACCGCTTCGGTTAGTTCAGAGTTCACACCAATCACACCCGCAATCGTTCGCGCGACTTGAGCCACCTCAATAGAATGCGTGAGACGGGTGCGAAAATAATCGCCCTCATGTTCTACAAACACTTGGGTTTTATGTTTGAGACGTCGAAACGCGCTGCAGTGAATGATGCGATCACGGTCCCTTTGAAAGCAAGAGCGAAACGCGCTTTCGGTTTCGGGATACAGTCGTCCCCTGCTCTTTTGGGGCTGGGTTGCAAATTTCGCCTGCATTTTCACATGCCTTTCTTGTTCTTATCTGCCTTGCGGCTTATATTGCATATTATAGAAGCGTTTAACAGTCTGGAGCGACTCAATGCACCTTCCTCCCAAAGTGACGTCCCGCGCGTTTGAACGTCTCGCGGAAATTGGCGCATCAAGCAATGGTCAGGCCCTTCGCGTTGCCGTTGAAGGCGGCGGATGTTCAGGGTTTCAGTATGAAATCAAACTCGACACAGCCCAAAATGACGACCTTGTGTTAGAAGGTAACGGGGAAAAAGTGTTGATTGATACCGCCTCGCTTCCTTTTCTGGAAAACGCGGAAATCGACTTTACCCAAGAGCTCATCGGCGCGCGGTTTGTGGTGAATAATCCAAATGCAACAAGCTCATGCGGATGCGGCACTAGCTTTTCCATGTGATGGGTCTTCGATCTGATTTGAGTTCTTGAAAATATAGAGGCTGACTGAGGCAACGAGAGCAACAACAATCATGACCTCATACCATTCGGGCCGATCCAAAAAGTAAAAGACATCTATCAAGATCGCCCAGATAAATTGCAGATTCAAAAACAACCCAAAGCCAACAACCGAAATTTGGCGCAGGGTGTACATGGTCAATAACCGCACCACGATCAGCAACAGAATATAGATCACGAAGACAATCATCAGCGACCCTTCCAACGGCACCATCGGTTCAGGGGCAATAAAAAACGGCACCAAAGACACACAGAGCGCGGGATAAAACACCAATGACACCGTTGCCTGTTCACGAAGCTGAATGTAACGCGCGGCCTGCATGGTGAGGACCGAAAAGACTAACCCTAACAGAGCGTAGAGAAACCCGACACCAATTTCATGCTCTGTGACCCAATACCCAAAGATGACAGACCCACATCCCAAGAGGATGGCAACCCAAGCCCAAGGTCCAAGACGGTCTTGAAAGGTGACAGTCGACACAACACCTGCGACCAAGGGGATCATTGCATTTACAGTGACAAATTCCGTCAGACTCACAGTTTTCAGCGCCAAATAGTAAAATCCGAGCGCCCCCACTGCTGTTAAGCTACGAAAGACCATCATCACTGGCGCTGAGGTTTTAAGAGATGACTTCGATCGAAAGGCGATAAACAAGCAAAGGCACACAAGGGCCATTGCTAAATGGCTGAGAGAGTGGAGCTGCGCCCATGGGACAACTTTGGCCAATTGCAGAGACAAGGCGTCCATCCAAGTGGCCAGCAAGCTAATAACTGTGACAAACAGAAGTCCAAGTATACCAGAATTAGCATTACCCATTTTGTTACCCAAACAGCATAGCTCCTTGCATTCAACGAATGCTCTCAGCTTATGCGGCACCTCTATAAAAGCAAGCATTTTTGACGTAAGCGTCAAGAAGTTGCCGTCATCAAGGTGTTACAGCGGGCAAAATGTCCAAAAAAGTCATCGAAAACGGGGCTGGTCTCGATCGCCAACTCCAAGATTTCATAGGCAGGTTCTGTTAGATCAACTGTCATTTTCCCTTGCATCTTGAACCAGTCATCACTGCGATGTTGATCCATATCGAACAAGGCTTCGGACATTTGACGCAAAGGCGAAACATATTGCAGGGGCGGCACAAAACTATGTACATCCTGAGCAAATGGACCCTCAAATCCCTGCCCCGTTCCGATCATATGGCACCACTGCGTCATCATATATTGATGGTAATCATCGCCTTCTGAGCCTGCACTCTCTAATGTGAAACGCGCGCGAATATCGGCGATCCACTCTTCCCACGCGCTTGGTGGCGCTATTCCAGCAAAGCGCATGGCAATACAAACTTCGGAGAGCAAATCAGCATTCGTATCCAACAGAGCCAGTAAGCCAACATACTGCAAGGACGTCTTTGCCTTGGGGGACAATTGCGGATCTTTGCGCCCGTATTCGCTGAGGTAAAAGACCAGATGCGTTAATTCATAAGAGGCCTTTTTATTGGGGACCGCGAAAGTTTGCGAATGATCCATGTATTGGCGCAAGCGACGGTCAAGATGATCAAACTCTGGCAATTCAATATCTGCGCGTTTCAACAATCGTGCCCCTTCGGCGCGTTGCACATCCGACATTTCACCTTTGATAAGGCCGGCCTCATTGACCCAATGAGCCATATGCGCGCCCTTTGAAGACGTGTAACCTAGCGCATCTAAATCCAAGGCCATGCCGAGGTAGAAGCGATAATACTGTGGAAAAAACGAGAGCTGTCGCTCAATCGTTTCATAGAAGTCTGAATAAATGGAAATATCAAATGACTGCCCTGTAGTTTCCATAACGCTGAGAAATTCAGCGTTTTCTTTCAACCACATAACGTCACCTTGAACGCGACGCTTGTGAACCAGAGCTTGTGCCAATTGATCAGAAAAATCTGAAGTAGAAGGAGAGCGGTTTGCAAAGCTAAGTTGGATGACGTTTGACATAGGACACCTTTGTGAGTGGCAAGCTGCAGGATGGGGTGACAACTGGGGGTCTGCAGCTTGCTAAATCTGGCGGAGGAATGGGCCGCCAAATTAGGGAAAGAACGGGGGCGTTTTGTGAGCCGCCCCTCGCTAAACTTATGACCAGGAACAGGACATTTCTGTCGCGTCACCATCAACGGTTGATGTCGTTGCTGGTCCTGACCACGAACACATCATTTCTGTCGCATCGCCTGACAGAGCAGATGTGGTTTCAGGTGAAGACCAAGAGCACATCATCTCTGTTGCATCGCCTTCAAAAGCGGATGTCGCAACAGGACCAGACCATGAGCACATCATTTCAACCCCTGCTCCGTCCATCAAAGACCGAGAGTTGTTTGGTGATGACCTTGAGCACGCCATTTCCGTGTTCGTTCCATCCAACATGCTTGGGGCTGTTGTGGTCTTGAGAGCAAATTCAGTTTGTTTGAGTTGAGCATTCATTTTGTAACCTCCTAAGTGAATAAATTCATAATTACACTTTTAAGTTGTATTGCAACACATTTATCATCCTAAGGTTTAATTTAGGTGCAATTTTTACAACCTAAAGGTGTAAGTATTTGATTTTTCGATAGATAAAATTCAAAGAAAATTTCCGCTAAAATCGCCAATTCTAGATCCAGCGCCTATGCCAGAGGTATAAATTCCCAGAATCACCCTGCATTCGGCTTGCGCGTCTCTTTGCTCTGCGCCAAAAAGGAGATCAGCCAATGACAGGGATCATCATGAAAATTGCGACATTCAATATTAATGGGATCAAAGCGCGCATTGACGCCTTGCCGCAATGGTTAGACGAAGCGCAGCCAGACGTTGCCTTATTGCAAGAGATCAAATCCGTGGACGAAAATTTCCCACGCGAGATTTTCGAGGACCGAGGCTATAATGTCGAAACGCACGGTCAGAAATCCTTTAACGGTGTGGCAATTCTCTCCAAGCTGCCTCTTGAAGATGTGCAGCGTGGATTACCCGGCGACGACACCGACGAGCAAGCCCGCTGGATCGAAGCGACTGTTGTTGGAAAATCGGCCCTGCGCGTGTGTGGATTGTACCTTCCTAACGGCAACCCCTGCCCAGGTCCAAAATATGATTACAAATTGGCATGGATGGAACGCCTGTATCATCGCGCTCAAGAGCTCTTGGCGGAGGGAACCCCTGCATTGATGGCGGGGGATTACAACATTATCCCCCAAGCCGAAGATGCCGCTCGTCCGGAAGTTTGGCGCGAAGACGCCCTGTTCCACCAAGAAAGCCGCGACGCCTTTCGCAAAATTGTAAATCTTGGCTTTACCGAAGCCTTCCGCTCTCAGGTCTCAGGACCGGGGCATTATAGCTTTTGGGATTATCAGGCCGGCGCTTGGAACAAAAACGACGGCATTCGCATCGATCATTTTCTTCTGACCCCCAATTGCGCCGATATGCTCCAAACCGTTGGGATCGACAAAGAGATACGTGCGCGGGAAAAACCCTCAGATCACGTCCCAGTTTGGGTTGAATTGGATAACTAATCCTTAGTCACGTCGTGACGATAGATCCAATCGAATTGAGACACCATTTTGCGCGGGGCCACTTTGGATAGCGTAGACATCGCAAGATGCGCAGATGTCCGAAGAGGCCAAGACGCTAAATGATATTTCCACGCGGCTTTTGATGCTGCATTTACAATACGCGTGACGCGCGGGTGGCGGCGGGATTGAAAGTGCGCCAAAGCCTCTGATGTCTCTGGATATGCGCTAAGACATTCGGCCAACACCCAAGCATCCTCTAGCGCAAGGTTCGCCCCCTGCGCCATGAACGGAAAAGTTGGATGCGCGGCATCCCCAAGCAAAACGGCCTGAGTATTATGCCATTTATCCGCGACAGGATACCGAAAGAGCCCCCATTCAAACACATCCTGAACCTCAGCCAGTGCCCCTGCAATCGGTCCTTGGAATTGGGAAAAATGCTGCTGAACCTCAGCGGCCTCTACGGGATTACGCCACCCGTCTTTGATCCACTGATCCTGTTCCCGCACCATAACTAAGTTGAGCTTGCGTCCATCTCTGACCGGGTAGCTAACGATATGTGCGTTTGGTGCCATATGGATCATGGCAACAGCGCCTTGATCATTCACATTATCCACAACAGCCCGATACGCCACTTGCCCTGTAAAAAACGGCTCACTTTGTGTGGCAACAACGGATCGGAGCTTTGAGTGCAATCCATCCGCGCCAATTACGACATCCGCCTCTGAAACGAGGCCAGAGGCGAATTCGAGTGTGCGTCCCTCGAATTGCACAAGCCTCTCACCAAAGTGAAAATCGACATTCAGCGATTTACAGGCCTCATACAGCGTTGAAATAACATCATGTCGATGGGCGAATATATATGTAAGATCTGGCGCATAGCGGTCCAAATCAAGTCGTGCGACTAACCGAGCGTTTCGGTAATCGCGCAATTCGACCGCTTGGGCGCTGATACTTTTGGCTATGAGGTCATCTGCGACCCCAAGGGCGGTAAGGACCGCCAATCCATTCGGGCTGATTTGAATGCCTGCGCCCACTTCGCTCAGCTCAGGGGCTTGCTCAAATACGGCTAAGCGATGGCCGCGTTTGGCCAAGGCCAGCGCCGCGGCCAATCCGCCAATCCCAGCACCCACCACATGAACTGTTTTCATAAGCCGCCTCAACGAAAAATGCCGCAGTCACCTGCGGCATCCAATTAATCGTCTCTATGAACTTTTTCGCGGCGTTCGTGACGTTCTTGTGCTTCTAACGTCATGGTCGCAATCGGGCGTGCATCCAAGCGTTTGAGGGAAATTTGTTCCCCTGTCACTTCGCAGTAGCCATATTCGCCCTCATCGATACGGCGCAAAGCGGCCTCAATCTTGGACACGAGCTTGCGTTGACGATCACGTGTGCGCAATTCAAGAGCGCGATCCGTTTCTTCGCTCGCGCGGTCATTCACGTCTGGAATATTGCGTGTGGAATCTTGAAGCCCCTCGATCGTGTCGCGGCTGTCTTCAAGAATATCGTTTTTCCAGTCTGTTAATTTTTTTCTGAAATATTCAAGTTGACGATCATTCATGAATGGTTCGTCTTCTGCAGGGGTATACCCATCCGGCAAAATAGAATCTTGTTTCATTGTTTCCCCCTCAAGCAAGTCAGCTTCAGACATGCCCCGCTCCTCTTAATAATGGTACTTGGGCTGGCCCTCTCCTATCCGAACCATATAGGATTGTCACTAGCAATAGACATAGATTGCCGTGAAAAAAATTTAAGGCTATGTATCGAAAAAACAATTAAGAGGCGAACTATGAAATTTACTGGGACAGATACCTACGTTGCCACCCAAGATTTGATGATTGCGGTGAATGCAGCAGTGACACTAGAGCGACCACTCTTGATCAAGGGCGAGCCAGGCACGGGGAAAACAGAGCTGGCCAAGCAAGTGGCTCAAGGGCTGGGTATGGAGCTCATTGAGTGGAACATCAAATCCACCACCAAAGCACAACAAGGCCTCTATGAATATGATGCCGTGAGCCGTCTAAGAGACAGCCAACTTGGCGAAGAGCGCGTGCATGATGTCGCCAACTACATTCGCAAAGGGAAACTCTGGCAAGCCTTTGAAAGCGACAAAAAGGTTGTCTTGCTGATTGATGAAGTGGACAAAGCCGATATCGAATTCCCAAATGACTTGTTGCAAGAATTGGATAAAATGGCCTTTCACGTCTATGAAACGGGCCAAACAATTTCGGCGGTGAACCGTCCTGTGGTGATTATTACGTCAAATAATGAAAAAGAATTGCCAGACGCCTTTTTGCGTCGCTGTTTTTTCCACTACATACAGTTCCCAGATGAAGCCACGATGCGCGACATCGTCAAAGTGCACTATCCGAATATCAAAGAGACATTGCTCACGACAGCTTTGACGCAATTCTTCGATGTCCGCGAGCAACCTGGGCTCAAGAAAAAGCCGTCAACATCCGAAGTTTTGGACTGGCTAAAGTTGATTTTGGCCGAAGACCTTAGCCCAAAGGACCTCAAACGTGATGGCGCAAATGCCTTGCCTAAATTGCACGGCGCTTTGTTGAAAAACGAACAAGATGTGCATCTTTTTGAACGTTTAGCCTTTATGGCGCGTTCCCAGCGATAAAGCTTGCTTGCCGTTTTCCCGTCTAGGTTTATTCGGGAAAACAACTTTATTGGGTCACAATTTGGCCCAATTAACACAATAAAAATCATTTCAACCGAGCAATTGAAATAAGGGCTATATTGAATGACTTTATTGAGTTACCCAAAGGCATCGCATTTAATACAAGCAAAGGTAGAGTGGTAATGAGACGTCTTTTACTCCCTCTTTGCCTCATGCTTGGTGCCTGTATGCCGGCCACCCCGAGCGAAGTTGCAACACGGTCCAGCCAAGGGGTGAATAGCCAACTCATTCAAAACCCTTTTCCCGTATCGGGAGGTCACAGCACGCGCCACTCGAACAGTGATTTACAGCGTGACTTTTTGGATCTCACTTTTGAATTGGAAAACGGTCGGGCTCTTCCTGTTTTCACTCGGTTTGAAGGTCCCATTTCAGTCCGCCTCGAAGGACGCATTCCGGGCTCGCTCAGTACAGATTTGAACAGACTACTCTCTCGTTTTCGCAATGAGGCTGGTCTTGATATCTTTTTCACCAAGGCCGAAACCGCAAATATTCACATCCACGCGGTCCCAAGTGCAGAGATCCGCGCAACCCTTCCCCAAGCGGCCTGCTTCGTTGTTCCAAACGTCACCTCCT
>CBFHKO010000004.1:0-138623 GCA_965656445.1 uncultured Paracoccaceae bacterium
GTTGGGTCAACGCCCTCTAAATCATCCATATCATCAGCTGCTGCAGTACACCCTCTTTGGGATATCGCATCACGCGCCGCGCTGATGAGCACAAAGGCGAGCATAGCAAGCAAAATGAGACCCTGCCAAACGCCAAATTCGCCCGTGAAGGCAAGGCCGACAAACACGATCGAGGCTATCATCATATAAAGATAATTTCGAACTGTATCACAGTCTTTGGTGTGGAGCGTACTTATGACTGCTGGAATGCCTAGAACCAACAGGATATTGGCCGTATTCGATCCAACGACATTCCCCATTGCAATTCCTGGCGCATCGTCCAGCGTAGCATTGATCGCAATCAACAATTCAGGCGCTGAGGTCCCGAATGCAACGATTGTAAGACTGACGATGAGGGCCGGAATGCCTAAGCGTAGGCTTAGATTAACCGCACCTTTGACCAAAGCGTCGCCCGCCAACAACAAGATGACAAGGCCGAGTGCGGACATAAACCAAAACATCAACTGCTCCTATTTTCGAATCTTGCAACCACAGCCTTTGGGGCCGATGCGAAACCGTTTACATGTTTGACAGCGCGCGGCCTCGAGTTGCCGTTGACCAGGAAATTTGAATTTCCCAAACATGGCGAGAACCATCATGCCCACTAAGAATAAGACGACGATTTTTACGATCATCTTATAGACCAAAACGAGCAAAGGCGGCTCGTTCTTCTACGAAATCTACCATCTGCGATGCAAAGGACATTCCAAACTTCCCAAGAAAGGATTTTTTCCTCTCGGACACTCTGAATTTGACCTTGTCGCCGAATTTTTCCTTCATAATGGGAACGAGATGACCAACACCGTCGACTAATCCCAAATCAACAGCCTTTTGGCCGAGCCAAATTTCGCCAGTGAACAAATCTTGATCCTCAATGATTTTGCCTTTGCGACGGCTCAGGACATGAGATTTAAATACCTCATGGATATCTTCCAAGGATCCCTTGAGCCGTTCCACATCTTCGGGATTTTCTGGTCTAAAGGGGTCCAACATCGATTTGGATTTACCAGCCGTGTAAACACGACGTTCAATCCCATAGCGGTTTAAGAACTCATGCGCGCCAAATCCCGCTGAAATGACACCGATGGATCCAACGATCGAGCTTTGATCCACAAAGATTTCATCCGCAGCCACAGCAAGCCAGTATCCGCCAGACGCCGCAACATCTTCGACAAAGGCATAAACAGGCGTTTCCGTTTCCTCAGCAAGCCGACGGATACGCGCCCCTATAAGCGAAGATTGAACAGGCGATCCACCGGGCGAATTAATAACCAAGGCAACAGCAGAGGGTTTGCCCTTGCGAAAGGCCTTTTCAAGCACAGGCGCGAGCGATTGATCACTCAGGCCGCCGCGAGAGGATGCAGAGATCACACCGCTCAGCCGAACGACGGAAACTGTTTTGCGATTTTTTCGAATTGGCAAGTATTTCATCATAGGAACGATGTAGAGAGACGCACCCCATTAAACAAGGATGCGTTCTCTAATTCATGACATTATTTTGTAACTTAGTTGCGAATGCGCCAACCCGTTTTAAAGATCCAGCCAATTATGCCTATGCAGATAATTGTAAAGGCAAAAATAGCAGCCAAGCTCACGGCGACAGGAACATCAGCTGTGTCAAAAAACGACCACCGGAAACCCGATATCAGATACACAACAGGGTTCAATTTCGTCACAATTTGCCAAAACGGCGGCAGCATGGAAATCGAATAAAATGATCCGCCCAAAAACACGAGCGGCGTGATGATGAGCAAGGGAACCAATTGCAGCTGTTCAAAGTTACGTGCCCATATCCCGATGATGAACCCCATCAAGGAAAAGGACAAACAGGTCAGCACCAAAAACAAGAGCATCGCCACGGGATGCGCAATTTGAATATCAACGAACAATGCCGAGGTTGCCAAAATCACCACACCAATAAAAAGAGATTTCGTCGCCGCGGCCCCAACATACCCAATGACAATTTCAATAAAGCTCACTGGCGCAGACAAAAGTTCGTAAATGGTTCCTATGAATTTAGGGAAGTAAATTCCAAAGGACGCATTCGATATAGACTGAGTAATCACCGATAGCATGATCAAACCCGGAACAATAAACGCGCCATAGCTGATCCCATCGACCTCTTGGATACGGCTTCCGATTGCGGCACCAAAGACCACAAAATAAAGCGATGTTGAGATTACAGGCGACACAAAGCTTTGCGTCAACGTCCGAAAGAAGCGTGCCATTTCGAAAACGTAAATGGCCCAAATTGCACTAAAACTCACGCCGCGTCCTCCTTCACAAGTGTGACGAATATATCTTCGAGTGAGGATTGGTCTGTTTGCAGGTCTTTCAACACCAAACCAGCACTTGCGATTGCGGACAACAACGCGGTTATGCCTGTACGCTCTGCGCGGGTGTCGTATGTGTACACAAGACTTGCCCCATCCTCGCCAATTGCGAGGTCAAATTCATTGAGCGTCTCAGGTATTTGATCAAGGGGTGACTGCAATTCAACGGTCATTTTCTTTTGACCAAGCCTACGCATCAATTCTTGTTTTTCTTCAACAAGCAATAGCTGACCTTTGCTAATAACCCCGATGCGATCGGCGATGGCCTCTGCTTCTTCGATGTAATGCGTTGTTAGAATGATTGTCACGCCTTTGGATTTGAGCTCCGCAACGACGTCCCACATGTCTTTGCGCAATTCAACATCGACACCCGCCGTTGGTTCGTCCAAAAACAAGAGCCGAGGTTCATGGCTAAGAGCTTTGGCAATCAACACGCGGCGCTTCATGCCGCCGGACAGCTCCATAATCCGATTGCTTCGCTTATCCCACAAAGATAAATCCTTGAGAATTTTCTCTAGGTAAGCCTCATTTTTCGGTTTACCAAACAGTCCCCGTGAAAAACGGACTGTGTTTAGAACCGTCTCAAACGGCTCTAGGGAAATCTCTTGAGGGACCAATCCAACCAATCGGCGTGCGGCGCGAAATTCCTTGACGATATCATGCCCGCCCACTTCTACCGAACCACCCGTCGAGGAGGTAATCCCACAAATGGTAGAGATCAAAGTGGTCTTACCCGCACCATTTGGTCCCAAGAGAGCAAAGATTTCACCCGATTTTACGGTCAAATCTACGCCCTTTAAGGCCTCAAAACCGCTGTCGTAACGCTTTGTCAGCACACTGACATTTAAGATATCTACCATGGCATCCCCCATTGGTAAGTTAGTCATAAGATCGGACTGTTTCGATCATAAGGTGCACATTGTCTGGATCGGCATCAGGTGTAATGCCGTGACCAAGATTGAAAATATGCGGGCCTTTGTTCAAGGCTTCCACAATTTGTCGTGTCTCATCGACCAAGGCCTGACCACCTGTTACCATATGCGATGACTTCAAATTGCCTTGCACACATCCATCAGTTTGAACATGTTTCGCCACCCACTCGGCGGACACAGAGTTATCCACGGCAACGCAATCAACGCCAGTTGCCTTAGCAAACCCGATGTATTTATCGCCAGCTTCACGTGGGAACCCGATAATCGGCACACCTGGATGGCGTTCATTAATCGCACGCGTTATGCGTTTCGCCGGCTCAAGGGCGTATTTCTCGAAATCGTCCCCTTTGAGCGATCCCGCCCAGCTGTCAAAAATTTTGACCACTTCAGCGCCTGCGTTGATTTGGCACGACAGGTATTCGATGGTCGATGCCGTTAGCAAATCGATGATGCTTTCAAACAAAGGCAAGTTTTCCGCCTTGAGCGCATGTGCTGGCCCTTGATCAGGCGTTCCGCGCCCGGCAATCATATATGTCGCAACAGTCCACGGCGCGCCCGCAAAACCAATCAACGTCGTCTCACTTGGCAATTCTTTTGACAGAATTTTCACTGTCTCATAGACGGGTGACAATGTTTCATGAATATCGTCTATCGACTTTAGTTTCGCAAAATCATCTGGCTGCGTAATTGTTGATAACCTTGGGCCTTCGCCCGTCACAAACCACAAATCCGCACCGAGAGCCTGAGGAAGAAGCAAGATGTCGGCAAACAAAATCGCCGCGTCAAATCCGTATTTGCGGATGGGCTGGAGTGTGACTTCGGCAGCAAGCTCGCTGTTATAGCAGAGCGACAAGAAATCCCCAGCTTGTGCGCGTGTTGCACGATATTCGGGTAAATACCGACCGGCCTGACGCATCATCCAAATTGGTGGCGACTTTTGTGTTTCTCCCGCAAGCGCCTTTAGGATTTTCTTTTGCTCAGACATATTTCAGTACTCCTCTTTTGTGCCTTGGTCACTTTTTATCCAAGATATGTCAAGTAAACCTTCTTGTTTTCCAATCAAAGCGCGTCTAAACCTTAACCATGTCTATTATTTTACCCACACCATCCGCCCCACTTCGCATCGGCACACGCGGCTCGCCTTTGGCGCTTGCTCAAGCCTATGAAACGCGCCAACGCCTTGTAAATGCTTTTGAATTGCCCCCTGAGGCCTTTGAAATTGTCGTTATCAAGACGACAGGAGATCGTGTTCTTGATCGTCCATTAAAGGAAATTGGCGGCAAGGGTTTGTTTACGCGTGAAATCGAAGACGACATGCTGTCAGGTAAAATTGACATTGCTGTCCATTCGATGAAGGATATGCCCGTCCAACAACCCGATGGTTTGACGCTGGATACATACCTTCCTCGCGAAGATGTGCGTGATGCGTTTGTGTCGCCAAATTTCAAAACTTTATCAGACTTGCCCGCAGGAACGGTGGTTGGCACGTCCTCTCTTCGTCGCAATGCTCAGCTCATGAACAAACGGCCCGATTTAGACGTCGTCGAATTTCGCGGCAACGTTCAGACCCGCCTGAAAAAATTAGAAGACGGCGTCGCAGCCTGTACGTTTTTGGCACAAGCTGGCCTGAACCGTTTGGACATGGCGCATGTGGCGCAATCGGCTATCTCCGTCGAAGACATGCTTCCCGCAGTGGCTCAGGGTGCGATCGGGATTGAACGCCGTATTGATGATATGCGTGCCGCCGAAATGCTCGCCGCAATTCACCACGGCCCGACAGGTCAACGATTGGCAGCAGAGCGCGCGTTTTTGTCCGCACTGGATGGGTCGTGCGAAACCCCGATTGCAGGCTTAGCTGAATTAGATAACGGGACGCTACGCTTGCGGGGCGAAGTTTTGCGCCCCGATGGGTCGGAAACCATTGGCGATGATAGAACATGCCCAATTGAGGATGGTGCGGAGCTTGGTACGGAAATGGCTCAGTCTTTGCTATCCCAAGCTGGTCCTGATTTCTTTAGCTGGCGCTAGTCTGGGATCACTTTCCCTGGGTTCATGATATTTAACGGATCAAGTGTTTGCTTGATCCCTCGCATTACACTTAGCGCGACGACATCCTTACGGCGGCGCATCGAATTCAGTTTGCTGCGCCCAATGCCATGCTCTGCCGAGAAGCTCCCCCCGAGATCTAGAACAATATCCTCGACCGTTTCCATGATCCTATCTAATATTTCCGCGTCATTTACATGGGGCCACACAACATAGTGGACATTCCCATCCCCGAGATGCGCCACTTCCAAAATCTTGGCCGTTGGACACACGTCAAGAACGGCCGCTTCAGCCCTCTCTAAGAAATGTTCTACCTGATCAATCGGCAGCGCAATGTCGTTGTTGACTAGCGGACGGTTTCGCAAAGAGAGTTCCGCTGCCACTTCGCGGCGCGCCCACATCTCTTGGCGTTGGGCCTCTGTTTGGGCAACGACTGCGTCCGTGATAATCCCATCTTCAAGAAAGGTTCCCAAAACCGTCTCCAACATACGATCCCAATGACGCTTGCCCTCTTCATTACTATCCGCCATGGACTGGATTGTACTCGACACTTCGACCAAGATGTTCACATCATAACGTGTGTCGAAGGGAGCGCGCGCTTTGGGGAAGCTTTCAAGATGGGCATCAATGTAGCGGCCAGGCATATATTCAAATGCATCCACACAGCTTCCTGTTTCTTGCTGCAGCGCATTCAATACGCGCAAAGCACCCGAAACAGAGTCACAGGCCAGCATCGCGGTGGCAACGGCCTTAGGCTTGGGAAAGAGCTTGATAACAGCCGCAGTGATAATGCCAAGTGTGCCTTCAGCCCCAATGAGCAAATGCTTTAGATTATAGCCTGAGTTATCTTTGTGAAGTTCAGACATAATGTCCATGACCTCACCCGTCGGCAAAACAACTTCGACACCAAGAACCAAGTCTCGTGTGTTGCCATAGCGAAGAACATTAGACCCGCCTGCATTGGTGGACAACACCCCGCCAATCATCGCAGAGCCACGCGCCCCAAACATCAGGGGAAAAATCAGATCATGGGCATCCGCTGCATCATGCATCGCCGACAAAATCACGCCTGCTTCGACTATGGCGACACGTGCGTCGGATCGAACTTCGCGAATAGCATTCATGCGATCCAATGACAGGATCAGCGCGTCATTGGCCTGACCCCCACCAACAAGCCCCGTGTTCCCACTCAGCGGAACAATCGAAACCCGTTCCGCATTCGCCAGTTTGACCAAGTCTGACACCTCTTGTGTCGTCGCAGGGCGCACGACAGCAAGGGGCTTTGAGGGATATTGGCCAAACCAATCCTCGGCATATTTGCCAATAGCGTCGCCAGTCAGAACATAAGCTTCACCGACAATGGCTGACAGCTGGTCAATTAACGTCATATTGATCCCCCGTTTTGCTGAGGGATGCTAGCGCAGTTAGTGCCACTTTGCCATAGGCGGGAGGCTCATCAAGACAGCATTCGCATCATGACCGGTGGTCAGACCAAATTTGGTCCCGCGGTCATACACGAGATTATACTCAGCATATAATCCGCGATGCTGAAGCTGAATGTCTTTGTCTTCTTCTGTGGAAACAGTGTGCAAACGCCGTGCCACAAGCGGCACGTAAGCTGGTAAAAAGGCCCGCCCGATGTCTTGCGTGAGGGCAAAATCCGCGCCCCAATCCCCTGTACAGCGATCATCCATAAAGATACCACCAACGCCACGCGCACGATTGCGGTGCGGGACATAGAAATACTCATCGGCCCATTCTTTTAATTTGGGATAAAGGGTAGGATCATGCGGGTCCAAATGGTCTTTTTGGGTTTTATGAAAATGGGCTGTATCCTCGGCATACTCGATGCAAGGGTTCAGATCGGACCCACCGCCAAACCACCATGCATGCGGTGTCCAAAACATACGTGTATTCATATGAACCGCTGGACAGTGTGGGTTTTGCATGTGCGCAACAAGGCTAATGCCTGACGCCCAGAACCGTGGGTCTTCTTTCATGCCAGGAATGCCTGTGCGCGCGGCCATCGCATTTTGCGCCTGTTCGCCCAATTCGCCGAACACCGTTGAAATATTGACGCCAACCTTTTCAAACACACGACCGCCTCGCATGACGCTCATCAACCCACCGCCTGCATCGCTTCCGTCATCGGAGGTGCGCTTGGTTTCGGTAACTTCGAAAGAGCCTGCTCCTATTTCGGAAAACGGTCCCGTGGTGTGATCTGCTTCGAGCTTTTCAAATGCGGCTACGATGTCGTTGCGAAGCGTGCGAAACCATTGGCTCGCCTGATCTTTTTGCGGCGTCATGAGATCGGTCATAGTGTGCGTCCTTTTTTCTCTAGTTGTGCATTAGGTTTTAACCAAGATGCAAGCAATTCGAGAATAAACGCGCCAATAGGTCTCGGATTAGTGAGCAGACACGCAAACAGGGTCCAGCAAAGTGCGACCGCCATCAACGGTCATCACTTGCCCCGTGACAAAGCTAGACGCATCAGATGACAGATATTGCACCATTTCGACCAATTCGTTGGGCGATGCGATACGACCCAGGGGTGTTTGTTCTTCGATAGCCGTGCGGCAGGCTGTATCATCCTTGAGCGTCGATTGCAGGCTTGCTGACATGACAGAGCCAAAAGAGACCGCGTTCACACGAATTCGGTTTGGTGCCAAAGCCACAGCCATTGAACGCGTCATTTGATCAAGGGCAGCTGTAGACACAGAATACGCCAAAAGGTCGGGCCGCGTGCGCCGTGCCGCGATTGAGGACAAATTCACAATCGACCCTGCACTTACATCGTCATTCTCTTGAGACTGTTTAATCATTCGTTTTGCAACGATCTGAGTGAGCCTCAGATTGGTCAACAAATTTTGCTGTAGCAGCGTTTCCATCGACATGTCATCCGCATCCAAGGGATCAGAAGTCAGAATTTGTCGCGACGCGTTAATCAAGACATCAACACGATCAAACGCATCAATCGTTGCCGACAAAAGATTGGCAATCGTCAATTTTTCGCGCAAATCACCGGCGAAAAACTGAATTTGGCCGTCTTGATGTTCCTCACCTAACTCTTTGGTCAAGCTCGCTTCGTCCATATCCGCAAACATCACATTTGCACCTTGATCGACAAAGTGCCTTGCCACAGCGAGCCCAATGCCATTCGCAGCACCGGTGACGATCACATTTTTACCATCAATAGAAAAAGACATATTTTATCCTATGCGTATTAGCTACGGCGCGTTCGCTCGACCTTGCGAGGACGGCTGGCGTGGAAAACTTTGAAACGGCCGTTTTTGGCCACTTCTTCAACGCGCGCAAACCGTGCGTTCAATTCTTCTTCATAGGGAAGCTGACGATTTGCGACCATGATAAGCTGACCATGTGACGCCAAATTCCGAGCCGCTGATCGAATAAAGGCCAAACCCAAAGACGGATCAGCCGCACGCACAACATGAAACGGTGGGTTCATGACAATGGCATCTAGGGGTTCTTTGCACTTCCAATCAATGGCGTCCGCCCAATGAAACGACACGCGATCGTCTGCACAATTTTCTTGAGCACATTCAAGTGCGGTCTTCTGCGATTCAACAAGGTGAAGCGATTTCACATCAAACCGTTCTAAAATTTGCGAAGACAGATAGCCCCATCCCGCCCCAAGGTCAGCCACACGCGCGCCCAGTTTGACGGGCATATGCTCCAAAAGAAAGGCAGAGCCCACATCAATGCCATCCGCAGAAAAGACCCCGATTTTGGTCTTTAGTCCCGTTTCGGTGACGATATAGTCGTCTTGAATCCAATCCAAAAAATCGCCCGCGGTGACCAAGGCAATTTTTCCATGCGCTTTGGACAGCGTAAAATCCAGAGCGGTCTCAGCTTTGACCGCTTTCAGCAGAGGTTCAATACCATCGGTCTTATTGCCATCAAGGATGATGCGACCCTTTGGACCAACCGCCCGAGACGCGAGGCCCACGAAATGACGCGCCAGTGGTTTGGATCGGGGGCAACACACGATCGCGGTGTCGAATTCGCCTGCAATCTCCGCACTCGCGGTTAACCCGCGCTCAAGCGCGTCCCGCACTACGAGAAAACTATCAGAATAAATTTCCGCGTTCATCGATGTCAGTTGCGGATACTCATTGAGGTCAACAGGGCCAACAACCAATACGCGGTCCCGAGACATATCTAAGTCCACATGCGCAACGGCATAGTCAAAACGGTCTGCAAACATGAGGCTAGCGAATCCCTTGAACGAACCTGTCTGAGCGACAGCTTATTCTTTTTCCATTGTACATTGCAAAGGGTGCTCATGACGACGCGCTGCATCCATCACTTGGGTTACCTTTGTTTCGGCGATCTCATGACTGAAAACCCCGACAACTGCCAGCCCTTTTTTGTGAACGGTGATCATGATGTCGTAAGCCTGCGAATGATTCATCCCAAAGAAACGTTCGAGCACCATCACCACAAATTCCATTGGCGTGTAGTCATCGTTCAGCAACATCACCTTATAAAGAGGTGGCCGTTTAGTTCGCTCTCGCGTTTTCAGGGAAACGCCTACGTCGCCGTCGTCATCCTGAGAGCCGGACATCATATGAAGGTCTTGCAACATTAAGTATCGATTCCGAACCGTTCAAACTGCTTGCACTCTATATAAGGTAACGCAGCCATTTGAAAAGGGGCGTCACCTGTTCCAATCGCGCCACACCGCACGTCGCACGTTTTAACAATCATTAAGGAAAACCAACAGAGGAAATCAACTTATGGGGTGTGATGCCGCATATACCCCAATATGTTGGAAATCCTACCCAAAAGAGTCAAAAATTCATTAGAAAAGAACACTTTATTCATGATTCGACTTATGCTACTTTGATAAAAAATAAAATAAGTCAGCTATAAAAATAGCGGCATTGAGGCAGACAATGAAATGTATCGTGAAAGCACAGCGTTTATCGCTGGGCAAATTGGGCGTATTAATAGCATCAGCTTTATGGATGTTTGTCATCCTGCCATTATCGGCCATGGCAGCACCCTATGCGGGGTTCGTCATTGACGCGCGAAGTGGCAAGGTTTTGCATTCTGAAAATGCAGACACTCGTTTGCACCCTGCCTCTTTGACCAAAATGATGACCCTTTACGTGGTCTTTGATGCCGTAGAAAAAGGTGAAATCTCCCTCGATACCAAGGTCCGCATTTCGCGCAAAGCGGCTTCCGAGCCACCATCAAAACTTGGTCTACGGTCAGGCCAGCGCATTAAATTGCGGTATTTGATCCGTGCAGCGGCGGTGAAATCCGCCAATGATGCGGCGACAGCATTGGGCGAAGCGATTGAGGGATCCGAGTCGGCATTCGCGCGCCGCATGAACAGAACGGCAAAAGAATTGGGGATGAAGCGGACTACGTTTAAAAACGCTCATGGCCTAACCGAACAGGGCCACCTATCAACAGCCCGCGATATGACAACACTTGGCCGCCATCTGTTTTTCGACTTTCCAGACTATTACAATTTGTTTTCACGTCTCGAAACGCATGCAGGTATCAAACAAGTTCCAAATACCAACAGACGCTTTTTATCAAACTACAAAGGCGCTGATGGGATCAAAACAGGATATACGCGCGCCGCTGGATTCAACTTGGTTGCCTCGGCCGAACGTAATGGCGAACGCATCATTGCCACTGTTTTTGGAGGCCGCTCAACAGCCACTAGAAATGCACAGGTTGCTAAACTGCTTGATCTCGGCTTCCGCAAAGCGCCGCGCCGCGTTGCAGTTATTCCACCCAAACGCAAAACCATTGCTCCCTCAGGAGCATCCGGAAAAACTGTGCGGCTAAACGGTGCCGTGAGCGCAAGCCTCCGCCCAAAAGCGCGTCCCTCCAAAAACGATCCAGCCCCTGCCCTCTTGGCATCTTTGGATCTAAAAGACGAAATTGCATCGGCATTGGCTGAGGCTCAAACGGTGTCAGCATCGGCTACGGATATATCGGCGGCAACCAACACCTTGGTTGTGCCAGTCCCCCGACCGCGCCCAACCTTTACTGCCGTTAAACAAAAGCCAGCGAAACCAGACGAACCAAGAGTCGTCACACGCCTATCTCAGACAGGTCAACGAGACTGGGGCATAAATATCGGCCGCTTCCCAAGCAGATATGCCGCTGAAAAAATGCTATTAAAAACAGCTTTGGCAGAGATGGCAACTTTGGAACAGGCACAGCGAAAAATTGATCAAAGCACACGCGGTTTTGATGCGCGCTTTATCGGCCTCACCCAAGAAACCGCTGACCTCGCCTGTCGCAAGCTTCAAGCAAGAAGCCTGTCTTGCATCATGGTTGGGCCAAGCAGTTAGTGATCCAAAGCAGCTTTTAACAAGTCCTTCGTGTATTGTTCTTGAGGGGCTTCGAAAATCTGTTGAGCGGTGCCGCGCTCAACGATATCGCCCTGTTTCATCACCAATACCTGATGAGACATGGCACGGACCACTTTTAAATCGTGGCTGATGAACAAATAGGCCAATCGGTATTTCTTTTGCAAATCACGCAGCAAATCCACGATTTGCATTTGAACCGTCATATCTAACGCGGATGTCGGCTCGTCCAGCACGACAAGTTTGGGGCGCAAAATCATGGCCCGTGCAATTGCAATGCGCTGACGTTGCCCACCGGAAAATTCATGCGGGTAGCGATGCATGCTTTCGGGATCAAGTCCAACTTCGACCATGACCTCACGCACCAAATCTTGGGCGTTCTGTCCAGAGGGAGCCCCATGCACCCCAAGCCCTTCGGCAATGATTTGTTCACAGGTCATGCGTGGCGACAATGACCCGTAGGGATCTTGGAAAACGATTTGCATGTCTGCCCGTGTCGCGCGCAATTGTTTGGTATTAAGCGCCCTTAAATCTCGCCCCAAGAACGAGATCGTACCTTCACATGCTAACAATCGTGTCAGGGCATAGGCCAGTGTGGACTTGCCCGAGCCGCTTTCTCCGACAACGCCAATTGTCTCGCCTTCGCGGATCGTTAATGAGGCTTGGTTAACCGCTTTGACATGCCCAACAGTTCTCTTTAACAGCCCGCGCTGGATAGGAAACCAGACTTTTAAATCCCGCGTTTCAACGACAGTGGGGGACGTCGTTTGAATTGGTTCAGGACCGCCAACGGAATGAGCAGACAGCAAGGTCTTTGTATACGCATGCTTTGGCGCATCAAAGACATCTTGGGTCTTGCCTGTTTCGACAATATGCCCATCTTTCATCACGCACACACGATCCGCGATCCGCTTTACGATACCGAGATCATGCGTGATAAATAGCATCGACATGCCTTCTGAGGCCTTTAGATCGTCTAACAGTTCAAGTATCTGCGCCTGAATGGTGACATCAAGCGCCGTCGTCGGTTCATCCGCGATCAACAGCTTGGGACCATTCGCCAAGGCCATCGCAATCATGACACGCTGACGTTGCCCACCGGATAGCTGATGCGGATAAGCCCCCAATCGCGTTTCAGGATCGCGGATGCCAACCCGGTTGAGCAGATACAAAATGCGTTCCCGAACGGCATTACCCGCTAACCCTTGATGCAGTTCAATCGATTCACTCAACTGTTTTTCAATCGTGTGAAGCGGGTTTAGGGATGTCATCGGCTCTTGGAAAATAAAGCTAATATCATTGCCGCGCACTTGATGGAGCAATGCATTGCTTGCCCCGACCATTTCTTGGCCGTCATATTTTATCGACCCTGTCACTCCCGCATTGTTGCCCAGCAAATTTACGGTACTCAAAGCGGTGACAGATTTTCCAGAACCGCTTTCCCCGACCAAGGCAACAACCTCGCCCGCCGCGACATCAAAAGACACGCCATGCACGACCTCATTTGAAGCCCCATCTTGGGTAAAGGAAATTCGCAAATCTTTGATCGATAGCAACGGGCTCATTGAAACGTCTTTCTGGGATCGAAGGCATCGCGGACACCTTCAAAAATGAACACCAAAAGCGCGAGCATAATTGCAAAGGTGAAAAAGGCTGTGAACCCAAGCCATGGCGCTTGAAGGTTTTGTTTCGCCTGTAACGTCAGCTCGCCCAAGGATGGCGCGGATGAGGGCAAGCCAAATCCGAGGAAATCCAAACTTGCCAAGGCGCCAATCGTTCCTGTCACGATAAAGGGCAACATGGTTAATGTGGCGACCATCGCATTGGGCAACATATGGCGGAACATAATGACACGATTGCTCACCCCTAATGCACGCGCAGCGCGGACATATTCCAAATTCCGCGCCCGTAGGAATTCAGCGCGCACAACTCCGACAAGCCCAACCCAACCGAACAAAATCGACAAAAAGACCAAGAGCCAAAAGCTTCGCCCCAAGATAGCGAACATAATTATGATCACATAAAGCGACGGAACAGCGCCCCAAATTTCGATGAACCGTTGGAACAAGAGGTCCGTGCGCCCTCCGAAAAACCCTTGGATGGCCCCTGCCGCGATCCCAATAAAACTGGAACAGGCTGTCACAATAAAGGCAAAGAAGATAGACAATCGAAACCCATAAATAACGCGTGCCATAACATCGCGTTTGGTATCATCTGTCCCTAACCAATTTTGTGAATTAGGTGGCAAAGGAGCGGCCCCTGGGCGATCAACAGGCGTGTCATAGGAATAGCGAATGATCGGCCACATTGCCCAGCCTTGTTCAAAGTCAGGTGCGTTAAATGTGTTATCTTGGACCGATTGAATAATCCCTTCTGGATCATCAAAACAATCCTCTATCCCACCTGTCACAATTAGGCATTCGACCTCAACATCATGATAGACAGCCTCGGTTTCAAAATCCCCACCAAAGGCCGTTTCAGGATAGAATTGAACCACTGGCACGAAGAATTCGCCACGGTATTTGACAAGGATGGGTTTGTCGTTCGCCACAAGTTCTGCAAATAGCGTAATACCGAACAAGATAGAAAAGATGATGAGAGACCAATAGGCCCGCCCATTCGCGCGAAAATTTCGCCACCGACGTTGATTTAAAGGAGACAGCGTCATCAGCCTTCCCTACTCTCAAAATCAATGCGGGGATCCACGAAGACATACATAAGATCCGACAAAATACCGACAACTAACCCCATCAACCCAAAGATAAACAGCGTGCCAAAGATCACAGGATAATCCCGTGCAACGGCTGCTTCGAACCCAAGACGACCAAGCCCATCAAGTGAAAATATCGTCTCAATGATGAGGGAGCCACCAAAAAAGACCCCGATAAACACCGCAGGAAACCCTGCTATCACGATCAGCATCGCATTACGGAACACATGCCCATATAAAACACGCTTTTCGCTCAACCCTTTTGCACGCGCAGTCATGACGTATTGCTTTTGGATTTCGTCCAAAAAACTATTCTTCGTTAAAAGGGTCAATGTCGCAAAAGCCGAAATCGTCGAGGCCGTCACTGGCAAGGCGATGTGCCAGAAATAATCCAATATCTTGCCACCCCATGAGAGCTGATCAAAATTCTCGGACGTTAATCCTCTGAGTGGGAAAATCTGCCAATAAGAGCCACCTGCAAAAAGAACCAGCAACATGATCGCAAACAAAAATCCTGGGATCGCATAGGCCAGAATGATGATCCCTGAGCTCCATGTATCAAAGCGGCTGCCGTCTTTGACTGCTTTGGTGATACCGAGCGGAATAGACACAAGATAGGCAATCAAGGTGGACCAAAGCCCAAGCGAAATAGACACAGGCATTTTTTCCAACACAAGGTCAATCACGCTAATGGATCGGAAATAGCTTTCACCGAAATCAAGGCGCATATAGTTCCACATCATCGTCAGGAAGCGTTCGAGCGGCGGCTTGTCAAAGCCAAACTCACGTTCCAATTCTTCGATAAATTCCTGCGGAAGCCCGCGCGAGCCGACATAATCGCTCTCGCTTGATGCCTCCATTAATTCAGAGCCACCGCCATTGATCCCCTCGAACACATCTCCGTGCCCTTCCATTTGGGCAATGATTTGCTCAACGGGACCGCCAGGGACGAATTGGATCAGGGCAAAATTGATGATCATGATCCCGAGAAGAGTCGGGATCATCAACAATAATCTCCGCGCGATATATGCGCCCATGATTTACCTCAAAGCGCCCGAGGCTTTTAACGCCTCTGCTTTTTCTGCATTGTACCACCAGAAATCGAGCTGACCCAAGTCATAGGGCGGCAAGGTTTCAGGATGCTCATACATGTCCCAATAGGCAACGCGATGGGTATCGTTAAACCATTGAGGAACCCAGAATTTATAGGCGCGCAAAGCACGGTCCAACGCCTGAACTGCGACGTTCATCTCCTCTAAGGTTTCCGCGTTCGTCACATACTCGATCAAAGCATCAACACCTGTGGATTTTAGCCCCATTGCATTGCGATCGGACACATCCGCCGTTTCAGACCCAAAATATTGCTTGAGTGACGTGCTCGGTTCCAATGACATCGGCATTCTATGGACAATCATATCATAATCGAACGCACGACGCCGTTCCGTAAATTGAGCAGGATCTATCCGCGTATAAACGGCATCAACGCCCAGTTTTTTCAGATTGTCGATATAGGGAAGGTGAACGCGATCAAGCGTTGGACTGCCTTCCATGATTTCAACGCGTAATGTGTCGCCCGATGCATTCCGACGTAACCCATCATCTCCAACGGTCCACCCTGCCTCGTCCAAGAGATTTGACGCCGCGCGCAGGTTTTTGCGATCTGTTGGGCGTGGTCCTGATACTGGCGACATAACTGCCTCATTCTCCAAAATGCCCTCAGGCAACTGATCCGCAAGAGGTGTCAAAAGAGCCAGCTCTGCGTCCGTCGGAGTGCCTACTGCGGCAAGGTCAGAATTTTCCCAGAACGAATTGATCCGCGCATAGGCCCCATAAAACAATGAGTCATTGGACCATTCGAAATTAAACATCAATCCAAGCGCTTCTCGAACGCGCATATCCTGAAATTTATCGCGGCGCAGGTTGAAAATATAACTCTGCCCAGGTGCAAGGTTCCCATCAGGAAGCGTTTTCTTGGTCACAAAACCATCATTGATCGCAGGGAAATCATACTGCGTCGCCCAGACTTTGGACGTGTTTTCGGTTCTAAATGTGTATTCGCCCGATTTGAATCCCTCAAAGGCCGCGTTGCTATCGGAAAAATATTCAACTCGGATACGATCAAAATTTGAACGGCCCTTGTTTAACCAAAGGTCTTTACCCCAATAATCATCCCGTCGTTTATAAACCACGTTGCGATTGATATCGTAGCTTTCAAGGATGTAAGGCGCGGATCCGATTGGCATTTCCAGACGGCTTTCATCCAAAACATGTCCAGTGTCCTCAAACCATTTCTTTTGCATGACGGGCAAGCCGCCCACAATCGGGATTGTAGAACGTGGCGAGGCGTCAGGCGAAAACGTATATTTGATTTGCTTTGGCCCAAGAACCTCAGCCCCAGTGACAATTTGCGCGAGATAGGCACGATAGCTGGGCAATCCTTGGGTTAGGAACAAGTTATAGGTATAAAGCGCATCTTCCGCAGTGACATCGGACCCATCAGAAAACCGTGCTTCGGGACGGATGTTAAAAATCACCCATGAATAATCGTCAGGATACTCCAAGCTTTCTGCTAACAGTCCGTAAGATGTCCCAACCTCATCGCTTGTTGCCTCGAGCAAGGCTTCATAAGGAGCGGAAGCCAAAGCCCCTGAATTTCCCTTGCGCGTGTATGGATTCATCGAATCAAACGTACCCGGAGCCCAAATTGATATTTCACCGCCCTTGGGCGCGTTGGGATTTACATAATCCAGATGCGGCGCGTCGGGTCCATATTTTGGAGCGCCAAAGAAATTCAAAGCATGGGTTTTGGTTATATTACCCTGAGCAAAGCCAAGCCCCGCCCAAAGGATCAATATGGAAAATCCCATGATCAATATTGATAAATATCTATTCGGTAGAACGGTTATCGCGCGTGATTTTGTTTTGTTCATTTTCCACCCCTGTGAAGATGTTCATCTTTTAAAATAGGCTAAAGCCTAGAGATGACCACATTCAAGTAGAAACCTCACAGAAATGTGCAAAAGAAAAAGGCCGCAGCGAATGCCACGGCCCTTTTGAATAACATTCAGGTCAGATTAACCGCCGATTGTCGCCAAATATGCGATGAGGTTAGCGCGATCTGTTTCTTTCTTCAAACCAGAAAAGCCCATTTTTGTACCTGGTGCGTATTTCTTGGGGTTTGTCAAAAATCCGTTCAAGTGATCTGCATCCCAGACATCCGCGACTGCAACCATTGCGCCAGAGTAGCCAAATCCATCAACGGCTCCGACAGCGCGATCGACAACACCATAGAGATGAGGACCAGTTCCGTTTGCGCCGTCTTCTAGTTTATGACAGGCTTTACATTTACCAAAAACCTTTTCACCCTTAGCAACATCGGCGCTTGCCAATAGTTCCGCAAAGGACGGGCCTTCTTCTTCGGCGTCATCAGCTTCAGCTTCGGCCACTTCGATGTAGTAACCCGCTTTGTGTTCTCCATCACCATGACCGTCTGATCCTACGTGATAGAAAATTTCTGCAACCCAGTTGCCGAGAAGAAAAATCAACAGCGCGCCGCAAAAGCCGCCCAGAATTTTGGTGAAGGTCATCGTATCAAGCATTGCCCGTGTTCCATTTACTGTGGTCTGGGCGCTTTCTATCCGTTTCCAAACCCATTATGCAAGATATATGAGGCGCGACGAAACGCCCAAAATGCAAAAAAGGTAAGAAATGTCCAATCGTATCGCTTTTCAAGGAGAACTTGGCGCTTATTCGCACGAGGCCTGCCATGCAACACATCCAGAAATGGAGCCGCTCCCCTGCCGCACATTTGAGGATGTTATCAATGCCGTACGTAACAATTTAGCAGATCTTGCCATGTTGCCCGTTGAAAACTCTACATATGGCCGCGTTGCTGATAGTCACCGCCTCTTGCCAGAATCAGGGCTCCACATTGTTGGGGAGTGTTTCACACGGGTTCGCATCAGCCTTATGGCGCGTCCAGGCGTAACCTTGGATCAAGTGCGCAAAGTACGCGCCCATTTGGTCTTGCTACCCCAAGCGCAGAAATTTTTGGACAAAAATGGAATCGAAGCAGAATCAGCTGTGGACAGCGCGGGCGCGGCAAAAGACTTAGCGACGAATCTAGGATCATTGGATGGTGTCTTGGCCAGTTCGATCGCTGCAGAGATTCACGGCCTTACTGTTTTGGCGAGTGATATCGAGGATTTTGGCCATAATACCACACGTTTTTTGATCATGTCGCGTTACCCTGATTACACCCCAAGGGGCCCGGGAAAAATGATGACAAGCTTTGTTTTTCAAGTCCGCAACATCCCTGCGGCGCTTTACAAAGCGATGGGTGGTTTTGCAACTAACGGCGTCAACATGACAAAGTTAGAAAGCTATATGATCGGTGGATCCTTCAACGCCTCTCAATTTTATGCAGACATCGAAGGTCATCCTGAAGATCCCGCCGTTAAACGCGCCATGGACGAATTAGATTATTTCACCGATTCGATCAAAATTTTGGGCGTTTACCCAAAAGACCCAAGCCGCAACTAGGCTTGGGAGCTTTCTAATTCGCTCGCGAATTGACGAACACGCTGCGAATATCGTTTGTTCAATTTCGACCGTCCGAGCTTCATGGATTGAACAAACAGTCGCGCTGACAAGGATTTTGGATCAAGGACGGATGTGACCACCATGCGCGTGCGCTTTGCAGACAACGCTGTCAGGTCGATTTCGAAACGAACTTCTATGTTCTGACTTTTCGCATGGAACTTAAGCAAGTTCGGGGCGTCATATTCCGTAATTTCGATTCGCGCAGACCGCTTTTTGCCGCGAAATTGAAAGTCACTGTCCCATGCCATACCCACGGCATTTTCGGGGGTGCCCGCAACACGTTCTAAGGAAACGCCTCGACGAATGATCAGCCGTTCGAACATGCTAAAATTAGAAACCTTTGCAAAAAGCGCGTCTTGATCCATTTCGACGTCTTCACTCTTTGAAAATTTCATCTGCCACCCCTTAATTTTTTCTTCTTTAATTCACTATTCTAAGCGATCCGCAAGCCAGTTCTTTACTAAAAAATGGGCTATGGACCCCTTTCGTGCGGGCATTATCCTGTCACTGTTGCCAGAAAACACCTCATGCAGCTCTGATTTAGTTATCCAAAATGCATCATCAAGTTCTTCTGGGTCAACATTAATATCCGTTGTCTCAGCTTCGCCATGACACCCAAACATGAGCGAATACGGAAAAGCCCATGGTTGTGAGGCGAGATAGCTCACTTGGCCGACACGTATATTGGCCTCTTCATACACTTCTCGACGCACTGCCGCTTCGATTGTTTCGCCCGGTTCAATAAATCCCGCCAACAGAGAATACATTTTTTCGGGCCACCCATGCGAGCGGCCCATGAGAACACTGTCCCCATGAGTGATTAACATAATGACAACGGGGTCTGTGCGTGGAAATTGCGGCGCCTGACAGTTTGAACAACTCAGTTGCCAGCCTGATTGTTTGACCTCTGTGCGTCCCCCGCATTTGGGGCAAAATTTATGGGATCTGTGCCAATGAAACAACGCCTTAGCCGTTGCGGCCAATTCCGCCTCTCTCGGGGTGAGCTCATTCATGCGCGAGCGCAATTCACAAAATGCCTGTGTCTGTGGTAGCTCAGGATGAACCTGCAAACTGGGATCAAAAAAGCTTGTCCCATCTGGGACGTCTTGATCCACTGGTTCCCACGACGAGATATCAAAGGCATGTAATCCTATGCCATTATCGCGGCCCAAAAATAAATGCGAGGCCGTCGTGCAAATCGAATGAGATGCATCAATCAACGCCAACCCTTTCGTTGGATCTATGTCCATGAAAATTTTGCCGCGCCACACAAGAACTGCAAGGTCACCCTGCGCAGGTGAGGCATCTTGCGTGCCGCGCAATTCTGCATGGCGTTCCAGCCCGGATCCACCAAAGGTGACTGTTTCCGCTATTTTCATCGGCTCAACGCCTCCGTTTGAATCTTTTGCAAATATGATCCGACAAGATGACAAATCAATCTACCCCAGTCGCTTGCAATCTTGCGCAAAGCGCAATATCTAACTCCTCGAGAGGTTGGCGCGGGCGAGCGCCTCGCCAACTCGGTCAGGTCCGGAAGGAAGCAGCCGTAACGAGACCCGCTTGGGTCGCTGTCCAGCCTCTCACCTTTATCCCACAACATTGTTTACCCGCCCAGATGTTGCCCATGCCATTTGTTCGTCTGTTTCAACGGCACATGCCACACAGCTGCGCAAACGTTCAAGCGCCTCTTCAGCGCGTTCACCTGCATCTATCATTGCACGCAGAGCTATCATTCCTGATCGCCCACACCCACCCCGACAGTGAATGCAAACACGGGTGTTTTGTGCCAACGCCGTTTGCAAGATCGCGCCGATTGCTATCCACAACGCGTCCTCTCCTGCATTAGGACAGGCATAATCTTTGATTGGAAAGTGCAGCCATTTGATATCATGTTTTGCAAGATCATCCGGAAAATCCTGAGCACCCACCGATTTGAATTCATGTAATTCAACGAGGCTCAGCACAACATCAGGTAGCCAGTTTATGAGCGTTCTCAGATCCCCCTCATAATCGCCATCCCGACCAACGATAGGCGAAATGCCGATCACGCCTTGCCCAATTTGGATATCCGAGATTGAAAACACGTTGCACCTTTCTAAGCTCTCCCACTCGATTTGAAGCAAAGCACATCAAAGCGCAAGTTACCAACCGAGAGTTTTATCTGCTGAAAACGTCGGCCAACCCTTGCTATCCCCTAGACGGCGACCAACTAACACCTTAGCTTGTCATTACATAAAATAGTCCACGGGTCCCATGACACAAACCGATCAAAATACTTATCAGGTTCTGGCACGCAAATATCGGCCTGAAACATTTGCCGACTTAGTTGGCCAAGATGCCATGGTGCGCACGCTTAAAAACGCGTTTGAAGCGGATCGCATCGCCCAAGCTTTTGTCATGACTGGTATCCGAGGAACGGGTAAAACGACCACAGCACGTATCATCGCCAAGGGCATGAATTGCATCGGCCCAGATGGCACAGGGCAGCCGACAACGGATCCTTGTGGCACCTGTGAACATTGCGTTGCAATCATGCAAGGACGCCATGTTGACGTCATGGAAATGGACGCCGCGAGCCGCACGGGTGTCGATGACATTCGCGAAATCATTGAAAGCGTCCATTATAGAACCGCCTCAGCGCGATATAAAATATACATCATCGACGAAGTTCACATGCTCTCGAACAATGCCTTCAACGCATTGCTCAAAACATTAGAAGAGCCACCCGCACACGTTAAATTCATCTTTGCAACAACAGAAATTCGCAAAGTTCCCGTTACGGTTCTATCACGGTGCCAACGCTTTGATCTCAGACGCATTGAACCTGAGGTCATGATCGCATTGCTTCGCAAGATTGCGACCTCTGAAAATGCTGAAATTTCAGATGATGCCTTGGCCTTGATCACCCGCGCGGCTGAAGGCTCAGCGCGCGATGCAACCTCGCTCTTGGATCAAGCTATTTCACATGGCGCGGGGGAAACCACTGCCGATCAAGTGCGCGCAATGTTGGGCCTTGCGGATCGTGGACGGGTTATGGATTTGTTTGACATGATCATGCGCGGCGATGCGGGCGCGGCACTTGATGAGCTTGGATCACAATACGCCGATGGGGCTGACCCAATGGCGGTTCTGCGCGATCTGGCTGAAATTACGCATTGGATTTCAATCGTCAAAATCACGCCTGAGTCCGCGGATGATCCGACTGTGTCCCCCGATGAACGCGCACGCGGCCAGTCTTTGGCCGAGCAATTGCCAATGCGCGTACTGACACGCATGTGGCAAATGTTACTAAAATCTCTAGACGAAGTTGGAAGTTCGCCCAATTCCATGATGGCGGCCGAAATGGCGTTGATCCGAATGACACATGTCGCGGATTTGCCTTCGCCTGAGGAATTGATGCGCAAGCTGCAGGAAACACCTCCGCCCCCACCACCCTCCGGCGGTGGCGCCCCGCGTGGGTCAATGGGACATAGCCAAACCTCCGCAATCGGCGCACAAAACGCGACGAATGCTCCGTCGACTGGTCCCGTTGCTACCTCAACGGGTGCGGTTCAGGCGGTTGCATTGGAAAATTCACTGGCGCGGTTTCCGACCTTTGAACATGTCGTGGAATTGATCCGCTCTAATCGTGATGTGAAACTCTTGGTCGAGGTTGAAGGCTGCGTTCGTTTGGCGAATTACCAACCAGGTCGCATTGAATTTGTGCCGACCGAAAATGCGCCCTCCGATCTCGCGCAGCGATTAGGCAGCAAGCTCCAAGCGTGGACAGGCAATCGTTGGGCGATCAGTGTTGTCAGTGACGGCGGACAGGAAACCATTTCGGAGAAAAACGATGCGGCGGACCTCGCGCTAAAAGCCGAGGCAAGCGCCCACCCCATGGTTCAAGCTGTCATGCTTGCCTTTCCGAAATCCAAAATCACCGAAATCCGAACCCAAAACGATATCATCGCTAGAGCACAGGCAGACGCCCTGCCTGAGGTCGAAGATGAATGGGACCCATTTGAAGAAGACTAATCAGGAGACATAACAATGTTTAAAGGACTTGGAGGCATGGGCGACATGGCCAAAATGATGAAGGCCGCACAGGAAATGCAGGGCAAAGTTGCGCAAATGCAAGATGACTTGCATTCAATCACCGTACAAGGTGAAGCTGGCGCGGGCCTTGTTAAGGCGACCTGCACAGCCAAAGGCGACCTCAGCGGCTTGGACATCGATCCCTCCATCTTTAATGGTGACGACAAAGAAGTCGTCGAAGATCTTATTCTCGCCGCCATCAAAGACGCTCAGCAAAAAGCCAGCGAACGTGCCAAAGAAGAAATGTCTAAAATCACCGAAGGCCTAGGTTTGCCTGCGGGTATGAACCTGCCCTTCTAAGGCATGGCCGATACACAGGACATTGATGCCTTGATCGACCTTATGGCCAAGCTCCCTGGGCTTGGTCCACGTTCTGCGCGCCGTGCTGTCCTGCATCTGATTCGCAAACGGGGCCTTTTGATGATGCCACTTGCCGATCAAATGCAGCGTGTGGCAACGACTGCAAGGGAATGTCTTAATTGTGGTAATATCGGAACCTCAGACATTTGTGATATTTGCTCAGATGATCGGCGTGCAAATGGTGAAATCTGTGTGGTCGAAGACGTCGCTGACCTTTGGGCGATGGAGCGCGCCTCTGTATTCAAAGGACGCTATCATGTCTTGGGGGGGACACTGTCAGCCTTGGACGCCATAGGCCCTGATGAATTAGGAATCCCTAAACTTATGGATCGCGTCGTCAGCGAAGAGATAAAAGAGCTCATCCTCGCGCTTAACGCGACAATTGATGGCCAAACAACAGCGCACTACATTGCCGATCAGTTAGAAAACCAAGTCAGCGTGACCTCATTGGCCCAAGGCGTGCCAATCGGCGGCGAGCTTGATTATTTGGATGACGGCACAATCTCAGCCGCACTCAAAGCTCGCAAAAAAGTTTAATTCTAACGAAAAAAGCTCCGGACAGGGCGTCCGAAGCTTTTGCGATTTTGTATGATCTGCTTGGACTTAGTCGTCCAACTCAGGTTGATCATCACCGGGGAGGTTAAAGAAGCTATCTGCATCGAGGTAATCGTTAGAATCCTCTTGATCCGCATCCTCTTCGTCCTCGCGCAATGTAAAGGCTTCAAGGCCCTCAATCGCAGACGGTATTTTCGGCTCAGCTTCCATACCCAAGGATTGCTCTGTGCTCACCAACTTGCGGCGTTCATCATCGCTCATGACAGACCCATCAGCCGCTTTTTTCGCAGCAGCTTTTTGCACAGCCGCGTCCAATTCTGATTGCTTACACAACCCCAAAGCAACCGGATCAATAGGTTGAATGTTACCAATATTCCAATGCGTCCGCTCACGGATGGCTTGGATTGTTGGTTTTGTTGTGCCAACCAATTTTGAAATCTGGCCATCGGTCAATTCAGGGTGGAATTTAACCAACCAGTAAATCGACGCAGGGCGATCTTGGCGTTTTGACAATGGCGTGTAACGTGGCCCGCGACGCTTTTCTTCGCCAACTGCGGCTGCGTTAAACTTGAGCTTTAGTTTTTGAAGCGGATCTTTTTCAGCGGCATCAATATTTTCTTGATCGAGCTGATTATTGGAAACGGGGTCAAACCCTTTGACACCAACCGCGACATCACCATCAGCGATCCCTTGGATTTCAAGTTCATGCATACCAACAAAGTCAGCAATCTGCTTGAACGTTAATGTGGTGTTGTCAACGAGCCATACTGCCGTCGCGCGTGCCATAATTGGTTTGGACATATCCGTCACTCCTTAATACATTTTCCCCGTTGCCTGACCTGCAGGCGGCCTTTTCCAAGGCGGGTTACCAGTGTAGGGGAACTTGTGGGTGTCTATATACGTCTTGCGACGGAAAGGGAAGAGCGAATGAACATCATCAGAAATCTTATTGCAGCAGCCTCTATGCTGACCAGCTCCGTCGCTTGGGCCGATGACTTTGACTACTATGTCATGGCTCTAAGTTGGACGCCGAGCTTTTGTGAATTAGAAGGGGATGCCAAGAATTCTGATCAATGCGATCCACGGCATGACTTTGGCTGGACCCTGCATGGGCTTTGGCCACAATATCACCAAGGATGGCCATCTTACTGTAATACATTGGAACGACAGCCTTCACGGCAAATGACCAACTCAATGACAGATATTATGGGAACTTCTGGCCTAGCGTGGCATCAGTGGACGAAACATGGGACCTGTAGCGGTCTTTCGGCGCGTGATTATTTTGACCTGTCACGCACAGCCTATACCTCTGTTACACGCCCTGCCGTTTTCAAAAAATTGGATAAAACGGTTCAATTACCAGCCTCAGTTATCGAAGACGCCTTTTTGAAAGCGAACCCAGAGCTGGACAAGGATATGGTCACAGTGACCTGCCGCAATCGCCATATTCAAGAAGTGCGGATTTGCCTGTCCAAATCCCTCGACCCCGTGCCCTGCGGACGCGATGTGATCAAGGATTGTTCGATGACGAAAGCGATTTTGCCGCCGGTTCGCTAAGTAAACCAAGCGCGCCGAACGAGGTTAAGCCCTGCAATCAACAACACTGCCAATGTCGCTAATTTAAAGCGACGTTGGTCAATGTTTTCTCGCACCAAAGAGCCGACATACAAGCCCGCTAGGGCAGGTAATAAAAGGCTTGCTGAAAATAGAGCTGTTGATGGGGTCAATATCCCCGAAACAGAATGCGCAAAAACCAACATAACGGCGCCCAGTCCATAGATGACACCTTGAACCCGAATTTGTTCCGATTTCTCCGTGTTGAGTGCCGTCAGATACGCCACGGTCGGAGGCCCCCACACACCAGACAATCCCCCTGCAAACCCTGCAAAAGCGCCCATCGCCAAGCCACCTGCATTGCCTTTGCCGACGGGGATTTGCCATCCAATCAATTGGATGAACGAGAACAAGACAACCAATGCCCCAAGGCAGCCAAGCATGAGGTCTGTGGGAATGACGCGCACGAGTTGAGAGCTCGCCAGTAAAAAGATGGCTCCAACAATCAGAAATAGACGAAATTTGATGACGGATGCACGTGCAGCATCAAACCCCTGTCCTAAAGCCTGAACCCCATTGGTCACAACCGTTGGCAGAATCAAACCCGCCAAGGCAAGCTCAGGGGTCAAAAACATGGAAAGTCCCGAAATCAAGATCATTGGCATTGCGAACCCAACGACGCCCTTAACAACACCCGCGACTAAAGCGACCATAAAAACAAGGCCGATTGTTGTGGTGTCCAGATTCAAAATGATAAGCTCCATAATCTGTGCTTAGCACGCAGAGAAAAAGAAACCACCAAAATTTCGTAACGTAATTAAAAAACAAAAAATGATAGTTTTGTGAATTTTTGTTGCGCTGCACCTGCGAAATGACTACAACTCGACTCGAAAAATGAGAGGATAGACCCATGGCGCATGACGGACAGGACATGAATTTGAACGAACAAGTGCTCATCAGTGACTTGCTGACACTCACAGGTCAGTCAATCGCCCCTATCGAAAAACTGCTCGAACAAGCAAAAGAAAACGTGCGTTCGCAGATTTCTAAAGACGGTCGCGTCTCAGCAGGCTTGATCGAAGTGCATCAACAGGCCGCGCATGGTTTGGCGTGGTTGGCGACATATGTGGAATCACTTCGTCAAATGGATAATTGGGCACAGAACCTTCAATCCGACGGGCGCTTTGGCGAGATTGAACAGATCATCCTCCAGATCGCATTCGGCGAATACCTTGCCCAAATCCAAGGTGGCATCGCAATGAACCAAGGGGAAATTCTTCGGTTAACGGATCTTGGCCTCAGCCCGATGGACCGCTGCTTTCAAGGGCCGGCCATCGTGACATTGATTGCAGCGGGAAATTCACAAGCGGCACGGTCACGTCTCGTAGGCTTGATGCAAGAGCAATCGGCAAACGTCACAGTTGGTCACAGCGGACTTGACGAAGAATTGGAAATGATCCGCGATCAATTCCGCCGTTTTGCTGTTGAAAAAGTCGAACCGTTTGCACATGACTGGCATCTCAAAGATGAGCTCATTCCAATGGAAATGATCGAAGAGCTTGCTGAATTAGGCGTCTTTGGATTAACCATTCCCGAAGAATTAGGCGGCTTTGGACTGTCCAAAGCCTCCATGGCCGTTGTGTCCGAAGAGCTATCACGCGGCTACATTGGCGTCGGATCGCTTGGGACACGCTCGGAAATTGCGGCTGAATTGATTGAATGTGGTGGGACAGCAGAACAAAAATCACATTGGCTTCCTAAAATTGCCAGTGGCGAAATCCTCCCAACTGCGGTCTTTACAGAGCCAAACACAGGGTCCGACCTTGGTGCGTTGCGTACGCGCGCCGTCAAAGATGGCGACGAATACGCTGTGACTGGCAACAAAACATGGATCACGCATGCATCGCGCACCCATGTTATGACCCTACTTGCACGGACTGACCCGGACAGCACAGACCACCGCGGACTGTCTATGTTCTTGGCGGAAAAGACACCTGGAACAGACGAAGCCCCCTTCCCAACAGAAGGCATGAGCGGCGGCGAAATCGAAGTATTGGGTTACCGTGGCATGAAAGAATACGAGCTTGGCTTTGACAACTTCAAGGTCAAAGAGGAAAACTTGCTCGGCGGCGAAGAAGGCAAAGGCTTTAAACAGTTGATGCAAACCTTCGAAAGCGCACGCATTCAAACTGCGGCCCGCGCGGTCGGTGTTGCGCAATCGGCTCTAGATGTGTCGATGCAATATGCTCAAGACCGCAAGCAGTTTGGCAAGTCGCTGATTAATTTCCCGCGTGTTGCGAACAAGCTCGCCATGATGGCCGTTGAAATCATGGTAGCTCGTCAGCTAACCTACTTTAGTGCCTTCGAAAAAGACAACGATCGTCGCTGCGACCTAGAAGCAGGAATGGCGAAATTGCTCGGCGCGCGCGTTGCATGGGCCTCAGCGGATAATGGATTGCAAATTCATGGCGGTAACGGCTTTGCCCTCGAATACAAAATCAGCCGTATTTTGTGCGATGCACGCATTTTGAACATCTTTGAAGGGGCCGCCGAAATTCAGGCTCAGGTCATTGCGCGTCGTTTGATGGACTAAGCCTAGGGTTAATTGAAACTGTAAGGGCGCCCTTGTTGGCGCCTTTTTTATTGCCATAATTGTTTAGGCTTTCCCCTTAACCTTTGTTCAACAACAGGTAAGTTGGACTAAAAGGAGACCCCATGAAATTCGTCTTGTCAATGTTAGTCATCCTTGGCGCGGCCAGCTGTGGGGCCGATGAAACCGTAACCGCCTATGGCGGGGCTCATACTGTTTGGCGGCTCGTCGAGATGGGGAAGAGACCTGTTACATCAGATATAACAATAGAATTTCACGACGCCGGCAAAGTCGTTGGCAAGGCGCCCTGCAATCGATATATGTCGCAAAACTCTGCCCCCTACCCGTGGATCAAGCTCTCCCAACTTTCATCAACACGCATGGCCTGTTCTAAGCTAGCCCTTGAGGGGCGCTATTTGAAAACATTAGCCACAATGAATGAAGTCGAAGTTTTTCAGGACACGCTCGTATTACGCTCGGAAAACGGAGCCGAAATGATGTACAAATCTACGCCCGTTTCGGACTAAGTTGAACAACGACAAAGAGGATCGCAGCACAGGCCACCATTGTTGGCCCCGCCAAAGTATCCAGCTGATACGACACAACCATCCCCAGAATAACGGCAATCATACCGATCAAAACACTAAACAGAGCCATCCCTTCGGGCGTGCGCGCAAGACGTCGCGCTGCTGCTGCAGGAATGATCAAAAAGGCCGTGACCAACAAGGCCCCCACGACTTTGACAGAGATCGCAGTCGCCAAAGCCAACGTAAGTGTCAGCCATAGCTGTTCACGTCTCCCGTTAATTCCGACAGACGCCGCAAGATCATAGCCGACCGTCATCGCAATAAGACGAGACCATCGATAGGCAATCACCCCGAGAACAAGGATAGCGCCCACCCAAATGACATAGAGGTCGCCCCACGACACCGCCAGAATATCGCCAAACAACAGCGTTTCGAGTGAGACGCGCACATTTGGCATGAGGTTCACCGCAATAAGTCCAAAGGCCAGAGCGGAATGGGACAACACGCCCAACACTGTATCTGTCGCAAAAACCCGATTGTCCAAGCTATAGAGCAAGAGTGCCATCATACCTGCAATAAACAGAACACCTACAAAACTGGACACACCCAAAGCCAAGCCGCCAGCAATCCCCAATATCGACGCATGAGACAAGGCATCGCCAAAATAGGCCATTTTGCGCCACACCACAAAACATCCCAAGACGCCCGTTGCCAAAGCAACAGCTAGGCCCGCTAAGGTGGCGCGGATGATAAAGTCGTCAAACATGTTTTTCCTTAGTGATGGTGTGCATGATCATGGTCATGCTCATGTCGATAGAGCGCAAGCGCGCCTTTGGTCCCTTTGCCGAACAAGGCACGATATTCAGGCGCAGTTGACACGACATCGGGCGCGCCTTGGCAACAGATGTGGCCGTTGAGGCAAATAACGCGATCAGAGGCGCTCATCACAACGTGCAAATCATGGCTTACCATGACCACAGCGCAACCAAAATCAGCTCGTAATTCATCAATCAATTCATAAAACGCCGCCGACCCAGGTTGATCCAACCCCTGTGTCGGCTCATCCAACATGAGGACATCTGGTTTCCCAATTATTGCACGGGCTAATAGAACACGTTGGAATTGACCGCCTGATAAATCCGAAATTTGGCGCAGCCATAAATCAGAAATCCCAACCACATCCAACGCAGCTTGAGCATCCTTATCCGACACCTTATGAGGCAAGGACAAAAAGCGACGCACGGTTATCGGGAAAGTTTTTTCAACCAAAAGCTTTTGAGGGACAAATCCGATCTTTAACCCATCTTGACGGATGATTTTCCCTTTTGACGGCTGAATTGCACCCGTTAGCACATGCAAGAGTGACGATTTTCCAGACCCATTTGGCCCAACAATCGTGACAATTTCACCCAGATCTACGCTGAAATCAACATGGGTCAGAACGGGCTGTGCATCGTATTGAACACTTACATCTTGCAATGAAATCAGAGACATATCTTATTTCCCGTTGCAATCAGGGCAAATACCATCGGCTTCTATTGCCACGGAGGTCACGCGAAACCCAGATTCTTGCTCCATATCAGAGAGCCGCTTTTCCTGAGTGGTTTCTATGGCCTCTGCCACTTTGTTACATTCACTACAAATCAACATCGTCGGAGTGTGATCCTGATCAGGATGCGTGCAGGCGATATAGGCATTGAGCTTTTCCACACGATGCGCCAGCCCTTGTTCAACCAAGAACCCAAGCGCACGGTATGCAATAGGCGGCTTCGATCCAAACCCGTCCTCTTTTAAGCGCTCGAGTACATCATAAGCGCCCATGGCTCTGTGGTGTTCCAACAAGACTTCAAGCGTGCGTCGACGAACGGGTGTGAGACGCAGACTACGATCCTGACACACCTGATCCGCCGCTTGCAGCGCCGCATAAACACAAGATCCGTGATCGTGTTTTTCAAACCCAATTATTGAGGACATCGAAAATTCCAAATTTGACTTGATATGTTATAACATAACATTTATAGCCGCCGCAACCTAAACCTTTCTCTCGATGGTGAACATATGTTGAAAACTCTCTCCGCTGCTCTTTTGTTAACAACTGCGACCTCGGCAATAGCTGAAGGCGACATCAAAATCGCCACTGACATTGGTGTTCTTAGCTCAATAGCGACGCTTGTTGGCGGAGATCTGGTTCACGTTGATCGTGTCATTCCTGTGAATTCAGACCACCACAACCTCACCCTGAAACCATCTCAAGTGCGCGCTTTAAACAACGCAGATATTGTGTTGTGGGTCGGCGAAGGATTGAGTGCCGCAGTTGGTCACACGTTGGAAAATAGCAGTGAAGACAAAGTCATCATGACCCTTTCTGAAGACCATGACCTGCGCCATTTAAACAGCCGTGACATCGAACAATTCGGAAGCGAAGGCGACGATCATGATCATTCCCATGGTCACGATCACGGCCACGATGATGATCATGAAGGTGAGTCCATCGATCCGCATGTTTGGCTAAATTTTGAGAACCTAAAAATTACGGCCAAACATTTGAGCAGCAAACTTTCTGAGCTATCGCCTAATAACGCCACCCAGTTTGCGGCAAATACAGACCAGCTGATTGCTGATCTCACCGCGATTCAGGCCCGAGCAGGTGCGCTTTTTGATGGTATAGATGACGCACATTTCGTCACGAGCCATGACGCCTATCAGTATTTCGAGGATCAATTCAATTTTGAACTCGAAGCTGTGATTACAGGGAGCGACGGTGCAGAAATTGGGCCGAAAACATTGTCAAACTTGCTTGAGCATATGCATGACCATGTTCCAAGCTGCATGATCGTGGACCCACGTGAAGGGACGGCGCTCGCCGAGCAAATCGCTAATGACTTGGACCTGACAGTTGTATCTGTGGACCCGACAGGCGACAATTTAGAGGCAACGCGAAACAATGTTCTTGGGTTGATGAACGAAACTGTTGATGCCTTTGCACGATGCTTTAAGCTCGATACATAAGGTTTGGAATTTCGACCCAAATCTCAACAGGATTGAGCATATAAAGTTGGCCCATCTTCAAACTGTGTATTACAGAATGACGAATGGGCCGTTCTGATATAGGTTCATCGTAACCATGAGGTGAGCATGCAACAGAGCCAAATTGATATTCTCGATCCCGCGCGCGCCAATGCCCTTTTCGTAACCCTTGGGATGACAGATGTGGTCGAGGTTGGTGATGAGCTACCGCCATTTTTTCATCACATCTATTTTTGGGACCCTCAGCAAGCCGAAGATTTAGGTCGCGATGGACATCCTAAAACTGGCAAAGGATTGATCCCTGATCTCGGCCTTCCGCGTCGCATGTGGGCGGGAGGTCAGCTTGAGTTTCTGGCCCCATTGCGTGTTGGCCAAGAGGCCACAAAAACCAGCATTGTCCACAAAACGGTCCAGAAAACAGGGCGCACTGGACCTTTGGCCTTTGTCACCCTGTTGCATGAAATCTCACAAAATGGACAAATCTGCCTGCGGGAATTCCAAGATCTGGTGTACCGAGAGGATCCAGACCCATCTACCCCGTCACCACTCCCTCAGATGGCAGAAACGGATGAAACCGACCGGCAAAAGACGGCCTTTAGCACAACACAACTTTTTCGCTATTCCGCCCTGACCTTTAACGGGCATCGCATTCATTATGACCTTGATTACGCGCGAGACATCGAAGGATATGACGGGCTCGTCACACATGGACCTTTGCTCGCGCAACTCTTGATGCTTCAAGCGAAACACCATTTAGGGTCCCTCTCAAAATTTTCATTTCGCGGAACAGCACCCCTTATGCATTTTGAAACAGCGGACCTATGTTGGAAGGATGGGAAAAGCTGGGTACGTGCGGCTGATGGGCGTTTGTGCATGACGGCACAAAGTCACGCTTAAAAGCTTGCTTCTGGGCGAAAACTTTCTGGAATTTCATCGCGCCCTTCCAAGACTAAATCAGCCAAGACATGCGCCATTTTGGGCGCCATACCTAGCCCAATCTTAAACCCACCGTTCAAAATATAGGCATCTGGATCAAGGGGATGTTGCCCAATAACGGGTGCGCGGCTTCGGCTTCGGGGGCGAACACCCGCCCAGCGCATCAAGAGTGGTGCCGATTTCAAAGACGGCACAAACGCCCGTGCCCGTTCAATAATGTCATCCAATTGATCATCCGTAGAGGTCGGATCCTCATAAAATCGCTCTGATGTAGACCCAACAGCAACTGTTCCGTTTTCGTGCGGAATAATATGCAACGTGTCGGCAAATAGCTGGGGTTGATCGCGTACATCTAGCTGAAACAGGGCCGCCTGCCCTTTTACGCCATTGCCAAATTGACGGGGTCTGTTGGCACTGATCCGATCGATGTCATGCACCCCTGTCGCCCAAAGACAGCGCCCTTGATCAGGACCATCCTCAGTGATGTTCACACCCGATTTCGTCAAAGCAGAGGCCAAAGACAGGCAGGCCGCTTTAGGATTTATACGTCCCGTCAACGTGTCAAAAATCCAGTACCCCGTCGGAGAAGGTGTCATCCAATCCCCCATGTCAGCCACGCCTAAAACACGCCAATTCGCCTGACCTAACCAAAGCGTTTTCGCGTTGTCAGACCGTTGATGGGCCAATTCAATGTGGCGCTCTTCCAAGATCGGTTGAATTCGACCCAATCGCGCGTAGCCACTTGATTGACCAGAGCATGCATCGACGTCTTCCCAAAACTTTTCCGCCATGAGCAGGCTCTCTAATTGGAACTGTTTTTTATCGTTCCAATTTTCAGGGGTATGCGGTGCGAGTGCGCCGACGATGCCCCCGCTGGCCCCAGCAGCGACGCCATTGGGATCAATCACTTTGACCTTAGCGCCGCGTTGGGTGAGGACCCAGGCAAGCGACAAGCCCAAAATACCAGCACCGCGAATTGTAACATCTACCATTGCAAGCCCACATTAGTTGTAGCAATGTCCTAGTGACGATTACCGTCGGAAACAAGGCCCCTGAACATGACGCAGACATCCGCGACGTTAGAATGGCGAAACGACGTAATACCCGTTTCGACAAAATTTGATGACCCATATTATTCGTTGGACAGCGGCCTGAACGAAACCAAACATGTCTTTTTGTCAGGTAATGATCTTCCCAATCGATTTTGCGATGGGTTTCATATCGCTGAATTGGGGTTTGGCACCGCTTTAAATTTCTTAGCGGCCTTGGATGCGTGGCGTGAGTCTGATCAAAAGGGTGCGCTTCATTTTACAAGTTTTGAAGCCTATCCAATGTCCGTTGAAGACATGCAAAAGGCCCATGCTCAGTTTCCCGAAATCACACCCCTTGCCCAAGAATGCGGTCCGATTTGGCAATCTCTCTTGGACACTGGGACCGCCTCAGGAGAGGACTATCATCTGAAGCTAATCATTGGCGATGCACGCGAGATGTTGAAAACGTGGACTGGAATGGCGGATTGTTGGTTCTTGGACGGTTTTTCACCTGCTAAAAATCCTGAGCTGTGGGAACAAGAAGTTCTAAGCGAGGTCGGCAACCATACAGTTCCAAACGGAACTGCGGCGACCTATACCGCCGCGGGGTTTGTACGCCGCAATCTAGAAGCCGCCGGATTTTCCGTCACCCGCGTCCAAGGCTACGGCCGTAAACGTCATATGACCCAAGCTCGAAAAGTAGACCAACATGCAGAGTAATACGCGCCTCGGCATTATATTGATGGTTCTCACCACCATCGTCTTTGCATCCCAAGATGGGCTGTCTCGTCATCTGGCCACGGAATACAATGTGATGATGATCGTCATGATCCGATATTGGTTTTTTGCAGCCTTCGTCCTAACAATCGCCTCCCGTAATGCTGGTGGTTTAAAAGAGGCCGCGCGCACATCACAACCTATTTTGCAAATCACGCGCGGCGTTTTATTGGTTACTGAAATTTGTGTTATGGTCTTAGGGTTCAAGCTTCTTGGCCTCATTGAAAGCCATGCAATTTTCACCTGTTATCCTTTACTTGTGGCTGCCCTCTCTGGCCCTATTTTGGGCGAAAAGGTTGGGTGGCGCAGGTGGGGCGCAATTGGCATTGGATTTATTGGTGTCCTCATCATCCTACGCCCAGGCGTTGGTGTGTTTTCCCCAGATGCGATCGTCCCACTCATTGCTGCGTTTCTGTTTGCCATCTATGGGTTGCTCACTAGATTTGCCGCCCGCAAAGATAGCACCGCGACCAGCTTTTTCTGGACTGGGGTTGCTGGGTCCATTGCGATGACTATCGTCGGCATTTGGTTTTGGGAACCAATGACATTGCGTGATTGGGGCTGGATGGGATTACTATGTATTATGGGGGCCTTGGGACATTATTTGCTCATCCGCTGCTACGAAGTGGCCGAGGCCAGTGCCGTGCAACCTTTTGCCTATTTGCAACTGGTCTTCGCCTCTGTTTTCGCGATCTTTATTTTCGGCGAAACGCTAGAAACGCATACAGTCATCGGAGCAATCATTGTGATTGGCGCAGGTCTATTCACCTTGTGGAGAGAGCGGCAAAAGTCCTGATCCGCGTAATTCTTGAGAAAACGGAACAGGCAGGGCTGTTTGACCGAGGCGCGCGCGATAAACAGGCAAGCTTTCTGTGACACGCATCACATAGTTTCGCGTTTCCTCAAAGGGAATCAATTCGATCCAGTCAAGGATATCCACATCCGAAGATCGCGGATCGCCGTAAAGCGTGCTCCATTTTTCTGCGCGGCTTGGGCCCGCATTGTAAGCCACGGACATAAGTACGGGATTACCGTTAAACCGTGTTCCAAGCTCGGCCAAATAAGTGGTCCCGAGTGCGGCGTTATATTCCCAGTCTTCGGTCAACCGATCCTCTAGATACGGCACCCCTAAATCGCCCGCCATCTCTTCTGCGGTTTTCGGCATAAGTTGCATCAACCCTTTGGCCCCAACAGGTGACACAACGCGTGGATCAAATTCACTTTCGCGCCTTGAAATGGCCAAAGACAGTTCTGGTTTAACGGGCCACTTTATGTCGATCATAGGATGCAGGGCAAAATAAGGTCTCGCAAATGTACGCCCTTGGCTCGCTGCGCGTTTTCCAACCATAACGAGGACATGCGGTTTGTTTGCTTCTTCTAGAAAATCGGCGAGTTGCAGGATTTCAGTATCGGTAAGGGTCTCTGCCAAATGAGTCATAAACCGCTCTGCTAGGGAATGTTGTTCCGCCGCAAACAAAAGGATTGCCGATCTAAAGACGCTGCTCTCGACGAAACTTCCTGTGCGCCAATCGGGCAATTCAGAACGATCCGCAAAAGATGGGTCAATGGCGGCCCCAATTTCTTCAGCCGCTAAAAGGCCATAAAAACTTGTTTGATGATCGGCCCCCAATTCAAAGGCCTGCTGCGCTTTGTCAGCTTGCCCATTTGCTTTGTAAGCTCGACCCAACCAATAATACCCCCGACCCAATGAAATCGGCGTATCGACCGCAAACAAAAAGCGTTCAAAATGCTGAACCGCATCGCTTGATTTATTGAGGCGTGTCAGCGCCATATACCCTGCGAGCCATTCCAATTCGGCATAATCATCCCCTTCCGACAAGAAGTGATTTGCCGCAATTTGATAGGCTCGACCAGCTTTGCCATCTCTCAAAAGATTGCGAGCAAGGTGCTTGCGTGACGTTGCCCAAGCTTCGGGATTTCCGAGGCTAACAGCAGATTGACTAGCAGGGATAATCATCTCGGCTGCTTCATCTAGACGCCAGGCCCTCGTGCGAAATTCATAGCGCGCATGAACGATAAGAGGGTGTGTTTTGAGGGCATCAGGAACCGCATCCAACAACGTGTCAGCGGCATCAGATTTATGTCTCACGGCGATACGCGCCTTGGCGAGGGCTTGAAGATCCGCTCCAACAAGAGGGAGCATCCGCTCCGTATCTCTGTCCCAATCTTTCCACAGGACCATTTCCAAACGTTCTTTGGACAAGGGCGTCACGTATGATCCGAATTCAGACACAATCGCATCAAACGTCTCTGTATCCATAGAGAAATTCAGCCACGCATTTTGAAGGATCAGTTTTGCTTTGTTCGCTTGATTTGATTGCTCTAATGCGCGCGCATAAATCAATGAGCCTTGCGCGGTTTGAGGCAAATTTTCATCGAAGAACGCCAACACGGTGTTCGACAGCGCTTGGACAAAATTCTTTTCCGATCGTCGAATTAAGTAGGGCAAACCGGGCCAATCTGGATTGCGATTCAAGAAATCTATGGTCGCTTCGTAAGGTCCCCGTCCCGACCTTAGAAAATGCCACAAAATGATGTCTCGCCCCAAGTCTCCGTCCTTAGCCCCAAGCGTGACGGCCAAAGACCAATCTTTGCTCTTCATTGCGTCAAACGCCTGCGACAAGGCACGATCAGGGGTTTGGCTTGCCGCTGAGGTGGCGATAAAACCAATAATTAGTGCAATTCTGCGGATCATGGCTTGCTTTTTTCCCTATGAAGACGGATAGACATATCGGAATTTAGTCTGGTGGTGGGTCCATTCAATTAACGTTAATGTTATGGGCAATCCTCCGCCGTTGCAAACGGGCGTTCCGATATGGACAGGCCCAATTAAAAAGGAGTGTGTCATGTTAAAAGGCTCAATGCCAGCTTTGGTCACGCCGTTCAAAAACGGCGAAGTAGATCTGGATACACTCAAAAAGCTCGTCGAGTGGCATATTGCTCAAGGATCACATGGTTTGGTCCCAGTGGGCACCACAGGCGAAAGTCCAACCCTATCGCACGACGAACACGAGCTTGTTGTTGAAACCGTTGTTAAAACCGTCGCAGGTCGTATTCCTGTGGTTGCAGGTGCTGGTTCAAACAACACAGCCGAATCTTTGCGGTTGATGCAACATGCGAAATCTGTCGGCGCAGATGCCGCGCTTGTTGTGACGCCTTACTATAACAAGCCAACACAAGCAGGCCTCATCGCACATTTCAAAACGCTGCATGATGCGTGTGAGCTACCGATCGTCATCTACAACATCCCAGGTCGTTCTGTCGTCGATATGTCCCCTGAGACAATGGGCGAATTGGCCGCGCTACCGCGTATCATCGGCGTCAAAGACGCCACAGGGGATTTGGCGCGTGTTTGTTCACAACGCATCACCTGCGGAGCAGATTTCCTGCAGATTTCTGGTGAGGATGCAACGGCGCATGGGTTCAACGCTCAAGGTGGTATCGGGTGCATTTCTGTGACTGCAAACGTCGCACCGGCCTTGTGTTCACAACTTCAAGAGGCTTGTTTGAACGGTGATTATAAAGCTGCTTTGGATATCCAAGACCGCCTGATGCCGCTTCATCACGCTATCTTTACGGAGCCTGGATTAGTTGGCGCGAAATACGCAATGAGCGTCTTGGGCCTTTGCAGTGACGAAGTTCGCTTGCCTCTGACGCCGCTTACCGATGGCACCAAGGTCAAAGTTGAAAACGCGCTAAAACATGCGGGTCTAATTTAAGGCCAAAGTTAACGGCATTTCACCCATCGCCGCGCGATACCACTCAATAATTGCGCGGCGCTCTTCGGGTTCCATCCAAGTAACATTTGCAGGCGGCATCGCCACACTGCGACCCGATTGCAGATAAATCTGTTTCGCATAGGATGTTATATCTGCCGTCGTCTCCAAATAGACCTGTTTCGGAGCCGCGCGTATCCCATCATAAAACGGCTCACGTGCGTGACACATGGAACAGCGACCCAAAACGATGTCTTGGACCTCCTCATATCCTTGTGCTGCGGCAAATATGTGCTGACGCTCACTCAGAGCGGCCTCAGTTTGCTCGCTGTCCGCCGCGGGTCCTCCAAGAGTTGAGAGCCACATAATCAAGATAAACAGAATAGTTGTCACCAACCATGTCCACGTCGGCTGACCTTTGCGAGCGTGCATCGTGTTAAAGTAGTGACGGATCGTTACCCCCATCAAAAACACGAGCGCCGCGATAAGCCAGTTATATTCGCTCGCAAAAGCAAGCGGGTAATGATTGGACAACATCAAAAAGATAACGGGAAGCGTTAGGTAATTGTTATGCGTCGAGCGCAATTTCGCAATACGACCATATTTGGCATCTGGGGTCCGCCCTGCTTTTAGATCAGCGACCACAATACGTTGGTTCGGCATGATGATAAAAAACACATTCGCCGTCATGATTGTCGCCGTGAAGGCCCCAAGGTGCAGCATCATCGCACGGCCCGTGAAAATTTGATTATAGCCCCACCCCATTGTCACAAGAACAAGGAACAGCAAAATCATTAACACAGTGGGCCGCTCTTTTAAGCCGCTCTTACAGAGCCAATCATAAATGATCCATCCAATGCTCAACGAGCCAGCAGAGATCAATATACCCTGCCATAGCTGTAAGTCTGCTTTGTTTGCATCAATGAGATAAAGCTCACCCCCAGCCCAATAGACGATCACCAACAAGGCCGCACCAGACATCCACGTCCAATAGCTTTCCCATTTGAACCACGTTAGGTGATCAGGCATCGCAGAAGGCGCAACCAAATACTTGCGTACGTGATAAAATCCGCCTCCGTGCACTTGCCACTCTTCGCCATGCGCGCCCTCTGGCAAGTCGTCCGATTTGCGGAGACCCAGATCCAAAGCGATAAAATAAAAGGACGACCCAATCCACGCGATTGCGGTAATGACATGCAACCAGCGTACTGCAAAAGCCAGCCACTCCCATATTATCGTTAATTCATACATGCCCTGCCCCTCGCAAATTTCCCTTGCACTTTAGACTGCGGTCTAATTTACTTGTATTGCTAAATAATCCAAGCTGTTTCAAGAAAAGCCGAAAAATGTCCTATATCGACAATATCCGTACCTTTGTTCGTGTGTACGAACTCGGCAATATGTCCGCAGCCGCACGCGATCAACGCATTTCGCCCGCTGTCGCATCAGCGCGTATCTCTCAGCTAGAGGATCATCTTGATGTGCGTTTATTCCAAAGGACGACGCGCATGCTGTCTGCTACGGAACAAGGGAAGCTGTTCTATGCAGGCGCGCTTCGCATTTTAGACGCGATCGATGTTGCCGAAGCCCAAGTCCAAGATATTACACAAAGCCCACGGGGATCGATTTATGTATCGGCACCATTGGGCGTGGGCCGTCGATTGGTTGCGCCTCTGGTTCCAGAATTCAAAGTGAAATACCCCCTTATCGATGTTCGCCTTCGCCTCTCAGATCGCAAAGTGGACATGACCGCTGAAGGCTTGGATGTCGCTTTTTTCCTCGGAATTCCCGAAGATTCCACACTTCGGATAAAGAAAATCGCGGATTGTGAGCGGCTATTATGTGCCTCACCCAAATATATCGCATCGCACGGTCAACCCCAGTCGACAGAAGAATTAACGGATGGAACACATGACTGTTTGAACCTCAGGTTTCCCGGAGCGTCTGAATTCCAATGGCCCTTATTGGCGGACCACGAGGTTAAGCGCTATGCCGTCAAAGGCCCATTTGAATCTGATGATGGCGACATACTGACCGATTGGGCGCTAGAGGGACATGGCATCGTGATGAAGCCCTATTTTGACGTGGCCGAGCATTTGAAATCAGGCGCCTTAGTTCCGATCCTTACTCAATCGCCACCTCTCAAAATTCAAATGGCCTGCCTCTATCCGCATAAGAAAAAGCAGGACCCAAAATCCCGCTTGTTCATTGATTTCATGACAGAGCGCATGCAATCGCGCCTTACAGAGTTATTAGCTTAGCTTCCGCGGTAAGTAGAATATCCAAACGGGGACAAGAGCAGGGGCACATGGTAATGATCCTCTTGCGACATGCCAAATCGAATTGGAACCACATCAAGGAACCTTGGATCCTCTGGCGGTGTTCCAGAGGCATCTAAATAGCCCCCTGCATGAAACACCAACTCATATTGCCCTGTTGAAAACTCATCTGAGGGCAAAATCTGTTGATCTGTGCGCCCATCTGAATTTGTCACCAAGGATTTCAGAAAATGACGCTCATCCCCCTCAAGGCGAAACAAATCAATTTTCAACCCTTCGGCGGGACATCCCCGCGCCGTATCCAAAACATGTGTCGTTAGAAATCCAGTCATTCCTGTGGTCCTCAAATGGTTTTGTCACATACTGACGTAATCCCCGAATAGCACAAGCTGATCACTAAATTTAAGCTGTTTCAAAAATTCCTTGAAAGTCTGATATATTTAATTGGAATACAACAACATGAATGACTTTGGGAGACATCGATGACGCGCTATCCTCGCAATATGATTGGATATGGAGCTAAGCCGCCACAGGCGAATTGGCCAAATAATGCCAAAATCGCGGTGCAATTCGTCATCAACTACGAAGAAGGCGGCGAAAACTGTGTGTTACACGGGGATGCGGCGTCCGAGGCGTTTTTGTCGGAAATCGTCGGTGCCGCGCAATGGCCTAATCAACGTCACTGGAACATGGAAAGCATCTATGAATATGGTGCACGGGCTGGGTTCTGGCGGCTGCACCGTTTGTTCAACGATCTAGAGATCCCCGCGACTGTCTACGGGGTCGCAACCGCCCTTGCCCGCAATCCCGAACAAGTGCGCGCCATGCAAGCCAGCGATTGGGAAATCGCCTCTCATGGGTTGAAATGGGTCGAACACAAAGACATGTCCCCCCAAGACGAAGCCGAGCAAATAAAAGAAGCCATAAGGTTACACACAGAGGTCACAGGCGAACGCCCCAGAGGGTGGTACACAGGACGATGCTCTGAAAACACAGTCCGCTTGGTCGCTGAGCAAGGGGGCTTTGATTATATTTCAGACACCTATGACGACGACCTTCCGTATTGGGTGACTCTCAATAACCAAGATCAATTGATTATCCCATACACGCTAGATGCCAATGATATGCGCTTTACCACGCCGCAAGGGTTCAACACAGGCGATCATTTTTTAGACTATCTCAAGGATAGCTTCGATGCGCTCTACGCTGAGGGTCAATCAGGCCAGCCCAAAATGATGTCCATCGGGCTACACTGTCGCCTCATAGGGCGACCTGGGCGCATTATGGGGCTCAAGCGGTTTATGGACTATGCCAAATCGCATGCCGATGTTTGGTTTGCCAAACGAATAGACATTGCACAGCACTGGGCGCAGCATCATCCGCCACAGCACTATGAACGCCCCTCCGAAATGACCCGCGCGCGTTTTGTTGAGCAGTTTGGCGGCATCTTTGAACACTCGGCATGGATAGCAGAGGGTGCCTATGACCTAGAACTGGGCTATGCGCATGATACGGCGCTCGGCTTGCACAATGCCTTGGCCCGCGTCTTTCGTTCCGCGTCGGATCAAAGCCGTTTAGACGTGCTAAACGCGCACCCTGATTTAGCAGGCAAGCTTGCCGCTGCAAAACGACTCACTGCAGAAAGCACATCTGAACAAGCAGGTGCCGGACTAGACGCATTAACAGACGCCGAACGCGACCAGTTCAGCCAGCTCAATTCTGACTACGTCGCAAAACACGGGTTCCCCTTTATTATCGCAGTGCGAGACAACACAAAAGCCAGTATTTTAGAGGCCTTCAAACGGCGCATCAGCAACCCAACGGATGTTGAATTCACTGAGGCCTGCAAACAGGTTGAACGCATTGCTGAACTCCGCTTGATCGATATTTTGCCATGACCCAAAATATCCATATCCAAGATATCTCGCCTGAGGCCTTTGCCCCTTTCGGAGAGATCATCCAAATTGACGGCTCCCCTGACAAGATCATCAATATGGGCATGTGTGGTCGATACCATGATCGCGCATCTTTGGATGTGATTGATGGGCGCATGGGCCTCAGTCTATTCGACGCCACACCGCGCGAGCTACCCTATGACCTCACGATGATGGAACGTCACCCCTTGGGAAGCCAATGCTTTATCCCGATGGCTCATGTTTCGTTTTTGGTGACCGTTGCCGAGGATGACATGGGCCGCCCAGCAAGGCCGCTCGCCTTTCAAACTATACCAGGTCAAGCGATCAATTTTCACAAAAACACATGGCACGGCGTTCTCACCCCGCTTCATGCACCGGGACTATTTGCCGTCGTCGATCGCATCGGAGAAGGACAAAATCTAGAAGAGTTTTTCTTTGACACACCATATGTTGTTGCGTCAGAGTTTTAATAACCGCCCAAAAGAGGCGGATCATTCAGCACGGAGGGAAATATTATGGCTGATACTTCAATAGGAACCGCAGAACAGCTGCGCGACCCAAATTACACACCACCCCTAGCCAAAGCAGTACCGCTTGGCATTCAACACGTCTTGGCGATGTTTGTGTCAAACGTGACACCTGCAATCATCATCGCAGGCGCCGCTGGCATCGGGTTTGGATCTGATCAAGGCGCTCTTGGCTTTCCAGACATGACCTACATGATCCAAATGTCTATGCTTTTTGCAGGCATCGCCACTTTGTTCCAAACGATCGGCATGGGACCAGTTGGCGCGCGTTTGCCAATCGTTCAAGGCACATCCTTTGCCTTTGTCCCTATCATGATCCCCGCCGTAGCAGGGCTTGGAACTGCTGGACTTGCGGGTCTCATGACAGGTGTTATGATTGGCGGCATTTTCCACTTCTTGCTTGGAACCTTTGTCGGACGCATTCGCTACGCGCTGCCTCCTTTGGTGACTGGCTTGATCGTTTTGATGATCGGTCTCGCCCTTGTGCGCGTCGGCATTCAATACGCAGCTGGCGGCGTTCCAAACATGGGTAAGCCAGTATTTGGCTCTTTGGCTATGTGGACACCTGCTTTGGTTGTGATCGTTGTCACGCTCGCCATCAAATTCTTCACCCGTGGATTTATGTCCGTGGCTGCCGTCTTGATCGGTATCCTCGCAGGCTATGCCGTTGCCTACATGATGGGTCAAGTCAACTTTGGCAACATCGGTCGCGCGGCAACATTTGCAGCCCCCATGCCATTCAAGTTCGGCTTTGAATTTAACGTCGCGATCATCATCGGGATGTGCTTCATGTCGGTTGTCTCTTTGATCGAAACTGTCGGGGACGTAAACGGCATCACCAAAGGTGGCGCAGGACGGGAAGCCACAGACACAGAAATCGCAGGCGCGACCTACGCAGATGGTGTTGGAACAGCGGTTGCAGGTATCTTTGGCGGGCTCCCCAACACATCCTTTAGCCAAAATGTTGGCCTCGTCGCTATGACAGGGATCATGAGCCGTCACGTTGTGACAATCGGCGCGATCTTCTTGATCATCTGTGGGTTTATTCCCAAAATCGGCGCGGTCATCAACACTGTTCCAATCAACGTTCTCGGTGGTGGGGTAATCGTCATGTTCGGCATGGTCTGCGCCTCTGGTGTGAACATGCTTTCAGATGTGACATGGAACCGTCGCAACATGGTGATCTTTGCGATTTCATTGGCAATTGGCCTTGGCCTTCAACTTGAGCCATCTGCGCTTCAGCATTTGCCAGCAACAGCGAAAATCTTGCTTACATCTGGCCTTCTTCCAGCAGCTGGATTGGCAATCATCTTGAACCTGATCTTGCCAGAAGATTTAGACTAAGCTCCCTAATCAACGTCAAAGCCCCCAGGGAAACATGGGGGCTTTTTGTATTCAATGCGGCCTAGCCAACGAGCCCAAAAACAGTCTCCCGATGATACTTCAAAAATTCGGGGTGCGGATGGAACCTTTCATCCTCGGGCAACAGAATTTTCTTGTCAGATCGAAACAACCGCTCGGCAACACCGCTGTCCACTTTATTGTGCGACACGAGCAAACGATATTCATCCGTGATCGAAATCAACCCCCGATCAAACATCCAGTGAATGGTCCCCGACAAGGCAATACCATTCATCACAATATCTGGCCCACCATCTGCAACAGGCTTGATATGGGCCGCCTCAACTTCTGCCCGACCACCGCCATTCCTCAGCTCAAGTCCGGATACCGCACAACGCCCTGCATAAGCGTGCTTGACTTGCCGAGCAAAAGACGCATCGCGGAACGTTCGCTGAACAAGCTGATGTTTGCGCTTGACCTGACCCTCAAACGGGGCCTGTGCTTCCGACAATCCAAAACCATCACTACGCGGTATATCCTCTGTGACGCCCAAGAGTGAAAAACCAGCCTCAAGAATATTTTTGAATTCAGCGTCACTCAACGTACGAACAGCCGAAACGGACGCCCCACCAGACATAGCTCGGCCATCAGGTCTTCGTAAACTTGTTTCAAATGCAACTCCCGACCGATCTTTACGCCGCACGATGCGCTCAAAAGTGATCAAACTGGCTTGATCGAAAATCGCAAAATAGTGATCGTCCCTATTTATATCGGGAACAACATCCAGAACACGCTGCACCCCAACGTAACCAAAAACACCTCCGTGCCCACGACTTTCATATAGAATAACCCAGTCACCAATTGTCGATGTAACAGCTTTCAAATACCGAGAGGGGAAATGATACAACTCTCCAGGCTTATCGCTATAAATAGAAACTCTATTTTGAATGAAAACTGCGTGTGCCATGGCCAAATCAATTCGTTTAAATCTTGGCACAAACTATTTCACGTTTGCAAAAATACTCAAACAAAAAAGAAAGCGCCGCCCCCAATAGGGGCGGCTCAATTAGGTCAAACCACGCAAATCGGAATTATTCGGCTGCAATCGCATCCGCTTTCTCGACGCGAACGGCCGAGAATTTGAACTCAGGGATCTTACCATAGGGATCCAGAGCTGGGTTGGTCAATATATTCGCCGCCGCTTCAACAAAAGCGAATGGCAAGAACACCATATCTTCTGCAACGGCACGATCAGCGCGCGCCATGACAACAACGCTTCCTCGCTTGGTGCTGAGGCGGACATGCCCCCCAGGTTCCACGCCCAATGACCGCAAGGTCTTGGGATGCAAGGAACAGTTCGCCTCTGGCTCAACTGCATCCAACACCTTTGAGCGACGTGTCATCGACCCTGTGTGCCAGTGCTCCAACTGACGTCCTGTCGTCAAAATCATTGGATACTCTGCATCTGGGACATCGTCTGGCGCAATCACAGAGGCTGGCGTAAATTTGGCCCGTGCACCTTCGCGTGGGAAGCCGTCCCCAAATACAATCGCTTGCCCCGGATCTTCGGGGGACAGCGACGGGTAGGTCACCGCATTTTGCGCTTCTAGACGATCCCACGTGATGTTGCTCAGAGACCCCATATTCAGCTTCATCTCTGCAAAGACATCCGCAGGACCCTTATAATCCCAGTTCAAACCTAAACGGTTCGCCAATTGAACTTCGATCCACCAATCTTCTTTGGCCTCACCGGGGGGCGGAACAGCAGGGCGTCCCATTTGCACTTGGCGGTTCGTATTGGTCACGGTTCCAGATTTCTCGGCAAACGCAGAGGCTGGCAAAATCACATCTGCATAATTGGCCGTTTCTGTGAGAAAGATGTCCTGAACCACAAGGTGATCCAATTTGGCCAAAGCGTCGCGCGCATGTTCCACATCTGGATCTGACATCGCAGGGTTTTCACCCAAAATATACATGCCCTTGATGTCACCATCATGCACTGCATCCATAATTTCGGTAACGGTTAACCCTTTTTCAGCTGAGAAATCCCCAGAATTCCAAACAGAGGTAAAGGCGGACCGGACACCATCATCTGTCACTGTTTGATAATCAGGCAAGAACATCGGGATAAGCCCCGCATCCGACGCCCCTTGAACGTTGTTTTGACCTCGTAGCGGGTGCAGGCCCGCACCAGGTTTACCAACATTGCCTGTCATCAGCGCAAGCGAGATCAAACAACGTGAATTATCGGTTCCATGGATGTGCTGAGACACACCCATACCCCAGAAAATCATGCCCGCTTTGCCCTTGGCAAAGGTCCGCGCCGCCGCGCGTACATCTTCTGCGGGGATACCGCAGATATCCTGCATTGCTTCGGGCGAGAAGGCTTTTAGATGCTCTTTTTCAGCTTCCCAATTTTCGGTGAATTGGTCGATATAAGCCTGATCATAAAGGCCTTCTTCGACAATCACATGCATAATGGCATTCAACATCGACACATCCGCACCAGGTCGAAATTGAAGCATGTGGGTTGAGAACCGCTTGAGCGCCTGACCGCGAGGATCCATGACGATCAGTTTGCCACCACGTTTTGTAAATTGCTTGAAATAGGTCGCCGCGACAGGGTGGTTTTCAATCGGATTGCACCCAATCGCAATGGCCACATCGGCATTTTCGATTTCATTAAAGGTCGCTGTAACTGCACCCGATCCAACATTTTCCAACAGGGCCGACACAGAAGACGCATGACACAAACGCGTACAGTGATCGACGTTATTGTGACCAAACCCTTGGCGTATCATTTTTTGAAAGAGGTAGGCTTCTTCGTTTGTGCATTTCGCCGATCCAAAGCCTGCAACAGCGCGTCCGCCATCATTGTCACGCAAGGACGCTAAACCACCCGCCGCCGCATCGAGGGCTTCGTCCCAAGTTGCTTCACGGAACACTTCGCTCCAATTCGCAGGGTTCACATTCAACCCCTTTTCAGGGGCATCTTCACGACGGATCAAAGGTTTGGTGAGGCGGTGCTCATGGTGGATATAATCAAACCCAAAGCGCCCTTTGACACAGAGCCGCCCTTCGTTTGCAGGGCCGTTAATACCTTCAACAAATTTGACACGCCCGTCTTTGATCTTGAGGTTGACTTGGCAGCCAACACCACAGAACGGACAAACACTTTTGACTTCGTCGTCATAATCAGCACTGTCACCAACTTGGTTTTCGTCCACGACCGTCGCAGGCATCAACGCCCCCGTTGGACAGGCTTGGACACATTCGCCACAGGCCACACAGGTGCTATCGCCCATTGGGTCCGCAAAATCAAAGGTCGGATAGGCATCATGACCACGGCCCGCCATCCCAATGACATCATTCACTTGGACCTCACGACAGGCGCGGACACAAAGACCACATTGAATACAGGCATCTAAGTTGACGCTCATAGCGACATGGCTGTCATCCAACAGAGGAATGCGCTCTGCTTCTAAGGTTGGCAATCGGCTTTCGCTAATTCCATTTAAGTCCGCCATATCCCAAAGGTGGCTGGATTTATCATGTGCCACTTCGCGCTCCGGCTGATCCGCCAACAGCATTTCTACGACCATCTTGCGTGCAGATGTGGCGCGCGCATTTTGCGTATGCACAACCATGCCATCTTGGGGTTCACGGATACAAGACGCCGCAAGCGTGCGTTCGCCTTCAATTTCGACCATACACGCTCGACAATTTCCATCAGGACGATACCCAGGAGCCGGCTTATGGCACAAATGCGGAATGACCAATCCGCGGCCATTTGCGACTTCCCAAATGCTCATTCCGCGCTCAGCGACAACCTCTTCGCCGTCCATGGTAAACCGAATTGTGTCAGACATGCTCAGACTCCTTGCTTTGTGACCTTATACACCACAGCTTTGCTCCTGTCTGACTCTCAATCACGACACACGACTGCGTTTTTACGCCAAGCGAAAAGCTGCGAGGTCGTAAAATACACTATAGGAAACGATAAAGGCTCGACATGCCAAACAGAAGCCTTAGAACTAAGGCAACTCACAAAACAAGGAAGCGGCATGTCCACTCTCACTTTGGTCCGTCACGGTCAGGCAAATTCAGCAGCGACAACGGAGGAAGACTATGATCGCCTAAGCGATACAGGACGGCAGCAAGCGCAGTATTTAGGCGATCACTTTCGGTATATTGACGCACAATTCGACGCAATTTTTGCAGGGACATTGCATCGTCAACAGGACACAGCACAGGCATTGCGTGATAGCTGTCAGGCGGACCTTCAAACGGATAAGCGACTGAATGAAATCGAATATTACACCTTGACCCAGCAGCTTATTGATCAGTTTGATATTGACCGTCCTACTGGGGAATTTGGACATGTAAAACATTTCCATACCCTCTATGATCTCTGGTCCGACGACAAAATTGAAAATCCACCAGAGACCTATGAAAATTACGAAACCCGCGTCCGCAACATGCTAGAAGACATGCGTCACGCAGGGCCAAATGTGTTGGCGGTGACATCTGGTGGAATTATCGCGATGGCAATCAAACTGGCCCTTGGGTTGGACAATGATGGGCTTGTGAAATGTCTGCTCGCAGGTATGAACACGGGTGTTACCAAGCTTCATTATATCAACGGCAGCTTTGGTCTCTTGCAAATGAACGCCATGCCTCATTTGGAACATCCCGATCGCCTTGACCTGCGAACATTTTACTGATCCAGTCACCTCTAAAATTAACGATCAACGGATGAAATATGACGCATTTATGGGTACGCGCCGAGCAAAGAAATAACGAAGATCGCGTCGGCATAACGCCTGATGGCGTTCGACGTTTAATGGAGCAAGGGTTTCAAATCACCGTTGAACACAGCCGATCACGCATAATTCCTGACCAAGACTATGTTGCCACTGGTTGCGCTATGGTGGCTGAAAATAGCTGGCCCAGCGCACCTAAAGACGCCATCATCTTTGGACTAAAAGAGCTTCCTGAGGATGGAACGCCTCTGATCCATCGGCACATCATGTTTGGGCATGCCTACAAAGGCCAATATTCAGGCAAGGCCCTATTGCAGCGGTTCAAAGCTGGGGGCGGAACGCTCTATGATTTGGAGTATCTTGTCGATGAAACGGGTCGGCGCGTTGCTGCCTTTGGCTATTGGGCGGGGTACGCCGGGGCTGCGGTTACGCTGAAATGTTGGGCCGCGCAAAAAGATGGCTCACTTTGCGGTCCAGTTCAGTCCTATCCGCACAAAGAGGCCTTGCTCGCCGACCTGCGAGACATGATGGCATCACGCCCCTTGCCCAATGCCATTGTGATTGGCGCCTTGGGACGTGTTGGAACGGGGGCGAGCGATCTATGTGAGGCTCTTGGTATAGAGGTGACAAAGTGGGACATGAAGGAAACAGCAAACGGCGGGCCGTTTCCTGAAATTTTGGACCATGAGTTGTTCTTTAACTGCATCTTGGCGCGCCCAGACACCCCTGTGTTTGTTCCCGAAAGCGCCCTCACTAGTGAGCGGCGACTAAGCGCCATTGGGGACATCGCATGCGATCCTGATAGCGACTATAACCCAATCCCTATCTACGATCGTGCTACCGACTGGGACACACCTGCATTTCGCGCGCACAACGAACCCGTTTTAGACGTCATGGCCATTGATAACCTACCCTCCCTCTTGCCATTAGAAAGCTCGCAGGATTTCGCAGAGCAGCTTCTGCCATCCTTGCAGCGTTTAAACAATTTGGACGGTGGCGTGTGGGGCCGTGCATTAAAGACATTTAATCATCACATAAACGAGGTATGATATGACAATTCATTGGTGTGGCACTGGCCTTTCCGCCGTTCCGGGACTTCGGCGCCTATTGGAGAATGGCAAAGACGTGGTGGTTTGGAACCGTACAGTTGACAAAGCACAAGACGCAGTTGGCGATCTCACGGATAATTTGCGCAAGTTTGACATGGATAGCCTGGCCGATGATGTTCAAAAAGGTGATATCATCGTTTCAATGCTGCCTGGTGATCTTCATGTACCTCTTGCAAAAATCGCAATCGCAAATGAAGCACATTTTGTTAGCTCATCCTACATTGCCCCCGAAATGCGCGCCTTGGATGATGCGGCGAAAGCAGCAGGCGTATGCTTGATCAACGAAGTGGGCCTTGATCCCGGTATTGATCATTTGATGGCACACCACTTGGTTGAGGACTATCGGGTCTCTGAGGCCTGTGACGATGCAAACGAACTGAGCTTTATCTCCTATTGTGGTGGTATCCCTAAAATCCCAAACTCATTTCGATATAAATTCTCATGGTCCCCTTTGGGTGTTCTCAAAGCATTGAAATCACCATCAAAATCAATCAAGAATTTCGAGGAATATGATGTTGCGCGTCCTTGGGATGCGATCACGTCCTACACTGCGCCTTTGGAGCAAGAGGAAACATTTGAGGTCTATCCAAATCGCGATAGCCTCCCGTTTATGCAGCAATATAAATTTGACCCGAACTGGAAGGTCAAAAATTTCGTGCGCGGCACACTTCGCCTAAATGGATGGAAAGACGCGTGGTCCCCTGTGTTCCAAGAAATCGAAACCCTGTCTGGACCCTCAGGGGATCAGCGGCTCGCCGAAATGTCTGACGAATTCTGGGATAAGAACGCTTATGATCCCGATGAACCAGACCGTGTTGTCCTTTGCGTAAGTCTCAAGGTCGAACGCGATGGCGCACCCGTTTGGCACAAAACCTATGTCATGGATGCATGGGGGGAAAACGGTGTGACAGCTATGGCACGGCTCGTCTCTAACCCAGTATCCTTTGCCATTGAAGCTGTCCAAAATGGGGATATCTCTGCGGGCGTCCACGCAGCGCCAAGTGATGCAAACTTGGTGCAAGATTGGATGACAAAAATCGGCACCCTCGCTCAATATTTGGATGTCAAAAACCATCTACTCTAAAGGGTAGGAAATTTCTTTTTAGGACTCTGGGTAAAATTTGCACAATTCTTGCTGTTAGTACTCACAAGACGCGTGCTTATCCGGAGACCTAAATGCTGCCCTTTAAACAGACAGTAACTGCATGGGATGTTATTGAACCCCTGCTTGAAGACGCAATTGAAGAGTTCTTTGAATTTATTTTTGCGGATCCTAATCTAGAAGAAATGATCAAGGATCAAAGCGTGCCACGCTTGAAAAACGTTTTGCGTAACCATTGGCAACAAGCGCTCACCGAGGGATATAATTCAACGTACCATGAACGGATGGAACGCATTGGCAACCACCATGCACGCATTGGTCTGACGCCAGAGGTTTTCTGCGAAGCCTATGGCGTCGTGTTGAAATCCATTCAACGTCAAGCAGCCGTTAAGTACAAAAACAACCCGAAAAAACGCCAGCTTGCCAATGAAACCATGACAAATGCCGTGTTCATGGATCTCGCAAATGGTATTGCGAGCTACACGCATGTCATCGACGACAAGCGCAATGTGACCGCGGACAAGATTTTACTCGGATCAAGTGAATTTGAAACGCGCATGGCACACCTGTCGAGTGAAATGCATACCTTGGGTAGCTCAGTCACTCAGATGAACTCCTCCATCCAAGAGATTGGCAAAAGCGCGCAAAAATCTACGAATTTCGCCCGTGAAGCAACCACAAAGGCAGATAGCGCCGCCGCATCCATGACTTCCGTTTATGATGCCTCAGAAGAAATCGGATCGTTCCTGAATATCATCACCGAGATTGCCGACAAAACCAAACTATTGGCCGTAAACGCCGCCATTGAGGCCGCACGAGCCGGCGAAGCAGGAAAAGGCTTTACCGTGGTTGCGGATGAAGTGCGCCAACTCGCCGAAGGCACAGAACGGGGTGCAAAGGATGTCGCAAGCAAAGTTGAAGAAATCCGAAACGCCGTGACGGGTCTAAAGACCACCATCGAAGGTGTACAAAAAAGCTTTAGCCAAGTTTTGCAATCCTCCGACAATATCGAACAGGCCGTGTCCGAACAAAAAGACGCCTCTCAAGCAATGAGTGAACGCATGCTCAACTTGGAAAATACCGTCGAAGAACAAATGACCAATTTGTCAAAAATGTTCAAAGACATGGAAAATGTACTGCACGACTAAACCCAAATAGGACCGAAACCAAAATGTTCTTTGACAGTCAGCCCAAAGATACGTGGACATTGATGTCTCCGTTTTTAGACCAAGCTTTAGACGCCTTTTATAAGGCGGTTCAAGATGACCAAGATATTGCCAGCCTCCTTGAGGGGCATGACATCATGCGTCTAAAACAGCTTCAAAAAAAGCACTGGCAGATGACATTTTCGGATGGCTTCAACTCAAGCTACCAAGAGCGCATGCAGCGGATCGTCTTGGCCCATGCCAAGATTGGCCTAGAGCCAAGCATGTATTGTGACGGCTATAGCGCGTTTTTGGATAACTTGATGGAATTGGCCAATTCGCATTACAAAAAGTCCCCCAAAACGACTGTTGCCATTATCCGCGACACAATCTCAACTGTGATCAAAGACCTCAGCTTTTCAATGGCCGCTTATCAAGATTTCGCCAGAACAGCCGCTGTTGAAAACGCTCAAGCAACAGTGACCTACGCCAACGATTTCTCTGGCAGAATGCGGAATTTGAACGACGACGTTTCGGCGGTGAACACGGCTGTTGCAGACATGAATGGATCGATTGTCAACATCTCTGACAACGTCGACGAGGCCGCCAATTTCGCAAATGCAGCAACCGAACGCGCAAATTCCGCCTCTGCGTCCATGAAATCTGTGGCTGATGCTTCTGAGGAAATTGGATCGTTCTTGAACATCATCACTGAGATTGCTGATAAAACGAAATTGCTTGCGGTAAACGCGGCGATTGAGGCCGCGCGGGCTGGTGAGGCTGGCAAAGGGTTTACGGTTGTTGCGGACGAAGTGCGTCAATTGGCCGAAGGCACAGACGCAGGTGCTAAAGATGTTGCGCTGAAAGTGGATGAAATTCAAAAATCAGTGGAAATGTTACAGCGCACAATCGAAAACGTTCAAGACAGCTTTACGCATGTGTTAGGAGCCACCGATAAAATCGCAAGCGCCGTTCACGTTCAGAAAAGCGGATCGCAGGATATCGCGGACAAGCTGGTCAACATTCAAGGATCTGTCGAAGATCAACTCAAAACAGTTGGACAGCTGATCTCAACAGCGGAAAAGACGCTAAACCCTTAAGAAAACAGTCGATAATATAGCCAATTCGGCAGGAACTGTGCCCCGCGAAACACCCAACTAAAGGGGCGCGGAAAGGCACAGTTAAAAGACTTGGATCGCATATGAGCCATCATATGACCCGATGCAATTTCTGGTGTCATTATTGACGGCATTTTGAAATCGTTTTTGTCTGTGAGGCGCGTTTTTATGAACCCAGGGTGTGCAATTTGTACGTCAACATTGGTGGATTTGAGATCATAGTAAAGCGACTCTGCCAGCCCCAGCAAACCCGCCTTGGACGCCGAATATCCGATGGCTGCGGGCAAACCCCGATAGGCGGATAGGCTCCCTGTTAAGACAACGTGACCAGAATTACGCGTGATCATAGACGGCAAGACATGGCCCAAAACGCGCATGGCCCCTGTGAAATTCACATCAATCATCGCCAAGGCCTTGCTATGATCCCAGTCTTGCGCCGCCATTGGCCAATAGACACCCGCCAAATAAACGATGCCATCGACCTCCCCTATAGTGGTAGCGGCAGATGCAATGCTATCATCATCTTGCACATCGACTGGAACAACGGAACACGGGCCGCTCACCTCTTTGGCAACTGTGTCTAATGCCGCCTTATTGCGTGCCGACAGGATGACTGTTGCACCTGCCTTGGACAAATCTTTTGCCAAAGCCGCCCCTAATCCGTCGCTCGCGCCAATGAGCCAATAGCGTTTTCCAGTAAAATCACGCATGATATTTTCCTATTCTATACATCATATAAATAGCCAATACCTTTAGAACAGAGGGCACGATTGCGTAAGCAATACTCAGGCTAAGCAATCCATTTTCAGTAAGTGCATTGGGATCAAACCCCGTCAGCTCAAGTGCTGGCAAAACCAAAATCGCAGCAAAGGCTAACGCGAGTTTTGAAGCAAAGGACCAGAGACCAAAGCTTATATCCGCAGGATGGTTTTGTGATTTCAAATGATTTGTGAAAAACACAGGCATCAACGTCATATCCGCCCCAGTTGTGGCCCCCGTCACGATGCAAATCACAATGAACGGCACAATGGATCCAGTGCCTAAGCCGAAGGCAAACACAAAACTGATCAAGGTCGCGATCATGGCAGCCAATAGCACAGGCACAATGCCAAAACGTTGCGCAAGGTAGGACCATAGCGGTGAGGACACCGCCGCAGACAGGAAAAATATCACCAACAACGGACCTGCTAAATCAGCCGATCCAAGGCGATATTCAACGAAAAACAAAAACAATGTTGATGTAATCGCGACGGGGGCAGCGTTCAAAAACCCAAGCAACAAATATGGCTTCAGTGCAAACGCCAATGTTGCAAATGAGCTTTGGGCAACCTCGATTGCATGGGTTGTCCAATGGCTATACGTTGCCACAACAGCAACGATCGCCAATCCCAAAAAGCCCAGAGCAAATCCAGAAAATGGCGTCGCCACATAGGTGGCCAACAGCGTCGGCGCAATCGCAACCAAGCATATTCCGAGTAATTGACCCGTTTCTCGCCACCTTGCGACGATGATTTGCTCTGGCTTGGAGAATAAAATAGCGCATTGGGAGTAGAGGATAATGGTCAACAGGCTAAACCCTGTGAACACTGCCGCAAGCGTTAAAGCGAACCAAAGGATAGGTGACATTGGCGCTGAGATCGCGAATAACCCGATCATGCCTGATACCATCAGCGTTGCCCCTATGATCACCAGAGCACGGATATAGTCCTTAGCGCGCGAAACCAATCGCCCGAGCAAGGGGTCTTGAACAACGTCGAGCAGGCGCAACCCAAATAGCACCGCGCCTAGGGCCGTAAGGCTAACATCATAGGTATCCACAAAGTATTTGGGCGCGTGGATATATAACGGCAGCCCCGCCGCCCCAAGCAATGCGCCGAAAACTGCGAACGGCAGTTTTGCCTTGATCATCAAGACACCTCTTGAGTCGGAGGTGTCGTGCGATCCCGATATTTTGCACCCTTGAGCCACAATTTAAGAGCCTGCCAATGGATCAATCCCAGAACGCGACGCGATCCAAACGGCCGTCGCACGCAAGACCATATAATATCACGGTTACGAAGAGATCGGCGCGGACCAATCAGGTTGGCCATGACCCCACCGTGAGGAAGTTGCAAATCAATCCAAATGCCGACCTTGTCATCACGAATGTCAAAGCGGAATTCATATTTCCCATCAATGGGTTGAAAGGGACTGACGTGGAAAATTTTGTCCGCAAACAAACGCTGATCCCTCGTGATCGGCGACAGGTCGTCGTTGCGACAGATATAAGAATGACGATCCCCAAAGGTGTTGCTCACCTCTGCGATAACCACGCATAACGCACCCTCGGCATTATGACATAGCCAAAAGCTCACGGGATTAAAGACATGTCCCAGTATGCGCGGTTGTGCCAGCAACTGAATTGGGCCCAACAGATCAATGTTGAACTCCGCCAGAACCTGACGCACCCACTCGACCCCTTTGCCGTGCTTGGGTGCGCCGCCATGATCGCGATCTCTTAGACTAAACAGCCCAGTTCTATTCAAAGAAAATAACCAAGGCGCGCGGCAGGGTTTGTCTAAATCAAGCAAGACATAATCAACAGAATACCGAAAAGCGTTCTTTAAATCGCCACGACGTCCATGCCACGTGGTTCCTTGGATAAAATCTATATTGGTCATTCGGCGACAATAGGCTGGTCAAATTTCTGCTGCATCCCTTCGACAACATCCAACGCACTTGAAAGTCCATCTTCGTGGAAGCCGTTTTTCATCCAGGCCCCACAGAACCACGTATTTCGGGCCCCGTTCATCTGAGCAATTTTCCCCTGTGCATCCAGTGCGGCCAAATCATAAACAGGATGGCGAAGCGTGACTTGATCGTAGATAAGCTCTTCTTTGATCGGTTGCGTCGAATTCAAAGTGACAAACATCAGATCATCATGAGGAATTGGTTGCAAAGAGTTCATCCAATAGGTCAAATCAATCCGCTCAGATTGTTTATTCTTAGTCTCTGTGTAGACCCAGCTTGACCAACATTTACGGTTCTTTGGCATCACGCTGGTATCTGCATGCAAGACAACGTTATTTGGTTGATATTTAACTGCACCAAGCAATCTGGATTCTTGCTCTGTTGGGTCTTTCAAAAGGGCCAGACTATCATCCGAATGCGTGGCAAAAATAACATCATCGAATTGTTCGGCTTCGTGACCGAATGGTTTTACCACAACCCCTGTTGCGTTTCGTGTCACCGCCTCAATTCCAGCGCCTAATCTAATATCAACACCCTTGGTCCGCATCGCTGTTTCAAGGCGCGTGACATATTGCACAGACCCCCCGTCAACGGTGTACCATTGATGCTGACCCGTATGGCTCAGAAGAGCATGGTTTTCGAAAAACTGAAGCATTGCATGTGCAGGGAATTCCAAAATTTGTTCCGTCGGAGTGGACCAAATCGCACCGGACAAAGGCAGCAAATAGTAATTTTTGAACCACTCGCCTGTGCCGAGTTTCTTGAGAAACTCGCCAATCGTGAGATTAGGATCACGGCTGACCTCAAGCCCTTTGGAATTGAACCGAACGATATCCCGCACCATCCTCAGGAACTTGGGATTTATTGCATTCTTGCGCTGTGCAAAAATTGCATCAAGTGAGGCGAGACCGTATTCAAGCCGTCCCCCATCAATCGACGCACCAAAGCTCATGTTGCTCTTGGTGACGGGGACATCTAACTCTTCGAACAATTTTGCCATGTGAGGATAATTGGCATAGTTGAAAACAATAAACCCTGTATCGACGGGCTGATCCCCATTTTTACCGGCTATTTTGGTTCTCGCATGTCCACCCAATCTGGGCTCTGCTTCAAACAGGGTAACAGTGTGATCTTTGGCCAAGGCGTGAGCCGCACCCATTCCTGTGATACCGCCCCCTATAACTGCTACATTGCGTTTTCCAAAGGCGTGGCGTGGGCTGTTCATAATCGATCTCTTTTTGTTATTTTAAGTTTATTACGGCCCAAACCCAAATTTGGATGCATTTTTTACGATCGTTTTGATCCAATACAAAGGTAGCACCGTATCCAAGCTAAATATACACACTAAAGGCCTCGCACTGGGTTTTAGATCATGATAGGAGTAAGGCTAACACCGAACAACAAGGCAAGTACCTGAAACGTGACAGACCACCCTGCAAATAACCAGACATGGGTTCGGTATATTACGTCAGTACGCGACACCCAAGACGTTGACAGTTTTGAACAGCTCTTCAATCACTTTGCGCCCCGCATAAAATCGTTTCTCATGCGATCCGGCGCTGATGCCACAATGGCCGAAGAATGCGCTCAGGATGTTATGGCAACCGTTTGGCACAAATCGCATTTGTTTGATCCAGCCCGCGCAAGCGTCTCAACTTGGATTTTTACGATTGCTCGAAACAAACGCATTGATGCTCTTCGCAAGCAACGTCAGCCACAACCAGAAGACCTCTACTGGATGGAAGACCATGAACCAGATCACGAGGCGGTTCTAGGCCTTCAACAAGAGGCTGAACAGTTGAAAGAAGCCGTGTCAAATTTGCCTGAAAAACAACGCCTTCTGGTCGAGCAAGCCTATTTTGGTGATCTTTCACATAGTGAAATTGCAAAAAAAACAGGTCTACCTCTGGGCACAATCAAATCGCGTATTAGATTAGCCTTAGACAGGCTGCGCCACACAATGAAGTAAAGACGAGAATTATGACCACATCGATCAATCATCATCTGACTGAGGACCTCATTTCGGGGTATTCCTGTGGGTCTTTACCAGAGGCCGTGAGCCTGGCTGTTGCGACACATGTGTCCCTCTGTGATGAGTGCCGCGCACGCTTGGAAAGCCATGACGCCTTGGGCGGGAGCCTACTTGAGACTGTTTCCACGGAAACCGTGGCGACTGGATCATTTGCCCAAACTATGGCCAAGATCAAAGCCACCCCAGATGTTCCAAAACAACGCCCAGCGCCGTCAAACGTGCCAGCCCCGTTGCAAGATTATATTGGAACGCGCCTAGAGGACATCAAATGGCGCTCCATCGGGATGGGTGTCAAACAAGCGATTTTGCCGACGTCTAAAGGTGCCACTGCGCGGGTTCTTTATATTCCATCAGGAACGGCAGTCCCTGATCACGGTCATAACGGTCTTGAGCTTACATTGGTTCTTCAGGGCGCGTTTCGTGATGAAAGCGGTGAATTTGGTGTCGGAGACATCGAAGTTGCGAATGAAGAAACCGATCACACGCCCGTTGCCTTTGGGGATCAGGATTGTATTTGCCTAGCGGTCACAGACTCGCCTCTACGGTTTAAGAGTACATTCCACCGTGTGATTCAACCGTTCTTAAAAATCTAAAGCTGTTAAGAATTGCTGATGCAGTTCAGGCCCCGCAACCAAAATACCCTTGGTTTGCGGGTGGTGTGAGTTGAACCGCAACTCGTGACCCCTTGCATCGCTCACTTTGGCACCTGCTTCATGCGCAATCAAAGCCCCTGCGCAAATGTCCCATTCCCATGTGGGCCGTAGGGTTAACATTGCATCGAATTTTCCTTGGGCAACTGCGGCTATGCGATAAGCCAAAGACGGCCGATAGTGCCGTTTGAAACTGGGAACAATCCCGCCTTGCCATCGTGCAGGCTCTTCTATCGGGCGGGCGCCCAACACAGCCGCCTGAGAAATATCAAGGGGTTTGCTTATCGAGATAGGCTGCCCATTCAAAAAGGCACCGCACCCCAGCTCCGCTGAGTACAGCATATCACGGGCAGGGAGATAGATCACGCCATGCGTAACGATACGATGTTCAACAATCGCTAAGGAATGCGCCCAAGATTTTTCTTTGGCGATAAAGCTGCGTGTCCCATCTATTGGATCCACAACAAAGACTTTGTCGCGCTCTAATCGCGCACTGGAATCTTCGGTTTCTTCAGAAAGCCATCCGTAGTCTGGCCGCTGATCACATAACCCCTCAAACAACGCCGAATTGACCGCAAGATCAGCTTCGGTGACTGGACCCGCGCCATCTGGCTTGTGTTCTATGCCAAAGTCGGTTTGCCAATACTGTAACGCAATATCCCCTGCGTCCTTGGCACATTGAATAAGAAGATCAAGATCCCGCAAGGGTCATTCCATCGACCAATAACGACGGAACGACCGTCGATAAATGTGCTCTTGCATCATTTGCTGGAACCAAGCGTTTCAACATATCGATCAAGTTCCCAGCAATTGTAACGCCGCTCACAGGATATTGGAGTTCTCCATTTTCCACCCAAAATCCAGCAGCCCCACGCGAATAATCACCCGTTGTGGAATTGATTGTCGAGCCAATCATTGACGTCACCAAAAAGCCAGTCCCCATATCGCGCAACATATCCCGATGACTCTTGCTACCCTGTGTCAGCGCAACATTCCAGGACGCAGGCGACGGCGGTCCACTAATCCCGCGCGCCGCATTGCCAGTTGGCGCCATGTTCAATTTGCGCGCCGATGCCAAATCCAAAGTCCATCCTGTCAATATACCGTTTTCAACAATAGCTCGGCGTTGGGTTGGCAATCCTTCGCCATCAAAGGGACGGGATCCATTGGCCCGAGGGCGATGGGGATCCTCAATCAAGGACAGCTCTGTTGGCAATATTTGCTGCCCTAACAAATCCTTGGCCCATGTGGACCCACGTACCACGGATGCACCATTCACAGCCCCCAAGAGGTGGCCAATCAAGCTCGATGAGATACGTTCGTCAAATAGAACGGGGTACACCCCTGTTTTTGGCTTTTGTGGGTTCAGGCGTTGAATAGCCCGCTCTCCTGCGGACCTGCCAATTTCCTCAGCGGACCGAAGATCAGAGGCAAATATACGCGTATCGCCATCATAATCTCGCTCCATCGCCACGCCTTCACCAGCGATTGCCACACAAGACAGGGACGTATGCGTGCGGCGATAGCCACCGGAAAATCCGTTTGATGTGGCGATATGCACATCCCGCTCTTCATACCCGCTCCCCGCGGCTTGAACCTGTGTGACGCCTTTAATCGACGCCGCTGCACTTTCGGCCTCTTTTGCCATAGCTTCTAATTCAGAGGGGTCAGGCTCCGACGCTGTGTCATACATTTCAAGCTTGCTCACATCCAAATCAGTGGCAAACATGTCAGGATCCGCCAAGCCAGAATAGCGATCTTCAGGTGCCTCTTTCGCCATAGCAACAGCGCGTTCGGCCATGCGCTCTAACGTCATTGGTTTGATATCAGAGCCTGACACGATGGCCTGGCGATCCCCGATGAAAACACGCAACCCGATATCAACACCCTCAGAACGCTCAGCATGTTCTAACTTGTGCTCCCGCACCTCTATCGACAGTGATGTCCCGCGCAATGCAATGGCATCCGCACTATCTGCCCCGGCTTTTTTAGCAGCAGACAACATGTGTTCCGTCAAAGCTGTTAATGAATTTTGATTTTGTGTCATGGGGTCCAACTTCTTTTCGCGAAAACTTAGACAACCCTATGAACCAAGGCAAGCAAGTATGCCCCCTGCAACAAAGAAATAAAGGGGGACTTGATTTATAACGCCAAAGACGCCAGTCTATTTCAATGAATTCAATTACCCCGATCCATCCCACGTCAAAAGGCGAAGTTGTCTCTTTTCAAAGACCTGAATTCGCCCTGATCCTCTCTGTCTATGGTCGGATGGTGGCCGCAGGAGAATGGCGCGATTACAGTATTTCCGCCTTAAAAGACGTCGCCGTCTTTTCTGTGTTTCGGCGCACCGCTGAACACCCTCTCTACAGGATAGAAAAGCGCCCAAAATTGCGTAATAAACAGGGGGAATACTGCGTTGTTGGCATGGATGGTCAAATATTGAAACGGGGTCATGATCTCAGAACCGTTTTACGCGTTTTAGAAAGAAAGCTCATTCGCAGTATCGACTAAATCAAGAACGACAAATTTACGTCGATGGTCTGACTTTGGATTCGACGAGAACAAAATAAGAACATATAATGTGATTCATGTTTGTAGAGCTGTCGATCACATCCAATTTCACCTTTCTCACGGGGGCCTCACACCCTGAGGAATTCGTGACGCGGGCGGCACTATCGGGGCTCCCTGCTCTTGCCGTTGCAGACGTAAATTCCGTTTCAGGCATCGTCCGCGCGCATACCGAAGCCAAGCGGATCAAGCGCCTTGTCAACGAACGCAAGGCCGCCCCACCCATAGGACCACCGCGACCAAAACATATCCCCAAGCCCCCATCTGTAGATATCTACAATGTCCCGCGCCTCATCCCCGCAGCACGCATGCAATTCACAGATGGCATAGAGGTGACAGTCCTCCCCGAAAACCGCTTCGGCTGGGCGAACCTATGCCGCCTCATCTCAAAGGGCCGCTTACGAAGCAGCAAAGGCAGCTGCACCGTGCACCTCTCCGATTTATTCGACCACGGAAGCGATCTAACGCTGTTGATACACCCCCCTGCTGTGCTCCCTGAACAGGACGGCGCGAGCGAGTGGTGGCCAGCGGCGCAACGGGTGACGCGCCGCTTTGCTGAGCAAAGCTATCTCGTTCTCTCCCCAACCTATAACGGCGAAGATCAAACGCGCTTTGACACCTTGACCGATTGGACGAAAACGCTCGGCATCCCAACAATCGCAAGCGCCCGCCCCCTCATGCACCATAGCCGACGACGCAAACTGGCCGATGTTGTAACCGCCATTCGCACAGGCACACGCATTGATGCCTTGGGATCACAAGCCATGGCAAATGGGGAACAACGCTTGCGATCTTATTCGGAAATGGCCCGCATTTTTCGCAATCACCCAGAGGCACTTGCCCGAACACTCACGATCGCCCAGCGCGTGACCTTTTCACTAGATGAATTACGATATGAATATCCCTCCGAATTGGCCCAAGGCGAAACAGCTCCTGAGCGATTAAGGCGCCTCGCCTATGAGGGGTTGCAATGGCGCTATCCCTATGGCGCCTCTCAACGGGTAACTGAGTTGTTGGAACACGAACTCTCCCTTATTCAAAAACTGAAATACGAACCTTATTTCCTAACCGTACGTGATATCGTGGCCTTTGCACGGCACCGTAACATTCTCTGCCAAGGGCGTGGATCGGCGGCGAACTCTGTTGTCTGTTATTGCCTTGGCATCACCTCCGTGAGCCCTGAAATCGGCACAATGGTGTTTGAACGTTTCGTGTCTGAGGCCCGCGATGAACCCCCTGACATCGATGTAGACTTTGAACATGAGCGCCGCGAAGAAGTCATCCAACATATTTATGACCGCTACGGCCGTCACCGCGCAGGTCTCTGTGCAACTGTGATCCATTACCGTGGGAAACGCGCAATCCGCGAAGTTGGGGCGGCAATGGGATTAACCCAAGACACCATTAGCGCACTGTCATCACAGCTCTGGGGGTTCTTTAGCTCAAAGGGTCTCGAAGAAGACCGCATGCGCGAAATTGGCCTCAACCCCGATGATCGCCATCTGCGCCAAACTCTTGAACTTATTTACGAAATCATTGGCTTTCCACGCCACCTCAGCCAACATGTTGGCGGCTTTATCATTACCGAAGGGCGCTTGGATGAATTGGTCCCCATCGAAAACGCAACGATGGAGGACCGCACGGTCATCTGTTGGGATAAGGATGACATAGATGCCCTCGGCATCCTCAAAGTGGACGTTCTTTCCCTTGGTATGTTGACCTGTATCCGCAAAAGCTTTGACTTGCTCCAAACCTATATTGGCGAAGACTATACTCTGGCGACCCTGCCACCAGAGGATCCTGTGGTCTATGACATGCTCTGCAAAGCCGATAGCGTCGGGGTCTTTCAGGTTGAAAGTCGCGCGCAAATGAATTTCCTCCCTCGCATGCGACCCCGATGCTTTTATGATCTCGTCATCGAAGTTGCCATCATTCGCCCTGGCCCGATCCAAGGTGATATGGTTCACCCCTACATTAGACGTCGCAACGGCGAAGAGCCTGTGAGCTTTCCCTCAGATGCCTTGGGCGAGGTCTTGGGCAAAACACTTGGCGTCCCCCTCTTTCAAGAACAAGCCATGCAAATTGCGATCATTGGGGCAGGCTTCACACCGGACGAAGCGGATCGCCTCAGGCGCTCGCTTGCAACGTTTAAGAAACACGGAAACGTCAGCGAATTTCATGACCGCTTTATCAAAGGCATGCGAAAGAATGGCTATGAGGATGACTTTGCCGAGCGGTGCTTTGCCCAAATCGAAGGGTTCGGGTCCTATGGTTTCCCTGAAAGCCACGCCGCAAGCTTTGCCCTTTTGGTCTATGCAAGCGCATGGATCAAATGCCATCACCCTGCTATTTTTGCATGCGCCCTCCTCAACTCACAGCCCATGGGGTTCTATGCGCCAGCACAAATCGTCCGAGATGCGCGAGAACACGGCGTCACCGTCCGCCCTGTCTGCATAAACGAAAGCTTTTGGGACAACACAATCGAGTACGATGCAAACGGCCAGCTCGCCTTGCGACTTGGGTTCCGCCAAATAAAAGGCCTCCATGAAGAAGATGCACATTGGATCACCGCCGCGCGTGGAAATGGCTATCATTCCGTCGATGATGTTTGGCGACGCGCAGGTATTCCCCCCAAGCTCATTGCGCGACTGGCCGAAGCCGACGTCTTTGCCAGCCTTCGCATTTCTCGACGAACAGCCCTATGGGACGCCAAGGCGATTACAGCGGCAAAACCATTGCCTTTGTTTGCAAATGATATGGACGGCGAAGCAATTTTTGAGCCTGATGCCAATCTTCCCCAAATGACCCTCGGCGAAGAGGTCGTAGAAGATTACATCGCCCTGCGCCTCAGCCTAAAGGCACATCCAATGAGCCTCTTGCGCACAATACTTAGCCCTTCGCTCAGTGCGCCACCGTCGTAATTGAGTATTTTTACAAAGCTGAAGATAAATTAGGAAAAATTTAACAATGAACCGAGAGTGTAGAGGGGCGGTACAGGCTGGAGAGCCGATGACCGCCAAAGGTGAAGTCGTCTCTGCCACTGGGCCAAGCCACTTATGGCAGAGACGCAATTTCATCTTTGCAAAAATACTCCCCCGCCGGAGGCGAAATTATACCGCGAGAGGACTTAACCACCAACGCGTAAGACAATTTTTCCGATATGATTACTCGCTTCCATACGTGCATGGGCTTGGCTTGCCTCCGATAGGGCAAACTCACTATCCATGACCGGCGCAATAGCACCTGCCTCAAGAAGAGGCCAAACACTTGCCTGTAAATCAGCTGCAATGCGGGCCTTGGCCAAGTCTGATTGCGGTCTAAGTGTGGATCCCGTGATCGTGAGGCGACGCATCATCATTTGAGCAAAGTTAAGCTCAACTTTGGAGCCCTGCAAAAAGGCAATTTGAACCAATCGACCGTCATCCGCCAAAGCCGACAAGTTGCGCGCGATATAGGATCCGCCCACCATGTCCAGAATAACATTTGCGCGGCCATTCTCACGAAGAACCTCCACAAAATCTTCTGTTTTATAGTTAATCGCCCGCTCCGCCCCAAGGGACAGACAGGCCTGACATTTTTCATCCGATCCAGCCGTCACAAATACGCGCGCCCCAAATTCGCGGGCGAGCTGAATAGCGGTCGTTCCAATCCCTGACGATCCCCCATGCACAAGAAAGCGTTCACCTGCAGAGAGATTTCCTCGCTGAAACACATTTGACCAAACGGTAAAGTATGTCTCTGGCAAACAGGCAGCTTGCTTCAAATCCAACCCTTTTGGAATCGGCAAACAATGAAGAGCGGGTGTCGCCACATATTCCGCATAGCCACCACCGGGGAGCAAGGCACAAACCTGATCCCCCAGAGACACGTTATCAACCCCATCGCCAATGGCAATAATTTCACCTGATGCTTCTAGCCCTGGTAAATCACTCGCGGTTGGAGGAGGATTGTAGAGCCCTGCACGCTGCAAAGCGTCGGGGCGGTTGACCCCTGCATATGCAACTTTGATCACCACATCGCCATAACCTGGGACTGGAATGGGACGTTCGGTCGGAACAAGGACGTCGGGACCCCCATGTTCGCGAATTTCAATTGCCTGCATCGTCTTGTTCATGATGTACCTTTTTCTTGTATTATTGCCCAGGTAGCTTGGGCCGCGATGTTGGTGAAGGTGCTTTGACCTTTGAAAACAGCCATTGCGGACCAGACAAGAGCGCTTTGGTCAATGGATTGGCATTTGCCTGTGATTTAACTTTTTCGAATTGCATGACGTTTTCAATACGACGGTCTAGGAAATCCCAAGTTGGTTGATTGTCAAAACTGTCATCCCCCAACCAATAGAGAACAGTTGATGCGTAGACGGCACTCAGCGTTGCTCTCTTGGAGTACCAATTGATATCCTCAGACGTATCCCCAAGTGTTGACCAAATCAGATCACTGGTTCCCCAAATCAGCTTTGCACCATCCGCTGCATGTTGGGGGAGCGAAAACAAGGTTGTCCCTCGGCGCACGGCCTCCTTGTCGGCAACGGCCTCTAGACGCAGCCGAACGGCGAGCGCGACACGGTCGCGGAATTTGTAGGATCCAAGGTCCAATTCCTTGAGACGGGAAACCATGTCTGCGTCCCCTGCGTGATGGAACGCAATAGCAAGCTCTATGGCGCCACGAGGAAACAACAAGCGCGCCATCGATTCGTCTACGCCTGCATCGATACAAGCGGCTTTGAAGGTTTCATCGCTCCACCCGTCAAACGCAACATGTAGTAAAGCCGCGTCCAAAAGTTTGGATTTCATGTCTGTTTGTGCCTCGGTACTCATAAATTTGTCCTCTCACTCCTACTACTAGACAAAATAGGGCGAACTTGCTATAGCGCCACTTCCTGCAATCTATTGCAACTTTAAACTAGGAAGGTGGTGACAACCACATGCAGGTTAGTGTTCGTGACAATAATGTCGATCAGGCGCTTCGTGCCCTGAAGAAAAAGCTACAACGCGAAGGCGTATTCCGCGAAATGAAGCTCAAGCAACATTTCGAGAAACCGTCAATCAAAAAAGCGCGCGAAAAAGCTGAAGCGATCCGCCGTGCCCGTAAATTGGCGCGCAAGAAAGCACAACGCGAAGGTATGCTCTAAGCACATCTTAATGCGAATTAAGAAACCCTCGTGCCTTTGGTTCGGGGGTTTTTTATGCCAAATAGGCAGATTTTGAAGGGGCCAAGTTCGCCTCGCTAAACAAAGGCATATTATTCTTTATGTGCCGCTCAACGAGATTACGAGCCTACCGCCCACCAATGAGAGGGCGCGCAGGTGTCACAGGATCAGAATTTTGCGCTATTAAATTTAGCTTGCGCTGATCTGCAACTGTCAAAGCTTGAATCGCCATTGGCCCTGGGTACAGGCTTTCGCTCCAGCATCCGTGCGCTAAAATAACCTCATGTGATCCACAAAATAGATGCACATACGTGACTGGCTCTCGTTTTGGCATTTCTTCAACGCCCTCTACTTCGGTCAAATGCTTGGAGGCTATTAAGACTTCTTTGGTTCCAAACATCCGACGTGCAATTTTGGACCTAATCAACATTCTATGCTGAGGTGAGACCATCATAGGTGTCTCTGGGACATCACAGCCCAATGAGCCAGTGTCGAACAAAATCGGGGCGTGTTTCGGATCGGATACAGAGTGTGCAACATTATGTAGGCGCTGGAATCCTCGGTCTCGGGTGAGCACACTGTCCCCCTTGTTCAGCGTTTCCACTGCGCGGGCACCTTTGCTGGTTTCGATCAAAGTTCCTGCCGCAAAGCAGGCTACAACAGAATTATCTTGGGTATAGGCGGCGGCGGTGCGATTACCATCGCTGTCAATTTGGATTGACGTCGAACTTCCGGCACTTCCTGCATTGATGATCGGAGTGCCTGTTGCAGGACCTTCAGTTACCGTTAAGCCATTTGCATTAATGGCGTAAGCATCAAGCGTTTCTCCCGTCGCCTCATTGGTTAACGCTACGGCGCGGGATTCTCCGTTTCTTGCGTTCGCAGCCGTAAAAAGCCCCCCTGACGTCGGAAAAATTGTATATATTGTATAGCCTGAGTTTGTAGGATGAGGAACACTGTAAACAGAACTATGACCTAGATTTAGAAGCCCGTTTACGGCACCATCCGCACTTGAGCTCTCATAAATTGCGCCATTTTTGTCCAAAAAGGAGACCGTATAATTCGAGGGATCTTCACTTATTTTTAGCGTGATCTCCAAAAACTCTGTGAAACTCAAATTCGACACGTAGTGAATTTCAGAAATGAACCCAACCTTCACAACATAAACCCTTTTCCAAATTGCCATTTTTACAAGGCACGAAGCTTTAGTAGTACAACGGCAGGACTAGGATTTTTTTAGGTTTTAGTCGGCTTTAATGAGCTCAATATACTTTTGGAACATAGAGTTCGTCGGGTAAAACACGTCGTTCATAGTCGGGATTAAACACACGATCCGGCAGAGTGACTTTTTCATGGTCGACTTCTTTGTAAGGAATTTTGCTCAGAATATGTTCGATGCAATTTAGACGTTCTCGTTTTTTGTCGTTCCCCTCAACGATATACCAGGGTGCCTCAGGAATGTTGGTTCGTGAGAACATATCCTCTTTGGCTTTGGTATAATCTTCCCATCTGATACGGCTTTCTAGATCCATAGGAGACAGCTTCCATTGCTTCATCGGATCATGGATACGCATCATAAACCTAAGCTGTTGTTCCTCATCCGTGATTGAAAACCAATACTTCAACAAAATGATGCCTGAGCGAACAAGCATACGTTCAAATTCTGGAACATCTCGGAAGAACTGTTCGACTTCATCATCGCTTGCAAACCCCATGACGCGTTCGACACCAGCCCGATTGTACCAAGACCGATCAAACAGAACCATTTCTCCGCCTGCCGGAAGGTGTGGCACATATCGCTGAAAATACCACTGGGATTTTTCACGTTCTGTTGGTGCAGGAAGCGCAACAACACGCGCGACCCGAGGGTTCAAGCGTTGTACAATGCGTTTGATCACTCCCCCCTTGCCCGCACTATCACGACCTTCACAAAGAATGAGGACTTTGGCACCTGTTTCAGCCACCCAATCATGAAGTTTGATGAGTTCAATCTGAAGCCTGAGCAAATTCCGATAATAGGTCCGACGATCCAACATATCGGGATGCTTTTCGTTATAAATCTTGCGGATTTCTGCGCTGATGGCGGGTTGATTGAATTCGCCCTCAAAGAGATCATCTAGCGTCTCTTCTAGTTCTGCTTCAATCCAGTCTTTCGTTTCATCAAATCGGTCTACCATCGTCTCTCTCTTTGCTTTTGGACGTGATACATTCAAAATGTAACAAAGCCATTTCATACCATCTGGAATACGCGTCAGATCCGTATTTTCCAATGTTATCGTAGGCAATCCTCGCCTAGGTTTGAGTTCTGTTACTATTTTTATGATCAGTCCACAATTGAACGTCCATGTAAAATATTGAACGCCACGCAATAGTGCAAATTTTCCGCATACTCTCTTCCTCCAAATTTAATCATTAAATTTCAGAATGTTGGAAGAGTGTAGAAATCTAATTTATTCCCAATCTGGCCACATTTTCGCCCCAAACGTTAACTAGCTCAGACCTGTTGTAAATGGTGATCTGTTAATTCCGTAAAAATTTCGTCCGACATATCGACGAAAAATTGGGCAGGGAATGGGATGACTGAACAACTTATCAATACAGCATTTGCAACTTCAAATGGCAGCAATAATCCAGACGATTGGGATGTTGTGGAAGCAAATTCCAATCAAATCGTCTCCGACGCTGGCTACCTCGCAATAACAAGCCAGACTGACGGCATAGGATATATCCAGCAAACAGTTAACAACGTTGATATGTCCGCAAATGCCTCGTTAAGCTTTAGTTATTTTGACACGTCGATCCAGGTAAATAACCCAAGCATTCTAAAAATATCAATTTTGGATGATCAAGGAAACGTTGCCTATTCGTGGGAGTACAACTCCAGCACAGCAGACACGCTAACATTCACGCCACCGAGTGAGTCGTTCACTGTTAGGCTCGAAAACAACACGGTCAACGACATTTACGGAATGCCAGTTTATGTCGAATCAATCAGCTTGGATGCAACGAATTTGCCTGATCCAATCGTACCCTGCTTTGGCAAAGGGACCTTGATCGAAACAGAGAACGGCCCACGCAAAATAGAAGATCTCGAAATCGGTGATCTCGTGGTGACGGTTGATAATGGACTTCAACCCATTCGTTGGATCGGGTGCTCGGAATTAACGGCAACAACCCTGTCAGCACACCCCAATCTTGCGCCGATCCACATTCCTGCCAATTCCTTGGGAAATGGAACGCCAACCGTGGATTTAGTCGTATCCCCACAACACCGAATTCTGGTCAAATCAAAAATCGCACAGCGGATGTTTGATACGGCTGAAGTCTTGATTCCCGCAATTAAACTCGTTGGGATTGCCGGAATTAGACAAAATTTCACACCAAAGCCTGTATCCTACTATCACATGCTGTTCGATCAACATGAGGTGGTTATCTCTAACGGTGCAGAGACCGAGAGCCTATATACGGGACAACAGGCGCTTAAGGCTGTCGGCCAAGACGCTTATCGGGAAATCACCTCTTTGTTCCCTCATATTATGGACCCCGCATATGTCCCACCACAGGCGCGTTTAATCCCCAAGGGCAAACTCATGAAGCAGCTCGCCGAACGTCACGCAAAAAACAACAAGCCACTTGTTCTGTCTTGATCACTCAACAGGTAGCGCCGTTGTTTTGAAAACGGTACGAAGCGCAAAAGAAGACTGCATTCGCGTCACTCCGGGAAGTCGGGTCAGATATTGTCGGTGAATGCGGGCGAAGTCTTCTGTGTCTTCGGCGACGAGCTTAAGAATGTAATCTGCGGTCCCTGCCATCAAGTGGCATTCCAAAACATTTGGAATCCGCGCCACCGCTTTTTCAAAGGCTTCTAAGACTTCGTCCGCTTGTGCGGACAAAGTGATTTCCACAAAAATTGTCGCAGGCACCCCGATTTTGCGCGGATTTAAGAGGGCGACATAATCCCTGATAAAGCCATCTTTTTCTAAACGTTGCACACGTCTATGGCACGCAGATGCAGAGAGATGAACATGATCAGCCAAGTCCGCATTAGACATGCGGCCGCTTTTCTGAAGAATAGACAAGATTCGACGATCAATCGAATCCAAGGGAATATCACGCACCAAATTGATCCTATTTCTGCAATTAGTCGAATGTTACACCCTTAAACGATCACTTTATGCATAAAACCACAAGAGACTTCTCAACAATATATGTGTCTATCCTAGCGATAGACGAACAGTTAGCCGATCGGGAATGGATAGCAGGTGATTTGTCGATTGCCGACTTCGCAATTGCCCCTTGGTTGGCAAGCATTGGACCAGGATATAACGCCCATGACGTGGTCGAATGGGACAGCTATTCAAACGTGCATGCTTATCTAGATCGGTTTACCTCTAGGCCAGCGGTTCAAAAGGCAATCAACATTCCACCACGTTAATGTAACGAAGCGCAGCGTTGCACCATGCGGCGCTGCTTAGGCGCTCCGGAGTGAACGCTGTCGCATGTTTTGCACAACGCGATAGATGCTCAGCGCAATTATGGGTGAGAACTGAATAAGGGCTGGGGCAAGTCCGCCCCAATCATCTAAAGCCGCCCAATGAAGAACAGTGAGACCAGCGGCAACATAGGTCAGGCGCTGCAAACGCTTCCACCGTTTTGGACCCATCTTGCGCAAAGCATAATCCATAGATGTGAGCGCCAAGGGGATAAAAATGAGGAATGCCACCCAGCCCGTCCAAATATAGAGCTCGCCTATTTGGGACATAACCCGATCCACAGATCCCCGATCAATCACATAAAAGAGCGTGTGCAAAAGAGCATAGCCAAAGGCGGCCACACCAAAGTATCGGCGATTTCGGACCAACCAACGCGGACCTCGCCACCCTGGTAACAACATAACCAATGGCGTTGCCATCATTGCGATAATAGTAAACCGTGCCGCGAATTCACCTGTTGGGTGAAGCGCTTCATGGACGGCGCGCCCATCTTCGGCGGTAATCACACCAATCGATAGCCCAATGGCAGGGACTGACAAAAGCACCCAGAGATAATAAGGTGAGAGATATTTTTTAAACATGTTGAATTCCTCGAAGTCATTACCTTTAAAACGAAGAACCCCATCAATTCCGTCGAAATTATTAGAGAAAGGGGCCAAAAGACCCCTTACCCATTATCCGCGCAATTCACCGCCTGTTGCCTTGACCACTTTTTCAACGATCTTGGCTGAAACCGCTTCGATGTCTTTGTCCTTGAGGGTCGCCTCTGTGGGTTGTAGCCGGACTGTCATCGCGATGGATTTCTTGCCCTCCCCCAAAGCGCCGCCGATAAACTCATCAAAGACATGCACATTTTCAATAAGCGCCTTATCTGCACCTGCCGCCGCATTGATCAAAGTCAAAGCTTCGACATTTGTATCGACAACAAAGGCAAAATCACGATCCACCGCTTGCAAATCATTCAAGGCAAGCGCAGGACGCGTTGCGCTTGATTTGCGTGGCATTGGGATCTCTTCAGGCCAGATGCTAAAGGCAACGGCTGGGCCTTTGACGTTCATCGCCTCTAGAACACGAGGATGCACTTCGCCAAAGACGGCAAGCATCTTTTTCGGGCCAAGGCAAATCCGACCATGACGACCAGGATGCCACCAAGCAGCCCCATCGCGAAGCACTTGCACTTTGGCAGGAGCACCCAATGCACCGAGGATTGCCTCAACATCGGCCTTGGCATCGAACAGGTCAACCGCGCGCGATGCCCCATGCACGTCCTTGGGGCCAGTACGTCCAACCAGTAGACCGCTCACTTGCAAGGCTTGCTCATTAGGTTCGCCACCATGGAACACGGGGCCAACTTCGAAAAGGGCCAAATCAGAAAACCCGCGCGCTTGGTTCCGCGCCGCCGCCTGCAACAAGCCCGCCAACAAATCAGGGCGCATATGGCTCATTTCACTTGAGATCGGGTTGGCGAGCATGGTTGCATCACTGCCCCCACCAAACAGTTCGGCAGAAGCTTGATCAATAAAGCTATAGCTCACACATTCATTGTATCCCAAGGACGCCGCCGTACGCCGCGCTATTTGTTCGCGCTTTTGCATCGGGCTTAGGATTTGTTTTGGCACACCCGCCACAGCCCGTTTTAAAGGCTTGCCAACGAGTTTCGTGAGGGATGCAATGCGGGCAACCTCTTCGACTAAATCCGCCTCGCCTTGCACATCGGGGCGCCAGCTTGGCACATGGGCCATGTCGCCCTCTAGCGTAAATCCAAGACGCTCCAATGTGTCGCGCTGCTCTTGTGCAGGAATATCCATGCCGACCAAAGACTGCACCCGATCCGTATCTAGTTTATAGGCACGTGAATGATCTGGCATCGCGCCCGCAACAACCACTTCGGACGCTTCACCACCGCACAGGTCAATGATCATGTGGGTTGCCGCATCTAGTCCAGTTGGCGTCCACTCGGGATCAATGCCGCGTTCAAACCGATACCGCGCGTCTGAATTGATCTTGAGTGCACGCCCTGTATAGGCGGTGCGGATCGGATCGAAAAACGCCGCTTCGACGAAAACATTCACTGTGTCATCTGAACACCCTGACTCCATCCCCCCCATAACACCTGCAAGGCTCTCAACTCCATTCGCATCTGAAATTGCGGTCATGCCTTCGACAAGTGTGTATTCTTTTTCATCCAATGCGTGGAATGTTTCGCCGCCCACTGCGCGATGCACGCGCAACGCGTTACCCGCAACCTTGTCCGCATCAAACACGTGTAGGGGACGGTTATTGTCGTATGTGAAGTAGTTGGTGATATCAACCAATGTGGAAATCGGACGCAGGCCAATTGCCTTGAGCCGATCCTGAAGCCACTGTGGGCTTGGGCCATTTTTGACGCCTTTGATCACACGACCATAAAACACAGGGGCCTGATCCAACGTATCTGCGTCAATAGACACGGAAAGTGGGCAAGGGTGCGTTCCTTTGATGGGTGCAACCTCTTTCGTGATGAGCTGACCCAATCCACGTGCCGCCAAGTCGCGCGCAATGCCGCGCACGCCCAAGGCATCAGGGCGGTTCGGGGTAATCGCGATTTCGATCACAGGATCCACTTTGGCAGGGTCATGTGCGCCCAACCAATCTGTAAAGCTTTGGCCAACGTCTCCAGAGGGCAGCTCAATTATTCCATTGTGTTCATCCGACAGCTCCATTTCGCGCTCGGAACACATCATGCCATAGCTCTCGATGCCGCGAATTTTGCCAACGCCAATCGTTGTATCAATGCCCGGGACATAGACACCTGGTTTTGCCACAACAACGGTAATGCCTTCACGGGCATTGGGCGCGCCACAAATGATCTGTAGCTTGCCTTCGTCGGTTTCGACTTGGCACACGCGCAGTTTGTCTGCATCGGGGTGTTTTTCGGCATGGACAACCTTGCCAATGGTAAATTCACGCAAGCGTTCGGCGGGGTTTTCGATGCCCTCAACCTCTAGCCCTAGATCGCTTAGGGCGAATTCGATCTCATCCAATGTGGCATTGGTATCAAGGTGTTCTTTTAGCCATGAGAGCGTGAATTTCATGTTGTTTTCCTGTCTTTCACATGGGCCAACCAATTGGCCAGTTCAAGGGTACGTGTGTCAAAGGCAAGCGTATCTGGAGTTGTCCCCAAACGCGCGGCAGCCTGTTCATTTGTTTCTGCGATATCCAGATCGGCAATCATATCGGTATGGTCTTGGAAGATGCCATCGCGATTGCGCATGTAATCGGCAATGCGCGTTGTGCTCAGCTCTGGGTGATATTGCGTGCCCCAAACATCCACTCCACCCTGTTCATAAGCAAAGGCCTGAACGGGGCTATGATCATTCGTCGCGCTCAGCACCGCCCCAATAGGCAGGCGTTGTGTTTCATCGCGGTGGATGCAGGGCGTTTCCCACGTGGCGGCGCGTCCGACAAACATCGGATGCTCTGTGTCCGCGCGCGCGAGCTTTTGTGCAACGCCAACTTCGATCCCCTTGGGGGAGGCACCGACAACCCCGCCTAACACGACAGTGGCCAACTGCATTCCGTTACAGCTTCCCCAACTGGGGAGACCGTGTTGAAACACCAATTCCATTGCATCGCGCTGGGGCTTTGCCTCGGCCGCATCGGTGGACCATGCAACACCAGAACCCGTGAACACAACGCCATCGACGCCAGCCAAGTGATCCACGGATAAGGGATCAGTATAGGGGGCATGCTGCGCAATTGTTACTGTATGATCCAGACGCGCGAACGCCTCGACGAACCCCGCGGCCGCAGGGGGCATGTCTGGCGTATTGGCCTCTATGATCAAAAGATGGGTCATCTGTTTTGTGTCAACTGTGGCAAACCTTAACGGCTTAGACCCCCATGAAGGGTGGGCACATCAAGGGATTGGAACCCATAGTGGCGCAACCAACGTAGGTCACTATCAAAGAAAGCGCGCAAATCAGGGATGCCGTATTTTAGCATCGCAATGCGATCGATCCCCATGCCAAAGGCAAAGCCCTGCCATTCATTGGGGTCAATTCCACCAGCTGCCAGAACCTTGGGATGGACCATCCCTGATCCTAGGATTTCTAGCCAATCATCCCCTTCGCCTACTTTAAGCTGACCACCGGCCCAAGAACAGCGGATATCCACCTCGGCAGAGGGTTCAGTGAACGGGAAATGCGAGGCGCGGAAGCGTAGTTCGACATCGTCCACTTCGAAATAGGCCTTAACGAATTCTTCAAGAACCCATTTCAGATTAGCCATTGAAATGTCTTTATCAATCGCCAATCCTTCGACCTGATGGAACATCGGTGTGTGGGTCTGGTCAAAATCGGCGCGATACACCCCACCCGGACAGATCACGCGAACTGGTGCGCCTGTTTTTTCCATCGTGCGAATTTGGACCGGCGACGTGTGCGTGCGCAACACATGCGGCGGACGATTGTCGTCCTCGGCACGATGCATATAAAACGTATCCATTTCCGCGCGTGCGGGGTGATGCGATGGAATGTTCAACGCGTCAAAATTATACCAATCGCTATCAATGCGCGGGCCTTCAGCAACAGCAAAGCCCATGTCCGCAAAAATCGCGCTGACTTCTTCAGTCACCTGCGAAATCGGGTGAATGGTGCCTTGGCCCCGCCCGCGTGAGGGGAGGGTCACATCCAACCATTCCCCACGCAAACGTTCATCCAAAGCGGCATCTGCAAGCGCCGCTTTTTTCGCAGCTAAGGCCGAATTCAGTTCATCTTTAAGAGCGTTGAGCGCTGGACCCGCCACTTGGCGTTCTTCTGGGGTCATCTTCCCCAATTCACGCATTTTCAAGCTGACTTCGCCCTTTTTCCCAACAGCCGCCAAGCGCACCTCTTCCAAGGTTGCTTCATCTGCTGCGTTCGAAATCGCCTGAATATATTTTTCGCGCAAGTCGCTCATTCTCAGCCTCCAAAAAACTTTGCACTCTGTTAGCACATTTCACGTTGTGAACAAGGTGTGGAAGCCTGTGTTGTTTTGTCAAATCTCTAAAATATTGATGTTCTATTGCGAACTTTCAGAATTTTATCAGATCGCGTCACTTCACCATTCCGCGAGGTAATTGAAAAGGGCGCTTCTTTGATTTGTTTTTCAACAACGACGAGCGAGTCATAGAACTGAACCGAGTGGACTTGTTTCGCCGCTGCATGGAACGGGAAAATATCATCCTGATCCGTATACCAGCTGTGCATGTGATCAATGAGCGATTTACAGGTTTCTATAAAGCTTCCTTTGGCGCGATACCCTCCGCCAAAGCCGGGCCAATAGCTGGTATGGGTATCCTCAACGATATAGAGACCTTCATCCGCAAGATGGGGCCAAAGCGTGCGAAATGAAATTTTCTGCTGATCCATTTTATGGCCACCGTCATCAACAATGATGTCAAAGGGACCGTAATCCTTGGCAATACGTGCTAGAAATTCAGCATCTGTTTGATCGCCTATTTCAATCGTCACGCCATCGATTTCCAAGGATTTACAATCGGGATCAATATCCAAGAATGTCACTTTGGAATTAGGGCCAAAGAAATCACGCCACATTCTGAGGGATCCGCCTTTGTAGACTCCAATTTCAAGAAAAGACACATCGCGGCCGCGCCATGGCTTGAGAATGCGATCATAGATGTCCAAATAATGGTCCATCTTCATCAACATACGGTCGTCTGTTTTCTTAAGAAAATTTCTAAAATATTTCACCCGAGCATCCTCAAATTTACTGCTGGTAAGCTTATAGAGGCATTCAGGGCAATCAAGACTTTGCACTGGTTTGAGCGCAGAATTCTAGAACTTGAGTTTGATCTGCAACGCAACAAAAAAGGCCACGCAACTGACTGCGTGGCCTTTCTAATCAAATCACTTGCGGTTTATGCAAGCGCTGCTTTTGCTTGTGCAACAATTGCGTTGAACGCGTCTGGTTCGTGAACAGCAAGATCAGCAAGGACTTTGCGGTCAACTTCGATACCAGCGAGGTTCAAACCATTGATAAAGCGGCTATATGTAAGCGCCTCATCATAGGCACGAACACCCGCATTGATACGCTGGATCCACAAAGAGCGGAAATTGCGCTTGCGATTGTGACGGTCGCGTGTTGCATATTGGTTTGCTTTATCAACAGCCTGTGCTGCAACTTTGAACGTATTCTTGCGACGTCCATAGTAACCTTTGGCTTGATCAACAATTTTCTTGTGACGGCGGTGGGTGACGACACCCCCTTTAACGCGTGACATATATCAAACCCTCCTTAGCGTGCGTATGGCATCATGCCCTTGATGATACGTTCATCAGGGGTAGACAATGTTGTGGTGCCGCGTGCTGTGCGGATGAATTTGTTAGTACGCTTAATCATACCGTGGCTTTTGCCAGCTTGACCTGCTTTTACGCGGCCGCTTGCTGTCATCTTGAACCGCTTTTTGCAGCTCGATTTCGTCTTCATCTTAGGCATTTCCGTCTCCTTATAGGTTTAGGGTCGGTTAACGCGCGACTCGGCATGCCTTTTTGGCCGGTCCCGCAGACAGAGACTGCCGTATAATTGGGCAAGTCTGGTTTCGCAAGAGATAATCGTGTCACGCGCTATAAATATAGGCCAGTCACATCGCGGTTAGGCAACGAACGCCTTCGGCGAGAGTATTTTGGCAAATGTGAAGCTTATTCAGGATCCATTGCGTAAATCATACGCTCATTACAGGGTGCCACACGAAGAATATTCGTGGTCCCTGGAATGTTAAATGGAACACCCGCCGTTATAACAACCTGATCATCTTGAGTCGCGTAGCCCTCAGAAATAGCGGCGCGCACCGCACTGACAACGGCCTCTTTAAAGCGATCCTTTTCCCCAGAGATTACACAATTCGTGCCCCACGTCAGAGCCAACCGACGCGCTGTACCTGTTTGGGACGTCATTGCAATAATTGGAACACGTGGGCGTTCACGTGCGGTCAACAAGGCCGTTGTCCCAGATTGAGTATAGCAACAGATTGCTTTGATCTCAGTTGTTTCAGCAATCTCACGAGCCGCTGCGACGATACCATCCGCGATAGATTTACGATCAGCACTACGGGAGGCTTCGACAACTTCGGTGTAGGTCGGATCATTTTCAACTTCGATCGCAACATTGTTCATTGTTGTGACCGCTTCCACAGGGAAGGACCCTGCCGCAGATTCAGCCGACAGCATGATCGCATCTGCGCCCTCATAAATGGCCGTTGCCACATCGGAAACTTCGGCCCGCGTCGGCATTGGGCTTTCGATCATGGATTCGAGCATTTGCGTGGCAACGATGACAGGCTTGGCAGCCGCACGACATTTGCGAACCAATTGCTTTTGAATAGGAGGAACATTTTGAACAGGTAGTTCGACACCCAAATCACCGCGCGCCACCATGATACCATCTGAAACGGCCAAAATATCATCAAAGCTTGTCACGGCAGAGGGCTTTTCAATTTTTGACAAGATCGCAGCACGACCCCGTGTGAGTTCACGAGCTTCGAGTAAATCTTCTGGGCGCTGAACAAACGACAGCGCGAGCCAATCAACACCAAGCTCGCACACAAATTCCAAGTCCTTTTTGTCTTTGTCCGACAAAGCAGCAAGCGGCAAAACAACGTCGGGAACATTTACACCCTTGCGGTTCGAAATCGTGCCGCCATTGATCACTGTACAATTCGCAAAATCTGCACCGCATTCATCCACATGAAGACGGATTTTTCCATCGTTCACCAAGAGGTGCGCGCCAGCCTCGAGAGCCGCAAAAATTTCAGGATGTGGGAGTTGAACACGCGACACATCCCCAGGAGTGCCGTCCAAGTCCATGCGAAATTGTGCGCCATTAGCCAATTCTTCGGCATCATTTGCAAACACACCAACCCGCAATTTTGGACCCTGCAAATCAGCGAGGATGGCAATCGGGCTGTTCAATTCTTTTTCAATGTCGCGGATGATTTTGTGGCGTTGTGCAATTTCAGAATGCTCACCGTGGCTCATGTTCAAACGAAAGACGTCTGCGCCCGCTTCGTGGAGCGCCTTGATCATGGCATAGTCACTTGAGGCTGGTCCCAAAGTGGCAACAATTTTTACATTACGGTGGCGTCTCATATCTTATCCTCTGGCATCTTGCGTCTCTGTTAGACCAACTTGCGAAAATGCAGTCTATTAAGCAGACCATTTTCACCGAATGTTAGCGTTAACACTTTTTCGCGTTATGGCCTATTTCCTTTTGTAGCGCAACTGCCATATGTATTGTGTAAAAAAGTAACAGTGACATGACATACGAACCCTATACGATTTATGGAGCAGATAGAACGGCACGTTGGATCGTGACCTGTGATCATGCCTCAAATACCGTTCCTACTGCTGTGAACAACGGAAGTTTGGGTATCTCAGAAAGCGATATGAACCGCCATATTGCCTATGATGTCGGTGCAAAAGGTGTGGCTGTTGAGCTGGGCAAATTGTTAAACGCCCCTGTCATCTGTTCCAATTTTTCGCGCCTCGTTATTGACCCCAATCGTGGCGAAGATGACCCGACGCTTCTGATGAAGCTCTATGATGGAACTATCATCGAAGGGAACCGATTTGCAGATGAGACCGAAAAACAGCGCCGCTTGGATCTCTGTCACCGCCCCTATCATCGCGCTGTTGCAGAACTTGCGGCGCAAAGAGATGACGCGATTTTGGTATCCCTCCATTCTTTCACACCTCAGCTCAAGGGTCGTGCTCCGCGCCCTTGGCACATTGGGATCCTCTCAGCCCAAGATCGACGGTTCAACGATGCCATCCTCGCACGCCTTAACGACGAGGATGACCTATGCGTTGGGGATAATGAGCCTTATAATGGGGAGCTCCCGGGTGACAGCATAGATCAACATGCCTTGCAGCATGGGCGCTTGAATACTTTGATTGAAATACGCAACGATCTTATTGAAACAGAGAAAAACCAAATCGCATGGGCCAAACGTTTGGCCCCTATTTTATTGGCAACCCTAACCGATATGGACATATGACATGGACGCACAAACACAATTAGAACTAGAAGCCGCCGCCTTTCGCGCCCTTCGTGAACACCTCATGGAAAAACGCACTGACGTGCAGAACATCGATATGATGAACCTCGCGGGCTTTTGCAGAAATTGCTTATCCCGTTGGTACCAAGAGGCGGCAAACGCGCGCGGGATCGACATGGACAAAACCCAAGCGCGTGAGCAGTTTTATGGAATGAGCATGGATGAGTGGAAAGCAATTTACCAAACAGATGCTAACCAAGATCAGCAAAAGGCCTTTGACACGGCCTTTGCTGAAAATGTTGGTAAACCCGAATAATTAGCGACGGCCATGGAATAATTGGGTGGGTCGCATCACGTTGACGTGATGCGGCTCGGCCTCTTTGCCCGCAGGATTGTTCATCACACGAAGGGCGAGCAAGGCCGCGATGACCCCAAAGAACAATCCACCGACGAATTGGCCTGACATAACACCGACTGGCCCATACCATAGCCCACCGAGCCAAACGAATGGAATAGTCCCAATCGTGTGACGCCCCCAATTTGTCCAAGTCGAATAATAGGGGTGTCCGAGGTTGTTAAAGCTCGCATTTGCGACAAAAAGCAAACCGTTGAAAAAGAACAACAAGGCCAAAGGTCCACAAAATGCGTAGATCAAAAGCTGCGCATCCCCTGTCGCATTAAAGGCCATAACAATCAGATCACGCGCAACAAACAATATGCCCGCCATAACAATGACAAAGACACCAACGAAAATGATGGCATCCCAAAACGTGCGTTTGACCCTATCGTTCAATCCCGCACCATAATTCTGGCCAATTATCGGCCCAACTGCACCAGACAGCGCAAAGACAACTCCAAAGGCCAATGGCGTGAGACGTCCGATCACAGCCATACCGGCAACCGCATCCTCACCAAACTCTGCCATTGATCGTGTGACATAGGCAGAGCCGATTGGTGTCGCCAGTTGTGTCAAAATTGCAGGCACTGCGATCCAGAACACGGGAGGCAGGTCACGAAAGAACCCCTCTAAGCGAGGCGTGACAAAACCACCCGTCGCCTTGTTGACGGAATAGAGCGAGTAACCAGCCAAAGCAAAGCGCGAGGCGACTGTTGCAAGTGCTGCGCCTGTTAAATCGAGGCCTAGTCCAAAGATAAGGATCGGATCAAGGATCGCATTCACTAAGCCCCCAAAAATTGTTGCATACATTGCACTCGCGGCAGCCCCGTGTGCCCGTAGAATAGCTCCACCAATAATGCCGAGGATCATAATAGGGAGGCTAGGAATGATGATGTGCAAATAGCCAGCGGCCAACTCAGCTGTTTCCCCCGTGGCCCCAACAAGGCCAACCAAAAAGGGGATATTGACCCAAATGAGAGCCGCGAAAGCCGCCCCGAACAGCAAGCCGTAGAGTAAGTTGTAAACGACCTGTTCCCGTGCGGTGACATCATCCCCTTCACCCAGTGAGCGCGCGATAATGGCCCCTGCTGCGATGGCCAAGCCGATCCCAAAGGAGGTTGTGAAAAATAGAATTGATCCCGCATACCCAATGGCGGCCGCCAATTCGGATTGACCTAGCATTGAGATGAAAATCATGTCCACAAAATCGACAGCGAACATCGCCATCAATCCCAAAGACGCGGTAAACGACATGATCGCCACATGTTTCATTGGCGAGCCTGTCACAAATTTAGCTGTTTGACTCATTATATGCACCCCTTAGAGGACGCATACTTATGTTATTTCCGCGCTTTTACAACCTGCAAGAGCGGCATAAGTGCGGACATATCGGGCCCGTGCGACTGTCCCGTCAAAGCCTTACGCAAAGGCATAAATAATCCTTTGCCTTTTCGACCTGTGGCTTCTTTGACCTCAGTGGTCCATGTCTTCCACGTCTCGGCATTAAAGGGCGCGTCTGGCAAGAGAGCCATCGCTTGCTCAACAAAGTCGCGGTCTTCATCGTCAATGACAGGATCAACGCCATTTGACATCAAATCCCACCATGACGCCATATCACCACGTGTTGTGATATTTTCACGAGTCACATTCCAGAATTGCTCTGCTAACTCAGCTGGAACCCCAAGCGCCGCAATATCCTCAGACACCGCAGCTAGGTCTAAATCCTGAAGATACTTGTGTGTCAGAGGGAACAGATCGTTGACGTCAAACTTTGTTGGCGCAGATCCGAATTGCGAAATGTCAAATCCTTCGGCGATGTCATCAAGGTTGCTGCGCAATTCAACAGGCTGACTTGATCCCAGACGCGCAAGAAGGCTTAACAAGGCGGCGGGTTCAACACCCTGCTCTCGCAAATCACGAAGGGCAAGCGTGCCAAGGCGCTTGGACAAGCCTTCGCCTTGTGGACCTGTAAGCAATGAGTGATGCGCAAATGAGGGCACGTCACCACCGATGGCTTGGATCATTTGAATTTGTGTGGCCGTATTTGTGATGTGATCTGAGCCGCGCACAACATGCGTGACAGCCATGTCAACATCATCCACGACAGAGGCCAAAGTGTACAAAAACTGTCCATCCGCGCGGATCAAGACGGGATCGGACACAGAGGCCGCATCGATAGAAATATCGCCCAAAACGCCATCGTTCCAATTGATGCGCTCTTGATCCAACATAAAGCGCCAGTGCCCCGCACCGCGTTCGGAGCGCATGGCCTCTTTGTCAGCATCCGACAAAGAGAGAGCAGCACGATCATAAACAGGGGGCTTGCCCATGTTGAGTTGCTTTTTACGCTTAAGATCCAATTCCGTGGGCGTCTCAAAGCATTCATAGAACCGACCCATGTCGCGCAATTTATCAGCTGCGGCATGATAGCGATCTAATCTATGAGATTGCTGTTCAACCCTGTCCCAATGAAGCCCAAGCCATTCCAAATCACGTTTGATCCCATCAACGTATTCTTGTTTCGACCGCTCAGGATCCGTATCATCAATCCGCAAGATAAACGTACCGTCCGACTTGCGGGCGATCAAATAGTTCATCAACGCTGTGCGTAGATTGCCAATATGAAGATAGCCTGTCGGCGATGGGGCAAAACGTGTGGTTGTCATCTGAGTCTCCTGTTGGGGACCGTCTCTCACAAGAGACAGGATTTGTCCAGTAAATGCCTAGGTTGCATCCACAGGCCAAATTTTATTCAAGTCAGCCAAACCCTGTTTAATAAGGCGCTCTAAAACCACCACATCAATATCGGCAAGCTTGTTCACATAGAGACATGATTTTCCAAGCTTGTGCTTACCCAAATCTTTTAGCAGGTCACTATAATCCGCATATCCGGGCATGATATAAATGGATAAATTCGCTTTGCGTGGGGAATAACCCGTCGCTAAAAAATCCCCTTCACGACCCGAGGCATAGCGATAATGGTAGCGCCCATACCCAATAATACTTGGCCCCCACATCACAGGGTCATATCCCGTGGCATCCTTGAAAATCGCCTTCAACTGTATTGCATCAGCTTGCCGTTGTTTATGCTCAATTGATGCCAAAAATGCGTCTACATTCACATCCGTTGCTTGCGTTTTATTTTCGCTCATATTCAAATTCCTTTATTTATAGATTTTATAAGCTATGTTTATCCAACAGGGTTCTACGTCGAGGATAATATTATGAAATCACCTTACATTTTAAAACGCAGAAGTTTTTTAGCAGGGTCCGCCGCGCTTGTTGCCGGATCTAGCGTGCAAGCAGCCGCGCCAATGCTTGGCTCGTCCATGGCGACGCATCGTCGATTTCAGCTTGGCGATTTTGAAGTCACAACGATTCTAGCGAACACCACGACAATCAAAAATGACCCTCAGGGAATTTTTGGCCTTAATGTGTCAAAAGAAGAATTCGTTGAGGTCACAGAAGCCGCACATTTGCCAACAGACCAGTTTCAGATGTTCTACACACCAACCGTCGTTAATACAGGCAAAGAGCTTGTGTTGTTTGACACGGGCCAAAACGCATCAGGCACCGTGGCTGCGTTGAATTCGGCGGGCTATAGTGCCGATCAAATCGACAAAGTTGTCTTGACCCATTTCCATGGCGACCATGTCGGCGGGCTTCATTCAGGTGACGAGCGCACGTTCAAAAACGCGACCTACTATTGTGGAAATGCCGAATTCGAAGATTGGGATTTCTCTGGCGATAACACTTTTGAAGCCCAAGTGCGTCCCCTTGAGGATGAATTGAACTTCATTGACCCTGAGGATGATGTGGCATCAGGCATCACGGCCGTTGACGCGTCGGGCCACACAGTTGGGCATATGGGCTTTATGATCGAAAGCAACGGAAAACAGCTCTTCTTGGGCGGTGACTTTGCAAATCATTATATCTGGTCTTTGGCCTATCCTGATTGGGAATTGCGCTTTGATAGAGATCGTGAAAAGGCCGCCCAAACGCGTCGCCGCTTGCTATCAATGCTGGCAACAGACAAGATCCCATTCGTCGGATACCACATGCCATGGCCAAGTGTCGGATATGTCGAAACGCGCGAAGATGGGTTCACATACGTGCCAACAAGCTATCAACTTATGCTCTAACCTCATTGACGGATTGGATTGCCAGTCCGTCAACAATCGCCGTAAAGATTGTATCTTGGTGAATTTCGGGTTTGTCGAACACTTGGTTAATCGCCTCAACGACAAACCCCATTAAGCTCGACCCTCCGACCAAGACGATATCTTGAATATCGCGCACGTCTAGATCGGCCTTTGCGACAGTGTCACGCATGGCGGTCATAAGATCCTCTTGAAGGGCGCTGATATCCTGCATCATTTGTTTATATGAAATTTCGACTGCGATGGGGTCGGACAAGAAATCCAATTGCGCATCAAAGCGACCTCGGGTGGCGTTGCTTTTGATTTTCGCCGCCTCAACACTGAAGGCAAGATCGTGACCATATTGATATTCGATGAGTTCCACCAATCTCGTGAACGGGGTCTTATCAATGCTATCGCGCAGCAGCTCTTTGGCGAACTTTAGAGACGCGGGATCGTAAAAAAAGGGAATTTTCTCCCATCTGCTGAGGTCATGAAAAATATGATTGGGCGCGGACAGAACATTGCCCCCCATCGCACTTTGAACGGAATGGCCGCGGCCAAAGTGCGGCATGACTTGGGTAAAATTCAAAATGCGATCAAAATCAGTCCCCCCGATCCGCACACCATAAGAGGCTATGACCTCAAGGGGGCTCCCAGACTTAAACACCGTGAAATCCGATGTTCCGCCACCAATATCAACGACCAACCCCACCCTATTTGGCGCAAGCTTGCCACCCAAACTATAAGCTGCGGCTTCGGGTTCAGGGCAAAATTGAATATCGCTAAATCCAGCGCGGCGATAACATTCCAACAAATCTTTCTCTGCTTGTGCATTGCGGTCCTCGTCAATGGAATGAAATCGCACAGGACGACCAGAAAGAACCGCGTCAAACGTCAATCCAGTCGCAGCCTCAGACCTCTGTTTAATATCCCGCAAGAACGCAGATATAACGTCATAAAAGTCCAACCTCTTGCGCCCGAGCAGTCTTTGCTCTGGCATCAAGCTTGTTCCAAGAACACTTTTGAGGGCGCGCATATATCGCCCTTCTTCTCCTTGGATGAGGGCAGAGTTTGCACGCGTGCCAATCTCCATTTTCGCAACAGACTGTGGGAAAAACACAGCCGTCGGGATCGTCGCTTGGTTCGTTTCAAGTTGAATATGGCGAACGTCGCCATCTAAGCAACAAGCTGCCGCCGTGTTAGATGTTCCAAAATCAATTGCTAATCTCTGTGTCATCGTAAACGCCATACTCTGTCGAAAGCGTCGTCAATACGGTAAACTTTATAGGACAACAAGAGCGATGATTTATTGACCCTCTGTAAGATGCGCAATAGCGTCACATAGATCGAAACATTGAGGCGAACGAGATGCCAAAACTTGACCACCCAATCGTCGTGATCGGCGCAGGCATCTGTGGCGTTTCAACCGCACTTTGGCTGCGGCGCTTTGGTCATGACGTCGTCCTCATTGATCGCGACACCCCTGGCATGGGCGCCTCTTATGGAAATGCTGGGTTATTGGCGCAATGGGCCGTGGTGCCTGTAACGACGCCAGACCTTTGGCAGCAGATTCCGAAATATCTACTTAGCCCCAATAGCCCTCTCTTTTTACAATGGAGCTACTTGCCTAAGATGTTGCCATGGCTCGCACGCTACATGAGCCATGCCACCGACGCAAAAACCCACAAGATTGTAGATGCGCTGACGCCCCTCTTGGGGGATGCCGTGGAACAACATAAATCACTGGTGCACGGAACGCCTCTCGAAAACTGGATCGTGAACAGCAAACTGAGCTACGCCTATCGTTCAAGGGATGAATTTGAACGGGATGCTTACGGATGGTCGTTGAAACAAACCGCTGGGTTCACTCCGACTTTGTTAACGGGCCACGACGTTCAAGAAGCAGAACCTATTCTCGGGCACGCCATTCAATGCCTTGCCGTATTAGAGGGGCAAGGGCATATCCTAAACCCTGCGCAATACATCCAAGAGATGGTCCAGTATTTCCAAGCCGAAGGTGGCAAATTCGTCCAAGCCGATTTCCTAGATTTCAAGAAGGTCGGCGTGCATGTGAGCGAAGTCTTAACATCCCAAGGTACGTTTCCCTGTTCCAAGGCAGTCATCACCGCAGGGATTTGGTCCAAAGACGTGATGCGCAAATTGGGTCTATCTGTTCCATTAGAAACCGAACGCGGATATCATGTAATCTTTGAAAACCCGTCGATTATGCCGAACGACCCAATGATGATGACAACTGGAAAATTCGGTGTGACACCTATGGAGATGGGATTGCGATGTGCCGGAACCGTGGAACTAGGCAGCACCCAAAAAGCCGCTTCAAAGGCGCCTGTTCAGCTGATCTATAAATATGCAAAAGAAGCGTTCCCAGATCTCGCTTTTAGTGGGACGCAAGAATGGATGGGGTTTAGACCATCAACTCCTGATAGCTTGCCATTGATTGGGGAACTGGGGCAGAGTGGGATTTATACTGGGTTTGGCCATCAACACATTGGTTTGACCGCGGGACCAAAAACGGGGCGATTGATTGCCCAGATGATTTCAGATCAACCAAGTAATCAGGACCTGACCCCATTTGACCCTAATCGTTACGCTGTTTGATCATGGGGGCTTTGCCCCCAAACCCCCAGAGTATTTGCACAAAGCTGAAGATTAGTCATATTTCCTTTGATCTTCGATCACGAGACCATCCTTTGGTAATGACCCAATGGCATGCAATTCAACGCGCCCCTTGAGCTTCAGAGCATCAACAACGGCCGCCTCAAAACGAGCCTGATCCGTCGCCTCTGTTTCAAGTTGAACAGTCATGGCGTCCATTTCTCCGTCGCGTGTTGCAACAATACGCGCCTTATGGATGTCTGGGTTTTGTGCGACCAAGGTTGCCACCTGCTCAGGGCGCACAAACATTCCTTTGATCTTGGTTGTTTGATCTGCGCGGCCCATCCACCCTTTGATCCGCATATTGGTGCGCCCACAAGGAGAGGTGCCCGTCATGATCGCGCTCAAGTCTCCAGTCGCAAAGCGGATAAGAGGATAGTCAGGGTTAAGCGTCGTTACCACAACTTCACCCACCTCACCATGTGGAACAGGAATATTTGAGCCAGGCGTGACAATTTCAACAATCACACCTTCATCAACAATCATCCCTTCGATCGCGTCACTTTCATAGGCGATATTTCCAAGGTCGGCGGTTGCGTAGTTTTGCAAACATTTGATACCGCGATCCTGATATTCTTGCCTCAGTGATGGGAACAAAGCCCCTCCTCCAACGGCGGCCTTGGTTATAGATAGGGTTTCCCCCATAGCTTCTGCTTTGTCCAAAATGATTTTAAGGTAATCAGGCGTTCCCGCATAAGCCGTTGCTCCAATATCGACAGCCGCCCGTACCTGTAATTCAGTTTGACCAACACCCGCTGGAATGACGGAGGCCCCAACAGCACGCGCTCCGTTTTCAAAGATCATGCCCGCAGGTGTGAGATGATATCCAAAACAGTTTTGAACAATGTCGTGTGACTCGACCCCAACAGCGTGCAAGAAACGACCTATCCGCCACCAATCATGGCTCGTTCCACCAGGCTCGTAAATTGGTCCAGGTGATTGGAAGATATGTGAAAATTCGGACACATTTAAGGTAGAAAATCCACCCAAGATATTTCCCTTATTTTGACGACCGACCAAGTCTGATTTACGTAAAACAGGAAGTGTCGCGAGCGCATCAATTGACGTAATACCCTCAGGATCCACGTCCCTCAAACTCTCACTATAACCACTCAAAGCCTTGGCGCGCGCAACCTGAACTGGCAACTCATTGGCCAAATCACTGGCCCGCTGATCATCGCTGCGTGTTTCTAATGCATCAAAATATGTCATCATTGGTGCCTTTCCATATCGGCGAAATCCCAATCCGAGTGGTCACAAAGTGACCACGAGATTACCAGCGTCCTGCACAGCAGGACACAATAAGGTCAGCTCAACCACCGCTTGCGACGGCGATAGGAGCGCACATCGCGAAATGACTTTCGTCCTTCATCAGACATGCCCAAATAGAATTCTTTCACGTCTGGGTTTTCCCGCAAGTCCGCTGCAAGCCCATCCATCACGACCCGCCCAGATTCCAAGATGTAACCATAGTGTGCATATTTAAGCGCAACATTGGTATTCTGCTCAGCCAACAAAAAGGTCACGCCTTCGTTCTCATTTACGGATTTCACAATTTCAAAAATTTGTTCTACCAACTGAGGAGCAAGACCCATCGAAGGCTCATCAAGCAAAATCGTCTCGGGCCGGCTCATCAAGGCCCGCCCAATGGCACACATTTGCTGCTCTCCACCTGATGTATAACCAGCTTGGCTCCGTCGGCGTTCTTTTAATCGTGGGAAATAGTCATACACCATGTCCAAATCAGATTGGATCGCCGCATTGCCATCAGTTCGCGTGTAAGCACCCGTTAACAAGTTTTCCTCTACAGTGAGGTGTTCAAAACAGTGGCGACCTTCCATCACTTGGATCACACCGCGTTTGACCATATCCGCGGGATCTGAATGGGCCACTTGATCGCCGCGATAAATAATCTGGCCCTTGGTCACTTCACCGCGTTCCGAATGGAGCAAGTTGGAAACGGCTTTTAACGTTGTCGTTTTGCCAGCTCCATTCCCCCCTAACAAAGCGGTAATACCACCTTTCGGCACCTTCAGAGAGACGCCCTTAAGAACCAAAATCACGTGATTATAGATCACTTCGATATTGTTCACTTCCAACAGAGTGTCTTGGTCCTGAGCCGTATCTAACATCGCCGCCATCTTTCTAATATCGTTCAAAACAAGGTGACCGCCCCCTCAACAGGAGGCGGTCTATTTCGCTTAGTTACATCCAGGTGTGATGTTGTTTTCAGCCGCGAATGCAGCAGAATCGCCTTCGATCAACGGGTTCAAGATGCTTTGATCTGACTGTGTAAAGTCCGTGATCAAGCTCCAAGACTTGTTGTTCGCATCCCATTGAGACACCGCAACCATGCCGTCGCCACCGTGGTTTTCACAGCTCACGCTAAAGCTTGGACCAAATCCGGGAAGCCCAAGAGCCGCCATTTTTTCCTCATTGATCACCAATGCTTCCATCCCGTCGCGCATTTGCGCTGCTGAAATATCGGCGACCCCATGGATACCTTGCGCTGTTTTTGCAGCTTCTGCTGCAAGCATCGCAGCGTATAGGCCACGGTTATAAAGCGCCGTTCCGATTTGATCACCAGCCCCAGCCGCTTTGCCGCTATCGACAACATATTTTTGGATGTCGTCAAAGACCGGGAAGTCATCACCAACATTGTGGAACGTCAAAGCTTTGTAGCCATGCGCCTTTTCGCCAGCTGGCAAAACATCGTTTTCAGAACCAGACCACCAAATACCGATGAAGTTTTCCATTGGGAAACGGATGTTCACGGCTTCTTGGATCGCGACTTGGTTCATAACGCCCCAACCCCACATCAGAACATGATCTGGTTTTTCACGACGAATTTGCAACCACTGTGATTTCTGCTCTTGGCCTGGGTGATCCACTGGCAACAAGCTTAGCTCAAAGCCATGCTTCTTGGCCGCTTCTTCCAACGTCCGGATTGGCTCTTTGCCATAGGCTGAGTTGTGATACACAAGAGCAATCTTTTTGCCCTCTAGGCTACCACCATTCACGTCAAGCAAGTGGTTGACCGCAACTGAGGCACCATCCCAATAGTTGGCAGGATAGTTAAAGATATTGCGGAAAACTTGACCGTTCTTAGCAGATGTACGGCCATAGCCCATTGAGTGAACAGGAATGCCATCAGCCGTCGCTTTGGGGATCAGCTGGTATGTAATCCCTGTGGACAAAGGTTGATAGACAAGCGCGCCTTCGCCTTTGGTGGCTTCGTAGCATTCAACACCTTTTTCTGTGTTGTACCCTGTTTCACATTCCAAAAGGTTAATCGCAGCACCACCAATGCCGCCATCACGTTCATTCAAGAGCGTGAAATAATCCTGATACCCATCCGCGAACGGAATACCATTCGCCGCATAGGGTCCAGTGCGATAGCTGAGTGCCGTAAAGGTCAAATCAGCCAGTGCAGGGGCTGCCGCCATGACTGAGGCGACTGCTGCAGTTATTAGTGTTTTTTTCATCGGTTTGGTCCTCCCGTTAATGATCCGATGGTTTCTGTGCCGAGGTTGTTCCCCGATCAATCGCAATGGCCTCTTAATGAGGGAACGGCCATAAGCGTAATTTTTCTTTGGCAACGCGCCAAAGTTGGGCAAGCCCATGTGGTTCTGCAATCAAGAAGACGACAATTAACCCGCCAACAATCATGAATTCCAAATGGGCCGCCAAATCAGTCGGCCATCCAAGGCCGCCAACCAATACGTTCTTGAGAAACACAGGAAGCAAAACAAGGAATGCCGCTCCTGCAAAGCTTCCAAAGATCGATCCAAGCCCGCCGATAATAATCATAAAGAGCACGAGGAACGATTTGTTGATCCCAAAGACTTCGCCAACTTCCACGGCACCAAGGTACACGGCAAAGAACAGCGCGCCTGAAATTCCGATGAAAAACGAGCTAACGGCAAAGGCGCTCATCTTCGCGCTCAGTGGGTTCACGCCGATGATTTCGGCAGCAATGTCCATATCACGGATCGCCATCCATTTCCGCCCCACGGCCCCCCGTGTCAGATTGCGCGCAATGATTGCGCAGAAGGTGAGCAACACGAGACAGAACATATAAGTTGCCCATGACTCTGTATTTGGACCAGTCACCGCAATCCCAAACACTGTCCGCTCGGGCGAGCTAATCTGACCTGAGGCGGAATAATTGTAAAACCATGGAACACGGTTGAACAACCACACGAGAAAGAATTGCGCGGCCAAGGTGGCAACAGCGAGGTAAAACCCCTTGATCCTCAGAGAGGGCAAGCCGAACAGCACACCGACAACAGAGGTAATTGCCCCCGCGATAAGAACGTGGAACAGAATGCTTACTTCGGGGAAGGCTGTCATGAGCTTGTAAACCGCATAGGCGCCCACCGCCATAAACCCACCCGTTCCAAGCGAGACTTGTCCACAATATCCAACCAAGATGTTCAACCCAATCGCCGCAATTGAATAGATCAAAAACGGTAGGAAAATCGCCTTGACCCAATATGAATTGATCAGGAACGGAATAAGGGCGAAGGCTATGAACAGCACAAAGTAATAGCGATACCGATCAAATTTGATGGGAAAGGTTTGGCTATCTTCAACGTAGGATGTCTTAAAATCCCCTGCTTCACGGTAAAACATTAGTTAGATACTCCAAACATGTGTGTTTCGGTATTTTGAGTAAAGGTCATCTGCATCCTTAAACCCTCTCAATAATCTTCTCGCCAAACAGCCCTTGAGGACGGAACACGAGGAAAATAAGAGCTAGGACATAGGCGAACCAGTTTTCGGTCGCGCCTCCGATGAGGGGGCCAATGGCGAATTCAAACAGTTTTTCACCCACACCGATGATCAACCCGCCGACGATGGCGCCAGGGATCGAGGTAAACCCACCAAGCATGAGAACCGGCAAGGCCTTGAGCGCGATGAGAGAGAGGGAAAATTGAACGCCCGATTTGGTGCCCCAGACAATTCCAGCGACTAAGGCAACAAAGCCCGCAACAGACCACACCATGATCCAGATAAAATTCAACGACACACCAACTGACAAAGCCGCTTGGTGATCATCCGCAACGGCGCGCATCGCCCGTCCCTGTTTCGTGTATTGTGAAAAGGCCACCAAGACAGCAACAAGGATGATCGCAATGATCGTTGCCACGATATCTAGGTTATCGATAAAGAACCCATAGTCAAAAATCCCATAAGTCGTTTCATCAATCCAAAGGTTGATCCCTTGCGGCAGACCAACATCCAGTTTTTTGATGTCAGCGCCCCACATGATGTCACCGAGGCCTTCCATAAAGTAGGCCAAGCCAATGGTAGCCATGAAAAGAATAATAGGTTCTTGTCCGACCAAGTGCTTAAAGATGACTTTTTGAACGATGATCGCCAATCCGACCATGATAACCATGGTCAACAAAATCCCAAACACTGCGGGGAGGTGCCATCCAAAATGATGCACCTCAGTCCCAAAGGTCGCGTTGATCAAATGGCTAAAGGGAACCTGCCCTTCCATGATACCAACCAAGGTCATCGCCGCAAAGAGCGCCATCACACCCTGAGCATAATTGAAAATGCCCGATGCCTTGTAAATCAGGACAAATCCAAGGGCGACAAGGGCATAAAGAACACCCGCCATCAACCCATTTAGAAAGACTTCCATCGCAAATACGAGTTGTTCAGGCATTGCAGGCGCCTCCTGTTTTCATAAGTGATGGGACCGAGAGATTACTCATTGCTCACCCCCAAATATGCATCAATAACTTCTTGATTATTGCGGACCTCGTCAGGGGTGCCATCGCCAATCTTTTTGCCGTAATCCATCACAACAACACGATCAGATAGATCCATAACAACGCCCATATCATGTTCGATCAAAGCAATCGTTGTCCCAAACTCATCGTTTACGGAGAGGATAAAGCGGCTCATGTCTTCTTTTTCTTCGACATTCATGCCAGCCATTGGTTCATCCAAAAGCAATAGCTTTGGTTCAGAGGCCAATGCGCGGGCTAATTCCACACGTTTCTTCAATCCATAAGGAAGCCGAGAGACTGGTGTTTTACGGATGCTTTGAATTTCCAAGAAATCGATAACACGTTCACAAATTTCGCGGTTTTCGGTTTCTTCTTTTTCGGCTTTGCCTTTCCAAATCGCCTGCGACAAGAGGCTGGATTTCATCTGGGTCAAACGCCCCGTCATCACATTATCCAAAACCGACATGCCCTCAAACAGAGCAATGTTTTGGAAGGTCCGCGCGATCCCTTGGCGCGCAACCTCATAGGGTTTCATGGGTTTGCGTTTTGCACCACGGAACCACACTTCGCCTTGCTGAGGAACGTAAAAGCCTGAAATCACATTCAGCATTGATGACTTGCCCGCTCCGTTCGGGCCGATAATGGCGCGAATTTCACCTTCTTTGATGTCAAAGCTGATGTCTTTGATCGCCTCAACTCCGCCAAAGCGTAACGTGATATTGCGCATATCCATAACCGTCGCCCCAATCTGGCGACCATCGGCAGTGGTATATCCTTCGGTCTGATCTAACATTTCACGATCCCCTATTCTGCCGCAACAGCTTGGCTGGCAAAGACTTTTGCGTCCTGCAGTTTCAACGTTGCCGAAATTTTGCCTTTGCGCCCGTCTTCATAGGTCACTTCGGTCTCGGTGTAGATTTCAGGCGATCCGTCATAGAGTGCATTCACCAAGTCTTCGAATTTCTCGCCGATGATCTTGCGACGCACTTTGCGCGTACGGGTCAATTCACCGTCATCGGCATCCAATTCTTTGTGCAACACAAGAAAGCGATGGACTTGGCACCCTGATAACATTGGATCTTGGGCCACTGAGGCATTCACCTCTTCTACATGGGATTGAATTGCCGCCAAAACTTTGGGATGTCCTGCCAATTCTTGATAGGACGAATAGGCAATGTTGTTGCGTTCTGCCCAATTTCCGACAGCAGACATATCGATATTTATAAAGGCCACACAGGTGTCACGGCCCGCACCGAACACCACCGCTTCGAGGATATTGGGATAGAATTTGAGCTTGTTTTCAACATATTTAGGCGCGAACATGCCACCTGTTGACAGTTTGCTGACATCCTTTGCACGATCAATGATCCGCAAGTGGCCTGTATCAGGTTCAAAGAACCCTGCATCCCCCGTTGCAACCCAGCCTTCGGGATCTTTGGTATCCGCGGTGCTTTCTGGGTTTTTGTAATATTCGACAAAGGTTCCCGCCCCACGATAATAAACTTCGCCATTGTCGCCAATGCGAACCTCAACACCGGGGCTAGGAACGCCTACTGTATCCCCGCGTACTTCGCCATCGGGTTGTTGGGTGATAAACACCGAAGCCTCTGTTTGACCATAAAGCTGTTTGAGATTGATCCCCAATGAGCGATAGAATTCGAAAATCTCTGGACCGATCGCCTCGCCAGCGGTGTAGCCAACACGCACCCGAGAAAAGCCCAAGGTATTCTTGAGTGGGCCATAGATGATCAATTCGCCCAGCGCATATTTCAGACGTGACAACGCACCGACAGGTTTCCCATCCAATATCGCGCCACCCACATCACGGGCATGCGCCATAAAGTAATCAAAGAGCCGCTTTTTCAAACGACCAGCATCTTCCATGCGGATCATCACATTGGTTAGCTGAGTTTCAAAAACCCGCGGAGGAGCAAAATAATAAGTTGGCCCAATTTCGCGAAGGTCCGTGGCCATGGTATCTTGGCTTTCTGGGCAATTCACACAGAAGCCCGTCCAATAGGCCTGACCAATGGAAAAGATGAAATCACCCACCCAAGCCATCGGAAGATAGGCCAAGACTTCTTCACCCGCAGCGAGGGCATCGAACTCTGAAGAGGCTTTTGCCGTTTCAATGATGTTGCGGTTTGAAAGAACGACGCCCTTGGGTTTTCCCGTCGTTCCAGAGGTATAGAGCATCACACAGGTATGATCATAACTTAGCTCAGCTTCGCGTTTTGAGAGCTCGGATGTGATATCAACCGCCGCATCACGACCGCGCGCTTGCAAAGCCTTGTACTCGTGGAGGCGCGTGTGATCGTATTTGCGCAAACCCCGTGTATCCAAGTAAATCATCTGCTCAAAATTAGGGAGCTGGTCTTGGATTTCTAAAACTTTATCAACTTGCTCTTGATCGGCCGCGATAACAAATCGTGCACCACAATGATCAAGGACATAAGCCATTTCTTCGGCAACCGCGTCCTGATAGAGCGGAACAGGGATCGCCCCACACATCTGGGTCGCAACCATGGACCAATAGAGCTGAGGACGGTTGCGTCCAATAATTGCTACAAAATCCCCACGGTTCACGCCTAAGTCGAGCAGACCCAGAGCCAGTGATTCAATTTCCTCAGCAGCAGCAGCCCAAGTCCAACTTTGCCAAATTCCGAACTCCTTTTCACGATAGGCCGCTTTGTGCCCAAACTCAGATGCGTTTCGACGCAGCAAAGATGGCACAGACACAAATCTGCTTTGGCTTCCAGACGAAAGTCCCAACGTAGTTCCTCCCATGATCTGACTGTCGTTAAAAGTGCAGTCGATTTCCTCAATGGTTCACGTCTGACTTTTGCGCCAAGTTTGCAGAAATCTATCGAATTGTTACAACCCCAAAATAACACTCCTTGCCACGGAGCCGCCATTGGTCATAGAGTTGGGATGCAACCCCTACAGAATTGTAAACCAATGGTTTTTACTACGAAGTCCAAAGATCTGATGACGAAGGCGGGATTAAATTTAATCCAGCAGGCTTTGACGATTTACGACACAGACCTCAAACTCGTTATTTGCAACAACCGTTTCAAGGAAATGTTTAACCTCCCCGAGTCGCTGGTGACAACTGGGGCGACCTTTGGGGAAACGATCGAACATTTGGCAAAGCGGGGCGAATACGGTGCTGTGGATGACATCGATGAATTCATCAAAGAACGTATCCGAGTCGCGCGCGCCTTTGAACCGCATTATATGGAGCGAAAACGCGCGAATGGCCAAGTGATTAGTGTCGAAGGTGCGCCCCTCCCACAGGGGGGATGGGTCACAGTCTACACAGACATCACTCGCATCAGACATCAAGAAGACCTACTCAGATCCCGCTCTGAAGTTCTTAGCGATCAAGTGTTCACCTATGCCGCCGAACTTGCCAGTAAAAACCGCGCCCTAGAGGCCGCAAATGCAGCGTTAGAGGAAACTCAAAGGCAGCTGATCGAAAGCGAACAGCGCACGCGTCTGACGTCCGAAATGATGCCAGCCCATATTGCGCATGTGGATCGGGATCGACGATATACCTATTCAAACCGCCGCTTATCTAGCGTGATGCCCCATCGTCCCAATGACATCATCGGACGGCCAATTTCTGAGACTTTGGGCAAACAGGCCTACAGTCAAATCGAAGCCAACCTGAATTCTGCATTCAACGGTCATCCAAGCGTTTTTGAATTTATCGACGATCTGAGCAGCCGACATATTAGAACGGCATTTACTCCTGACAAAGACGGGGATGTGATCCAAGGTGTTTACATTCTGTCGATGGACGTCACTGAAGAAACCCAAGCGCGCGCCGCGTTACAACAGGCCTCAAAACGGGAACTCGCGGCGCAATTGACCAGTGGGCTTGCACATGATTTCTCAAACCTTCTGACGATCATTCTGGGCGCCCAAGGCAGGCTGAAGCCTCATGTCAGTGACCCCAAAGCGTTAGACCTTATATCGGCGACCACAGCTGCCGCCAGTCGTGGCGGTGCCCTCCTCAACACCATTGCGGATATGACGGGGACACGCGCTTTGAAACCTGAGGCCGTGCGTGTCCATGAGGTGCTGGAGCGCCTTGAAACCTTGGTCCACAGCACCCTGCCAAGTGACATTACTTTTCAAATAAGCAACACAATTCCTGACACGGCCTATTTGCTCGACAAAGGGATGTTACAGGACGCTTTGTTGAACCTGATCATCAATGCCCGAGATGCTATTGGAACAGAGGGTTCAATCAAGCTAACCGCCTCGATTGTCCAAGAAACTTGGTTAGAATTCATCGTAACGGATTCTGGTCCCGGATTCTCGGAACGGGCTTTGCGTCATGCTCTTGATCCCTTTTTCACGACAAAGGGCGAGCATGGCACTGGCCTTGGGTTGCCGATGGTCTATGATATGGTCAAACTCTCGGGCGGCGAACTCAAGCTTGGTAATAATTACGGCGGCGCTCGAGTCACGCTACGCCTTCCTATTCGCGAAGGGGCACCCACGTTGCAAAATGCATTAACCTTGCTGGTCGAAGACAACACAGAGATCCGCGAAAGCCTACGCGATGAACTGACATCCCTTGGCCATTCCGTCGTTGAAGCCTCCTCAGCGGAGGAAGCGACAGCCCTACTCAGCGGATTACCAGAAATTTCCTTCATTTTGTCCGACCTCCAACTCAGAGGCGAAGAAACAGGTTTGTCACTTTTGGAGGTAGGCAAAAACAAAGGCATATTGTTCATGACCTCACTGCCCGTCACCCATCCGCTTAGAATTGAGGCAGCGCAACACGCGCATGTCTTGTCTAAGCCGATTGATGACAGCATACTGAGGAACATTTTGGCAAAGGGCACCGCGTTATGAACAGCACATTGGTTACAATTCTCGATGATGAACCAGACATCCGCGCGCTTTTGTCTGAAACGCTCATAGAGGCGGGTTTCAAGACACAAAGCTTTGGGCGCGCCACGGAATTCGAAGCCTTTCTTCAATCCCACACACCAGATGTCTGTTTGGTTGATCTCAGCCTTCCTGACCGCGATGGATTGAGCTTGGTCCATCGTTTGGCTTTGGAAAAAGGGGCCATTGTTATCATCATCTCAGGTCGCGCCCAAGTTCAGGACCGCGTGACAGGGCTAGAATTAGGCGCAGACGATTATATCATCAAACCCTTTGATCCCGCCGAAGTCGTCGCCCGTATTCGTGCCAGAATGCGCAAAGGAAAATCAACGACGACCGACACAAGCGAGACGGCACAATTTGCAGGATGGACGGCCCATTTTGACCGCTATTCGCTAGAAGACATGACCGGTCAAGAAACCCCGTTTTCTCACGCAGAAGGCGAGGTTCTTCGCCTCTTTCTAGAAAGCCCAAAAAGGTTAATCAGCCGCGCCTTTATGCAAGAAACCTTGGGCGGCTCGGCGGGCGAAAGCTTTGACCGGGCCATGGATGTCCGCATCTCACGACTACGTACCAAGCTCAAAGAAGACCCAAAAAATCCTGAGTTGATCAAGACAATTTATGGCGCAGGTTATATTTTCTTGGGCGATGTTGTCTGGCTGAAATAGGCTTATTTCAACTTGGGCGGCGCATCTGGATCCATTCCGGGTGCTTTGGGTTGCCATGGTTCGGCTTCTAACACCTGTGGCAATTCAAATTGCATGCCTTGTCGTGCAATGGCTGCAACGGCAGGCTCGTCAGAGTCAAAAAAGGCCACATCTATAGAGCCAGCTTCAATGCCCGAAAAGGTCAATGCCTCATGAGCGGCCTTTGCCAAGGCATTTTCCGCCCCATCTCGTGCATCGATAAAGGCCAGCAAATGCCCCTTGGCTCCGCCAACATATGTGACCCCAACCAACCAAACCTGAGATGTTAATCCCGCGGCGCTCACCAGTTTGGCATCCAAAGAGGTCAAGACCTCCTGAGGTAATCCAACAGGGGGTTCAAAGCTTTCTGGGCGAGCTTCAATTTCATCGGGTGCGACGCTCAGTGTATGCGCCAACCAATCAACCGCATCATTTGGCAACAGCGTCTCTGACGGGGCGACCCCGAGATTAAGACCTAGACCCAAATCTTGGCCCGCAAGCATCGACACAATAATACGGCCAGACACCGCGATATGAGGCGATACTTTTTGTGTGAACTGTGACAGGCGATCCTCTGTATCAAAGACCAAAACGAAAGATTGCTCTTCGACCTCAATCACTTCGGGGGAAATATTATCGCCGTTGACCTCATCCGTGAGCAAGAGAAACAATTCCGCATCCGCCAAACGTTCAAAAAACCGCAAACGCAGGGTATCATCGTCTGGTTTGGCCTCCATCGCGGCATGCGCATTGTCGATTACTGTTTCAATCGTCATCTCAGGACCTTTCTCATTCGGCATCTCAACTCAGGCAGCACGTCCTGATCAAACCACGGATTTTTATTCAGCCAAGCCGTATTGCGCCATGACGGGTGAGGCAAGACAAAAAACCTCGGGAGATACTCTCGCCACTGCGTCATGCGCTCTTGTAGGCGTTTCTTGTCATTCAGATGCCATGCCTGAGCATAGGTCCCAACTAGCAAGGTCAACTCCACATTGCCAAATTGATCCAACACTTTGGACCGCCATGTTTTCGCACATATCTTGGGCGGGGCGAGGTCATGCTCTTTGTCATTATATCCCGGAAAACAAAATGCCATTGGGACGATCGCAAAGATGTCTGGATCATAAAACGTGGCTTTATCCACGCCGAGCCACAGACGTAGGCGATCCCCGGACGGATCATCAAAAGGACGCCCGCTATGATGCACACGAAGCCCCGGAGCCTGTCCAGCAATCAAGATACGCGCCTTCGGGTTTCCCTGAATGACGGGCCGTGGCGCATGTCCCGTCTTGGTCAAGGCAAAGCGATCCTTGCACAATTGACAGGACATAAGGTCGGGAAAGTGATCATTCAAAACAAGAACCCCCAGAGCATTCACATGATACTTTGGGGGAACTGATTGATATAGTGCAAGGCTAGAACTGCTCTACCCGTTTAGCCACATTTTGAATGGCCACAGCTGCGGCACGTCATGCAGCCTTCGACCATCTGCATGTCATATTGACCACAGCTTGGGCAGGCTTTGCCACGGTTGTTGTCGAGATTCACAACTTGCTTTGCTTGTGGATCTTCTTTCAATCCCAAACCTTCACCCGCAAGGAACCCTGTTTCGATCATGTGCTGTTCAATGACACCACCGATGGCCGCCAAAATCGAAGGAATATATTTCCCACGCACCCAAGCGCCACCGCGTGGATCAAACACAGCCTTCAGCTCTTCGACCACAAAGGACACATCACCACCGCGACGGAACACAGCGGAAATCATGCGCGTCAAGGCAACGGTCCATGCGTAATGTTCCATGTTCTTGGAATTGATGAACACCTCGAATGGGCGGCGATGATCCGCCATCACCACGTCATTGATTGTGATATAGATCGCGTGCTCACTGTCAGGCCACTTTAGCTTGTAAGTGTTGCCTTCCAATGTTTCTGGGCGATCAAGCGGTTCGGACATATAGATGACATCTGCGCCTTGATCCGCTTCTGGTGTTTTGTCACTGCTTTCAGAGACAGACAGAACAGAGCCTGTTACGGCATTTGGACGGTATGTTGTGCAGCCTTTACAGCCTGTTTCATATGCTTGCATATACACATCTTTGAATTCATCAAACCCAATGTCCTCAGGACAGTTGATGGTTTTTGAAATCGAGCTGTCAACCCATTTCTGAGCGGCCGCCTGCATTTTAACGTGATCTTTTGGCGCCAATGTCTGAGCGTTCACGAAATAATCAGGAAGCTCTTTGTCACCGAATTTATCACGCCACATTTGAACCGCGTAATCGACAACTTCTTCTTCTGTGCGTGAGCCATCTTTTTGCAAGACTTTACGTGTGTAGGCATAGGCGAACACTGGCTCGATACCTGAGCTTACGTTCCCAGCATAAAGGCTGATTGTCCCAGTCGGTGCGATAGAGGTGAGCAAGGCATTGCGAATACCGTTTTCACGAATCGCGTCGCGCACGTCATCATCCATTTGCAACATGTTGCCAGAGGACAAGAACGGTTCTGCGTCGAATAGAGGGAAGGCACCCTTTTCTTTCGCCAATTCAACAGAGGCCAAATAAGAGGCGCGTGCCACCATTTTCAACCAACGGTCAGTTTGCGCCGCAGCTTCGTCTGATCCGTAGCGCAAGCCAACCATCAACAAAGCATCCGCCAAGCCAGTCACACCTAAACCAATGCGACGTTTGTTCCGGGCTTCTTGTGCTTGGGCTTCAAGCGGAAATTTGGACGCATCAACAACATTGTCCATCATGCGAACGGCGGTCGCGACGAGATCGTTTAGAGCGTCTTCATCAAGCTCTGCGTCTTTGGCGAATGGGTTTGGCACGAGGCGGGCAAGGTTAATGGAGCCAAGCAAACACGCGCCATAGGGTGGCAAAGGCTGTTCACCGCACGGGTTTGTTGCCGCAATCGTTTCACAGTAGTTCAGGTTATTCGCCTTATTGATACGATCGATGAAGATCACGCCTGGTTCCGCATAATCATATGTGGACTGCATGATCTTGTTCCACAAATCACGCGCTTGCACCGTGCGGAACACCTCTCCGTCGAATTTCAAATCCCAGCTTTTGTCTGCTTTGACCGCTTCCATGAAGGGATCTGTGACCAAAACAGAGACGTTGAACATCCGCAAACGTGCCGCATCGGATTTCGCAGTAATGAAATCCTCAATATCAGGGTGATCACAGCGCATCGTCGCCATCATCGCGCCACGGCGTGAGCCGGCGCTCATAATCGTGCGGCACATGGAATCCCAAACATCCATAAAGGACAATGGACCAGAGGCATCTGCCGCCACACCTTTGACCAAGGCACCCTTTGGACGAATCGTTGAAAAGTCATAGCCAATGCCGCCACCCTGCTGCATTGTGAGGGCCGCTTCTTTGAGCATGTCGAAAATGCCGCCCATGCTATCCGGCACCGTGCCCATAACGAAACAGTTGAACAAGGTGACTTTTCTCGCGGTGCCTGCACCCGCTGTAATGCGTCCTGCGGGGAGGAATTTAAAATCCTCTAGCGCGCCATAGAACTTGTTTTCCCATGTCTCCGCGTCTTTTTCGACGCTTGCGAGGTCACGCGCGATCCGGCGCCATGAATCTTCGACGGTGATATCCAAAGCTTTGCCATCGGCATCTTTGAAGCGGTATTTCATGTCCCAAATCTGTTCGGCGATCGGAGCGGCAAAGCGAGTCATGTCGAAGTCCCTATTCATAAATGATTGTGTGTTTGTAGAGTTGGCTATCTAGAGCTTACCCTATATAAGGTCAACTTGCCAAACACGGATTCTGCAATAAATATATCTATACCTTGGGGGTAAGATATGACGAACACCATACATTTAGTTAAATTGAGCGTTGGAACAGAGACTCCAGAGGGGTTAGAGGCATGGCAAAAAACGCCACATGCCAAAGGACCAGACGGCCTTCCCTGCCACGTGACGCGCATGTGGCCAAAGCAAGAAAAACCTTTATTAAACGGGGGTTCTATCTTTTGGGTGATCAAAGGCGTCATCCAATGCCGCCAGAGAATCATCCGCTTGGATGAGGTCTTTGGCACCGACGGAATTCGCCGATGCGCCATCGTTTTGGACCCCGAAGTGATTCGAACAACATCCGCAACAAAACGACCGTTTCAAGGATGGCGCTATTTGAAACCCGAAGACGCCCCCCAAGACATGACCCGCACCAAATCTGGCGATGACGCTTTGCCGCCCGAGCTTGCGGGTGCTTTGGCAGATATCGGAATTCTTTAACCTTCGACGCGATCTAGGAACGCGTTTACCGTTTTGGCGTCCGTCTTGGATAGCTTGACCATGTTCGATTGGAACAAGGTGGCTTGAGATTTCAACACAGGCGCCTCGTTCAAAATTTTGAGGTGATTGGCGCGCAGAGTTTCCCCACTTGAGGTGATATCAGCGATGGCTTCCGCAGTTAGATTTTTGATCGTCCCCTCAGTGGCACCTTGGCTATCGACCAGTTGATAATCTGCAACCCCAGCTCTGCGTAAAAAGTCCCGCACAAGGCGATGGTATTTCGTTGCGATCCTTAGGCGGTGGCCATGTTGTTCACGAAATGCCGCCGCCGCTGCGTCCAAGTCATCCAACGTATCGACATCAACCCAGCATTTAGGGACGGCTATGATCAAATCAGCATGACCAAAGCCAAGCTCGCAAATAGATGTCACCTTTTGATCCCAAGGGCTCAGTTTTTCACGAACCAAGTCTGTGCCCGTCACACCAAAATGGATACGCCCTGCCGCAAGTTCGCGTGGAATTTCACCTGCCGACAAAAGGACCAATTCAACGCCGTCAATTCCTTCGACCTTGGCAGCATATTCCCGATCTGACCCCGTGCGTGACAAACGAATGCCGCGTGCACCAAACCAATCAAATGTCTTTTCCATCAACCGTCCTTTGGACGGAACGCCAAGCTTGATGCTCATGATTGCCCCCTCAACGCTAGGACCAAATCGGGGCGTATGACGCCGCCAACAGCAGGAATAGAATTCCCCCCTCCCAAACGTCGTGTCAGCGCATCATAGCGCCCGCCCGTTGCAACGGGCGGCATGTCCGCTTGTTTGGTCGAATACAGTCCAAAGACGAAACCATCATAATATTCCATCGACGTGCGCCCATAGCTTGCTTCAAATTCCAACGCATCGACATCAACGCCACGGTCATCAAGAGCGCTCATGCGACGGGCAAGCCCTTCGACTGCGGTGTCGATCTGCGGCATGTCAACGGCGATATCGCGCAATTGCTCCAAAGCCGAGGCACAAACATCCCGCACCTGAAGGATGGCTGACAAAAGATCAACTTCACTATGAGCGATAGGCGGGGTCGCCGCATCTTCTTTCAACGCCTCGATGCGGCTTTGAATTTCGTGCTCACTGCGCAAGCCGATATGTGGCCCCGATTTGGCAAAGGGATCACTGGCCTCCAAAAGAGCCTGTCTTGTGGCTGGAACCTCAGATTTTCCGGAAAACCGATCTAAAAGCGCGCGAAACCGCTTGGGCCGCCAAATGTGGCGCATCAAAGCAGACTTGCGTCGATCCGTGGTGTTCAACCCATTAACAGCCGCCATGAGAATTCCGATATCCCCCGTTGCCGCCCGTAAATTGAGATCCCCCAATGCACCTGACAAAAGGCTAAAAACTTCGGCATCAGCCGCTGCTGGGTCTTCTCTATCGAACACCTCATAGCCCACTTGTTGGTATTCACTCGGGCGACTTGCGTCGTCTTCTTGGCGTCTGAAAACAACGCCAGAATATGTATAACGTGCAGGCTCGGCACCATGTTCCATATGCATTTGAACAACAGGAACGGTAAAATCAGGGCGCAACATTTGTTCCCCCCGCAAAGGATCAGAGGTCACAAAAGCGCGGGCGCGGATATCTTCGCCATAGAGGTCAAGCAAAGTTGCGGCAGGTTGAAGGACATCCGCTTCTAATGAAACGGCCCCCGCCTGTTCAAATTGCTGTTTTAGGCGCAGAGCCTCAGCACGGCTATCGGCACTTGGGGTCATGAGCTTTGCGCATCCAAAATTTCGCGGACTTTGGGGATGAGCTGATCACGCGGAACAGTAAATTGGCTGGGGCGCTCTTTCCATTCTTCAAGTGTCGCACTTTGAGCTATTTTTGCCCCAAGGATGAGGTCTTTGATTTGGACAATCCCTTGGTCTTTTTCATCCCCACCCTCGATGATGGCAATAGGCGAATTTCGTCGATCTGCATATTTCAACTGATTGCCGAAATTCTTTGGATTTCCTAGATACACCTCGGCGCGAATGCCCGCATTGCGAAGCTCTGCAACCATCGCTTGGTAATCCGCCATGCGATCCCGATCCATAACCGTAACGACGACAGGTCCCGTTGATTGTGACGTGATCCGTCCCTTTTCGCGCAGCGCCGCAAGCAATCGATCAACACCAATAGAGACGCCTGTTGCAGGAACCTCTTGACCCGTGAAGCGTTTGACCAAATCATCATAACGACCGCCACCTGCAACAGAGCCGAATTGACGTTTGCGTCCTTTTTCGTCGAAAATTTCAAAGGTGAGTTCAGCTTCGAATACTGGGCCAGTGTAATAGCCCAAACCGCGCACCACAGAGGGATCAATTTCGATACGATCCGCACCATATCCGCCCGCTGATAACAGATCGGCCATGGCATCTAGCTCGCCGACACCTTCGGCACCGATTGCCGAAGTCCCAATAGCATCACGCAAATTCGCCAACGTCTGCGCAGCATCGCTGCCTTTTGAGGTGAGGAAGGCAACGACAGGGGCCGCTTGATCATCGCTAAGACCTACACCGTCGATATAAGCGCCAGAGGCATCAAGCCGTCCTTTACCAAGCAGTTCGCGCACTCCGTTTTCGCCGACTTTATCGAATTTATCGATTGTTCTGAGAACGGCATCACGCTGAGCATCATCGGCCAAGCCCATAGTTTCCAGCACGCCATTTAAAACCTTGCGATTATTGACGCGGACCAAATAATCCCCGCGTGGAATGCCCACGGTTTCCAATGTATCCGACAACATAGCGCAAATTTCAGAATCCGCCGCGACAGAAGCCGTTCCAACCGTATCCGCATCGCATTGATAAAATTGGCGATAGCGGCCAGGGCCAGGTTTTTCGTTGCGCCACACTGGGCCCATCGCATAACGACGATAAGGCGTTGGCAAATCATTGCGGTATTGCGCATAAACGCGCGCCAGAGGAGCCGTCAGATCATAGCGAAGGGCGACCCAATCGCTGTCTTCTTCTTGCCATGCAAAGACCCCTTCGTTTGGGCGATCCACATCTGGCAAAAACTTACCCAAAGCCTCAACGGTTTCTATGGCACTACTGTCCAGCGCGTCAAATCCATACCGATGGTAAACACCCGCGATTTTTTCGAGCATTTCTGTACGTTCTGTCACCTCAGAACCGAAATAGTCACGAAACCCTTTGGGCGTTTCAGCCTTGGGGCGCGGTGTTTTTTTGACTTTGGCCATAATTCTCAATCCGTCAGAAACAGTGTTAGGCGACGTTTATCCCACAGGCGTAAGATGAGCAAGTAAAGCCCAGCATTTCAATCATAGAAACCTTGAACCCAGCCGCATGACTGCTAAGTCTGGTTCATGGAACATGTTTTACTCATTGGCGGGACGGGCGGAATTGGATCTGCTTTGTCTGAGACGCTAACCGAATTGGGCAGCTCAGTTCGGACTTTATCCCGCCGCGACGACGGGTTTGATTTTTTGAAACCTGAGTCGATTGATCCACTCTTGCAAACGCTTGATGGCCCATTTGATAAAATCATTATCGCAACGGGTGCGTTGACCGTTAACGGAGCACAACCCGAGAAATCCATGACCTCACTGGATGCTCAAGCCATGAGTGATCAATTCACGGTCAACGCAATTGGTCCCGCGATGGTTCTAAAACATGCCAAGCGGTTATTGCCACGTGATCGGCCGTCTTTGATTTGTGCACTGTCTGCCCGCGTGGGGTCTATCGGGGATAACTCGTTGGGTGGGTGGTATTCGTATCGCGCGGCCAAATCCGCGTTAAATCAAATCGTCCGAACCACAGCGATTGAACTCAGTCGAACGCATAAACAGTCTGTTTGTGTGGCCTTACACCCCGGCACAGTTGCAACCGAGTTTACCCGTAAATATGCGGGGCGGCATTCAACGGTTACGCCTGATGCCGCGGCACAGAATTTGGTTGACGTGATGCAATCCCTAAACCCATCTCAGACAGGTCAGTTTTTTGATTGGGCGGGCAAATCTATTCCGTGGTAAACCGTTTACTCGGTTGCTGGTGTATCAGCCTTAACCAAAGCACCGTTGCGCCATTCACCTGAGGCTTGCTCCCCTGACGCAAAGCGAATGGTCCCTTCGCCTTGGCGTTTTCCTTGAACAAAAGTGCCTTCGTAGATATCCCCATTCGCATAGGTCGCTACACCCGTGCCAGTGATTTCGCCAAACTGCCACTCACCAGTATAGGTAAATCCATCGGGCAAAACGATTGTGCCTTGGCCATGGCGACGCCCGTCTAGATAGTCACCTTCATAGGTCATCCCATCCGCAAAAACCGCCTTGCCTTTGCCGTGACGCATCCCGTTTTTCCAATCACCATCGTAGACGTACCCATCACTATAGGACATCACACCTTTGCCATCATTGCGCGCATTTTTAAAATCGCCAACATAGGTAATGCCGTTGGAATAGGTTGCGGTTCCGCGTCCTTCAATGACACCTGCAACCCAGCCTCCTTCGTAAGTGGATCCATCGGGATATGTGATTTTACCCTGGCCATCCGACATACCATTGACAAAGTTGCCGACGTAAAAGGACCCATCGGGATAGGTCACTTCGCCTGCGCCCTGAATTTGACCGTTTTCCCAATTGCCGACGTATTTATAGCCATCCGCTCCCGTAAAGGTGCCCTGACCGCTTCTTTGATCGTCTTTGAAGAGACCGTCATAGACGTCGCCATTGGCATAGATAACCTTGCCAGAGCCCTCACGTCGACCACTGACCAAAATACCCTCATAAACGTCACCGTTAGGTTGGATGAGCTTACCCTTGCCATTGATTTCTCCGTTGCGCCAAATGCCTTCAAAGACAAGTCCTTCTTGCATTTCTAGCCGACCGCGCCCCTCGCGGGCGCCGCGAATGATTTCACCTTGGTAGACAGACCCATCGGCATAGGTGACTTTGGCTGTGCCTTCTTTGACGCCATTCACCCAATCCCCGTCATAGATATATCCGTCTGGATTTATCACGATGCCGCGGCCATGATGCATTGCATTTAAAAATCCGCCCTCATAGCGCGCTCCGTTAGAGTACAAAGCAACCCCTTGGCCTGTGATCGCCCCATCGAGCCAATTGCCTTCGTATGTGCCACCATCAGCAAAGGTTATTATGCCAAAGCCTTCTGGTTTGCCTTTGACAAAGGTGCCGACGTAAATTGAGCCATTGGGGAATTTCGCCTCGCCTTGGCCACGGATTTCACCATCCACCCAATCACCTGAATATTCATATCCATTGGGCAAGGTGTAAGTCCCTGTCCCATGCTGCAAACCATTCTTAAAGGTGCCCTCGTAGACACCTCCATCATCATATTGTTTGGTTTGAACGCCGTCTTGGGCAGACACCATGGGCGCCACTGCGAGCGTGACCGCGAAAACGACATTTGCAATACTACGAGTCTTCATCCGAGCTGAGCCTTTTCCCCTGTGTTACAAGAAACCTAGTCTAGTCCCGTTTGGCTGGCAATGGTGGAGTGAACCTGTTTACCAATGCGGCGGACGTTGATCGGCGACGAATTCGCCCCCATCGGATTCACGTTCAGCTTCTCGTTCCACGAGCAATTGAACGAGTTTTCCCAAGCGGTCCAATTCTTTTTGCTGTTTCGCAACGATGAGAGACAAGTCATCATTGACCCGAATAACATCCGCAAGATGAATTTCGATATCGGTTAACCGTTGATCTGTAGGCTTTGACATGCGTTGAACACCATCTCGTTTTTCACACCAGAAATGGCGATTAATCGCTGAATATACAAGCGCATTGTCACAGTATCGCCCAATTCCCCCTCTAGTCAAACGACATGCTTTGACTGTATTGCTTTGGCTAACGAGTAACGAGAACCGCTTTTATGACGTCGAATACTGAAAATCTGTTTGTTGAGCGGACGCTCAAAGGACATCAATCTGAACATGTGACCCTTTTGGCGGCGGTTGAGATGCCTTCAGAGGATCACCTTCGTCGCGTTACCTTGTTTTTCTCCAAAACAACCGATGTAAACCACGTGATCATTCGGAGCCCGTGGGACATTGCCGCCTCCACAACTGTGGATGGGGCTTTGAAAATCGACGTAACGAGCGACAGCGATGGACCAGTTGCGCTCACCCTTGATGGTCATGATGTCGACATTGATCCGCAAGTGCCCGAGTTTGACCTATTGAAGGGTGACAATGTTGCCCTTTCTGTTCAAAATGGGGAAACGGCGCCAGATATCGCGGATTGGCTAGAGTTCCACATTCGGGAACAGGGATTGACAGCCGCGGTCATATTTTATCGTGCAGACCCCGCAAAGGTTCCGGCCTTCGCCGCTAATTTGAAACGCGAAATTGCCCAGCGCGGCGTGCAGGTAAATATCATCTGCCTGAGTGCCGATACGCCCTTTGGCAATCCAGACATGCCACCAGAATGGCATCCCTATTCGACACCTGGCGCCCCGGGCAAAGATCGCATGACCATACCTCCGGCGAACCCGTGGCGATCCGCCATGAGCGAGGTGCATTTCTTTGAAATCAGCCGCCATTTGTTTTTGAACAAAGCGCGGGCTGTGACAAATATTGATGTGATTGACCTCGTCTTCAACGATCAGCAAGGATCTGTTTTTGATCGTGCGGCCCAATCTCCAGCAGGTGTCATTACCTTACTGGGGCGTCACTGCTATCCTTGGCGCGTCCGCAACGACATGCCCCCCAAATTCGGCGATCACGTCTGCATTCAATTTGACAAGGGCGTTTCAGCCCGTCGATGGTGTGTGGCCCCTGACAAAATTCCTATGGACACGACTTGGAAGTTCATCCGTATTCGAGGCACCTCAGCGACGCTACGCGATTTTGGTCAATTTGGACGATTTATGGCCCTCCGCTATCGGTCCGACAAAGTCAGCAAAATCGTTCCCAAAACTAGCCTAATCGAGCACCCCGAATTGGTGAAATTGGCCAAAGATGCCTTTGATCACAAGCCTGTCCGGATGCCTGACGTTCAAGAGCCTCAAACACCCAAAGGGTCAAAAGGGCTAACGTCGATTGTAACAACCATGAAGAACGAAGGACCCTTTATCCTTGAGTGGTTGGCCTATCACCGCGTGATCGGGGTCAAGGGCTTCCTTGTGTACACGAATGACTGTACCGATGGCACTGATACCTTTTTGGACCTTTTACAAGATAAAGGATATGTCCAACACAGGGACAATCCCTTCAAAGGAACAGACCTCAAACCTCAACACGCAGCCTTGCAGGCCGCCGAAGAGGAGCCACTCATTCGCGATGCAGAATGGGCGATCTGTATGGATGTTGATGAATATATCAACATCAAAACAGGCGACGGCACCTTGGACGCTCTTTATGAAGCGGTTGGTGATGCGAATATGATTTCCTGTACCTGGCGACTCTTTGGGAATGCGGATGTGCATGAATTCAAGGACAGCCCCATTATCGAGCAATTCAATCGCTGCGCCGAAGAGCTCACGCGCAAACCACACCAAGCATGGGGTTTCAAAACGCTTTTCAAGAACCTCGGTATTTTCAAAAAACTCGGCGTTCATCGGCCCAAGGGTTTGATCCCTCAGCATTGGAGCAAAATCAACTGGATCAACGGATCAGGCGCCGAAATCCCCAAAGAGATGTTCCGCAATGCTTGGCGGTCTACGACGGAAACCTATGGCTATGATTTGGTTCAACTCAACCACTATGCCGTGCGGTCAGCAGAAAGCTTTTTGGTCAAACGGGACCGTGGACGTGTGAACCACGTCGATCGCGATCAAGGCTTGGCCTATTGGTTCCGCATGAATAACAACTCAGAACGTGAGTTTTCCATTCAACGGATGCTCCCCAAGCTCAAGGAAGAAATGAACACCATGCTTGCGGATCCCGAGATCAAAGCCGCACATGAGGCCTGTGTCAAAGCGCATGCCGAAAAAATCAAAGAGCTGCGGAAAACGGAAAACTATACGAAGTTTTATAAAGAAATCACCAGTGAACGCATGGAACGCCTCAGCCGTCTCCACCACCACTTTGGGGCAAATGTCTTTTTGTCTGGGCCAGATAGCGTCACAGACGAGGTCGCCTTTGGCAACTTCCCGCGCAACTTCTTTTACACTGTCGATCAGGTTAAAGAAACGCAGCACTAAGAGATGCTATTCAAGCTCTTTTAACCCAAGGCGCACCGCTCGATTGTCGTTTCGCTTCAGGATCGCCTGCCCCAGCATCTTGGCGAGCTCAATATGACCCTTTTTCACAGTGCGTTGAAAAAGCTCACGCTGATAGCGCGGAAAATCACGCCGTTTGCGCAGCATTTGATAATATTGATCGCTTTCCAAGTCACCAGAAAGTGCACCCAGAATAATGGGACTTAGTATCCCCATTTGGTTCAAGGATGATCCTAAGCGATGCCCCATCAATGGAGCGCGCAAAAGGTTAATGTTCTTCCCCTTGAACCGTTTCACATGCCCAGTATCAAGCGGCTCATAGGGGTCATAAAGGATGGACACACGACGGGCCATTTTAATCGCTTTCGTTGCGTCCCCATAGGGCCCTGAGAAATCCCGATCCCACGCCACTTTGTAACGCGTTTCCCAATCCACAATCGATTTGTCTAATGTGGTTTGCGGACTTATGGCAACCACATCGCACCCTGGCGCTGCAGCACTAAAGGCACATGCCGCATACCCACCCATGGACGCGCCATAAAAAACAACATGTTTGAATTGTGAGAAAAATCCTGAATCGCGTAATTCGTCGAATTGCTCGGAGACCCAAGGGTTACGATACCACGTCCACCCTCCGGCCATAACACCCAACATTGACCAACCTTGTTGTTCAATGAACGAAAATCCCCAAGGGCGGCGATCATCCCGATTGTTCATCGCGACATCCAAATTGTCAAAGGTCACGACCAATGTGTCCTTGGAGCGTGGCATATACAAAAACGAATGCCCCTCTGGTCCGGGCCGATAAAAGCCATCTTTACCTGCAAGAGCTTCGGCAATGTCGTCCCACCCTTCTTCGCGAACAGGCTCAGGTGGCTTGGGAAAGGCAACGATCCGTATGCGCTTTTTGTCTTCGCTTTCCAAATCGGATAATTGCTCGTTCGTGCAGAAGTCTTTTAAAAACGGAAAGGCGCCGGTGCCCTGTTTGACATCCATAAACACACGGCTATCGGAATGAAGGCAATTTTCTAAAAACGGTTATAGGAATTTGACTTTATATTCATCGCCAAACCCTTTGAGGTTACATAAAACATCAACGGGCTTAACCTGCTTTTCAAAGCCGATAACACGAATTTTATTTTCCGGCACATCATTTGATTTCAAAAATGCAATATAAGGGGGAATCCAATCGCGAGGCTCATCCCCGAATTCCCCTTGAGGATTGATGTCAAACAGCTGAATTTCACAGTCGTACTTGTGGTACATCGCCAATGCAAATCCACGCGCATTCCCGGTTAAATCCGCAACGGTTTCAATATCCCCTTCAGGAACATGATCCATAAGCGCCGTGTCAAACACGGCTTTCGCACGTCCCTTGATCGGAGCCTTGAACGCCTTGATTTCATGTTGCTTGACCAAGCGCTCCAAATACGAATTCACAGGTGGCAATCCACTATGAAAATTACCAATTTGCCGTTTGTTTGACGCCCAAAGATGCAAGGCCGTCGTCTGATCAGTAATTTCTTTTTCCGCCAACTGAGCTCGCTTCAGAAATTTCGTGCGATCTCGAAACGTAATTGGATAAAAGGCATCGAGTGGAAGCACATGTTCCTGTAGGCCAAGCTCATGCACAAAATGGGTCACCATCAATGGCCCCCATACACCCCATGTCTGTTGTGACACATGCACCGGATTGCCCGCCTGAGCAGCCGCCCTTAGCTCTTTTTGTTTGGGATTGGGCAAAAACGGAGCAATGGAATATCGATCTTCAGTAAATTCCAGCATCTTAGCCAAAATCTCACTGTCAGCGGGCAATCCCAAGATCGCATTATTCACGCTATATTCACCAGGGAGCTCATACCCCATGACATAATCGCTGTCATAGGTCATAGGCACGTGACAAGAGACATCCGTATCAATCCAAATCATGCCTGGATTTTGATGGATCATATGAAGGCGAAACCAATCCGCAAAGAGGGCAAAGCTGTCCTTCTTTTCGTATTTTATGAAATCTTCCGTATCAATGATTTCACGCCCATCCCGTTGAATAACACCTTTAGGGACATTTGGAATCGGTTCATAACTAAACAGTGTTATTTTTTGCCCTTTATCTACAAAAGACTTTAGGCAAAGCTGTTCCATCCAACTTAATGGACCACCGATCCACAGGGTTCCAACTTCTCTAATCCGCGCCACACCAATATCCTTAGTCAATCATCCCTAAAACGGAACGGCTCTTTTGTTCTGCGTAATAGCTTTAAATCCAGATTAAACACAAATTATGGCAACATGGTGCACTTTTCCGCATTTTGTTGCTTTTCATTTAAATCCAGATTTGTATATTGGCCTTCAGATGATGACACAAGCGAACATATCACGTTTACAGAACCGCTCCCCTGCGGTGATTTCGCTCGACCTCCTTCTACTAAGCTGCCTCTGAGCGTGCCATTCATGGTGCGACCGCTCAGAGGGGACAAGCTTCGCACCGCACAGCTAAGTAGAAACAAAAAGAGACCCTAACATGACACAAGATTCAAACAAAGACCGCGTCGTGATCTTTGACACAACGCTTCGCGACGGCGAACAGTCCCCTGGCGCCACAATGACCCATGCGGAAAAGCTTGAAATAGCCGGTCTATTGGACGACATGGGCGTTGATATCATCGAAGCTGGTTTTCCAATCGCCTCAGAGGGTGACTTCAAAGCCGTTTCAGAAATCGCTCAGCGTTCAAAATCATCCGTTATCTGCGGTCTCGCCCGCGCTAATTTCTCCGATATTGATCGCTGTTGGGAGGCCGTGAAACACGCGGCGAAACCTCGGATCCATACTTTTATCGGCACATCACCGCTTCACCGCGCGATTCCGAATTTGGACATGGATCAAATGGCGGATAAAATCCATGAAACAGTCACCCATGCGCGTAACCTCTGTGACAACGTCCAATGGTCGCCAATGGATGCAACGCGCACAGAAACGGATTACCTCTGCCGCGTTGTTGAAATCGCGATCAAAGCGGGCGCAACAACGATCAATATTCCTGACACCGTGGGCTATACTGCCCCTGTGGAATCAGCCGACCTTATTCGTATGTTGATCAACCGTGTCCCAGGCGCTGATGACATCATCTTTGCGACACATTGCCATAACGACTTGGGAATGGCGACGGCGAACGCATTGGCGGCTGTTGACGGCGGCGCACGTCAGATTGAATGCACTATCAATGGGCTTGGAGAACGCGCTGGCAACACAGCCCTCGAAGAAGTCGTCATGGCCCTAAAGGTTCGCAGCGATATCATGCCCTACTACACAGATATCGACACGACCAAGATCATGAATATCTCGCGCCGTGTTGCGACTGTCTCAGGGTTCCCAGTTCAGTTTAACAAAGCCATCGTTGGAAAAAACGCCTTTGCGCATGAAAGCGGCATTCACCAAGACGGCATGCTTAAAAATGCTGAGACCTTTGAAATCATGCGGCCCTCTGATGTTGGCTTGTCCGATACCAACCTCGTTATGGGCAAACACTCTGGTCGCGCCGCATTACGTGCGAAACTTAATGATCTTGGCTTTCAACTCGCGGACAACCAACTCAAAGATGTCTTCGTGCGCTTCAAAGAATTGGCCGATCGCAAGAAAGAAGTCTACGACGATGATCTCATTGCCTTGATGCAAGCGGGACAAGACACTGAAAACGATCACATCATATTGTCATCGCTCAAGGTCGTGTGTGGAACAGATGGCCCTCAAGAGGCAGACATGACTCTGTCAATTGATGGCCAAGAAACCAGTGTCACAGCAACAGGTGACGGCCCTGTGGACGCCACATTCAACGCGGTCAAATCCCTTTATGGTCACAGCGCGCGTCTTCAACTTTATCAAGTGCATGCTGTTACCGAAGGCACAGATGCCCAAGCCACGGTCACCGTCCGCATGGAACAAGACGGCAATGTCGCAACAGGCCAAAGCTCGGACACGGATACTGTTGTCGCAAGTGCCAAGGCCTATATCAACGCTTTGAACCGCCTATACGTGAGACGCGCCCGCATTGGCGAAGACAAACGCGAAGTGAACTGGAAAAGCCACGACTAACGCATCGCCCCTTGATTTCTTCTTTTTAGAAATATCCTCAGGGGGTGAATTGGCGGAGCCAAGAGGGGGCAGACTGCCCCCTTTTTTCATGAAAAATCGATAGCGGCCCGCACGCGCGCGCGCTGCAATTCGATTAATCCCATCGTGGTCCAGCCGACAAAGTTGGTTTCAACTGTATCTTGACGAAGCGAGGCTTTGATCACGGTTTCCAATTGGCGGCGATCTTTCTTCGCCATCGGCGCTGGGTCAATGACGATTTGTCCGCCCAATCCGCGCATGCGCAATTGGCGGGGCAAATCCTTCGCCATAGCAACATTTGCCTTCAACGCGGCTGCCGGGGACGTATCCGCGCCCGTGTTCACATCCACTGTGATACAGGCCCGTGTTGGCTCTATATAATAATGCCCGCCTGACATAGACACATGATCAGAGGCAAGTAAATCAAGCTCATCTAAAACGCCGCCATATTCGAAACAGCCTTCAGCCGTGTCAACGTCAGCAGGATCACTCCAATCGCGCCAGGCTTGGGTGTGAGGGCCATCGGCCTCAACCAACAACTCTGCGTCGCCTTGGTCGTCTGCCATCACAGAATTGGCCAGAGCCAACATTTCATTGGCATCGTCGAGAATATCGTCGTCCTCTGCCTTCCAACACGCAGAACGCAAAATCATTCCGTGATCAAACTCGCCAAACCCATTGCGGATAACCCCAACAAGCTCATCGCGACGTTCATCGTCCTTAATCGAGCGCGACACATTCAATCCCGGCGCATTTGGCGTCACGATAACATAACGGCTTTTGAACAGAACCTTGTTCGTCACGGGAATGGCTTTTCCAGCCTCGGCATAGCCTGTCACTTGAACCAAGAGCGACTGCCCCGTGGACAACCCCTTGATCTGCCGCAAAAACGCAGTTCCATCAGGGGTCTTTAGGAACATACCCCCCTGACCTTTGATAGGTCGATCTGCGATAGCCCGATAAATCGTACCTGGTGCAGGACCATCCGTGGCCATTAGGAAATCACTTAGCTTGCCATCAACCATAAGAGCCGCGGCTTCACGACCTTGATAATGGTCTAGGAATATCTGACGCCCCTTCATGGAAGCTCCTTGAATAATGTAAACCCAGCAGTTTGTAAAAGAGCCGCTGTCTCAGCAACGGGTAGCCCCATAATCGCGCTATAGGATCCGCTAATCCACGGAACAAAGGCGGCCGCTGGCCCCTGAATTCCGTAACCACCTGCTTTCCCTTGCCAATCATTGGTGTCGAGATAGGCGTCAATGTCGGCTTGGGACAAATTCTTCATCCGCACGAGGCTCACAACATCTTTTTCCCAGACACGATCAGCTGTGCGAACCGCAATAGCCGTAATAACCCGATGACGCCGACCAGAGAGCGCCTTTAGAAACTGCTCTGCTTCGCGGCGATCCTCAGGTTTCCCCAGAATGCGCCGCCCCAAAGCAACCGTTGTGTCCCCAACCAAGGCGACCTCGTCGTCATGCAACACAACAGCATCGGCTTTGGATCGTGTGACACGTCGGCAATAGTCGCGTGGCAATTCACCTTTCAAAGGTGTTTCATCCACATTCGGGGGGCGCACGTCTGATGCAGAAACGCCAATTTGCGCCAGCAATTCCTTGCGGCGCGGACTTCCTGATCCTAGAACGAGTTTCAAGGCTTATTTGAAACGATAGTTGATGCGACCTTTGGTAAGGTCATAAGGCGTCATTTCGACTTGGACTTTGTCCCCTGCCAAAACACGAATGCGGTTTTTGCGCATTTTGCCTGCCGTATGTGCAATGATTTCATGGCCGTTTTCTAGCTCGACCCGAAACGTCGCATTAGGCAGGAGTTCCTTTACGACACCGGGAAATTCGAGCAATTCTTCCTTGGCCATGTTGTCTCCTTCACATAACGATTGTGCCCACAACGGTGGGCGTGGGTCTAGATGTATCTATTTTTCCAATTAATCAAGGGGAATTCAGGTTAACTTGAGACTTGGGGGTGTCATTACGCGCGGAATCTGCTCGCTCCAGTGTTTTCTGTTCAAAACAGCGCCATCTTTGCGCACTTCTGCAATCTGAGCCGTGTCAATCGTCGCATAGGTCCAACCCGCTTCACCAATCGTGCCAAGTGCCAAAACGCCTGATTCTGGAAAGCCCTTATCGGGTGGACAGAAAACGCCGCCCGCTCCCGTCGCTTCATCGACACCGTAAAATCGATCATCCTTGCTCAGCAATGAGGACATCACCACCGCGCATTGATTTTCCAGAGCCCGCGCCATGGACCCAATACGCACACGCCAATATCCAGACAAAGCTTCGGTACAGGAGGGCACCAAGAGCACATCCACTTTGCTAAGTGCACGTCCCAAAAGAGGAAATTCACTATCATAGCAAATCAAAATACCGATGCGGCCCAGCGCAGTTTCAAAGACCTGCAATCCATCCCCGCCAGACACCTTCCAATCATCCCGCTCAAACCGCGTCATGATTTGTTTGTCTTGCCAACCAATCGACCCATCAGGAGTGAACAGACCACACCGGTTTACCAATGCGCCTTGGTCTTGGATTGGCGCCGAGCCAGACAAGATATACACGCCATAATGCTTGGCCAGTTGCTGATGCAGTTTTGTGAAACCGGAAAAATATGACGCCACAGATTTCATCGAGGCCACTCTATCGCCCGCACTCTCTGGACCATCCAAGCTTGCCAGCTCCATCGCTGCATATTCAGGAAACACAAGCAATTGAGCACCGTGGTCACGGGCGTCTTTTACCCAACTCGATAATTTTTGGACATAGTCATCCCAAGAGTCGAGCCAAGATATAGGATAAGCGGACGTGGCTATTTTCATAGGACCCTTAGAAACAAATTTACAAAACAAACAGGGGAGGCAACATGCCTTCCCTGCGTACCAAATCACTCATTAAACAAAAATACAAGCTTGCTTACGGTTAAAAAACATACTCGTTACATTCAGCAAGCGGCGCGAACGTCCGAGGTTGCTTTAAGCATAAAGTTGTAAATAACGCGTGGTAGATTAGGTATAAAAAATTAGTCATAAGGGTCTTTAATATATACTTTAGTATATATTATTGAATGCGTGTGACATTTGGCGACGCCAACATCAATGGCACAGCATCAGAATCTTGCGACAGCACGACGGAGCGCGATTTAATGAAACACTTGCCGTAAATGGCCGCGCTTGAAATGCGGCGCTGACATTGCATGGCTTGCTCTAATCCACCCAAATCATCTGCATCAATTAGAATCACTGATGGCCCGACTGGTTCCTGACGAATTTTTCCAATCGCATCCTTCGCAGAATGCGCAAAACTCACGCGCGCGGTATCCGACATTCCCTCTGGGCAGAATGTGATCCAGTCGTGATAGGTATCCCCCAGAACCAAGATCCAAGGCTCAGAAGCCTCAGCTTGATGTCGTGATACATGCCTTTTTGCGTTCCCCATCCGTCAAAACCCTTTTGATGATGAAGCAAATTAACACCATTCAAGAAGTTTTTCTCTTGCGCATTGGGTCAGAAATCGACCGAAAAAGGGTAATGGTATTGAAACGGACACTATTAAAACGTCATAAACGTATCACAGCCCTGACTAATTTTGATTTATACCCATTTCAGTTACGAGCTGCGCCACTTTTGGACCGATATACTCAACAATATTAGCAACACCTGCCGCATTGGGGTGAAGCCCATCTGATTGCATAAACACCTTCATTTGAGAAATATCATCACTCTGCTCCAACAAAGGTGTGAAAAACGTATCAACATAGAGTGTGCCATAATCACGCGCGAGATCGGGGAAAATACGATCAAAGTCTTTTTTATATGCAGGACCGTAGTTCAAAGGGGCCAAGACACCAATTAACAACACTTTCAAGTCCTTGGCCCGCGCAATATCGAGAAGGTTTTTCAAATTTTGCCGTGTCACCTCTGGGGCAATACCCCTCAGCATATCATTGCTTCCTAAGGCGACAACAACAGAACCAACGTCAGGCGTCAAAGACCATTCAAATCGCTCCAACCCTCCTGCAGTTGTATCGCCTGAAACGCCCCCATTTATCACCCGAACCGTGAGACCTTGCTCTTTGAGCCAGTCGCGCATTTGTGGAACAAGCCCGTCTTGTTCCAACAGTCCATAGCCTTGGGTCAAACTATCGCCCAACATGAGCACCGATTTTGTTTGGGCATGGGCCGCAAACGCGCTTGCCAAAAATACTAAGCAGGCCACCTTGCTGCTCTGCTTCAAGACCCCATATGTTCTAAAGAAGTGACCTAAAAGGCGATTAATTGACATGTCTGATCCTATTCTTTCCCTTAAAGATGTATCTTTATCGCTCAGAAGCAATGCAGGACAAATCACGATTTTGAAAAACATCTCCCTAGATGTCGAGAAATCACAAAGTGTGGGCCTGATCGGGCCATCTGGATCAGGCAAATCCTCGCTTCTCATGCTTTTAGGTGGACTAGAGCAAGCCACCTCAGGTCAGATCACAGTCTGCGGCAAAAACATAACCCATCTCTCAGAAGATGACCTCGCCCTATTTCGCCGCAACCACATGGGGATTGTGTTTCAATCGTTTCATTTGATCCCCACCATGACGGCTCTTGAAAACGTCGCAACCCCGCTTGAATTAAAAGGCGATCCTGATGCCTTTGACAAGGCGCGCGATGTGTTGCGGCTTGTTGGGTTAGAGCACCGCGTTGATCATATGCCGGCTCAGATGTCTGGCGGTGAACAACAGCGCACAGCCCTAGCGCGCGCCGTTGTGACACGGCCACAAATCTTGTTAGCGGATGAACCGACGGGCAACCTAGATGGCCCCAACGGCACCGCCATCATGGATCTCTTGTTCAACTTGCGCGATGAATTTGGCTCAACTTTGATTTTGGTCACACATGCCCCAGAATTGGCTCAGAGATGCGATCGGATTATCCGCCTACGGGACGGCGCAATTGATACCGATGGACCGACCCAATGACCCTTGCCCTTCGGATTGCAAAACGCGAATTACGCGCAGGCTTATACGGGTTCAAAATTCTAATTGCCTGTCTCGCTTTGGGCGTTGCTGCGATTGCAGGTGTCGGCTCTATCCGAAGCGCGATTGACGCGGCCTTGACGCAACAAGGGGCGGTATTGCTCGGGGGGGATGGTGAGGCCGAATTCACCTATCGCTTTGCAACCCTTGAGGAACGCGCCTGGTTTGACGCAAATGCAACAGCCGTTTCTGAAGTGGTTGATTTCCGATCCATGGCGCGGGTCGAATATGACGAGACATTTGAAACCGCGCTGACCCAGATCAAGGGGATCGATACCGTCTATCCCCTGTTGGGCAAAGTGGTCTTAGAAAATGACCTTCCTTTGGATCAAGCCCTCGCCAATCGTGGGATTGTGATGGAGCGCGTTCTAAGTGACCGGCTCGGATTGAAAACAGGGGACTCTGTTTGGCTGGGTACCGGTGAATTCAGGCTCGGTGGCGTTTTGCTCTCTTATCCTGATGGCGCGGGGGATGGATTTGGACTTGGGCCGCGAACCTTAGTCTATACTGAGGATTTAAGCGACACAGGCCTCTTAGCAGAAGGCACTTTGTTCACCACAAAATACAGGCTCACCTTTGACGGTCAAGTGGACTACGACGGCCTTGAAACCAGCATTTCAATAGCTTTCCCGAATTCGGGTCTCAGATGGCGGGATGCCCGCAACGGAGCACCAGGGATTGCCGAATTTGTGGAACGGCTGGGATCATTTTTGATCCTTGTCGGACTATCGGGACTTGCGGTTGGGGGGATTGGTGTCTCGGCTGCGGTGCGCACCTATATGCAGCGCAAGACAACCGTCATCGCCACATTGCGCAGTATCGGTGCGGCAAACAGAACAATTTTTCAAATCTATTTCCTGCAAATCATGGCGATATCGATCTTTGGAATTTTCTTAGGCATCTGTCTTGGTGTCGGCATTCCAATCTTAATCGCCCCGTTGCTAGAAGCCTCACTGCCTTTCCCGATCTCGGTTGGCGTCTATGCTCGGCCCATTTTTGAGGCTGCACTCTATGGGGCGTTGACGGCAATCATATTTACGCTCTGGCCCCTCGCTATGACAGAAAACATCAAGGCCTCAACTCTGTTTCGGGATGGAGGGCTTACTGGGTTTACCGTCCCGTCAGCCAAATATCTCGTCGCGATCCTCGTTGTATTTGTCGCCCTCCTCGCATCGGCAAGTTGGTTTATCGGATCAGTTAAGCTCACGATGTGGGCGGCGATTGGCATCTTGGGCGCGTTGTTCATTCTGGCCCTGTCCGCCTTGGTCACTCGGTTTCTGAGCCGCAAGATTGCACCACTCTCAAAAGGGCGCCCCAAACTGAGATGGAGCTTGTCCGCGATTAGTGGGCAATCCGAAGGTGCCGTCTCTGTGGTTTTGTCACTGGGTCTGGGGCTATCGGTTCTTGCCTCTATTGGTCAAATTGATGGCAACCTTAGAGCAGCGATAGAACAAGATTTGCCCGAGGTCGCCCCATCATTCTTTTTCGTCGATATTCAGAAATCACAGATGCCTGAATTTTCCGCAATCTTGGATAAAGATGACGCCGTAAGCCGTGTTGATGCGGCCCCGATGTTGCGTGGCATTATCAGCCAAATCAATGGACAACCCGCGCGTGACGTTGTTGGAGATCACTGGGTTATTGAAGGGGATAGGGGTCTAACCTATTCCGCGACACCTCCGCCGAATACAACGATAACCGAAGGAGACTGGTGGCCAGCTGATTATACGGGCCCTGCCCAAGTCAGCTTCGCCGCAGAAGAAGCCGAAGAAATGGGGCTGTCTTTGGGTGATACACTCACATTGAACATCATGGGACGCGACATCACCGCGACCATAACGAGCTTTCGAGTGGTAGATTTTTCAACAGCGGGCATCGGGTTCGTTATGTCGATAAACCCAAGCGCCCTAGCAGGTGCCCCGCATTCCTTTATCGCCACAGTTTATGCAGACCCCGATGAAGAAGCCCGCATTTTGCGACAGCTGTCCAAGACATTCCCGAACATCACCGCCATCCGCATCAAAGACGCCATTGATCGGGTTTCGATATTATTGGGGTCCATCGCATCCGCAACCTCCTACGGCGCCGCCGCAAGCTTGCTCACTGGGTTTTTGGTATTGATCGGATCCGCAGCCTCAAATGAACACACGCGCGCTTATGAGGCGGCTGTGCTCAAGACACTAGGCGCAACGCGACGGCAAATCTTGATGAGTTTCGCCCTCCGATCCGCTGTATTGGGGGCAAGTGCGGGACTCGTTGCTCTCGGCGCTGGGGTTCTTGGGGGTTGGGCCGTGCTAACCTTTGTTATGAATTTGGACTTCACCATTATGTGGCCCGTCGCCTTGGCCATTGTTTTTGGGGGGATATTTACAAACCTCGCTGCGGGGCTGGGATTTGCTCTGAGAGCTCTGCGCGCAAAACCGGCGAAAATGCTCCGATCGCGCGAGTAGAAAGATTGAATTCTGCGACGCAGAATGCCAATTTGTGAATCATATAGAAAAGGAATTTCTCATGACCTCTGCGTTGCCCCAAGTTATCACGCCAGCTTTGACACCTGCTCAACAAACTCAAGTCGTCAATCTCATCCGGCGGGCGGCGCGTGCTGAGATTTTGCCACGATTTCGAAACCTGTCGTCAGCCTCCATTTCCGAGAAATCAAATTTCAACGATCTTGTGACAGAAGCAGACATCGAAGCCGAAGCAATGATAACGCGTGGCCTATTACGCCTGTTCCCCTCGGCTTTGGTTGTCGGTGAAGAGGCCATTTCCAAAACGCCCGAATTGCGGGACAAAATTGATGATGCGGAATTGGCATTCATTATTGATCCCGTAGATGGCACTGCCAACTTTGTGCATGGATTGACAACCTTCGGTGTCATTTTATCGGTGACCCGTTTTGGAACGCCAGTGTTCGGTCTTCATTATGATCCAATCTTGGATGACTATTTGATAGCCGACACGGGCGACAAACCCACCCGCCGCGTCACGAGCTCTGGAAGCACGAGGCCCGTAAGCACCGCCGAGAGCCGAGACATCAGCGGTCTTAATGGCTATATCCACATGCATTTGATGGAAAAAGATATCCAAGCACAATTGGCGCCCATGATCCCAGATTTCGGCATCATTTCTGTGCTCCGCTGTTCCTGTCACGAATATCGTACGCTTGCGCAAGGGGGTGTTCACTTTGCGCTCTCTGCGAAATTGAACCCGTGGGATCACGCAGCAGGCACCCTACTCGTCGAACGCGCAGGTGGCTATGTGCGTATGTTAGACGGAACGCAATATTCAACCAAGACGCGGGATGGCTATTTGCTAGCTGCGTGTAATGAAGAAACTTGGCACCGAGTCAAAGATCATCTGGATTTTCTTACGTCTGAGAACACAGCCGCCTAATCGCCAGAACATGTATCCTATAGGATAGCACCTCGGGGCAATCGATATGCCCCTAGTGATTCAGGGTATTTGCCTAAAACCTCCTTGGAAATCGACGTTTTCCCTATTGCGTAGTCATGATGGTGCTTTGGCGCTGAGACTGGCTTTGAACTGAAATTTCTTTGTCTAGGTAAAGCACTCCCACGTTGGGGATACCTAAGGAGGACACATGCAATTTATTAAATCTGCCGTTGTTGGTGCACTTGCACTCTATGGTGCAACAACATCAGCGAATGCCGAAACCGTGAAAGTCGGCATTCTGCACTCCCTATCCGGAACGATGGCGATTTCGGAAACAACACTCAAAGATACGATGCTTATGTTGATTGAACAACAGAACGCAAAGGGCGGTGTCTTGGGCAAGCAACTCGAAGCTGTTGTGGTTGACCCTGCTTCAGATTGGCCAACTTTCGGCACAATGTCGCGCCAGCTCATCGAAAAAGATGGCGTCTCTGTTATCTTTGGCGGATGGACATCTGTTTCCCGTAAAAACGTTCTTCCTGTTGTCGAAGAATTGAATGGCCTCATGTTCTACCCTGTTCAATACGAAGGCGAAGAAAGCTCTAAAAACGTATTTTACACGGGCGCAGCTCCGAACCAGCAAGCGATCCCAGCGACAGATTATTTCTTGAACGACTTGGGCGTCACCAAATTTGCGCTTTTGGGCACAGATTATGTCTACCCACGGACAACAAACGCGATCTTGGAAGCCTACTTGAAATCAAAAGGTATTCCAGCGTCTGACATCTTGGTGAACTATACACCGTTTGGCCACAATGACTGGGACGGCATCGTTGCAGACATCGAATCTCTCGGAAGCGATGGGTCCAAAGTTGGCGTAATTTCAACAATTAACGGCGATGCAAATATCGGCTTCTACGAGGCTCTTGGAAACGCGGGCATTATGCCATTCGACATTCCCGTCATTGCATTCTCTGTTGGTGAAGAAGAGCTATCCACATTGGATACAGCTGACCTTGTGGGTCACTTGGCTGCTTGGAACTACTTCCAATCCGCTGACACGCCTGCAAACTTTGAATGGGTCAAACAGTGGAAAGACCGCATGGGTCGCGAGCGTGTGACAAACGATCCAATGGAAGCACACTACATTGGTTTCAACATGTGGGTAAACGCTGTCGAACAGGCTGGCACAACGGATGTGGATGCCGTTCGTACCGCGATGTACGGTCAAACATTCCCGAACTTGACAGGTGGTCAAGCGGTTATGTTGCCAAACCACCACTTGGCAAAGCCAGTTTTGATCGGCGAAATCAACGAAGTTGGCCAGTTCGACATCATTTCTAAAACATCAGAAGTTGATGGCGATGCATGGACAGATTTCTTGCCACAGTCTGCAAACCTCAAGTCTGATTGGAAATCATTGGGCTGCGGTATGTATAACACGACAACAAACACATGTGTTCAAATCAAATCTAACTACTAATCAGATTTGATATACAAGATCGATGGCGGGGCTTGCTCCGCCATTTTTCGTTTGACCAAAAGACAGACGGCACAGCACAGGCGTCGAGAAAACGTATTCGATTGTCAATGAAGGTTTGGTGGAGCCTAGGGGGATCGAACCCCTGACCTCTACAATGCCATTGTAGCGCTCTCCCAGCTGAGCTAAGGCCCCAAACAGCGTTCGCTGATGAACGCTAAATATGCAAAGCGTGGGGCGGGATCAAGTCCAAAATCGCCCCACAGCATTGTTATGAAGATTACTCTTCGTCGTCCGCGGGGACGTCTGCGATTTCGTCTAGAGAGACGCTATCGTCATCGTCATCTTCAAGTAGATCATCACCGAGATCCACTTCTACGTCGTCATCCAATACAACATCATCTGTATCAATATCTTGTGATTCAGTTGACTTATTTGCCGCATCTTCTGCATCCGCAGCGATTAGACGTGTTTTGCTGCTATCCAGCTCAACAACTTCGCCCGTATATGGGCTAACTATTGGATTTTTGTTTAGGTCATAAAAACGTTTGCCTGTAGTTGGGCAAATGCGTTTCACACCCCATTCTTCTTTGGGCATAGGAATCCCCTTTGACTTTTACTTGTCGACAGTTTGCGCCAAGTGCCATATCAGGAACGCAGTGTCAAAGGCTTTTCAGCTATTACTGGAACAATGCGTCGATTCTTCTCTAAAGACCCCAACAATGGACCAATCGTCCTGCCAAATCACCCCCACATCGAGGTGAGCGTACGGCATTTGGCACGCGCCAAGAGGCTTAGTCTTCGGGTGTCTTCATTGGACGGGCGCATCACTCTAACGGCTCCGCTTCATGCAAGACGATCCGACATTGAGGGATTCGTTCTAGAGAAAGAGGACTGGATCGCCAAACATCATTCCAATAGCGCAAAACCTGCGCTCGTTGATTACGGCAGCACGATCCCAATCGAAGGCGCATCCTATCTTGTCACACCGGGAACCGGGGCAAGGGTCAGCGCGATTGGCGATAACCTATGCCTCCCGCAAAAAAGCAAGGCACCAGCGGTACAGGTTCAAGCCTATCTCAAAACATTAGCCAGAGATAGATTGGCCGAAGCTTCGGATTATTATGCAAGCAAGCTCGGCCTCCCCTATACGCGCTTAACCCTGCGCGATACGCGATCCCGTTGGGGATCCTGCAGCAGTGAGGGCGCCTTGATGTATAGCTGGCGGTTGATTATGGCGCCGCCTGATGTGTTGAAATACGTCGCCGCGCACGAAGTCGCCCACCTCAAGGAAATGAACCATTCCGCTGCGTTTTGGACGGTTGTTGAGCATTTATTTGGGTCCTACAAAGAGCAACGCGCATGGTTGCGACAAAATGGGGCGAGCCTTCATCAATATACATTTAAGGATTGACGGCCTCTCCCTTTGTGATCACAAAAGGGCATGCAAAAGCCACTTCGCTCTAATGATGTTTCTCAATCGGCTCATGATCTTGTTTATCGGGGTCTTCGCAGTCGGATCATGCATGGGGAAATTGCCCCAGGCCATGCCTTTACCATTCGCGGCATTGGAGATCAGTATAACGTCTCAATGACACCTGCACGCGAAGCTGTCCGTCGTCTCGTGGCGGAGGGGGCGCTCAGCATGTCATCATCAGGGCGCGTTGCGACGCCCGAATTGAGCAATGAACGTATCGAAGAGCTAGCCGCACTTCGCGCTTTGATAGAAGTTGAACTGGCGAGCCGTGCTTTGCCTCGGGCTCACCTTGCATTGATAGACCGTTTGCAAGCTATCAATGCCACCGTCGGAACCGCAGTGAGCGAACATGATGCGGTGGCTTACATCCGCACGAACCTTGAATTCCATCGGACTCTTTACCTACGGGCGCAGGCACCTGCAATGCTGGCCATGGCGGAAACAGTTTGGCTTCAGCTTGGCCCAACAATGCGCGCGCTCTATGGAAAACTGCGTCGCAAAGAGCCTCCGCATTTTCACAAGATCATCCTTGCCTCGCTAAAAGCTGGCGATGAACCGGGCCTGCGGCTTGCCGTACGATCAGATGTAACCCAGGGGCTTCGGATGTTGGCGAGTTAAGCCGCCAATCCTTTGGATCCAAGATCGAGAAATTTCTGACGACGGTCTTTGACCAAGTCATCCCCAGATTTACCCTCAAGATCCCCAAGCAATTTAGCGATTGCAGCGCCGACAGAGTCAATCGCTTGATCACGATCGCGGTGTGCACCGCCCATTGGTTCAGTAATCACATGATCGTTCACACCGAGCTGTGTCAAATCTTGGGCCGTCAATCGAAGAGCTTCGGCCGCTTCGCGCATTTTCTCAGCATCTTTCCAGAGAATAGAGGCACAGCCCTCAGGGCTAATCACAGAATAAACCGAATGCTCCAACATCGCGACGCGGTTGGCCGTTGCGAAGGCAACTGCGCCACCTGAACCGCCTTCTCCGATGATAATCGAAATCACAGGGACACGAACCTGAAGGCATTTCTCAGTGGACCGCGCAATCGCCTCGGATTGACCGCGCTCTTCGGCGCCTTTTCCAGGATAGGCGCCCGGCGTATCAACAAGCGTGATAATGGGGAGGCCAAATTTATCCGCCATTTCCATCAAGCGAATGGCCTTACGATACCCTTCGGGACGGGCCATGCCGAAATTGCGTTCAATCCGGCTCTTTGTGTCGTTGCCTTTTTCATGACCAATCACCACAACAGGCTGATCGTTGAACCGCGCAAGCCCCCCCATAACCGCATGATCATCAGCAAAATTGCGATCCCCTGCGAGAGGTGTAAACTCTGTGAACAAAGCATCAATGTAATCGCGGCAATGTGGGCGATCTGGGTGACGGGCCACCTGACATTTGCGCCATGGTGTTAGGGATTTATAAAGCTCGACCAAAAGCGCATTGGCTTTCTCATCCAATGCCTTGGCTTGGTCTTCGACATCCATTTCCTCACTCTCACGTGCAAGGGCACGTAATTCTTCTGCTTTACCTTCGATTTCTGCCAAAGGTTTTTCAAAGTTGAGGTATTGAGTCATCATCCGCTCCGCTTGATTTTCTTGGTTTATGCTCCGTTTAACCGCAATTTGCAACGGGTTCTAGAAACTGCTGTTCAGATGGGGAATAGCACTGGATTTGCCAAGGGGAATAAAATTGTATTTCTATCCAATGTTGCCCTAAGACATTCTCATTTTGAGAACAGGGATACCCTCTTACCTCGACAAGATAGCCATCAGGTCTTTGGTTTAAGTCACGCTGAAACAGCCTGATCAGACTTGAGAATCGAAGAATGAACTGCGTAGCATGAGGTATCACCACTTAAGAAGGAGTATCAAAATGAACCCCCAACGCATGACTGGTGAAAGCCCAGCGGTCCATGTTGTCCCAGCCCCTTGGGACCGTCCAGTTGATCACCTCAACGATAATGACCTAATTGACGTCACAAATTGGGATGGCAAGACCCGTTCACATTACTCTCAAATCTTGCCAAAGGGTCCAGATGACGCCATTACCTCTTTTAAAAAGCGCAACAGGAAACATCACTGCATTTCCTGACACGCAGCTACCAAATGTTTGAGGCCTCAACAATTTGGTGAAAAATTTCGGCGGACCGTAGCCCGCCTTGGGCAATAGACTTATCCGCCAATCATTTCTGATTGCTTTACAATGACCTCTGCCTGTTTAATCGAGGCAATGTCGACCAAACGCCCTTTATAAACAGTTGCCCCTTCTCCATTTGCTTTGGCTGTTTCCATAGCAGCGAGAATTTCACGCGCTTCGGCAACGGCCTCTTCGGATGGGGTGAACACTTCATTTGACAAAGCAACCTGCTTGGGGTGAATGGCCCATTTGCCCACCATGCCCAAAGTTGCAGACCGGCGCGCCTGAGCGCGGAAACCTTCGTCGTCGGAGAAATCACCAAACGGACCATCCACAGGCAAGACACCATGCGTCCGGCATGCGGCCACAATGGCAGCCTGCGCCCAATGCCAAGGATCGGACCAATGCTTTTGACCTTCACGATACATATAGTACCCTTCTTGCGTTCCACCGATTCCAGTTGTCGCCATCCCCATTGAGGCCGCAAAATCCGCCGCGCCCAAGGACATTGCAACCAAGCGCGGGCTCGCCGCTGCAATTTCTTCGACATGCGAGATGCCAGCGGCACTTTCGATGATGATTTCAAAGTTAATTGGCTTGCTCCGCCCCTTTGCCGCCTCGATGGAGGACACAAGCGCGTCAACCGCATAGATATCGGCGGCACATCCGACCTTGGGGATCATGATCTGATCTAAACGATCCCCTGACTGTTCAAGCAACTCAACCACGTCTTTGTACCAATAGGGAGTGTCCAAACCATTGATGCGCACAGACAAGGTTTTGTTTCCCCAGTCGATTTCATTGATTGCTTGGATGACATTTGCGCGCGCGCTGTCCTTGTCCGAAGGGGCAACAGAATCTTCGAGGTCAAGATTGATCACATCTGCAGCGCTCGCCGCCATTTTTTCGAAAATTGCAGGACGCGAGCCTGGTCCAAATAACTGACAACGGTTTGGGCGTGCGATCGGGGTCGGTTGCAGACGGAAGCTCATAGGATGTCCTTTTTCAAGAGTTAGGATATTGCGTTAAACCATGGCTAAACTGTTATAAAATTACTCAGCGAGTTGCAAGCATCATTTTGCACCTGCAGCATGAACGAAACATAGGCTGAATAAAGTGACCGATTGCCACTTATTGGGGCCGATTCATAAAATATGGACCACCTAAAAACGGGAACGACAGACATGGTCGTTTCACCGTCAATTATCAGAACCATTCTTTTCAAATTGTTTAATAATTCGAATAATCTTCTAAAATTATACGAATGAGACTTAGGTTTTGCGAAACTCTTAAGTTTAGGCTGTGACATAACGAGACAAGACGTGACATTTGGGAGAATCGCCATGATCAAGACACCTTATCTTTTGTTCCTCGGGGACGCACCGGACCAGTTAGCCGCAAAAGTCGCCGTTGGCATAAAAGACTGGCGCCCTGAAAATGCCTTAGGTCAATTCCGTATGGACGGATGTCAGGCCGATCTTGGCATCACAGATCTGACCCTTGCCGAGGCAAAGGAAAAGGGCGCAAAAACCCTCGTCATCGGTGTTGCCAATCGCGGTGGCGTTATTTCCCAAGCTTGGAAAACTGTTTTGATCGAGGCCCTAGACATGGGCTATGACATTGCAAGTGGGTTGCACAACCTGCTGAATGACGAAGCGGATTTGGTCGAAGCCGCAGAGCGCAATGGCGCAAGCTTGCATGATGTGCGCATCCCCTCTGTGCAATATCCTATTGCGAATGGTGTGAAACGCTCTGGCAAACGCTGCCTCGCGGTGGGAACAGATTGTTCTGTTGGGAAAATGTACACGGCCATGGCGATGGATGCCGAAATGCAAAAGCGCGGCATGAAAAGCACGTTCCGCGCAACTGGACAGACAGGTATCTTGATCACAGGTGACGGGGTGCCTTTGGACGCAGTGATTGCCGATTTCATGGCGGGATCCGTCGAATATCTCACGCCCGACAATGATGACGATCACTGGGATTTGATCGAGGGGCAAGGAAGCTTGTTCCACGTCTCTTATTCCGGTGTCACGATGGCCTTGGTGCATGGCGGTCAGCCAGATGCCTTGATCCTATGCCATGAGCCGACACGCACGCACATGCGCGGCTTGCCTGATTACCAGCAACCGTCGTTAGAGGCCCTCCGTGACACAGCGCTGACCTTGGCCCGTGTTGGGAACCCTGCCTGTCAGGTTGTTGGCATTTCTGTGAACACACAGCACATGGCCGAAGACGATGCGCGGGCCTATTTGTCTGAACTCGAGACAGAGATGAAGCTACCTGCAACCGATCCGTTTAGATTTGGGGCGGATAAGCTTGTCGATGCCTTGGACGCCGTCTAAGACGTCTCATCACGTGTTCCCGTCGGACGCCTCCGGCGGGAGTATTTTTGCAAAGATGAAACGAGGAGCATCACAATGATTACGGTTCAGGACGATGTCTTTCCCTTAGCTCAAGTGTTTACGATTTCGCGAGGGTCTCGCACGCAGGCGCAGGTGTTAACCGTGCGTGTGGCGCGTGATGGCCATGTCGGGGTCGGTGAATGTGTGCCCTATGCCCGTTACGACGAAACATTGGAGAGTGTGCGCCAAGAGATCTTGGGCGTGCCTGCGGATGTAACGCGCGCTGAGTTGCAAGAGCTCTTGCCAGCAGGGGCCGCGCGCAATGCCCTTGATTGCGCACTCTGGGATTTAGAGGCGAAAACTGCGGGTAACCGGGTTTGGGATCTCATTGGGATGCCAAAGCCGTCCCCTGAAATCACGGCCTATACCTTGTCCCTCGACTCACCCGAAGCGATGGAAGACCAAGCGCGCAAGAATGCCTTTCGCCCTGTCTTGAAAATCAAATTAGGGACACCCGATGACATGCCGCGTCTTGAAGCGGTTCGGCGCGGCGCGCCCGCTTCTACAATCATTATTGATGCGAATGAAGGTTGGAGCGCTGAGGTGTACAAGGACCTCGCGCCGCATTTGATCCGTTTGGGCGTGGCCTTGGTCGAACAACCCCTGCCAGCATCGCAAGATGAGACTCTGTTAGAGATCGAGCGCCCCGTTCCCGTCTGTGCCGATGAAAGCTGTCACGATCGCGCAAGTTTGGCGCATCTCAAAGGCAAATATGATGTCGTCAACATCAAGTTGGACAAAACAGGTGGGTTGAGCGAAGCGCTCTTGTTGAAAGAGGCGGCGCGCGCGCAAGGCTATGATATCATGGTGGGCTGTATGGTCGGAAGCTCGCTTGCCATGGCCCCTGCAACATTGGTGGCGCAAGGCGTGGCCTTTACAGATCTGGATGGGCCCTTATTGCTTGCTCAAGATCGGCAATCGCCTTTGATTTTCGATGAAAACGGTGTACACGCGCCGAAAAGAACCCTTTGGGGATAACACATATAAGGAATTCAGTGATGAGCCGTACTGTTTACGTCAATGGCGCCTATCTTCCAGAGGAAGAGGCAACTGTTTCAATTTTTGACCGCGGGTTTTTGATGGCCGACGGCGTCTATGAAGTGACATCCGTTTTGGACGGCAAGCTGATTGATTTTGAGGGCCACGCCGTGCGTTTGGAGCGGTCATTGAATGAATTGGATATGGCCTCGCCGATTACAAAAGAAGACCTGCTAGAGGTCCATCGTGAATTGGTGCGGGTGAATGGTATTGTTGAAGGCATGATTTACCTTCAGATCACACGCGGCGCGCCTGATGATCGTGACTTTGTGTTTCCTGATCCTGAAACAACCGCCCCGACGATTGTGTTGTTCACGCAAAACAAACCAGGCCTTGCCAATAGCCCCGTTGCGAAAACGGGTATCAAAGTCATCGGTATCGAAGATTTGCGCTGGGGACGTCGGGATATCAAAACAGTACAACTTCTCTACCCCTCCATGGGCAAGATGATGGCCAAGAAAGCTGGCGCAGATGATGCGTGGATGGTTGAGGATGGCTATGTCACCGAAGGCACATCGAACAATGCCTATATCGTCAAAGGCACATCCATTATCACACGCGCCTTGTCCAATGATATCCTCCATGGGATCACACGTGCCGCAGTCTTGCGCTTTGCCAAAGAAGCGCAATTTACCATCGAGGAGCGCAACTTCACTATAGAAGAAGCCAAGTCAGCGGATGAAGCCTTTATCACATCGGCAAGCACATTCGTGATGCCTGTTGTCAACATCGACGGCGCAGAGATTGGAACAGGTACGCCCGGACCAGTCGCGGCCCGCTTGCGCGAAATCTACCTTGAAGAAAGCTTAAAAACAGCGATCTAAGTGTCGATGAGCCGCGCCCCAACTGTGGCGATGAGATCATCAACCAACTGCGTTTCGTGATCAGTCAAGCTCTGCGCCCTAGGATAACGGGGCGCAGCCCGATCATCTAAAATCGGTGCATCCCAGCCGTCGGTGGTCGTCCTGAAATGGTGCAAACCATCCGTGCCAAATTCACGAAAATATCCCTGAACCACGACATCGAGATAGCTCAATAATATGGGATGTGCCGTTGAGGGTGAGTTATGATTATCGGGTGCAATCGCATAGATTGACACATCAAAATCATCATCAGAGTCCCAGCTCACTTGGGGCGTGATCGACACCCGTTCATAGGCAAATTCACGGTCATCAAGTGCCGCCCAATCCCCGTTAGGAACAGAGGCAATCAAGCCTAAGATCTCTGATGTCTCATCAGGCACAGCGGTCAAAAAGGCGATGTCACGCAGCGCCGTATGACGCCATGCACGCCGCCAACCTTTGGCCGTTGCGCGTCGCGTTGACCCATATGAATGCGTGTTAACATTAACGAGACTGCCATAGCCAAAGAAATACGGAACCGTCATTTTATCCTCTTATCGACATAATCTGGCGAAAAACGACTTGCCAAATTCGGAAACTCTGCTTTACAACTCTAGTATCAAATTGGGAGAACTGGAACCCCAGTGCCGAAGGAGCAACCGCCTCGGAAACTCTCAGGCAAACGGACCAATTTGACGTAACACTCTGGAGAAGGATGCCACGCGCATCGGCCGAAGGGATAACGATCTCAGGCAAAGGGACAGAGGGGGCATCAACGCATAAGCCATAGCTTATGTGCAAGTGATGCTAGCGGTGTTTGCTGGCCAATGAGAAAGACGATTGGATGAGCGACGATTTAAACCGTACTGCGTTTTATGACATGCACATTGCAAATGGTGCGAAAATGGTGCCGTTTGCGGGCTACGACATGCCCGTGCAATATAAGCTCGGCGTGATGAAGGAACACCAACACACCCGTCAAAAAGCAGGTCTGTTTGATGTCTCGCACATGGGCCAAGTTGTTTTGCGTGGTGCAAGTTATGAGCAAACAGCTAAAGGCTTGGAACGATTGATCCCGATGGACGTGCTTGGACTAAAACAAGGACGTCAACGGTATGGGTTTTTCACCAATGACGCAGGTGGTATATTAGACGACTTGATGTTTGCGAACCGTGGTGATCACATTTTTATGGTCGTGAATGCAGGATGCAAAGCCCAAGATATCGCGCACCTCCGCCACCATTTGGAACCAGATATACATGTGAAGGCCCTTGAAAACCGCGCTTTGTTGGCGCTTCAGGGGCCAAGTGCAGAACAGGTATTGGCACAGCACTATCCGCCGATTACCGAAATGGCGTTTATGGACATCGATACGATCCCAATCGCAGGGGTGGAATGTTGGGTCTCGCGCTCTGGCTACACAGGCGAAGACGGCTTTGAAATTTCCATTCCTCTTAGTGCGGCCCAAGATGTTGCAAAGGCATTAACTGAGCACGAAGACGTTGAATGGGTTGGATTGGGCGCCCGCGACTCCCTTCGACTTGAGGCGGGTCTCTGTCTTTATGGGCATGATTTGACCAAAACCATTACGCCAGTAGAGGCCTCACTGACTTGGGCCATCCAAAAGATACGTCGTAGCGGTGGCGATCGCGCGGGTGGCTTTCCAGGGGCTGACAAAATCTTGGATCAATTAGAAAACGGCGCCGGTGTGAAACGTGTCGGCTTGCTCCCAGACGGCCGCGCCCCAATGCGCGAAGGCGTCAAAGTTTACACCGATGAAACCAGCACCACACCGATTGGGCACATCACCTCTGGCGGATTTGGGCCAAGTGTAAATGGCCCTATTGCCATGGGCTATGTTGATCATTCAGTGTCCCAATTGGACACAGTCCTCTACGGCGAGGTTCGCTCGAAACGGCTTGCTGTTCGGGTAGTATCCCTCCCCTTCGTTCCGTCTCAATTTAAACGCTGATCAATAGGAGATCATAGAAATGAAATTCACCGAAGAACATGAATGGCTCAGAATAGAAGACGATCTGGTTGTTGTCGGCATCACCGAACATGCAAGCACCCAACTGGGCGATGTTGTGTTTGTTGAGCTCCCCGACGAGGGCGACACAGTGTCCAAAGATGACGAGATTGTTGTGATCGAAAGCGTCAAGGCCGCGTCTGATATCTTGGCTCCGATTGATGGGGAAATCATTGAGGTGAACCAATTGCTTTTGGATGAACCAAGCAAAGTCAACGAAGATCCAATGGGGGATGCGTGGTTCTTTAAGATCAAGCCAGATGACCTGTCCCAAATGGACGAATACATGGACGAGGCCGCCTATAACAAATTGATCGCCTAAGTCAGCCCTCTGGTGGGGCGGTTATCGCCCCCCATTTGACCTCAGTAACGTCGGAGCACATCATGCCATTTACACCAACAGATTACCTCCCCTATGACTTTGCCAATCGGCGTCATATTGGGCCGTCTCCTTCTGAAATGGCTGACATGTTGGACACGCTCGGTGTGGGCTCTCTGGATGAACTGATTGATCAAACATTGCCAAAGTCGATCCGCCAAAAAGAACCCCTCAATTTTGGAAAACCGAAATCAGAGCGCGAATTGTTGCATCATATGCGGCGCACAGCTGCCAAGAACAAAGTTTTAACAAGCCTGATCGGTCAAGGTTACCACGGCACAGTGACGCCCCCGGTGATCCAGCGCAATATTTTGGAAAATCCCGCGTGGTACACGGCCTATACCCCGTATCAGCCAGAGATTTCTCAAGGGCGATTAGAAGCCTTGTTAAATTACCAGACCATGATTTCCGATTTGACAGGGTTAGAAATTGCAAATGCCTCTCTCTTAGACGAAGCGACAGCCTGCGCAGAAGCCATGACAATGGCGCAGCGCGTGGCCAAATCCAAGGCAAAAGGGTTCTTTGTTGACGAAAACTGTCACCCCCAAAACATCGCCGTTATGCAAACACGCGCCAAACCATTGGGCATTGAGATCATTATAGGATCGCCCGATGATTTGGACCCCAGCGCGGTGTTTGGTGCGATCTTCCAATATCCGGGCACCTACGGCCACGTGCGTGATTTCACAGACATCATTGACGCACTGCATGAGGCCAAGGCCATCGGCATCGTCGCCGCGGATCCAATGGCGCTGACGCTCTTAAAGGAACCCGGTGCTATGGGCGCGGATATTGCCGTCGGCAGCACACAGCGCTTTGGCGTTCCTGTAGGATATGGCGGACCTCATGCGGCCTATATGGCGACAAAAGATGCCTTCAAACGGTCCATGCCGGGCCGTATCGTTGGTGTTTCCATTGATAGCCATGGCAACAAAGCCTATCGGCTGTCGCTGCAAACGCGCGAACAACATATTCGCCGCGAAAAGGCGACCTCAAATGTCTGTACGGCCCAAGCGCTCTTGGCTGTTATGGCCTCATTCTATGCCGTCTTTCATGGACCAGAAGGGCTTAAGGCCATAGCACAGCGGATCCACCGCAAAACGGTCCGCATGGCCAAAGTCCTAGAAGAAGCGGGATTTACCATTGAACCCACAGCCTTCTTTGACACGATCACCGTTAATGTCGGGTTGTTGCAACGCGGCGTCTTGCAAGCGGCGGTGAACAATGGTGTGAACCTGCGCAAAGTCGGGGATGACCGCGTTGGGATCACCTTGGATGAATATTGCCGCAGCTCAACCACAGAGGCCGTCTGGCAGGCCTTTGGGATAGATCGCAAAGACGATGATTTAGCACCAGAATACCGCGTTCCAGACGCCCTTCATCGGGTGACCTCCTATTTGGAACATGATGTCTTTCACATGAACCGCGCCGAAACAGAGATGATGCGCTACATGCGCCGTCTTGCCGATCGTGACTTGGCCCTTGATCGCGCGATGATCCCACTTGGATCCTGTACGATGAAACTGAATTCAGCCGCAGAAATGATGCCCGTCAGCTGGCGTGAGTTTTCCCTATTGCACCCCTTCGCCCCTAAGGATCAGGCCTTGGGTTATGAGGAAATGATCACTGATCTCTCGGACAAACTCTGTGACATCACGGGATATGACGCGATTTCAATGCAGCCCAATTCGGGCGCGCAAGGCGAATATGCAGGCCTCTTGACGATTTCAGAATATCACACTGCAAACGGCGAAGGGCATCGGAACGTCTGTTTGATCCCAACATCGGCGCATGGCACCAATCCCGCCTCTGCGCAAATGGTAGGATGGAAAGTGGTCCCGGTTGAATCAGATGAAAACGGGGATATCGACCTAGAAGATTTCCGCAGCAAAGCAGAGACATACAAAGACCACTTAGCGGGCTGCATGATCACTTATCCCTCAACCCACGGCGTGTTTGAGGAAACCATTCATGAAGTCTGCGACATCACCCATTCCTTTGGTGGGAAGGTCTATATTGATGGGGCCAATATGAATGCCATGGTGGGCCTCTCACGCCCCGGAGATCTGGGCGGAGACGTTAGCCATTTGAATTTGCATAAAACGTTCTGCATTCCCCACGGCGGCGGCGGCCCCGGCATGGGACCTATCGGTGTCAAAGCACACCTGATCCCCCACCTCCCGGGACACCCTGCGACAGAGGACACCACAACCGGCCCAGTATCCGCAGCCCCCTTTGGATCCCCAAGCTTGCTCCCGATTAGCTGGGCCTATGTCCTGATGATGGGCGGCGAAGGCCTGACCCAAGCAACACGTGTGGCGATTTTGAACGCCAATTACATCGCCAAGCGGTTGGAGGGTGCCTATGATGTTTTATACAAGGGCAAGAACGGTCGCGTGGCGCATGAATGCATTCTAGATGTGCGACCCTTTGATGACAGCGCACATGTCACCGTCGAGGACATCGCAAAGCGGCTTATGGACTGCGGATTTCACGCGCCCACAATGAGCTGGCCTGTTGCAGGGACGCTGATGGTTGAGCCAACAGAGTCTGAGACCAAAGCCGAATTGGACCGTTTCTGTGACGCAATGCTCGCGATCCGCGACGAAATCAAAGCGATCGAAGCAGGTGACATTGATCCAGACAACAACCCACTCAAAAACGCACCTCACACCGTCGAAGACCTCATCGGCGACTGGGACCGCCCCTATTCTCGGGAACAAGGCTGCTATCCTCCCGGTTCCTTCCGCGTGGACAAATACTGGCCACCCGTTAACCGCGTCGATAACGTCTATGGCGACCGCAACCTCGTGTGCACTTGTCCACCGATGTCAGAGTATGCCGAAGCGGCGGAATGAGAGTGCAAATCCTAAGTTGGCTTTATCGGCCACTCAGGGAACTCAATAGATTTTTGGCAATGCGTAGCGCTTTGCCAAAATCACGCCAGACACCAGTAATCTAGAGTGGTGTTAAATCGTTTGTTTTTTGGGGGGTGTGTTTAGATCGTATAGAGAGCTACATATTTTATGTTGGTATTTATTAGGTTTGGCGGTGACTTACTCTCCCACACCTTAAGATGCAGTACCATCAGCGCAACGGTGCTTAACGGCCGGGTTCGGAAAGGGACCGGGTGTTTCACTCGTGCTATTG
>CBFHKO010000005.1:0-124352 GCA_965656445.1 uncultured Paracoccaceae bacterium
GAAAACCAATCCACCGTAGCGGCCCAATTCCCAGTAACCTGCACCTCTTCAGTGCCGGTAGACGCGCTTCTAATACCACCTGCAAATACCCGCAACCCCTAATTACAACTTTTAACACCTTTTTTTGTTTTTTTCTCTAAATGTCTGAAAATAAGGCGTTTCAGGCGGTGTTTCCGCAGTCAACCAAGCCAGCATACCTTTAAAGCCCACTGAACTGAGACTTGGCTGTGTAAAATAAATTCAATTTCACTTATGTATTCTCATATATAATTACCCTGTGACCAATTTGGCCACATTTCGGAGGACACATGACTCGTTTTATACTTGGACTCGCAATCTTGGGCGCAACAGTAGGAATCGCTTCTGCTGATAGCCCTGTGACATATACTGTTACTGATCAATCTTATGATGACGTTTTGTTTGGGCTTGAGAACGCCATTATTGATCATGGGCTGGTCATTTCAAATCACAACCATGTGGGCGCTATGCTTGAGCGGACCAAACGGGAAACGAACTCAGATGTGACCGTCTATGAAGAAGCTGATGTATTAGGGTTTTGCTCGGCTCCGCTGTCGCAGGCTGCAATGCTAGAGGATCCCATGAATATCCGCTTTTGCCCCTATAACATCTTTATGTTCCAAGAGGGCGGATCCGAGGCGCCTGTGATCATTGGGTACAATCCGTTGCCAGACACCACAGCACTGCAGGACGTCCAATCCCTTTTGGACAGCATCACCCGGTCTGCTATTGGGATCGACTAGGGATGTCGGCCTTAACAATGGGCCCAATCACTTCGATCTTGTCCGTCCATATGTAAGCATCAATTGGGCTTGGAACCTTATCCAAGTTCTCAATTGTGTTTATCCCACTAGAAAACCCTGACCCATCATAAGGCCCCCAAATGACGACCTTAGTCCCATGGCGCCCCATCCGATCTGTTAGGCGATTAGGCCACCCCCATAGAAGGTTCGCATAATTAATAGGGACACCAACCCACCTATCACGGCAGGCTTCTGGAACATATCCCGTCCAACCCAACGCCATATATCGTACCCAACACTTGATCAAAGACGGCCTGTCCATAGTCAGCAGGTCGGGATCTATTGAATGCGCGGCGCGTGTCGGCTTGGCCCCTCCATAGACACCCCAAATCGGCTTGTCCTTTAATAATGGCAAAATCAGCTCACCATCACGCGAACGGTTGCTTTTGAAATTGATCAAAAGCTGTCCATCTAAGTCAGCGGATAGGATGTCTTCGATTCTAGGGATAACGGAGCCTCGCCCGCGAAATGGATAGGTCCGCCCATCATCTGTAAACCCAAACCCTGCATCCAGTGACGCTATGTCGTCATACGTTTGTTTATGCGTCACACCTGTCCCATTTGTTTGACAGTCCAAGGTCCAATCGTGAAAGACGACAAAAACATCATCCACGGTACGATGCACATCGATTTCAACGACATCCGCGCCAAAGGAAAATGCAGCTTGAATAGACGGTAGCGTGTTCTCAACAAAATCATGTTCAATCCGTCCAATATGTTTCGCACGACACAGATCGTTACTACGGTCCACGTTTTCATAAACTTGGTGGACGCCACGATGCGCGATCAATTTGGTCGCATCCTTGGAGGGCTGTACGGCCAAGAGCGATGAATTATTCACCCAGAGCGCCATAACACACGATATTAAAAAGATATAAAACAACCGCATGATGAAATTCATCACATAGACTAAGGCAAAAAGAAAGAAAAAGGGCGGTTTCCCGCCCCTGATCTAAATTCAGTGAACACTCGCCTCGTTGGGGCGTTCTCGGTGGGTTGCTCCGACGCGATCGCCGATGAGCAAGCCTTCTGCGCCGGCGCTAACAGCCAAGGTTTCTCCGTCGGCCACATCCCCAGCTAACAACATTTCCGCCAAGGGGTCTTGCAAGGCGCGTTGGATCACCCGTTTTAGAGGGCGGGCGCCAAAGACTGGATCGTAGCCTTCGTCTGCAAGCCATGCGCGGGCGGCATCATCCAAGGTCAAGGTGATCTTGCGCGCGGCCAACCGCTTCATCAAACGCGCAAGCTGAATATCGACGATCCCGCCCATATCTTGACGCGCCAAACGATCAAAGATCACGGTTTCATCCAAACGGTTCAAGAACTCGGGACGGAAATGCGCCCGTACTGCATCCATCACATCGCGCTTGGCATCGGCGCTATCCGAACCTTCGGGTAATTGGCTCAATGCCTGCGCCCCAAGGTTTGAAGTCAAGATGATCAAGGTTTGTTTGAAATCAACCGTACGACCCTGTCCATCCGTGAGCACCCCATCGTCCAAGACTTGCAAGAGAACGTTAAACACATCTGGATGCGCTTTTTCGACCTCGTCAAACAGGACAACTTGATAGGGTCTACGCCGAACGGCTTCGGTCAAGACACCGCCCTCATCATATCCAACATACCCAGGAGGGGCACCGATCAACCGCGACACTGCATGCTTTTCCATGAATTCAGACATATCTATGCGCACCATCGCATTGTCATCATCAAAGAGGAAATTCGCCACCGCTTTGGTCAATTCAGTTTTGCCCACACCCGTTGGCCCAAGGAACAAGAACGATCCAAGTGGACGGTTTTCATCATTCAGCCCAGCGCGCGCACGACGCACAGCATTAGACACCGCTGTCACAGCTTTGTTTTGGCCAATGACACGGCGATGAAGTTCGTCTTCCATGCGCAATAGCTTTTCGCGTTCGCCTTCTAACATCTTGGCCATTGGAATACCTGTCCAACGTTCAACCACTTGGGCGATTTGTTCAGGTCGTACAGCCTCTTCGACCATGACATCCTCGTCATCGCGCGCCTCTGCTGCGGCGAGGTCCTTTTCCAATTGCGGAATGACCCCGTAGGATAATTCACCTGCCTTAGCCAAGTTTCCATCCCGCTTGGCCATTTCCAGTTCAGCCCGTGCGCGATCTAGCTTTTCCTTGAGGTCACGCGCGCCTTCTAATTTGTCGCGCTCCGCTTGCCATTGAGCGGTCATTTCAGAGCTTCGTTCCTGAAGATCCGACAAATCCTTAAGCAAGGTGTCTAAGCGGTCCTGCGACGCGGCATCGTCCTCAAGGCGCAAGGCCTCAGCTTCGATCTGCTTTTGCAAGATTTCGCGATCCATCGCATCCAGCTCTTCGGGTTTGCTATCAACCTCCATCCGCAACCGACTTGCCGCCTCATCCACGAGGTCAATCGCTTTATCAGGCAAGAACCGATCCGTGATATAGCGATGCGACAAGGTGGCCGCAGAGACCAACGCGCTATCGGAAATGCGCACCCCATGGTGAAGCTCGTATTTCTCTTTAATCCCGCGCAGAATACTAATCGTATCCTCAACCGTTGGCTCGCTGACAATCACAGGCTGGAACCGACGGGCCAAGGCCGCATCCTTTTCCACATATTTGCGATATTCATCCAAAGTCGTTGCACCAATACAGTGCAATTCGCCGCGCGCCAAAGCAGGCTTGATCAAATTCGCCGCATCCATCGCACCCTCGGATTTACCAGCACCCACCAAAGTGTGCATCTCATCGATGAACAAGATCACCTCACCAGCGGCGGCGCTAATTTCGTTCAAAATCGCCTTGAGCCGTTCTTCGAATTCGCCACGATATTTCGCTCCCGCAATCAAGGCCCCCATATCCAAGGCCATCAACCGCTTGTTCCTAAGGGATTCAGGGACATCCCCATTCACGATACGCAAAGCCATGCCCTCGGCAATCGCCGTTTTCCCGACACCCGGCTCCCCGATCAAAACGGGATTGTTCTTGGTGCGCCGTGACAAGACCTGCATCGCACGGCGGATTTCATCGTCCCGTCCAATGATGGGATCAATCTTGCCGTCGCGTGCGGCTTGGGTCAAATCCTGTGCGTATTTCTCTAAGGCTTCATAGCCATCTTCCGCAGTGGCGCTATCAGCCTTGCGCCCTTTGCGGATATCATTGATCGCCGCATTCAAGGCCTGAGCCGACACATTTCCCTTGGACAGCGCGTCTTTCGCCGCCGATTTGCCAAGAGCAAGCGCCATAAGCACCCGTTCAACAGGAACAAATTGATCTCCCGCTTTTTTGGCAATCTCTTCAGCCTCGCCCAAGAGTTTAGCGGTCGAGGTATCCACAAACACCTGCGTGCCCTCACCGCTTACCTGAGGAAGCTTGGCAACCGCGGCATCAACCGCTTGACGCACGACACGCGCATCCCCGCCTGATTGCGTGATCAAATTTGTGGCAAAGCCCTGCTCATCATCCATAATCGCCTTCAAGAGATGTTCGGGCAAAATACGTTGGTGGTTTTCACGAATAGCAATGGTCTGCGCCGCTTGAACAAATCCGCGCGCGCGTTCCGTGAACTTGGTCAAGTCCATGGGTCTCTCCTTCTATAAGCGCCACTCCTTTAGAACACCCAACTCTTGGCATGCCCCTCTGTGGCCTTCTCGTTCTATTTGGGCATTTCCAAAATATTTTTCAAGATTTTCTAATTTTTTACACCAAAGGGGTAAAACCTATCCTTTTGTGCCGCTTATATCCACAAGGGATATACATGGATCACCAAATGCGCCTTATCAAAGTCACATATAGCAACATCACATATGACGCCAAAGAGGCAACACTCTTTGGTCTCGTAACCTTTGTCACGAGCAATGGCCCGATTCATGTTGAATGCAGGGTCAACGACTATACGCCCAGCGCACATAATTCACCAAGAACCGCGCTGCGCCGCATTGCCCAAACCAAAGTGACCTTTCCCACGATCCTACACGCGCCAAGCACCTATCACCAACTCATGTCACGCGCGGCTTGACCAAATAGACCAAGCCTGAAAGAACGGCCCAGACGCTGTAAAAAGGAAAATCCCATGTCTGATGACCGTTTGATTGTTGCCCTCGATGTTCCCAACGTGATTGCAGGAATGGAGCTGACCTCCAAACTCGGCGACTCGGTCTCATTCTATAAAATCGGTCTCGGCATGCTCACAGGGGGCGGCCTTGCCTTGGCCAATGAGCTGAAACAAGAACATGGCAAACGTATCTTTCTGGATATGAAATTCTTTGACATCGGGGCCACAGTCGAAGCCGCCGTTCGCGGAATTGCACAATATGATTTGGATTTCCTCACCGTCCACGGAGACCCCCATGTGGTCAAAGCCGCCAAAGAAGGGGCCGCAGGCAGCAATCTCAAAATCCTCGCGGTGACAATCCTCACCTCGCTCGATCGCCAAGACCTTGATAACTCAATGATTAAATCTGGCGATGTTCAGGATTTGGTTGTGGAACGCGCAGGCCGCGCCTTTGATGCAGGGGCCGATGGCGTCATCGCCTCCCCCCAAGAATCCGCCCTCATTCGCGCCCTTCCCAATTCCAAAGACCGCTTGATCGTCACACCTGGCGTGCGCCCTGCTGGGGCCGACAAAGGGGATCAAAAACGGATCACAACTCCTGCGGATGCGATCAAAAACGGCTCAGACCATATCGTTGTTGGCCGCCCTATTTGGCAAGCGCCCGATCCTGCAATGGCCGCACGTGCTATTCTAGGGGAGATGAAATCTATCTAATTTCATCTTTGCACGAAATACTCAAAAATCGGGGGCGCAGCCCCCAAACAAAACTGCAACAAAAAACCCCGCCAAAGGCGGGGCTTTTTGTTACCACTAAATTACGTGGAAGCTCGCTTAGCCCTGACGGGCTTTGAAACGGCGCTGCGTCTTGTTGATGACGTACACGCGGCCTTTACGGCGCACGACACGACAGTCGCGGTGACGCTGCTTGAGCGAGCGGAGTGAGTTCTTAACTTTCATAACCTTCTCCAGTCTATCGCGGCGCGTCATTTGCGCCATTGCAGGTCGTCCCCTAGGGGACAATGAATTCATGGTGGGCGGTACAAGGTTCGAACTTGTGACCCCTACGATGTCAACGTAGTGCTCTACCGCTGAGCTAACCGCCCGTACTTATACCAACACGCCCTTGTCCCAAAAAAAATGGGACGCGAAAATTCGCGCCGGTGTCGGGTCTATAAAAGTTTGTGTCAGCATGTTCAAGGGCTTTTGATATCTATTTGTTTTGGTTTATACACACCCAATGACGATTTTGCGTGAAAATACGGATGCATATCACCTTGGCCTGCCAGAAACCATTGGCACGGCACTTGTTTTTGCGTCTCCGCATAGTGGTCGTGACTATAGCAAAGCCTTTAGGAACATGTCGATTCTCGGTGAACACGCCCTGCGGAGTTCTGAGGATGCCTATGTAGATCTGTTACTTGAGGCGCTTCCTCAAATTGGGGCACCGCTTATCTGTGCAAGCGCGCCGCGTGCCTTTGTGGATCTTAACCGCGCGCCCGAAGAATTGGACCCCGCTCTAATCGCAGGGGCACGAAGCCGTGGGCTGAATCCCAGAATCACATCTGGCCTTGGTGTGATTCCCCGCGTTGTCGCCCACTCTCAGCCCATCTACCGCGGCAAGCTCTCCCTTCAGGATGCGGAACAGCGGATCGCGGAGTATTGGACGCCTTATCATACAAAACTCACCGAACTCTTAGAGCGCACGCGCACTCTTTGGGGATACTCAGTCTTGCTTGATATGCATTCCATGCCACACGAAGCGGTGTCGCAAATCAGGCCAACAAGCAAACGCCCAGACATTATTATTGGGGATCGCTTTGGGGCCTCGGCCTCACAGCCCATTGTCTTGGAGCTTGAGCAGGCATTGATGGCAGAAGGATTCAAAGTCGCGCGAAATGCGCCCTTTGCTGGCGCCTATATCACCCAGCGCTATGGCCGCCCCTCCTCTCATCAGCATGCCATTCAAATCGAAATTGATCGCAGCTTGTATTTAGACGAAGCACGCATTGAGCCATCCGGCCAATTCGAGGATGTGAAATCACGCCTCACCCGCGCGTTTCGGACATTGATCGAGGCCCACGGCGATCTCACCTCATTGGCGGCGGAATAATCACCGCAAGCTGCGCCCTTTCAGAATCGCATCCGGTCCAAATTTTTGACGGATCTTATCTGTGGCGCGTTCTGCCGCACTGCGTTTTGCGGCATTGGGGTCTAGCAAATCCTGATAGCGTTCTGCATCCGCTTCATCACAGAGATCGGACAAACCCGCCCCAATCAGGCGATAGGCTTTGCCGCGCTCCAACTGGTCAAACATCACTTTGACGTTGCGAAATAGGGTATCCGCCAACTGCGTTGCATCCCTTAATGTCACCCGACGCGAGATGACTTTATGTGCCGAGGTCTTAACCTTGAGCGTGGCAACGCGCCCGGCAAGCCCTTTGGCTTTGGCGCGATCTGATACTTTTTCGCACATGCGCCACAGATGCCCCTCTAACAGATCAGGGTCTGACGTATCCTCAAAAAAGGTTGTTTCGTTTGAAATCGACTTCATCGGGCTGTTGTTGCTTACCGAGCGGGAATCTTGACCGCGCGCCAAATGCCATAGCCGATCCCCCATCGACCCGAATTTAACCCTTAGGTCATCGCGATCCCATCGCAGGAGATCCGCAAATGTCCGAATGCCAGAGCGTTCCAGTGTTTCCTGCGCACTGGACCCTACGCCCCAAATCAGCCGCACAGGACGATCGCGCAGAAACGCCTCTGTGTCGGCCTGACCAATCACAGAGAACCCGTTGGGCTTGTCCAAGTCTGATGCAATTTTTGCCAAAAACTTGTTATGCGACAGCCCGATTGAGCCCGTCACACCCAATTCATCCTTCATCCGCCGCACCAGTCGCGCCACCATAACCGCAGGAGGCACCCCATGAAGCCGCTCGGTCCCGCGCAAATCCAAAAACGCCTCATCCAACGACAAGGGCTCGATCGCTGGGGTCAGCTCTTCCATCATGGCGCGAATTTGGCGGCTGATATCGACATAAAGCTGCATACGCGGCTTTATCACAACCGCTTCGGGACAGCGTTTGAGCGCCTGAAACATCGGCATTGCGGATTTCACACCGCGCATGCGGGCAACATAACAGGCCGTGGACACAACCCCACGCCGCCCACCGCCAATGATAACGGGCTTATCCGCCAAATCAGGGCGATCGCGTTTTTCCACACTGGCGTAAAAGGCATCGCAATCCATATGCGCAATACCCAATTGAAACAGCTCCGCATTGCGCACAACACGAGGCGATCGGCACCGAGAACAGCGACCAGATCCCTGAAACATATGCAAACAATCTCGGCATAAACTGTCCAAGATCACCCCCTCATCTCGCTTGAATTTTTGGGACTTTCTCCCTACCTATATCCTATAACAAATTACAGGGACAGAAAATGGATCAAGCTTTTATTACAGACCTACTTAGTGAAAATATTGTTATTCTGCTCGTTGCAGCCTTTATCATTATTTCGATTTTTCTCGGTATTCGCATCGTTCCGCAATCAGAAAAACATGTGGTCGAACGGTTCGGACGCCTTCATTCTGTCCTTGGGCCAGGGATCAACATTATCGTTCCCTTCTTGGACAGCGTCGCTCATAAAATTTCCATCCTAGAACGTCAGCTTCCGACCGCGGAACAAGATGCCATTACAACGGACAACGTTTTGGTCAAAGTTGAGACCAGCGTGTTTTATCGCATCACACAACCGGAAAAGACGGTGTACCGTATTCGCGACGTGGACGGTGCGATTGCAACAACCGTGGCCGGTATTGTGCGCAGCGAAATCGGTAAAATGGAATTGGACGAGGTTCAGTCCAATCGATCACAGCTCATCACCAAAATCCGCGAAAGCGTGCATGCTATGGTGGATGACTGGGGGATCGAAGTGACCCGCGCCGAAATTCTCGACGTTAACCTAGACGAAGCCACCCGCGCCGCGATGTTGCAACAGTTGAACGCCGAACGCGCCCGTCGTGCCCAAGTCACCGAAGCCGAAGGTCAAAAACGATCTGTAGAATTGGCCGCCGATGCGCAGCTTTATGAAGCAGAACAAGTTGCCAAAGCCCGCCGCATCCAAGCCGACGCCGAGGCCTATGCAACCCAAGTTGTCGCCAAAGCGATTGAAGAAAACGGGTTAGAAGCCGCGCAATATCAAGTGGCCTTGAAACAAGTCGAAGGCCTCATGGAAGTCGCAAAAGGCAGTGGCGCCAATACCATTCTCGTCCCTGCCAACGCGCTAGAGGCCTTTGGTGATGCGTTTAAAATGCTGAAAGGACGTGGATAATGGGGATATTTTCGACATGGTGGGTTTGGATCGCCGCAGGAATTGTTCTCGCCATCCTTGAAACACTTCTTCCTGCCTTTATCCTCTTAGGCTTTGCCTTGGGAGCTATTGGAACAGGTCTATTGATGGCACTTGGCGTGGTCGTCTCGCCATCCATGCTGATGTTGACCTTTGCCGTTTTATCGTTGATTTCGTGGCTCTTGCTACGTCAGTTTTTTCAACTCAAAACTGGGTCGGTCAAAACATTTGACCACGATATCAACGACACTTAGACCGAATTAGTTTGGATCGCGCCAACGGTTTGCGATGGGGTAACGGCGATCCAACCAAAAGGCGCGCGGGCTTAACCGCGTGCCTGGCGCGGACTGAAATCGCTTGTATTCGCTGATATGTAGCAGGTGTTCGACCCGTTTGGCGTCCTTGATATCAAAGCCCGCGGCAACACAATCTTGGATCGAGCCATCTTGATCCACAAGAATGTCCAAAATCGCATCCAAAACTGGATAATCAGGCAGGCTATCGCTGTCTTTTTGATCAGGGCGCAATTCCGCGCTTGGCGGTTTGGTGATGATATTTTCAGGGATCACAGCCCCCTCGGGACCCATCATCCAATCGCGGTGATTGGCATTGCGCCAATGGCAGATCGCAAAAACCCGCGTCTTATACATATCTTTGATCGGGTTATAGCCCCCCGCCATATCCCCATAAATCGTGGCATAGCCAACCGCGACTTCGGATTTGTTACCTGTGGTCAACAGCATTTCACCGAACTTGTTGGACAGCGCCATCAACAACAGACCGCGCAACCGCGATTGAATGTTTTCCTCGGTCAGATCTGGCTCAGTCCCCTCAAACAAGGGGGCAAGTGTATTGGTGATCGCCCCGCGCCCTTCGGCAATGGGGACAAAGTCATAGCGGCACCCCAAGTTTTCCGCCAATTCCTTGGCATCATCCAAAGAGGCTTGAGATGTATATTCTGATGGCAACATCACACAGCGCACATTTTCAGCGCCCAAAGCATCCGCCGCAATCGTCGCAACAATCGCGCTATCGATTCCGCCAGACAATCCCAAGAGAACTTTGGTAAATCCAGTCTTGCGGCAATAATCCCTCAGTGAGAGAACCATAGCCGCATAATCCGTTTCCATTTGATCGGGAACAGAGGCCTTGTGCGCAGGCTGCACGCGCCAGCCGCCGTCCTGTTGGCTGAGCTCAATATGCGCAATCGCTTCTTCAAAGAATGCCAATTGAAGCGCAAGCTCACCGCCCGTGTTCAATACGAAAGACCCACCATCGAATACCTGATCATCTTGGCCACCGACCATGTTCAAATAGATCAACGGCAGCCCCGTTTCGATCACCCGCGACACCATCAAGTTGACGCGCAGATCATGTTTCCCACGATAATAGGGTGATCCATTCGGGATTAACAAAACATCCGACCCCGTTTCGGCCATGGTTTCCGCCACATCTTCGTGCCAAGCATCTTCGCATATTGGTGACCCAATCCGAAGCGGACCGCAGACATAAGGACCGCTGATCGGGCCTTGATCAAAGATACGCACTTCGTCAAAGACGTTTTGATTAGGCAAATGGTGTTTTTGCACCACGGCTTTGATCGCGCCGCCCTCTAGGATCACATAGGCATTAAACAGCTTGCCATTCTCACGAATGGGCGCGCCCAAAGCAATGGCTGGCCCCTTAGCGCAGGCTGTGGCGATTTTTTGAACATAGGCCTCAGCAACATCGAGAAAGGCAGGTTTACGAACCAAGTCTTGGGTGTTGTAGCCTGTCAAAAACATCTCTGGAAAGGCCACAAGATCGCTTCCTGCGTCTTTGGCCTTTTGCCATGTGTCGCAAATCTTGGCGCTATTACTTTCAAAATCCCCGACGGTCGGGTTCAACTGTGCTAATGTGATTTTGAAGGTTTCAGTCATAACAGGGCTTTCTTTGGATTTGGCTCTTCCTACCAGAATTAAGCTAAATCAAAAGCCCGAAAATCCAACCGAGTCGTAAGAGTGGTCCCCGTGGGAGCCTTCGGCGAGGATATTTTTCGACAAAAAATGAGAGGGGTGTTGCGTCATTTTTTATGAATGTGCCAGCTGTTGCGCGAAACGGCGTGGTTTACCGACGCAGTACCGACGTTTTACCGATGTGAAACAGAGAGGCGAATTTGGTTAAATTTCTTCGACTTCCATGACGCCAGAGAGGCTTTTGATCGCGCCTTTGATTTGGGGGTTTACGGGGTAATCCTGACCGCACTCCATCATCACTTCGCCAGGAAGTTTTGGATCCATAAGGCAGAAATACACTGGTCCGCGGCCCCCAGATGTCGTCTGTGCCACAGCTTGCCCCAAGACAGAGGCAACGGCGGGAACGGCCTCTGGATTTTCGATGTAAATGCGCAGGCCAGAAGCCCCAGCATCCGCCACGGCGGTATCCACAGGCGCCATAGAGCGACCGAGGAGTTTCAGTTGGTCTGATTCCAGGGTTGCCTCGACAGTCACCACAACTTTGGCCCCTGTTTCCAAGAAGTCGCGGCATTTGTCTAAGGTATCGGAAAACAACGTAATTTCATAAGCGCCAGTGGGATCGCTGAGTTGCGCAAAGGCAAAGCGATTGCCCTTGGCAGATTTACGTTCCTGTCGCCCTGCAACAACCCCTGCGAGTTTGGCAACGATAGGGCCGGATTGGGCCTTGGCTATTACCTCATCAAGGGTCAGAATCCCCTTGCGTTTCAAGGGGGGCATGTAGTCATCCAAAGGATGTCCAGAGAGGTAAAATCCTATGGCTTTGAACTCTTCTGCGAGGCGTTCCGCAGGCAGCCAATCATTCACAGGAGACAGGCGCGGTTCCGGAAGATCATCGCCCGCTTCGCCAAACAAGGACACTTGGTTAGAGGCCTTTTGTTCGTGGATCGCCGCGGAATAAGCAACCAAAGGATCCAAGCTATCAAAGACCCGACGTCGGTTTGCATCCAGCTGATCAAACGCCCCAGAGCGGGCGAGCATTTCCAAAGGGCGTTTGCCGACCCGTTTCAAATCCACCCGACGCGCAAAGTCAAAGAGCGTTACAAAGGGTTTGTCCGCGCGCGCCGTTGTGACCAATCGCATCGCCTCGACACCTACGTTTTTCAACGCGCCCAACGCATAGACCAAAGCCCCATCGACAACATCAAATGTGGCCTCTGATCGGTTCACGCAAGGGGGTACGTACGGAAGGTCTAACCCTTTTTTAACTTCTTCAAAATAGACTGCGAGCTTGTCGGTTAAATGAATATCGCAATTCATCACACCGGCCATGAATTCCACAGGATGGTTCGCCTTGAGCCACGCTGTTTGATAGGAGACAACTGCATAGGCCGCCGCGTGGGATTTGTTGAACCCGTAGTTGGCAAATTTTTCCAAGAGGTCGAACACTTCGGACGCTTTTTTCGCGTCCACACCGTTTTCACCCGCCCCTTTTTCAAATTTGGGGCGTTCGGCGTCCATCGCCTCTTTGATCTTTTTACCCATCGCGCGACGCAGGAGGTCCGCACCGCCAAGGCTATAGCCCGCCATGACCTGAGCGATCTGCATAACCTGCTCTTGATAAACGATAATTCCTTGGGTCTCTTCTAGGATATCATCAATAAGAGGATGAACAGATTCGCGCTCTTTGAGGCCATTTTTGACCTCGCAATAGGTCGGAATATTTTCCATCGGACCCGGACGATAGAGCGCAACAAGGGCAACGATATCTTCGATACAGGTCGGGCGCATCCGTTTCAGGGCATCCATCATGCCCGAGCTTTCCACCTGAAACACCGCCACGGTTTTCGCAGCAGCATAGAGCTTGTAAGAGGCCTCATCATCCAAGGGGATGGCGTTGATCTGATTTTCGGCGCCCTCCGCAGGAGAATAAAGCTGTGTCCCATCCGCGGCAATATGCAAAGGGCGCCCTGATTTCAGGACCAAATCAACCGCATTTTGAATGACAGTCAGCGTTTTCAGACCGAGGAAATCGAATTTCACTAATCCAGCTTGTTCAACCCATTTCATGTTGAATTGCGTGGCGGGCATGTCCGATCGCGGGTCTTGGTACAGTGGCACCAAGGCATCCAACGGACGATCCCCGATTACAACACCGGCAGCGTGGGTTGAGGCATTGCGAAGCAACCCTTCGACTTGTTGACCATAGGTCAGAAGACGATCAACCACTTCTTCTGAGCGGGCTTCTTCGCGCAAGCGCGGTTCGTCTTTGAGGGCTTTTTCAATGCTGACAGGTTTTACACCTTCAACAGGGATCATCTTGGAAAGGCGATCCACCTGACCATAGGGCATTTGCAGAACCCGTCCAATATCGCGCACCGCCGCTTTGGACAACAGAGCCCCAAAGGTGATGATTTGTCCAACTTTGTCACGCCCATATTTTTGCTGAACATATTGGATAACCTCTTCGCGCCGATCCATGCAAAAATCGATATCGAAGTCAGGCATTGATACACGTTCAGGGTTCAAGAACCGTTCAAACAGCAACGAATACCTCAGAGGATCAAGGTCGGTAATGGTCAGCGCATAGGCCACCAAAGACCCAGCACCGGATCCACGGCCCGGCCCCACGGGGATATCTTGATCCTTGGCCCATTTGATGAAATCCGCAACGATCAAGAAATAGCCAGGAAAGCCCATGCCTTCGATGATGTTCAGCTCAAATTCGAGCCGCTTTTCATAGTCTTCAACCGAAGTCGCATGCGGAATAACGGCAAGGCGATCCTTGAGACCTTGTTCCGCTTGGCGGCGAAGTTCGACAACTTCGTCATCCGCAAATTTCGGCAAAATGGGATCACGCCGATAGGCCTTGAACGCACAGCGGCGCGCGATTTCTATTGTGTTCTCAATGGCTTCTGGCAGGTCTGCAAAGAGGGCCGCCATTTCTTGAGGGGATTTCATGTAATGCTGATTGGTAAGGCGACGACGCCCCTCTTGTTGATCAACATAGGCCCCATCCGCGATACAAATAAGGGCATCATGCGCCTCATACATCTCGGATTTTGGGAAATAGACGTCATTGGTGGCAACAAGGGGAAGCCCCATATCATAGGCCATCTCAACGAACCCACGTTCTGTCGCGCGCTCATTTTGGGGAAGACCACCGTCCTCTGGATGGCGCTGAAGTTCGACATAGAGACGGTCCTCAAAAATTGCCTTGAGGCGGGTCATAAGATCAAGCGCAGCAGGGCGTTGACCCGCTTGCAACAACATACCAACAGGGCCATCAGCCCCCCCTGTGAGACAGATCACATCTTGGCTAAATTGCGTGAGCTCCTCAAATGTGACCTGCGGCAGCTGATCCCCTTTATCCACATAAAGACAGGAGTTCAGCTTCATCAGGTTCTCATACCCGACCTCCGTTTGCGCCAATAAAACAAGGGGAGCGGGCTGTTTTGCACGCTCGCCAGGTTGTGCGTTGAGATAGCAGAGATCAACCTGACATCCCATGATCGGTTGAATGCCCGCATCACTGGCCCCAACGGAAAATTCCAGCGCTGAAAATAGGTTGTTCGTGTCGGTGACCGCCACTGCAGGCATATCCATATCCGCACACATCGACGGCAGCTTTTTCAACCGTATCGCCCCCTCAAGAAGGGAATATTCCGTATGAACGCGCAGGTGAATGAATCGGGGGGTCTCTGTCATGAGGAACAGGATAGGCTGCGATGAGGGGAAACAAAAGGCTTGCCAAACAGGTTTTTTGACGTTTTCATATCTGGCACAGGGAACACCGCTTATTTCTACGCCGCATCGAAGTAAGCACGCATGGTGTAAATATGGGTAAGGCGGCTGGTTTTCATTATGAATATCTCGTTTCTTCTGAATGGAGAGACCGTGGATGTGGTAGACTGTTCGCCCACCACCACGCTATTGGATTGGCTCCGCGACACGCGTGGGCTTTGCGGCACCAAAGAAGGCTGCAACGAAGGGGACTGTGGTGCCTGCACTGTCATTGTCATCGACGAGGAAACGGTTAAACCCTTGAATGCATGCATTTTGTTTTTGCCACAGCTTCAAGGCAAGGCCATTCGCACCGTCGAAGGGGTTGGCATTGAGGGGACGCCTCATCCTGTTCAACAGGCTTTGATTGACCTGCATGGATCACAATGCGGATTTTGCACACCAGGCTTCGTGACATCAATGGTTGCAGCCCAAATCAACCGCGACGGGGATCATGACACAACACTAGCGGGAAACCTCTGTCGATGCACGGGATATGCGCCGATTGCACGCGCGGCCCAAGAGGCCACACAAATCCCAAATCCCCCTTGGCTACAGCGCGATCGGCAGGTGCTTGCATCCTGCCCGAGCAAAGAGCTGACCGAGGCGCAGCCTGGGTCGAGCGATGCGCTCGCCACCCGTCTCATGGCATATCCAGAGACAACTCTTATCGCAGGGGCAACAGATGTCGGGCTTTGGGTCACCAAGGACTTCCGCGACTTGGGGCAGGTGACCTTCTTGAACCAAGTCAATGACCTCAAAACCATCCACAACACGGGCCATACAACCCGTATCGGCGCAATGACCTCTATCGAAGACCTGCGCCTTTGGGCCTTGGATGCCCATCCTGCCTTTGCTGATTTGCTCCAACGCTATGCATCGACCCAAGTCCGCATGGCCGCCACCCTTGGCGGCAATATTGCCAACGGATCGCCCATCGGGGATAGCGCCCCTGCTCTCATTGCTTTAGGCGCAGAGCTAGAGCTTAGAAAAGGGGCGGATATTCGGCGCATTACTATCGAGGATTTCTTTATCGATTATGGCGTCCAAGACCTCAAAACGTCAGAATTCATCCAAGCCATCATCATCCCGAACACAGACACATCCCTCAGGTGCTACAAAATATCAAAACGCTTTGATCAGGATATTTCAGCGCTCTGTAGCTGTTTTAACATCACCTTAGACGACGACACCGTAAGCGCCGCGCGCATAGCCTTTGGAGGAATGGCGGGCATCCCAAAACGGGCCACGGCATTAGAAACGGCGCTGATTGGGTCAAAATTGTCCATAGAAACCATAGAGCGCATCATAGACGCTTTGGAACAAGACTTCACCCCACTCGACGACATGCGTGCGTCGTCACTCTATCGGATGGAAGTCGCCAAGAACCTCTTGAAACGCTATTTCTATGACCTGTCTGGTGAACCGACATCTGTGCGGGAGGTGTCCCTATGAGCGTTCACAAGCCCCTGCCCCACGATGCCGCTTTGCTTCATGTTACCGGACAAGCCCGCTATATCGACGACATCCCTACACCAGCAAATACCCTGCACCTTGCTTTTGGTTTGTCGAGCATCGCAAAAGGCACCATCACCGCGCTTGACCTGTCGGATGTGCTTGCCTCTGAGGGTGTCGTTGATGTGCTAACCTCTGGCCAGCTTCCCTTTGCCAATGATGTATCGCCCAGCGCGCATGATGAACCGCTTCTTTCTGACGGCGATATCCATTACCTCGGTCAACCTATCTTCCTCGTCATCGCAGAGAGCCACCTTGCCGCGCGCAAGGCCGCACGGCTAGCAAACGTGCAGTATGACGAAGAGACGGCCATTTTGACAATCGAGGATGCCTTAGCCGCCAATATTCGTTTTGAAGACGGCCCCCGCATTTACGGGCAAGGGGACATAGCCACCCTTGATCAAGCGCCAATTGTCCTTGAGGATAGTTTTGACATTGGTGCGCAAGAACATTTCTATTTAGAAGGCCAAGCTGCCCTTGCGATGCCCCAAGAAGATGGCGAAATGGTTGTGCATAGCAGCACCCAGCACCCCACCGAAATCCAACACAAAGTCGCGGATGCTATTGGGGTCGGAATGCATGACGTCCGTGTCGAAGTCCGTCGCATGGGGGGCGGATTTGGCGGTAAAGAAAGCCAAGGAAATGCGCTTGCCTGTGCCTGTGCCATTGCCGCGCAATATACAGGCCAACCCTGCAAAATGCGCTATGACCGCGATGATGACATGATCATCACGGGCAAGCGGCACGATTTCCGAATTCATTATCGCGTCGGCTGTTCCCAAGATGGCAAAATCCTTGGCGTTGATTTTACCCATTATGCGCGATGCGGATGGGCGCAGGATTTGTCTTTGCCCGTTGCAGATCGCGCAATGCTCCATGCAGATAATGCCTATTATTTGCCCAACATTCGCATAGAAAGCCACCGCCTAAAAACCAACACGCAAAGCGCGACGGCCTTTCGTGGATTTGGCGGACCTCAAGGGATGATCGGGATCGAGCGCGTCATGGATCACGTGGCGCATCGTCTGAAAATGGATCCTTTGGAAGTGCGGCGTATCAATTATTATAGCGAACGTGCCGTTGACCCCGTGGATGCCTCCGGCGAGAGTATTTCATCAAAGCTGAAGATGAGGCAACAAACGACCCCTTATGGGATGCCTGTTGAGGACTTTGTCCTAAATGCGCTAACGCAGGATTTGGTCGTTCAATCAGACTACGAACAGAGGCGTTCCGACATTCACGCTTGGAATGAGCGGAACCAAATATTGAAACGCGGCATTGCCTTTAGCCCCGTTAAATTTGGGATATCCTTTACGCTGACGCATTTGAACCAAGCGGGCGCTCTGGTGAATATCTATCAAGATGGCACCGTGCGGTTGAACCATGGCGGCACGGAAATGGGTCAGGGATTGTTTCAAAAGGTGGCCCAAGTCGCCGCGCATAGTTTTGGGCTAGGTTTAGATCGGATCAAAATTACGGCGACGGATACGGCCAAAGTTCCCAATACATCCGCTACTGCCGCGAGTTCGGGAAGTGATCTCAATGGGATGGCTGTCAAAGCCGCCTGTGACACCCTGAAAAATCGTTTAATCGCTTTCTTATCAAAGCGATATTCATGTGTGCCTTCTGACATCTCATTCGCAAATGAACATGTGTATGTCAAAGATCAGAGCCAAAGATTTGAGGATGTCATCAAAGCGGCCTACGAACATCGTATCAGCCTCTCTGCAACGGGGTTCTACAAAACGCCAAAGGTCGCTTGGGACCGCATTGCGGGTCATGGACGGCCATTCCTTTATTTCGCATATGGCGCGTCGGTCAGCGAGGTTGTGATTGATACATTAACCGGTGAATATCGTATCCTAAGAACAGATATATTGCATGACGTTGGCAAGAGTTTGAACCCAGCCTTGGACATAGGACAAATCGAAGGCGCTTATGTTCAGGGAACAGGTTGGTTAACCACAGAAGAATTGGTTTGGGATGCCCGTGGCGCGCTGAAAACACATGCGCCCTCAACCTACAAAATCCCAGCCTTTGCGGATCGCCCTGCTGAGTTCAATGTTGCCCTCTGGGACACTGAAAATACCGAAGACACCATCCACAAATCCAAAGCCGTTGGCGAGCCGCCTTTCATGCACGGAATTTCGACATTTCTGGCGCTTAGCCATGCGGTCTCTCAATGTGGGCCGTTCTATCCACATTTGAACGCCCCTGCGACGCCTGAGTGCGTGTTGCGCGCAATTAGGATGGCACGCCATGGGGTTTGATCGCGCTGAACTTGCGGATTTGATTGCGCGTCACGAACGTGTGGCCCGTATCGTTGTCGTTGATATCAAAGGATCCACACCGCGTGATGTCGGAACGGTCATGTATGTTTGGGCCACAGGGCAACAGGGCACAATTGGTGGCGGCGCATTGGAATTTCAGGCGAGTTTGGCCGCGCGGCAGGCCTTGGGCACGGGCAATGATTTTGCCAGCGCGCATCCCCTTGGTCCGTCGCTTGGGCAATGTTGCGGTGGATTTGTTCAACTTCTCACTGAAATCTATGATGCGCAACGCTTGGCAACATTAACGGATCCCTATGTTGCGCGCCCTATTGGGTCGTCATCGGATGTCCCACTTTCTATCAAACGGTTCATCAGTGACCTCCGCAATGGCAACCACGCCTTGAGCACCCAAGTTCGCGACGGGTGGATTATTGAACCCATGCGTCGGCTCACAAAACCCCTGTGGATTTGGGGGGCTGGGCATGTGGGGCGGGCTTTGGTCTCTGTTTTAAGCCCACTTCCTGATTTTGAGATCACTTGGATTGACACCCAAAAGACCCGATTTCCTGATCACATTCCCAGCGGCGTTTCTCAGCTCTATGGGGATACCCCTGAGCGGTTCATGGCACATGCGCCCCATGACGCCTATCATTTAATTTTAACCTTTTCGCATGCGTTGGATTTGGAGCTCTGTCATCAGGCGCTCTTGCATGACTTTTCGTTTGTTGGTCTCATTGGGTCGCGCACAAAAATGGGTCGCTTTCGATCAAAGTTACGGAATTTGGGTCATTTAGACACAGAAATCGATCGAATAACTTGCCCGATTGGGTTGCCCGCATTAGGGAAGCATCCACAACAGATCGCAATTGGCGTTGCACAGTCTTTGATCCAAAGGTCTGAGCATCATCGTGACGTGAGGAAGGAAACTGCATGACCTCTACTCTGCTGAGCCTCAAAGGGTTGACCAAGGCCTATCCCGGCGTGGTTGCCAATGACGATGTCTCCTTTGACATTGGCCATGGTGAGGTTCACGCGCTGTTAGGGGAAAACGGGGCGGGGAAATCAACGCTCGTCAAAATGATCTATGGGTTGGTGAAACCCGACCAAGGCACGCTAACTTTGAATGGTCAGGCCTTTTCCCCAAGCGAACCACGCGCCGCGCGGGCCGCAGGGATCGCTATGGTGTTTCAGCATTTTTCCCTTTTTGATGCGTTAAATGTGGCAGAAAATATTGCCTTGGGCATGGAAACACCGCCAAAGACACGCGATTTGGCACGACAAATAACTGAGGTCTCTCAGGCCTATGGATTGCCCCTAGATCCGTTCAAAAAGGTGGGTGGCCTCTCCGCAGGTGAACGGCAACGCGTTGAAATTATCCGCTGTCTTTTACAAAATCCACAGCTTTTGATTATGGATGAACCGACATCGGTTTTGACACCTCAAGAGGTGGAGATTCTGTTTGAAACCCTGCGCAAATTAAAGGCCGAGGGGAAATCCATTCTCTATATTTCCCACAAGCTCGAAGAAATTCGCACGCTCTGTGACACGGCGACAATTCTTCGACATGGGAAAAAGGTTGCGACCTGTGAACCTGCGGCGGCAACCGCGCGGGAATTGGCGGAAATGATGGTCGGCAGCAGCTTTAGCGCACCCAAAAAGGCGACGAACACTCTTGGCGATACACTTCTGGAGGTGTCTCACCTCACCTGTCGGTCCGAAGATGCCTTTGGCACGTCCTTGCGAGATATTTCGTTTGCTGTGCGTGCCGGTGAAATTTTGGGCATTGGCGGCGTTGCTGGAAATGGTCAAGATGAACTGCTCGCCGCGCTGTCTGGGGAAATGCGCACGACACCGCAATCGATCCTATTTAAAGGCCAGTCAATCGGAGGATATAGCCCCAATAAACGGCGGTCCTTGGGCATCCTAAGTGGTCCAGAGGAACGACTAGGTCATGCGGCCGCTCCCAATATGAGCTTGGTGGAAAACGCTATGATGACCGCCATTGACCGTCAGTCTTTGGTAAAAAACGGCTTCTTGCACTGGAAAAAGGCGCAAGGCTTTGCCGAGAGCGTTATTCAAGCCTTTGACGTCCGCACCCCTAGCGCCAAGAGCACAGCAGGCTCCTTATCAGGGGGCAATTTGCAAAAATTTGTGATTGGACGTGAGGTGATGCAAGACCCCCGTGTGTTGGTGGTCAATCAACCAACTTGGGGGGTTGATGCGGCAGCGGCGGCGGCCATTCGTCAGTCCCTCTTGGATTTGGCCAATAAAGGGGCCGCCATCATCGTGATAAGTCAAGATTTGGATGAGTTGATGGAAATTTCAGACCGCTTTGGTGCCTTGAACGAAGGCCGCTTGTCTGAGCTGAGGGAGACACATTCCCTAAGCGTTGATGAAATCGGGTTAATGATGGGCGGAGCGGAACATGCATGAACCAATCTTGGCACATGACAAAAACACAAGGGTAACGCCATGATTAGACTGGAAAAGCGGCTTCAGCCATCGCGCACTCTGACGGCGATCACCCCCATCTTTGCTGTCATCCTGACGATGATTGTTGGCGGCGCGATGTTTGCCCTGCTTGGCAAGCCTCCGTTTGAGGCCATCCGCATCATCTTTTGGGATCCTTTGTTTGATCCAACCTTTGCCGCCTATTCACGACCACAATTATTGGTCAAAGCGGGTCCTTTGATTTTGATCGCTATTGGATTGTCACTGGGGTTCAAAGCAGGCATTTGGAACATTGGCGCGGAAGGCCAATACATTATGGGCGCGATTTGCGGCGCGGCGATGGGATTGGCATTTTATCCGATGGAAAGTGCGATCATTTTTCCCTTGATGGTTCTGGCAGGTGCCTTGGGTGGGTGGGCATGGGCCATGATCCCTGCCATTTTGCGCACGAAATTCAACACCAATGAGATTTTGGTCTCTCTCATGCTTGTTTATGTGGCGGAAAAAATCTTGGCCTCTGTGTCACAAGGGCTTTTGAAAAACCCAGACGGATATGGATTTCCTGGATCGCGCAACCTTCAGCAATATCCAAGTGCCGCAAATACTGAGATTTTTGCCAATTCAGGAATGCATTGGGGGGTCGTCACGGCCTTTATCGCCGTGATTTTTGCCTATGTTTTGCTTACACGTCACGTGAGCGGGTTTCATATCCGCCTGACAGGAGAAGCACCAAGAGCCGCGAAATTCGCAGGGATCGCGCCCACGCGCGTCGTTGTGTTTTGTTTGGGCATCTCAGGGATGCTCGCTGGGATGGCAGGCATGTTCGAAGTCGCCGGTCCAGCGGGACAAATCACGATCGACTTTGCCTCTGGTTATGGGTTCACCGCTATCATCGTTGCCTTTTTGGGGCGTTTGCATCCCATTGGGATTCTCCTCGCAGGGTTGCTCATGGCATTGACTTATATTGGTGGTGAACTTGCACAGTTGATGTTGGAATTACCGGGTGCATCCATTCAATTGTTCCAAGGGATGTTGCTGTTTTTCTTGCTGACCACTGATGTCTTTACACATTACCGCATCCGATTTGGGGAGGCAAAATAATGGATTTGTCTAGCATCAATCCAATCCTATTGATCGCATCGCTCATGGTCTCTGCGACCCCTATTTTATTGGCCGCAATTGGTGAAATGGTTGTCGAGAAATCAGGTGTTCTCAACCTAGGTGTTGAAGGCATGATGATTACAGGGGCCGTTATCGGCTTTGTCGTTGCGATCAATACAGGAAGCCCAGCTCTTGGATTTCTGGCCGCCGCCCTCGCTTCGGCGGTTCTCTCGCTGAGTTTTGGATTTTTGACCCAAGTTTTGCTGTCTAATCAAGTCGCAACAGGGCTTGGCCTCACCTTGGTTGGGTTGGGATTATCCGCCCTGATTGGCAAACCTTATGAGGGGATGAAATCCCCAACCTTGGCGACGTTCGACATCCCATTGCTGTCAGATATTCCAGTTATCGGACCTATGCTCTTTTCCCATGATCCGATGGTTTATGTCTCTGTTCTCTTAGTCGCCGCAGTTTGGATATTTTTGAACCACTCGCGAGCGGGGCTTGTCCTGCGTGCTGTGGGCGAAAACCACACGGCCGCTCATGCGCTTGGCTACAAGGTCATTCGAATCCGTATGATGGCCATCATGTTTGGCGGTGCCTGTAGCGGGCTTGGCGGGGCTTACATTAGCCTCGTTCGCGTTCCTCAATGGACCGAGGGCATGACATCTGGTGCAGGTTGGATCGCCCTCGCAATCGTTGTTTTTGCCAGCTGGAAACCCTGGCGCGTCCTCTTGGGTGCCTATTTATTTGGCGGTGTCAGTGTTCTACAGTTGAATTTACAGGCCGCGGGCGTTGCAATTCCTGTTGAGTATTTATCCATGTCGCCGTATTTGATAACGATCATTGTGCTGGTGTTTATCTCGGCTCTGGGGAATCAAGGCGCGCCAGCGTCTTTGGGCCGCACATTCCACGCCTCATCTTGAGGCCCTCTACTTGAACAGGGAGACGTTCATGACTCTTAAATCACTTTTAACCGGTGCCGTTGCTGCACTTGGCCTAACCACTGCTGCTTATGCCGCTGATGTCAAAGTCGGCTTCGTTTATGTTGGCCCTGTCGGAGACGGCGGCTGGACTTACGAGCACAACAAAGGCCGCTTGGCTGTCGAAGAGCACTTTGGCGATCGTGTTGAAACAATTTTCCAAGAAAGCGTGCCAGAGGGTGCGGATTCTGAGCGTGTTATGACTCAGATGGCGCTTCAGGGTGCAGACCTTATTTTCACAACATCTTTTGGTTATATGGACCCAACAATCAACGTTGCGGCCAAATTCCCAAATGTGAAATTTGAACATGCAACAGGCTACAAGCGTGCGGATAACGTATCCACTTACTCAGCACGTTTCTACGAAGGTCGCGCCGTTCAAGGTCACATCGCAGGTAAAATGACGAAGACCAACAAAATTGGTTACATCGGATCCTTCCCAATTCCAGAAGTTATCCGTGGCATCAACTCTGCTTACATCCATGCAAAACGCGTGAACCCAGATGTCGAATTCAACATCGTATGGGCCTACACATGGTTTGATCCTGCAAAAGAAGCAGACGCCGCAACAGCTTTGATCGAACAAGGCGCGGACGTTATTTTGCAGCACACAGACTCGACGGCGCCTCAAGCAGCCGCAGCAAAAGCAGGCAATGTTGTGACCTTTGGTCAAGCCTCTGACATGGCAGAATACGGCCCGTTCCCACGCGTCTCTTCTATCATTGACGACTGGGCGCCTTATTACATTGCACGGACGCAAGCTGTTCTAGATGGCACATGGACATCAACAGACACATGGGACGGCATTGGCCCAGGCATGGTTGCCATTGGTGAGATTTCATCAGCAGTTCCAGCAGACGTCAAAGCAGAAGCAGAAGCGCTTCGTGATGCTCTTGGTTCTGGTGAATACCACGCCTTCACTGGCCCAATCAACAAACAAGACGGTTCTGTTTGGTTGGCAGAAGGTGAAACAGCGGATGACGGAACATTGGCTGGTATGAACTTCTACGTTGAAGGCATCACTGGCGATATCCCGCAATAATCGCTTGGATATTGTAATAAAGAAAGCCCTCGCATGTTGCGGGGGCTTTTTCGTTTAGTGCGTAAAGATCTGAGCCAATGGCCCTTTGTCACGTTCAAACAGCATAGGCAGTAGCTGCGCTTCGACTTCTTTCTTGATGTGCTTCACGACGTGGCTAATCACGAGCATTCCACAAAAATTCCTCTGTGTGCACTGCACTGGCATATGTCGGATATTGTGCTCCAACATCGTCGCAAGCGCCACTGTGATGTCCTCTTTAGCATCGATGAAATAGGGGTTTGGCGTCATGATGTCGCCAACCTGTGTATGCCCCGTATTCATTCCTTGCGCCAAACATCGCCAGACAATGTCGCGCTCACTGACAATGCCTGCCAACTTACCGTTATGATCCAAGACAGTCAGCGCTCCGAATTTACGGCGCGACATGATTTTCGCGGCACGCCGCACCATGAAATCTGGAGTAATCGTGACAAAAGAATTCTTGCGTAAGATTTCGTGAACTTGTTTCGTTTTCATTTTCTTTCCTCTTGCAGCTTTGCAATCTGTGTCATCGCAACTGATCTATAAAAGGCTACGTCTTGGATCGATTTCTTGTTAATTGAAGCACTCTTTTTGATAAAACTTGGACCACCTCAAATCGCTAAAAAAATAGGGAAATTGGTATGGGTCCAAGGGAATCAAGATAGGTTTTGCATTTCTGCGGTGAATGATTTGCAACACTGCGACCTGCGCACAGGAAAAGCGCCATGCAAATTGAGACGGCTTTGCACAGAAAGTTTTGAAAATCTGCGCAAATGGCGCTGAGATTGCACCTAAATTTCACACGGGATTTGATGGATTTTGCGTTCAGATATGACAAATCGTCCTTTTACGATATTTGTGGACAGGAGCGCTAGTCACGTGATTTTCTAAAGTCTAATGTTTCGAAACCGGATGACACACGATAAGTCCCTCCGTTACACACTTCTTAGGCAAGGTTACCAAAATGAGATTTTTGAATTTGCCCGACACGCCATCTGATCAGGTTACTGAGGATGGTCACATGTTTGCCCCGTCCACCGCGCGCAACGCGGATGCGATTGAAACCATTTTGCACGAATTTTTACCTACTCACGGACGTGTCTTGGAAATCGCATCAGGGACGGGGCAGCATATCGCACAATTCGCAACTTCATTTCCTGACCTAAGTTGGGTCCCAAGTGATCCTGATCCAGCGCGGCGCGCCAGCATTACCGCTCATTGCGCGTCAGCCTCTGCAACGAATGTCAGTAGCCCCATAGATTTAGTTGCAACCACTGCAGCGTGGCCAGATGACCTTGGACAGTTTGATGCGATTTTGCTCGTCAATTTATTTCACCTCATTTCTGAGGCCGAAGCAAAGCAGTTGATCGCAAATGTTGCCCGCGCCCTCGCACCTCAGGGCCACTTTATCCTTTATGGGCCGTTTACACGTGCGGATGACTTTGTGTCCGAGGGCGATGCTGCCTTTCATGCGTCTCTTGTCGCGCAAGACCCAGATATTGGGTACAAAGATGACTTTGACGTTATTGAATGGCTTATGGACGCGTGGTTAGACCCTAAACAGGTCATAGAAATGCCTGCGAACAATTTAACGATAGTTGCGCAAAAATTTTAGAACGAGGCGGCTGTCCTGCGTACCGTTTCCAGCCGCGCCGCATGCGGCGGATGGGTCCCCAAGAATGTGTCACCGGGATCGGGAATGCGCATAAAGAATTGCGCCCCACGCAGTGGGTCAAATCCGGCCGCTTTGGTAATGATCGTGCCCAATTCATCGGCTTCAAGCTCAAATTCCTTGGAATAGGTCCGCGCACCCAGTGTTGCACCAATCTGTTGGGCTTGCTCAATTGCGCTCGCATTGCCACCAGCGATTGCTGTCATCCCACCAAGCAACAAGGCCCCCCGTCGCGCCGATTGATATTGACGATAGATATGCCCTTCTAAGTGATGCGCAGCTTCATGCCCGAGAACAAAGGCCAATTCATCCACATTGCGGGCCTGTTTGATCAACCCAATGGAAAAAATGACAACGGGTGTTCCGTCATCTAGCAACGTCTGAAACGCGTTCACCAAATCTGGATGCGTGTAATCCACAACAATCTGAAAATCACATTTGAACTCTGGGCGATAGGTCCGACAGAGCTCTTCTACTTCGGGTTCAATCTTAGAGACAACAAAGGCGAATTGACCCGTGGGTGGCCCAATTTTTTGGGCCTGTGCCTGTGGCGGTGCAGTCGGCGTTTCTGTGCGACCCTCCTGTGGCGAGGGTGCATAGGCACACGCAGACATCACCGAAAGAGCAAGAGTTATCAAAAATATCCGCACTGCGTTTGTTACCTTTTGCATGATGCCCATTGCATCACTATACTGAAAATATGTTTACGATAGAACACGAATTTGACTCAACAATCGTCACCTTAGTAGATGAGGGCGCTCATCCGCTTCAAGAAGATATTGTCATTAACAGCTTTGCGGAATGCATAACTGTCGAACAATATAACCCCCAGACGGATCGCGTTGAGAAAGTAACCCTATCGATGTGCCAAATGCGCGATTTGATCGCCTCTATTTCCCTCCCTGAAGGGATTTATACCCGTGACGAGGACGAATAACTGCGGCTAACCAATGTCGCCTTGATCAACTGAGACTGTCTTGAGAACGGCATAACACGACATGCCAACCGTGAGCCCAAGCTGCGACGCAGAGCGCGCCGTGGTACGGGCCAAGAGCCGGTCCTGACCACACGCAAGTTGAAGAATAGCCCCCGGCCCCTCGCCCTTTTTGATGGCTGTGATCTTGCACTCCAACACATTGAGGGCGGATATATCTGTTGGTTTACTGAGAGATATCATCACATCTTGGGCCAAAATGCGCACTCGAAGACGCGTTCCAACAGGAGACGCCACTTTGGGCATGAATAATGTTCCGCCTGAAATTGCTAGCTCCGTTAGACCATCCTGCGCATGTGCAACCACGTGCGCGGGCATTACAGACCCTGCCGAGCGAAGGCCAACAAATTGCACCAACTCTGGGTTGGATAAAACGGCCTCTGTCGTGCCATGCGTTACAACATCGCCCTGATCGAGGACGACGACATGGGACGCCAATCGCGCGACTTCTGCAATGGAATGACTGACATAAACGATTGGTAAATCAATCTCATCGCGCAGACCCGCCAGGAACGGTAAAATCTCTGCTTTGCGGGCGGCATCCAAGGCGGCCAAAGGTTCATCCATCAACAAGATGTCAGGCGCACTTAGCAAGGCGCGTCCGATGGCAACACGCTGTTTTTCACCCCCCGACAAAGCGCCCGTTGGACGTTCTAGCAAATGCCCTATGCCCAACAAGTCGATCACGTGATCCTCACGCAGAGCAGGCGACTGTTTGCGACGGTAGCGCAGAGCATAACGCAGATTGTCCCTGACATTGAGATGGGGAAACAGCCGTGCATCTTGAAACACATATCCGATGCCGCGCTTGTGAGGTGCGATGTTCGTTGATGTATGTGACTCGAATAGAGGCCGGTCGTTCACTGCAATGCGGCCAGTATCCGGTGTGATAAGCCCCGCAATTGCATTCACAACTGTCGTCTTGCCAGAGCCAGAGCGCCCAAACAATGCAGTGATACCGCTCTCGGCTTCAAACTTAACATTCAAATCAAAGGCCTTGAATTGGTGGGATATATCAACAGACAGAGTCATGAATCAGACATCCGCTTGCTCATACGGCGCGCCATCCATTCCGACACTAACAGCGCCGAGATAGAAATAATGATCGACACAATCACCAATCGCGCCGTTGCCGTATCCGATCCAGGAACCTGCATCAGCGCATAGATGGCCGAGGGGATTGTCTGCGTTTGATTGGGGATGTTTGAGACAAAGGTAATCGTTGCCCCAAATTCACCCAAGGCCTTGGCAAAGGCCAAGACGGAGCCTGCCAAAATGCCCGGAACGATTAAGGGCAATGTAACGCTCATGAACACCTGAAATCGAGATGCCCCCAAGGTTTCGGCCGCTTGTTCGAGTTTCGGATCAACGGCTTCAATGGCCAATCGAATAGCGCGAACCATCAAAGGAAACGCCATGATCGCCGCCGCCAAAACCGCACCCGTCCACCGAAACGCCAACACAAGACCAAATGTCTGTTCTAAAAACCCACCCAAAGGCGCGCGGCGACCAAACCACAAAAGCAAGATATAACCCGTGACAACGGGGGGCAAAACCAAAGGCAAATGTACAACAGCATTCAAAAGCTGACGCCCCCAGAATTCTTTGCGGGCCAAGACATAGGCCACATAAATTCCCAAAGGCAAGCTCAACACAACAGCCACAACAGCCACCTGCAACGATAGCTTGATTGCGTTCCATTCCTGAGGGCCAAACAAATCCATATGCGCAACCTGCACCAGCGCTACGGGTTTTACAATATTCACAAATCAACAAAACAAAGCCTTGGTTGACCTAAATTAGGGGAAACGAAATGAAGACTTGCAGACTCACAAGGCTTTGCGTATACGACCCTCAACAGCGGCGTGTTGGAAACAACATTCCACCGGAAAATTCGACGGGCCGCGCGCCCGTTTTTTTGTGTTTGGACCTATGACGAATACCTTAATTGCAAAAGCAGCTATCGATCAGCGCCTCGCCGAGATCATTTCACCCGTTATCGAAGATATGGGTTTTGAGCTCGTTCGCTTGCGTTTGATGAGCGGCAAGGAAATAACACTTCAGGTGATGGCAGATCGCCCTGACGGTGGCATCAATGTTGATGATTGCAGCGAGATTTCAACAGCCATCAGCGCAATCCTCGACGTTGAAGATCCAATTTTGGACACTTATAACCTTGAAGTATCAAGCCCTGGTATCGACCGCCCCCTTACACGTCTCAAAGATTTTGACATGTTTGAGGGATATGAGGCCAAACTAGAAACCGAAGAATTAATCGACGGTCGCCGTCGGTTTAAAGGCCTACTTGCTGGTATCGAAGGATCAGAAATCCTAATCAATGTCGAAGAAGGCACAATAGGTTTGGAATTTGATTGGCTTACTGAGGCCAAATTGGTTCTAACAGACGACTTAATCAAAGAAATGCTGCGCCAACGTAAAGAATCCGGCGCAATTAACGAAGATAATTTTGATGACATCGAGACCGAAGGGTCCGAGGAGGAGTAAGAATGGCAATCACCTCTGCAAACCAGCTTGAGCTTTTGCAAACCGCCGAAGCGGTCGCACGCGAAAAAATGATCGACCCAAATTTGGTCGTCGAAGCGATGGAAGAATCGCTCGCGCGTGCGGCGAAATCCCGCTACGGCAGCGAAATGGACATCCGTGTGAGCATCGACCGTAAAACAGGTCGTGCCGCCTTTACACGTGTTCGCACAGTTGTGGCCGAAGAGGAGCTTGAAAACTATCAAGCCGAAATGACTGTAGAGCAAGCCAAGCAATACATGGCAGATCCAGAGATTGGCCAACAGTATTCAGAGGAAATTCCTCCTGTCGAGATGGGCCGAATTGCGGCACAATCCGCGAAACAAGTTATCTTGCAAAAAGTCCGCGAAGCGGAACGTGATCGCCAGTACGAGGAATTCAAAGATCGTGCAGGAACAATCATCAACGGTCTCGTAAAGCGCGAAGAATACGGCAACGTCATCGTGGATGTTGGTCGTGGCGAAGCAATCTTGCGCCGTAATGAGAAAATTGGCCGTGAAAGCTATCGTCCAAATGATCGCATCCGCGTCTTTATCAAAGACGTCCGTCGAGAAACACGCGGTCCACAAATCTTCCTAAGCCGCACGGCGCCTGAATTCATGGCTGAGCTGTTCAAAATGGAAGTGCCTGAAATCTATGAAGGCGTGATTGAAATCAAATCCGTTGCTCGTGACCCTGGTTCACGCGCAAAGATTGCGGTTTTCACAAATGATAGCTCGATTGATCCAGTCGGTGCGTGTGTTGGTATGCGCGGTAGCCGCGTTCAGGCCGTTGTAAACGAGCTTCAAGGCGAAAAGATCGACATCATCCCTTGGAACGAAGATCAGCCAACATTCTTGGTCAACGCCTTGCAACCTGCTGAAGTGTCTAAAGTTGTTTTGGATGAAGAAGCCGGAAAAATCGAAGTTGTCGTTCCAGACGAACAGCTGTCTTTGGCAATTGGTCGTCGTGGTCAAAACGTGCGCTTGGCGAGCCAGCTCACAAACCTTGATATCGACATCATGACAGAAGCCGACGAATCCGCGCGCCGTCAAAAAGAATTCGAAGAACGCACCAAATTGTTCATCGATACTTTGGATCTGGACGAATTCTTTGCTCAGCTTTTGGTCTCCGAAGGGTTCGCGAACCTCGAAGAGGTTGCCTACGTTGAAATCGACGAAATCTTGGTCATTGAAGGCATCGACGAAGACACCGCAGGTGAACTTCAGACGCGTGCTCGTGAATTCCTAGAGGCGCAGGCCCAAAAAGCCATCGATCGCGCCCGTGAATTGGGTGTCGAAGACAGCCTCATGAACTTTGAAGGTTTGACACCTCAAATGATCGAGGCATTGGCCGACGACGGCATCAAAACCCTCGAAGATTTCGCGACATGTGCGGACTGGGAATTGGCAGGTGGCTGGACAACAGTCGACGGCCAACGTGTCAAAGACGATGGTTTGCTAGAACAGTTCGAAATGAGCTTAGAAGAAGCTCAAGAGCTGGTCATGACAGCACGAATCGTTTTGGGCTGGGTCGATCCAGATGAGCTTAATTCTTCAGACGACGACCTAGAAGACGAACACAGCGAAGACTAATTCGCGTTTAGGGAACACTACATGTCACGTGGCAAACGAACCAAGGATCTAGACACCGACGCAGAGCGCAAATGCCTTGCGAGCGGTGAAGTACAGCCAAAGTTTGGCTTGATCCGTTTTGTCGTCGGGCCGGATAACACTGTTTATCCGGACTTGATGAATAAATTGCCAGGACGTGGTATGTATGTTTCTGCGGAAAAGGCTGCCCTTGAAAAAGTGGTCCAAAAGGGACTATTTTCGAGAGGAGCAAAGAAACAAGTCACTGTTCCGGATGGATTAGTGGTGGATTTGGAACAAAAGCTTGCGCGCCGCGTAGTTGATCTAATCAGCTTAGCGCGCAAGTCAGGTAGAGCCGTAGCTGGTTATGAAAAAGTAAAAGACTGGCTTATTAAGGACTATGCCGACGTATTGATCCAATCATCAGACGGTTCAGAACGTGGCAAATCAAAGCTAAGCACCCCACAAGATGGGATTTTCATCGGTTGGTTAACCTCAGATGAACTTGGTTTGGCATTTGGTAAACAAACAGTAATTCATTGCGCGCTTGCGACTGGTGGTTTAACGCAACGTGTAGTAGATGAGGCGCAAAGACTGAAAGGTCTGCGCGGATTTAACGGTGCCAAGGGGCGTCGGGAAGGAAAAGACAGCTAGATGAGCGATAGTGACGGCAAGAAAACACTAGGCCTGCGAGGCGGCGGAAGCCGTCCTGGAAAGGTAAAGCAAAGCTTTAGCCATGGCAGAACCAAAAGTGTGGTTGTGGAAACCAAACGCAAGCGCGTAGTCGTACCCAAAGCGGGTGCAGCCAAGCCAGGCGGAACATCGGGCGGTGGCTCTCAATCCAGTGGCAATCGTCCTGGTGGAATTTCTGACGCCGAAATGGATCGTCGTCTAAAGGCCGTTCAAGCGGCCAAAGCACGCGAAGTCGAAGAAGCTGCAGCACGCTTGGCTGACGAAAAAGCACGCGAAGCCGACCGTGAACGCCGCCGTGCCGAACAAGAAGCCAAAGAGCGCGAACAGCGCGAGGCCGAAGAAAAAGCACGCGCCAAGGCCGATGCCGAGGAACGCGAACGTCGCGAAGCCGAAGAGGCCGCAAGCAAAGCGGCCGCTCTCGCCAAAGCCGCGAAAGAAGCGCCAAGCGCCAAAGCTGCCGAAGCAGCGCCGCGTCGCGAAATTAAATCCGCAGCACCCGCCGCAACACCGCGCAAAAAAGAGCGTGATGATTCAGGTCGTGGCAACAAAACCCGTGGCGACGATGGGCGTCGTTCAGGTAAATTGACACTGAGCCAAGCTCTGAATGGTGAAGGTGGTCGTCAGAAATCAATGGCAGCGATGAAGCGTAAACAAGAACGCGCGCGCCAAAAAGCCATGGGTCAAACGCAAGAACGCGAAAAGGTTGTTCGTGACGTCCAAGTTCCAGAAGCTATCGTTGTTTCAGAATTGGCAAACCGGATGGCTGAACGTGTGGCTGAGGTCGTTAAATCGCTCATGAAAATGGGCATGATGGTGACACAGAACCAAACAATCGATGCCGATACTGCGGAATTGATTATCGAAGAATTTGGTCACAAGATCGTTCGCGTTTCTGATGCTGATGTTGAAGACGTCATCAACGAAGTCGAAGACAGCCCAGAGTCGCTCCAATCACGCCCTCCTGTCATTACAATCATGGGTCACGTTGACCACGGGAAAACATCTCTCTTGGATGCGATCCGTAATGCCAAAGTTGTGTCCGGCGAAGCAGGCGGTATCACCCAGCACATCGGCGCCTATCAGGTCACAACAGATGACGGCACAGTCTTGTCCTTCTTGGATACACCCGGCCACGCCGCCTTTACCTCTATGCGCTCTCGTGGTGCTCAGGTAACGGACATCGTTGTTTTGGTTGTGGCTGCTGATGATGCCGTGATGCCGCAAACTGTTGAGGCGATTAACCACGCCAAAGCAGCAGGCGTTCCAATGATTGTTGCAATCAACAAAATCGACGTTCCAGCTGCGGACCCAACCAAAGTTCGCACCGATCTTCTTCAGCACGAAGTGGTCGTTGAGGCGATGTCTGGTGAAGTTCAAGATGTCGAAGTCTCTGCAAAAACAGGTCAGGGGCTTGATGCCCTTCTTGAGGCGATCTCGCTTCAGGCGGAAATACTTGAACTTAAGGCTAACCCAGATCGCGCGGCACAAGGTGCGGTTATCGAAGCTCAGCTTGACGTGGGACGTGGTCCAGTAGCCACTGTTCTCGTTCAAACGGGAACATTGCGCCAAGGTGATATCTTTGTTGTCGGCGAGCAATGGGGTAAAGTCCGCGCCTTGATCGATGACAAAGGCGATCGCGTCAAAGTGGCGGGTCCGTCTGTTCCTGTTGAGGTTCTCGGCCTTAACGGGACACCAGAGGCAGGCGATGTTCTCAACGTCGTAGATACCGAAGCCCAAGCCCGCGAAATTGCAGAATATCGTGAGAATGCTGCCAAAGAGAAACGCGCCGCCGCTGGTGCCGCGACGACCCTTGAGCAGCTAATGGCGAAAGCGAAAGAAGACCAAAACGTCACGGAAATGCCAATCTTGGTTAAAGCCGACGTTCAAGGCTCTGCTGAAGCGATTGTTCAAGCCATGGAAAAAATCGGCAACGACGAAGTGCGCGTGCGTGTCCTTCACTCTGGTGTTGGTGCGATCACAGACACAGACGTCGGCTTGGCCGAAGCATCTGGTTCGCCAATCATGGGCTTTAACGTTCGTGCAAATGCATCTGCTCGGAACTCTGCCAACCAAAAAGGCGTGGAAATCCGCTACTACTCTGTCATCTATGACTTGGTTGACGACGTAAAAGCGGCGGCAAGTGGTCTCTTGTCTGCAGAAATCCGCGAGAACTTTATTGGTTACGCTGAAATCAAAGAAACCTTCAAGGTGACTGGTGTTGGACGCGTGGCGGGTTGTATCGTGACAGAAGGCGTCGCACGCCGCAGCGCAGGTGTCCGCCTCTTGCGTGATAACGTTGTGATCCACGAGGGTACGCTGAAAACGTTGAAACGCTTCAAAGACGAAGTCAAAGAGGTTCAGTCTGGTCAAGAATGCGGTATGGCCTTTGAAAACTACGATGATATCCGACCCAAAGACGTCATCGAAATCTTTGAGCGTCAAGAAATCGAACGCACATTGGATTAAAACAAAAACCCGCCTCAATGGCGGGTTTTTTTATGAACACTGGGTGTCATGCGCCCGAAGTGTTAGTAAATTCCTTTGACGCTTTTGCGAATTATGTTGCTGGTGGAACTAGGTCGTTGTTGTCGACTTTGTTTACTGCGATGAGACTGTTTTCTGACGACCCCCAAATCTATGCAGAGTGGACAGAAAACGAAGCATGAATCTAAAGCTCAGTTACCATTTTCAATGTCCTCGTTTATTTTCCAGCTCTCAAGAAGCTGAATTGCGGCGTCTGTTGGTTCTTGCCAGAACCTCTCAGGATCACCTCGCCTAAGTGCTTCTGGAAAACTAATGTATAAGATGTAATTTTTTGTTCGATCCCATATCCATCCGTCGCACCCGCCCCCTGAAGAGCATCGAAGCGTTACATAGTAATCATCTTCAAAACGGTCAAAAATATCGGGGTTGGAAGATTGTCCACGTTGTTGAGCCCTTTTAAAACGACTTACCCTGGGGGATTGTTCTACATTTTGGTTGCCTGGCCATATTATTCTAAACATGACAACATATTCGTTTTCTAAAGGAGGTTCTCGTCCCGGTTCGCATGGCTGGAAATCATAACCAGTTCTCATATTTTGCTCAACGTATCTAAGGGATGGCATCCAAAACCGAATATTTGCTCCCCCCGCGTCTTCTCGGTCAAGTAAATCGGGATTGAACCGGCCTGTGGACGCATCGTACCCAGTGTAAGAGGAATTGCGTGATAACGAAGAGATTTTTTCTTCCAAGGTTGGAACCCTACCACGTTCAGGAAACGACCATTGGTTAAAGTATCCATTTGGAATTAGAAACCACTCACCTCGATTCCAGCTATGAACCAACGCGTCGAATCTAGGACCAATGCCAACGAATTTTTTGCGCGCCTTAGACCAATAACGATACACGTTCTCGGTAATAGGCAAATCAGGCGTTGCCCAAGTAGGGCGGCACTTAATATCTTGATCCTGCGAATACGCGGGACCGCCGAGTATTAGCATTCCAGAAATAAGTAGGCATCTCAATTGTATGCCTCTCACAAATGTTTGCTTGTTCTGCTTTGCGAACCACAAACGGTGGGTTTGTGCGCGCAAAATTTGAATGCGAGCGGTGAGTAACCTGAATATTGCAAACACCCATGACTGAATATGTTTGAAAGCTAGTTGGACGCCATGGCTCATACACCTATCGCCATTCAAGTAACGCGCAACATCAAGCCCATCATGCAAATGAACTTCAATCTCGCGAAACCTCTTCAGCGCATCTTCATCCGAATATCGTTTCCGTGCCATTCTTGCTTACTCCCTTGGTCAACAAATAGTGACACAGTGCTAGGGGGCCAAGACATAATTCCTACAACCACTCCCACAAAATCGGGATCAGGGGGATGTCTGCGGCTGGCATAGGGTAATCGCGAAGTTCATTCGCTTTGGCCCAGGCCAATGATTGTCCTTCTTTGCCCTGAACAATCCCATTCCACTTGCGGCAGGCATAGAGCGGCATCAAGAGGTGGAAATCATCATAGGTGTGGGAGGCAAAGGTCAAAGGGGCGAGACAGCTTTCCCATGTTTCTATGCCCAACTCTTCGTGTAATTCACGCACCAAAGCCATTTCAGGGGTTTCGCCCTCTTCGACTTTGCCGCCTGGGAATTCCCAAAGACCCGCCATAGATTTGCCTTCGGGGCGCTGCGCGAGCAAGACACGTCCGTCCCGATCTATCAAGGCAACAGCGGAGACCAATACTATTTTCATGACCGATAATCCGCGTTGATTTCAATGTATCCATGCGTCAAATCACAGGTCCAGACCGTTGATGCGCCGCCGCCAAGTCCCAGTTCAACCGAGATGACCAAATCAGATTGCTTCATGTAGGTGGCACCCTGTTCTTCGGAATAGCTTTCGCTCACCCACCCTTTTTCGGCAACAAGGATATCCCCAAAATGGATGGTCAATAGATCACGATCCGCAGCTGCGCCAGATTTGCCGATTGCCATCACGACTCGGCCCCAGTTGGGATCTTCGCCAGCAATCGCCGTTTTAACCAACGGCGAATTCGCAATTGCCATGGCATGCTGTTTGGCCTCTTGATCTGAGGTTGCCCCAGTGACCCGAATTTCAACAAATTTCGTCGCACCTTCACCATCACGGACAACTTGGTGCGCAAGGTCCATCATGACGTCCCGCAGCGCGGCTTTGAACGCTGTATTCGTCCGATCAACCGGCACACCACTTTTCCCAGTAGCCGCCATGAGCAAGGTATCAGACGTAGATGTATCACTATCGACGGTTATGCAGTTAAAGGATGTTTCATTGATTTCGGACACGAGTGACTGTAGGTCAGTCTGTGAAATCTTTGCATCTGTAAAAAGATAAACCAACATCGTCGCCATATCTGGTGCGATCATTCCCGACCCTTTGGCCATTCCTGCGATAGTGACGGAGCCTTGTTCCGTCTCTACCGTCGCGCTCGCAGCTTTGGGGTAGGTATCGGTTGTCATGATAGCCTCAGCCGCCGCTTTGAACGCAGAGTCGCTTAGCCCCTCTTTGAGTTCTGACAAAGCCGATACAATCCGCTCATGCGCCATCGGCTCGCCGATCACACCAGTGCTTGATGTGAACACCCGATCCAACGGCACATCCATAATCTCCGAAACCGCGGATGTAATTGCTTGGACAGACTCGACCCCATATTTGCCAGTAAAGGCATTGGAATTCCCAGAATTCACCAAGATAACAGCCCCGTGAGACGGATCGCTTCCTAATTTTTCCTGACAGTCTATAACTGGCGCGGAGCGTGTCAACGATTTGGTGAACACGCCCGCGACCGTCGTTCCCGGAGCCAGCTCCGCAAGCATCACATCCGTGCGCCCCTGATACCGCACACCCGCCGCGACGGAGGCAAAGCGCACTCCGTCAATGAGAGGAACATCAGGGAATGTCTCAGGGGCCAGTGGCGATATTTTCAAGGAACCAGCCATTTTGGTTTACTCCAACAAGCTTGCATCTTTCAAAAGCGCAGGGTCAACGCTTTCGACGCCCGAACGATCAATAGTCGCCGTTGCCATGAGCTCTTCGATTTTCTGGCTCACCATTGTTTGCTGAATTTCAGTGGCGATTTCCTCACGGACGCTGTCCAATTCTGGCGCAGAAACGGGACGTGTTTCGTTCAATTTAATGACGTGCCACCCGAAATCAGTTTGGACAGGGCCAGAAATTGCACCCGCTTCCATTGCGACCACTGCTTGTTCAAAGGGAGGAACCATCATGCCTTTGCCAAACCATCCCAAGCTGCCACCGTTCGGGCCAGATGGGCCTGTTGAGGCTTCTTTGGCAAGCTCGGCAAAATCTTCACCTGCATTGGCGCGCTCAACCAATTTTTCGGCCGCTTCTTTGGTCTCAACCAAAATATGCGAGGCGTTATATTCAAACCCCATTTCCACATTGGCAAACTGCGCGTCATAGGCCGCTTTGATTGCCTCGTCGGTGACAAGCTCAGAGGACATGGCATCAATCGCTTGAGCTGCAACCAAAAGACGCTCTTCGTTTTCTAGACCAAGTCGAATACGGGGCGATTGCGCCGTCGCACTTTGTTGTGCAATCAATGTTTGCTGAATGAGCTGCTCAAGAATACCTTGGAACAATTGATCATCGCCAAGGGACAAATATTGCTGGGGCAGAGTTTCGCGAACCAACATCATGTGACCTAGTTTTATTTCCGCACCATTCACGGTTGCAACAATGGTATCTGCGGAAACAGCGTCCTCTGCTTGCACTGCATATGCCATTGAAAGAACGATTGCTGATGCAGACAGCATATTTTGCCACTTAAACACTGTATTTTCCCTTTATTTTAAGCCCGATTTAGTGGGCAGCGTTGACACTCTTTCAGCTGCCCCTTACATCGCTAAGAGCAATTGAAATTATGCTCTAACACCTATTCGCAGAATGGGCCTAGGGCAAGAGCAGGCTGCGACACGTGCAGCAATAAAGGACGGAGACGCCATGTTAGGGTTCGGAAAAATCGCCAAAAAGGTGTTCGGCACACCGAACGACCGCAAAATCAAGGCGACTCGCCCCCTTGTGGAACAAATCAACGCGTTAGAAGGCGACTTTCAGGCGCTGTCAGATCAAGGCTTGATCGACAAGACTGCTGAGTTCAAAACGCGCCATGAAAATGGTGAAACGCTTGATCAATTGTTGCCTGAGGCCTTCGCAAACTGTCGCGAAGCGGCGCGCCGGTCTTTGGGCTTACGTGCCTTTGATGTTCAGCTGATGGGCGGTATCTTCCTTCACCAAGGAAATATTTCGGAAATGCGGACGGGTGAAGGGAAAACATTGGTTGCAACTTTCCCGGCCTATCTCAATGCGCTCACTGGCAAAGGCGTTCACGTCATCACAGTGAACGATTATTTGGCCAAACGTGACTCGGCTTGGATGTCTAAAGTCTTTGCCGCATTGGGTATGACAACGGGTGTGATCTATCCGAACCAGCCAGAACAAGAAAAACATGATGCCTATCGCTGTGACGTGACCTATGCCACCAACAACGAACTTGGGTTTGATTATCTTCGCGATAATATGAAATCTGAAATCAACGAAATGCATCAGCATACGCACCACTTCGCCATTGTGGACGAAGTTGACAGCATTTTGATTGATGAGGCTCGCACACCTTTGATTATTTCGGGTCCTGCACAAGACCGCAGTGAGCTATATGTTGCGATTGATGGCGTTATCCCTGAATTAACGGATGACCATTTTACCTTGGACGAAAAAACCCGCAATGTGACCTACACTGACGACGGGAACGATTTCTTGGAAACGACGCTGCGCGCGCGGGGCATTTTGCCAGAGGACCAATCCCTCTATGATCCAGAAAGCACAACAATCGTGCACCACGTCAACCAAGGTTTGCGCGCACACAAACTGTTCACACGCGACAAGGACTATATCGTTCGGGACAATGAGGTCGTGTTGATTGACGAATTCACGGGTCGTATGATGGCAGGTCGCCGTTTGTCCGATGGATTGCACCAAGCGATCGAAGCAAAAGAAGGTTGTAAAATTCAGCCCGAAAACGTCACCTTGGCGAGCGTGACGTTCCAAAACTATTTCCGTCTTTATGACAAGCTTGCCGGAATGACAGGGACCGCTTTGACTGAGGCAGAAGAGTTTGCAGAAATCTATTCCCTTGGCGTGGTCGAAGTTCCGACCAACCGCGGCATTGCCCGCGTTGACGAAGATGATCGGGTCTATCGCACCGGCAAAGAAAAATTCGACGCCATTGCCGAGGAAATCAAACTGGCCCATGAGAAAGGCCAACCGGTTCTTGTCGGGACAACCTCTATTGATAAATCTGAATTCTTGTCACAAATGCTGACCAAAGAGGGCATTCAACACAATGTTCTAAACGCCCGTCAGCACGAACAAGAAGCACAGATCATTGGCGATGCTGGCAAACATGGTGCCGTTACGATTGCGACGAACATGGCGGGTCGTGGTACCGACATTCAGCTGGGCGGGAACGTCGAAATGGAAGTGCTAAAGGCGCTTGCCGAACAGCCAGACGCCAATCCAGAAGAGCTTCGTTCGCACATCGAAAAAGCCCATCAAGGCGAGCGTGAAAAAGTGCTTGAGGCAGGTGGCTTGTTTGTTTTGGCAACAGAACGCCACGAAAGCCGTCGTATCGATAACCAGCTTCGTGGCCGCTCTGGTCGCCAAGGGGACGCGGGGCGCTCTGCGTTTTTCCTAAGCCTCGAAGATGACTTGATGCGCATTTTCGGCTCTGACCGTTTGGACAAAGTCCTCTCTAGCCTTGGCATGAAAGAAGGCGAAGCGATTATTCACCCTTGGGTCAACAAATCGCTCGAGCGCGCACAGGCCAAAGTCGAAGGTCGCAACTTTGACATCCGTAAACAGTTGCTAAAGTTTGATGACGTTATGAACGATCAACGTAAGGCGATTTTTGGCCAACGTCTCGACATCATGGAAGCCGACGACCTTGCTGATGTGACATCAGACATGCGCAATGATGTCATCGATGATCTGATCGATGCTCATATGCCAGCCCGTGCGTATGCAGATCAATGGGATACAGAAGGCCTCTACGCCGCGCTCATTGAACACCTAAACCTCGATTTGCCCATCATCGCTTGGGCCGCCGAAGAAGGTGTCGACAATGACGTGATGCGCGAACGCATCGAAGAAGCCGCCGACAAAATGATGGCGGAAAAATCCGAAGCCTTTGGCGAAACAAGCATGCGTCGCATCGAAAAGCAGCTGATCTTGCAAACAATCGATTCCAAGTGGCGCGAACATTTGGTGACGCTCGAACACCTGCGGTCCGTTGTTGGGTTCCGTGGGTATGCTCAGCGTGACCCGTTAAACGAATATAAATCCGAAGCGTTCCAATTGTTTGAAGGATTGCTGAACAGCCTGCGTGTGGATGTGACCAAACAGCTTGCATTGATCCGCCCTCTCACCGAAGAAGAGCAGCAAGCCATGATGCAACAAGCGATTGCCCAGCAACAACAGATGCAAGCGCAACAATCCGTCCCTGCACCAACTGAGGATGCGATAGATGGGTTTGATGAGGCGGATCCCACAACGTGGGGGAACCCAGGCCGCAATGATGCCTGTCCTTGTGGCTCTGGCAACAAATTCAAGCACTGTCACGGACGCTTGGCGTAACACGCCGATCTCTCTAAGTTTCGGCATGCTCTACCACGCTATGATTGCAACGAATTTCCTCATGGTGCTGCATCCTAATAAGGCATGACCGCCCAGAAATGGCCCAAAGGTTCCGTGCTATTGCCGCAAGTCTGCCACGTTTACCTGTGACATATTCCCTAACTTAAACGAGGGAACACAGATGCTTCGAATACTATATTCTTGGCCAAGCTTGCTCAGCCTATCGGTCGCTTTGTCCATTGCGATCAGCCATATGATGCAGCTTGGGAATGCTCCACTCACAGCGAGCCTCTTGGAACGCGCGGACGCGACCGAAACGTCTGAATTAACCAATATTTCATACACAGCCGCTTTTGATGTCGACAGACAAGACACAAGCGTCATTGTTCCCGAAACAACGGCGCCAACTTATGCGACATGCACGCCGATCGTCGAAACTACTCAATTGGCTGAGGCGACAATAGAAATGTCCGTGACGGCACCATGCCACGCAAACAAGCGCTTTAGCGTCCATCACAACGGGCTGATGCTTGGGTATAAATTGGATGGTAGCGGCTCGTTGACGTTCGAACTCCCTGTCTTGGCCCAAAATGCAATCATTCTAACAGAATTCCCTGACAACTTTGTCGCCGTTAATCGCATCCGTGTGCAAACGCTCGCTGCGTTTGATCGAACAGCCCTGCAATGGGACGGATCACTGGAGCTGAGCCTTGAGCCAACTGGGGCATCAACAATTCCGGTGACGCGCAAACACGTGGGTAGCCCGAACGCGCGTCAAGCGACAATCCTAACAGCCGCACGGAGCGACAACATGGACAGCATGCCATCCCTTCAGGTAAAAACTAAGGATAGCTCCGTCTGTGGAGAAATGGTTAATTTTCAAATCATCTCAGTTAGAAACCCTCAGGCCGCACAGGTGTCAAATTTTGACCTAACGGCACCCGACTGTGACGCGGCATCAGCGGAAATCATATTGAAGAATCTTATAGAACCGACAACACTCGCCTTGAAATAAGGAGGTGCAGGATGGTCACCCTTCGTGCCGTTCTTGCAACGGCACTTTTGATATGTTCAGCGAGCCAAATTGCTGCACAGACAGTAACCCTGTCTGATACCAATGGCGTTCCTCTGTTGGAAGGCCCACTCTCAAGTGGGAACGCTCAAATTATTGAGCTAGATAGCAAATATGGTCCTGTGGTCGTCAATGCCCCTGCCCTAACGTGCGAAGGCGATTGCCCCACTGACAAGGATGGGACGCAATCCCTGACAATTACTGGTGAACCTTGGCTCATTGACAACTTGCTCGCCATTCATGTCGAAGCCTTTGCCAACCGAAACGGCATTCCCTTCACCAAAATCGAAAATCGCTATGAACTGGGCGGTCAAGATCCTGTAGCGATCACGTTGAAACATGACAGCAGCACACATTCAATCGACGCCTTGATCAACAATGAAACAGATATTGCACTGACATTTCGTCCCGTCACACCTAAAGAAGCAGAACAGCTTCAGCCGGAAATATTCGGTAAAGTTCGGCCCCCATTGCGTAGTCGAATTGTTGCCTTTGATGCATTGGCCCCAATCACGTCTCCCGTAAACGCAATTGACACACTGCGAGACGTGGCAATCTTTGAAATTCTTGACGAAAAGGCAAAAAATTGGCGGGATGTGGGTGGACCAAATTTGGACATCCGACTGACATTTGACAATAATGACCAATGGTCACGCGAGATAACTGAGCAATTTGGGCTGATGTCCCCGACACCCATGTCTGACGTCATGGACGAGGGTACGGTGCTCAATGACGGCGCATTTGGTATTGTGCCCTTTTCCGCGGCGCATCGCTCCAAGGTCTTGAATATTATGGGTCCCTGCGGTTTTGGAACCAAACTTCATCGGCGCAGCGTTAAAGCTTTGGATTATCCGTTGACCTTGCCAATCATGGCCTATTTCCCACCCCGTCCTATCCCACCAATTGCCGCGTCTTTGTTTTCATTCATGACGTCACCCTCTGGTCATTTGGTGACACAGCGCGCCGGTTTCTTTGATCCCTCTGTCGAAGAGATCCCAGCAAATTTACAAGGTGAACGGCTACTGACCGCGATTCAGACGGTGAAAACAGTTGACGACCTAACCTTAGCGCAGTCTATGGCCTCCCTAATGTCGCAAACAAATCGGCTTAGCACGACGTTTCGATTTGCGGCGGGCTCGACGGATTTAGACATGGTCTCCAAGGCCCACTTACAAGCCTTGGCCACTGATCTTCAAAACGGGCGATATTTGGGTCGCACCTTATATCTCGTTGGATTTAGCGACGGAGCTGGTCCTTCAAATATTAACCTGAACTTGTCAATTGAGCGTGCCGAGACGGTTCTAAAATCCCTTCGCGCATTCATCCCCGAAGAAGACCGCACACGTCACCGCATTGAAACGCGAGGCTTTGGCGAAATACTCCCTATCGATTGTGATGATCAAATCATCGGGCGCAATGTTAACCGTCGCGTTGAAATTTGGATTGACTGATTACAATAATCCCTCGCTCTGAAAGCTGATCTCTCGCGATTTTCCAATGACAAGATGATCATGCACGCTAATTCCAAGGGCATCTGCTGCAGCCTGAATATGTTTTGTCATTGCAATATCTTGTTGAGACGGCGTTGGGTCCCCTGAGGGATGATTATGCACCAGAATGAGCGCAGAAGCGTTCAAGTGTAGCGCCCGTTTGACAATTTCCCTTGGATACACAGGCACATGATCAACAGTCCCCTGCCCCAATAGCTCATCCGAAATGAGGATGTTTTTGCGATCTAAATAAAACATACGGAATTCTTCGGTTTGACGATGGGAGATCGTTGTTTGACAATATTCCAAAAGCGCATCCCAGCTTGAAATCGCCGGGCGCCCGATGACTTTGGACTTTGCAAGACGATGCGCGGCAGCTTCGACAATTTTCAATTCTTGAATAACTGTTTGACCAACGCCTTTGACAATTTGCAATTGGTCTACAGGGGCGGAGATGACACCATTAAAATCAGTGAACCGCTCTAGTAAATCACGGGCCAAAGGTTTGACATCCCTGCGTGGGATCGCGCGAAACAAGACCAATTCGAGCAGTTCATAATCAGGCATGGCATCCGCGCCACCTCTTATGAAACGCTCTCTCAGGCGTTTACGATGATCTTTGAGGTACGATGGAATCTTATGAGGCTCTGAATGTTGAAACGGTCCAGCCATTTCAGCAAACAGAGGCAATGTCACATCATCTGAGTCGGGGTCATTCATCATGACTCCATAACACCAGACAGATGGTTAATTTCGCCTAAAGAAATCCCCGACACTTGGCCGGGGAGTTCATTTAACCTTTCATCGACTCCCAGAAGGATTTCACCGATGAGAAGAAGCTAGAGCTTTCTGGATTGTTGTCTTCGGATAACTCTTCGAATTCCCGCAACAATTCCTTTTGGCGCGACGTCAAATTGACAGGTGTTTCCACCGCCAGTTCAATGAACATATCCCCCACTTGTGAGGATCGAATGGCCGGCATCCCTTTACCACGCAATCGCATCTGACGACCAGATTGGCTTCCTGATGGGATTTTCACACGGCTACGACCGCCATCGATTGACGGCACCTCGATATCACCACCCAAAGCAGCCGAGGCCATTGAAACAGGCACACGGCAGAATAGGTTGCCACCTTCCCGTTGGAAAATTTCATGCGGTGCAACTTCGACAAAGATGTAGAGATCGCCTGACGGACCACCACGCATACCAGCCTCGCCTTCGCCAGAGAGACGAATACGCGTGCCCGTTTCAACGCCCGCAGGAATGTTCACAGACAAAGAGCGATCTTTTTCTGTGCGCCCTTGTCCGCCACATGATTTACATGGGTTCTTGATGATTTGACCCATGCCTGAACACGTCGGACAGGTCCGCTCAACAGTAAAAAAGCCTTGCTGCGCGCGCACCTTACCCATGCCCGAACACGTCGGGCAAGTTGCTGGTTCCGAACCACCTTCGGCGCCAGTCCCGCTACATCCGTCACATTGCACAGACGCGGGAACATTTATCGTTTTTTGCAATCCCGCATAGGCCTCTTCGAGAGTCACGCGAAGATTATAGCGTAGATCGGATCCGCGGCTTGCGCGATTGCGTCCACCGCCACCACGGCCGCCACCGCCCATGAAATCGCCGAACAGATCATCGAATACGTCAGAAAAGGCGCTAGAGAAATCACCGCCGCCGCCATGGAAGCCGCCTTGTTGACCGCCGCCCATGCCGCCTTCGAACGCCGCATGTCCATAGCGATCATAGGCCGCCTTTTTATCGCCGTCCTTTAGAACTTCGTAAGCTTCGTTGATCTCTTTGAACTGAGCTTCCGCATTTGGGTTGTCTGCATTGCGATCAGGGTGAAGCTCTTTCGCTTTGGCGCGATAGCCTTTTTTGATCTCGTCAGCAGAGGCGCCCTTGGAAATGCCAAGCAATTCGTAATAGTCACGTTTTGACATAGATCATGCCTCCTTTAGAAAGACATAAACCGACCCACCGAAGTAGGTCGGTTTGATGTTTTCAAAACTCTTACGAACGTTTGTCGTCGCCGAGATCTTCGAAATCAGCGTCTACGATATCATCATCCGCCGCAGCATTATCGCTTGAATCAAACGCAGGCTCATCGCCGCCTTCGTCTTGGCTTGCTTTGTAGATCGCTTCACCAAGCTTCATAGCCGCTTCAGTCACGTTTTGGATGCCTGATTTAATCTTGTCCGCTTTTTCGGTTTCAAGATCGTCTTTCAAGGCTGCGATAGCCAACTCAATCGCTTCGATTGTTGTTGGATCAACCTTGTCAGCATGCTCTTCCATTGATTTCTCAGTGGAGTGAATCAAGCTCTCAGCTTGGTTCTTCGCATCTACCAATTCGCGGCGCTCTTTATCGGCGTCGGCGTTTTCTTCGGCTTCGCGTACCATGCGATCGATATCGTCATCGGACAAACCACCAGAGGCTTGGATTGTGATGTTTTGCTCTTTGCCAGTGCCTTTGTCTTTCGCAGACACAGATACGATGCCGTTTGCGTCGATATCAAAGGTCACCTCAATCTGAGGCATGCCGCGTGGCGCTGGTGGGATATCTTCGAGGTTGAATTGACCCAAGATTTTGTTGTCCGCCGCCATTTCGCGTTCCCCTTGGAACACGCGAATTGTAACCGCGTTTTGGTTGTCTTCGGCTGTTGAGAAGACCTGCGATTTTTTCGTTGGGATCGTCGTGTTGCGATCGATCAAGCGTGTGAAAACACCGCCCAATGTTTCGATACCCAAGGACAATGGCGTTACGTCCAAGAGAACAACGTCCTTGACGTCACCCTGTAGAACACCCGCTTGAATAGCTGCGCCCATTGCAACAACTTCGTCAGGGTTCACACCTTTGTGTGGCTCTTTACCGAAGAATTTAGAAACCTCTTCGATAACCTTTGGCATACGTGTCATACCACCGACCAAGACGATTTCGTCGATGTCTGATGTCGATAGACCCGCATCCTTAAGCGCCGCTTGGCATGGCTTCATAGACGCTTTGATCAAATCACCAACGAGGCTTTCCAATTTCGCACGTGTGAGCTTCATCACCATGTGCAGAGGTTGGCCAGTTTTGCCGTCCATAGAAATAAACGGTTGGTTGATTTCTGTCTGGTTCGCAGAAGACAATTCGATTTTTGCCTTTTCTGCCGCTTCTTTCAAACGCTGAAGCGCCATCTTGTCTTTGGTTAGGTCGACACCGTTTTCTTTTTTGAACTCATCCGCAAGATAGTTCACGATGCGCATGTCGAAATCTTCACCACCGAGGAATGTGTCACCGTTGGTTGATTTCACTTCGAACAAACCGTCGTCAATCTCAAGGATTGTGACGTCGAATGTCCCACCACCAAGGTCATAAACCGCGATCGTTTTTGTTTCTTTCTTGTCCAAACCATACGCAAGCGCCGCTGCTGTTGGTTCGTTGATAATACGAAGCACTTCGAGGCCTGCGATTTTACCGGCGTCTTTGGTCGCCTGACGCTGAGCATCGTTAAAGTACGCAGGAACAGTGATAACCGCTTGCGTGACTTCTTCGCCCAAATAGGCTTCGGCTGTTTCTTTCATTTTCTGCAAGATCAGAGCAGAAATTTGAGACGGGCTAAATTTTTCGCCACGCGCCTCAACCCACGCATCTCCATTGCCGCCATTGATGACGTTGAAGGGTAGGTTTTTCAAATCTTTGGCGAGATCCGCATCGTCAAACCGACGGCCGATCAAACGTTTCACACCGAAAACAGTGTTGTCTGGGTTTGTCACAGCTTGGCGTTTTGCTGGCTGTCCAACAAGGCGCTCGTCTTCTGTGAAGGCTACGATAGATGGCGTTGTGCGCGCACCTTCGGCATTTTCAATTACGCGAGGCTGAGATCCATCCATAATGGAAATACAGCTGTTTGTTGTTCCAAGGTCGATACCAATCACTTTGGCCATTTTTGATCCCTCTTTAGTTAAGGCGATAACACAAGACGCAAACCCGTTATGGCATCAGCGCCGCAATTCATCGCGCAAAATTGCGCGTCTCGGCGTATATAGGCAGCCAGAAAAGCAGCTGCAAGCGGTCAACGATAAAATCATGGCTTAATTCACATGCAATTCGTTGGTTTTTTGTAAAATTAAGGCAAGAACGTTCATATTTCAGGCAAAACTCACACTTTCGAATAGAGACCCTATTCTTGTTTCCACAATAGAATTCCGCCACCCTCTAAAAGTCCCAGTGCTCGCGACGTAGTTCCTTTTGTCAAAGGAGACCATACGTATGAAGTTATCACTGAAGGCCTGTCTGACGCTCGGCACACTCCTGTCGGCGACACCTAGCGCGTCCGCAACCTTTCTTGAGATTATTTCTGAATACTTTGATCCCCTGCCAGAGACCGCCGTGTCTAACCCAAATGATGCAACGACCAAAGCGCAAATTGAACTGGGTAAAACGCTCTATTTCGATCCTCGTTTATCCGCCGATTGGGACGTCTCCTGCGCGAGTTGTCACGATATCAACAATGGTGGGGATGATGGGCTTGAAGTCTCCGTCGGACATCAGGGCCTAACAGGTGAACGGAACGCGCCAACCGTATTGAACGCCGTCTTCAACATCGCCCAATTTTGGGACGGGCGTGCGGACACTCTCGCAGAGCAAGCCAAAGGACCGGTGATTGCACCAGTGGAAATGGCAAACACGCCTGAAAATGTGATCAAGACATTGAACGCTATTCCTTGGTATCGTGAACAATTTAACGCGGCCTTCCCTAATCAAGGGGACGCATTGACCTTCGATAACATGGCGGCAGCAATCGCCACTTTCGAAGAAACCCTCGTGACGCCAACAAAGTTTGATGACTTTTTGAACGGTGACGAGAGTGCTTTGACTCCTGACGAATTGTTCGGCGTGTTCACCTTTATCGATACAGGCTGTATTGTCTGTCACAACGGGACCAATGTTGGCGGTGGGTTCTTCGAACGCTTAGGCATGGTCCATGCCGTTGATCCAGCTAAGTTCCCCCCCGAGGACACGGGGGTCTATGCTGTGACAAACCTCGAAGAGGATAGATATTCATTTCGTGTTGCACCTCTTCGCAATGTGACCGTGACAGCGCCCTACTTTCATTCAGGCCGTGTAGATACACTAGAAGAAGCCGTGAATATTATGGCAAAGGCACAGCTCGGCACCGTGCTTAGACCACAGGACACGGCAAGCATTATTGCATTCCTAACATCCCTTGAGGGCGCCCCTTTGGGCATTGATGCACCGGAATTGCCCGAATTGGATCCAGAATTGGCGCATACAGTCGCTCCTCCTGCTTTGGCGCACCTCTATCCAGATCCCCAAGAGGCTATTGTTAATGACGAGATTGAAGACACTACACTGACTGGCGTCCTCCTCGAGACGATAGAAGCAGTTGAGGCTGAGGCTCCAAATTCAGAACCTACCAGTCAATCTAAACCTGTCGAAGCTGCACCAGCTAAACCGGCTGAAACCGCTCAAAAATCAAAACCATCCAAAAGCACGTCTTCCTTCACGAGTGTCGCTGATTTGGATTAACCTCGAGCAGTCCAGCTCGATGATGCGCGCTTACGCGTGTAATATTCGCCAACAAGACCAAGAATCAAAAAAGCAACGGCCACTTTGGCCGCATAATATGGATCCGAATTACGCGGTGCATAGTTCACAAACGCAAATCCTCGGGCCTGATCAATCACATGAAATAACGGGTTCCAATCAAACAAGGCTAAGCGGTCACTTGGCATGTTGTTGGCAAGAAACATCTTGCCCGATGCGATCATATTCGCACGTTGGTAAATCATCGAGATAATACTTACTGGACCAGGCGCCCAAGGCTTTGCCGCCAAAACAACCAAGCCAATTGCACATCCCGAAAGCCAAGCCAAAAGGACCATCGCCATTGTGTTGACGGGATCGTAAATGACAAAATTTGTGAAGGCGACATAGTAGACCAACAAAATCACAAACCCCGAAAACATTTGTGTATAAAGTGAACTCAACCCCGCAGACGTAATTGCAACCACAGTATTCATAGGCGCATGCTGCATCATTGGTGAGGTTGGGCCCTCGGCTCCTGAAACGGCCCCAACTGCCTGAGTATGCACCATAAACAAGAAAATTCCGCTCATTACATAAATGACAAAATCACCTCGAACAGCTAGCCCTCTTAGTCCAAGCACTTCGAACATGATCGGAGTTCTTTGGGTTTTGCGAACGTTGCGGACCGTCGCATGATAGATGATGCGCATCAATTTTAGCGCATTTCCCAAGCCGGTTTGTGGCTTTCTTACATGAAACATTACGGACCAGACCTTATTTTGGCTGCACTATTGAACAACGGGTTGATAGAATTTCAATATGGCATAATAAGGGCATTCAAAGCTAAAAAACAATGAATTCAGATCAAAAACCAGAAAGTGAGCGTCTTTTGGATTACGATTTACTAACACGAGTCATGCGCGATCTCGCCTTAGCAGGCGGCGACAAGATTATGGACATCTACAATTCTGACGATTTTGAAGTCAAAACAAAGTCCGATAGCAGCCCCGTCACCGAAGCAGATGAAGCCGCGGATGTTGTGATTAGTGACGGATTGCGCGCCGCATTTCCAGACATTACGCTGATCACCGAAGAGCAATCACAGTCTCATTCAGAGAAAGCCGATGTCTTTTTGATTGTTGACCCACTTGATGGCACAAAGGAATTCATAAACCGTCGCGGCGACTTTACCGTCAACATCGCGCTCGTTGAAAACGGAATACCAACGCGCGGTGTTGTCTATGCTCCTGCGAAAAACAGAATGTTCTTTACTCAGGCTGATGGAACAACAGTCGAGGAAACGGGCCCCTTTGTCAAAGGTCAAATCGGAGAAACCCGCCAGATTTCCGTGTCTACGCCAAACAATGATGCATTGATCGTTGTCGCCTCAAAGTCCCATCGCGACCAAGCGACTGATGACTACATTGCGAAATACAACGTGCAAGACATGACAAGTGCAGGGTCCTCATTGAAATTTTGCCTCGTCGCAACAGGCGAAGCGGACCTCTACCCCCGAGTCGGACGCACAATGGAATGGGATACCGCAGCTGGTCATGCGGTCTTAAATGGCGCAGGCGGTGCAGTCGTCCGCTTTGACGACCTCACCCCGTTGACGTATGGGAAAGAGGATTATGCCAATCCATTTTTCATAGCTTTTTCAAAGGGTGTGGATTTAAAAACGCCCTAACTGCAATGACTTAGACAAATTTCCCCGTTTATTTATGCATCCAAGTCGCCACCTGTGACTTGGGTGTTGTTCATTGGCACGATTGTTTCCTGAATTTGTCACAATTCAAACACTTTTGGATAGGAAAACAGGATCAAAGCACATGTTAATGATTAGAATGGGGTAAGACATGAAGAATAAAGTCACTAAAGCAATCTTTCCAGTCGCAGGACTTGGGACGCGGTTTCTTCCAGCAACAAAATCAGTTCCAAAAGAAATTTTGACTTTGGTAGACAAACCTTTGATCCAATATGCCATTGATGAAGCACGTGCAGCTGGGATCAAGGAATTTATTTTTGTGACGTCTCGGGGCAAAGGCGCCCTAGAAGACTATTTTGACCACTCTCCCCAGTTGGAATCTGAACTACGTCGCAAGGGCAAGAAAGACCTTCTTAAGACGCTGAAAGATACCAACATGGATAGCGGCGCAATCGCCTATATCCGCCAACACAAAGCTATGGGCCTCGGGCATGCCGTTTGGTGCGCACGCCGCTTGATCGGCAATGAACCCTTTGCGGTTATTTTACCGGACGACGTTATCGCCGCTGAAAAACCATGCCTAAAACAGATGGTCGAAGCCTATGAAGATACAGGCGGATCAATGGTTGCTGCCATGGAAGTCCCACAAGATAAAACATCCTCTTACGGAATTTTAGATGTCGAACAGCAGTTTGGCAACAAGCTCCCAGTCCGTGGAATGGTTGAAAAACCCGCACCTGGAACGGAACCTTCGAACCTCGCTGTTATCGGACGTTACATCCTATCCCCAAGCGTTCTACGCAATCTCAGTCAAATCAAAGCTGGATCAGGTGGTGAAATACAGCTGACGGACGCGATCGCCCAAGAAATAACAGAGGGCCGCCCAGTCAATGGTTTGCGGTTTGACGGCCAACGTTTTGATTGCGGATCCAAAGCGGGTTTCTTGCAGGCCACGATATCCTTTGCTTTGGCTCGTAGCGATTTGGGTGATGAGCTTTTTGACTATATGAACGGCGTTGTCGCTATGGATAAAGCGGCGCAATAGCTGTTTACGAGGTTTCAAATGTCAAATGTTTTGGTCACGGGCGGCGCTGGTTACATAGGGTCGCACGCCTGCAAAGCGCTCAAAGCCGCGGGATACACACCAGTAACATTTGATAGTTTATGCACTGGCTGGAAAGATGCAGTTAAATTTGGACCCTTTGAGCAAGGCGATTTATTGGATCGCGCTCGATTGGACGAGGTTTTTGCAAAATATCGGCCCATTGCCGTCATGCATTTTGCAGCCCTCAGTCAAGTTGGCGAAAGCATGCAAAAGCCAGGTAAATATTGGCACAACAACGTGACTGGCTCATTGAATTTGATTGAGGCAACGATTGCCGCCGGTGTCAAAAATTTCGTCTTTTCATCGACCTGTGCCACGTATGGCGATCAAGACAATGTTGTCTTGGATGAAAACTCGCAACAACATCCGATTAATGCATATGGTGCTTCAAAACGTGCCATCGAAGATATGCTCAAAGATTTCCAAGCCTCTGATGGGCTTGAGCACGTCATTTTTCGCTATTTCAATGTGGCTGGTGCTGATCCAGACGCCGAAGTTGGCGAATACCACCAACCTGAAACACATCTAGTCCCTCTTATTTTAGATGCGATTGATGGAAAACGGGATGCATTAACAATATTTGGCACGGATTACGATACACATGACGGCACCTGCATCCGCGATTACGTCCATGTCTGTGATTTGGTCGATGCGCATGTTTTAGGGATCAAGTGGCTCTTGGATGACAAGGGATCACAAATCTTTAACCTTGGAACAGGGAGCGGATTTTCGGTTCGCGAAGTTGTCGATCAAGCGCATCATGTCACCAACAAACCCGTCCCAATGATCGAAGGAGAGCGGCGTCCCGGTGATTGTACTAAATTGGTCTCAGGTTCAACACGCGCGGAACAAAACCTCGGTTGGCGCCCACATCGCTCAACCATGAAGCAGATGATATTAGACGCATGGCGCTGGCATAACGCAGAAAAGTATAGCGAATGATGCTATTTTGGCATTAGCTTCTTGTTATGATTAACCACGTGTCCGACCTGAGAACAGCCTACCAACTTCGAATTCGGCGTAAACGGCTGTTGTTTCGGGCATTTCGTAAGCGTCGACAGTTGACTAATATCACCATTAACGCAGCCGATATCAAGAAAACAGACATCTTGGCATTTGTGACGCTTAGGAACGAAATTCACCGCCTTCCCTATTTTCTCGACCATCATAGATCACTCGGCGTCACACATTTCTTTATTGTCGATAACAATAGCGATGACGGATCCACCGATTTCTTGAAATCTCAATCAGATATCTCGCTCTGGTCCACATCCCATAGTTACAAACTATCTCGATTTGGGATGGATTGGCTAACATGGCTCATGATTAAATTTGGGCATGGGCATTGGTGTTTGACCTTGGATGCCGACGAGATTTTCATTTATCCCCATTGGAACACGCGCCCCCTAGATGCGCTCACAAAATGGTTGGATCAGACAGGAGAGCGATCCTTTGGCGCAATGATGTTGGATTTATATCCAAGTGGCAAAGTTGGGACTATGCCCGATGCATATTCACCATTTAAAACGTTGAAATGGTTTGATCGCGGAAACTATACGCAAATTCGACAACACAAATTGCAAAACCTCTGGATTCAAGGAGGTGTTCGAGCGCGATGCTTCTTTGATCAAGAACCCGAACGCGCGCCAACTATGGGAAAAATTCCATTAGTTAAGTGGGATAGAAGCTACACTTATGTTTCTTCTACGCACTCACTCCTTCCCCGAAACCTTAATCATGTCTATGATATGCAAGGCGGTGAAAAAACGAGTGGCATTTTACTTCACACGAAATTTTTGCCGTCGATTGTTAAAAAGTCCGAAGAAGAAAAACAAAGACAAGAACACTTCGCCAATAGCGCATTGTACGATCAATACTACGATGCTTTGACGGAAAATCCTGATCTCTGGTGTGCGTATTCAACGCGATTATATGGGTGGAAACAACTCGAAGCACTGGGGCTCATGTCTAAGGGAGGTTGGGCGTGAAATTGTGGCAATCCTATCGACTCCGCTTGAGGCGCCGTCGTTGGCACATCCGCGCCTTCCGCAAAAGTCGTGAGCTGACCTGTTCATCGGACAATACAGCAAAAATCAACGCCAATGATGTCATCGTTTTTTCAACCATCCGAAACGAAGATATTCGGCTTCCGTATTTCTTGGAATATTATCGCAATATCGGCGTGAAACACTTTGTGTTCATTGATAACGGCAGCGATGACGGTGGCCCCGATTTCCTTCGTCAGCAACCTGACGTGACCCTCTATGAAACACAAGGCAGCTATAAACATTCGCGCTTTGGGATGGATTGGGTAAACTGGTTGCTCAAGAAAATTGGGCATGGTCATTGGTGTTTGGTGGTTGATCCAGACGAATTTTTTGTCTTTCCGTTTTCAGATAACCGGCCCATTCAAGCGTTGACAGATTGGCTAGATGCATCATCGCTAAGGTCGTTTAGCGCGATGTTGCTGGACATGTATCCCAAGGGACCGATCCATGATCAGGCCTATAAACGGGGTCAAAACCCCTTGGAAATTACGCAATGGTTTGACTCAGGGAATTACACCTACGAAAAAAACCACCGCTTTGGGAACCTTTGGATCCAAGGTGGCCCTCGGGCGCGTGCTTTTTTCAACAACAACCCAAAAAAAGCGCCTGCTTTGAACAAAGTACCGCTCATCAAGTGGCATAAACGATATGTCTATGAGAGCTCAACTCATATGGTTTTGCCGCGTGGCTTGAACCTCGCCTACGAACAAAACGGCGGTGAATTGGCCAGTGGTGTGCTGCTCCATACCAAATTTTTGGATACCTTGTCGGTTAAAGCCAAAGAAGAGTTGGCGCGCAATCAACATTACGCCAATAGTGCCGAGTACAAACTCTACGCTCAAGAAATAGAAAACAGCGTTGATTTATGGCATCGTTGGTCCGAACAATATATCAACTGGCGCCAGCTTGAAATTCTTGGGCTGATGTCAAAAGGAAATTGGGCATGACACAGGACGCACAGCCTAAAATCGGCATCATTATGTTGGTGCATGAGTCCCTCCAACGCGCAGAACAGATTGCGCGCGTCTGGGCAAACGCCGACTGTCCAGTGGTCATTCACGTAGATTCCTCAGTTTCAGACAGCATTGTGAAACAAATGCAACGTGACCTTGGCGATCTTGCCTTGGTCTCATTTTGTCAAAGGTTCCGCTGCGAATGGGGAAGCTGGGGCTTGGTCGCCGCGACATTGGCGGCAAGTGAGAAGATGCTAGAGCAGCATGAGGATATTGGACATGTTTATCTGTCCTCTGGTTCCTGCTTACCTCTAAGACCAGTCCATGAATTGATTGAATATCTGGCAAAACGTCCAAACGTCGATTTCATCGAATCTGCCTCTTTGAATGATGTGGATTGGACAGTCGGTGGATTTGATCGCGAGCGGTTTGAACGGTTCTTTCCATTTTCTTGGAAACGACAGCGCCGATTATTCGATTGGTTCATCCAAGTTCAGCGTCGTTTGAAAATCAAAAGATCGATTCCAGAGGGCATTACCCCGCACATGGGGTCACAATGGTGGTGCCTCAGCCGATCGACGTTGGACGCGATTGTGAATAACCCCAATCGAGATGAGTTAGACACATACTTCAAAGGTGTTTGGATCCCTGATGAAAGTTATTTCCAAACGCTTGCACGAAAACACTCAACCTCCTTGGAAAGCAGGTCACTGACACTGTCAAAGTTTGACTTCCAAGGTAAACCGCATGTCTTTTATGATGACCATTTACAGCTTTTAAAGCGGTCTGATTGCTTTGTTGCGCGCAAAATTTGGCCCAAAGCAAATAGGTTATACGACTATTTCCTCAATATAACCGTTGGTCCTGAAGAACGCGCTGATCCGAGCCCATCAAAGATCGACCGTATTTTCAGCCGCGCCTATGAACGCCGCGTCTATGGGCGACAAGGGTTATACATGCAGAGCCGTTTTCCTTGGGGAAATGCGCAACACGCTATTTCAGCAGAACCCTACAGTGTATTTGAAGGGTTCCATGATATTTTCGAGAACTTCGATCAATGGCTGCTGAAAATACGCCCCGATATTCAACTGCATGGACGCCTTTTTCACCCCGAGCGGGCGGAATTTACACAAGGTCAAACAATGTTTGCAGGCGCAATGACCGACAGCGCCAAGGTCCGTGACCGCAATCCACAAGCGTTTCTGACCAATCTCATTTGGAACACGCGCGGAACACACCAAGCTTTCCATTATGGACCAGGAGACACGCAGAAAATCGGCAAAGTCTTTGCCGAAGATCCCAATGCATATATTGCGGTCATTTCAGGCGCTTGGGCCGTGTCCCTCTTTCACTCTGGCCGGACCTTTAATTCCATCCGCAAAACAGCGGCCCTCTATCAGCGCCAAGAAACTGAACATCTTCTCAAGTTGCGGGCGACGAATACCAAGGCGAGGGTTCGCATTTGGAGCCTCGCAGATATCGTTGACGCGCCTGTCAATGCACTTCAAACGGTCATGCAGGATATGCATATTCAGTCAAATCACTTGACTGAACTGCCGGTCATGCGGGACCTTAGCGGCTTTTCTGAATTCATTCAGGAGCTGAAAAACCAGGGAATGCATCCTTATACAGTTGGTGATTACCCCATGCCCAACCAGACCATTGTGACCACGGCTGCGGCGCAAAAACCTTATGTAATTAAGTAGAACATGATGAACAACAAATTTGACTACTTCGTTATACTTGCGGAAATGCGGACAGGATCGAATTTCCTAGAAAGCAACATTAACGCATTCAGTGATCTTCATAGCTTTGGTGAAGCCTTTAACCCCGTGTTTATCGGCTATCCGAATAAAACTGATTTGTTGGGCATTGATCAAGAGACCCGCGACGCCGACCCAAACACTGTCATAGAGGCAGTCATTGCGTACGACAAAGGCTTGGGCGGCTTTCGCTATTTCCATGATCATGACCCAAGAGTTCTCGATAGAATGCTGGATGATCCAAAATGCGCAAAGGTCATTCTGACAAGAAACCCCGCTGAAAGCTATGTATCTTGGAAAATTGCGGCGGCGACGGGTCAGTGGAAGCTTACAAACGCCGCAAAGCGTAAAAAAGCGCAGGCTGTTTTTGATGCCTCTGAATTTTCCACGTTTTTGCAAGACTTACAGTCGTTTCAAATCGCAATCCTAAACCGATTACAAAAATCTGGGCAAACTGGGTTTTATATCGCGTATGAGGACTTACAGGATGTTGAGATTTTAAACGGTCTTGCGTCATTTCTGGGGAGCTCAGAAAAAGTTCAAGAGCTGAACAAAAACCTCAAACCGCAAAATCCTGAACCGCTGAGCGCTAAGGTCGAAAATTACGACGAGATGGAACGGGCACTTGCAGATTTAGATGGCTTTAACCTCACTCGAACACCAAATTTCGAACCGCGGCGTAGCGCTTCTGTTCCAAGCTTCATCGCGACGGCAGAGGAAGGCTTGCTTTTCATGCCAATTTCTGGCGGACCGCAAGCTTCTGTGACCCAATGGATGTCTCAGATCGACTCAGAAGAGTTGATCACAGGGTTCTCGCAGAAAACTCTGAGACAATGGAAACGGCGCCATAAGTCGCACAGAAGCTTTACTGTTCTAAGCCACCCCTTAGAGCGCGCTTATGCAACCTTTTGTGCGAAAATATTATCGACAGATGACAATAGCTTTCCTCGCATAAGGCAAAACCTTGAAACAAATTTTGGCCTCAAGCTCGGATCACCTGACCAGCCTCTAAATAAGGATCAAACCCGCACTGCCTTTGCTGGCTTTTTAAAATTTGTGACTGCAAATTTGAACGGGCAAACCACTATTCGGGTCGATGCACATTGGGCCACTCAAACCGCAATCCTTCAGGGGTTCGGCGAATTTTGTAGCCCAGATATGGTCCTGCGCGCGGAAGATTTACCAGTTATGTTGCCAGCCATCGCGACACAGGCGAAATCTAAATCTATGCCAGATTATGTGTCATCCGAACCCGCCCCAGACATCACCCTAAGCGATATTTACGATGACGCATTAGAATCCCTGGCCCAAGATGCGTACCAACGTGACTATGTGATGTTTGGGTTTAAGAAGTGGAACCGACGCTAAGCTCTTAAGCCGCAGCTTCGCTCCGCCCTTCTGTCAAAATCTCGTAAAGCGTCGTGGCATCAGGATTTGCACGAAGTTTATCACAGAACGTCTTGTCCCGAAGACGGCGTGACACAAGTGCCAATGCCTTCAAGTGTTCGACACCGTCGTTCTCTGGCGCGAAGAGTGTGAAAACCACATCAACGGGCAAATGATCCACCGCATTAAAATCAACAGGTTTTTCTAACAACAAGAAAACACCTTGGACACTTTCAACATCAACCAAACGCGCATGTGGAAGGGCAACCCCATGTCCAACACCTGTCGGGCCAAGGTTTTCGCGATCGAGCAAGGCTGTCACAGTTGTTTGTGAATCAAGACCCAAAGTACCTTCGGCCAGATCCGCAATGTCATGAAACAAACGCTTTTTGCTTGAGACGGTTGAGATCACCTTAACCGCCTCAGGTTTCAAGAGATTATACAATTCCATTAAAGTAGTACTTCCTTGGAGCTGTGCGTTAGACCCTGAAAATTATGGTTCGATCCAACCAATATTCCCATCACTGCGCTTGTACACAACATTAATGTCGTTTTTGCCTTCGTTTCTAAACACAAGAAATTGTGCACTGGCCAACTCCATCTGCATCACGGCTTCTCCAACAGAGATTGTTGGAACTTTAGTTTCCATTTCCGCAATTATTAGGGGTTGAAGCGTCTCCGGCTCCGAATCCTCATTTTCATCTTGTGCGAGGATATACGAGGAACCGATCAAAGTTTCAACCGGTTCAGCCCGATCTTTATGGTGATCCTTCAAGCGACGCTTGTAACGTCTTAGTTGTTTTTCCATTTTTTCACAGCAGCTATCAAAGGCACCGTATATTTCCGTGGACCGCGCGCGCGCTTGGGTGAGCAAACCAGTAGAGAGATGGATCACTGCCTCACAAACATATTCATGCGCATCCTTGGAAAAGACAATGTTGGCATCTGTCGGTCGCTCTGCGTATTTGTCGACCACCGACCCAAGCTCTGCCTTCACGTGCGTTTGCAGTGCTTCGCCAATATCAATTTGTTTTCCAGAAATTTGGTAGCGCATTTTTAATCCTCTCTTAAGAAGACGGACGAATTCAGTCGGCGCAAGAAAACTGCGCGGGCGTCGATCACGTCCGATGATGAAAACAACAGCTTTTCAACAGGTTAACCGAAGCGGTTATGGTCCTATTTGCGATCGATAGTCGCGAGCTGTCCCTTGTATTGAAGTCGAGACAAGGGGTGTCTGTCAATGGTTAGATGAAAAAATATACGAAAGGGCCACGCTCAGGATTGGTTAAAAACGTAATAAATGGGCACTTAGCTGATCTTAAAATCATCGCCTAAATAGACGCGCCTTACGTTTTCGTTTTGCACAACTTCCTCTGGGGAGCCTGACATAAGCACAGTTCCATCATGCAAAATATACGCACGATCCACAATTTCTAAGGTTTCCCTGACATTGTGATCTGTGATCAAAACACCCAATCCGCGCTTTTTAAGATCAGAGACCAAATTGCGGATATCCCCGACAGAAATCGGATCAACCCCAGCAAATGGTTCATCAAGCAAAAGGTATTTAGGGTTCGCGGCCAAGCATCTCGCAATTTCAACGCGGCGGCGCTCGCCACCCGACAAGGCAATTGCAGGGGTTCGGCGCAAGTGCTCGATAGAGAAGTCTGACAACAACTCCTCAAGGCGTTCTCGACGTTTGTGACGATCTTTTTCGGCAATATCCAAAATTGAGGAGATATTGTCCTCAACGGATAATCCGCGGAATATCGACATTTCTTGTGGAAGGTACCCAATTCCCAGCTTGGCACGGCGATACATTGGCAAGGATGTCACATCCCGCCCATCAACCAAGACTTGCCCACCTTCTGGATTTACCAATCCAGCAATCGAATAAAAGCTCGTGGTCTTGCCTGAACCATTAGGACCCAGCAACGCGATAACTTCACCACGGCGCAGTTCCATGCTGACATCTCGGATGACGACACGCTTGCGATAGCTCTTTCTGAGCCCCTTTATGACCAATCCATAGTCATCATTTTGAGAAATTAACTCTGGCGACATGTGGCGGCTATTTCTTGGGCGTCAAAATGGTTTTGACACGCCCAGACATTTTTGCAGCGCCCGTATCTAGGTCAATTTCAATTCGCTGAGCTGTGAGGTTGTTTCCATCTTGGCGAACGGTCACATCCCCCGTCAAAATCAACGTGCCGGCTTCGATGTCAAAATCTGCTTGATCGGCTTGTGCAAAATCAGGAGCACTGTTCAAAACAACATTTCCTGATGCGATCATCTTAGAAATGTCAGTTTGCGTATCGCCATAATACACAGTCACACGCGCCGCACTGAGGGACACATCACCCTGTGCAATTTCAACAGCCCCTTCAAACAGCGCTGTATTGCTCACTTCATCTACGGACAACTGATCCGCTTCAAGTGAAATAGGGGCATTTTGATTGGCTTTGATTGACCCAAAACCCGAGCTCTGAGCCAATGACACGGTTGCCACACAACAGAGGGTAAAGAAGATAGCTTTAAATACGTGCGTCACACCAACATTCCTAATTTTGTGGATCGTATACCACCTTAACACCATTTTTAAAAACGATTAGAAACCCAGCTTGCGGATTTTCGCGTGTTACTTCAAGCCGACCCGCTTCGAGAATACCGTGCGGTCCTGTTCCTTGGATTGGCCCATCGGCAATCAGAGATGAATGCTCAAAGCTCATGGACAGAGTGGCTGCGCTCAGTTGATATCCATCTTCTGTTAAAATCTGAACACCGCTCGTCATATCGATCTGTTTGGCCTTGTCGTGATACACGCCGCGTTGGCCCGCAAACGTGATGGTTTGCCCCGTCTGATCTGACAAGCTGGTCAAAATATTCTCAGCCATCAAGCTACCTGGGTTTTTCAAATCAGGCTTTATTGCCGAGGCCGACAGCGTGATCCGATCACCAGCATCCGTTGTGCCAGAAAAATAAGGCTGGCTGAGCTGTTGATCCCTGATTTTATCAATCAACCCCACTTGGGCAAAGGGAATTTTGCTTTGATCAGGGGCCGATTTAGACATCAAGAACATGCTCGACATCGATCCAATCGCGACGAGGGGCAAAGCAATCTTAAGCCCTGAAATCACGCGCGAATATAAATGATCAGAGGTCAGCACACATCACCCTAATGCGAGAATATATCGATTTCAGGCCAGCCAGCCAAATCGAGTTTGGCGCGCGTGGGCAAGAAATCATAACAGGATTGTGCCAATTCCATGCGGCCTTCGCGCTCCAAGCGCGCATTCAACACATCACGTAATTGGTGAAGGTATAAAACATCCGATGCCGCATAATCCAATTGTGCTTGGCTTAATTCAGCCGCGCCCCAATCGCTTGATTGTTGATGTTTGGAGATATCGACACCCAGCAATTCCTGCAAAAGGTTCTTGAGCCCATGACGATCCGTATAGGTACGGATCAGCTTGGACGCAATTTTTGTGCAATAAACGGGCGCAGTGAGCGCGCCAAAGGCATTATACATTGCAGCAATATCGAAACGGCCGAAATGAAACAGTTTGAGAACATTCGGATCTTCTAACATACGGCACAGATTAGGCGCTTCTGTTTGACCCTGTGCCACTTGAACAAGATGCGCATGTCCATCACCGCTCGACATTTGAATAACACAGAGCCGATCCCTATGCGGATTGAGCCCCATTGTTTCACAATCAATTGCAACAACAGGACCTAAGTCCAGATCATCAGGTAGGTCACCTTGATACAGAAAATTCGCCACGTTCATCGCCTTTTATGTCATGCATTGCCATTGCACATAAAACGTTGCGCTGTTTGGCGCAATGACCAAGGGGAAAATCGGCAGGTTTTCCACATATTGGGCAGGTTTTCTAACTATTTCCAAAAACGTAGCGGCACTTCGCAATTCAAGCCTTGAGTATGCAGCCATTTCACTTTTGACTGTATAAACGACAAAGAGGTGTCAATAGGCTTGCCTGATAGCCCTATAAATTTGATGAGGACAGACATGAGCACGATAACTCTAAATGATCTATATGCCTCTGTCGGTAGTCCAGTTGCCCCATCGCGCTGGTTCACCGTGGATCAATCCCGCATAGATCAATTTGCTCAGGTTACAGAAGACACTCAATTCATCCACACCGACCCAGTTGCCGCCAAAGAAACGCCATTTGGCACAACAATCGCGCATGGGTTCCTAACGCTCTCTTTACTATCGGCGATGATGTATGATGCAATTCCCGGTATCGAGGGAACAAAAATGGGGGTGAACTATGGCTTTGACAAAATCCGCTTTGTGTCTCCTGTCAAATCTGGCGCGCGTGTACGGGCTCATTTCACGCTAACAGAGTTAAAAGAAACGCGGCCGAAAGAAATCACAAACGTCTGGGACATTTCCGTAGAAATCGAAAACGAACGCCGCCCCGCTTTGATCGCAACGTGGATTGGCCTAACGTATTTGCAATAGCCCAAACGCAGAGGCCCATCATGACGGATCACGCATTGCTTAATCTGACGACTTTGACTCCTTGGCTGGAAAAGAACCTGCCGAATTTCAAAGGGCCTGTTGAGGCGACAAAATTTGAGGGTGGCCAATCCAACCCGACATTCAAACTTGAAACGCCTCAGCACAGTTATGTGCTACGCCGAAAACCACCTGGCGTGTTGCTGAAATCAGCGCATGCCGTTGATCGCGAATTCCGCGTTCAATCCGCCCTTCAGGGAACCTCTGTCCCCGTCGCCAAGATGCATATCTTGTGTCAAGATAGCGACATCCTTGGAGCGGATTTCTACATCATGGACCATATTCACGGGCGAAACTTTGATGACCCTCGCCTGACAGAGGTTTCCCAAGATCAACGCGGTCTCATCCAATCCGAAATGAACCGCGTTTTGGCCGATATTCATTCCGTGGACTTAAATTCAGTCGGATTGAATGATTTTGGCCCAACAGGAAATTATTTCAGCCGCCAAACGGAGAGATGGTCCAAACAATACCACGCAAGTGAAACGGAAACGATCGAGCCAATGAACGAGCTAATCAATTGGCTCGCCACCAATATGCCCCCTGATGACGGTCAACGGACTTTGGTACACGGCGATTATCGCATCGATAACATGCTCTTTCATCCCACTGATGCAAGGTGCCTCGCCGTGTTAGATTGGGAATTATCCACAACAGGGCATCCATTTGCCGATCTTGCGGCCGTCATTATGCAATGGTCTATGCCCACAGGATCCAAAGGACGCGGACTTCGCGATGTGGATCGTCGCAGCCTAGGATTAATGGAAGACCAAGAGTTCATTGACAACTACTGCCAGAGGCGGAACATCGCAGGCATCGACAATTTTGGCTTCTACCTGGCCTTTTGTTTCTTTCGTATGGCCGCCATTCTTCAAGGCGTTAAAAAACGCGCTCTGGATGGCAATGCCTCAAACCCAGAGCGCGCTTTGGAATTAGGACGCATGGTTCCTGACTTTGCAGACCTCGGATTAAAGGCCGCGACAACAGTATGACAACTCCAGACCCTATCCTCAAAGAAACGCCCTACGCTCTTCAGGCACATCTCGGCTATCGGCTCACAGAGTGGTCCCCTGATTTTTGTCGCCTTGAACAACCCATCGAACCATATCTATTGAACCGCCAAGGCATCTTGCATGGGGGCGTTTTAGCCACGCTGCTCGATACGGCTATGGGCTATTGCGGATGCTTCACCACTGAGAGTGACACACGCGTCATGGCAATGACCTTGAACTTATCGGTCAACTATCTCGCCCAAGCCAGCGGTCATATGCTGATCGCTGAGGGGAACAAAACAGGTGGTGGGGCCAAAACATATTTTGCCGAAGGTCGCCTCTTTGATGACACAGGCACCCTCGTTGCAACATCAACTGGCGTCTTTCGATATCGCCGCTCATGAAAGGGCCAAAATGACCTATTCTTATATCTCGCTACAGAACCGCCCCCAAGGCGCACCGAAACAAAGCGATTTCCGTCTGCAAACCGCCGAAATGCCAACACCACAAGATGGCGAAATACTGGTAAAAGTCGATTATATGTCCCTCGATCCCTACATGCGCGGACGGATGGATGATGCAAAATCCTATTCTGCCCCCATTGAGTTAGGCCAAAAAATGGAAGCGGGCGGCGTGGGTCAGGTCATCGCATCCAAAAATGACCACATCAATGTTGGTGATCATGTCTTTGGCATGTTTGGCTGGGCCAGTCATGCCTGTGTCTCTGGCAAAGAGGTTAGAAAACTTGACCCTAGCCTCGCGCCGATCACAACTGCCCTCGGTGTCCTTGGCATGCCTGGGTTCACCGGATGGTACGGGTTAACACAACTAGCGGCTCCAAAATCTGGCGAAACTCTAGTGGTTGCCGCCGCGACTGGTCCTGTCGGATCCATGGTTGGACAACTTGCGAAATCCATGGGCCTAAGAGTTGTTGGAATTGCAGGCGGAGCAGACAAATGCGCCTTTGCCTGTGATGTGCTCGGTTTTGACGACTGCCTCGATCATTCGCAATATCCAGATGCCTCCTCTCTTAGAAAGGCTCTCGCGCAACACTGCCCCCAAGGGATCGACATCTATTTCGAAAACGTCGCTGGCAAAGTTTTACTCGCCGTGCTTCCCCTGATGAATGTCGGTGGTCGCATTCCAGTCTGCGGAATGATCAGCTGGTATAACGCGGGGGCCCTAGGGGCAAATGCCTCTCATGCCCAAGACATGCTTCCAAAATTATGGCGCACTATTTTGGTGAACCGCCTCTCGGTTTCTGGCTTCATCATCTCGGACCACTGGGACCAATATCCAAGCTTCTTAAAACAGGTCGCCCCACTCGTCGCCTCAGGAACCATCACCTACAAAGAGGACATCGTTCAAGGTTTAGAGCACGCGCCCCAAGCCTTTATCAACTTGCTCAATGGTGGGAACTTCGGAAAGTTGATCGTTCAGATAACACCGTAAGGGCTTCTTCTTTTTTGAAATATCCCCGCCGGAGGCAAACACCGGCTAGGACTTAAGGGACATCAATAACGATGGAGCCACCGTCCTCTTTTGCCCTCGACTGACAGAGAATAACCGAATTCTCGCGTTGTGATTTGGACAGGACATAATCACGATGCTCAACCTCCCCTGAGACCAAGGTGCATTTGCAAACGCCACATAAGCCATCGCTGCACTTTACATCAATATTCACACCTGCTTCGACTAATACATCCGTTGCCGTGCGATCCGCTGGAATGTCGAAACGACGACCATCAGTCAAGGCAACTTCAAAGGGCTTGTTCACATAGTCAGGCTGCTCTGGAAGGTTGAAATACTCCAAATGGCAGGCCTCTTCAGGGAACCCTGCGGCTTGGGCTGCCTCCATAACCGAAGACATGTATCGATCTGGCCCACAGGTATAAACATGTGCCCCCTCTTTATAGCCGCCAAGGATGTGATCCAAATCTGCACGAGACCCTTCGTTAGAAACATGAATATGCACATTGTCACCCCATGGCATAGCTTCCAAATCATCCAAGAACCCAGCCTTCTTGCGGTCTGCGATGCTATAGTGTAATTCAAATGCCCGACCCAAAGCATGCAAACGATGCGCAAAGGCGATCATCGGAGTGATGCCAATACCACCCCCCATCAAAAAGGTCATTTGAGCATCTTCAACCAATTCAAACTGATTAATTGGCTTTGAAATGAATATCTTTCGTCCCAAAGTGAAAATACGGTGAAGGAACAAAGATCCACCCCGTCCTTCATCCTCTCGAAGAACACTAATCTGATAGGTTTTCCGATCAGCTGGATTTCCCGACATCGAATATTGGCGCAGGTATTCGGGGGCAACAACAATGTCTAAATGTGCACCAGCTGTCCATTCTGGCAAATCAGACCCATCCAATGCTGAAAATTCATACTTGGTCACGCCTTCTGCCATGACCTCAACTTTGGTGATCTCAACACGCAAGACGGGGCTTTCACCATCAGCAGAGTAGATGTGCAAATGATCTTTCTCTCCGCGGGCTAATTTTGCCTTGTGCTCCTCCGCAGTCACCATAGCTTGATAGGCTTCGATCCCTTTTTCGCGCTCCATTGGAAATGGATAAGGATAGGGGTGAGGTGCAAGGGGGGCTGGATAGACTGCTAGGGTTTGATCCTCATACTTGAGGTCTAACTCTTTTTGAAGTCGGCGCGCCAACACTGGCGCACGCGCAGGACGATACGCCCCGTCTTCCGCCAATTCGATATCCCACCACCATTTTTTGATCGGATTGATTTCACCATTGCCAACCATGTCATCCATTTTTGCAAGAATTGGGGCCGCAGAAGGTATATTCATCGCGGCCCAGCGGAACGGTGCCTCAGCAAAAAGCCCCTCCAAATTCCAAGGACAGGTTTTCATGCATCTCCCACACATGGCACCCCCTTGGTTGGTGATGCGATATGTGGTGCATTTTTGGCTGTCCGACTTCCAAATCTCATATCCGTTGAACATCAATTTGGGACCTGCGGTGATGGCACCTGAGGGACATTCACGGGCGCATTTATTGCAATTCTCACAGAAATTTTGCAGCCCAAAATCAATCGGTTTATCATGAACCATCGGCATATCGGTCGTGACCACGCCAGATTTCAGTCGCGGGCCGAGATACGGGTTCAATATAACCTCACCAATGCGGCTCACTTCACCCAAACCAGACAAGAGCAACAACGGCGGCTGCAAGACGTCGCCGTCCATGACCGTATGCGACTTGGCGCTATATCCTAGGTTACGAATGTGTTTTGCGATCACGCCACCCAACAGTGAAAATCGCAAATAAGCGCGCATAGATTGGGCAACAGCGATCCAATCATCTCCAGACGCGCCCTCCATGGTTTCACGTCCTTGATCAATAATCATACTGATTGCTTGATCATGGGGCGGATTCACCACTTCACCAGCGGCATCATGAGAATACCACGCCCATTCAGGGCATCGCGACAACCCGGTTGCATCAACGCCCAAGAAATAACAGGCGGCTTTGATATTGTCCGCATTTCTCTGTGCATCATTTGGTTTTGGGCCGTCTAAATTCTTGTCACCATTTTGGATGAGAACAAAGGCCCCCAAGGCGCGGCGTTGAGCAAAGCTTGGCGCAGATTTACGCGCGTAATATCCCCCTTTGGCAGCGGCCTGATTGGCCTTGCCCATGTCCCCAAATTGAGACCGCGCAAACATGTCGGTGCGTTTTGGAACACGGGGAATGTTGGCTTCGTCCATATAGGTTGTGGGTGTCTCGATACGTTTGAGACGTTCAAAGGGATGTGGGCCATCTTTGAAATTGCGCGAGGAAAAAGGATCAAGGGTAAGCCCCGATTTGGCCGTTCCCTTCCCCAACCACCAACTCGGACCCTGCGTCTTGAACCAAGATTGCTGCGATTTAGGAGCAAGCGGCTGGTCAATCGCCATCTCCAAAGTACACGTCACCGCAGCCAGCCCAAAGTTCTGCCCGAGAAACGGACATTCCAAGGAATTCCCCTCCCCCCAAAGCAATCCTGCAGCGACGGCTAGGCGGGAGAGATCAACATCCGTGGCAGACATTGAATGTGATTTTGCATCAAAGCCAAGCAAACGGATGTAATTGCCGATGACCGCCGCCGTTTCATTTGCCCGCAGCGCCCCACGATGAGCCCCTGCATCAATAATCCAATCTGATCCTGGCTCATCTGGTTTGGGATCACGAGGGTTTTGATAGAGAAACACAACTGCATGTGTGTGTCCGTCTATTCCCTGAGGTGGTGCCTCCATCGAGTCACGCAAATCAGCCATAATAAGATCGATCCCCGAGGCCAAAGTTTTGGTTTGTTTGGTCTTGAGGTCCTCGGCCAATCTATTGATGTCAGGATTAACAATCGGCGCGTCCAACAGCGCCTGTTCAGGTAGGCGACAGATGCCAATCATCGCCGCATCGTTAAAATATCCGAAGGCCTTAATATGTTGCGCACGCTCAATTGGATCAGACGGAATATCCGCAACAGCCTTGTTCACCAATCCATCGCGTATGGCATCTAGCATTGCTTGATATTCACCCATGGCAGGCACAATACTGTCCCTGTTCTGCGATCTAAACGATAACGCAGTCATAGCCGGGACCGTTGCTAAGTCAGGCATTGCCCCCCGCGTAAAATTTTCAAGCGGGAACGGACCCATGTGGACAGGTCTATTTTTGTCAGAAAAGAAACGAATGCCCATGGGTTTTCCTCGATCAATCTATGAGTGCGCTAAAATCGAACCCTATTCGTGTTTGTTCAATCTCGTCCCCAATACGCCACTCTAATTCGCGCAATAGATCATCCAAGACATGCTGGCATACATCCCCAAGCTCTAACGGAGAATCGACTGAGGCCAGAATATCAAACGATTTCCCCATTATATCGATCAAGAGCCTGTCGCCGTTGCGATCACAGCTCACGCCGAACCGAGCGACCTGTTTGGGATGATCCTTTTGACCTGTCTCCAATAAAACGCCCAGCCCAAATTGGAACTTCCCTTCGGGCAGACTGATGACGGCTTGGCGTAGAGTTTCCTGAGGCGCAAATCCCTTTTCAGGATCGGGACGCAAAAATTGAAAAGGCCGTTCTAGCAAATCCGTTTTTGGATCATTTTCTGGGAGTTCAAGGAACGTGCAAATATCGCCCGCTATATTCTCGGCAAAAACGATATTTTGTTCAACAAACGCTTTGTTATCAGCTAGCTGCTGAGCAAACGCCGTTTGAAGTTTTTTGTAATTGCTCATGAATATCCCCTCTTGGCACGGCACTTAAGTGACCTTGCCGTGCACAAGAAGGATTATCAAGGGATAGAGTTACTCTACCCAGCCTTTAAGATTGCTTTGGATCAAGCTTGTCAGAGCATCGATATGCGCGTCATCATCATTCAGACACGGGATGTAGGTGAAATGTTCGCCGCCAGCTTCTTCGAAGCTTTCGCAAATTTCGCCTTTGATTTCTTCCAATGTTTCAATGCAGTCCGCTGAAAACGCAGGGGCAATGACAGCAATGTTCTTTTTGCCTTCTTCTTCAGCCAAGCGCGCGACTTCTTTAACCGTATAAGGTTTTAGCCATTCTTCTGGACCAAATTTTGACTGGAACGTTGTGACGATCTCTGTGTCTTTCCAACCCAAGCGTACCTTGAGCAATCGCGTTGTTTTCTGACATTGGCAATGGTACGGATCACCTTGCATCAAATAGCGCTTTGGAACTCCGTGATAGGAACAGACCAAAATCTCAGGGCGCGTTTCGGCCTCTGCGTAAGCACGCTCAACGGATTGAGCCAAGGCTTCGATGTATTCTGGCTTTTCAAAATAAGGCTCAACCACACGTGCAATCGGCTGCCATTTTTCATCCATCAGCGCGCGAAAGAACTGATCGTTCGCCGTGGCAGACGTCGCACCTGCGTAATGTGGGTAAAGCGGAAAGAACAAAATCTTGGTGCATCCTGCGCGCACCATTTCACGGACTTTGGACTTTGTGGATGGGTTGCCATAGCGCATACAGAAATCAACCATAACATCATCGCCATAGAGGTCCTTCATACGATCCGTAATTTTCGCAGTCTGGTCCTTGGTAATTGTCATCAAAGGGCTTTCGCCTTTGTCATGATTCCAAATCAATTTGTAGTTCGCACCAGAGCGGAACGGGCGCGATGTCAAAATAATGAGCTGCAACAAAGGCTGCCACAATAGAGGCGAATAATCGATCACACGACGGTCTGATAAAAACTCGGACAAATACCGGCGCATTGACCAATAGTCGAAATTATCTGGTGTCCCTAAATTCGCCAACAGAACACCAACTTTTTGCTTGGGCACTTTGGGGTGATCCGCCTGAGCATGAGCTGGGCATTCCTGAGGGACATTCGGGTCGAACATGACAAATTCCATTTTGTTTAACGTTGGCACCGATATCTAAGGCATTTCACCAGAACGTCAATCTTTCAAAGGCTTTTCAGGCACGCCCAGCGCATCTGCCAGCCGCATTGACGCAGAGCCCGGCTTGAGTGGTTTCGGCTGGCTCTCATCTGGTGCCCAGCCTGTCAGAAAGATTTGTTCAAATCGCGCAGGAATTGCCCCACTCTCGGTTCCAAAGGTCTCTGCATAAATTTGAGCTGCCTCAACAAAGACGGCGCGCGGCGTAAAATGCCTTGATCTCTCTGTTAAAGCGTTGGTTTCCCCCATCGCCCTGAGATCCGCCATCAGTGAAAAGAGATTAGCATATTCGGTTTTTATGACAGCACTATCCGCCACAGGAAGCGCAAAAGCGGCGCGTTGCAACAAGCCTCCAACGTCACGAATTTCGGACATAGGCAAAACCCGAGGTGACAATCCGCCGCGGACCTTAATTTCCCCCTCCGCAAGAGATGCCCGCAATTCAGACAGGGTTTCCCCCCCGAGAAGAACCGCGATGAACAATCCGTCAGGGCGCAAGGCCCGGCGACATTGAATCAGCTGACCCACTGGATCATTGGCCCAATGCAAACACATTCCATGAATGACGAGATCAAAGCTCTGTTCAGCAAGGTCCAAAACATCGTCGTCCGCAACCACGCACGCATCAGGAAAGGCGCGTGCCCAAGGGTCTGGGAAACTTGTGACAATGGCGACATCCGTAAACGACTTCGTAACCATACTTAGGCGATCTTGAACGTCGATGATCGCTTCATCGTGCAAAAAGTCTCCACGTCCGGCAATATGCCGACCCCGATGAGCCAAAAGCGCGTGGCGATCAATTAACTGAGTTTGATTTGTCATAAGGGGCACATAGTGTGAAACTGCTCAGCTTTCAAACAGCAATGCGTTTGATTTACCCTGCACAATGTTTGTGCTGTGGCGATATCGTTCATAGTGATTTTGGTTTATGCGGCGAATGTTGGCAGGACACTCCGTTTATTAACGGCGCCGCATGCGTTCAATGCAGCGCACCTTTGCTTGGCCCTCAGATTGATCAAACGGATCTCTGCGAATCCTGTCATGCCTCTGGGAGGCCTTGGCAGCAGGGGCGTGCTGTTTTGCACTATTCAGGCAATGCGAAAAAGCTCGTCTTGGGTTTAAAGCATGGGGATCGCACCGATATCGCCCCCCCTGTTGGTCGATGGATGGCCCAAAGCGTTAGTGATATTGTGACGCCTGACACTATTGTCCTGCCTATCCCATTACATTGGTCTCGCGCCGCCCAACGGAAATACAATCAAGCCTCCCTTTTAGCGACGTCAATGGCGAAGGCTCTGAACATAAGACCGCTCTACAATGTCCTAGAGCGGACAAAGCCAACGCGCCCATTAGAACACATTGGAACCCAAGAGCGATATGACCGATTACTAAATGCGATCCGCGTCAAATTAGGGAAAGAAAGTTTGGTGGAGGGCAAATCTATACTGCTTGTAGATGACGTCATGACCTCTGGAGCGACATTTGACGCCGCGACACGCGCCTGTTTGAACGCTTGCGCCAAAAAAATTGATGTTGTCGTCCTAGCGCGCGCAGCAAAGGGGGGTTAAGTAGAGTGTAAACCAGAATGGATGGACCCAATGGCTACTGTCGAAATATACACATCACCCCTGTGCGGGTATTGCCACGCTGCAAAACGCCTTTTGACCTCAAAAGATATACCGTTTTCTGAAGTTGATGTTTTTCAAAATCCAGATCGCAAACCTGAAATGATAGATCGCGCCTTTGGTGCACGCACAGTTCCGCAAATTTTCATCGACGGCCAACATATCGGGGGCTGTGATGAGCTTTATGCGTTAGAGCGGTCTGGAAAGCTGGACCCTCTGTTAGCCCAATGACCAAAGTTGCGCTTGTCCAGCTCTCAGTCGGTAATGATCCCTCGGCAAATTTAGGGGTGACATTACAACGATTGAATGAAGCGGCAGATAATGGCGCAGAGTTCATTTTGACGCCTGAGGTCACAAATTGCATATCCTCTAGCCGCGCGCATCAAACATCGGTCTTAGAACCGCAAGAAAGCGATCAAACCCTCAGAGCGATCCGCGCCTTTGCACAACAACGCGGCGTTTGGGTGTTGATCGGCTCACTGGCCCTGAAAACCAATGATCCGGACGGACGTTTTGCAAATCGATCTTTTCTCATATCGAACAATGGTGACGTCATTGCGCAGTATGACAAGATTCACATGTTTGATGTCACGCTTTCTGAAACCGAATCTTATCGTGAATCCGCTGGGTATCGACCAGGGGACAAGGCTGTCGTTGCAACAACGCCATTTGGTAACATCGGCCTAAGTATATGTTATGACGTTCGCTTTCCTCACTTGTATCGCGACATGGCTCAAGCGGGGGCCCAGATCATAACGGTCCCTGCTGCCTTTGCACGACCAACGGGCGAAGCGCATTGGGACACCTTACTTCGCGCACGCGCGATTGAAACTGGGTGTTATATTCTTGCTCCCGCGCAATGTGGTGAACACGACCCGGATGGAACCCGTAAGACCTATGGCCACTCGTTGATCGTTGATCCCTGGGGGGAAATTTGTGTGACTTTGGCGTCAACACCGTCCATATGTTACCACACTTTAAACTTAAACCTCGTTGAACAAGCACGGGCACGTGTGCCATCCTTGCTCCACGATCGCCCCTATTTAGGACCCTGACATGCGTGACCAGACTTCTGGGCTAAATATCTCGCTCATCAGCGAATTATTAACAGTGGATCAACTTATCCGTAACCGTTTGGCAAAGGTCTTGCCAAAGGGGATGGAGCTGTCACATTTTTCCGTCCTCAATCATTTAGCGCATTTGAACGCTGAGCGCACACCAGCTCAACTGGCTAAGAGCTTTCATGTGACACGTGGCGCAATGACGAACACTCTTAATAAGCTCGAAGTTGCAGGTCACATTCACATTCGCCCAGACTGGGACGACGCACGACGCAAAATGGTGGCAATTAGTCCAGCTGGTCGGAATGCACGCGACGCCGCGATTACAGCACTTATGCCCGTGATCTCAGATATTTTTGATCAAGTGGGCGAAGACAGGTTAAAATCCGTTTTGCCGATTTTGCGCGACTTGCGGCTAAAAATGGATGCCGAAGGATAAGCCTTGCGACACTGCAGGTGCAATTGATCCGTAAACTCCCCCCCGTTCCATCTAAAAAAGACATGCATTTGGGTAACATTTGCGTGATTTGCGACGATTATCACTGAATACGCATCATTGTGTTTGGATTTCGCAACGTTTGATTGCCCGCATATGGGAAATACGCTAACCGTGCCAACAACGTGGAGCAGAACCAAAGAGGACGCCATGTACAGAGTATGGAATTTCTTAACTAACTATTCGCTTTTGTTGATTTTCGGGGCGATCCTTGCCTTGGTCTGGGCAAATACCAATCCTGAAACCTATCACCATTTTGTGGAATTTGTGATCTGGGATCACGCGCCAATTGGTCACCTGCACGATGGTCATCGCACCTTGACACTTCACTATTTGATCAATGACATTGCAATGGCCTTGTTCTTTGCAATCGCTGCCAAAGAAGTTTGGGAAGCAGTCATTCTCAAAAACGGAAGCCTCCGCGGTAAGAAAGCGGCCACACCATTGTTCGCAACCTTTGGCGGCATGGCCGGTCCTATTTCCGTTTACTTGGGTCTTGCTTTCCTCATGGGATCAGACACGTACAACGCGGTTGCAAACGGTTGGGCGATCCCAACTGCGACGGACATTGCGTTTAGCTACCTTGTAGGCCGTATCGTATTTGGTGCAGGCCATCCAGCCATCCGCTTTTTGTTGCTCTTGGCGATTGCAGATGATGCCGCAGGCTTGATTATTCTCGCGATTTTCTACCCGTCTGGTGACCTTGCGCCTCAGTGGCTGTTGCTCTCCCTTGCGGCAGCAATCGTTGTGTATGTTGTCTTCAACTGGTTGCCACGTCGATTGGACACAGGAAATCAATTGCGTCCCTATTCAACTTGGGTTCGCAAGAAGCTGTCTTTCCTCCCCTACGCGATTGCAGGCTGCATTAGCTGGTACGGCTTTATGCGGTCTGGCTTGCACCCAGCACTTGGGTTGTTGCCAGTTGTGACCATTATCCCACATGCGGATCGTGCGTTCGGCATCTTTAACGAAGCAGAAGAGCATTTGCATGATCTCCTGAACACAATGGAACATGCTTTGAAACACCCTGTCGAAGTCATCCTGTTCTTCTTTGGGCTATTGAATGCAGGTGTCGAATTCTCGGCGATGGGCGATGCGACATGGCTCGTTCTAGCAGGCCTCTTGATCGGGAAACCTTTGGGAATCATGTTGTTTGGGTGGATTGCTGCACGACCCCTTGGGTTGGGCATTCCACAGGGTATGCGCATCATCGACCTATTTGTTATTGGCTGTATTGCCGCCATTGGCTTTACTGTGTCGCTCTTTGTGGCTGCTGTCGCGTTTGATGCAGGACCAGTTCAAGATGCTGCAAAAATGGGCGCCTTGTTGAGCTTTGCCGCGGCAATCGTTTCTATTATCGCAGGCAAATTGACCGGCGTTCAGAAACAAGAATTGTAAGTAACCAGAACTTGCTAAAAAGCCGTCTCTCCAGAGGCGGCTTTTTTCATTCAGCCGAATATCGCTCAGAATTGGAAATTGGTCTAAAAATAAACATATTTAGTCATTAAATCGAAACTCAACGGCCATTTATATGATAAACAGGCCATAACCGCGGGTAAATCGTAGTAAATGTTAGAGTTTGTAAACGTGAGCAAGTCCTTTTGGACTGGAACAAGACGTAAGATCATTCTTGATCGCGTGTCTTTTCGCGTTGAACTTGGGGAATCCTTGGGAATTTTGGCACCCAATGGCACCGGTAAAACAACATTGATCAAAATGATGGCCGGCCTTGAAAAGGCTGACGAAGGCGAAATTCATCGCAACTGTAAAATTTCTTTTCCCCTTGGATTTATGGGCGGTGTGGTTCCAAAACATACCGCACGGGAAAATTCCCGTTATATTGCGAAACTCTACGGCCTAGATCCAGATTATGTCGAAGCCTATTGCCGTTGGCTTTGCGGCTTAGAAGAATACTTTGACCAACCTCTTGGCACATATTCTGCAGGAATGAAGTCTAGGTTCACATTTTCCCTCATGCTTGCCTTAGATTTTGATATATACTTAATCGACGAAGGCATGCCGAGCACGACGGATGTAGAATTCAACAAAAAAGCAGGGGCTATTTTGGCAGAACGGTTCAAAACGACGACGACAATAATCGTCTCACACCAAGCCGATACCCTTGAAAAATATGTTAAGAAAGCGGCTGTATTATTGCAGGGACAACTGCATATGTTTGACAGCCTAGAGGAAGCGAAGCAGCTATATGACTACCAATCTCAAGGTTAATAAATTTCGGACACGCAAACCGAAAATTGACAAGGCCGTCACGCCGCGCCCTGTAAAAGAGGTGCAGCCAGAGCCTGTTGCAAGCCCTCAACCAGACACAGCACAACCAACGCAGCAAGATTTGCGCGTGGATCCAGCGATCCAAGCAATTATGAACGAGGGCCTTACCCCACGCCAATTGCGGATCGCACGGCGAACTGCGCAAAAACAAGGCTTGGCCTTTGCAACGGATCACGAGGCCGTAAAAATGTTGCGTGACAACGGGATTGATCCCTTTCAACGCAGTACAATGATGCAAGTCGTTTCAGAAAACGATCAAGACAATTCCAAAGTTCAACTTCCATCGCGGATTGAACCAGCCAAAGTGCCCGCGGAACAAGTTCCAATTTCTCCTGAAGAGATGGCTGCGCAGCGCAACAAAGAAATCATGGCCGTTCAAAAGGATATGCTGCGCCGACGTCGCCGTAATTCCGTCATGTTGGTACTTCGCTTAATGGCGTTTGTTCTCATTCCGACCATGTTGGCTGGCTATTATTTCACATCCATAGCAACCCCGATGTACGCCACGAAATCTGCCTTTCAAATCATCAAGGCGGATAGCGTTGGCGCAGGGGGTGGCGCAGGTGGATTGTTGTCGGGAACTCAATTCGCAACGACCCCTGATGCAATCGCCGTTCAAACCTACCTGTTGTCCAAAGACGCCATGCTGCGCTTGGAAAAAGACGAAGGCTTTGTGGAACACTTTAGCGATCCAAATATTGATGTTCTGCAACGTTTGGGCGCAGATGCCTCCATTGAGAGCGCACATAAACTGTATAAAAAACATGTCATCATCGGGTTTGATCCGACTGAAGGCGTGATCAACATGGAAGTCTCCGCCGCCGATCCCGAAGTGGCTGTCAGTTTTTCCAAGGCCTTGATTGCTTATGCCGAAGAGCGTGTTGATAATCTATCCGAACGCAAACGTGAAAACCAAGTTGCGGACGCGAAAAAAGCATTCGCAGAGGCGGATGAAGAACGTCGCAAAGCCCAAGAAGCCTTGGTGTCCCTACAGCAATCTACATTGTTGGACCCCGAAGCCTATGTCGGGAGCTTGCGTGGTCAAATCAGTAAATTGGAAACCCAAATCGTTGAAAAGGAAATCCAACTTCAAGCCTTGCTGGATAATGCCAGACCAAACCAAAGCCGCGTGAGCGGAGTAGAGGCGGACATTGCCCGTCTCCAGTCCGCCAAAAAAGAAATGCAAGCGCGCATGAACGAGCCAGTTGAAAACGGGATGACCTTAGCTGAGATGGTGTCGCGTATTCAGATCGCACAAGCCGACCTCGCGACACGGGACGCAATGCTTCAGGCTTCCCTCGAACAAATGCGGGCGACCCAGGCCGATGCGACATCTCAGTCGCGCTATTTGACCTTGGCTGTTGACCCAATCGCCTCGGAATCGCCCAGCTATCCAAAAGCATTCGAAGACACCTTGCTCACATTGCTTATTCTGTCAGGTATTTATCTGATGATCTCGATCACTGCATCGATTTTGAAAGAGCAAATTTCCTAAGAGTAATGTGCCAAGCGAACACTTGACTTGGCACATATTACGTTTGAAGCGGCGCACATTCTTCTGGCGCAAACTCTGAGATGACGTCAATAATCGCATCTTTCCGAAGGGGCTTGGTCATATATCGGTCCAACCCTGCCGCTAATATGTCTTGTTGATCACCACTCATTGCATGCGCCGTTAACGCCACGATGGGAATTCGAGAAGCCCCCTCAAGGCCCCTAATTTTTTGAGTAGCCTCTTTGCCATCCATCTTGGGCATTGAAATATCCATGAAGATTAAATCAGGATTAAACGATTGAAATTTCTCGACCGCCTCAACCCCGTTTTCGGCAAACTCAAGATCAATCTCCAACGACTTCATCATTTTGCGAAAGACTAAGCGGTTGGTTTTATTATCTTCTGCCGTCAGAACACGCATACGACGATCTACGGAAGACTGCGCAGCCTCACTCATTTCCTGCTGTTGCGGCTCAGGCCTCTTTGGATCCAGCCCACTCAATACTGATAAGAGGCTGCGCCGCGAAACAGGCGCGGGAATAACCCCCGCGACAAATTTTCCTGCAGGGTCGTTCCCCACCTCTTGCGTGCTTGCCCCCAATAATAAAACTGGAGGCGCAAGCGAAGTGGCAGCAATCGCTTGGGCCAAGTCGAACCCATCCATATCTTCGAACTGCTGCCCCGCCAAAACAAGATCCGTTTCAGATGATAGCGCATCCAGCGCCTCATGACCGCGGGTCACATTGGTGACGGTGACACCAAAGGCCGCAAGCTGTCGAGATATGATAGAGGTTAAAATGTCATTGGTATCGCAGACAATCACATGCTTAAACTGCTCAGACATATTTGGAACAGCATGGTCACTTTCCCCAAGAGGCAGCGTTAACTGCACCCCAAAACAGGACCCCTTGCCGAAGTCGGAGGTCACCCAGATGTCTCCGCCCATCATAGACACCAAGCGCTGTGAAATCGCTAGACCGAGGCCAGTTCCCTCAAAGCGGCGGTTTTTCTCATCGTCAACTTGATTAAATTCCCCGAATATATGACCGACTTTTTCCTCAGGAATACCAATGCCCGTATCCTCAATGAGAATTCTGATATCACAACGTCCATGATCGTGACCCAGCCCCGTGACAGTAATTTTAACGTGACCCTCAAGCGTGAATTTCAGGGCATTCCCAATCAAATTGGTCAAAATTTGCCGAATGCGACCTGGGTCGCCGATGAACTGACAGGGCATGAACATGTCATAGTCAATAAACAGATCAATGCCCTTTTGCTGGGCCGTTGATTGCAGCATGACCAAAATTTCATGGATACTCTGTTCCAAATCAAAGGTATCCTGATGCAGGACCATTTTGTCCGCTTCGATTTTGGAATAGTCTAAGATATCGTTGATAATCACCAAGAGCGCTTCACCCGACCCCTTGATCGTATCAACAAACAACCTTTGTTCCTCACTCAGAGGCGTTTCCGTCAATAAGTCAGCCATCCCGACAACACCATTCATAGGCGTTCTTATTTCGTGGCTCATATTCGCTAAGAAGGCCGATTTAGCACGATTAGCAGCCTCTGCCTTTTCTTGAACGGCTTTCAACGCTTTTTCATAATTAACGGATTCAGTGATATTCAAGGCCAAGGTCACCACGTCCCCGCCATGACCCCGACGATCAATAAGTTTGATGTATTCATCATTCCACAATCGAATGATCACAGGATCAGGGGATCGAGATTGCCACCGCTCCAACATCCGCGCGCGCCAGGCTGTGGGGTCTTCGCGGCCTATGTTCACAATGCCTTCTTCGGTCAACAGCTGAAGGATGCGGGCATAGCTTACACCTTGATCAACCTCTTCTAACCCGTCAAAAACCGACAAATAAGCGGGGTTTGCCATCAACAGACCATTATCAATATCAAACACCGCGAACCCGTCGCGGATCGTTTCAATCGAATGCCATAGCCGACGTTCAACAATTTCAATCTTTTCGTTTGCAACAGTGAGATCGGATTTCACCTTTTGGTTTTCGTTGCGAACATTGGTAATTTCGGCGCGGGTTTCGACGATTTCTTCGCTAAGCGCCTGCGCATGGCGCCCCAGTTTGCGATTGGCCGCAAACAATTCCGCTTGCTTCAGCTCAAGCAAGCGTTCCGCCGCAAGACGGGCGCGGCGTTCCTCTGCTAATTTGATCGCAATACTCATGCATAGCTCCGACGGGATATCCCGTCAGAGTTATGCATAGAGGCCGTAAAGAAATATTAAATGATTACAAGCGCTCAATCGCTAGGGCGATGCCTTGGCCCCCGCCGATACACATTGTGATCAACGCTTTTGAACCACCAATTCGCTGCAATTCATAAAGCGCTTTGACGGTTATCATCGCTCCTGTTGCCCCGACTGGATGGCCCAATGCAATGGCCCCACCGTTTGGGTTCACCTTCTCAGGATCCAAGCCAAGCCCCTTGTTAACCGCCAATGCTTGCGCTGCGAAGGCCTCGTTGGATTCGATGACATCGAAATCTTGGATGCTTAGTCCTGTTTTATCCAATAGGTTTTGGACAGCAGGGACTGGACCAATTCCCATGACTTCTGGGCGTACACCTGCATGGGCATATCCTAAAACACGCGCCAAAGGTTTTAGGCCAGATCGCTCGGCTGCTTCCGCGCGCGCTAACACAATCGCGGCCGCGCCGTCATTGATACCAGAGGCATTACCAGCTGTGACAGAGCCGTCCTTTTGGAACACGGGTCTCAACCCACCAAGTGTCTCCAAAGACGTGGCCTTCGGATGTTCATCCGTGTCAAAGGGAACGATGTCCCGTTTCACTTTGACGTCCACAGGGACAATTTGATCCTTGAAATGGCCCGCCTCGATTGCGGCGGCAGCACGTGTTTGGCTGAGCATGGCAAAGGCATCTTGATCGGCACGGGACACATCATGTTCGGCTGCGACATTCTCGGCTGTAACGCCCATATGTCCCGTACCAAACGGACAATTCAGAGCACCGAGCATCATATCCAGCGTGCGAATATCACCCATTTTTGATCCCCACCGTTGATCTGGAACGATATAAGGCGACCGGCTCATGTTTTCTGCGCCCCCAGCCAAACCAAACTCCGCATCGCCCAACATCAAGGACTGCACAACAGAAACGATAGCTTGAACACCCGACCCACAGAGACGGTTCACATTCATGGTGGGGGTCGTATCGGGAACGCCGGCTTGCATCGCGCTCACACGGCTGAGGTACATGTCACGCGGCTCTGTATTGATCACATGACCAAAGGCAACATGGCCAATTTGAGCGCCCTCAACACCAGCACGTTCCAGTGCAGCCTTGGCCGCGACGGTGCCCAGTTCAATTGGCGGAATGGCCGCAAGCGATCCACCGAACGTTCCGATGGCCGTTCGTGCACCGCCTAAGATTACGATATCTGTCATGGTTTTATGCCTCCTGAAGTTAGCAAAAGCTTATTCCATCTCAACACGAACTGTCAGCAGCGACGTTCCGTCATGTTCCTCTTGAAGTTTCCGCATCTTCGTGAGCATCTTCGATCTATGAAAAAACGACTTATCTCTTTTGGGCACGGCTATAGTGCGACGGCGATTGCGGAGCGGCTTGATCGCAATGAGTGGGACATCGCTGGCACCTCACGCTCAGCTGAGGGGCTTGAGCGGCTCGCCGCCCTTGGTATTCATCCCTTGGAATGGAATAGCGACGAAAGCGTCACATACCTTGAAACGAGCGATGCAATCCTCACCTCTATCGCCCCGAGAGAGGGTCGTGATCCTGTACTAGAGGTATACGGCTCGGTGATCACTGAAAACGCAGCGAGATATCAATGGGTTGGGTATCTTTCCACGACAGGCGTTTATGGGGATCACGCAGGAGGTTGGGTCGACGAAACCACGCCTCTCACTCCAAGCACGGAACGCGGCAAGGCCCGTGTTGCAGCGGAAGCAGCATGGTCAAATGTCCCAAACCTCCCTCTGCATATTTTTCGCCTTGCTGGAATTTATGGACCAGGGCGCGGACCATTTGCCAAAGTTCTGAATAGCACCGCCAAGCGGATTATCAAAGCGGATCAAGTCTTTAGCCGTATCCACGTAGATGACATTGCGCAAATCGTTACGGCCTCTCTACATGCGCCAGACGCTGGTGCGATTTATAACCTATGCGATGATGATCCGGCCCCACCACAAGACGTCATTGCTTATGCAGCGGAGTTATTGGGAAAACCCCTCCCCCCAGCGATCCCATTCGACGAGGCCGACATGTCACCCATGGCACGTAGCTTTTATTCCGAAAGCAAGCGGGTTGATAATGCGAAAATCAAACGTGAAATCGGCATCACGCTGATCCACCCAGATTATAAATCTGGGCTATCTGCGATGCTATCCAGCGGATCGATTAGCTAAGCTCGCAACGCCTAGAATGTCCAAAACCTTGGCTTCGATGTCCTCTGCATTGAGCTTGGCTGTGGCATACATATCTTTGGGGCTTGATTGATCAATAAACGCATCAGGAAGCACCATGGAGCGGAACTTGAACCCCGCATCAAACACACCACTATCCGCCAAGAATTGTTGGACATGGCTACCAAAGCCGCCAACAGCCCCCTCTTCGATCGTGATCATCGCGTCATGACTTGCAACCGTTTCAAGCAAGAGCTTTTCATCCAAGGGTTTTGCAAATCGGGCATCAATGACCGTCGGCGAAATACCCTGAGCAGACAGGTTTTCCGCCGCCTTCAATGTTTCACCTAACCGAGTCCCAAAGGACACCAGCGCAACGCCACGACCCTCTTGGACCACGCGACCTTTGCCAATCTCGAGGATGTCGCCCTTGGTTGGTAAATCAACGCCTTCGCCTTCACCGCGTGGATAGCGGAAGGCAATTGGGCCCGAATCATGCGCTGCAGCCGTTGCAACCATGTGAACCAATTCAGCCTCATCCGCCGCTGCCATCACAACCATATTTGGAAGGTTCGCCATGAACGCCACGTCAAAAGATCCCGCATGTGTGGCACCATCAGCCCCCACCAACCCAGCGCGGTCAATCGCAAACCGAACAGGCAAGTTTTGAAGGGCAACGTCATGCACAACTTGGTCATAGCCACGTTGTAGAAACGTTGAATAGATTGCGCAGAACGGTTTCATTCCGCCCGCAGCTAGGGCCCCTGAAAAGGTCACGCCGTGCTGTTCCGCAATACCAACGTCAAAACAGCGCGATGGGTAGCGTTCGGCAAACAAATTCAAACCTGTTCCATCTGGCATAGCCGCAGTCACGGCACAGATACGGTGATCCTCGGAGGCCTCTTGCAACAGGGCATCGGCAAACACACGTGTATAGCTTGGGGCGTTTGACGGTGTTTTCTTTTGCTTGCCTGTCAAAATGTCAAATTTAGCCGTCGCATGCCCCTTGTCGCGCGCATTTTCGGCAGGGGCATAGCCTTTGCCTTTTTTGGTGATCACATGGATCAAGACTGGCTGATTAGATCGCGCTTGAACCATACGCAAAACAGGCAAGAGCTGATCCATATCGTGGCCGTCGATCGGTCCAATATAATTAAAACCCAACGCCTCAAACATCGTTCCGCCAACGGTCATGCCTTTGACCAAGTCTTTTGCGCGTTTTGCTCCCTCTCTAAAAGGTTCAGGGAGAAAGCTTATCGCGCCTTTGGCCGCATCTTTAAAATCTTGGAACGGAGCGCCTGCATAGAGTTGGGATAAATAGGACGAGAGCGCACCAACCGGCGGAGCAATAGACATCTCATTATCATTCAAAATAACGATCATCCGCTTTTTCAAGTGACCTGCGTGGTTCATCGCCTCATACGCCATACCAGCGGTCATCGATCCATCCCCAATCACAGCGATGGCGTCGCCCAATCCTGCGGGGCATGCGCCCCCTAGATCACGCGCTGTTGCAAATCCAAGGGCGGCACTAATCGAGGTACTAGAATGCGCCGCGCCAAACGGATCATAGGACGACTCTGTACGTTTGGTGAAACCAGATAACCCATCTTTTTGACGAATCGTGCGGATACGTTCGCGCCGACCCGTGAGGATTTTATGCGGATAACATTGGTGCGAGACGTCCCAAATAATTTTGTCGCGGGGCGTCTTGAACACCGCATGAAGCGCAACGGTCAATTCCACAACACCCAAGCCCGCGCCGAGGTGGCCGCCAGTCTCTGATACAGCTGAAATCGTTTCGGTTCGCAATTCATGGGCGACCTGTGTCAGCTGGGCATCGCTCAACCCACGAAGATCTTCAGGGGACCCAATCGTGTCCAAAAGCGGTGTTTGTGGTCTATCACTCATGAAAAGCCCCTGATGTTAATTGTCGCGCGAAATAATGAATGCCGCCGCATCTTGCAAGGAATTTGCCCGTTCACCATACACCGAAACCGTGTCAGATGCCATTGAAACTAACTCACGTGCCCTTTGTTTCGCACCATCTAACCCCAAAAGCAAAACAAAGGTGGCTTTTCCAGCCTCTGCATCCTTGTTCAAACGCTTGCCAGCTTTCTCGGCATCGCCCTCGATATCGAGGATATCATCCGCAATTTGGAACGCTAAACCAATCGCATCGGCGTAGGTCGCAAGGGGGGCTGTGTCTTGGTTCGCTAAAACAGCACCTGCTGTTGCAGACCACTTTATCAGGGCGCCTGTTTTACCCTGTTGTAATTCTGTGATTTGGTCGAGGCTAAGGGGGACATTCGCAGTTTCTGCTGCGATATCCAGAGCCTGACCTAGCACCATTCCTTGTGCTCCTGCGGCTTGTGACAAACCGAGGGCAAGCGCCGTTCGCACGTCACTGGATGGGCTTGTTGCAGGGTTTAAGCACCACTCAAACCCAATCGACTGCAAAGCGTCCCCCGCCAACACAGCCGTCGCCTCATCCCATTTTATATGAACCGTGGGCTGACCACGCCTCAGCGAGTCATCATCCATACAGGGCAAATCATCGTGGATGAGTGAATAACAGTGTATTGCCTCAATCGCAGAGGCTGGCCAAATGGACTGAGATGGGGGGATATCAAACAAACCCGCGCTCTCCATAACCAAAAAAGCCCGCAATCGTTTTCCGCCCTGCATCGCATAACGCATCGCCTGAACAACCTCTGTGGTGCCAAGTGGGGCTAATGCGTCGTCCACATGCGCCTGAACCTGCTGCGCGGTTTGGGCTAAGCGGTCTTGGAACATATTACATTCCTTCGACGGGGGTTGTCCCTGTGGGGGTCCCTTGTGCGTCCAAAGTGATAGCGGCTACCTTTTCTTCGGCTTCTTTGAGCTTGTCTTCGCAGCGCTTTTTCAGTTCTGCGCCGCGCTCGTATAGCTTAATCGAATCTTCCAAGGCCACATCCCCTCGCTCGAGTTTGCTGACCACTGCTTCTAATTCGGACATAGCCTGTTCAAAGCTCATTTGATCTACGGGTGTCTGTGTCATTGTGCAGCCTCAATTAATTGTTCAACATGTGCTTTGGCGGATTGAGCCAAGGCTTCTAAATCATACCCACCTTCGAGCACAGATACCACCCGTCCCTTGCATGTTTCATCTGCGATTTGACACAGCTGTTGGGCAAGCCACGCAAAATCCTCTGTGTCCCAATTCAGTTGCGCTAAAGGATCATCGCGATGGGCATCAAACCCTGCAGATATCAAAATCAGCTCTGGTTTGAAGTTCCGCACCCTCGGAAACACCTGTTCCTCATAAATGCGACGCATATGTTGCCCGTCACTTTCAGGAGGCAGGGGAATGTTCATTATCGTATCATGTGCCCCAGTTTCAGACGCCTCGCCTGTTCCGGGCCAAAGGGGCATTTGCTGGCTTGTCACTACCAATGCACGAGCCTCGTCATACAGTAAATCTTGGGTGCCATTGCCGTGATGAACGTCAAAATCAACAACGGCGACGCGTTTCAAACCATGGAAATCAAGGGCATGTTTCGCCCCTAAAGCCACATTTCCAAAGAGGCAAAATCCCATTGCCGTTGACGTTTCCGCGTGATGCCCTGGGGGGCGAACGGCGACAAAGGCATTGCCCGCCTCGCCCGACATAACCATATCCACCGCCCTCAAAACGCCACCCGCCGCTCGATAAGCGGCATCAAGTGATCCTGCACTAACATGCGTATCACCATCGATTTGAAAAAACCCATGCTCAGGAATGTTTTCACGCAGATCATTGATATGGCTCTGTGGGTGAACCCGTAGCAAATCATCATCCCCTGCCAAGGGCGCACCTACATGCACAAGGTCCAAGGGTTCTAAAGCGTGCAACACATGCTCCAAACGCGCTACTTGCTCTGGATGACCCGGCGGTGTGATGTGGTTCAAACAATCCGCATGTGTGATCAAAGCTGTGGTCATATGGTCCCCCTGATTAGCGAATGGAGTTCGCTCACGTTGCGTGCTAGAGCAAACAAACAATTCTTATGCAATTACCCTAAAGAAACCCGCAGCTTATGACAAATTCATTTCGCCCGTCGCCACAGTTTTCATTGGTGCTCATAACCATGATTTGGGGCGGGACGTTTTTAACCGTCAAATACGCCCTCAGCTTTGGCGATCCCCTCTATTTTATCGCACTTCGGTTTGGTACCGCTGCGCTTTTTATTGCGCTATTGATGAGACGGGATCTTGGTAAGATCACTCTCTATGAATGGTTCGCAGGTTCACTGATTGGAGTATTTTTATTCCTAGGATACACATTACAAACATACGGACTTCAGACAATTTCATCGAGCCGATCCGCCTTTATCACAGCTTTTGCCGTCCCAATGGTGCCGCTGTTTCAATGGCTGCTCTTTCGCGAACGGCCCCGTTTAGGAAGCTGGATCGGAATCGCTTTGGCCTTTGCTGGGCTCGTTTTGATCGCAGGTCCGTCAGAGGGATCAACTGGATTTTCTATCGGTGTTATCTTTACAATCATTAGCGCAGTCGCAATTGCGGTTGAGGTCGTTCTGATTGGATGGTTCGCAGGCAAAATTGATGCTAAACGTGTTACCTTTGTTCAGCTATTCATCACGTCTGGTATCGCCTGTGTGCTTATCCCAATCCTACAGGAACCAGCGCCTCAAAACCTGATTCCCTTTGTTGCGATTGCGACCTTGCTTGGTCTTGCCAGTGCGATCATCCAAATGACAATGAACTGGGCGCAACGATCCGTCTCCCCAACACGCGCAACCATCATCTATTCAGGCGAACCTGTCTGGGCAGGTATCATTGGCCGAATTGCGGGCGATCGGCTCCCAGCCACAGCGTTGATTGGTGCGGCGATGATCATTACTGCGATGTTGGTCAGTGAATTGTCACCAAAAAAGAAAGCTCCGTAGATCGTGATCTAACGGAGCTTTCAAATCAGATTAGCTCGGTGACATACCCCGAAGCCGTTCAGAGCGACGGCGCAGGATTTCCAGTGTCGCCAAGAGCGCGATGGACAGCGCGACCAATATCGTCGCAACAGCGAGGATCGTCGGGCTGATCTGCTCACGAAGGCCAAGGAACATCTGCCACGGCAATGTTTTCTGGCTCGCCGAGCCGACAAACATCACAACCACAACTTCGTCAAAGGACGTAATGAACGCAAACAAGCCGCCTGAAATCACGCCTGGCATAATCAATGGCATTTGCACGCGGAAGAAGGTTGTCACAGGGCCGGCGCCCATATTGGCCGCAGCGCGCGTCAAGGACCGATCAAATCCAACAAGGGTGGCGGTCACTGTAATGATAACGAATGGGATACCAAGAACAGCATGGGCCAAAATCACTTTGACATAGCCGACGAAGTCTTTGTTCATCCCCATCGTGTTTTCCAAAAATCCGCCGAGGTCGGAATAAAAGAAATACATGCCTGTCGCAGAAATGATCAAAGGCACGATCATCGGCGAAATCAAAATCGCCATAATCGCCCGTTTTCCGGGTACATGGCTTTGGCTCAAACCAATGGCCGCCAATGTGCCAAGGGTAACAGAAATAACTGTCGCGATAGGTGCAATTTTCAACGAGTTCCAGAAGGACCGCAGCCATTCGCCATTGGAATCTTCACGAAGGCCCAAGAAATCTTGGTAGTGCTTAAGCGAATACCCTTCTGGGTCCAAACGCAGCATCTTGTCCGTAAAGGTAAAGAAATCCTGAGCGTTGAACGAGAGCGGCATAACAACCAAAATTGGTGTGATGAGGAACACAAAAATTGCACCACAAATCACACGGAAAGCATAGTGCCAGAGAACTTGGCCCGGTGTGAGATAGGGAAGCAACCGAGCACGATAGCGACCTTCATAGATCCAATAGATGAACCAACCAGAAAACCATCCAAAGAGTCCCGCCAAAAGGATGCCGATATTTCCGCTCGCGAGATAGCCCAGAACCATAAACCCGATTGTATGGCACCAGCGAATAAGCCGCTCGTTGTCAAAGAAGTTCACATAAACACAAGCAAGACCGCCAAGAGCAATCGCCCCCATGATCACGCCCATAAGCGTTGATCCAAAAGCAGTCCCGATAAAGAGGCCCGCAACCGCACCAACGGCCGCGACCAAGGCCAAAACAAACAACATCGGTTGACGAGAAATTGGTGTTAAAGCAGCCATGATCTTATCCTAATTTCACATTGTCGATGCCGACGATTTTGTCATATGCCCAGTAAAGGATCATAACCACCGCCAACAAAATGGCACCCAGCGCAGCCGCTAAGCCCCAATTCAGAGAGCGCGAAATATGATAGGCTATTCGGTTGGAGATAAAGACACCATCCGTGCCACCAACGATTTCAGGCGTGATGTAGTAGCCAATGGCCAAAATGAACACGAGGATTGATCCCGCTCCGATGCCTGGAATGGACTGTGGGAAATAGACGCGCCAAAAGGCTGTCCAATTCGTTGCGCCCAGTGATTTAGCCGCACGTAAATAGGTCGGAGGAATGGTTTGCATCACCGAATACATCGGCAAAATCATAAACGGCAGCAAAATATGCGTCATCGCAACAATGGTGCCGAATTGATTGTTGATGATCTCAAGTCGGTTGTCATCGGCAACAATTCCAAGCCAAACCAGAACCTCGTTAATCACGCCTTGGTTTTGTAGCATGACTTTCCATGCTGACGTCCGCACCAACAAAGATGTCCAAAACGGCAACAAGACAAGGATCATCAGTAGGTTCGCCGTTCGAACAGGCGAGTTCGCCAAGATCCACGCAATAGGATAAGCCAACAAAATACAGAAACCCGTGATGATCAGTGACATCTGAAGCGTTCGCATGAACAGCTTGATCAAGATCTGTTTGTCTTCTGGCTGCGCCGCGATGCCGTCTGGCGTTTTCTGCATATCAATAGCGTTCAAGAAATACCCACTGGTGTATTTCGATGAATGCGTCTGAATCGTTGCCCAGACCTCGGGATCACCCCAACCTTTGTTGATCTCAATAAGTTTGTCTTTGAATGGGGCATCCGCAACGGGATCCCATTTTTTAACCTTACGGCCTGTTTTACGAAACAAGGAGGACATCCCTGTCTTTTCATAGTTCAGGCGCGTGCCCAGTTTGGTATGCTCTTTGTTATTCACGGCAATGATCAAGTCATCCGCAAAGGCCGCATAGATCGATTCATCTGGGAGCTCGCCAGACGAAGCATCCCAATTCTGTATGGCGATAACGGTCTTTGGAAGCGTGTTGCCTACCATTTCGTTATCAACCGAGCGCATCAACATGCTCGCAATCGGCATGATGAATGTCAAAAATACAAATAGCAAAAGCGGAGCAATAAGCATCAACGCTCTTATTTTTTGGCGACGTAATGCGCGGCCCAAGCTGCGCTTTAGAGGCGTTCCGTCTGCTGCCAATACTGGCCCAGAGGTTGTCGTATCACTCATAATGTCCCCGTCGACTGAATAGTATATTGGGGTGAAGGGCCGCAAAGCCCCCCACCAAATTTAAGTGCGAACTTATTTAGCCAACCATGCTTGGAATTTCGCGTCGATATCGTCGCGGTAATCAGCCCAGAACTCATAGTTATACAAGAATGTATTCTTTGAGTTGTTTGGATCTGTTGGCATGTGTGGCGCCATGTCGATACCTAGATCGGCATGCTTGCCAACCAATGGAGCTGATGACGCACGTGCAGGACCATAAGAAATGTACTTGGCTTGATCCGCTAGACGCTGTGTGTCTGTTGCGAACATGATGTAGTCAAGTGCGCGTGCTTGACGCTCTGCGCTTAGGCCCGCTGGGATGATCCAACCGTCAAGGTCAAATACCTGCGCGTCCCAAAGCATAGCAACAGGTTGCTTTTGCTCTTCGATAACTGAGAACAAACGACCGTTGTATGTTGAACCCATGATGACTTCGCCGTCAGCCAAAAGCTGAGGAGTGTCAGCACCGGCATTCCACCAGACAACGCTGTCGCGAATTGTGTCTAGTTTTGCCAAAGCTTGGTCTTGACCTTCTGGTGTTGCAAGAACGTCATAGACGGCATCTTTTGCAACGCCATCACAAAGCAATGCCCATTCCATGTTGTTGATTGGACGCTTTTCCAATGAACGCTTGCCTGGGTACGCGTCTAGGTCGAATACAGAACAGATGTCTGTTGGAGGTGTGTCGCCAACGAGGTCTGTGCGATATCCGAATGTTGTTGAGTAAACAATCTGTGGGATAAAGCAGTCAGAGACCAATAGATCGCCAAAGTCTTCGGACGCTGGTGTTCCATCAGGTGCTGGCGCAAGCTGTGTGTCCGCGTCGATTTCGAGCGCAAGACCTTCGTCACAGAGTCGCATCGCGTCCGCTGCAACAACGTCAACCACGTCCCAAGTGACGTTGCCCGCTTCGTTCATCGCACGCAACTTAGCAACTGCTTCCGCAGAGCTGTCGTCGTTGATGATCGTCACGCCAGTCTTTTCAGAATATGGCTCGTGATACGCTTTTAGTTGTGATTTAGAATAAGCACCGCCCCAAGAAACGATTGTCATTTCTTCGGCCATTGCGGCACCAGCAACAACTGTCAAAGCAGTCGTGGCAAGAAGTGTTTTGGTGAATTTCATAGCATTCTCCCTAGAGTTACCCGTTCTTTTGATGATGGATACGGCCACAACAGGCTAATCAAACCATATCCTTAAAACCGCACCCCAGCCTTGGGATGCGACATTCGCAAATCAGATCACGCGTCAAGCGCGCGGCAATCTTCGACCAACCAACCGATTTCAATTTCTTGACCTGGTTGGAGACGAATTTGATCCGGCGCATTGCGTGTTTTGATGATAAAATCATCATTTCCTGCAACACTCAGGCGTGTGCGGAAAATATCACCCATATAGATGAATTCTTTGACCGTTGCTTTTAGGGTGTGCGCCCCATCTTGCAAACGATCCTTGTTGTATTCAACGCGTTCTGGACGGATGGACACACGTGTGCGTTCGCCCGCTTTGGACACATTTACAGGTGTGCAATCAATCAATTCACCGCCATCAAGCTGCACAACAGCGATGCCATTCTTGATCTCTTTGACGACACCTTCCATGGTGTTGTTTTCACCAATAAACTGCGCGACAAAGCTATTTTCCGGCTGTTCATAAAGCTGATCTGGCGGCGCTAGCTGTTGAATGCGACCATCATTGAACACAGCGACTCGGTCCGACATAGTTAACGCTTCTGTCTGGTCGTGGGTCACATAAACCACTGTAATCCCCAAACGGTGCGCGAGATCGGTAATTTCAAACTGCATCTTTTCGCGAAGCTGTTTGTCCAAGGCACCTAGAGGTTCATCCATCAAAACAAGTTCGGGTTCAAACACCAAGGCACGCGCCAAGGCAACGCGCTGCTGTTGACCACCAGACAATTGTGACGGACGACGTCCGCCGAAATCGCCCATTTCAACCATATCTAAGGCGTGCTTCACCTTGGCTTCGCGATCGGACTTACCGATTTTGCGAACTTCCAAAGGGAAGGCCAAATTTTCGGCAATCGTCATATGCGGAAAGAGAGCATAGTTTTGGAACACCATGCCGATGCCGCGTTTATGCGGTGGAATGTTGTTGATGGACACGCCATCCAACAAAATATCCCCATGCGTCGCGGTTTCGAACCCTGCCAACATCATAAGACATGTCGTCTTACCAGACCCTGATGGCCCAAGCATTGTCAGAAATTCGCCTTTCGGCATTTCGAGATTGAGATCTTTTACAACGAGCGTTTCGCCGTCGTAACTTTTCTGAACGCGGTCAAATTTAACAAACGCGTTTCCAGCAGTATCCTTTGCCAAAATTGGCTCCCTGTATCTTACCTGCGGATTTTTCCGCTTTTCGGCTTGAGTAAAACGTTAATTGAAGACGCTTGCAACCGATTTGCGGAAATTTTCCGTTAATTTCTTAAATTCGCGTCATTATCCAAGCACAGCTTGAACCGCTTGAGCTGTTTTACCTGCGATCTCATCTGCTTCGGCTCGCGTCAAACAGAATGGAGGCGCAAACCCCAAAATATCCCCCTGCGGCATAGCTCGAGCGATAACATTATGCTTTAACAATTCAGCCGCGATCGTTGGACCGATTTTGTCACTCGCATCATAGAACGTTCTGTTGTCGCGATCTTTGACGAATTCCACTGCGCACAACATTCCATCGCCGCGTATCTCACCAACATGCGCATGATCGCCCAGCGCTTCATTCATTACTTTATTGAGATATGCGCCATTTTCACCTGCCGCTTGGACCAAGTTGAGCTCATCAATTAGCTTTAGGTTGGCAACGCCTGCAGCCGCCCCAATGGGATGCGCAGAATAAGTCCATCCATGACCAATCGGACCATTTTCATCGGTCCCTTGCTCCAAGACTTTCCACATTTTATCACTCACAATAGATCCAGACAGCGGCGCATAGGCCGAGGTCAAACCCTTAGCAATCGTGATGAGATCAGGTTTTAGGCCATAATGCTCGGACCCAAACATCGTTCCCAATCGACCAAAACCCGTAACCACCTCATCCGCAATCAGCAAGATGTGGTGCTTTTCGAGAATAGGCTGAATCGCAGCCCAGTACCCTTCGGGTGGCGGCACGATCCCACCAGTCCCAAGCACAGGTTCCGCAATAAACGCGGCAATGGTGTCTGCCCCTTCGCGCTCGATCATCGCTTCTAGCTCGGCGGCACAATGGGCCACAAATTGCTCTTCTGACTGGGACACGTCATCGCGACGGAAATAATAGGGCGCTTCTGTATGAAGAACTTGGCTCAACGGTAGATCAAATTTTTTGTGAAACAGCTCAAGGCCCGTGAGCGATCCTGTCATCAACCCCGATCCATGATAGCCCCGCCAACGGCTGATAATTTTCTTCTTCTCAGGGCGGCCAAGAATATTGTTGTAATACCATACCAATTTTACATTTGTTTCATTGGCGTCCGACCCAGATAGGCCAAAATAGACCTTGCTCATATGATCTGGCGCACGCTCCATAACCATTTTCGCAAGAGTGATGGATGCCTCAGTGCCATGTCCGACATAAGAATGATAATAGGCCAGTTCTTTCGCTTGGGCTGCAATCGCTTCGGAAATGTCCTCTCGCCCATATCCAACGTTCACACAATATAGACCCGCAAACGCATCCAATAGCTTGTTGCCATCACGATCTTGGATATGGCATCCCGTTCCGCCTGTGATGACACGCTGAGGAATATTTCCCCGTGCAAATTCAGCCAGATGAGTTGACGCATGAAAAAAGTTTTCACGGTCCCATTGTTCCAGTTGATCATTCTTTAACATTGGTAATCCTTTGCAATTTGCACGAAGCGCTCGTGACGAGGCCTGCCATAAACAGTCCAAAAGGTAAACCAACCACAGCTGAACAATCTTCCGTAAGAGACATAGAATGTCGTTTTTAGAAACGCCTTTGGTGAAATTGCGTTTCAGCCTGAAAGTCAGACAAAAATTCAAGGTAAAACAATGATTCGTAAAAGCATTCCGTTTTCACCCGCCGAATATCAACGCCGTTTGGGACTGACCCGACAGGCAATGGACCGTGCGGGGATCGACACATTATTCGTCACAGATCCGTCAAATATGGCGTGGCTCACGGGATATGACGGGTGGTCATTTTATGTCCACCAAGGGGTCATCATGTTCGCCGATCAAGATCCCATATGGTGGGGTCGCGCCCAAGATGCCAATGGTGCACTGCGCACCGTTTGGATGAGCAATGATCGCATTTACGGATATGCCGATAACTATGTGCAATCCACTGAACGTCACCCAATGCAAGACCTCGCTCAACGCCTCAAGGATCACGGCGTGACGGGACGCGTTGGTGTTGAAATGGACAACTACTATTTCTCAGCCAAGGCGTTTGAAACCCTAACGCGCACTATGCCTGATATAGATTTTGTTGACGCAACCGCTTTGGTGAATTGGCAACGTGGTGTCAAATCTGACGAAGAGCTTGTCTATATGCGCAAGGCGGCTGCTATCTCTGAAAAGATTATTGATGGTCTCGTCGAACGCGTCGAACCAGGCATTCCAAAGAATGAAATCGTCGCCGAGGTTTATGGCGACGCCCTAAGGGGCGTGGACGGGGATTGGGGGGATTACCCTGCTATTGTTCCTTTGCTCCCCTCTGGAACAGATGCATCTGCGCCGCACCTCACGTGGGACGGTCGGCCCTTTGAAACAGGCGAAGCCACCTTTTTCGAAATCTCAGGCTGCTATCGCCGCTATCACGCGCCGTTTTGCCGAACAATCTTTTTAGGAACCCCACCTGATGATCTAAAACGCGCAGAGGCGGCGTTGGTCGAAGGGCTAGAAACCGGCCTTGAGATCGCACGTGCGGGCAATCGGGCTTGTGACATCGCTAATGCGCTCGCCGCTCCATTGGAAAAAGCAGGCATTGAACGCGGTGCGCGCTGTGGTTATCCCATCGGGATCAGCTATCCCCCTGATTGGGGCGAACGGACTGTATCGTTGCGTTCAGAAGATGAAACCATTTTAAAACCTGGAATGACGTTCCACTTTATGCCTGGTCTTTGGATGGAAAATTGGGGCTTAGAAATCACTGAATCGATCGTTATTCGTGAAGATGGCGCCGCGGAAACACTCTGTAATCGTCCTCGGAAAATGTTCGTCAAGCCATGAGCGACTTACAAGAAACACAACGCATTCTACGGGATTTAATCGCCTTTCCGACTGTGTCGATGGACAGCAATCTTGATATGTTGCATTATATCCGCGACTATTTGGAACCCCTTGGCGCACGGGTCACGTTGTTCCATGACGAGAGCGGAACAAAGGCTAATCTGTTTGCGACATTGGGCCCAGACTGTGATGGTGGCGTGATTTTGTCAGGCCATTCAGATGTTGTGCCCGTCAGTGATCAACCATGGACAAGCGACCCCTTTGCTCTCACGGAGCGGGATGGCAAATTGTTCGGACGTGGCACCTGTGACATGAAAGGATTTATTGCGGCCACTCTCGCAATGGCCCCACACTTTGCTAAGATGGACCTTAAGAAACCTATACACTTTGCGTTTACCCATGACGAAGAAGTGGGTTGCATTGGTGCCGCAGCTTTGATTCCTGAATTGGAAAAACAAGGCTACAAGCCTGCAATCGCAATTATCGGTGAACCTACCGAAATGCGGATTATCGAGGGCCATAAGGGATGTTGTGAATACACAACGCGCTTTAGCGGGTTAGAGGGCCATGGCTCTTCACCAGACTTGGGTGTCAATGCCGCGGAATATGCTGTGCGCTACGTCACGCGATTGATGGAACTCAGAGAAGAAATGAAAACACGGGTTCCCAAAAATAGCCGATTTGAGCCCCCTTGGACCACGATGAATATCGGCGGATTGCGCGGTGGCGTCATGCACAACGTTATCGTCAGCAAAGCCGAAGTCGATTGGGAATTCAGACCCGTTCAACAATCCGATTTCCATTACATGAAAGAACAGATCACAGCCTACGTTGATCAAGAGCTACTTCCTGCAATGCGCAAGGTCCATCCCGAAGCGTCCATTGAGACGGAAACCTTGGGCGAGGTTGATGGCTTGGAACCGATGGATGACAACGCTGCCAAAGATTTGATTATGGAACTAACAGGTGCGAATGGCGCCGATGTTGTGCCTTTTGGAACCGAAGCAGGTATTTTCCAAAAACTTGGACTAAGTGCCGTTGTCTGTGGACCAGGAAGCATTGCGCAAGCTCATAAGGCGGACGAATATGTGGCCCTTGACCAACTGGATGCGTGTCTCAGTATGCTTCATGGCGTCGGTCGCAAATTAACTCGCGCCTAAGTGGCCGAAATTTAGGCGCGACATAAACAGCGATTGCATTTTCTTGCTATTCACAGAATAAATCCAGCGTGCGATGCGCACGGGTGGAGAAAATGAATGCACGTCTGTGACACCAAATCTGAGCTACGCGTGGTTTTGAGCAACCTGCGACAAGGTGGAAAATCTATCGGCTTGGTCCCAACAATGGGATATTTGCACGAGGGCCACTTGACCTTGGTGCGCCGTGCGCGCGAAGAAAATGACTATGTCGTTGCCTCAATTTTTGTGAACCCCACCCAATTTGGCAATCCTGAGGATTTGGAAAAATATCCACGGAATATGGAGCGCGATTTGGAGTTGCTTCGCCAAGAGGGTGTTGCTGCCGTTTTCACCCCAACTCCAGACACTATGTACCATCCAGACGCGCAAACCATTGTTGAGACAACTGATCTGGCCAATGTGTTGATGGGCGAATTGCGTCCCGGACATTTCCGTGGCGTCGCAACAGTGGTCACAAAACTGTTCAATATTTTTCAGCCAACGCGGGCCTATTTTGGGGAAAAGGACTATCAACAGCTGATGGTTATCCGCACAATGGCGCGTGACTTAGACATCCCTGTCGACATTTGTGGTGTTCCAACGGTGCGCGAAGCTGATGGATTGGCCATGTCATCGCGCAATGTGCGTTTGACGCCTGATGCGCGCAAGGCCGCCCCCATCATCGCGCAGGCTCTTGATGCTGCTCAAAACTGGGTGACAGAGGGCATCACATCTGATGCTCTACGTCAAAATATCTGGGACATGATCGCCTCAGAACCCCTTGCAGATGTTCAAAGCATCGACATCCAAGACGCATGGACCTTGGTCCCCGTTACAGATCACATCGAAAAAGATATCGTTATCTTGGTCGCAGTTCAGTTGGAACCTGTGCTATTAATAGACCAGCGTGTTATTACAATTTGAAGGAAACACAATGAGCACTCAAGCCCCCGTTCGCCGCATTACGGCCCCCCAAATCACAGCCCGCAAAGGCGGTGAACCCGTTGTTTCCCTGACATCCTATCACGCGCATACAGCAGCAATCGTTGATAAATACGCGGACTTTATCCTTGTTGGGGATAGCCTCGGAATGGTGATGCATGGAATGGACTCGACGGTTCCTGTGCCACTTGATCTCATGATTATGCACGGTCGCGCCGTTGTGCGCGGCACTCAACGTGCCTTGATTGTCGTCGACCTTCCATTTGGAACCTATGAAGAAAGCCCTCAGGTCGCCTTTCGTAACGCCGCGCGCGTGATGAAGGAAACAGGATGTGGCGCCGTCAAATTAGAAGGCGGTCAACGCATGGCCGAAACGATCCGCTTTTTGGTGGATCGCGGAATTCCTGTGATGGCGCATATTGGTTTGACCCCACAATCCAGCCACACGCTCGGCGGATTTAAAACCCAAGGTCGCGACGAAGACAGCTGGCCCCTTCATGAAGCGGATGCCAAAGCTGTCGCAGAGGCTGGGGCTTTTGCTTTGGTCGTCGAAGGCATGGTAGAACCCTTGGCCAATCGCGTTACTGCGGCCGTTGATATTCCAACCATCGGCATCGGCGCATCAGTGGAATGTGATGGGCAAATCTTGGTGTTAGAAGATATGCTTGGCCTGAACCCAAACCCGCCGAAATTTGTAAAAACATACGGTGAACTAGGGTCGCAAATAGAAAACGCTGTCGCAAGTTATGCAGAAGACGTCAAAACACGGGCCTTCCCAACAGAAGACCAAGTTTACAAACTTAAATCCAAGTAAGGCTAAAGGGGCTCTATGGCCCCTTTGCTTAGGCCTCTTCCCAGAGACCTTGATCCACAACTGCGGTATGCGCCTCGTCCAAGGCTTTGGTTGCGCGCTCAATCAATATGTCCACTTCTTGGGTCGTGATAACCAGCGGGGGTGAAATGATCATTCGATCCCCGACGTGACGCATGACCAAGTTATTCGCAAAACACCGCTCGCGACACATGTAGCCGACCGTACCAGCATCCGCCTTGAATTTGGCGCGTGTCTCTTTGTTTGGAGTAAGCGCGATTGATCCCATTAAACCAACCAATTTTGCCTCGCCAACCATAGGGTGATCAGTCAGCGCCTCCCATTTTTTGCGCAAATATGGGGAGGTCACATCGCACACCGTTTGGATGATGTTTTCATCCTCAATCAAACGCAGGTTTTCATTGGCAACGGCTGCTGCCACAGGGTGCGCATTATAGGTGTACCCATGGTTAAACTCACCCTGACCGATCACATGAGCCACCTCGTCACATACGATAGACCCACCGATCGGCTGATATCCTGACGACAGACCTTTGGCGATTGTCATGATATGAGGGCGAAGTCCCATTGTTTGGCTGCCGAACCAGTTGCCCGTACGCCCAAAGCCACAGATCACTTCATCCGCGATCAGGAGGATATCATAAGCGTCGCAAATGCGTTGGATTTCAGGCCAATAGGTTTCTGGCGGAACAATGACGCCCCCTGCCCCTTGGACAGGTTCCGCGATAAAGGCGGCGACACGGTCTTCGCCTAGTTCATGAATGGCGTGTTCAAGCTCTTGCGCGCGGGCTTTGCCAAATTCCTCTGGGGACATATCGCCCCCGTCTGACCACCAGTCAGGCTGATTGATGTGATGAATATTTCCAATCGGCAAACCGCCTTGTTCATGCATCGCGCTCATACCGCCGAGTGATCCACCGCCCATGGTGGACCCATGATAAGCATTCTTGCGGCTGATGATGATATTCTTATTCGGCTGCCCCTTCATCGCCCAATAGGTGCGCACCATGCGGATGTTAGTGTCATTAGCCTCGGACCCGGAGCCCGCATAAAAGACATGATTCAAGCTTTCAGGAGCAAGCCGCGCCAAGCGTTCAGATAGCTCAATCGCTGGAATATGCGTGGTTTGGAAAAACGTGTTGTAATAGGGTAATTCACGCATCTGACGATTGGCAACATCCGCCAACTCATGACGGCCATAGCCAATGTTCACACACCAGAGCCCCGCCATAGCATCCAAAATCTGTTCACCATCGGAATCTTCGATAAAACAGCCATCCGCACGGGTAATAACGCGCGCCCCTTTTTGAGCCAATTCGGCCTGAGTTGTAAACGGGTGCATATGATGAGCCGCATCCCGCGCCTGAAGCTCTTGGGTGGGGTATTGATTGTCCAGATGTGCCATCGTCTGATCCTATATAGAGCGCAAATTAAGTCGCTTTCCTAACCTCAAATCAGAATATGATCAAATTATTTATTGTCAATCAAATGATTCGGCGTCCATTAACTTGGCGTGACCTGCCGAATTTGGTCCATTCCCTGCACAACATCCTCTCTGATTGCACGTGCGGCGCGCTCTGGATCACCTGCGCGCATCGCAATCAATGTTTCCTTGTGTTGGTCTATCAAACTTTGTGTCCCAACACGCCCACAAACCACGCGAAGTGAGGGTCCGTACCGCAACCACAGCCCATCAGCAATGGAACTGAGAATCGGTGCTTGGGCGATATCATAGAGCGTTTTGTGGAATTTATAGTTGTGCCGCAAATAGGCCCCGACATCCCCAATTTTGATCGCCTCATCCAACCCACTATCGATGTCTGTCAGGGCGTCTAGCTCAGGCGATGTGACTTTTTGCGTTGCGAGTATGATCAATTGCGGCTCGATGGCTTGTCTTGCAAAAACAAGCTCTTGCAGGTTTTCAGACGTCAACACAGGAACAATGATACGCCGATTTCCCTGAAACGAGAGAGCGCCCTCCGCGGTGAGACGGCGAATGGCCTCACGAACAGGGGTCATCCCTGCGTTCAAACGATCTGTGATACCTTGAATAGTCACGGCCTGACCAGGAGCGATTTCGCCGAATAAAATCAGCTCTCTCATTTGCCGATACACCACTTCATGGGTCGGAAGCCCTGCTGACTGCCCTGTTTCCAAGTTATTTTTCATTACCCTTAACCGCCTATCTTTAAAGGAAATAATCAGATTTTCATCCTTGCTATTGCGAGTTTAACCCGGGCATGAAAACATTACCATATTGCCAGATGCGTAATTTTTTGATCAAATTAGCGTCAAGAGGCAACATGGCCTTGTTTCCAAATGGGAGAAAAGAATGAAATTCCAACTTATGTCTGCAACTGCTGTTGCTGCGCTGGTTGCAACTGTTGCGTCAGCCGAAGAAGTCCGGGTCTATAACTGGTCCGATTATATTGATGAAAGCTTGCTTGAGAAATTCGAACAAGAAACTGGTATCGATCTTATCTACGACGTTTTCGATAGCAACGAAGTTCTTGAAACAAAACTACTCGCAGGTGGATCTGGTTATGATGTTGTGGTTCCATCAGGAACATTCTTGCAACGCCAAATTTCAGCAGGCGCTTTCCAAAAGCTCGACTTTAGCAAGTTGCCAAATTCTGAAAACCTATGGGACATGGTTAAGGATCGCACAGCACAATACGATCCAGGTAACGAGTATTCCATCAACTATATGTGGGGCACGACTGGCATTGGTGTAAATGTCGGCAAAGTCCAAGAATTGTTGGGCGAAGATGCACCAATCGAGTCACTTGCTCTTATCTTTGATCCAGCAAACATGTCCAAATTGGCAGAGTGCGGCGTACATTTCTTAGACGCTCCTGCGGAGATGATCCCAGCTGCGTTGCAGTATTTGGGCGAAGACCCAAATAGCCACGACCCAGACGTGATCGCCAAAGCAGAAGATGTGTTCATGGGCGTCCGCCCTCACATCCAAAAATTCAACAGCTCAGAATATATCAACGCTCTCGCGAACGGTGAAATCTGCGTTGCCGTTGGCTGGTCAGGTGACATCTTGCAAGCGCGTGATCGTGCAGCCGAAGCTGAAAACGGTGTCGAGATTGCCTACAACGCGGCAACAGAAGGCGCGCAGATGTGGTTTGACCAAATGGCAATCCCAGTGGATGCACCAAACGTTGACGGCGCGCACAAGTTCTTGAACTTTATCATGGATGCGGAAAACATGGCGACGGCGTCAAACTATGTTTATTACGCAAACGGGAACAAAGCGTCCCAGCCTATGTTGCTCGAAGATGTGATCGGCGACACAGCTATCTATCCTGATGAGAAAACACTCAGCAATTTGTTCACGACAACACCATACGACGCACGCGTTCAGCGGGTTGTCACACGTCTTTGGACAAAAATTAAATCAGGCACCTAAGCCCTTTTTGACCTCGCGCATTTCGTGCGCGGGGTTTCCATTTTTTGGGATGCGCAAAGAATGCAACATAGCCAAACAGACATTTTCTCACCTTGGACTGATCCAGACGCCAAACCTTTGATACAATTCAAAAATGTAACAAAGACCTTTGGCGATTTCACGGCAATTGATGACTTGAGTATCGATATATTCGAACGAGAATTCTTTGCTTTGCTGGGGCCGTCTGGCTGTGGGAAAACAACTCTGATGCGCATGCTTGCAGGGTTTGAAGCCCCTTCTTCTGGCACGATCTATTTGGGTGGTCAGGATATTTCCCCCATTCCACCGAATAAACGCGCTGTGAACATGATGTTTCAATCCTATGCCTTGTTCCCGCACCTCTCTATTTGGGAAAACATTGCCTTTGGATTAAAGCGCGAAGGTCAATCCAAAGAGGTTGTCGCCCAGCGCGTCGACGAAATGTTGCGCCTCACGCGATTAACTAAATTCGCACGCCGCAAACCTCATCAAATCTCAGGGGGCCAACGTCAACGTGTTGCCCTTGCGCGGTCTTTGGCCAAAGCGCCGAAGCTGTTGCTATTGGATGAACCGCTTGGCGCGCTCGACAAGAAATTGCGCCAAGACACGCAATTTGAATTGATGGACATTCAAGAAAAAACCGGCACAACCTTCGTTATTGTGACCCACGATCAAGAAGAAGCCATGACAGTCGCGAGCCGAGTGGCCGTTATGGACGAAGGCCGCATGATCCAAGTGGACACCCCAGACAAAATTTACGAAGCGCCTAATTCAGTTTACGTCGCCGATTTTATTGGGGACGTGAACATTATCGACGGCACCGCCAAACAAAATGGCGACGTCGTGGATATCACATTTGCCGAGGGTCAGCCTGTTATTCAGGGCACCACCGACAAACAGTTTGCATCTGGTGAGCGAATTGCCTTTGCCATCCGACCTGAAAAAGTGTCCATTTCGGCAGAAAAACCAGAAGATGCCGCAAATGCGCTACAAGGCAAAATTCTGGACATCGCATATCTGGGGAATATCTCGACCTATCACGTCGAGTTGCCAAACGGTCAGATCATCAAATCACAGATCGCCAATACCCGCCGCATTTCACGTCGCACCTTTACATGGGAAGATACTGTCTGGATTTCGTTTACGAAAACAGCTGGTATTTTGTTAAAGGTGTAGTCATGCGGCGCTTTGCCTTAATTGCTACGCCTTATATTTGGCTCTTCGCTCTGTTTTTGGTGCCTTTTTTGATTGTTGTTAAGATTTCGCTATCCGACACGGCTTTGGCTATTCCGCCCTATCGACCAACTCTTGATCTCGCTGATGGATGGCAAGGGTTTATCGCCTTTTTCCGCGAGCTAGATTTTGAAAATTTTGTCTTTTTGGCCGAAGACGATCTCTATTGGAAAGCCTACCTCTCAAGCTTGAAAATCGCCTTTATTTCAACGGTGCTTACATTGATCATTGGCTATCCAATGGCCTATTCCATGTCGCGCGCGCCAGAGGAATGGCGCCCGACACTCTTGATGCTCGTCATCTTGCCCTTTTGGACAAGCTTTTTGATCCGCGTCTATTCTTGGATGGGTATATTGGGGAATGAGGGATTACTGAACCAACTCTTGTTGTCCCTTCGCATCATCTCTGAACCGCTTCAGATAATGAACACACCAACAGCCGTTTATATCGGCATCGTCTACACATATTTGCCATTCCTTGTGCTGCCGATTTACTCCGCATTGGACAAACTCGACGATAACCTACTGGAAGCAGCAGAAGATCTTGGATGCTCACGCTTCTCGGCCTTTTGGTTGGTGACGATTCCTCTATCGAAGAATGGGATCATTGCTGGGTGCTTTTTGGTGTTCATCCCAGCCTTAGGCGAATTTGTCATTCCATCGCTTTTGGGCGGCAGCCAAACGCTCATGATCGGCAAGGTTCTATGGGAAGAGTTCTTCTCTAATCGCGACTGGCCTGTGGCCTCAGCTGTAGCGGTCATCCTGCTGTTGATCCTGATCATTCCGATCATCCTGTTTCAACGCAATCAGCAAAACCAGAGGGAGGCCGAAGGATGAGACGTTTCTCTTGGTTCAACGCAACGGCTTTGACGCTTGGGTTTGCCTTTTTGTACCTGCCAATGTTGGTCTTGGTGATCTATTCGTTCAACAAATCCAAATTGGTCACAGTCTGGGCAGGATTTTCAACCAAATGGTATGGCGAACTTTTTCAGAACGAAGCTTTCCTTGATGCCGCCCTGAACACATTACAAGTTGCGGTTATTTCTTCGTCCATCGCGACCGTTCTCGGAACAATGGCGGCCTATGCTTTGATCCGCGCAGGACGCTTTCATGGGCGGACGTTATTTTCTGGCATGATCTATGCCCCCTTGGTGATGCCTGAGGTGATCACTGGCCTCTCATTATTGCTGCTGTTCATTGGTATTGGATTGGATCGTGGGATTGTCACCATTGTTTTGGCACATACCACCTTTGCCATGTGTTATGTATCGGTGGTCGTGTCATCGCGCTTGATGTCTTTTGACCGCTCGCTCGAGGAGGCAGCGCTTGATCTGGGCTGTACACCCTTTGAAGCGTTTCGCTTGGTGACCTTACCGATCATCGCGCCTGCGGTGGTTTCTGGATGGCTCTTGGCCTTTACGTTATCATTGGATGACTTGGTCATCGCCTCCTTTACCGCTGGTCCCTCTGCGACCACCCTTCCGATCAAAATATTTTCAGCTGTGCGTTTGGGTGTCAGCCCTGAAATCAACGCATTGTCGACGATCATGATCTCTGTTGTGGCTGTTGGGGTTATTACCGCTTCGTTAATTTCGAAACGGGCCGCCGTGCAACAACAGCGGGACGAACAGGCGGCTGATCGCGCTGCAGGATGACTTATATCTATGAGGATCGGGCCTATGGCCCTGATGTGATCGACAATTGTTATTGGGCGCGAACAGTTACGCGCCCAATATATCCGTCCATTGATCAAGACTATTCCTGTGACGTTGTTATCGTAGGGGCAGGATTTACAGGGCTATCCGCCGCCTATCATCTGGCGAAAGATGGCGCGAACGTCATATTGATTGATGCGCAGTACCCTGCCTTTGGTGCAAGCGGTCGCAATGGGGGATTTTGCTGTCTTGGTGGAACGATGGCGGATGACGCCGTTTTGGACCGTCGTTTTGGACCGCAGGGCCGACGGGCCTACCACCAAAGCGAAGCTCAGGCCGTCGATTTGGTCCAAAGTTTATTGCAGGATTTGGACATTGACCCAGATCGCCATTCCCAAGGCGAAACCTGCATGGCGCACCGCCTCAAAGATGCGCAAGCGTTAAAAGGGTATGGCGCATCTCACCAAGACAACTATGGCGTCGCATCACAGTTCCATAATAAAGATGAGCTCTCACAAATGGGCCTAAATGGACAGTTTTTCGGCGCCACCACAGTTCCAATCGGTTTTGCTCTTAATCCGCAAAAATACGCCTTTGGCCTACTCAACGCCGCCCAAGGCTTGGGCGCTCAAATATTTGCAAACTCTTCCGCCGCGTCCATTGATGAACAAGGCGTCATTGCAAATGGTCACAGGATAACAGCGAGCAAAGTGATCCTCGCCACCAACGGATATTCAAGTGAAACACTGGTGCCGTGGATGCGAAGCCGCTTTTTGCCCGTGCAATCCTCAATCTTGGTCACCCGCCCGATCACACCAGAAGAACAACGCGATCAAGGCTGGACAAGCCAACAGATGGCCTATGATACACGCGATTTGCTTCATTATTTCCGATTGATGCCAGATGGTCGGTTCCTGTTTGGGATGCGCGGCGGTATTTTTTCGACTGAGACAGAGGACGCGAAAATACAGGCGCAGATGCGTCACAATTTTAAGACAATGTTTCCCAAGTGGTCGCATGTCGATATCGACTATGACTGGTCTGGCTTGGTCTGTCTAACATCGACCCTTTTGCCCTATGTCGGACCAATTCCAGATCAAAAGAACGTTTTTACAGGGTTCGGCTATCATGGAAATGGAGTGGCCATGGCGACCTACAGTGGTGCGATACTGGCGGGTCTCGTCCAAGGCAAAACTCCACGCCTACCATATCCAGAGGCGTTAAAAACCGTTCCCAAGCGATTTCCATTGGGTCGCTTTCGCCGACACCTCTTGCGCCCAGCCTATTGGTGGATGCGCAAGCGCGATGCTTAGCCTTGGGGTGATTTGAGCGAGCGTGCCTTGCCACGCTTAAGTCCCAGTTGAGCTTCGCGCAATATGATGAAAACCCCTGCCGCGACAACGACGGACGATCCTATCAACATTTGCTGGGTCGGAATTTCTTCAAAGATGAAATACCCAATCAACAAGGCAAAAATCATGGCCGCATAATCAAACGGAGCAACAACAGACGCGGGGGCATATCGATAGGAACTGGTCAAAAATATCTGTCCTATTCCCCCGATTATCCCAGTAGACATGAGCAAAGCCGTCTCAGATGACGTCAAAGCCACCCATCCAAAGGGCGCCGTTAACAATGCTAATAGGGTCGAGGTGAGGGAAAAGTAAAAGACAATTGCAGAGGTCCGTTCAAATTGCACCAATTTGCGGATTTGGATTTGAGCAAGAGCTGCAAACGCGGCCCCCGCCAACACCATCCCCACACCGATAGCTTCGGATTTGGAAAATGGCCCATCTGAAAACAGTGTTAGGCGGGGTTCAATTATGATCAACACTCCCAATAACCCGACCCCAACAGCCGAAAGGCGGATGATCCCAACATTTTCTTTCAACAGGAAAATCGCGAATACAACGATCAAGAGTGGCGCTGCAAATCCAATTGCCGTGATTTCAGGAAGCGGAAGCAACGACAGTGCCGCAAAGTTCAATGCCATTGCCGTGGTTCCAATCACGCCACGCCAAAAATGACCCAAAGGTGAGACAACCTTGAACCCATTGCGAAGCTCGCCTTGGACAGTGAGCCACACTAGAATAACCGGAATCGCAAAAGCAGCACGAAAGAAAACGGCTTGGCCAGCGGGAACATGATCAGAGGTCACTTTGATCATCGAAAACATGGTGACAAATAAAAAGACGGCACCAAGTTTGAAAAATATGCCCTTAAGAGGCTGCATTTATTGTCCTAACGGAAATCACAATAGGACAGAGATGCGCCATTATGCCTGACTTGGCAACACCCAATCTGGACGCGGGAAATGACAGGTATAGCCATTTGGAATGCGTTCCAAGTAATCCTGATGATTTGCCTCTGCTTCCCAAAACACATCCGCTTTGGTCACTTTGGTCACAACTTTTCCAGGCCAAATTCCACTTGCATCCACATCTTTGATCGTCAGCTCAGCCACCTCTTTTTGAGACTGAGATGTGTAATATATCTCCGAGCGATAACTATCCCCAATGTCATTCCCTTGGCGATCAACTGTGGTGGGATCATGGATTTGAAAAAAGAACTCTAGCAATCTGCGATAGCTGACTTTGTTTGGGTCAAATACGATTTCAATGGCCTCAGCGTGGCCTGTGGTTTTCGTACAGACGTCTGGATAGGTAGGGTTTTGAGTATGCCCACCTGTATATCCAACACGGGTTTTCACAACACCTGGGATCCTGCGAATAAGGTCCTGCATGCCCCAAAAACATCCCCCTGCTAATATCGCTGTCTCAGTCATGTCACATCCTCCACTTGATCCACATATGCACCGTATCCATGGTCCTCCATGTCATCGCGATGAATAAACCGCAAGGACGCTGAATTAATGCAATACCTCAATCCGCCTCTGTCCTGCGGCCCATCTGGAAACACATGACCGAGATGGCTATCCCCGTGGGTTGAGCGCACTTCGACACGGATCATCCCGTGTGTCGTGTCTCGAAGCTCTTGAACATGGGCTGGTTCGATTGGCTTGGTGAAGCTCGGCCAGCCGCAGCCTGAGTCATATTTATCCGATGAAGCGAATAGCGGCTCTCCTGAGACGATATCAACATAGATGCCGGGCTCTTTATTCGACAGGTAAGCGCCCGTTCCGGGCCGTTCAGTGCCGCTTTCTTGGGTCACCCAATATTGAACTTCGTCCAAACTCGCGATGACGTCTGGGTCTTTTCTATATGCTGTCATATGAGATATGCCTTTTTCCTTGGGTAGCCGTCGGAGCGGACACCCTTTTCATACCATTCTCTTGAGTGTAGATGTATTCGTAAATCAAGGAAAGAAAAGGGGAAGCGGTATGAGTTCGGGTTTATTTGCTCTGTTGGATGATGTTGCAGCAATCGCAAAAACGGCGGCTGCATCGGTTGATGATGTTGTCGCAGCAGCTGCAAAAGCAAGCTCAAAATCTATCGGAGTTGTGGTCGATGATGCAGCCGTGACACCCAAATACGTCGTCGGATTTCCTGCGGAACGCGAACTGCCAATTATCAAGCGGATTGCTACTGGGTCCATTAAGAATAAGCTATTTTTCATCCTTCCCACGGCTCTTATCCTGTCACAATTTGCATCATGGGCAATCACACCTCTGTTGATTTTGGGTGGCTTGTACCTTTGCTTTGAAGGCGCTGAAAAAGTGCTCGAATGGTTCTTTCATAGCAAAGAGACCAAGGAAGATGCGCCTTTAAAGTCCGAAGATCAAACAATCGCAGGCGCCATTCGAACCGATTTCATATTGTCTGCCGAAATTATGGTTCTCGCCCTCTCAACGGTTGAAGAACAGAGTTTTGGAACACGGGCGGCCACCTTGCTTGTTGTTGCCTTTTTCATCACATTCCTCGTCTATGGGGCCGTGGCCCTTATTGTAAAAGCGGACGATTATGGGCTTCACCTCGTCACCAAATACACAGATGGCCCACGTGCGAATTTTGGGCGGATGATTGTTAAAACGATGCCATCTTTCCTAGCCGCACTTGCCTTTGTTGGGACTTTAGCAATGCTTTGGGTTGGAGGGGGAATTTTGATCCATGCCGCAGAATATTACAACTGGCACCTCCCCGAAGAATGGCTACACGCAGTTCAGCATGCTGTCCACGGCAGCTATCCTTTGACGGGGCTCGTTGAATGGGCCGCTGGGGCAACATTTGCGGGCATTGTGGGGCTCATTGCAGGGGCGATTGTCGTCGCCGCTGTTAGCCCGTTTCACAAATCACACTAGGCAAAATCGCCTTGGCTGTAGCCTTGGATATAAAGCAAACCGCGTAGATCAGAATGGTTGATACGCACTGTGCACTGTGCCGCAACAGAGGGCTTGGCATGAAGCGCCACACCTGTTCCCGCGCGCCCCAACATGCCTAAATCATTCGCGCCATCGCCAACTGCAATCACGTCTTGCTCGGTAATACCTAGCTTGGCTGTTATCCTCTCGAGTGCGTCAACTTTAGCCTGTTTGCCCAATATCGGCATCCCAACGGTTCCGGACAAGTGATCCCCGTCAACCTCAAGCGTGTTCGCATGGTTTTCGTCAAACCCAAGGTGCGACGCCACTTTTTGTGTAAAGGCCGTAAAGCCCCCCGAAACAAGCGCCGCATAGCCCCCGTTTGCCTTCATCGTGGATAGCAAGACATCTCCACCGGGCATGAACGTTATGCGCTCTGACATAACTTGTTCGATGATCGACACAGGCAACCCCTTTAACAAGGCAACCCGCTCGCGTAACGCATCGTCAAAATCCAACTCACCGTTCATTGCACGCGCTGTAATGTCTTTGACATAATCGCCGACGCCTGCGACGTCTGCGAGCTCATCAATGCATTCTTGTTGAATCATGGTCGAATCCATATCTGCCAAGAGCATTTTTTTGCGACGATTGGCCGTTTCTTGCACAACAAGATCAATTTTTATCTGTTGAAGATCGTCCCAAACATCCCACTGGTTCGTCGGCAGAGATTCGACAGAAAACGCCGCGGCCTCACTCTGGGCTAACCAAACAGCATCTCTACCACCCCAAGCATTTCGCAACGACTCCACCAAAGAGGGGTCCAGATTTTTGGTCACGGGCGAAGCAAGAAGTGTTACAGTATACATAAGCAAAGTTTCCGATTGGCGTCATGGATGTCGCAAAATAATTGTCAGGTGGCGCTATAGCGTCAATTTGACCATTGTGAAAGCCCTGCTCTCCGACTATCTCGGTCCGTGGGACACCTCTCCCCAACGAGAGGCGCTTATCTGAAAGGGTAGCTACATGGCTATTAATACACCGACTGTGCGTCCAGTGAACGCACAATTTTCGTCTGGCCCTTGCGCCAAACACCCCACGTTCTCCTTAGACAAATTGTCAGACGCCCCTCTGGGTCGCTCACACCGTGCGAGCGTTGGCAAAGCCAAGCTCAAAGCCGCCATCGAGGGCACAAGAGAAATCCTTGGCATTCCAGCAGATTACCGCATTGGTATCGTTCCAGCCTCCGACACAGGCGCCGTTGAAATGGCGATGTGGTCACTCTTGGGCGCGCGCAAGGCGACCATGGTTGCCTGGGAAAGCTTTGGAGCAGGCTGGGTTACAGACGTCGTTAAACAGCTGAAAATTGATGCAGACGTCAAAACAGCCGAATATGGCGATATCGTTGACATGGCTGCGATTGATTACGACACCGATGTTGTATTCACATGGAACGGGACAACGTCAGGGGTCCGTATGGCGTCTGGAGATGTCATTCCCGACACCCGCCAAGGTTTGACAATTTGCGACGCCACATCCGCCGCCTTTGCCATGGAGTTGCCATGGGACAAATTGGATGTCACCACATTTAGCTGGCAAAAAGTGCTCGGCGGCGAAGCGGCGCATGGCGTGATCGTTTTGTCACCACGCGCCGTTGAGCGGCTTGAAACCTACACACCCGCTTGGCCGCTTCCAAAAATTTTCCGCATGACCAAAGGCAGCAAATTGATCGACGGCATCTTTGTTGGCGAAACGATTAACACGCCCTCCATGCTCGCTGTCGAAGATTACTTAGTTGCCCTCGATTGGGCGCGCACTATTGGTGGACTCCAAGGATTAATCCAACGCGCAACAGATAACGCCCAAACAATCTGGGATTTCTGCGCCTCTCGCAACTGGATTGCAAACTTGGCGAATGACGAGGCCACCCGTTCAAACACCTCAGTGTGCCTCAAATTCACGGATGACCGAATTTCAGACGGCGCTACTTTTGCAAAAGCCGTTGCTAAGCGGTTAGAATCGGAAAACGTGGCTTTCGACATTGGCGCCTACCGCGATGCCCCTGCTGGCTTGCGTATCTGGTGCGGTGGAACTGTTGAAACCGCTGATATCGCGGCGATGCTTCCATGGCTCGAATGGGCCTTCGACCAAGAAATCCAAGCACACGCTTAAACATATATCTCCGCCGGCGCAAAGCGTCCGGCAGCGCACACCCATCTTCGATGGGTGGGTGGGCGCTTTCTTCTTTCTAAAGGATACCAAAACAATGGCACCCAAAGTACTCATCTCCGACAAACTTTCCGAAGCCGCCGTTCAAATCTTTCGGGATCGCGGTATTGATGTCGATTTCCAGCCCGATCTTGGAAAAGACAAAGACAAACTCGCCGAAGTGATCGGCAATTATGACGGCCTTGCTATTCGGTCCGCGACCAAAGCGACCGAAAAGATTATTGCCGCCGCAAGCAACCTAAAGGTCATCGGCCGCGCCGGTATTGGCACCGACAATATCGACAAGGACGCCGCCTCCAAAAAAGGTGTGATCGTTATGAACACACCTTTCGGCAACATGATCACCACTGCGGAACATGCCATTGCAATGATGTTTGCCGTCGCCCGTCAAATTCCAGAGGCGAGCGCCTCAACACATGCGGGCAAATGGGAGAAATCCAAATTTATGGGTGTCGAGCTCACTGGGAAAACACTTGGCGTCATCGGTGCCGGCAATATCGGTGGTATCGTCTGCGATCGCGCGCGCGGCCTCAAAATGAAAGTTGTGGCATTTGACCCATTCTTGGGCGAAGAAAAAGCGCAAAAAATGGGTGTTGAGAAAGTCGAACTTGATGAGCTGTTGAGCCGCGCCGACTTTATCACGCTTCACGTTCCGCTCACAGACACGACAAAGAATATCCTAAGCCGTGAGAACCTCGCCAAAACCAAGAAAGGCGTTCGCATCATCAACTGTGCGCGCGGTGGTTTGGTCGATGAACAGGCGCTTGCTGACTTGCTACGTGACGGTCACGTGGCCGGCGCCGCCTTTGACGTGTTCTCAGAAGAGCCCGCAAAAGAAAACCCTTTGTTCAACTTGCCAAACGTCGTTTGTACCCCGCACTTGGGTGCCGCCACGACTGAGGCCCAAGAAAACGTCGCTCTTCAAGTGGCTGAGCAAATGTCAAATTACCTGTTGGACGGTGCCGTCGAAAACGCCCTCAACATGCCATCCATGACCGCCGAAGAAGCCAAAGTCATGGGGCCATGGGTCAAGCTAGCCGATCACTTAGGGAGCTTTGTGGGTCAATTGACGGATGAACCGATCAAAGCGATCAATATCCTTTATGACGGCGCAGCCTCAGTGATGAACCTAGATGCATTGAATTGCTCTGTTGTCGCTGGCATCATGAAAAGAGCAAATCCAGACGTGAACATGGTCTCTGCCCCTGTCATCGCCAAAGAGCGCGGTATTCAGATCAGCACAACGAACCAAGACAAATCAGGCGCGTTTGAAGGCTATATCAAGGTCACAGTGGTCACAGGAGAGCGGGAACGCTCCGTTGCGGGTACTGTCTTTAGCGATGGCAAGCCGCGCTTTATCCAGATCAAAGGCATCAACGTGGACGCCGAAATTGGGGCGCATATGCTTTATACCACCAACGAAGATACGCCAGGCATCATCGGGACATTGGGTCAAACAATGGGCGAAAACGGCGTCAACATCGCGAACTTTACCTTGGGCCGTGCGGCCGCAGGCGGCGAAGCGATTGCCCTTCTCTATATCGATGAACCTGTGGAAGGCAATGTTATTGGGAAACTTGAAGAGACAGGCATGTTCCAACAGGTCAAGCCGCTTGCCTTTGATGTTAACTAACTCCCTTACCATCAAATACAAAAAGGGCGCCTCGATCGGGCGCCCTTTTTCATTCGATAGCAACGATATTTAGAAATCTAGATTTTCAACACTCAATGCGTTCTGCTGAATGAAGTCGCGCCGCGGCTCCACAACATCGCCCATCAACTTGGTAAAGATGTCATCGGCCTCAACCGCATCATCAATCTTGACCTGTAACAAAGTTCGCGCATCAGGATCCAAGGTCGTTTCCCAAAGCTGATCTGGATTCATTTCGCCCAAACCTTTGTAACGCTGCAAACTCAAGCCCTTTTCACCCTCTTTGAGAACTGCTTCTAACAGATCAAGAGGACCATGAATGGCGATTGATTTGTCCTTGCGGATCAACGTTGCGGATGTCTCGTAAATCTCTTGCAAGCTTTGAGTAAAGCTACCAGTTTTACGCGCTTCACCCGAGCGTAACATAGGGCCATCAAGCGTGCGCATTTCCTCGACACCGCGAAGGATACGAGACAGACGAATACCGTGGTCCTGCGTAATACGACCTGTCCAGCCACGCTCGTATTCCAAGGCAATCAAATTCAAACGCGCCGCAACTTTGTCCGCAACACCCTGAAGATCAGCATCCACAACACCTGGAACAAATGCACCCGCAATGGCGGCCTGTTCCAAAATATGACGCGGATAATGCGTTGGGAAAGCATGTAGAACGCGCTGCAATTGGCGCGCTTCTTCGACAACACGCACCAAATCTTGGCCCGCGATTTCTGATCCAGAGCCAAGCTTGAGCACCGCACCGTCAATCCCGTGTTGGATCAGATAATCATCCAAGGCGGCTTGGTCCTTGAGGTAAACTTCTGATTTACCACGGCTCACTTTGTAGAGCGGTGGCTGGGCAATATAGAGGTAGCCGCCTTCGATCAACTCACGCATCTGGCGATAGAAGAACGTCAACAAGAGTGTGCGGATGTGCGCGCCATCCACGTCAGCGTCGGTCATGATGACAATCTTATGATACCGCAGCTTTTCAATGTTGAATTCATCGCGCCCGATCCCCGTGCCCAAAGCCATCACAAGGTTCCCGATTTCTTGGCTATTGAGCATCCGATCAAAGCGCGCACGTTCCACGTTTAGGATTTTACCCTTGAGCGGCAAGATCGCCTGCGTTTGACGATCACGCCCTGTCTGAGCAGAGCCACCCGCAGAGTCACCCTCCACAAGGAAGACTTCGGTCTTGCTTGGGTCTTTCTCAGAGCAATCCTTGAGCTTGCCAGCGAGGAAATTCACATCCAACGCAGTTTTGCGGCGTGTCAGTTCACGCGCTTTGCGCGCAGCCTCCCGCGCCATAGCGGCTTCGATGATTTTTCCAACGATGATCTTAGCTTCGTTCGGGTTTTCCTCGAACCATTCAGCCAACTTTTCGTTCACCATGCTTTCAACAGCTGGACGGACCTCAGAAGACACAAGCTTGTCTTTGGTTTGGCTGCTGAATTTCGGATCAGGCACCTTGACCGAAAGAACACAGGTCAATCCTTCACGGGCATCGTCACCAGTGAAATTGATCTTTTCTTTCTTGGCGATCCCGCTGGATTGCGCATAGCCGTTTATGGTCCGCGTCAACGCAGCCCGCAAACCCGCCATGTGTGTGCCACCATCCCGTTGAGGAATGTTGTTGGTAAAGGGCAAAACGTTTTCATGATAGCTATCATTCCACCACATCGCCACTTCGACGCCAATGTCATCGCGTTCACCCGTCATGAAAATTGGCTCAGGCATGATCGATGACTTTGACCGATCAAGATATTTAACGAATTCCTTTACGCCGCCTTCATAGAACAGCTCAGTGCGTAATGGTTCAACAGGGCGTTCATCCTCGAGGATAATGCGAACACCAGAATTCAAAAACGCCAATTCCCGCAAGCGTTTTTCCAAAGTTTCAAAGGAATAGTCCAGATTGGAAAACGTCTCAGTAGACGCAAGGAACCGCACTTCGGTTCCTTTTTCGCCAGGTGCATCCTGAACAACGCGCAAATGCTCTGTTGTTTCGCCATGCTCAAACTTGGCATAATGCTCTTTTCCATTGCGCCAAACGCGTAGCTCCAACCAAACGGACAGAGCGTTAACAACCGACACACCAACCCCGTGAAGACCGCCAGAGACCTTGTAAGAGTTGCTCTCAAACTTACCACCCGCATGAAGCTGGGTCATGATGACCTCAGCAGCGGAAACGCCTTCTTCTTCGTGGATATCAACGGGAATACCACGGCCATTATCACGAACAGAAACCGAACTATCGGCGTGAATTTTCACATGAACATAGTCCGCATGTTTCGCCAAAGCCTCGTCTATGCCGTTATCCACGACCTCATAGACCATATGGTGCAAACCAGATCCATCATCTGTATCCCCGATATACATACCGGGGCGCTTTCTCACGGCTTCTAACCCCTTGAGAACCTTAATAGAATCTGCGCCATATTCTGGTTGAACTTGCTCGTTCTCGGACATTCACGTACCCTTTTGAATTTTTCTAATTTTATACGGTTTTTTGGAATGTTTGTCACGCCCATAGGCCATATTTTGTGGCATCAAATAAAGGGCAACACCAAACCTACGCAAATCAGCATAAGGCCCGACACGATATTAACACGTTTCATCGCCTTGGGCGATCGCAGCAGTGGACGCACCCGATCGACCATAAGCGATAGAACCACATTTCCCAGAAACGGAACCATTGCCGATACGAAACAGATCACAATGATATCCGCCGCTGTAACTTGGGTTAAATCAAAAAATCCGGGCAGCACACCCATGTAAAACAGGATCGCTTTGGGATTGGCAATAATGACCGCGACACCTGCGGCGAACCCTGTGATCATTCCGGGGCGGGTCAATCGGGAATTGGTATCAATCACCACATCCGCCTTGCGGATCAGGCCTATGCCCATAGCGATAAAAATAGCCGTCGCAACAAGCTTGAGAATTGGCATCACCGCTTCGCTGCTTTGTGCGATCCACGACACGCCAAGCACAGCAAGCAGAGGAAACACCACATCCCCTACAGCCACTCCCGCAGCAAAGGGCCAAGAGGAGCGCGCCCCTCCTGACAAGGTTCGCGCTACGACGGCAAACATCACTGGCCCTGGTGTGAGAAACAAAATAAAGAGGCCACCTGCGTAAAGCGCAAGGTCAAGAAAAGTCGCCGTCATCGCGTATCCCTATGTAATAGATTGAGTGGCGGATTGGCCATCACTGTCGGTAATTTCAAAGAGTTGCGCGCGCGTACCAAAATCTTGGAACAGTTCTGGTCCTGTTCCCGTCATCCACGCTTGCGCCCCTAATGCACAAATTTCATCATAAAGCGCCGCGCGTCGGTTTGCATCCAAATGCGCGGAAACTTCATCAAGTAATAACAACGGCGCCACACCGATATCCCGAGACAAGGCACGCGCGTTCGCCAGAATAAGAGAAACGAGCAATGCCTTTTGCTCGCCCGTTGAGCAATCTTTTGCAGGCACACCTTTCGCCGCATAAACGCCATATAAATCCGTACGATGCGGCCCAATCAAGGTCCGTCCAGCGGCCAAATCCCGAAATCGCCCCTCAGAGAGGGCATCGCAGAATTCCTGTTCCGTTTCGGGCATTTGACCTTCGGATTGCAATAGCTCAAGCTCAGCCACGGGAAACGTGGTCTGAGACAGGGTTTGAGCATCGGCCAAAGTCGCAACAGCCTTTTGCCGATTGTGATGGATCGCTATCCCTGCCTCGGCCATTTGCGTTTCCAACACACGGTACCAATGGGCATCTCGAACTTGATCCTTGAGCAAACGATTGCGTTCTCGCATGGCTTTCTCATATGCCACGGAATGCTCTGCATGATCTGGGAAAAAGCTCAGCGTGAGGCGATCCAAGAACCGACGCCGCCCTTCGGCCCCCTCGATCCACAGGCGATCCATTGAAGGGATCAACCAAACCACACGGCTAATTTGACCCAATGCGGTCTGCGTCGTCGTTTTGTCATCGACTTTGAGCTGACGGGGCGCTCCATTTTCGGACCATGTCTCTATTTCATAAGCCGCTTGGGATTTGCGGAGCACGCCACTGACCTTCCAACCCAAAGCTTCGGGGCGTCTCGTCATTTCCTCTGCACTCGATCGGCGCATTCCGCGACCAGGAGAGAACAAAGACACAGCCTCTAAGATATTTGTTTTGCCCGCGCCATTCGCCCCATAGAGCGCCACAGGGCGACCATCGCATTCGAGATGCGCACGTTTATGGGATCTGAAATGAGAAAGGGTCAGCTCAGATAAATATAGCATGACCCTAACTTCTTGTAAGTGTGACGAAAACTGCGATCACACGCGCATCGGCATAACAACATAGACCGCGCTTGTGTCATTGCCTTCTCGCATCAATGTTGGATCGCCAGATGAGTTGAACATAAAGACGGCGTTTTCGCGGTCAACTTGGCTTGCGATTTCAAGCAAGTATTTGGCGTTAAAGCCGATTTCCAAACGTTCATCCCCATATGCCACGGCAAGCTCTTCTTCGGCGGCACCGCTATCAGGCGCATTGACCGATAGAACAAGGCGGTCTTCGTCCAAGGACAGCTTGACCGCGCGGGAGCGTTCTGAAGACACAGTGGCCACACGGTCCACGGCCTTAGCAAATTCATTTGCATCAACTTCCAATTTCCGCGTGTTTCCCTGCGGAATGACGCGCGTATAATCTGGGAAAGTTCCGTCAATCACCTTCGACGTCAGAGTGATATCAGGCGTCGCAAAGCGAACTTTGGTTTCGCTGACAGACACCGCAATTTGCATATCGTCGTCATCCAAAAGCTTGCGCAATTCACCAACAGTTTTGCGTGGAACAATAACGCCCACCATATCAGACGCACCGTCAGGCAAATCTGCATCAATACGGGCAAGGCGATGCCCGTCCGTCGCAACACAGCGTAGCACTTGCGCACCTTCGGATTCAGCAATGTGCATGTAGACGCCGTTTAGGTAATATCTTGTCTCTTCAGTAGAAATAGCAAATTTTGATTTATCGAACAACCGTCGTAGCACGGGGGCAGGCGCAGAGAAATTCGCCGCATATTCAGACGTCGCCATAACGGGGAAGTCTTCTTTCGGAAGTGTTGCAAGTGAGAAATTCGAACGACCTGCTTCTACGGTCAAGCGGCCTTTGGCGGCATCATCGGTCAATGTAACCAGTGATCCATCCGGCAATTTGCGTACAATCTCGTGTAGCATAACCGCGGAAACCGTTGTCGCACCGGCGCGTTCAACCTGAGCCAAGGCTTTATCAACCACCTCGATATCGAGATCGGTGGCGCGGAAATGAACGTTCTCTCCCTCAGCCTCAATCAAGACATTGGCAAGGATTGGGATTGTGTTGCGACGTTCAACGACAGACTGCGCCTGAGACACCGCTTTGAGCAATGTGCTACGTTCAATACTCAGTTTCATGTGCTAAACTCCTCTCACTGCCGGAAGGCCAAGGTACCCTATTCCTGAGCCGGCTCAAGTGTTTTTTTGTATGTTCCTGCAAATGCAAACACCGTCAAGTGGTCGAAGACCACAAAACGGTGAAACATGCGATTTTTATGGGATTATGCTTCTAATGCGCGTCTGAGCATTTCCAAATCGTCGGCGACTTGGCTATCTTGGATTTTCAACTCTTCAATCCGCTTCACACCATGCATAACAGTAGTGTGATCACGCCCGCCGAAACGACGACCAATTTCGGGCAAGCTCCGGCTTGTCATCTGTTTAGCCAGATACATCGCAACCTGACGCGGGCGCGCGTAGGTCCGCACACGTTTTGGCCCAATCATATCAGAAAGGCGGATGTTGTAATGCTCTGACACTTTGCGCTGAATCTCTTCGACAGTGATCTTGCGCTCTGAAGCACGCAACACGTCCGCCAAACAATCTTGTGCCAATTCAAGCGTAATGGGACGCCCAACGAGGGATGCAAAGGCGAACAAACGCGTTAATGCCCCCTCAAGGACACGCACATTTGTTGAAATACGCAAGGCGAGGAATTCCAAAACACTGCTGTCGATTTGCAGTTCAGGATATTGGCTTTTCTGTGTTTCGACTTTGGACTGCAAAATACCTAAACGAAGTTCGTAATCCGTCGGGTGTAAATCCACCACCAAACCACATTGAAGACGGCTCTTGATACGGTCTTCTAAATCTTTGATTTCACCAGGCGCACGATCGGCCGAGATGATGATTTGTTTCCCTTGATCAACCAATGCGTTGAATGTGTGGAAAAATTCTTCTTGAGTGCTGTCTTTGCCCGCGATGAATTGAACATCATCCACCATCAAAACATCGACCGAGCGGAACATCTGTTTGAAATCCATCATCTTGCGATCACGCAGAGCTTGGACAAACCGATACATGAATTGTTCAGCAGAGAGATAAAGGACATTTAAATCTGGTCGGCGCAGCTGAAGCTCATGAGCGATGGCGTGCATGAGGTGCGTTTTACCAAGGCCGACACCACCGTATAAGAATAGCGGATTAAAGGTCACGACACCGCCTTCGGCAACACGACGCGCCGCGGCATGAGCCAATTCGTTTGGCTTGCCAACGATGAACGTTTCAAAGGTAAAGCGGCTGTCGAGGGGCGCGCCAACAAACTGATCGTCTTTTTGATCAACGGTGGTCTCAACCGTGGCAGCTTTGGTGGATACAGGTTTGGAGGGTTTAACAGGAGCGCCCGAAGCAACTTGGAATTTCACACGGCGGACGTCGCTGGCAACAGTCGACAATTGATACAACAGTAATTCACCAAAGTTTTGAGACACGTAGTTTCCCATAAAATTGGTCGGAACGTTGAAAGTTGCTACGCCATCATCGATCGAATGAAAAACTAGGGGCTCAATCCAATTAGAATAATTGTTTTGCCCAACCGTCTGTTTCAGGTTGGCTTGGATCGTACCCCAATGATCGTTCGTCATAATATTTAAACCCTGTTTATCACCCAAAGCGCAATTGTATTCCCCAACACAACGGCGCCTATCACGCAGCCAATCACTCTCAATTAAACGCAGAATGGTTTCCCACCTGTAACGACAGATAGGCATGCCCTATGAGTTTAAATGACGATGGAGATGACCAATGACCCGTTCAGCGCAGCATGCTGTTACTTGTAAGAATCGTTATCTCCAATGCGATGTGACTCGCGATAGAGTGAGACTAGCAATTTGTTTCAGGGCCAATCAACCGAACTTCGTTCTTGACTCTAGCTTTATTGAAAAAGAATCTCTTTGACCAAAAATTGCAAAAAAAAAGAACGCGTTACAAATTGCAACGCGTTCCAAATTCGTCTGGTCTTCGTGTAGAACTTAAGCGATTGCGCTTACACGTGAAGACAAACGTGACATCTTACGAGCCACTGTGTTTTTGTGATAGACGCCCTTGGTCACACCACGCATCAACTCAGGCTGAGCTGCGCGAAGCGCTGTTGACGCTGCATCCTTGTCACCGCTTTCAATCGCTTCCTCTACTTTACGTAGGAACGTACGAATACGTGAACGGCGTGCTTTGTTTACTTCTGTGCGGCGTTCGGTTTGACGAGCGCGCTTTTTTGATTGAGGCGTATTAGCCATAAGTCTCTCATCCCATTGCTTGGGGTTACATCTATTCTGAACCGCGTCTTTAGGCCCGACTCATCCTCGAGTCAACAGGTGGGTTGAAAAAAACCGCCTAAAATTCTGCGCCTCAGGGTTACTTGTCGCGGAATTGAGCTTCCCGTTTTTCCATAAAGGCGGACATGCCTTCTTTTTGGTCTTCTGTTGCGAACAATGAATGGAACACGCGACGCTCATACAAAAGTCCCTCACGCAGCGTTGTTTCATAAGACCGGTTCACCATCTCTTTAACAGCCATAACCGTGATCATCGATTTTTCTGCAATCTTTGACGCCGCAGACATCGCTTCTTCAATGAGCTTTTTCTGGGGAACAACCCGACTAACGAGGCCAGAACGCTCGGCTTCGTCTGCTTCCATAAAGCGGCCTGTCAAATTCATGTCCATTGCTTTGGATTTACCGATAAACCGTGTCAGGCGTTGTGTACCGCCAAGACCCGCAGAGACACCCAAATTGATTTCAGGCTGTCCAAATTTCGCAGTGTCAGAGCAGATGATGAAATCACACATCATTGCCAATTCACATCCACCGCCCAGCGCATAGCCAGACACCGCCGCAATGATCGGCTTGCGGATCGCCAAAATTTGCTCAGATTCTGCTGTGAATAGATCCCCTGCAAAGACATCGACAAAGCTTTTTGAGCTCATCATTTTGATATCTGCGCCTGCGGCAAAGGCCTTGTCAGACCCCGTTAAAACAATGCAGCGTACTTTGTCATTTTCTTGCGCAGCTTTCAAAGCGTCACAAAGTTCCGTTAGCAACTGATCGTTTAATGCATTCATTGCATCAGGACGGTGCAGTTTTATCAGTGCGATATGATCGTCGATTTCAACGATGATCGTTTCGTAAGCCATTACCAAAGTCTTTCAGTCGTTTCGCTCAAGCACTTTGCTTACCATGAATAGCATTTGGATCAAGCTATCTTTGACACTTGGGACAATGGAAGGTGCTGCGACCTGACTGAACCAAGCGCGCTATTTCGCCTTTGCACTCTGGGGTGTGGCATGGCTCTCCTTCGCGACCGTAAACATCGAAAACATGTTGAAAATAACCAAGTTCTCCGTCTGCTTGGCGAAAATCTTTTAACGATGATCCCCCCGCTTCAATCGCCTGTGAAAGCACATCCCGAATGATAGGAACAAGGGCGGAAATTTTTTGAGATGACAGCTTTGCCGCCACCTTATCAGGGGCAATTTTCGCGCGATACAGGCTTTCACAGACATAGATATTCCCCAATCCAGCGACCACTTTTTGATCTAAGAGGACTGTTTTAATTGGGGATTTCCGAGTCTTTAGGCGATCTTTGAGATATGATTCGTTAAACGTATTCCCTAAAGGTTCGGGTCCAATTTGTGCCAATAAAGGATGCTCATTGGCCGTGCGCGTCTCCAACAGATCCATCGCTCCAAAGCGGCGCGGATCGTTGAACGTGACTCGCGCGCCGTTCTCCATGTCAAAAACAACATGATCATGCTTTTCGGCCTTGGGATGATCGTGAACAAACTGCCCTAGGGGGTCCCCAGACACGATCATACGACCTGACATTCCCAAATGAACCAAAAGCGTTTCATTCGTATCTAAATCCATCAAAATATATTTGGACCGACGCCGTAATCCCAACACTTTGGCCCCAGAAATCCGTTCAGCCATACGATCAGGAAACGGCCACCTGAGATCCGGTCTATTTACGTGCGCCGTCGTTATCCGCACCCCTGTCATAGCAGGAGACAAGCCACGCATGACCGTTTCAACTTCGGGCAATTCAGGCATTAACGCCCCCTCTATTAATCAATGGTTGCTGACATATAACGCCGCTTTCTCAAAGAGGAACAGAAAGAGCACCATTATTTTGGGCAATTTGTGGTAGTTATCGCCGCTTGTCCTATCTGACACATTGTATCCAGCACGACTCAGGTTATAAGTCAGTGGACTAACCAGAGGTATCTTGCCATGACAGACAACAGCGAAACCACAACGCATTTTGGGTTTGAAACCGTTCCTGAATCCGAAAAAGCAGGTCGTGTTCAAGGTGTCTTTGGCTCAGTCGCCTCTAAATACGATATCATGAACGATGTCATGTCCGTTGGCATTCACCGAATTTGGAAAGACGCGATGATGGATTGGCTTGCGCCGCGCGCCGGTCAAAAGCTTTTGGATGTAGCTGGCGGCACAGGCGATATTTCATTTCGCTTCTTAAAACGAGCAGGGCATGCACATGCGACTGTTCTCGATCTTACGGAACCGATGTTGATCGAGGGTCGCAAGCGTGCCGAAGCGGATCAAAAAGCAGATCAACTGGATTGGATCGTCGGGGATGCGATGAACTTGCCATTTGAAGACAACACATTCGACGTCTACACAATCAGCTTTGGCATTAGAAACGTGACCCGCCCCCAGGAAGCGCTAAACGAAGCCTATCGCGTGCTAAAACCAGGTGGGCGCTTGATGGTGTTAGAGTTCTCTCAGATACCGAATGAATCCATGCAATGGGCATATGACCGCTATTCATTCAATGTCATTCCTGTCATGGGACAGATTATTGCAAATGACCGCGACAGCTACCAATATCTCGTCGAATCAATTCGCAACTTCCCTGACCAAGACACGTTTTTGGACATGGTGCGGACCGCAGGGTTTGAAAACGCGAAGTATCGAAACCTCACCATGGGAATTGCCTGTCTTCATTCGGGATGGAAAATCTAAGTGCGCGGCCCCCATAACATAATCCGCCTCATTCGAACGGGCGCAACCTTGGAACGCACTGGCGCGATGAGCGTCGTTTTGGACGCATTTGAGGCTCCTAGACATCTTCGAATTGCGGCCCGCACTTTGTGTTGGCCGTTCCAATGGTGGGGCCTCAAAGGGGATGTATCCGCCCCACCCCTAACCCGCGCTTTGACCGCGCTCGGACCCGCTTACATTAAATTTGGTCAAGTTTTATCAACGCGCCCTGATGTGGTCGGGGATGAGTTGGCGCAACAACTGCGCGTTCTCCAAGACAAGCTTCCGCCCTTTTCTAGAGAAATTGCGAAACAAAGCTTTTTCGACGAAACAGGCCAACACCCCGACGACGTTTTTTCCGAATTCAGCGAACCTGTTGCAGCGGCATCCATCGCGCAAGTCCACAAAGCCAAACTAAAATCCACTGGCGAGGCCGTTGCAGTCAAAGTTCTACGCCCCGGCGTTGAGCGTGCCTTTCAACAAGATGTGGATGCATTTTATCTCGCCGCCAATGTGGTGGAAATATTGGCCCCCTTTGCACGTCGTCTAAGGCCAATGGACGTCATCACGCATTTCGAAGGCGTTGTCTTGGGCGAGTTAGACTTGCGATTAGAAAGCGCATCCGCCTCTGAATTTGCAGCGAATACGGTTGATGACCCAGGGTTTTGCGTGCCCAAAATCGACTGGAACCTCTCTGGTCGCCGCGTCATGACGTTGGGATGGGCCGATGGTCTGCCTCTGGGGGATAATGACGCAATTGATGCCGCGGGCCTAGATCGCACGGAACTTGGTGAACGTGTGTTGCAATTGTTCTTGTCGCATGCGCTGAGAGATGGGTTTTTCCACGCCGACATGCACCAAGGCAATCTCAAGGTGTCGACCGACGGTGACATCATCGCCTATGACTTTGGCATTATGGGTCACATCGATGAATACACCCGCCGCGTTTACGCCGAAATTTTATTTGGTTTTATTCGACGTGACTATAAACGTGTCGCAGAGGTTCATTTCGAAGCGGGCTACGTGCCAAGCGATCAAGATGTCGATGAATTTGCCCGCGCCTTACGCGCAGTTGGTGAACCCATTTTTGGGATGGATGCCACCCATATTTCAATGGGTCGTTTGCTTAGCTATTTATTCGAAGTCACCGAACGCTTTGGCATGGAAACGCGGACCGAATTGATTTTGCTGCAACGCACCATGGTTGTCGTTGAAGGCGTTTCACGTTCCTTGAACCCTCAGATTAACATTTGGGACGTCGCTCAGCCAATCGTCGAAGGCTATATCCGCGACAGCATCGGTCCCCGCGCCGTTCTTAAAGATTTAACCAATACAGCGCGCGTTGTCGCGCGGTTCGGTCCACGCCTCCCTGGATTGGTAGAGGCTGCGCTGATCAAACAAGCCGAGACAAAAGATCCCGAAACACCGCATTGGACACAACGCAAGGTGACGTGGGCAATCGGTGGGATCATTATTGGTGCAACCTTGGTCGAAGTTATTTTAGGTCTCCTCTGAGTGGCGCAGCGCGATTATGCTCTCTAAACTTACTTGAGAGCTATCTTGTAAAATAGCCATCGCTCCGTTTTGAGAAAGCCTAATTTCTTCGATCCTTTGGTAATGGGCTGGAGTGATTTCAGACACCAAATGACCCTCTGCGTCATAGGTTTGAATGGTTGGGGAATAAGTGGATCCCGATATTCCCGCATCACCTTCCCAAGACATAATCGCGTCACTTGCGATCAATGGCTTTGTGAACACAGTCTGTCCTCGATAATCACGGATAACAAATACGCGCGTGTCTGAAGTCCGGGCTGGATCAAATTCAAACGTCATTCCAGCCTGACCCAAAACAAAGTCCCCCTCGACACGAGCAAGTTTCCCCACCCAATCCGCAGCTTGACCCAGTTCGTTTCCGATCAGTGTTTCCTGAATGGATAACAGCCGATCATTCGTCAAAACCTGTTGTTCAACCGATGTAAACATTGCCAACTGGGTCGCAAATTCCGTGGAATCAACTGGGTTGAGCGGATCTTGGTTTTGCATTTGCGTCGTCAACATTTTGAGAAATGTTTCAAAATCAGAATTCAAAACAGGTGCGGGCTGTTCTTCTGTGTTAGACGTCACAAGGGTGCTATTTAGTGCGGTAACTTGCATGGTTTTCCTACAATCTAATGTCGACTCCGACGGAAATCGTTGAATGAATTGGGGTGTCTTCCTCGATACTCAAGTCAACCTGCGTCTGAGATGTGGGTTTTGCATTTTGTGACGCCTCTTTGTCCGACTGTTTTGAAAAGTGAGCAGCCTCATCTGACTGGGCCATGTTAATTGTTAGTGCATGATTGGCCTCTGATCCAGTGGTATGATGGTTTCAGGAGCTGGCGGGCGATAGCCCAACGCACTGTGTGGTCTCTTTGTGTTGTAGTGTTTCCTCCATTCTTCGATGATTATCTGTGCTTCTCGTAAGCTGTAGAAGATCTCTCCG
>CBFHKO010000006.1:0-111868 GCA_965656445.1 uncultured Paracoccaceae bacterium
ATCGCCCGCCAGCTCCTGAAACCATCATACCACTGGATCAGAGGCCAATCATGCACTAACAATTAACATGGCCCAGTAAGATGAGGCTGCTCAGTGAACCCTAGCTTTTTCATTTCTTTTGGCGTTGTTCGAACAAACCCTTTGTCCTTTAAACGTTTGATCTCCGGTGGTTGCTCTGCGTAATCAAAATTGAAAAAATCAGTGATAGACACATCCGCCCCTAAAGCCTCATTAGCAAAAATATAGGCAACTTTAGGTTTGCCGTGAATTGGCCTCACTCTTGCAACAGCTTGAAGCGTCTCTGCCCTACAAATGTGATCATAGGTAGCTGCTAACCGTTCATCCACAAATATGTGGTTATACAGCGACTTAGCCTTACCATCACTCATTCTAATTGGCAGCGGGAAGTTACGCCTTTCTTGAGGCAAGGACTCGCCAAAGAGTGCCTCACCCTTTGCCACAACATGTTGATATCCAATGTCTTGTCTACCAATCACAAAGAAGAGGTTAACATCATCAAAAATGTTAGTCCCCCGTATGTCACCAAAGTGGCTGGCAACGATATCATCATGCTGCAACCTACTCGCTAGATACGTATCAAAATCTTTTTGTAGAGCGGCATTCTTGTAAGTCAGCAATCCAACTTTTTCTGGCTGATGTAACTTAATCAAGCGATTGAGTTGCAGTACGAGACTACTGAGGTTCTCTGACTTCTTTAAGAATTCTTTTGAAAAAGAAGCGTTTTGACATTGAAAAATCTGAACGTGAGGATTGGGCCTTACATTGATATTTGCCACTTTTACCTTTGGTAGCACCTTTTGTAACACGGCCTCTTGGGCGGTCGCATCTAAGATCAAAGTTGGAACATTCTTAAAGCGTGCTTTTATGTCCCTAACCCTTGATCCATTGAGCGATAATGTATCATCGTCCTTTCTAAGCCAAAGACCTCTCATATCCTTATGGTTTGCCTGTAAATACTCACAGAACAACTCTAGTGCTAACTTTTCGTTTTTAGTGGACGCTTTGTAAGACGCGATATAACCGGCTGTAGACCGTGTATTAACAATTTGAGACATCTCGTGAGCATGTGCAATTTGCGCTCTCCTGGGCTCTAATATGGCCCACAGAAGCTGAGGCAAACTTGTGTTATCAAATCCCTTCACGTCATATGCCGCAACCAACTCAGACATAATCTGATTGAGTACTGGGTGCTTTGTTTTTTCTGTGATCGTAAAATCATCAAACTTTATGAAGTCCTCATCGATTACAAGAACGTCAGGAGTCCAATTACCTGAACGCATTTCTACACTTCCATTTTGGACACTGAACCCATTTTCATATTTGCTTGGCTCAATGAACAGGTTCGCGTTGGTTTGTATGCGAACATTGGACGTGCGGTTAAATTGCTCAGTGTACCTACACCCTTCGGCATACATACAATTTTCACATTCAAATGAGGGGATTGAGAGATTTACTCGAGAGTATCTTTCACGAATATCCTCAACTTCACAAACAGGCACACCGTTATGGTCCGTATTCAATTTACCGTAAATGTGATTTGGAAATGTAAAATGGTTAAGGCTACCGTTTTTTGACGCTATCTCACAAAACCGTTCTGCCGCTTCTCGACCAAGTTTATGGGTTGGCGTTAGATACAATATCTTCTTGGTTCTTGCCTGCTTAACCATTTCTCCAAGTGCAATTTCAGTTTTACCTGCCCCTGCACTGCTACGAATGCAAATTGATTTCCCCTCTTCAAAGACTTCTCTTACCCTCAAACGCAATTGGGTCTGTGCTTCATCTACTGACAGTAAATCATCAAACTTGTGGGCAGAAGTCTGTGCCGTGATCACTTTATTTATCGACTTGTGGAAGTCTCTCATAGGAAGGCTTCGACCGTGACTTTTCACAAGTTCTTCTACCTTAGATATGTTACCAAAATTAGCATTGTTTGATTGGCTCTCTACCTGCGCAACAATCGCCTTGTAATCTTTTTTCCAATGGGATGTTGCAATCCTAATTACTTCACATTTCTCAAATTTAGAGAGCAGCATATAGTGTGCTATTAGTCGGTCATTATAGCCTGCATCTTTGGGCATAGTATTAAACAGATCAACGATATAACTACTATCGACTGTGTTCTGAGGAACTGAATTGCTTAGGGAGCGTTTAAAGTTCACGTCAGCTTCTTTCAGTACAGAGAAGCAATTAGGAGATGGATTATAATAAGCATCTGGGTCATAGCTCGTAAACATTGTGCATGTTGCTGCTTTCACAGACTGATCTGGACTGAACTTGACATACTGAAGCAACCACTCGTGACACTGATCGTAAGCATACTTATAGAGCACTCTACCACGCTCGTTGCATGTGACTTTCAGATCAGTTTGGATAGCAAACTTTAATCCACCGTTTATCGATTGAAACGCAAACGCAGTCTCTGGCAGAGCAATAATCAGAGACTTAAGACTCTTAAAGTCGAGCTCCCTATTGTCTTTTTGATCAACATCGAAATGAACCAAACCATTTGTGGTGATTGGATCTTGTTCATGATCAATGCAAGGTATTATTACTCTCAAATTTTTCTTCAGGTTCCTCTTTGAAGCTTCATGTACTTCATGATGATATTCCTGAATTGGGCCACTGTATGTACCCTGTTTAATATGTCGTATCTCATCACTCAGATTGGTGAGTGTTTCATTATGACGATAGACGTTGCCATACACTTTAACTCGCATAACGATTGTATCCTTCTACTTAAGAAAGAAGCGCAATCCTAGTTAGATTCATGGAAAGATAATCCGCCAAAAATGTGAATATCTCCATGTAATATATTAGGACTACCCCATGATTTTGGCGGAAATCCTATAGGTATTGGGCTTGGTCTTAACTCTATTATTTTTGGTATGTTCAAAACATTGATGAGCTAAATCAGATATCTGACTTATTGTTCATCCACTCAAAGATATCAGCTTCACGCCATGCAACAGCACGTCGACTAATCTTTACTTGTCTTGGAAAACTGCCATCCGCCACCATGGCATATATTGAGGACCGTGATAGTCCTGTTAAGCGTTCTACTTGTGGTCTTCTTAGGAACTTCATAGTGCTTTGTCTCCATATTTTAGGTTCATGGAGGATCTGTAATAACTTAAATCACGAATTGCATGGGAACGATGGATTCACTCCTTTCCGATGGAAAATCAGCTTACTTGTTTTTGCGTTACTGATATTGTTTTCGATGTTTATGAACACTGGCGAGTGTTGATTCAGTGAAGCTACTACGGAAAAATTCAATTTTATGTTTCAGCCAAATCTTTCTAGCAGCCTCCTCAACAGCACTGCAGCCACACAACTTATCCTCCACCCCATCTCCTCGTGTGGCGTAGATCCCATAGAGCGTGGCAAACAATATGGAGGTCAAACGCAAGTAATTATGTTCTACGTCAAATGCTTTACTGTTAGAGCCTTTTAAAGCGTCAGCAGGAAAAGGCTGTATTAAGTGCTCGACAACAAACTGATGTAATCCACGAGATAGTTCCTCATTCAGTGCGATCTTAAGACCAACCCCAACAAGCAGTGTATTATAAGAGACTAGGCAGTACTTACTTTTGGTGAGTAGAAGGTCTTCACGCAAGTTCAGCCGCAGTTTGACAAAACGATAGATGTCGTCAGTCAGGTCAGGATTTTTTTTAATCCACTCTTTAGGGTCAAGTCTAACCCGTGGATTTTTGATCTATCGCTCATCATCAGCTGAGACCTCATCATCTGTTGAGACCTCATCATCAGTCGAGACCTCATCGAAGTAGTATTCATTTGCCATAGCTGACTGAAAGAGCTTGTTATACCCATCAAGCATAAACATCGCAACCCTATCTATAATTTGGTCTTTAGTTAAAGCAGCCCCATGGGTTGGCTCATGCTCTTCAAACATAGCATCGATGTCCGCTTTGGCATCCTCAAGTGATTTATCTGGAAAAAGCTCTTCACCAAGATAATAATTTTCCATAGATAGCTCTCCAAACAGTCCAAGATGACAACAATACAGTTTCATCAAACTCTGAGATGTTCAAACAAAAATTAGGCACACAGATATGGCCAAGGTTAATCAGAATCCTGCCATATAACAAACGGCAAGAGGCTAGTAATGCACAAAGTCCTCACGGTACCGTGTCGAGTCACTAAATAGACCTAACAAGAATGCACATGAATATCGCGCAGATTTGTTTATGTTTCAGCAAAGGACAGAGTTGTAGGGGAATAAGGAGTAAGATTTGTGGGGGTTGCTGTGGGGGTCGACCAGCTGAATCCAATAAAATGAGATTACATTTCAGACACTTAAGGATATGTTATGGCGGACAGACAGGGATTCGAACCCTGGAGACGGTCTCCCGCCTACACACTTTCCAGGCGTGCGCCTTCGACCACTCGGCCACCTGTCCGTTGGGCGGTGTTTACTGTCTCTTTGGGGGATGATGCAAGAGTAAATATAAGATTTGACGCAGAAAAATTTTAGTCGAAAACCACATGCACGCGGCGGTTTTGTTTTCCCTTTTTCTCAATCTTTGAGATCCGCATCCGCCCAATTTCTGAGGTGCGCGCCACGTGCGTTCCCCCGCAGGGTTGCAGGTCCACTTGATGATCTTGCGTTCCAATACGGACAAGTCGGATACGGCCTGTGCCGCGCGGGGGCTGAACCCTCAACGTTTTCACCAATCCAGGATTATCATCCAAATCTTGGTCCGTAATCCAAGTTTCAGAGATCTCATAATCCCCATTGATCAGATCGTTCAAAGCTTGGCTCAACGCCTCTTTGTCCTCAGGCGGCTCTGCCATATCAAAATCAAGACGGCTTTTGTCGGACCCTATAGACCCACCCGTCACAGGAAGAGGAATAACCACAGACAAAAGGTGAAGCGCCGTGTGCATGCGCATGTGTCGATATCTGCGCTCCCAGTTGATATCTTGTTTGACTTCTTGACCAATTGAGGGGAGCGGCTTGGGCTCTGCGGGAATGCAGATGATCGCGCCCTCCTCACCTTTGATCGTTGTCGCAATCTCGAGCTGATGATCGCCCCAAGCCAATGTTCCACTGTCCCCAGGTTGCCCCCCCGAGGTTGGATAAAAGATAGAGCGATCCAAGATAAGACCGCCCTCTTCTGTGACAGCTATCACAGTGGCATCACAAGTACGCGCATAACTGTCACTCAAATACTCAGCTGTTGTCATTACGGCCTCCTGCCAAAGCTTCTGGGTTGCGGATCCAAATATCGCGCTGCGCGTAAGGAATTTCGATGCCTTCTGCTACAAAGCGTTCAGCAATTGAATGGTTGATGTCTGATTTGACGCTTAACATCCAATTCACATCTCTCAAAATCGCGCGGATTTCAAAATCCATGCTATCGGCGCCAAACCCTTGGAAAATCACACTCGGCGGTGGGTTCAAGAGGACCATGGGATGGGCCTCAATGATATCGCGCAAAATGGCTTCCACGCGGCGTGTGTCATTGCCATAGGCGACCCCAATGGGAACGATGAGGCGACCAATTGTATTGCCGCGCGTCCAGTTGGTGACAACACCGCTGACCAAATCCGCGTTTGGAACAATCACGTCAGAGCGGTCAAAGGTTTCGATCCGAGTTGAGCGCACTGAGATATTACGCACATATCCCATTTGACCGCCAACCTCGATCCAATCCCCCTCGGACACGGGACGTTCGATCAGCAAAATGATACCAGAGACAAAGTTGGAGACAATATTTTGCAATCCAAAACCAATCCCAACCGACAGGGCACCCGCAACAATGGCAAGAGAGGATAAATCCAGACCGGTTGAGGAAATCGCAATCAAGGCCGCCAAGAAAATGCCGATATAGCCAAAGCCAGACACAATGGCATTTTGCCCACCTGTATCGATATTGGTCTTTGGCAACACGGCTGTTTTCAAAGTCGATTGAATGAACCGTGTCAGCGAATACCCCACGATAAAGATAACCACAAAGGCAATGAAATCGCTCGGGGTTAATGTCGTTTCACCAAGTTTGAACCCATTCACAAACGTGGTCCATAGCTCAAGGAGATCCGTCTCACGCACTCCCCAGAGCAAGGCAATCAAAGGAACCCAAACTGACAAGAGAAGCACGGCAACGACAATGGACAACAAGGTGTCGGCATCTTTGTCATAGCCAAACAAAACATTCACCAGACGTGTCACAACCGCATGAAGCGCGACCAATCCCGCCAGATAAAGCACCGTTTTCAAAAACGGAAAAAGCGTTCCTGTGGCGATGTGCCCATACCCGATGACCGCAAGGATTGGGGCAAGGACCGCGATTGTTTTACCCGCAACCACCAACAGACGCAGGACACGGCGGATGAGGTTATTTTCTGCACTCGCTTCGCCTTCTCCTTTGGGTCTTAACCTCAAGAGGCTTGAAAAGCGGAACAACACAAACGAGCCGATAAAAATAAAGGGAAGGTTGATAACGGCCTTACTATTGGCTGAATAGAAATCAAATTCAGCCAAATCAAATAACATATCACGGCTCATCACAATAAGTGCGAGAAAAGCCACCCATAGTTTGATTTGCGAGCTGTCTTGCAACAGCGCATTAGCTCGCGCAAACAGGCGATAATAGCTCCAGTACGCTATAAAAATCCAGCTCGCATAGGTTGGTGCATTTTCCAAGATCAGCATGCCGCGGGCACCAAACAGACCAGATAACTGCAACCCAATGGACAAAAACCCGACGCCGATCAAAGGCAAGATAATGAGCCCAGAGATTTCTTGCAAGAATTCAGCAATGGCCCCGAAGTGAGGCGACAATGTCTTCCATTCGCGCGTCTGCGTTTTTAACACTTGGGTGCCTGCAAATACGATTATGATGCCCAAGAGCGTAAAGAAAATCGACGACAGATAGCTGGATACACTTTGATTTAAGCTCAACGTAGCAATAAAGGAATTGACCCCTCCGATAGGCGTTTCAAAGGTCTTGGCCAAATCAATGAGGGCCAATTCCCAATTCGCGGGATTAAGCGGGTTGGGTCCAACGCTAAGTAACACAGAAGTTTGCCGACTGCGCAGGAGGTTATCAATTTCGCGGATCAAGCCATCGGCGCGACTATAGGCTTCGACTGCGCGTTTTACAGGTGCGCGCAATTCGGTCAATTGCTCGTTTAACTCAAGCCGGCGATCTGCAACAGGATCGTCGCCATCCTCTGGAATTGGACCGAGCGCGTCGAGTTGAGATTTGAGCGTTTCAATGCGATCCTGGTTGATCGATTGCCCTTGTTGGAATTGATCCCGCCAGTCAGCCAGCTCAGTTCTCAAGTCTTCTAAGACATTGTCAGAGGCACGCCCTGTAACCAAGGTTTGCTCTGCTTTGGCCGCAAGCGGCGTAAATGTCTCGTAATCAATGGCACGCGAAGTTTGTGCAAAGACTGCTCCAAAGGACACAAACCAAGCCAAAAGCCCAACAAGTATTAGGCGCGCTAAATGCTGCATTAGTTATCCTCAAAGACACCGGGTATGCTTTGTGGCGCACGATCAAGCCACACAGGAACCGGCAGGTTTTTCGATTTCAAAAACTCAGGATTATAGAGCTTGGATTGATAGCGTGTTCCATAATCACAGAGTATCGTCACAATGGTATGACCCGGTCCGATATCCTTGGCCATACGGATCGCACCTGCAATGTTCACACCACTTGAACCGCCCAAACACAAGCCCTCTTGCTCTAGCAAATCAAAGACGATTGGCAAGGCTTCTTCATCACTGATCTGATAAGAATGATCTGGGGTAAGCCCCTCTAGGTTTTTGGTAATGCGCCCCTGCCCGATGCCTTCGGAAATGGACCCGCCTTCGGAGGCCAATTTACCCGTTGTGTAAAACGAATGCAGGGCCGCGCCCATTGGATCAGCCAAACCAATTTTCACACCCTTGGGCTGAAGCGCCATTGCGACCCCTGCCAAAGTGCCACCTGACCCACAGGCACAGATAAAGCCATCTACCTTGCCACCCGTTTGCTCCCAAATCTCTGGTCCCGTGGTTTCGATATGGGCCTGTCGGTTGGCCGTGTTGTCAAATTGATTGGCCCAAATCGCGCCATTTGGTTCGCTGAGCGCGAGCTTGGCCGCCAAACGTTCGGAATAACGCACGTAATTGTTGGGGTTCTTGTAAGGGGCCGCAGGAACCTGAACCAATTCAGCACCCGCCAGACGCAGCATGTCTTTCTTTTCTTGGCTTTGGGTTTCAGGAATAACAATCACCGATTTAAAACCCATTGACGCTCCAACCAAGGCAAGCCCAATACCCGTATTGCCTGCTGTTCCCTCGACAATCGTGCCACCGGGTTTCAGCAATCCTTGCTCAACTGCGTTCTTGATGATGTAGAGAGCGGCGCGATCTTTGACGGATTGACCTGGGTTCATAAACTCCGCCTTGCCAAGGATCGTGCATCCCGTCTCTTCAGAGGCTTGTTTCAGCTTTATCAGTGGAGTATTCCCAATGGCCTGTGCCAGATCAGATGCAAACTGCATTGCGTTTCCTTTCCCTCATTACACCACCGAAGCGCGTAATTTTTCTTTGTTTCGAGACAACCATAACGATGCTGTCAGCGTGGGCAATGCCACAAGCTGATTTTTGTCGATCATGTCCATCAATTCTTTGTAATCAAACACCCGCGACAAGATATCTTCGTCTTCATCGTCAACACCGCCGATGCGCTCGACGTCGTCGGGCAAATCAGCTATCCCAATGTAGATGTGGAACACTTCGGTCGTGGAGCCAGGGCTGGTGTAAGAGCTGGTCACATGGTGAAGCTGCTTTATCTCAATTCCAGCTTCTTCACGAGCTTCGCGAATTGCAGTGGCTTCGGGGGTTTCACCTGCATCCAAGCGACCTGCAATGGGTTCCAAGCACCACGGCAGAGGATCATGACGACCATAAAGCCCCATGCGAAACTGCTCGACCAATAACACCCGATCGCGCATCGGATCATAGGGCAAGACAATCGATGCATCGCCCGAGACGAAAATCGCGCGATCCACGACAGACGACATGCCCCCTTGATAGGTTTCATGCTGTAGTCGCATTTCCTCAAGAGCAAAAAATTTACTATAGGGGCGCTTGTGATCCACAGTGATCACTGTCGTTTTGTCAGGACCGCGTTCCACACGTTGCTTGGTGTCATTTTGGGCGATGACCCGAGCATGGGCGCGCACCTGCATCATTTTGAAAAAGGGAACCAAACTCCGTGGATCGGCCTGTCCGAAAGACTGCATAAACTCCGTTGCGGCCAAGCGCGCCATTGCCCCCCAATCCCGTTGCCAATCAGCCAAGGACCACGCATCACCCAAGGGCGTGTGCGTCGGTTCGGGGAAATATACAAGGGCAGGAATGGTTTTGCCGTCGCATGACACTTCCGCGATACGCGTTGAATAGCCAAAGCCGCCTTCATAAAAATCTAAGCGAGCCAGATCATCTGTGCTCAAATTGGAAATCAAGATACCCTGCGCCACGCCATCGGCTTGTGTAATAATTAACGGATAGTTTTGCCCCTCTGCCCAATAGACCGCATGATCAGAGATTTGCGCATTCAAAATGTCTGACACGTCCACATCGCGCCCAAGGACCACTGTTAACAAATCAAGATCACAGAGGGTCCCATAGACGAAAAGATCAGACAATTTAGCTAGCTCCTGAGTTGTGCCGCTTTATGGATTATAAATCCAGCAACCACCGCGCCCCCAGCTAGTATGAAAATCAATAACGGTTCAAGCAAGAACAATGCGATTTCTGACAAATTCGATACCAAATATGCGCCAAACTGTGCAGCATCGAAATAACGATCGGTCATGCTCTGAATTAAGACCATTCCTAGTGCATGCGCGAGGATTGCAAATAACACCAATCCGACCATGAGAGTTAAACAATCCGATATACTTCGCACTAAAACATCTGCTGACTTTGCCAAAAACAAAAAGGCAACAAAAGCAGTAATGAGACAATAAAGCGGGATAAGCGTCAGGAACTGAAATTCCCAAAGCCAATAGGCTTTTAGTAAATAAAACACTCGCAAACAAAAAATGGCGGCAACCGCCGCCATTACAAGTGCCGAAACCAATCGGACATATGTGGGCATTAACTCGGCCTAGAAATCGTTATCTGTACAAGGTCGCAGTTACCACTACTAAAGGTTGATGCGCAAGACGTAAGATAGAAATTCCACATCCGTCTGAACCGATCATCAAACCCTAAGGCCGCCACTTGATCCCATTTTCCGTTAAATTCCTGATACCAACGCCGCAGGGTTTGCGAATAGCTATCTGCAAAAGCAATGTGCTTTTCATAGCTGAGCCCAGAGTCAGCAATAACTTGGCGAAGGACCTTTTGAGCAGGCAACATGCCACCGGGGAAAATATATTTCTGAATGAAATCAACACCGCGACGATAGACCTCCCAACGGCGATCTTGAACCGTGATGATCTGCAAGGTCGCCTGCGCCCCAGGTTTCAAACAGTTTTTCACTGTTTCAAAATAAACGGGCCAGTACTTTTCACCAACGGCTTCGAACATCTCAATGCTGGCAATTCCGTCATAGGTGCCTTTTTCATCGCGATAGTCTTGCAGTTTAAAGTCAACTAGATGCTCTAGACCTTTGTTTTTAATGCGTTCCTGAGCATATGTCAGCTGTTCCTTGCTGATTGTGAGGCCCGTCACGCGAAGCCCACGCTCTTTTGCGGCATATTCCGCAAAGCCACCCCAGCCACAACCGATCTCAAGAACATGATCACCCTCTTTCACGCCCATTTGATCGACCATTGAGGCATATTTAGCGGTTTGCGCCGCTTCCATGGTTTCTTGACCTGTTTCAAACAGAGCCGAGGAATAGGTCATCGTTTTATCAAGCCAGAGACCGTAAAACTCATTTCCGAGGTCATAGTGATAGCTAATGTTCTTTCTCGCTTGGCGTTTGCTATTGCTTTGCAACCAAAAGCGAAATTTTTCATAAGCCCGAACCAAGCTTTGGCCTGGAAACCCATCATACATTTCATCATTGTCTGCATGAACGAGATCCATGAACGCCTGAAGATCCGGCGTGCTCCACCACTCATCAAGATAGGCATCACAAAACCCCAAATCCCCTTCGCGAATGAGACGCGCAAAGATATCTGGATTGTGAATGATCAACTCGGCAACAGGGCCGTCCTGTTTACCTGTCGCGCGAAACACGCGTCCATCAGGGAGAACAAAATCAAGCTGACCTTTATTCATATTGCACGCCATATCATAGACTTGTGCAAAATATCGCGGAAGAGCCGTTTCGCCCGTAGTAGATGTTTTTATCATGTGTCCTCCCTAGAACCCACGGTTTTTATAAGCGGCAAGAGCACGCTCACGTCCCTCTGAGGGGGACATTATTGGATTAGGATAATCAGAGTTTGCATCAAGATGCCAGCCCTTCGGGATAGCCTCAAAATATTTTAAAGCACTCGCAGATGGAGCCTTAGAAAGCTCCGCAATCCATGCGTGTGCATATCCCCCTTTGGGGTCAAATTTGTCCAACTGAGTGATCGGGTTAAAGACACGGAAATACGGCGTTGCATCGGGACCGGAGCCAGCAGACCACTGCCACCCCATCGCGTTGCTCGCAGGATCCCAATCGATCAAACAGTCCTCAAACCACTTTTGACCAATCTTCCAATGCGTCATAAGATGTTTGGTGAGATACGAGGCCACAATCATGCGACCACGATTATGCATCGTACCTGTGACATACATTTGGCGCATCGCTGCATCGACAAAGGGGATACCCGTGCGTCCTTGCTTCCAAGCGATAACATCAGGGTGGGTTTCGTCGGTGTTCCAAGGAAAAGCATCCCAATCGGGCTTCCAATTCCTATTGAGGATTTCAGGCGTGTGATACATCAAATGATAGGCAAATTCGCGCCAGACGATTTCCTTTAGAAAGGTTTCCGCTTCGGCCTTGCCCTCTTGCATCGCAACGCGTCCCGCATGCCAACATTGATAGGGAGATATTTCACCCAAGGCGAGGTTTTCAGACAGGCCTGACGTACCCTGCACAGAGGGAAGGTCGCGACGTTGCACATAGGAGGCCACGTCAGTTTCAATAAAATCCATGAGACGCGCAAAAGCGGCATCTTCACCAACACGGGCGAAGGGTCGCACGATCCCGGCCCCGCGCTGCATAGATGCGCCTAAGGACCAATCAGCGAGGCTCTCTGTTGCGATCCCACTCACACCATTGAGGGTGCTTGGCTTGGGCAAAGCTGCGCGGATGTCTCGGGTTTTAACGCTATTCCAAAACGGTGTGTAGACGCGATAAAACCCACCGGTTTTGGTATCCACTGTCCAAGGCTCGAACAAGAGATGCCCATTATGGCTCTGTGCTTTGATCGGTGATGATTTGAACTTGGTTTTGATTTCGCTATCGCGGGCAATACTCTCAGGATCATACAGACGGTTCCAGTGGATCTCGCTCGCGCCGACCTCTTGGGCAAGCTTGGTGAGAACCTCTATTGGCTCACCACTTCGCAAGATGACCTCAACACCGTGTGAGGCAAACGTCGTTATGAGGTTATCTAACCCCAAACCCAAGCGCCATTTCGGAGCCGCCCCCAAGGCATCAACAGAGGCATCACGGATGAATACTGGGATAACAGGCTGTCCCTGCTCTATCGCGGCTGTGAGCGCGGGATTATCCGACAGGCGAAAATCACGGCGGATCCAATAGAGGGATGGCGATGTCATTTTATTTGTATTCCCAATGCTTTATTTCGATACGCTGCTCCGAAACCATTGGATCACTAAACGTCTATAAAAATGAAAAGGCGCCCGAAGGCGCCTTTGCTTTATGCGTTGACGTCGACAACGACGCGGCCTTTGACTTGGCCCTTTAGGATGTCTTTGCCGAGCGCTGGCAAATCCGAGAGGACCGCTGGATGGACCATGGCCTCTAGCTTGTCCATGGGGAGGTCTTTGGCAATGCGTTCCCATGCGCGAAGGCGATTATCATAAGGCTGCATCACGCTGTCGATCCCCAAAAGGTTCACGCCGCGCAACAAGAACGGAATAACCGTCGCAGGAAGTCCAGCGCCCCCCGCCAAACCAACAGCCGATACTGAGGCGCCATATTTCATTTGTCCCAAGACACGCGCCAACATGTCGCCACCAACGGCATCAACACAGCCAGCCCATGTTTCCGCCTCCAGAGGGCGTTTGGTGGTTTCATTCAACTCTTCGCGCGCAACAATTTGGGTCGCACCAAGGGACGTGAGGTAATCCGCTGTTTCAGGTCGCCCTGTGACCGCGGCAACCTCATAGCCCAAATTCGCCAAAATCGCCGTTGCAACAGAGCCAACGCCACCTGCAGCCCCAGTCACCAAAACAGGACCGTTGCCCGGTGTGAGCCCATGATCTTCAAGCGCCATAACAGCGAGCATTGCGGTAAAGCCAGCTGTGCCAACCGCCATTGCTTGACGGGCATCGATGCCACTTGGCAAAGGCACAAGCCAATCTGCTTTGACGCGGGCTTTTTGGGAATAACCGCCCCAATGTGCTTCGCCGACACGCCAACCTGTGAGGACAACTTTGTCGCCTGTTTTATAGCGCGCATCATCAGAGGCCTCGACAGTGCCTGCAAAATCGATACCTGGAACGTGAGGATAGTTGCGCACCAAACCACCACCTGGACCGATGCATAGACCGTCTTTGTAGTTCACAGTTGAATAATCAACCGCGACAGTCACATCACCGCTCGGCAATTGATCCTCTGAAATTTGCTGTACTGAGGCGGATGTTTTGCCCTCTTCGTTCTTTTCAACAACTAAAGCGTTAAACATTTTACTTCTCTCCTAAATCCAGAATTTTTCATAAACCTTGGCATCGCGCAGGCCATCAGGTGTTTCCACTTGAACCTCAGTGTCGTGATCCCAATGGGTCATTTTCACCATGCCAATCGCAACATTCGTTTTGAAATCAGGCGAATAAGCCGCAGAGCTCACGCGACCGACCCGCTTGCCTTTGGCCATAATCGGCCACCAGCGATCACAAACAGGAACAGCATCGCCTGAAATTTCAATTGCACGAATTTGTTGTGTCGGCCCTTCTTTGGCCACACGTAACAACGCATCACGTCCAATACAGGCCAGCGCATCATGCGTATCACAGAATTTGCCAAGCCCACATTCATGCGGCGTGTTGTCATCTGTCATATCGTTGCCATAGCTCAGCAATCCGCCCTCGATCCGTTCGATCAAGTTCGGACAACCTGCATGCACATCCATCGGAGCGCCCGCCTCGAACAACGCATTCCAAAGTTGCATCGCAACAGGACCACCGGGCACATAGATTTCAAAGCCACCTTGTTTGGAATAGCCAGAGCGCGCCACAACCATCTCAACCCCGTTGAATTCCAACAGAGCATAACGGAAAAAGCGGATGTTGCGCACAGCATCCCCAAAGATTTCCGCCATGAGGTCATCGGCCTTCGGACCTTGAATAGCGAGCGGATTGATATCAGGCTCGTCAATCAAAACGTCCAAACGCCATCCATTTGCAATTCCTTTGATCCAATAGAGCAAATCGCTGTCGGCAATGGACACCCACCAGTGATCATCTGCCAATTTGACCGCAACGGGATCGTTCAACATTCCCCCCGTTTCATCAACGATTGGGACGTAAAAACATTGACCCGTTTGCATTTGACGCAGATCGCGCGGTGTCAGCATTTGCATCAAACGGGCCGCATCGGGACCGCGCAGCTCAACTTGGCGTTCAACGGCGACGTCCCATACTTGGACCGCTTCTTTGAGGTGGTGATAATCTTCGACCACACTGCGAAACACGGTTGGCAGCAACATATGATTGTAAACGGTGTAGGCCTTGACGCCTTGCGCCTCGACCCCTTCTGAAAACACTGTGCGCCGCAAACGGCGAGATGGTGACAATAAAGCCATTGCCAATACTCCTGAGTTAGCGCGACTTAGCGCGGACCTTTCCAATCGATTTGGCAGATTTCAGCGGAACGCCCGTCAAAATCCCACACACGACCATGCGCACGCACACGACCTTGGGTCGCAGTAGCCACGGTGATATCTGGTCCCATCCAATATTCGGAATTGGTTACAACGATGTCTTTGCCGCCATTGCCTGGAACAGGAACGATTTCGCCTTGGATGGTTTTGCCAACCATCAAGCGACGTGCATTGCCTTCGGTTGTGAATTCAACAGGGGCCCGTTCCGCGCTTAGGAATTCGGAGACCAACACTTTGAACAGACCTGTTGTGCCTTTTGCCTGACCGCTGAAAATCTTGATCAAAGCATCGAACGCTGCGTGTGAGGCGCGTTCATCAATATAGGCTGCCGCTTTCCAGTTGCCGCGCGCCATAAGACCCGGAATTTCTAGAACCAAACCAACGTTCAAACCGCTGAGATCCTCGTCGCCATAGTGACCTTCGTCAATACGGATACCGGACCATGCCTGACAATAGCCCTCTGTCGGAGCATGTTTTCCAAGGGAAATCACGCAAGGGCAGAATACTGTACAGTTACAGTTCAAGATCAATTCACCCTTGATCGCCCATGGGGTCAAACCGGGGTCTTTGCGCTCTGCTGCTGGATGACGACTATCCAATTTTTCAGCAACTTCTATACGATCACTAGCCATTTTTTCCTCCTTAGAAAAAATTTAAAAAGACAAGACTTGCAGCCCACCCCAAAAGGACAACGCCTAAGGGTCGGGTAATATAACGCCCAATATCGGGCATTTTTTCGAGAACCATAATAACGGTTGCTAAGGCCATAAAGGCCAAATTCATGACACCCCCGACAAAAGCCAAGAGCATAAGCGCCCAGCAACATCCCAAACACACCAATCCCAAACGAAGCCCATTGCGCCACGGGCCTTCGTCAAAATACTGCATGAAAAAGGTCAAAGGTTGGCGGCATTTGCTGAGGCAGGCTTCTTTAAGGGGGGAAAACTGATAAATGCCCGCCAAGCTGAGCAAAGCAACAGAGAGGAGCGTTGATTGGCTATCCCCAAGGGCGGAAATCAAACCGCCCGAAAACAAGGCAAGCTGCACACCTGCCGCGATAAAGGAATATCCAACCCAAACAACAAGATAGCCTGCGACTAGCTTCCAAAACGTTGTTTCGACGTTATGTCCCAATTCCTCATATGTGGCGAAGGCAGGCAAAGCAGTCGGCGCCATCATCGCCCCAGACATCAAAACCCACATCAAAAAGATACGACCAAATCCCGCGGCATCTGGCGTAACCGTACACAGAGCAATCCAAAACTCAGCCCCATAAATTTTGGAGAACTGACGCAACTCATCTGGAACCGCCATCATATAGAGCAGTGACCACGCGACAAGGATGGCTGCAAAAAATGCAAGCCAGTGGCGTCCAGTCATTTTTCGTACAGTATGAGAAACCATCTCTGCGATTCCATGTTTTTGCTTGCTTTTTAAATGTCAGACTTTTAATTGTCTGACAAATGAAAAACACACAAAATGACGCAACGGATCTTTCGGCTCAAATCGCCTCTGATATTCGCGATGCCATCGTGGATGGGCGATTGATTGTCAACGAACGCCTCCCCTCTGAGGCGGAATTGGCGGATCAATTTTCTGTCTCTCGCTCAACGGTGCGCGAGGCCTTGAAACGCCTCGCCGCGCAATCACTCATTCGCACGCAACGCGGCGCCTTCGGTGGGGCCTTTGTGAACAAGCTCAGCTACCCTGACGCCTATGGGCAAAACATAACGACATCGACGCTTTTGCTGTCTATGAACGACATTAACATTGATGTTGCCTGCGAAGCCCGCTTTGCAATGGAGCGCGCCTGTGCGCCTCTGGCCTGCGCGCGCCGCACGGAAACCGAACTCAGCGTGATGCGCCGCGAGCTACATATACAAACCTCCCCTGACCTCAGCGACGAAGATTGGTGCGCCTCCGACGTCGCCTTTCACCGCGCTTTCGTGGATTGCGCGCAAAACCCCGTGCTGTCCTATCAGCTCACTGGCGCCGTGGAAGCCATGCAACCGCTGATGAACATGATCACCTTCACCGCCCGCTCACGCGCCAAAATTATAAGCCTGCATGCATCATTGATCACTTCGCTGGAAACCCAAGACATCAAATTGGCCGAAGACAGCCTGTCTCAACTGGCCGATTACTCAATCCAGCTAGCGGCAAAGGTTCTGGCGGATCGGTCTCGGACATCTTGAGTGCAATAGATCGCGTCGAGCCATCAAGGCTTTGATAAAAGCTTTAACCAACCAAATACAAAAATTGAGATTTTTACAAAAACGGAGACGTCCCTTCATATCACACCGAAGGCTTTGTAGTAGGAACAAAAGTAAACGGTGTCGGTCAAAATAGTCATGTCTACAGTAATGTACAGCAACCCATTGTATCAATCCGCAGACGGAGATTTGGGAATTGCATCCGTTGGAAGCTGGAATTTTTCATCTGACGTCGAGGAATTTAACGGGCAAGGGCTAGATACCTACATAAGTGCAGTAGAGTAACATGTTTTGAGCAGGCAAATCACCTTGCCTGCTCAATTCCCCCTTCACATCCCTTTAAATCACTCTTATATGTACATCGTCCTTCGGGACTATGAACATAAACGCGCATGTAATAAGCGGATCGGACCCGGGGGCGGTACCCGGCGACTCCACCATAACCCGTTCATTTGGCGGTCTTGGGGTCGAAATAGGATCGACGAACGTCCAAAGATGTTAGCTTTGTTTCGGCTGTCTGCCACCGTTACCGGCGAAAACTGTACAATTGCAAATGACAATCGTGCTCCAGTAGCAATGGCCGCGTAAGCGGTCGGAGATACTGAAATCTTAAGCCCTATTGCCTAGCCGCGATAGGCGGGGTTCCGGAGGTTCCTGGCAACAGAATACCTCCACTACCTTTCTTTGTTATTTTTTACGCTTCACCCATCTTTGCCTCTTTCGCTTTGCGAATTAAGGCGTATGCTAAACGTGAAAAAAACGAGGACATCAGATGCCAGACAAAATTGACTACGGAACCCTAATGCATAATGCCATGCGCGGACTTATCAAAGACGTGCTTGAGGGTGTGGTCAAAGATGGGCTTCCTGGTAATCACCATTTCTTTATCACAGTCGACACAACGCATCCCGACTTGCAAATCGCCTCTTGGCTCAAGGATCGCTATCCTGAGGACATCACAGTCGTGATGCAACATTGGTATGACGGCCTTGATGTCCAAGACGCGGGTTTCGCCGTGACGCTTAATTTTGGCGATCAACCAGAACCGCTTTATATTCCCTATGACGCCATCTTAACCTTTGTTGATCCCTCCGTTGAATTCGGTCTCCGCTTTGAAAGCACAGAGATGGAGGATCTGTCTGAGGACGAGGAGGATGACCACGTTGAGGAAGAAGACGCTCCGAAACAAGGGGACGTCGTCAGCTTGGATAGTTTTCGCAAATCATAAAGCGGCCTCAAATGATCGTTTTAATGCGAATGGACAATTGATTTGCCCCGTTGCTTTGAGTAAACGGCATGCAACAGTATACGAACGGAGATCCAGATGTCACAAACGCGCACCGAAACAGATAGCTTTGGCCCTTTAGAGGTTCCAGTTGATAAATATTGGGGCGCGCAAACACAGCGCTCTATCATGAACTTCCCCATCGGCTGGGAAAAGCAGCCAATCGCCATCGTGCGTGCCCTTGGCGTCATCAAACAAGCCTGCGCCCAAGCCAACCTTGCCGCTGGCAAATTGGACAAAGAGCGCGGCGATGCAATCATTCAAGCCGCTAGCGAAGTGGTCGCAGGAAGATTTGACGACAACTTCCCCTTGGTCGTTTGGCAAACGGGCTCTGGCACACAATCCAACATGAACGCGAATGAAGTCATTGCCAACCGCGCGATTGAAATCATGGGCGGCGTTATCGGATCCAAAGACCCAGTGCACCCCAATGATCACTGCAATATGGGTCAATCCTCAAACGACACCTTCCCCACGGCAATGCATATTGCCACCGCGATGACCGCACGCGATGTTTTGATCCCGGGATTGGAAAAATTGCACGCCGCGTTGGAAACAAAAATCCAAGAATTCGATGGCATCATCAAAATTGGGCGCACGCACACTCAGGATGCGACCCCGCTGACATTGTCACAGGAATTCTCTGGTTACGCGCATCAGGTCAAAATGGGCATCAAGCGGGTGAAAGCCTCGCTCGCCGATATCTATGAACTTGCTCAAGGTGGAACAGCCGTGGGAACAGGGCTCAACACGTCGCCGGGTTGGGACACAACTGTTGCGGCGAATATGGCCGAGATCACTGGCCTGCCCTTTGTCACAGCCCCTAACAAATTCGAAGCGCTCGCCTCCCATGACGCCATGGTCGAAATCTCAGGAAGCTTGAAAACAGTTGCGGCAAGCCTGTTCAAGATTGCCAATGACATCCGCCTTTTGGGATCAGGCCCCCGCTGTGGGCTTGGCGAATTGATCCTTCCTGAAAACGAACCAGGAAGCTCGATCATGCCAGGCAAAGTGAACCCAACGCAATGCGAAGCCATGACACAGGTCTGCGCCCATGTGATCGGCAATGACGCCGCTGTTGGCTTTGCAGGATCGCAGGGTCATTTTGAATTGAACGTTTACAAACCAATGATGGCGTATAACGTATTGCAATCAATGCAGCTTTTGGGAGATGCTTGTTCTGCCTTCACCGATAACTTGGTGGATGGCCTCCAAGCGGACAAGGATCGGATCGAAAAACTGATGCGCGAAAGCTTGATGTTGGTCACAGCGCTGGCACCGACCATTGGCTATGACAATGCCACAAAGGTCGCCAAAACAGCACATAAAAACAAAACGACACTTAAGGAAGAGGCCATCGCCTTGGGCTTCGTGGACGAAGACACCTTTGAACGCGTTGTGCGTCCCGAAAACATGGTTGGCCCGAAATAATGTCAAAGCCGGTTAATCTCAACCGGTTTAGAAAAGCCAAGGCGCGCGCCGAAAAAAAAGCGCGCGCTGAGGAAAATGTGGCCAAATTCGGCCTCTCAAAATCCGTCAAGACCCAAGCAACAAAACTCAAAACCATTCAAGAGCGCCGCTTAGATGGAGTAAAGAAAGAAGAATGAACCTCCGTCCCAAAAAACGCTCCCTTACTCTTCAGGGCCATAGGACAAGCGTAACTCTTGAGGATCGGTTCTGGGCCGCCTTTTGCGAAATCGGTCGAAAAGAAGGTAAATCAATCAACCAATTAGCCATCGAAATTGATCTAACACGCGACCCCGAAACCGAAGGCCTCGCCTCAGCGATCCGCGACTTTGTCCTCAAATACTACATGGACAAAGTGACGGATACTTCTTCATCTTTGTAAAAAATACTCTCGCCGAAGGCGGTGCTCGCTTTACGATCCCACGCGACGCTCAAGCCTTAAATGAATCCCGTTTTCAGATCTCACAGTAAGATGCGCCACTGGAACGGGGCGCGCGTCGCTTGCAAAACTGACACGAAACTCTTTTATGATCATCGACAAAAGCAGCGGCCCTTCAATCATCGCAAACCCAGCACCGGGACACACGCGTGCGCCTGCGGAGAACGGGATATAGGCATCGCGCTGGCACTGCCGTCCGTTTTCGGTTTTCCACCGATCTGGATCAAACCCATCGGGATTATCCCAAAGCCTTTCATGGCGATGTAAATGCCATGGGCTGAGCACAACTTGCGACCCTGCTTGAATGTCGCGGTCTCTGAAATGTTCCGCCTGCGTGCAGCTGCGCACCATCATCGGCACAGGTGGATAAAGCCGTAGGGTTTCGCGAAACACATCCTTTGACACCCTCAACTTGCCCATAACGGAAAAATCGGCACTCTCAGTCAAAACAGTTGCCTCTTGGGCCACTTTTTCCTGCCACTCAGGGAAGAGCGCCATCAAATAAAGGCTCCATGACAAGGCAGAGGCACTTGTTTCATGGCCTGCGAGGAAAAAGATCGCCACTTGATCAACCATTTCTTCCCAGTCAAGTTTGTCGCCTGTCACAGGGTCAACAGCGGTCATAATTTTGCTGGCCAAGTCATCAGGGGCTTGCCCCTGCTCTAACTGTTGCGCCCGCTCTTGCGTCATCTGGGTAATCAAGGCGCGTATCTTGGCGGCGGACGCTTTGGTATCAGTCTTATGAAACCGCGGCATCCATTTAGGAAGCGGGATAAAGGCTGCAATATTCAAAATCGGCTGCGCCCGTTGATAGCGTTTGAATTCGTGAAACACAGCATGTGCCATGTCGTTTTCAATCGGAATTGAAAACAGTGTGCGAAAAATGACGTCGGCGGCGGCGTAGCTTGCCACTTCTTCAACTTCGTGATCCCCCGCATCCAATCGATCCAACAAAGACAGGCCAGCCGCATGCATCGCAGGAAAGGTATCCTTTAATCGCCCCCCCTCAAAGGCAGGATCAATCAACCGCCTCTGACGTTTCCATGTCTCACCATTGGTCAAGAACACACTCTCACCTAACAAAGGCCGCAACCCCTCGCCCACGCGATCCGATTTTGGAAAATCATCAGCGCGGGTTTTCAATACGGTTTTGACCAACTCAGGTTGGTTCATCAAATAAGAGCGAAAGAACGGAGTTTTGAATTCCGCCATCCACGCGCGATAGAGCCGTGCAGGTTGCGCCGATAAAATGTCGCGCCGAAACAGCTTCATATACCCCCAGAGGGACACTTTATCCGCGCGCGACTTTGGCTTGACTGGTTGGATCATGGCAGGCTCCTGTGACGCGCAACAGGGTAATCGATGCGGGATTTGGACGGCTGCCGTCCTTGGAACCGATCCCTCAAGGTCAGAGGACCCGCTGTGATTTGAAAATAATCATAAGATCCCGGATTATCAAAGGCACAGAGATATTGAAAATGGAGCCTAAAATAGCGCCGTTTCAGTTTCGCCCATGTTTCGGGTTTCAGGGTCTGACTAAAGCATGTGGAAATTACCAGTGGACCTGTTCTATCGGGTGTCGCCACTCCGCACACAGAGACAGGATCACAAAGCGCAAAGGCACATCCATCCCCCGGCGCCGTTACATCCACCCAAGTTACGGATGCACTTTGCGACAAGAGCTGCAAATCTTGGCGCAGCGCTCGTGCCTCAGGGAGAAAGGCCACCATAGGAACGACTTGACCAAGGCTTAGGAGGTTCACCTCAGTCTCTTGACCTTCAAAGGCCCCGTCGCGGTCCAGCTGGGCCAAAACGCTCACCGCCATATGCGCGCCAGACGAATGACCCACGACCAAAATTTCATCATAACCTTTGCTTAGGGCTGATGTAATTTTGTCGCCAAACTCAGCCAAGCGGACCTTTAAATCCGTGGGATAAGCCCCTTTGTGTTGGGCGGAATGCGCGTAATCTTGCATCAAATAATAGGCAAATATTTTGCCATCCATCTTGCGAAACCACGCAAGAACTGGCCAAATCGCGACGATGCCAAGAATGCTGGCCATTGGGTGAACAACCCCCAATAAACGCCCAAGACCCCATGCGATCAAAATCGCAATCACCAGTTGGCCCAATAGAAACCCAACAGGATAAAGCGCGGCAATCACAGGTCCTTTCCTTAGCTTGAACAAGTCCCACAAAACACCGCTTGAAATATAGATATAAGCGGTCTTAATCATATTAAGATAGGTTCCCAATAGGCTGTTTGACATGGATTTTTTCACGATGTCCGCCCAAACAAGGACTTCTATTTCGCTTTGCGTGTACGCACCATCTATGCGCGCCTCAACCGACCATCCAAACCCATCCAAGTCCAAGGACCCTTGGCTTATTTCATAGCCTGAAATATCTGCCTGTAGCTTGCTTTCCGTGCGGTATAATTCACGGTACCGCCGTGGCGGGAATGGGTCAAACCCGGGAATGTAAAAGACTTTTCTGCGTTTAACTTGGTTGCCCATAAATGCACCCGTACCAAACCACCCAAGCCTAACTATGCCGTGCTTGACAGGGCTTGACTAGCCCAAGCTTCCAAGGATCGGGAAATTATCGAGCAACCAATAGGAAAAGGCACTAAAGCCGCCTGTCAGCATCATCAAACCGATCGTCCACAGCAAAAGCCCCATAACGCGTTCGATTTGCTCCATATGCCGTTTCATCCAATTGATGGCCCCTGTTAGTCGGGACATAAAGGCCGCAACCAAAATGAACGGAATTCCCAAACCCATTGCATAGACTGCCAATAACACGGTGCCCTTGGTGACATTTGCTTCGCTTGCAGCAAGGCTCAAAATAGCGCCCAACTGTGGGCCAATGCAGGGCGTCCACCCAAAGGCAAAAGCCAACCCGAGGACGTAGGCGCCAAAGGCGGACCCGCCCATATCACCTGTGTCCAAGCGCGCTTCGCGATCCAAAAAGCCAATTCGGTAGACCCCCACAAAATGCGCCCCAAAGATCATAACAGTCACACCTGCAATCTTGGTCAGCGTATCCTGATATTGTAAAAAGGCCGCACCAATGGCGGAGGCGGTAAATCCAAGCAAAATAAAGACGGTCGATAGGCCCATAACGAAAAACAATGCCGGCAAAATAGCGGATCGTTTATGCGTTGTTGTCAGATCACCCAATGAGACCCCGCTCATATAGGCCAAATAAGGCGGCACCACAGGAAGCACACAGGGCGATAAAAACGATAATATCCCCGCAATCAAGGCGACGAGCATCGCAGGAAGCAAGCCTGCATCTATTAAGTCGATTCCAAACATATCACGGGTCTAATCTATAAAAACCGCCCCGTCACCACCCCGATGATCACAAGTTTGTGGACAAGGCTCGGTTGCGCCCCTATGTCACGGATATGACCTATGAACTTGATGCAATCGGGCTGTTATGCCCTCTCCCTGTGCTAAAGGCGCGCAAGCGATTGGCCGCTTTGGAAAAAGGCGACCAGCTTGACTTATTGGCTGATGATCCCGCAGCGGTGATTGATGTTCCGCATTATTGTCATGAAAGCGGGCATATCTTGATCTCGACGGAACACGTGACAGACAGTGTCACCAAGTACACAATCGAAAAGACGTAAAAAAACCCGCTCGAAAGCGGGTTCTTTTGATTAACCTAAGGACCACCAGCCCCGTCGTTTAGACTTCGGCTTTTCGGGGGCCGCTGGTGCCTCTTCGACAATGGCTTCGGCCATGACAGGCTCGGCGACTGGTTCAGGTGTCGCAACTGGTTCAGGTGTTGGCTCAGGCGTTGGTTCGGCTACAGGGGCAACCTCGGCCACCGCAACAGGCTCCTTCACAGTTTCAACTGGCGCAACCTGTGCGACTGGTGCCTCTGCGGCTTCTGCGGCGGCCGCCGCCTCTGCCAGTTCTTTCTCTTTCTGAGCTTTGGTCTTGCGCGGTGCGCGTTTGCGTTTAGGTTTTTCAACAACCTCTTCGCTTTTGACCTCTTCCTCGCTCGGCTTTTCTATCACATCCCCCTCAGCGGAAGCCTCAGCCGTCTCTTCTACAGCTGCATCCGCCTTGGGCTTGCGTGACCGTGTGCGACGCGGCTTTTTCGCAGGCGCCGGAGCCTCTTCGGACGCGTCAGCAACTGTCTCAGGTGTTTCCTGTTCTGCCGCCACTGGCTCAGATGGTGTTTCACTTTCACCTGTCTCTGAAACGGACGCTTCGCCTTCAGCACCCACTACAGAGTCCTGCTGACCACCCTTGCGGCGACGACGCCGACGACGGCGTTTTTTCGGTTGCTGCTCACCGTCTTGAACCTCTGGTGTCTCTTCAGCCACTGTTTCGGCTTCTAGAGCTTCGTCATCGATTTGATCCATGAGCATTGTATCGACGGACACAACAGGCGCCGTTGGCTCGGGTACAATCCGTGTCGCGGTTTTGAATTTTTCAATAATGAAATCTGGGCTAACGAGGCTTGGATCGCCTTCAACACGCACGGACAAGCCATAGCGGGCTTCGATATGGGCAATATGTTCACGCTTTTGGTTCATCAAATAGTTGGAAATCCCAACAGGACATTTGACCAAAACCTCACGAGAGCGACGGCGCACGCCTTCTTCTTCGAGTTGGCGCAAAATGGAGAGGGCCAAGTTGTCATCAGAGCGGATCAACCCAGTTCCGTGACAATGTGGACAATCCTGTGTGGTTGCCTCGATCATGCCAGGGCGCAAACGCTGACGGCTCATTTCCAAAAGGCCAAAGCCCGAAATACGGCCCACTTGGATACGGGCGCGATCAGTTTTTAGCTTGTCTTTGATCCGCTTTTCGACCGCATTGTTATTGCGACGCTCGTCCATGTCGATAAAGTCGATCACGATCAAACCAGCCAAATCACGCAAGCGCAATTGACGGGCCACTTCTTCTGCGGCCTCAAGGTTGGTTTTAAGAGCGGTTTCCTCAATGGACCCTTCTTTGGTCGCACGACCAGAGTTCACATCAACCGCAACCAAAGCTTCGGTCACGCCAATGACGATATAGCCACCTGATTTCAGCTGAACAACGGGGTTGAACATAGAGCTGAGGTAGCTTTCAACTTGATAGCGCGCAAAGAGCGGTAAGGCCTCAGAGTAGTTTTTTACGTTTTTCGCATGACTTGGCATGATCATTTTCATGAAGTCTTTGGCAATGCGATAGCCACGTTCGCCTTCGACCAAAACCTCGTCAATGTCGCGATTATAAAGATCGCGGATCGAGCGTTTGATCAAATCGCCTTCTTCATAGATTTTCGCAGGCGCAATGGATTGCAACGTCAACTCGCGGATTTGTTCCCACAACCGTTGAAGATATTCATAATCGCGCTTGATCTCAGTTTTGGTGCGCATGGCACCCGCTGTGCGAATGATCAACCCTGCCCCTGTCGGGACATCAATTTCATGAGCGATTTCTTTTAGTTTCTTGCGATCCGCCGCATTGGTGATTTTACGGCTGATGCCGCCGCCACGCGCTGTATTTGGCATAAGCACACAATAACGACCGGCAAGCGACAAATAGGTGGTCAATGCCGCGCCTTTGTTGCCGCGCTCTTCTTTGACAACTTGCACCAAAAGGATTTGGCGCACTTTGACAACTTCTTGAATTTTGTAACGACGCGGACGGTGCTTGCGCACAGGGCGCAAATCATTTGTATCCTCATCATCTGCAACAGATTCTATTCCGTTGTCAGGTTCGTCCTCCGCATCGGAGGCATCTTCATCTTCGGATGCGTCTGTTGACGTTTCCTCAGATGTGTCTGGCTCAGCTTGTTCTGCTGGAGCGTCCTGCTCTTCTGAGGTAGTTTCTTCAACCACCGCTGGCTCGTCTGCCGCAACTGCTGTGTCCGTGACCGCATCCAATGAGGCCATATCCTCAAGATCGGCGTTTAGAGCCACATCTGAGCTATCATCCAAATCAATGGTTTCCATGCCGGTTGTATCGGCTGCTGGCAACTCTTTAACTTCTACCGCGTCATTGTTTTTGGCAGATTGTGCACGACCACGACGACGACGGGGGCGCTTGGGCTTTTCGTCTTCTTCGTCTTGTTGGCGCTGTGCTTCTGCATAGGCGCGTTCTTCTTCCATCAAGGCTTCGCGATCAGCGACTGGAATCTGATAGTAATCAGGATGGATTTCAGAAAAGGCCAAGAAGCCATGACGATTTCCGCCATAGTCTACAAAAGCAGCCTGTAATGAAGGTTCTACGCGCGTAACTTTTGCGAGGTAGATGTTGCCAGCTAGCTGGCGTTTGTTTTCAGATTCAAAGTCAAATTCCTCAACCTTGTTTCCATCCACCACAACAACCCGAGTTTCCTCGGAGTGGGTGGCGTCGATAAGCATTTTCTTAGCCATATTATCCATTTGCTCGCACTCAATATGTCGTTTGACGATGCAAACAACCGATGTACGAGGTTTCTATTTAGGGCGAAGTTGGGCGCGCGGCAGAAAGTGCCACGAAGGGCACCTGCACTTTTAGAACTTACTCTCGCGAGCCTCATCGCGTTTCATCTCCGACAGCGTGCGCATCTTTGCGCTACGACTGCCCATTTATGGCCTGTCGCTGAGCGTACAGGGCAATTCCATTCACCACATGTTAAGTGGTTCTGTTGACCGGGCGTCAGATCAAATCTGGCTTTCGCGGAAAACAGTAAATCTATCTGGGTCTAAAGTTCCTAAAAAAGGCACTGACCTGTCACTCACTTAATGACAGATCAGAGCAAAATACAATGGTGAAAAGCAATTTCGCCGTGTTTTTATCCGAAAGGTCTAGTTTTCAAGCGCATTTAAACGTTTGATAAGGCTAGATGTATCCCACCGTCCACCGCCGAGCTTTTGCACGTCCTTATAAAATTGATCCACCAAAGCCGTCACAGGAAGGCTGGCTCCGTTGTCTTCTGCCGCCTGAAGCACAATGGCCAAATCTTTGCGCATCCAATCCACAGCAAAGCCATGATCAAAATGATCCGCAAGCATGGTTTCATAGCGGTTCGACATTTGCCAGCTACCAGCCGCGCCCTGACTGATGACATCGACGACATCTTTTCCGTCCAATCCCGATTTTTGCGCAAAATGAAGCGCCTCAGACAATCCTTGCACCAACCCTGCAATCGCAATCTGATTGCACATCTTGGTTTTTTGCCCGGCTCCGCTCTCGCCAAGGCGACGGCAGATTTTGGAATAGACATCAATCACGGGGGCAACTGTGTCATAGGCCGCTTGATCGCCACCACACATGACCGATAGCACCCCATTTTCTGCGCCAGCTTGCCCACCAGAGATGGGCGCATCGACAAAGGACACACCCTGATCCTTGGACACAGAATAGAGTTCCTGCGTGACAGCGGCGGAGACTGTTGTGTGATCCACGAAAATGGCACCCGCCTCTAGTCCAGCAAAGGCCCCCTCTTCACCCAGACAAACAGAGCGAAGATCATCATCATTTCCAACGCAAGCAAAGACGATAGCACATCCTGTTGCGGCCTCTTTCGGAGTAAGCGCCATTTTACCCCCATGTTCACCAACCCAAGCCTCAGCCTTAGACGACGTGCGATTATAAACCGTAACGTCGTGACCAGCCGCTTGAAGATGCCCAGCCATCGGATAGCCCATGACGCCCAATCCCAAAAATGCAACTTTTGCCATCGTAATTTCCTTTATTTTCTGTTTTTAGTACTTGTGACTCGCGGCTTGGGTTTAGGCAAGCCCGCAATGTTGTGACACTGATTATTCACAGAGAAAAACAGGACGTTTGGATGCGCACGCTCTTTATTTGGACCTATCGGCTCATTGTTACTCTTATTGTTGTTGCCGTTTTAGGGGGCCTCGGAGTGTATTATCTCGCGTCACGGTCTTTGCCGGATTATGATAAAGCGATGGCTTTGGATGGTTTGACCTCGCCCGTGGACATCGTGCGGGACACCGCCAATGTGCCCCATATCTTTGCCGAGAATAATGAAGATGTGTTTTTTGGCCTCGGCTACGCGCATGCCCAAGATCGGCTGTGGCAAATGTTTGTGATGCGCCGCACTGTTCAAGGCCGCCTATCCGAAGTCTTTGGCGAGCGCACATTAGAGGTAGACCGCCTCTTGCGGCGTCTTGATTTATATACGCTGTCACAACGAAGTGTGTCAGCCCAAACTCCCAAAGCGCTTGCCCTCCTTGAGGCTTATGCGCGGGGGGTGAATGCACGCGTGCAAGAGGTGAATGAAAACGCATTGGGTCGCGGAGCGCCCGAAATGTTTCTATTCCCTGCCCCGTTTGCGGCGTGGAGCCCTGCGGATAGTCTTGCAATTTTGAAATTGATGAGCCTTCAGCTGAGTGGGCATTTGAAAGAAGAAGTCATTCGCGCCCGGACCTCGCTTGAGCTTGGGGATGAAATCCGGATTGATGATATTTTGCCAACGGTTCCGGGAAAAGGGATTATCACCCTGCCCGATTATGCGAATGTTGTGCCTATTGAGGGGCCGCGTACTGTGGCCTCTGTTTCACTTGGGGACCTCTCACCAATTGCGCCACGCGGTCTTGCCGGGGCGTCAAACGCCTTTGCCGCCGCACCTGCACGCTCTGCCGCGGGTGGGACGCTGCTTGCCAATGATCCCCACCTCGGCCTTACGGCGCCGACCATTTGGTATCTGGCACGAATGGAGCTGGATACTGGTGGCGTCATTGGGGGAACTATTCCTGGGCTGCCTGCGGTTCTCACAGGGCGCAGTTCGTCGATTGGATGGGGGTTAACCTCGTCCTACCTGGATGATCAAGACATCCTTATGGAAGAGGTCAATCCCAATAACCCAAATGAATACAAGGGACTAGATGGATATATTCCATTCAAATCCAGACAATCCATTATCCGCATCAAAGGCCAATCCCCGCAAACCATTACCCTTCAGTGGAGCGAGAACGGTCCGATCCTTCCGATTGAAACCTTTGACCTCGCAGGCGTGACACCAACAGGACATGTCCCCGCGCTGAGTTGGTCCGCTCTCAGTGATCAAGACACTTCATTCAGCTCTGGCATCGCATTGATGAAAGCGAAATCTGTGAGCGAGGCGTTAGAGGCGCTAAAAACCTATCAAGCGCCTGCGCAAAACATCACTCTAGTCGATCAAAATTCAATCGCCATGAAAGCAATCGGGTTAATGCCCAAACGGGATCCAAATCACGTGACCCAAGGGCGCATGCCGAGCCTTGGATGGATGCCGCAGAACCGCTGGCAAGGGTATTTTGATTATTCCCAAACACCTGATGTCATTGATCCTGTGGATGGTATTCTAGGTAACACAAACAACAAAATCACGGATGCCGAATTTCCAAACCATTTCTCGTATAAATGGGGCGATAGTCAACGCATCCAACGCTGGGCGCGGTTGATGTCTGGGCGCAAAGTCCACACAAGAGAAAGCTTTATCGAAGCGCAATTGGACACAGTCAGCTATGCGGCGCGCACGCTTTTGCCATTGGTTGCCAAAGATCTTTGGTTCACAGGTGAAGCCGCCCCCGAAGGAACGATTGCCCGTCAACGTCAAACCGCGCTTGCGCTCTTGGCGGATTGGAACGGCGAAATGAATGAGCATATGCCAGAGCCTCTGATTTATGCGGCATGGATGCGCAACCTTCAGGATCGGTTAATCCGCGATGACCTTGGCCCCCTTGCCGATAACTTCACTAATGTTGAGCCGCTGTTCATTGAACGGGTCTTTCGCAATATTGAGGGTGCCTCAGCTTGGTGTGATATTCGTCAAAGTACGCCTATAGAAACCTGTCAGGATATCGCGCGCCTTGCTCTTGATGATGCTATTGTCTGGATCGTGGAAACCACAGGAACCAATGTGGATGCGGTCCGTTGGGGAGATGCGCATCAGGCCAAACAAGATCACCCTGTCCTCGGCACTGTGCCTGTGCTGCGCTATTTCGTGAACATTCGCCAATCAACGAGCGGTGGTGATCAAACCTTGATGCGTGGGAAAACATCTGGAACGGACCCTGATCCTTTTGCGAATGTCCATGCGGCGGGATATCGAGGTGTTTATGATTTCGCCGATCCAGATAACTCTGTCTTTGTCACCTCAACGGGTCAATCAGGGCATTTCTTGTCACGGTATTACGAAAACCTTGGGCAATTGTGGCGGCGCGGGGAATATGTGCCCATGTCCTTGGATGCGGATTTGGCCCGTGCGGCAGCTGTTGGGGTGACAAAGATTTCACCCCGCCAGAGCGAGTGATCACATAAGCGTTCAACTAAAGCCGATCAAAGCGTGACTTTTGTAGTCCCGTCCAATTGACCGTGAACACCGTTCCTTCGTCTTGAGAGGCCTCATCTAGGATAACACCTTGCTCATAGAGCCAGGCTCTGCGTTTACCATCGGCATAGGGGATGAGAACATCCTCACTAAAGCTTTCTGAATTCAGCGCCTTGGCAATGGCCCCCAAGAGGTCATCGAACCCTGCCCCAGTGATGGCAGAAATTGCAAAGATATCGTCATCGCGATCCGCTTTGGTTTGAACGGCGTCGCGGATATCCTCGTCCAACCGATCAATCTTGTTCCAAACCTCAATCACGGGGGTTTTGTCATTCACCCCAAGGTTTTCCATGATGGTGAGAACATCTGTTGATTGCTCTTCTGTCGCCTCATGTGAGATGTCGCGCACATGCAAAATGACATTGGCCGCCAAGACTTCTTCTAATGTTGCGCGAAAAGCGGCTACCAGCTCCGTGGGAAGGTCAGAGATAAATCCAACCGTATCGGACAAAATAACATCCAAGCCATTTTCAAGTTTGACAGATCGCATCGTCGGATCAAGGGTCGCAAATAGCATATCCTTGGCCATGACATCTGCGCCCGTCAATCGATTGAAAAGCGTGGATTTTCCAGCGTTTGTATAGCCGACCAAAGCGACAATTGGATAGGGAATTTTGGCCCGCGCTGCCCGGTGCAAAGTGCGTGTTTTTACAACCTTATCCAGCTGACGGCGCAGGCGCACAAGCTGTTCATCAATGGCGCGGCGGTCTGCTTCGATTTGCGTCTCGCCTGGCCCCCCAACAAAGCCCAATCCGCCCCGCTGCCGTTCAAGGTGGGTCCATGCGCGCACCAAACGGGTCCGCTGATAGGTCAAGGCGGCCATTTCCACCTGAAGCACACCTTCACGCGTCGCCGCACGATCCGAGAAAATTTCAAGGATCAAACCCGTGCGATCTAGGATTTTGACCTTCCATTCCTTTTCGAGGTTGCGTTGTTGAACGGGCGTCACAGGACCATCGATCAAGACAAGCTCTATTTCATTGTCTTGAAACATCGTCTTGAGCTCGTCCAACTTGCCCTTGCCAAACAATTTGCCAGGTTGCGGTTTGGGCAAAGGCACAATCGTGCCATCCACGACCTCAAGATTAGGAAGGGCATTCGCCAAAGAGACGGCCTCTTCTAATGCAGGGGCCGCCTTGCGACGATCACGATCGGATTTTATATCGGGATGCAGCACCCAAGCACGGGTGGCAACCCTATCATGTTCCATCAATTCTGATCTTCACCTTCGTAAAGTGAAATGCTTTGTGATGGCATAATCGTTGAGATTGCGTGTTTATAAACCAACTGCGATTGTCCGTCACGGCGCAAGAGAATGCAAAAATTGTCAAACCATGTCACAACGCCTTGTAATTTAACGCCGTTGATGAGGAACACAGTGACAGGAATTTTTGTTTTGCGCACATGGTTTAGAAATGCGTCTTGAAGGTTTTGACGATCGGATGCCATTTTGTATGCCTTTTTTTCTTATGTGGTTGCACGACCTTTAGTCAGGCTGCGACCTAGCAGCCATCCTTTGGTGATACAAGCACAACTCTTACTTATCGTCCATTAAAATATTCAAGACCGCCACAGCGATGGCGAGACGAGAGCGATCACAACGAGGATTTCAAGACGTCCCAATATCATGGTCAGGGCAAGCACAGCTTTCGACATCATAGGCAATTGCGCAATGCTGTCCAGCTCAATTTGGACCATATCAATCAAAGGGCCGGTCGTCGACAATCCTGCAATACAAAGGACCAAGGCATCCTCAAAGGACAATCCAAGGAGCGCAAAGACAAGTGTATTCACCGACAGTGTCACTACAAAGAGCATGAAAAAGACCCATGCGATGAATGATCCGCTCAATAGGTCGTTGCGCAAATGTTTCTGTTTTCCGCCAACGGAATTTGGATAAACTAACACTTCCATTTCACGATCTGCATTCAAATAGAGCGCATAGACCCGCAGCAATTTAACCCCGCCCGCCGTTGTCGCAACGCCTCCACCAACCAATGCAAGGCCCAAAAAGATAACGCCTGGGGTTTCCATTCCAGACCAAAGCTGTGCATCCCCCCAATGCATGCTTTGAAACCCTGTCGTGGTCAAAAACGAAACCACCGTGAACACGCTTCCCCAAAGAGCCGCCAAGCCATTGATCACTTGATCCTTATCATTCAGCTCAAAAGCCCCGATCCAGTGGCGCAAGAATAACAAGAGCGGCAAGCCGACACAAATCACAAAGGCAAGCCGAATTTCTGGATCATCGCTGAGGCGATCTTTACGACCAAAGGTCCGATTATCGCTGAATGTGTGATGAGATAAGGCAAAGATGAAAAAGGCCATAATAATTGCCTCGCCGACCCAATTGGGTGTCACGCTGCCAACGTCACTCATCGATATGCCACTTGTGGACATGACGGACATGGCCGTCACGAAGGCGTTCAACCCTTGGTTACCAGACATAACCAACAGCACCCATAGGATAAGGGTTAAGCCCGAATAGGCTGGGATCAAGATGTCAACATTTCGCTTTAAATACCGCGCCATTTCGCTAGAGGTTGCGAAATTATATTGGCGTCGCCCGACACCTGATTTACCAGCAGCCGTTACCTCAAATCCACCAAGGTTCATTGGCGCCAATATCGCAGCCGCCGCTACCCACATGATACCGCCCCCAAGCCAGCCCACGATGGCTCGCCACAGATGCTGTGTCTCGCTCAACCGATCAACGTCATAGGTGCGAAATCCTGTCGTGGTGAAGGCGCTCACCATATCGATATAGGCTGAGCTGAAAAACGTATTTCCAATGGCCTCGCTAAAGGGAATAGCCAAGTAAAATGGCAAGATCAGAAATCCAATCAACAAAGAACCTAACTGACGCACACCTGTGAGTTCAAAGTGACGGTTTGAGGCCGCCATCACGACCATAACCAAGGCCAAAAGCCCAAGAAGCGCGCTATAGCCAAACATGCGGGCTTCGTGAAAACTTTGATTAACGATGGCGTATCCTGCGGGCACAAACATCGACACTGCGCAAATTCCCCAGAGAAGGAAAAACAGAGGCAGATGATAGAGGCGCATCAGCATGGCTTAGAAGAAATCAATAGAAACTTGGAGCAATCGTTCCACTTCGCTCACATCCGTGGCCAAAGAAAACAAGGCAATGACATCACCTTCGTCAATCCGAGTTTTCCCTGTCGGCTTGACCATCTCCCCATTCTTTAAGATGCCTCCGACCAAGACGCCTTCTGGGAAATCGATATCACGAATTTGTTGCCCAGCAATCGGCGAAGTCGTCAAAACTTGGGCTTCGATGATTTCTGCCTCCGCGTCCCCAATGGAATAGACACCCCGCACACGACCATGTCGGATATGGCGCAAGATCGAGCTAACGGTTGTGGCACGCGGGTTAATGTAGGCATCAATCCCCAAAGGCCCCATCAACGGAACAAGTGTCGGATCATTGATCAAGGCAATAGTCATTGGACAGCCTTTGGCCTTAGCCCGCACAGCCGCCAACATGTTGGTTTTATCGTCGTCTGTTACCGAAATGAGAGCATCGGTTTTGGAAATATTCGCCTCATCCAAGAGCCCTGTGTCCAAGCCATCTCCGTTCAGAACAATGGTTCGCTCTAACGCATCGGCTGCAATCTCGGCCTGTTCGCGGTTCTTTTCGATGACGCGCGTTCGGACGCGATTTGCGCCACTTTCAAGGGATTTAGCAACTGATAGGCCAACATTACCGCCGCCGATCACAATCACGCGTTCTTGACGGGCATGTGGTTTGCCAAAGACATCCATACAGCGGCCAACATCATCAACATGCGACATCACATAGCATTCATCATCGGCAAAGAGCTGATCCCCTGCTTCGGGGGCAAACAAGACCCCTTTGCGACGGACACCAACCACGATTATGCGCAGTGTTGAAAACAAATCCGTCAATTGGCGCAAAGGCGTATTGAGAACAGGACAGTCTTGATCCAAGCGCAAGCCCAAGAGTTGCGCTCGATCATCCAAAAACATTTCCGTGTCAAAGGCCGATGGTGTCGATAACCGCTTGAGAGCCGCCTGAGCAACTTCGCGTTCAGGCGAGATGACAACATCAATCGGCAAGTGGTTGCGACGATAGAGATCTGAATAAATCGCTTGCAGGTAGGACTGACTGCGAAGCCGGGCGATTTTGCGTTGGATGTCAAAGACGGAGTGCGCCACTTGGCAGGTCACCATGTTCACTTCGTCAGAATGGGTCGCGGCGATGATCATATCTGCATCGCGGGCGCCTGCGCGATCCAACACATCAGGATAAGAGGCAAAGCCAGCTACCCCTTGCACATCAAGAGTATCCGTTGCGCGGCGCACCAAATCGGGATTGCTATCGACGACTGTGACGTCATTGCGTTCTCCCGCCAAATGACGCGCAATTTGCCAACCAACTTGACCAGCCCCACAAATAATGACCTTCATTTCGACAACCCCATGGCGTGCTCTTCGCAAGGTTTACTGCATGACATGCAAGTTGGCTATGGTCAATCCTTGGGTTTACTCGGCGTCTTCTTGAATACGCGCAGACTTGCCGCTTGACACAACACCGAGCGATTTCAGCTTGCGATGAAGCGCGCTGCGCTCCATGCCGACAAAATTGGCTGTCTTGCTGATGTTACCACCAAATCGGTTGATCTGTGCCACAAGGTATTCACGCTCAAACGCCTCACGAGCTTCGCGAAGAGGTAAGGTGGCTAAAATTCCGCTCACAACACTTCCCCCTTTTGCAGAGTCAGATGAAATGTCACCAGGCAGATCATCAACAGTAATTTCGCCTGTTCCGTCACCCAAAATCAAAACACGCTCAATCAGGTTTTTCAGCTGACGCACATTCCCAGGCCAAATTTGTGTTTGCAACATCGCAGAAGCATCTTCGCTTAGACTGCGCAAAGCCAAGCCTTGGGTCTTGTTGAAATGTGCAATGAAATGATCCGTCAAAAGAGGAATATCCTCGCGTCGCTGCTCCAAAGAGGGAACAGGGATCGGCACAACGTTCAAACGATGGTAGAGTTCTTCACGGAACGTCTTGTTTTGAATTTCCTGCAACAAATCTCGGCTCGTTGAGGAAATCACTCGAAGATCAACTTTGACTTCATCCGTTCCGCCAACGCGTTGGAATTTTTGATCCACCAAAACACGCAGGATTTTGGATTGTGTGACCAAAGGCATGTCTGCGATTTCATCAAAATAGATAACGCCGCCATTGGCTTGCTCTAACAATCCCTGATTGGCCCCTTTTGCTTGGCCTTCATGACCAAACAAGACCTCTTCCATTCGATCTGGCTCAATGCTTGCGCAATTCACAGAGACAAAAGGCGCGCCTGCACGATCTGAATTTTGATGAATATAGCGCGCAGCCATCTCTTTGCCGACACCAGAAGGACCGCTGAGCATAACACGACCGTTTGATTTCGTAACCTTGTCGAGTTGGGTGACAAATGTTTTGAAAACCGCACACTCCCCAATCATTTCGGACACAGGGCCATCTTTTTGACGAAGCTCTTGGTTTTCACGGCGCAACCGAGACGTTTCCATGGCGCGTCGGATCACAACAAGCAATTGATCAATGTTAAAGGGCTTTTCAATGAAATCATAAGCCCCCTGTTTAATCGCCGCGACCGCAATTTCAATGTTGCCGTGTCCTGAAATAATCACGACAGGGACATGGGGATAATCGGCTTTGACCTTTTTCAGGATATCGATGCCATCCATATCGCTGTCTTTTAACCAGATGTCCAAAATCAACAAACCAGGAGGCTTGGCATGGACTTCTTTCATCGCGTCATCGGAGGTTCCAGCCAGTCGTGTTTTGTAGCCTTCGTCGATCAAAATATCGGAAATAAGATGACGAATGTCTTTCTCGTCATCTACAATCAATATGTCATTTACATCCGTCACACTACTACCCTTCAATCCCAACCATAATCACCGGCAACTCTATTATCGCACATGCGCCAAAATGAGCCACCCCTTCGAGCGGTTTTGCGTCAACCAAGCGTAAATTCCCCCCATGCTCCTCGATGATCTTTTTCACAATCGGCAAACCAAGGCCTGTGCCTTTGTCCCGTGTTGTGACATAGGGTTCGAATAAACGCGATCTGTCCTGAGGCAATCCTATTCCATTATCTAAAATCGAAATGTGAACAGCCTCATCTTGCATCGAGATAGATACATGAATGCGGCCTTTCAAATCCGGCTCAATTCCTTTTTCCAATCTCGTCTCAATAGCTTCACCCGCATTCTTTAGCAAGTTGGTAAGCGCTTGTGACATCATCGTTGCATCAACATCAGCTTCGACTGAGCTAACCTGCTTATCAATACTAAAGGTCACATTCGGTTGACCATTGACCTGCAACAAATAAGCCGCATCAACAAGGGCCACAATATCATCGTGCCGTTTCTCTGGCTCTGGCATGCGGGCAAATTTAGAAAATTCATCAACAATGCGCCGCAAGTCATTGGTTTGCCTCACAATAACCCCTGTGAGCTGTTCCAAGCTATCTGCGTCTTCGTCGAGTTTTGGGCCAAACTTGCGTTTGATGCGCTCTGCAGAGAGCTGAATAGGTGTGAGGGGATTCTTGATTTCATGCGCAATGCGCCGTGCCACATCCCCCCATGCGGCTGAGCGTTGAGCGGAAACCAAATCCGTCACATCATCGAAGGCAACCACGTAGCCTTCTAAGGTATCATCCCCAAGCTGACGTTTTGACATCCGTACAAGGAGGTTCTCAACACGACCAGCGCGCACCACTTTGATTTCCTCTTGCACGCTGGCTGCGCCTGTTTCCTTAAGCCGTTCAAAGAGCGGCATAAATTCTGGCACCGCAACACCGAGATCAACCGCCTCTTGGGTGTCACTCCACCCCAGCAGACGTTCAGCGGATCGGTTCACAAACGATATCCGGCCTAAGGCATCTAATCCAACAACACCTGATGTGACTGAGGTCAAAACGGAATCAAACATGCGCCGCCGCTGTTCAATTTGATCCGTCGAATCGAGCAAGGTATCGCGTTGAACTTTGAGCTGACGGGTCATTTGGTTGAAATACACCCCAAGCTGGGCAATTTCATCATCCCCCTCTTCTTCGATCACTTGCGTGTCCAACTCACCTTGGCCAACGCGTTGCGCCGCTCCAGCTAGACGTCCAATTGGACGCGACAGGCGCTCTGCAAACCACAAAGCCAAGAGGACAGAGGCAACAATAAGCAGCACAGCAAAAGCGAGGTATAAGATTGCGAAGTCAAACAAAACGCGGCCACGCTCGGATTCGCGTTGTTGATAAAAGAGCGCCGTTTCCTGAGTATCATCCAAAAGGGCGAGCAATTCACCATCAACGTCGCGCGTCACATAGAGGTAATAGTCGCTAAACCCGTCCAAATAGACCAAGGCGCGCATTTCATTGTTGATCCAATCCTCGATCAATACGACATCCGCCAAAGAGGCGTCGATTTCAGCGGCGCTCGGATCTTCGAAATCAAAGAGGTAAGATCGATCTCCGCGAAACAATATCGAACCCGATCCATCAATGATGAAGGCTTCGCGCAGCCCACGTTGAATCTCAAGCTGACCTGCGCTCAATTCCTCACGCAAGACTTCGGGATCAATGGAGCCTTCGCGGATTTTTTTGCGCACCAAGCGCGTTGCAAGATCAATCGCATCTTCGCGCAAGGCAGATTTTTGTTCTTGTTCATAGGATTGCGCAGCGGACAGAGAGGCAGAAATCACCCCCTGAACACGGGTCGAAAACCACGCTTCAAGCCCCATATTCACCGACAATACCGCAAATATCGCCACGGTGATCGTTGGCAAGAGCGCCATAATCGTAAACACACCTGTGAGGCGAAGGTGCAAACGGGATCCCGCCGATTTACGACGTCGATCCGCGATGATGCGCAACACGCGCTGCAAGACCAAAGCGACGATCAGCAGGGTATAGACCAAATCGGCCATCAAAACGATGCGAAGCAGAGGCGAAATCGCCCCCTGATCCATGGGACCCAATACAATATAAGTTGCGAGAGCAAGGCATGGACCCAGAAGGATCAAACCAATATTGGCCGCCGCAACAAAGCGGCGTTTCCGCCTGAGACGCAGAAATTGTGTCCAGAGACTTTGCCGGCGACGACTATCCAAGCGTTTCACTTCCACCCTGATCCGCTTTGGTTTGGTCCAAAGCCTGCGTTACAATAGAGCCATAGTCTGTTGCTCTATTACATCAGTTTTCGACGACGGGTGACACTAATGTCAAGCTCGTTAATCTTCTTGCGCAAAGTATTGCGATTTATCCCCAATAAATCGGCACATTTCGCCTGATTTCCGCCTGTTGCATCCAGTGCAATCTCAATTAAAGGAACTTCGATTTCTCGTAAAATTCGAGAATAGACACCAGGCGGTGGGAGCATATTTCCATGAAGATCAAAATACCGACGCAAATGACGTTCGACATCCGACGACAGCTTATCCCCGCTTCCATGTTGGATAACATCCTTGATTGCAGGTTGCGAGCCTAGCGCGGCTTCGACTTCGACCAAGGACACCTGTGGTTCACGCGCCGTCAGGGCCAAGCGTTTCACGATATTCTCAAGCTGGCGTACATTTCCCGGCCAGCTATAATTCTTGAACAAGGCACCCGCCTCTTCGCTCAATGTGCGCGTCACGCCCACATCTGCGTCAAGTTTTGCGAAAAAATGATCGCTCAAGAGCAAAATATCATCAATGCGCTCGCGCAATGAGGGAACCTCTATCGTTGCACCCCCAAGGCGATAGTAGAGGTCGCTGCGCAACTTGCCTTGATCAATCGCATCGTTGAAATTGCCCTGCATTGTGCCCAGAAAGCGTGGCTTGGCATCCATAGGCGCATCAATCATGCGCACGATACGCCCCTGTATATCCGCTGCAATATCCGTGACCTCTTCGAAAACGACTGTTCCCCCTTTGGCGCGTGACAATACACGGGCAGGTCCGTCGATATCCTCAAGATCCGAGGGTTTGACATTCACAAAGGGCAAATTTCGACGATCGGAAAAATCATGCAGAACTTTGGCAATCAGGGATTTTCCTGTCCCAGATTCCCCAGAAATCAAAACGGGCAAATCCGCGTTCATCAATCCTGCAGTCACCCGATAAAGCGATTGCATAACAGCCGTTTCACCGATCAACGGCAAACCATCATCCATTTGCTGCGCCGCTCCGCTATCCGAGCGTGTTCGCCCAGCGGAGCGACTAAAATCAAGCGCCTTGGACGTGCGTTTCATCAAATCAGGCAAATCAAAGGGCTTGGGCAAATAATCAAAGGCTTTGGCCTCGGTCGCCTGAATAGCCGTCATAATGTTGTTTTGCGCTGAAATAACGATGACTGGCATGTCGGGGCGGTCTTGATGAATCTTTGGCAACATCTCAAGGCCATTGCCGTCAGGCATCATGACATCTGTGATGATGGCATCGCCCTTTCCTTCGGCGACCCAGCGCATCAAGGTGGTCAAGCTTGAGGTTGCATGTACGCGACAGCCTGCGCGCGTCAGGGCTTGGGTTAAAACCGTTCGGATTGTGCGGTCATCATCTGCGACCAAAACAGTACCATCCATCGTTTAACTCCTTATTCTCTTGCGGCTTTTGGAACAGTCGGAAGCGAGATGCGGAACACGGTGCGCCCCGGCACGGAGTCAACTGTGATCCAGCCATTATGTTCCAAGATAATTTTGCTCGCCAAGGCCAACCCCAATCCAGTTCCGTTTTCGCGTCCCGACACAAAGGGTTCGAACACATCAGATTTAATTTCAGCAGCAAGCCCAGGACCATCGTCCCAAATTTCCACCTGTAGCGGCAAGGCCTGCCCTGCCCCATCAGAGCGACGAAGACGAAAACTATGTTCATAAAAAGTCCGAAGCCGAATAACGCCCCCATCCTTGGAGGCCGCTTCAGACGCGTTCTTGATGAGGTTCATCACCACTTGGAGCAATTGATCGCTATCGCCAAACACATCTGGCAAAGAGGGATCATATTCTTCGCTGATTGTCATATGCGCCCCAAACCCAAGTTGTGCAGACCGCATTGCGCGGTGCAAGACATCATGGATATTGACTGGGCGACACCGCGGTGTCGTGAGATTGCCAAATTGATCAACCTGTTCCAACAGCTTCACAATGCGACGGGTTTCCGCGACGATCAAATCGGTCAACTCTTGATCCTCAGGCTCAAGGCCCATTGACAACAGCTGCGCCGCCCCCGTGATCCCAGCCAAAGGATTTTTGATCTCATGCGCCAGCATTTCCGCCATACCGATTGCGGATTTCGCCGCCGCCTTCACAGATTGGCTTTGGTTCATACGACCTGCCAATTCGCGCGGTGCAATCAAGAGGATCATATAGCCAGGATGCCCAGTTACAGGCGCGAATTTCAAATTGCACTGAAGCGGTGCGCGTTCTCCTGTTCCGACATCCACATCATTGACAAAGAGCGGCGTTCCCGAGAGGCGCGATCTCAGAAAGCTTTCTTCCAAAGGCGCATCGACGGCAAGCTTGTCCCAAATCGGCGTGTCCAAAAGCCCACGTATCGAGGAATTAAAAAACCCCTCCGCCGCCGAGTTAATGTCCTTGATCCGATCTTGTTCGTCCAACAAAACCGCAGGTGTTGGGAGCGATCCCCAAAGTGCTCTTAACATGTCATCCGTCATGCCGCCTCGCTTTCCAATAGAGCATCAGGCAACCGTGAAATCACCTTATCCGTTTGTTTTTCCGTGAGGATTTGACGCCTGAGCGCAGTCGAGGTTTGGGCGTAATCCATATACCATCCTAAATGCTTGCGCGCGACGCGCGATCCAAGCTCAACCCCGTAGAACCCAAGCATAGCCTCATAATGTTCCACGACCATATCCGCAAAAGCCGCCCCTTGTGGAATAGGAACAGCTGGCAATCCATAAAGCTCATGCGCGAGTTGCGCCAATAGCCAAGGTCGCCCCTGCGCACCGCGACCAACCATAATGCCATTGGCCCCACTTAGGCGCAGAGCCTCACGTGCGCTAGCGCCATCCACAATGTCGCCATTGGCAATCACAGGAATATCGACGGCCTGTTTTACGTTTGATATGGCGGCCCAGTTAGCCTGCCCTTTATAAAACTGACATCTTGTGCGCCCATGAATGGTCAGCATTTGTATGCCTGCTCGTTCCGCACGCACCGCCAAGTCACGCGCGTTCATCAACCGCTCATCCCAGCCAAGCCGTGTCTTGAGCGTCACGGGAATATCTACCGCCGCCACGACAGCCTCGATCAGCGTCAGCGCGTGATCGAGGTCTTGCAACAGCGCAGAGCCTGAATAGCCATTCACCACCTTTTTCGCAGGACAGCCCATGTTGATGTCAATAAAACGCGCGCCATTGTCCGCGACCACTTTGGCCGCTTCTGACATCCAATAAGCATCCCGACCTGCAATTTGAACTGATGTATTCTCAATCCCAAAGCCCAGCTCGGCCTTTTCGCGCACACCTGGCTTGGCTTGGATCATTTCTTGGCTTGCGATCATTTCACTCACAACGAGGCCCGCGCCAAAACGGGACACCAAATTGCGAAACGGTAAATCCGTTATCCCTGCGAGAGGCGCCAAGAATATCGGCGGTTTAAGGTGATATGATCCCAAAGTGATCGACAAAGGAGGCTCCGATTTTTCTATAAAACTATCGAGCTACCTTTTCTGGCGCAAGTACAGTTTGATGAATTAATACTCAATTTGGTGAATTTGCACAAAATTTAATCATACTGATCGGCATTGCGAAACTAAAGGCAGTTGCGTAAACAGAAGAAAAGGAGAGTATCGCCATGACAACCATCGCCATTATCGTTGCCGCAGGTCGTGGCACCCGTGCGGGTGGAGATGTCCCCAAACAATGGCAAATGCTCTGTGGAAAACGGGTATTGGATTGGACTATCGAGGCCTTTCAATCCCACCCAAAGATAGATGATATTTGCGTCGTTCTTCACCCTGATGATGTGGACTTGCTCAACATGCCTTCCGTGATGACCTGTCTCGGCGGTGAAAATCGCAATGACTCGGTCAAAAATGGGCTCAAGGCGATTGCGGCCAAATCCCCGGACGTAGTTTTGATCCATGACGCCGCCCGTGCAACTGTGGAGGCCCCTGTCATTGACGGGGTTCTTGACGCGCTCGAAACCCATGACGCAGCAGCCCCCGCGCTTGCTGTGACAGATGCGCTCTGGCATGGGAGCGAGGGTTTGGTCACAGGTGTTCAGGATCGCAGCACGCTCTTTCGTGCGCAAACGCCCCAAGGATTTAAGTTTAATAAAATCCTTGAAGCCCATGAAAAAAATAGGGAAACCGCATCAGATGATGTAGAAATCGCGCGCAGGTTTGGGCTCGACGTTGCCATCACACTCGGCTCTGAAGACAATTTGAAAATCACAACTCCGCAAGATTTTGCTCGCGCGGACCGCATATTGAGGAATAGATAATGGATATCCGCCTTGGAAATGGATATGACGTCCATGCATTTGAAGATGGGGATCACGTGATCCTCTGTGGGGTCCGCATTCCCCATTCAGCCAAGCTCAAGGGGCATTCAGATGCCGACGTCGCCATGCACGCCATCACCGACGCGCTCTATGGAGCCTTGGCTGAAGGCGACATTGGCCGCCACTTCCCCCCCTCCGATCCTCAGTGGAAGGGGGCCGCCAGTGATATTTTCCTGAAACACGCGGTAGAATTGGTGCGTGAACGTGGATTTAACGTCTCCAATATTGACTGCACGATCATTTGCGAGCGCCCAAAAATTGGCCCCCATGCTGAGGCCATGCAATCACAGCTTGCCAGTATTATGGATATGGAGGCCTCTCGCATTAGCGTCAAAGCCACAACAAGCGAACGTCTGGGATTCACTGGACGCGAAGAAGGCATTGCCTCCATTGCCACGGCCGCTTTGGTGGCCTCATGACCCGTCTCATTGCGACATTCTTTTATGTGGGCTATTTGCGCCCTGCGCCGGGAACATGGGGGTCCCTCGCCGCGCTTCCCGTCGGCTGGCTTCTTTATACCGTTGGCGGACTTTGGGCCATCCTCATTGGCATCATTGCCGCTTTTGGATTGGGCTGGTGGGCAACCATCGCTGAAACCAAAGGGCAAGAGGATCACGATCCCTCTGAAATCGTCATAGATGAGGTTGCAGGCCAATGGATCGCGCTTTTGCCCGTGTTTTATGGTGCAGGCATGATGGGCGTGTCCGTTAACGCGCTTTGGCCGGGCTGGATCGCGGGGTTCGTGCTGTTCCGCCTCTTTGATATCACCAAACCTTGGATCATTGGTCAGGCGGATCGTCGCGGCGACGCGCTTGGCGTTATGTTGGATGACACCTACGCGGGCATCTTTGCCGCCATCGGCATCATCGCCCTTGCAGCCCTAGCTCATCGGGTCCTAATGGGATGAACGTTCAAGACCTCGTTACCCATTGTCGCGCGCAAAAGATCATCCTCGCCACAGCAGAAAGCTGTACAGGCGGCCTGATTGCAGCGGCCATTACAGATATTGCTGGATCGTCTGTGATGTTTGATCGTGGTTTTGTCACCTATTCTAACGACGCCAAACAGCAAATGCTAGGCGTTCAAGAGCAAACGCTCACGGATCATGGCGCCGTATCAGAAGAGATTGCCCAGGAAATGGCAATGGGCGCACTTCGCCACTCAAATGCGAATGTTGCAATTTCGGTCACAGGGATCGCAGGACCAGGCGGCTCTGATCACAAACCCGAAGGGCGTGTCTGCTTTGGTCTGGCAACGTCGACAACGACATTTACCGAGACGATTGAATTTGGCGCATTGGGACGCAAGGCTGTACGTCAATCAGCCGTAGAGCACGCCCTATCCCTCCTCCAGTCCTCCGTCACCCAATTATAAATCTGCACAAAATTTGAGCGATGATCATAATTTGTGCAGATATTTTTTGCAAAAACGCGTTTCCGTGAATATCACACCGCCTCATTATTAAGCGATCACTTTGTTTTTCGCCTCTTTGTCGTCATAGACGATCCAAACATATCATAGAGGATGACACACAATGAACGCAGCAGATACTGCATGGATTATGGTCGCAACAGCATTGGTGCTGTTTATGACCCTTCCTGGATTGGCCCTATTTTACGGCGGCCTTGTTCGCGCACGCAATGTACTTAGTGTATTTATGCAATGTTACGCCATCGCTTGCGTAATGAGCATACTTTGGTTCGCGTTTGGCTATTCCATCGCCTTTGGCTCTGGCACATCAGGCTACTGGGGTGGCTTGGACAAAATGTTCCTAAACGGCATCGATGCAGATACGCTCTCAGGAACCCTACCTGAAATCCTATTCTTTGCCTTCCAAATGACATTCGCCATCATCACGCCAGCGTTGATTGTTGGTGCCTATGTTGAGCGTGTGGGCTTTGGCTTTGTGGTTCTCTTCTCGAGCCTCTGGATGTTGCTCTGTTACGCACCTGTCGTCCACTGGATCTGGGGCGGCGGCATGATGGCAGATGGCGGCATTTTTGGCGATGTTGGCACCAAAGACTTTGCCGGTGGTATCGTTGTTCACGAAACAGCTGGTCTCGCGGCCTTGATCCTTGCTGTTTTCCTTGGACCACGCAAAAACCGCACAACGCCTCCGCATAATCCTGGATATGTGATGATCGGCGCCTCAATGCTTTGGGTCGGTTGGTTCGGCTTTAATGGTGGCTCTCAGCTCGCAGCTGATGGCGGCGCGGCTATGGCGATCACGGTCACGCATATTTCCGCAGCAACGGCCTCTGTGACTTGGGCGCTTTGGGAAAAGTTCAAATACGGCAAAGCCTCTTTGGTCGGCATCGTCACAGGTACAATTGCAGGTCTTGCGTCAATCACACCTGCCTCTGGATTTGTTGGACCTGTTGAGGCGCTCATAATCGGTGCGGTCGCGGGTATCCTTTGCCAAGAAGCAGTTAACCTTGTGCGCAACAAGTTCAACATCGACGACACATTGGACGTCTTTGCGGTTCACGGTGTTGGCGGTATCTTCGGTACACTCATGATCGCAGCCTTCGGCCTTGGCGCGTGGGCGGCACAATTGGGTGCCTTGGTGATCGTTGGTGTCTTTACAACAGTTGTCACGATAATTCTGATCAAAGTCGTCGGAGCCATCACCCCTCTTCGCGTCGATCCAGAAACCGAAACAAACGGTCTCGACCTTACTGTCCATGGCGAACGTGCCTACGACATGTCATCATAAATCGGACCAAATAAACGATAAAAGGCTCCTAAATTTGGGAGCCTTTTTTTATGAGCTCAGACCAGAGTTCACAGAATGGTCGTGGTGGTCATCATCATCTTCTTGATCATCGTCGTCATTATCATCATCATGATACCCGTCGCTGTCGTCATGATCATCGTCATGGTCATAGCCATCCTCATATTCATCATGATCGTTTTCATCCGCGCTTGCAAAATCAGTAAATCCCAAAACGGCAACGCCAGCCAATAACATTAAAACAGTGCTCAACATTTGAATTCTCCTTTTCGCAATAAAGCTAGGATAACGACAGACCTCACTCCATTCAACTCAAGTTGAATTTCTTACATCTGAGGTTTACGAGCCGTATAAATCCTCGGCCCGCGTCTCAAATGCACGTACAATGCGCTGCATCGCTTCGTTAAAGACAAGGCCGATAATCCCTTGCAACACAGCATTCTTAAATTCGAAATCCACGAAAAAGCTGACGTCACACCCGCTATCTGTATCCACAAATTCCCAATTTGAGATCATATACTTAAAGGGGCCATCCAAATATTCCGTTTCTATCTTTTTATCGGCGGGCCACAAAACAACACGGCTGCCAAATCGCTCTCGGAAGACTTTAAAGCTTATGACCAAATCCGCAGCCATAACCTCGCTCTCACCTGTCGGAACAACGGAACGCACGCGCGCTGCGGAACACCATGGCAAGAATTGTGGATATTGCCCGACATCTGCAACCAAATCGTACATTTGCTGCGCCGTATAAGGCAAGTGACGGGTTTCAGAATGTGTCGGCATGCGGACTCGTTTTGACTTTTCACATTTCACAACTTAGGAAACATAGACCCCAAGTTTCAAGAGGCCCAAATGACACAGCGTCCCTACGTAATTGACGAACTTATCTCTGCCAAGGCCATTGCCGCCCGAATAGAGGAATTGAGCCGCGAGATTCAAGAAGAATTTGCTCAAACCTCGAAATTGGTCGTCGTCGGCCTCTTGCGCGGGAGCTTTGTGTTCATCGCCGATCTGGTCCGCGAACTTGACCTGCCTGTTGAGGTCGATTTTCTAGAAGCCTCCTCCTATGGCGATGGAATGGAAAGCTCACGAGAAGTGCGCATTCTCAAAGATCTAAGATCTCCAATCGAAGGCCGCGATGTCCTCTTGGTCGAAGACATCGTTGACACAGGCTTCACCCTCAATCACGTGATCCACCTTCTTCAAAGCCGAAATCCCGCCAAACTCAAATGCATCGCCCTGCTCGACAAACCCACGCGACGCGAAGTCGAGGCAAAAGCCGACTACATCGGATTTGAAATCCCCGATGAATTTGTCGTCGGTTATGGCATCGACTTTGCCCAACGCAATCGCAACCTCAGCTTTATCGGCAAAGTTAGGTTTACAGACACCTAAGTCTTCTTCTTTTCATAAATATCCTCGCCGAAGGCACTAACGACCTTTCCAAACGGGATCACGTTTCTCTGCAAAAGCACGCGCGCCTTCAAGCTGATCTTCTGAAGTATAGAGCTTTTCAACTGTTTCAAACTGGCTCTTGGTGATTTTATTCATCGCATCTTGGAATTTCATATCTTCGGCTTCACGCACGACTTCTTTGATCGCCGCGTATACCAGCGGCGGTCCAGAGGCCAGCAAATCCGCCAATTTTCGCGCCTCTGCCATAAGGTCTTGTGCGGGATAAATATAGTTAATTAACCCCCAACGCGCCGCCTCATCGGCCTCCACCCACCGTCCTGTCAGCAACATGTCCATCGCAATGTGATAAGGAATGCGTTTGGGCAATTTAACGCTCGCCGCATCTGCAACCGTGCCCGAGCGAATTTCCGGCAAGGCAAATGTGGCATGCTCTGCGGCCAATATCATATCCGCAGACAGTGCCAATTCCAAGCCACCCCCGCAACAGATCCCATTGATGGCCGCAATGACAGGCTTGTTCAACCCGCGCAGTTCTTGCAAACCGCCAAAGCCTCCAACACCGTAATCCCCATCGACTGCATCCCCATCTGCAGCCGCCTTTAAGTCCCATCCAGGACAAAAGAATTTTTCCCCAGCGCCCGTTATGATCGCAACACGCAATTCTGGATCATCCCGAAAGTCGCGAAACACCTCACCCATGATACGAGAGGTCGCCAAATCAATTGCATTGGCTTTGGGCCGATCCAACGTTACTTCTAAGACGTGGCCGCGTCGCTTTGTTTTTATGGGTTCGTCGCTCATGTTAATCTCCTATACGAATGAGGGCATCCACTGCGATTGCACCGTTTGGTAGCGCAAAGAGCGGATTTATTTCTAGTTCTTCAAGACGGTCATGATGGTCGAGAACAAAGCGTTGAACAGCCATCACCGTGTCAATTATCGCCTCTATATCAGCAGGCGGCGCCCCCCGATATCCCTGCAATAGCTTGGCTATTTTCAATTGGGACAAGGCAGCCCCGACATCGGCTCTAGAGCTGGGAACCATAAGCGACACAGAATCTTGCAACACTTCGGTGAGCACGCCTCCTGCAGCTAAGGTTAACACAAACCCATGAACAGGATCATGCACCACACCTATCAATACCTCTGCAACACAGTCCTGCACCATCTCTTCAATCAGAAACTGCGCGCAATCCATGGACTGAGCGGCTGATAGTGCATTTTCTTGTGACGCAATCCCGACAACCACCGCACCCGCCTCTGATTTATGCTCAAACCCGACACCTTTTAGAACACAAGGTCCCACAAGACTCTCAAATGCCTCGGCGAGACCAGACACATCCGTCGATATGGATTTAGGGCTTTGAACACCATAATTCGTCAACTGCGCCTTTGAGGTGGCCTCTGACCAAGTTGTCACTTCAACGGGGCTATGCGGCGGCAAAAGAGCCCCATCTGTCAGCTCAGACATCATATCCCCACAGGCTTTAATCGCGGCCAATGACTCCTCTAACCCATGTAACGGAACAACCCCCAATTCAAGCAAATCCTGCGCAACGTCCTCTGGCATATTTTCCGCCAAACTTGACAGACAGGCGAAAGGAATATCGCACGAAATGCTAACGGCCCTAGCCGCATCAATAACACAGTCCCAAGCCGAAGGGTCACAGCGATCTGATCGTGGAAAATCAACAATCAGAACACCCAAATCAATAGGCCCTCGCATCATCGAGGCAAAGGCCGACCCCATGGCCTCCCCATTGCCCCAAACATAGGTATGATAATCCAAAGGATTGGCCAAAGCGACCTTGCCTCCTAAGGCTGCTTTCAGACCACCTCTTTGGATATCTGTGAGGGGCGGAAACACAATCCCCGAGCGCTGCCCTGCATCCGCCATCAAACTGGCTTCTCCCCCAGAGCAGGACATCGATGCAACCCGTGTACCCGATAAAGGACCGAAAACATGCAAGATCTTTAGCGCTTCAATCATAGCTGCAAGGCTCTCAACTTGAGCGCATCCCAAGCGTTTTAAAACCGCACGCGCACCTGCGTCGCTGCCAGCCAAAGAGGCGGTATGAGAGACTGTCGCCTGTTGGGCTTGCTCTGATTTGCCCACTTTTAAGGCCACTATTCCCTTGTTCAAAGATTTGGCATAACGCGCTAAGTCTTCGAATTCTTGAACGGATTGAAATCCCTCAATATGAATCCCAAGTGCAGTGACCCGCGGATCGGACAATAACGCGCGCCCTATTTCAGCTTGACTGGTCTGTGCTTGATTGCCTGCAGTCATGACCATGGCAATCGGCAACCCGCGTGCCTGCATTGTTAGGTTAATCGCGATATTCGAACTTTGCGTAAGTAGCGCAACACCGCGCTTAACTGGGATGCCGCCATGCTGATCAGGCCACAAACAGACCTGATCCAAATAATTGATGAACCCATAGCAATTTGGCCCGACAATTGGCATATCACCCGCAGCGACAACAAGTTGTTGTTGAAGCTCCGCGCCATCCTCAGTTTCATTTTGTGCCTCTAAAAACCCTGACGCAAAACAAACCGCACCCCCCGCTCCCATCTTGGCCAGATTACGCACGACCTCAATCGTCGCGGAACAGTTCACACCGACAAACACAGCATCAGGCGCAGAAGGTAGCTCAGTCACAGAACGCGTGACATCTAGCCCACAAATCTTGTCAGCTTTCGGATGCACGGGCCAGATATCACCTGAAAAGCCGATCTTGCGGCATTCCTCAATGACATTGCGCCCCCAAGCCCCACCACCAACAACGGCTATTGTTTTGGGTGAAAAAAGACGAGATAAATCGCGCATTACGCCCTCCTTGGCAAGGATTGAAACAGAGCAATGCCTTCGGCGAGGATATTTGTAAAAAGAAGAAGGGCTTTTTTAACTATTTCAGAATATCCCTTGATCTGCGGTACAGGCGGGGACGCCGATGACCGTAAAAGGAGAAGCCCCTTGTGCATGTTTTCGTGCCAAGGGGTGATTCTCTTGGGGATAACGTTTCTTCTTTTCATAAATATCCTCGCACGCAGTGCGAAATCATGCGCCCAGAGGGCGCAATAGATCTCGGCTAATGATGTGGCGTTGAATTTCAGAGGTTCCATCCCAAATGCGTTCCACACGTGCATCGCGCCAAAACCGCTCAATTGGGTAATCATCCATCAGCCCCATACCTCCATGAATTTGCAAGGTCGTATCGGTCACACGCGCAAGCATTTCCGTTGCATAGAGTTTCGCGCTCGCAATTTCACGATTGGCTGGCATGTTTTCATCCAAGCGCCACGCGGCTGCCAAAGTCAGCCAATCAGCAGCATCAATTTCCGTGATCATATCCGCGATTTGAAAGCTGACGCCTTGGAATTTGCCGATTTGCTGTCCAAACTGTTTGCGCTCGGCGGAATAATTGAGGGCAAAATCGAAACACCGCCGCGCGCGACCGACAGACATGGCTGCAACGGTGAGGCGCGTGGCGTAGAGCCATGTATTCATGACCTCAAACCCTCCATCGACCTCGCCTAAGACCTGCGCATCAGGCAAGCGGCAATCGTCAAATTCTAACACCATATTCTTGTAACCACGGTGCGAAACTGACTTATAACCATCACGAATTGTGAAGCCTTTGGTCCCGCGATCGACAAGAAAAGCGGTTATGCGTTTTTTTGGACCCTTGGGTGTTTGATCCTCACCCGTTGCAATGAAAACGATAATAAAATCAGCATGTTCCGCGCCAGAGATAAAGTGTTTGGTTCCGTTTACCACCCAATCCCCACCATCACGAATTGCTGTGCATTTCATGCCGCGCACATCTGATCCCGCATCAGGTTCCGTCATGGCCAAGGCATCCATACGCTCGCCGCGAACAGCAGGCATCAGGTATCGATCAATTTGTTCGCCTTCGCAGGCCATGAGGATATTTTGAGGTCGCCCAAAGAAATGATTAAGCGCCATGGATCCGCGCCCCAATTCACGTTCCACCAAGGAAAAATCCAAATGTCCCAGCCCTGCACAGCCTACGGATTCTGGAAAATTACAGGCATAAAACCCGAGATCAATACATTTTTGCTTGATGTCTTGGGCAATGTCTTCAGGAACTTCGCCTGTGCGTTCGACTAAATCTTCGTGGGGATAGATTTCCTTTTCGACGAAGTCACGCACAGTGGTGACGATCATATTCTGTTCTTCGCTTAGGCCGAAATGCATAGCACTCTCCGATTTAGGATGACAGGGCCGCAATCGCGGTGGCGACGTGGCCTACAGGGTCACTTGATGCGCGCGTTGTGAGATCAACATGCAGCAAGAACTGTGAACAGGTTGACAAAACAGTGCCATCGGCACGTTTCATTTCGTGGAACAGCTTAAGCTTCTTGCCCTGCGCCAATTCAACGGTTGTGTCGACGATTATATCTTCGCCGGCATGGGTTTCGTTTAGGAACTTGGTCGTTGTTTCAACTGTGAAAAAGCTATGTCCAGAGGCGACGTAGTCCGCATCTGCCCCAATCGCAAACAAGAAGCCATCCGCTGCGTCGCTATAGACCTGACCATAGCGCCCTTCGTTCATATGACCGTTATAGTCGGTCCAATCCACGGGGACTTTGCGGGCGACTGTTTGGAATGTCTTTTGGGGCCGTGCCACTTTGATCATGGATTTTTCATGGGTGTTGATCAAGGCACCTGCGGCAGACCCTTGTTGTTTGAGCGCGCGCATCATCGCAACAAGGTTATTGTCGCGCAACCGTTCCAATTCACGAATAGAGAGGTCACCGGATTGTGCATCCGACTGGTCTGCGATCTTGGCCACCAGTTCATCGGTTAATTCGGGGACATCCATCAGCTTGGTCCAAGGCCATTCAAGGCAAGGTCCAAATTGGGCGATGAAATGCGCCATGCCCGCTTCGCCACCGGCGATGCGATAGGTTTCAAACAATCCCATTTGCGCCCAGCGAAGCCCAAACCCATAGCGAATAGCGTCGTCAATTTCCTCAGTGGTGGCAATGCCATCCTTGATCAGCCAAAGACCTTCGCGCCACACGGCTTCTAAGAAACGATCGGCGATATGGGCATCAATTTCCTTGCGCACATGAAGCCCGTAAAGCCCAACTGAGGCGAGCATCTCTTTGGCAGCATCCACATGTGTTAACGAGGTTGTACCACTTGGGACCACCTCGATCAGAGGCAGCAAATAGACAGGGTTAAACGGGTGACAGACCATAATCTGATCTGGGTAATCCGATTTTTCCTGCAATTCCGAGGGTTTAAATCCCGAGGTTGATGACGCCAAAATCGCATCTTTGCGGCAAGAGTTCTGAATATCCGCGAGAACGCTATGTTTGATGTCCAAACGCTCAGGCACGCTTTCTTGGATCCAATCGGCCTTTGCGACGGCCTCTTGCAGTGTTGTGCAAAATGTCAGCGTGCCTTCAGGAGGCAGCGCATGATCATAAAGCATCGGAAGAGCGTGACGCGCATTTTCCAACACAGCGGCAATCTTGCGCTCTGCCTCTGGATCGGGGTCATAGACATTGACGTCCCACCCATTTAACAAAAATCGCGCGAGCCATCCGCCGCCGATTACCCCACCACCAATAATTGCTGCTGTTTTCGTCATTTTTTAATCCACACAAAGAGTTGCGATAATGCCGTTTTCATAAACGTCGTTACATCCGTACATCGGCGCTTGGGAGGAACAGATTTGCCCCTCTGCCAAGCATATCCCCTCACAGTCTGCTGAGCTTGAACACTGCTTGCCTGCATCTGACGCGGTTTCAAGGCACACTGGTTGTCCATGTCCCCCAATCGTCATAGTCCCGCCCTTTTGGGTGCACTCAGCTGCAAGGCTCTCAACCTGTTCGACTTGTGAAGATATATTGGGCGATCCTAGTTCCTCAGATTGTTGCTCGCCTTGGCAAGCGATCAACAGGACACTAGCAGCGAGACTATATAAGATTTTCATTTATTGGCTTTCTAAGATTGTGCGCAGTTTGTCCGCCATCACTTTGCCAAAAATGACATGTTGCTCTGCGCCCCAATGAACGCCATCAATCTCAGAGACAGACACATGATCATTCGAATCAACAAAATAAAGGCCTGTGCGATCTGTCATCTCTTTGATGCAGTTTGACAAATTCACTTGGCGAGTTTCCGCCTCAGCAAAGACATCCCTCAGGGTTCCAATCTCGCGAACATTGGCAGGGGCCACAACGCAAATGGATGCCTGTGGTTGGCCCAACTGAATTTCAGATACCAATCTTTCAAGCGACCGCGCTATTTCCCAGGCTGAAACGGAAAACCGTATTTTCAAATCATTCGTGCCCAACATGAGGACAACCAGGTCAATCGGTTTATGGGACTGCAACATGGCGGGCAACACCGTTAATCCGTTGCGCATGCCCCCCTCAATCACATCATCATGCACTGTCGTGCGTCCCGGAAGCGCCTCACAAATCACGTCATGCGCAGGCCCCAAATCATCCGCCATGACACTCGGCCAGCGATGTGCTTTGTCAAAACGCGCGATGTCCCCCAACGCCACCAAAGGCGGTGTACCATGGCTGTTGCTATCGCCATAAACAAGGATCGTACTCATCCGCGTGGCGCTCTTTTCGTGAGGCCAAGTTTTTCGCGTACTTCTTGGGGGCCAACGACACGTGCACCAAGATTTTCGATGATGGTTTTGGCACGTGCTACCAGTTGTTCATTCGTGGCAAAGACACCTTTTTCCAACCAAAGATTATCTTCTAATCCCACACGCACATTGCCTCCTGCCAAAACAGAGGCCGCGACATAGGCCATTTGATTACGCCCCAAGGCAAAGGCGCTAAAATTCCAATTGTCAGGCACATTGTTCACCATCGCCATAAAGGTGTTCAAATCATCGGGCGCGCCCCAAGGCACCCCCATACAGAGCTGAACCAGAACATCCGGTTCCAAAACGCCATCCGCGACCAATTGTTTCGCATACCAAAGATGCCCTGTATCAAAGGCTTCAACTTCTGGTTTGACACCTGCTTCTGTCATCATGCGTCCCATCGCCTGAAGCATGCCTGGCGTATTGGTCATGACATAATCAGCTTCGGCAAAATTCATGGTCCCACAATCAAGGGTACAAATTTCGGGCAAACAGTCCACAATATGCGCAACCCTCTCAGAGGCACCAATCATATCTGTTCCATCGGCCACAGGAAACGGAGCCTCGCTGCCCCCAAACACAATATCCCCGCCCATGCCTGCGGTGAGGTTCAATACAACATCAACCTTAGCATCGCGAATACGCTCAGTGACTTCACGATAATACTCCAACTTACGGCTCGGCGCGCCTGTTTCAGGATCCCGCACATGGCAATGAACAATGGCAGCCCCTGCTTTGGCAGCGGCAATGGCACTATCGGCAATTTCCTTTGGAGAGCGCGGCACATGTGGGCTTCGATCTTGGGTCGCACCCGAGCCAGTAACTGCACAGGTAATAAAGACATCTTTGTTCATCGTTAACGGCATCTTGCTCTCCTGTTTCAACACGTTTCTCTCACTCTTTCTCATCGACAGCGGCCAAAGAATGCAGTAACGGTCATTTACTATGCATAAATGGTCAATCTCTCATTCAGAACCGCTAAAAATCGCGTTCTTGCTCTTTGATAAATTCTCAAACCTCTGTTTGGCGAATTGCCTTGAACCCATGCGGGCGACCAATGGATTCTTGCCATCCCCAGTCTTTGATTGGCAATTCTTTACGATTGATGGCGCGCCTGTGCATAGCTCATCCAATCTACCTGTTATGCCGCATGGATCCATTGGCGATGTGCCAGCCTGCGACTACCTCTTTATCTTGGCAAGCTATGACTACCGAACCCATGACAGCGCGAAAACCAGACAAGCCCTGCAACACACAGCCCGTCGCGCGAAAACGGTCGTTGGGCTTGATACGGGTCCATGGCTCATGGCGGCTGCGGACCTGTTAAAGGGGCGACGCGCCACAGTGCATTGGGATGTTTTGCAAGATTTCACCGAACGCTTTGTCTCCTCAGACGTGCTGCGCCAAAGGGTTGTGTGGGATGGCAATCGCGTCACATGCGCCGGCGCGATGTCCGCCTTTGATCTCACGCGGGACGTGATCCGCACGCATTTGGGCGAGGCTATTGCCCTAGATGTGGATACGCTATTTTTAAAAGATGACCCCCAAGCGCCAACGCCACGCCGCTATAATCCCGTGAAACCAACCTCTGTTCAGCGTGCCATTGCACTTATGCAGGAAAACATTGAAACGCCGCTCACTCTAACCGAGATAAGTCACCATATCGCCTGCCCTCCAAAAACCCTGGCACGTCGGTTTCAAATAGCCATGGGAACAAGCCCAGGACAGGTCTACCGTCACATCCGATTGAGCCATGCACGCCACTTGGTGGAAACCACAGCGCTCAATATCTATGAAATCTCGCTCAGATGCGGCTATGACAGCCCCGCCGCCTTGACGCGTGCTTACAAGGCCCGCTTTGGCAAATCGCCCACGGCCATGCGCCCCTAGACTTCATCTTTGCAAAAATACTCGCGCCGCAGGCACGGCCCAAGGGGCCGTTTAGCCTTTGAACCCGCGCGCAATGACAAATTTTTCGGAACTATCCGCACGGCTTGAGGGCGGTTTAACGTTGGAAACTGTTTTGAACCGCTGCTTCAATAGCTTTTGCAATTCGCCTTCTGCCCCACCGGCAAGAACCTTGGCGACAAAGGTGCCGCCCTCTTCCAAAACGTCAAAAGCGAAATAAGCCGCCGCTTCACAGAGCGCAATAATGCGCAAGTGATCTGTTTGCTTGTGCCCAGAGGAGGACGCCGCCATATCCGACATCACAACATGCGCCGTTCCGCCAAGCCATTCTTTCACCTGATGATCCGCATCATCGGCCATGAAATCCAATTGATAAATCTCGGCCCCAGCGATGGTTTCCACCTCTTGCAGGTCAATGCCGAGAACAGAGCCGATCTCTTTGTTCTTTTTCTCACCAAGGGCATTCACGCGCTTTACTGCAACTTGACACCACCCACCAGGGGCACAGCCCAAATCTACCACACGCGCACCCGGCACCAAAAACCGATACTTGTCATCCAATTCAAGGATCTTAAACGCTGCGCGACCGCGATAGCCTTCGTCTTTGGCGCGCTTCACATAAGGGTCATTCAATTGCCGCTGCAACCAGCGCACTTGAGACACAGTTTTACCGCGTGCCTTTTTAACATTCACCTTGAGATCACGTTGCCCGCGACCAGAGGTATTTTTCTTGCGAGCACTGCGTTGTGTCGGTTTCTCATCCATTAGTACGGAACATCCTCTAATACGCCATCGGCGCTCATTTGTGCATATAGCAAGCCTTCGCGCAAACCGCGATCCGCGACGGATAAACGATCCGTGGGCCAGCTGCGCAACAAGGCCTGCAAAATCGCAGAGCCCGACATGATCAAGGCCTGACGATCATTGCCAATCCTTGGGTCGCGACGACGCCCTGCTGGGCCGAGCTCAAGATAGCTTTGAATAACAGTTTCGATTTGATTTGACGACATGCGCAACCCATCAACCTTGGTGCGATCATAGCGCTTGAGCCCAAGATGGCTTGCCGCAACTGTTGTCACCGTTCCAGAGGTGCCAATGATTTGAAATCCTTCGCGCGCTTGTTCATCGCGATAGGGTGCAAAATCCGCAAGATTTTCTTCAAAGAACCAGCTCATCAAAGCATAGCGCGCCGCGTCATCATCCACATCGTTGAACTGATCGCGGAGTGTAGCAACCCCCAAAGGCACCGAAATCCAATCCACGACCTTGGCCGCAGGAAACGGGCTCTCGCTTGGGTGAAACCCTGCATGTAGCCGCATGATCGAGCGCGGTCTTTCCCGTGGTGGAACAGAAGTGAGATCAAGCCAGACCAATTCTGTCGAGCCGCCTCCAATATCAACAACCAACAATTGCTCTGTCTTGGTGCTGACCAAAGGTGCGCAGGATATCACCGCCAACCGCGCCTCTTCTTCGGGAAGGATAATATCCAATTTCAACCCCGTCTCTCGACGAACTTGACGAATAAAGTCGCCTGCATTTTTGGCGCGACGACAGGCTTCTGTCGCGACCAAACGCATGCGCTTGACCTTATGCTTTTTCAGTTTTTGCTGACATACCCGCAAAGCTTGGATCGTCCGGATCATAGATCCACGATTTAGCTTGCCAGTCTTTTCTAACCCTGCCCCCAATTGGACGGATTTTGAAAAGCTGTCGACCACGTGAAATTGACTACCCTTTGGTTGGGCAATCAACATACGGCAGCTATTTGTACCCAGATCCAAAGCGGCATAAAGCTCAGTTGGATTGGGCGGTTTGGGCGCGGGGCTCTCAACCGGTTTCGGGAATGCGCCCGCACCTTTGGGACGCTTGGGCGCCATATCTACGCCCTCCGATGCTTAAAGTTAATCTTAGGATAAGCCCTGCCCGATGTCTGCGCAAGAGCCGATCCATCTGATTTCGCAAAAACACGGATTCATAGTCATTATGCAAAATTCGACGGCGCCTGACGGTGGCGATGCATTGAAAGGACGATTACAAGACAGAAAGTCGCACAAGTGGCGTTTGTTGTCGAAATTCGACACTGTGTCGCGAATGAGCTGATTTAGACAGAGCAAACACAAGATAAGGAATCACCATCATGCCCGATGTGACAATTGTATTCTGGCGCGACATTCCCGCCCAAGTTATCGTCGGCAAAGGACGCCGTGGCGCGAAAAAACAGCTGGCTGAACGCTTTGAACAAGCGATTGACCGCGCGGCCATGAAAGGCGGACTAGAGGGCACAGATGACTATCTCTCTGAGTGGCGCAAAGCTGATCCTTATACAGTTGAGGGGGATCCAGCCGAGATCGCAGAAAGCGAAGCGATGCGGTTGGAAACGGAATATGACCAAGAGCGCATCAAGGCATTGATCGCAAATGATGGCTGGGCGTAAGCCCGTTGAACGTGAGGGAGGCCATAATGGCGCTGTTTAACTTTAAAAAGAAAGATGAAGCATCGAGCGTGACCCCAGAAATGGAAGCATTTCTCAAGAATTACTCGATCGAAGTCATGCCACGTACCGCCGAAAAAGTGGAAAACTTTCGCGATCTCTTGCCAGCTGGCACACGGGTTTACATCGCCCATATCGAAGGCACGCCGATTGAAGATATGGTAAAAACCGCCAAACGGTTGTCTGAGGATGGCTATGCCGTAATGCCGCATTTTCCGGCCCGCATCATCAAAGACACAGCGACATTAGAAAATTGGATCGCCCAGTACCAAGGCGAAGCAGGCGTGAACCAAGCCCTCCTTTTGGCAGGCGGCGTTGATAAGCCCCACGGCGATTTTCATTCCTCAATGCAGCTCATGGAAACAGGTCTCTTTGACAAAGCGGGTTTCACACACCTGCACGTCGCAGGCCACCCAGAAGGCAACAAAGACATCGACCCCGATGGATCCATGCGCAATGTGAACGAAGCCCTGTCTTGGAAACAAGAGTTTTCCAAACGCACAGATGCGCAAATGGCCCTTGCCACACAGTTCGCATTTGAAGCCAAACCAATCATCGACTGGGCCAATTCAGTCAAAAACTCTGGTATTGATATTCCAATTCATATTGGCATTGCTGGTCCTGCGAAATTGCAAACTTTGATCAAATTCGCGATCGCCTGTGGCGTGGGCCCGTCATTGAAGGTTCTGCAAAAACGCGCGATGGATGTGACCAAGCTCTTGCTGCCCTATGAGCCGACAGAGGTCCTCAGTGAGCTCGCCGCCTACAAGGCTGCAAACCCTGAATTTAACATCACCAATGTGCATTTCTTCCCACTTGGCGGAATCAAAACCAATGCAAATTGGGCCATAGAAAACGGCGGCAGCTCAGCCGTCCCTGCAAACGCATCTTAAGGACCCTTCATGACACGTACAGTTGTTGAATCAAAAACAAAAACCGCCGTCCTTGGCTTTGACGAACCTTTTTGCGTCATAGGGGAACGGATCAACCCAACAGGCCGCAAAAAGCTCGCTGCCGAACTCGAAGCAGGGGATTTTTCCACAGTCGAAAAAGACGCCCTCGCCCAAGTTTTGGCGGGTGCAGATATCTTGGATATCAACGCAGGTGTTGTCTATAATTCCAACCCAAACCCAAATGAAACCGAACCACCCTTGATGAAGAAAATCATCGAATTGGTTCAAGGACTTACAGATGTGCCATTGTGCATCGATAGCTCGGTTCCCGAAGCCTTGGAAATGGGTCTTCAAACAGCCGAAGGTCGCCCCTTGTTAAACTCTGTGACTGGGGAAGAAGAGCGTTTGGAATTTGTCCTCCCGCTAGTTGCTAAATACAACGTCCCTGTTGTTGCCATCTCTAACGATGACACAGGAATCTCTGAGGACCCCGATGTGCGCTTTGCGGTTGCCAAGAAAATCGTTGAACGCGCAGCAGATTTCGGAATTCCAGCGCATGACATCGTCGTTGACCCCCTCGTTATGCCGATTGGCGCGATGTCCACCGCTGGAAAACAAGTCTTCACCCTGGTGCGCCGTTTGCGCGAAGAATTAGGCGTGAATACCACTTGCGGCGCGTCGAATATCTCATTCGGTTTGCCAAACCGCCACGGTATCAACAATGCGTTTTTGCCAATGGCAATGGGTGCAGGAATGACCTCTGCAATTATGAACCCAGTCGCCCTTCCAATCAGCCAAACAAAAATTGCCGCGAAAAAGGCCGAAGTTGAAGCCGCAGGAATTATCATCCCGGCAGACATGGAAGACGAAGCCTTTGTCGCGATGTTTGGAATGGGGTCTACAAACCCGCGTCCGGGCAAAGAAATGGAAGCCATCCGCGCTGCTAATTTGCTCACGGATAATGACCCACATGGCGGCGCATGGATCCACTTTAACAAACCAGCAGGATCAGGTGGTGAAGTCGGTGGACGCGGCGGCCGTCGCGGTGGCCGTCGCCGCGGGTAAGAAAATCACCTTGGGGGCTTTGCCCCCTTGGCCTGCAGCCAATTCCCCCAGGATATTTTCCGACAAAAAATGTTAACTTATTTTTAAGGAAAACGACGGATACTCTGATTACGGTACAGGCGGGGACGCCGATGACCGTGACAAGAAATGGCCCTCTGTTACCTATGTAGCAGAGGGTTTTTCATTTTTTGTCAGAAAAATATCCTCGCCGAAGGCAATTAAAAATAGAGGATGCGGCCCTTGGGCCGCATTCCTTAAAGTTACATGTGGATTGCGCGTCCGTAAGCGTCAAGAACGCTTTCATGCATCATTTCAGACAATGTGGGATGTGGGAAAATAGTGTGCATCAGGTCTTCTTCAGTTGTTTCCAACTGACGGCCGACGACATAGCCTTGGATCATCTCAGTGACTTCTGCGCCCACCATATGAGCGCCGAGGAGTTCGCCTGTCTTTTCATCAAACACCGTTTTCACCAGACCCTCTGGTTCCCCAAGAGCAATCGCTTTGCCATTTCCGATAAACGGGAAACGCCCGACTTTGATTTTAAAGCCCGCCTCTTTGGCCTTTTCTTCGGTGAGGCCAACGCTTGCGACTTGAGGATGGCAATAGGTACAGCCCGCAATTGAATTTGGCTTGATTGGATGTGGTTTTTGACCTGCAATGAGCTCTGCAACCATAACACCTTCGTGGCTAGCTTTATGGGCGAGCCATGGGGCGCCTGCAATATCGCCGATGGCAAAGAGGCCATCGACCCCGGCTCGACAATATTCATCCGTCACAACATGGGTCCGATCAATTTGAACGCCCAAAGCCTCAAGCCCTAGATTTTCCACATTCCCCACGATACCAACCGCCGAAATTACTGTATCAAACTCTTCTGTTGTCACTTTGCCGTTCGCTTCAATATGAGCGACAACTTTTCCGTTTCCACGATCAAGTTTTTTGACCATCGTTTTTTCACGGATCTTCATGCCTTGCTTTTCAAACTGCTTTTTAGCGAATTTCGAAATTTCGGCATCTTCTACAGGAAGCACGCGATCCATAACTTCGACGACCGTCGTGTCAGCGCCCAACGTATTGTAAAAGCTTGCGAATTCGATGCCGATCGCGCCGGATCCGATCACCAAAAGCTTTTTCGGCATGCGTTTTGGCGTGAGCGCATGTTTGTAGGTCCAAACCAAATCGCCATCGGCCTCTAGCCCAGGTAGTTCACGTGCACGCGCGCCTGTGGCCAAAACGATGTTTTTAGCAGTCAGCTCTTCAACGCCTTTGTCAGTCTTAACAGAAACTTTACCTTTGCTCGGAATGCTCGCCTCGCCCATAAAGGTCGTCACTTTGTTTTTCTTCATCAAGTGGCCGATGCCTTGGTTTAACTGTTTTGACACAGCGCGGGACCGTGCAACGACAGCGTCTAGATCGTAGCCAATCTTATCTGCGCTCAGGCCAAACTCTTTGGCACGATGCATCAGGTGGAACACTTCGGACGAACGCAAGAGCGCTTTGGTCGGAATGCATCCCCAGTTCAGGCAAATGCCTCCCATATGCTCACGCTCAACGATTGCAACATTTAGTCCCAGTTGTGACGCACGAATGGCGGCCACATACCCACCTGGGCCAGCACCGATCACAACAACATCAAAGGCATTAGACGACATAGCTTAACTCCGGAAATCAAATTCCGTTTAATGTTAAACTATTTTTTTAACTCTATCAACAAGCGAGCTATGTTTATCCCGCCTTTGCGAGTTGCGTAAGCGTCATACCATAGCCACCTTGATCAACATAAGCGGCCTCAAGCTCGGATGTCTTGCGGTTAAGAGCCGCGTTACGGGTTGGAAATCGACCAAATTGACGAATGATCGCACGATGCGCGCGGGCATGAAGGAGGTTGTTCTCATCCGACAAAGGAAGACGTTCGTGCATCAATCGCACACAGCGATCCTGATCTGTTAGGTTCTCAGAATGCATAAGAGGCATATAGAAAAATTGTCGAGCGGGCGCATCAATGCGCAAATCAAACCCATATTGGATGGCTTGCTTCGCTGCAGAAAGCGCAAGACGATCAGTGGCAAATGCCCGATCTGTTCCCCGATACATGTTGCGTGAGAATTGATCCGTCACCAGAATATAGGCCAAAGCCCCGCTTGGATAGGTCAGCCACATGCCATGCTTGCCATCACAAATCGCGGAGAGGGTTCCTTCGAACCGATCCTTTATTTTTTGATCCAAACCCTCAGACGGCGAATACCATTCAGATGGATTAACCTCGTCTAGCCAAAACTGCAAAACTGCCTCGGGTGTCATGCGCCTACTCCTTTAAACCTAACGGATACGCTAGCTTAGGCATCCGCTTTCCTAAAGTAAACTTTTGCAACAGTCGCGAAATAAAATTGTGAATTATGTGGCGTTTTCGTTACTTTCTTCTTCCATCGCCACATCAATCGCATATTCCTGAGCAAGCTCCATGACAACAACTGAGGAGCTTGGCGCGACGGGAGCATAGGCATTCATCTCATCCACATCAAGCGCAGGACGTTGTGTCATGCGATAGACCGCATATAGGCTCAGCAAGCCCATCAAAGCCGCAATGATTAGGAAAAAGGCATAGGGACCAAATCCGTCCATGACTTGACCAATCACAATCGGACCAGCAATCGCCCCGAGCCCATTGATAAACAACAACCCCCCAGAGCAAGCCGCCATGTCATCATAGTCGAGGTAATCGTTAGCATGCGCAATCAACAAAGAATAAAGCGGGTTCGCCATTCCACCAATCAAAAAGGCAACAATCAGCAGAACAAAAAAGTTCTCTCCTGTGGCAAATGCCAAAATTGACGCCATAGACCCAATGAAAGCAACAGCAGCAATCAATGTCCGTCGATCCATGCGATCCGAGAGCCAACCAATTGGATATTGCATCAACATAGCACCGACGTAGAACGCCGCCACAAAAGTTGAAATTTGCCCCAAGCTCAAATTGATCTGAGCTCCAAAGACCGCAGACATACCGAACTGGGCTGCAAACACGCCGCCCAAAAGAAACATACCCGCACAGCCAAGAGGAGAGTTATTGATCAAATCAGTGAGCTTCATCCGTTTGGTTTGTTCAAAGGCTGGGGTCGGGCTAATCGATAGCAAAATCGGTGCAAAGGAAATCGAAACGAGAACGGATATGATGATGAACAAGACAAACCCAGCTGGATCAGCCACGCTCAAAAGCCATTGAGCGGCAACGACGCCCGCCATTTGAATGATCATATAGACAGACAGAGCTTGGCCACGTGTTTCATTGGTCACGCTATTATTGAGCCAGCTTTCCGCCGTTACATACACACCGCAAAAGCAAAATCCGATGATAATGCGTCCGATGCTCCACACAATGGGATCTACAAATGTTGGAAACAGAATAAAGACAGCCGAGATGAATGACCCAAGCGCCGCAAAGACCCGCACATGTCCTACACGGCGGATCATTTCCGGAACAATCCGCGACGCGCCCATGAAGCCAACAAAATAGGATGACATGACAATAGATAGCTCGAAGGTCGAAAACCCTTCGAGATCACCGCGCACACCGAGCAACGTAGAATGGAGGCCATTGCCCACCATCAACAACAATACACCGAGCAATAATGCCCATGTGTTAGAGATCACAGAAAACATGAATGCGGCTCCTATTGAGCAAAAAGAATCTAATGATCCATTTAACCCCAGAACATATTAATCAGGTAACAAAAGCGACGAGTCACCGTATGAAAAGAACCTGTACCCTTTTTTTATCGCGTGATCATAGATTTCCTTGATCCGCTCTTGGCCCATGAGGGCAGAGACCAACATCATCAATGTCGATTTTGGAAGGTGGAAATTGGTCATCAACCCATCAGCCACGTGAAAGTCGAACCCTGGATAGATGAAAATATCCGTCGCTCCGCTCCATGCACCGATGTTGCCCCCATTATCGCGCGCAGCCGTTTCAATCAAACGAAGCGCAGTCGTTCCAACTGGGATGACACGGCCTCCATTTGATTGCGTGTCTTGGATGTCTTGAGCGGCTTGTTGCGAGACTTGGCCAAGTTCTGCATGCATTTTATGGCTGCGCACATCTTCGACCTTAACAGGAAGGAAGGTCCCTGCCCCAACATGCAATGTGACTTCGCTAAACAGGACCCCTTTGGCCGCTAATCTATCCAAGAGGTCTTGGTCAAAATGCAGCGATGCAGTCGGTGCCGCGACCGATCCGGAATTTTGTGCAAAGACCGTTTGATAATCTTCTAAATCCCGTTCATCCGCTGGTCGTTTTGACGCGATATAGGGTGGCAAAGGCATAGTGCCCGCCTCTAAAAGGGCCTGATCAAAATCATCCCCGACAAGGTTAAATTCTAACGTTGCTTGGCCGTCATCTTTGCGAATTAAGGTCGCCGTCAAATCAGAGGCAAATGTGATAACCTCCCCCTCTTTGACCTTGCGCAATGGCTTGATCAAAGCGTCCCAAGTCCCATCGGCATTGGGCGTCAACAGGGTCACTTCAATTTTGGCGCTTCCTGTGCCGCCAACAGCTTCGGGGCGATGACGATGGCCAAACAAACGCGCAGGAATAACTTTGGTATTGTTTAACACCAAACGATCTCCAGCACGTAGAATGTCGACCAGATCATAAACCTGTCTGTCCTCAATCTGACCTTGATGCGCATACAACAGCTTTGCCGAAGGACGCGGCGACACAGGTCGCGTTGCGATCAAATCGTCAGGGAGGTCAAAGTCAAAATCGCTGAGCTGCATAGGTCTAATCTAGTTTTGGAGCCGGTCTGCGAAAGATTTCACGGAACATGGCAGGTGTCAGAATCGAGAACGGGTTCACGCTAAAGCGGGGTTTAGCGGTATCGCCTTTGAGATTAAAGTTGAAACCAATCAAGCCTTCGCCTTTTCTGGTAAAGACCTGCCCGATACCATTCAAAAGGTAGAGCGGCGATATAACCCCTTGAAAATCAAATGATTTAGGCTTGAGATCATAATACCCGTCAACTGACAACCCCATTGACGGCCCAACAGCCGATGCTTCGCTTACGATGACTTGGCTCGGCGTCATCCGAAACCGCGCATCAATCTCAGAGAGCAACAAACCAGGGCCGTTCAATTGTTCTAATAGCCCCACAACGCTAATCACGTTGAACAGCTCCGCCAAAACAGGGGCGTTTTGAACCTTGACCCCTGTGACGTGGAGGCGACCATCACTGACCCCCGGTTGATTGGTTGCCCCAAGCGTAAGAACCAAATCCCCGCCATTGGCTTTATCCAAAGCGCCAAGAGCCGACAAAACACGCCCTGCATTTTTCGATGTGATGATGAGATCGATGCCAGTTCTTTTGGGGGTTATGCGGCCCGCGACTTGGGCCTGGTTATTCACAAGCGCGTTAAACGTCCCATTCGGGCCGCCATTTAAGGCAAGGCTCCCTTTTACACGGTTAAGTTCTTGGTTTTCCGCAACGATCAAACGGTCCAGATTTATATCGATGCGCTTCAACCCACCTGACCCGCTGCCCCCACTATTCTGTCGCGCCAAAAATGACGCTAAATCAACGCGCCCACCATCAATCCGCAAAACGCCATTGGGCAAAAAGGCACCCGATACATTGATGCCATTGCCCAGTTTAAATTGCGATATGTCCAAGCTTTGGAATTTTTGGTCTTGGGTGAAGCGGACCTTAGATTTTAGGGTTGCCCCCGAACCTGAAACATCCAGTTGCGTGATCGCCAGTTGCTTGCCAAGCCGCCCTTCTAAATCCAACTTTCCTGCGGAGCGTTTTGGCTTCACCCAGCCTACCCCATCAATTTTTAGGCGCGCTCCGACCAGATTGCTTTCAACGGAAAAAATGGGTGATGCGTCTTTTGGAAATAGAATTGCCAAAGTCGCAGGTGTCGATCCCGAAAACAATCCTGATGACAAAGGAATTGACAATGCATCAAACACGGCTGATGAGATATCAAAGCCTGCCTTGACCGCGGGTCTCGGTGTATCAGGAGATTTCCCAATGCCTGTGGTGAATTCTCCAGTAAAGGGCAAGCCATCAAAGCGACCTGAACCGTCAATCGACAAAGAGGTGTTGTTCACAGCCAGCTCCAAGCGAGGGGCAGATAAGACGCGATCTTTAATCAGTTTGGAGGTTTTCACGTTGTTCAAGGTGGCATTAGCTGTGTATTTTATCTCTTCAGGCTTGGCACCTTTTTTGATTGGAAACTCAATGCGCGCTGATAAATCCGCTGTGCCATCTGCCAAGGTCACGGGCTGTTTGATCCGCGTCATCACGGACAATGGCTCCGCATTCAAGAGATCAACCACAGCCGTGATTGTGCCCTTGCCTGAAAAATCAACATAGGCCTGCGCAGGTTTTTGGCGCGTATCCTTGATCACGAATTGAGCATTATCAAAGGTGACATCGCCACCTTGCGCAGCTCTTACCCGAGCAGATTTAACAATGGCGGACAAGACATTGTTTGAGAGTGAAAAATACCCATTCGCGTCAGTGAGATTTGGCAAAAATTTAACAGCCTTGACAGTGGCCTCGTCAAAGGCAAAGCTGAGATCAACAAGAGGTTTGTCCTCTTGCTGGGTTCGAAAGGCAAAGGCAATATCGGAGACTGTTCCAGCGATCACATTGCGATCCACCCACTCTCTCACTTTATCGATGAATTGGGGTTGCCAATAGTGACGGACATCCGCAACTGTTGCCCGCTCACTTTGAAGATCAAGGGCAACATCCCAGCCTGTGTTATCCGCCTCAATTTGACCAGACCCAGAAATTGCCACGTCTCTTTCCTTATCTTCAAGATAAACCTGTCCAACGCGAATGCGGAACGGATCAAAGGTCAGATCAAAATCCATAATCGCCTTTTGAAAATCGAGTGGGTTATCAAATTGCTCTGGGTTCACTTTGATATTTTGTAAGGCGAGTTGCGACACCATCCCACTTGGCCATGCATCATCATAGGTGAGCTGCGCATAGCCTTCAGCCGTCAAAGACACATCACGGCTTTCCAAAGCGATTTCGCTAAAGTCCAAATTTGATGTCTCAGGATCAAAGGAAAAATAGGTCCGCGCCGCATCAAACGGAATAGGCTTCGCGCGTTGTGATGGCTGCAAGGCCCCTTCCCCAATTTGTAAGGTGCCGTTGAGTGGCCCCAACACGCCCTCAGGCAGAATTTCCAACCGCAAGGCCCCACTAATCGGTGCGTTTAAAACGCCGAGCCAAGACAAAGCCACCGATTGTGTCGCGATATCACGTGATTGAATATCCTCTAGGATAATCCCAACTTCGGCGCTGTTTTCACCTATGACCGAGGAATAATTCGCCTCTAACGTTGCGACATCGCTTCCCCCTGTGAGCAAGGCCAGATCAGAGCGTAGAAAAAGCGTATCGCCATCGCGATTTGCCATAAAGCGCGCGCCATCGACGGTCCAAGAGCGATCTGTTCGGCGATCTTGGTAATTCAGTGTGATTGCTAGGATTTGCAGGGTCTCTAATTTTGACAGCTGATCTGATCCAAGCGCCGTATCCAAGCCTGAAATGGCAGAAAACACATCAGGAACCGCATCTGAGCCCGTGTCGAATTCGCCGAATTGAAACCTCAGCTTGCCATCGAGATCACGCAAAAGGGTCAGAAACACGCCCTCAACATTAATATGCGTGGCCGCCAAAGTCCCCAACAGGGCATCCGACAAGGAAAACGCAGCATCCACGCGACCGAGTTGCAGGAAACTAGGCTCATCCGCCCTGTTCAATGCAACGCCTGTTAATATAATCGAGGGCTGCCACTGATCATCAACCGTGACATACGCACTTTCAAAGGACACAGTAACGTCATCTTGAACCGCGGTTAATTCCGCCTCAAGGGGATCAAGCGCCCATTGCGGCAGCGCTACGTCTTGTCCCTTGAGAGCCAAGATAAAAAGCACCAAAGCAATGAGCACCGTCATCACAACGATACCAACCATAGCCATAGCCGTGCGCCATAGTGCCATGAGTGCAGGCACTATTTTAGGATTGGGGGCCTTTGTTGTGTTATTCTCGTCCAAGCTCTTTATTCCAAGTTAACCTGCGCTAATATGGGTGATAGTGTTACACAACAACAGGAACAGGTCATGTCTAAACTTTCTTACCCCGCGCCACAAGTTAATCTGCCCCGAGATGGGGGCGAAACACTCTCTTTGGCGGAACTTCGCCCGTCAAATGTGGTTTTATTCTTTTATCCCAAAGACAATACACCGGGATGCACAAAAGAAGCCATCGGATTCAGCGAACACTTAGACGCCTTCGCCGCCGCAAATACCAAAGTCATCGGCATTTCCAAAGATAGCGTCAAAGCACATGATAAATTTGTTGCAAAACATGACCTCACTGTGCCGCTTTTGTCAGACGAAGAGAGCGATATTTGCGAACAATTTGACGTCTGGAAAGAGAAATCCATGTATGGAAAAACCTACATGGGGATTGAACGTTCAACCTTTTTGATAGATGGATCAGGCCAAGTCGTTCGTGAATGGCGCAAGGTCAAAGTTCCCGGACATGTAGAAGAGGTCTTAGATGCAGTTAAATCGCTTTGAGCACAAAAACTTTGACAGAAATGGCAACCGACGTGTTGCAAACAGCGGACGGGCGGGAAAAAACCGCCCTTTCCAAACACTATGCAGAAATCTGGTTCGCGGCGCGCGACGCAAATGATCGCATTCCCGTTGGAACGGCCTCTCCACCGGATCAACCTGCGCACCCTGCTAAACCTGATCTCCTGTCCCCCCGCGATGTTCCAAAACGCAAACCCGGCACTGCAAAAGGTCGGATTGCTCTTCTTCATGCGGTTGCTCATATTGAATTGAACGCAGTTGATTTGCACTGGGATATCATTGCGCGCTTTGGTCATATTCAGATGCCAATTGGATTTTATGATGACTGGGTGAAATCCGCCGCCGAAGAAAGCAAGCATTATAACCTTATGTGTGATTGTCTTGAGGACATGGGAAGCTTTTACGGAGACTTACCCGCGCATGCAGGAATGTGGCGCGCCGCAGAAGATACAGCACATGATTTCCTTGGTCGCTTGGCCGTTGTCCCCATGGTGCTAGAGGCGCGCGGATTGGACGTCACACCGGGTATGATCACGCTCTTTGAAAAGGCTGGCGCAACGGATGCGGTAGATGCGCTCAAAATCATCTATGCCGAAGAAGTGGCTCATGTGGCCTATGGATCAAAATGGTTCAATTTCTTGTGTGGGCGCGATAATTTGGACCCAAAAGATGTGTTTCATGATCTCGTGCGCAAATATTTCAAAGGTGGTTTAAAGCCTCCCTTTAACGAAGAAAAACGCGCGGATGCAGGACTTCCACCCGATTTTTATTGGCCGCTTGCGGATCAAATGGGCGTCAAATTACCCTCAGACTGAGCAAAATAGGCGAAAATCAACCCAGTTTAGGGGGAACTGAGCAAAAAATGTTGCATCACTGACGCGGCCCCGTTAACCCATTCTTTAGCAACAAAAACAAGGGAATGGGGCTGTGCGGACAAAAATTGCGACGAAACTGGATGCAATGCTTTCAGGGATGTTTCCCGAACGCCGTGTCTTTTTGCGCTCTGACGATGACACCCGCTACATTCGTTTACGCCCCACAACTCAAGGATTAATCTTTTCAACCTTGGCCGTTCTTTTGGCGTGGTCTATTATTGCCACGGCAATTTTGCTGATGGACTCTATTGGCGCTGGAAACTTTAGAGAACAAGCAAAGCGTGATCAAGAAACCTATCAGCTTCGCCTGCGCCTCATGGCAGAAGAGCGCGATGCCCGCGCCGAAGAAGCGGCCATGGCACAACAGAGATTTGCGCAGGCGGTTGAACAAGTCTCGGATATGCAAGCTGAATTGTTAAAATCAGAAATGCGCGGACTTGAATTGCGCACGGGCCTCGATGTTGTCCAGACAAATCTTGTGAACGCTTTGAAATCCAAAAGCTCGGCCGAGGATGAAATGGACCAGCTGAAGCTGGCGTTAGATGATCCAGACGCCGCCTTTGCAACGCCTGCGAATGAAGTCGCGCAATCAGAAACAGTCGCCTTTTTAACGCAAGCCCTAAGTGAAACGGCGCAAGAACGCGACATGTCGCTTATCGCGGCACAATCTGCCTTGGAAGAAGCGCGCAGTGCAGAGATGGACATGCGTTTGATGCAAGAACGCAATGAGCAAATCTTTCGCAAAGTCGAAGAAGCTATGGTCGTCTCAATCAAACCTCTGGAAACCATGTTCAAAAAAGCAGGCGTTAACCCCGACAGCCTCTTGAGCACGGTACGTCAGGGATACTCTGGCCTTGGCGGACCATCCTTGAGCAAGACGCAAACAGGTGTTTCCCTAAGTGCAGAAGAAGCGCGTGCGATTGGTTTGCTGAACAAACTGGATGATCTGAACGTCTATAGAATAGCGGCACAGAAACTTCCTGTGGGCTACCCTGTCAAAGGAAACTTCCGCTTTACATCTGGATACGGCAAGCGTTGGGGTCGTATGCATCGCGGCACTGATTTCGCCGCCAAACATGGCACTCCCATCTATTCAACAGGCGAAGGCGTCGTTGTTCATGCAGGATGGGGATCTGGATATGGCCGCCTTGTGAAGATCAAACATGAATTTGGATTTGAAACCCGCTACGCCCATTTGTCGCGCATTCGCGTAAAAGTTGGACAAAAGGTCTCGCGCGGGCAAAGAATTGGTGATATGGGGAATACTGGACGCTCGACTGGTACCCATCTTCACTATGAAGTCCGTATCAACGGCAAAGACCTAAACCCAATGACTTATATCAAGGCTGCAAAAGATGTTTTCTAAAAGCAAAATCAACGAACCCGCTTCCAAAGACACAGATGCTGCGACGCCAGCTGCCCCTGCCGCAGCCAAGCCAGCAGCAACGAATGACTTTGTTTCTTCGACACCCAAGGCCAAGCCACCGGCGTCTATTTTGTCAACTGATTTGCACATCACAGGCAACATCAAGACAACAGGCGACATCCAAGTCGAAGGCACAGTCGAAGGCGACATTCGCGCGCATCTTTTAACAATTGGTGAAACTGCAACCATCAAAGGCGAAGTGATTGCCGATGACGTTGTGATCAACGGCCGCATCATCGGCCGCGTTCGCGGATTGAAAGTCCGCCTTACCGCGACTGCGCGTGTTGAAGGTGACATCATCCACAAAACGATCGCTATCGAATCAGGTGCCCATTTCGAAGGCTCTGTTCAGCGCCAAGACGATCCATTGAGCGCGGGCTCAAAACCAGCTGCGGCACCTGCCAAAGCGGCTCCAGCGAAGGCGGCACCTGCGGCCAAGTAACTCAATGTTGGTATGACACTCTGTGATGCGGCTCCTTTGGGCCGCATTATTTTTTTGGAGGAATGGAATAGGTCATTGACGCACGCGCAACCGGCGCGTGCCCTCCGTCAGAATACATCAACACATCCCCAATCGCCAAAACACGGCCCAATTTCAACAGACGGCACTGTGCAATCAAGTCCTTGCCAGCAGCGGGTTTGCGCATGAAATCAATGGATCCATTCGTTGTCACAGCCAAAGCTTCGCGCCCGATCATTGACAGCACAGCCATGTAAATCGCACAATCGGCCAAAGCAAACATGGACGGGCCAGACACTGTTCCACCGGGCCTCAAATGTCGCTCTTGCACCTTGAGACGTACCGTCACTTCCATCTCTTTGAGGTCCTCTATGACAAAATCATCTTTGACCTGAGGGAAAACTTCGGTCAAAAACTCAGATAACTCGGCTTTAGTGAAACACAATGGCATATGCGACCCCTCTGTTTGATCCCCAACATGGTTCGACATTTCTAACAGGAGAGCAAGATGACAATTTTGGAACGTAACGACAGCAATGGGATTGCGCATCTCAATTTGAACGCACCCGAAAAATTAAACGCGCTCTCCGATGAAATGCTTGCCGCGCTACAAGGCGAGTTTGAAAACCTCATGAACGACAGCTCAGTGCGCGCTATTATCCTCTCAGGGTCTGGGAAAGCCTTTTGTGCAGGTCATGATTTGAAACAAATGACAGCAGGCCGCCAAGCTGAGGATGGCGGCAAAGCCTATTTCAAAGATTTGTTCGATCGCTGCGCCACGATGATGACAACGATCAAGAAGCTCCCCCAACCTGTCATCGCTCAGGTCCACGGCATTGCAACCGCCGCTGGATGCCAGTTGGTGGCAAGCTGTGATATGGCCGTTGCCGCCGAAGGGACAAGATTTGGGGTAAATGGGGTAAACATCGGCTTGTTTTGCTCCACGCCCATGGTCGCCCTCAGCCGCAATATCCCCCGAAAGCAAGCGTTTGAAATGCTCAGCACGGGTCAGTTTATTGATGCAGGACGTGCGTTAGATTTGGGATTGATCAATCGCGTTGTTCCCCAAGACGACTTGGCGACATCGACGCAAGCCTTGGCACAAATGGTAGCCGATAAGCTCAGTGCCGCTGTCAAAATCGGTAAGGAAGCGTTTTATGGGCAAATCGAAATGTCGGTGGAGCAGGCTTATGACTATACGGGCGATGTCATGGTGCAAAACATGATGTATCGCGATACCGAAGAAGGAATTGCCGCCTTTTTGGAAAAACGCGATCCTGATTGGAAGGTTTGAGGGGGTCTTAGGGGGCTGCTGCCCCCTCTGCTGACGCATTCACCCCTGCGGATATTTTTGAAAAGAAGAAGCCTTGAGGGGTTTTCATTATCACAGTTTTCGCTAGATGAAGGTCATGGATAAAACATTACATATCATTGGCGGCGGAATGGCCGGTTCCGAGGCGGCGTGGCAGGCTGCAAACATGGGCGTGCCCGTTGTCATTCATGAAATGAGGCCAAAGGTGGAAACCTTTGCGCATCGTACGGGACATTTGGGGGAAATGGTTTGTTCCAATTCGTTCCGCTCTGATGATCATGAGCAAAATGCAGTTGGTCTCTTGCATTGGGAAATGATGCAAGCGGGTGGGTTGATTATGCAGACGGCGCATAAGCATCGATTGCCTGCGGGTGGTGCCTTGGCTGTGGATCGTGATCCCTTTGCGGAAAGTGTTACGGAGGCTTTGATCGCGCATCCAAATATTTCAGTGTCTTATGAAGAAATAAAGGAATTGCCCAGTGAAGGGCATTGGATCATTGCAAGCGGTCCTTTAACTTCGTCTGATTTGGGAGCGGCGATTGCGCAAGAAACAGGCGCAGATGCTTTGGCGTTTTTCGATGCGATTGCTCCGATCCTCTATCACGACAGCATTGATATGAGCAAAGCCTGGATGCAGTCGCGCTATGACAAGGGTGAAACAGAAGCCGAGCGCACAGCCTATTTGAATTGTCCCATGAGCAAAGATCAATATGAGGCCTTTATCGATGCCTTGCTTGCGGCAGATAAGACCGAATTTCATCAAGGTGAAACAGCGGGCTATTTTGATGGATGTCTGCCGATTGAAGTCATGGCAGAGCGAGGGCGTGAGACCCTCCGGTTTGGGCCGATGAAGCCGGTTGGCTTGACGAACCCGCATTCTGAGGAAAAGCCTTATGCAGTGGTGCAGTTGCGCCGCGATAATGCCTTGGGGACACTTTATAACATCGTCGGTTTCCAAACCAAGATGAAGTATGGCGCGCAAACAGAGGTCTTGCGCAAGATACCAGGGTTAGAGAACGCGCAATTTGCGCGATTGGGTGGCATTCATCGCAATACCTTTATTAACTCGCCTACTTTACTTGATGAGCAGATGCGATTGAAATCACGACCGAATATTCGCTTTGCCGGTCAGATCACTGGTGTTGAGGGATATGTTGAAAGCGCGGCTATGGGGCTTTTGGCGGGGCGCATGGTGGCCTGCGACATTCTGGGGCGCGAGATGTCGAGCGTGCCCCAAGATACGGCAATGGGCGCTTTGATCCATCACATCACAGGCGGAGCGGATGCCAAGACCTTCCAACCGATGAACGTGAATTTCGGCCTATTCCGCCCTGTTGATGGGCTAAAGGGCGGGCGTCGGGGTCGTAAGGATCGTTATAAGGCCTACACTGATCGTGCCAAGACCGAGTGGACCGCTTGGCTTGACACGATAAGCTGAGCATGACGTTTCGGACGCGCTTTGCCCCTTCGCCAACGGGACCGTTGCATTTGGGGCATGCGTATTCCGCGCTTTGTGCGTTTGACGCAACCGAGGTCGCAAAGGGTGACTTCATTTTGCGGATTGATGATTTGGATCAATCCCGCTCGCGCCCCACTTGGGAAGCTCTCATCTATGAGGATTTGGCCTGGCTTGGGATCACATGGTCCACGCCAGTGCGTCGTCAATCAGAGTTCTTGTCAGAGTATCAAGATGCTCTTGCCCGTTTGGGCGAAATGGGTGTTACCTATCCTTGTTCCTGTACGCGGGCGGATATTGAGCTGGCTGCAAATGCACCGCAAGAAGGCGTCCCTGAATTTGGTCCAGACGGGCGGATTTATCCCGGAACCTGTCGGCATCGCACGATGTTGGACGCGACTGAAACCGATACAATTCGGTTGGATATGCGCAAAGCCGTTTCAATGATACAGAGAAAAGTATCATTTAAGGATAACGATCAAAGCATTGATTTAAATTGTGAAACCCTCATTCAGTCTGTTGGTGATGTTATTCTAATGCGGCGCTCTATGGGGGCGTCTTATCACCTTGCTGTTGTGGTGGATGATAACAAACAGGGTATTACAGACGTAATCCGCGGACAGGATTTAGCCGAAGCAACACAGATCCATGTGTTGCTCCAGCACCTCTTGGACTATCAGACGCCAACCTATGTCCATCATGACCTCATTCGGGATGAAACGGGCAAGAGATTGGCCAAACGCGATGACGCACGAGCGCTGTCTAAATATCGCGCTGAGGGATATTCTCCAGAGGATATTCGCGCCATGATCGGGCTTAGGACATCGGCGCCATAAGCTCGACCAATTCACCCTCCACGACCGATGTATAAAAACACGAGCGGCGATTTGTATGACAGGCTGGACCCGTTTGGCGCACCATGACCAAAATGCAGTCTTGATCACAGTCATAACGAAAATCGACCAATTCTTGAACATGGCCTGAGCTTTCGCCTTTGATCCAAAAGGATTGACGCGAACGCGACCAATAGGTGACACGACCCGTTTCCAACGTGCGCGCAACGGCTTCGGCATTCATCCAAGCCATCATCAATACCTCTTTGCTGTCGTGATCTTGCGCAATCACAGGAATGAGACCAGCCTCATTATAGGTCAAAACCGAAGGGTCAAACGTCATTGTGATAAAACCTTTTGCAATCCAGAAATTCCTTTCTATGTATTGTCTTAGAACAAAAAGGAAAAGCCCATGTCTGGTGATAACGATCTGATCAATCTCTATTCGTCAAAAATCTTGGCGCTTGCTGCGGATATTTCGCGCACAGATCGATTAGAGAGCCCAATGGCCTCGGTTAAAAAACGCTCGCCCCTTTGTGGGTCCAGTGTGACTGTGGATCTCAATGTCGAGAATGGCGTTGTGACGGGCTATGGTCAGGATGTTAAAGCCTGTGCTCTTGGTCAGGCCGCCGCCTCTGTTGTGGGTGAGGCCATTATTGGAACGCGGGTGGAGCAAATCATAACGGCGCGTGATGAGATGACCGCTATGTTGAAACAGAATGGTCCTGTGCCAAGCGCCCCCTTTGAGGGACTAGCCGTGATGGAACCTGCGCGTGATTTCAAAAACCGCCACGCGTCAATCTTGTTGGCTTTGGACGCCTCTGTTGAGGCAATCACTCAGATCCAAGCCAAAGAACACGCCTAAAAAAAACCGCTGCACTTCACAAGGAAGGCAGCGGGTAAAAACATAAACCTAGTTGTGTCACGTGTTAGTTAAGGCAGACCAACAGAAAGGGGAAAGTGACAAGACCTTGGGGAAATCTCACTAGGGTTTATGCAGGCAGATCAAAACACAGAGGGCAGATGGAGCGCACCGATCAATAGAACGACCAAGGAAATGGCGCCGAGTGCATCATAAGCGATGGTTGGACCTGAGGCTTTCACGATTGATTTCACTTCTGCGAACATTTCGGCAACTCCTGTTGTGTTGCCTCTTTGTTCTCATTTGCGACGCATTTTGTAAAGAACTTTTTGAGAACATATGAGAACAAAATGGTTAAATTTTCGTTAACCCACTGAAATCAAACGAATTGATTTTTCTTGTTCCATTAACCAAAGAAGAACACGAACCGCCTTCCCGCGCTCAGTTTCTAACTTGGGATCAGCCTCTAACAGGGCACGCGCATCGGATTGTGCAATTTCCATTAAATTCGCTTGTGTTTCCATGTCCGCGATTCGAAAACGGGGCACACCTGATTGCGCTGTCCCGATTAGGTCACCTGCCCCGCGCATTTGCAGATCCGTTTCAGCGATGCGAAACCCGTCTTCGGTTTCGCGCATCAATTCCAATCGCTTTTTGCCAGTTTTGGACAAAGGCGGTTGATAGAGCAATACACAGGTCGATTTTTCAGACCCGCGCCCAACGCGTCCCCGCAATTGGTGTAACTGTGCCAACCCAAAGATTTCAGCCCGCTCAATCACCATAATTGTTGCGGCGGGCACATTCACCCCAACCTCAATCACAGTTGTCGCCACCAACACCTTGCTGTCGCCGTTTTGGAACCGCGCCATCGCGGCGTCTTTATCGGCACTTGGCATTTGACCATGGACCAAATCAACAACCCCCTCACCCAAGGCGGCGCGCAGGGATTTAAACCGATCCTCGGCTGAGGCGTAATCCAAGACTTCGCTTTCCTCAACCAGAGGACAGACCCAATAGGCTTGTTTGCCCTCGGCAATAGCGGTCTTTAATTTATTGATGATTTCGCCCAAGCGTTCATTTGACACAACAGCCGTGGCAATTGGCAAACGTCCGGGCGGCTTTTCATCCAAGATGGACACATCCATATCCCCATATTGCGCAAGGGCAAGGGATCGCGGAATGGGCGTGGCCGTCATCACCAAAACATCCGCCTGTGTCCCCTTTTCCCCCAAGAGCATGCGCTGATTAACACCAAAGCGATGTTGTTCATCGATGATCGCGAGACGAAGATCATGAAAGGCCACATCTTTTTGAAACACTGCATGAGTGCCAATCAAAATATGGATTTTACCAGCCTCAAGCGCGGCGAGCTTTGATCTGCGCTCACTGCCTTTGTCCCGTCCTGTGAGCAATTCGACCACAACGCCAGCAGCCTCGGCCAAGGGCTGTAACCCTTCGAGGTGTTGGCGTGCTAAGATTTCTGTTGGGGCCATCAACACGCCTTGCCCGCCCGCTTCGACCGCAATCAAAAGCGCCATAAAGGCCACCAATGTTTTGCCCGCACCCACATCCCCCTGGAGCAAGCGGTTCATTTTATGCGGCGCTTCGAGGTCGGCGGCGATATCCTCCATCGCGCGCATTTGCGCCCCAGTTGGACGATAGGGCAAAGTCGCCAAAACACGTGAGCGAAACCGTCCATCCCCAATGCTCACGCGTCCTGCACCCCGTTTCAAAACGGAACGGGCCAAGGCCAAGGTGAGCTGATGGGCAAAGAATTCGTCATAGGCCAATCTTTGACGGGCAAGAACATTTGGTGACACATCGCTCATTGTGCTGGGCGTATGAGCAAGGCTAAGCGCGGATTGCCAAGACGGCCAATCGCGTTTCTTGATCAACAGAGGATCGCACCATTCCCCCACATCTGGCACAAGAGCAAGCGCGGATCGCGTTGCCTTGAACATGGTTTTTTGCGTGACCCCTGCGGTCAGGGGATAGATGGGTTCGAATTCAGGAATAACGCCCAGTTGATCAGGAAGAACCATGTAATCTGGATGCACCATCTGAGCGATACTATCAAAGGCCTCGATTTTTCCGGAAACAACCCTCTCTTCGCCAATTGGGAGCTGTTTTTTCAGGTAATCGCCGCGTGCATGAAAGAACACGAGCTGAAAACTTGTTTGAGCATCCTCAACAGTAACGCGGTAAGCACCTGATTTCGTGGGCGGCGCACGATGCGATTTCACAGTGACTTTGACGGTCACAACCGAGGGGAGTTCCGCATCATGGATCGTTTCAAGGGGGCGGCGATCCACCCCAGATTGAGGCAAGATCATCAAGGCATCCAACGGCTTGCTCACGCGCAACCCTTCGAAATTGGCCGCGATCTTTGGTCCGACCCCCTCCAAAGAGGTCAAGCTTCCAAAGAGTGGAAAAAGGATTTCAGGACGCGTGCTCATAATCCCTTAATCAAATCCAACCACGCGTCTTCGTCAATGATTTCCACGCCCAAGTCTGCCGCCTTTGTCGCCTTGGATCCCGCGCCTGGGCCCGCGACCAAGAGATCGGTTTTGGCCGACACCGACCCCGACACTTTGGCGCCCAAGCTTTCGGCCTTGGCTTTGGCTTCTGCGCGGCTCATTTTTTCAAGCGTCCCAGTAAAGACCACGATTTTATTGGCAACAGGGCTCCCATCCGTTTTAGGGCGCTCACCATCTTGGATCGTTAAATGCGAGGTAAGCCGTTGAATACCCTCATATTCAGGACCATCCGAAAAGGCCGCCACTAAGGAATCAACCATAACTTGGCCAATGCCATCAATCGACAAGAGATCCGCGCGCGCAGACCCATCAGAGGACGCCGCATCGCGCATCGCCTCATGAAATGCGGTCCAAGAGATGTAATGTTTGGCAATGAGGTTTGCCACGGATTCCCCAACGTGGCGAATGCCAAGAGCAAAGAGAAATTTGCCAAAAGGGATCGTTTGTTTGTCACGGATTGCGGCAAATAAATTCGTCGCACTTTTCTCGCCCCAACCATCGCGGTTTTTCAAACGGGCTAGATTAGCGGCATCTCGGGTCTCAAGCGTAAAGATATCCGCGGGCTCACGAATGGGCAAAATGCTGTCGTGAAAGAACATTTCAATCTGTTTGGCCCCGAGGCCGTCGATGTCAAATGTCTTGCGCCCGACGAAATGCTTTAACCGCTCGACCGCTTGAGCCGGACAAATCATGCCGCCCGTACAGCGGCGTACAGCATCGCCTTCTTCTCGTTGCGCGATTGATTGGCATTCTGGACACTTCGTTGGAAAGTCAAAAGGCACCGCATGCGCGGGCCGTTTGGCGAGACCAACATCAGCGATTTTGGGAATAACATCCCCTGCGCGATAGACCTGAACCCAGTCGCCAATGCGGATGTCTTTACCGTCGCGAATTGGGGCGCCATTAGAATCCAGCCCCTTAATGTAGTCTTCGTTGTGAAGCGTCGCATTCGACACGACCACACCGCCAACAGTGACGGGATCAAGACGCGCAACGGGTGACAAAGCCCCAGTGCGACCCACTTGGATGTCTATCCCGTCAAGCCGCGTCCACGCCAGTTCAGCAGGAAATTTATGGGCAATCGCCCAACGGGGGGTCGTTGATCGAAACCCCAAGCGCGCTTGAAGCGCAAGATCATCAAGCTTGTAAACAACTCCGTCGATGTCATATCCCAAGGTTGTCCGTTGGGTTTCAATCTCTGAGTAATGCGCCAACAAATCATCCAAGTTTGCAAAGGACTTCATCAAAGGATTGACGCTAAACCCAAAGGATTGAAAGGCGTCAACAATCCCCATTTGCGTAGTTGCAATTGGCTCTGAAATTTCGCCCAAAGCATAGGCGAAAAAGCGTAATGGCCGATCCTTGGTTATCGAAGCATCAAGCTGACGCAATGACCCCGCCGCCGCGTTGCGTGGGTTGGCAAAGGCTTTGCCACCGCGGTCCGATTGACGTATATTGAGTGCGGTAAAATCCTCATGAGACATATAAACTTCACCACGTATTTCAATAACTTGCGGCGCGTTTTCAATGTAATGGGGAATATCTGCGATGGTCTTTGCATTCTCCGTGACATTTTCCCCAATGGCCCCATCTCCCCGCGTAGCCGCCTGGATCAAGTGGCCGTTCTCATAGCGCAGACTGAGGGAAAGCCCATCAATTTTCGGCTCGGCTGTGTAGGTTAAGGGATGCGAGGTGTCAAATCCCAAAAACCGACAAATACCATCATGAAAATCCTCAACATCCGCACGATCAAAAGCGTTTGAGAGCGAGAGCATGCGAACCGCATGCGTGATTTTACCAAACCCCTCAGACGGTTTGGCCCCAACTTGTTGCGTCGGGCTATCACTTCGCGCCAGATCAGGAAACCGCGCTTCGATATCGGACAATCGCCGCTTGAGACGGTCATAGTCTGCATCCGACATGACAGGCGCATCATCGCGGTGATAGGCCTCATTCGCGGCGCGTAATTGATCACTGAGGTCGCGGGCCTCTGTTGCGGCGGCGCTATGCGTTAGATCATCAACAGAAAGATCACTCGTCACGGTTGGCTTCCTTTTTAAGAGTTAAAAAGGTGATACTTCGCCAACCAAGAATGGTCCAGATTAAATCCTCTAAGCGCTCAGTGCTATGCGCGCCTCTTGTGGGGCTGAGGAGGTTTCTGGTTCTTTCAACACATAGCCACGGCCCCAGACAGTTTGGATATAATTATTATTACGGTGGCCTCAGATAATTTCTTGCGCAATTTACAGATAAAGACGTCGATGATTTTCAATTCAGGTTCATCCATCCCACCATATAGATGATTGAGGAACATTTCCTTGGTCAAAGTTGTCCCTTTGCGAAGTGAGAGCAATTCCAGCATTTGATATTCTTTGCCTGTCAAATGCACAGGCGCGCCGTCCGCTTCGACCGTTTTGGCATCAAGATTAACGGCAATTTTCCCTGTTCGAATGATTTACTGAGAATGCCATTTGGACCGTCGAATGATCGCATGAATGCGGGCTACCAATTCTTCTCGGTGGAAGGGTTTCGTGAGATAATCATCCGCCCCAAAGCCGAACCCCTTGATTTTGCTGTCGGTGCCGTCTTCGCCAGAGAGAATAAGAGTCGGCGTTTCGATCCGCGCCAAACGCAGTTGGCGCAACACTTCATGACCTGTCATATCCGGTAAATTCAGATCAAGGAGGATAAGATCATAATCATAGAGCTTCGCAAGATCGATGCCCTCTTCGCCCAGATCAGTTGAATAGACATTCAAATTCGCATGGGTCAACATCATTTCAATGCTACGCGATGTCGTTGGGTCGTCTTCGATCAATAGTACACGCATGTCTTGCTCCTATACTCGTGGTTAATCTATGGTTAATTTCAAAAGGTTAACGAGCGATTACCAAAACAAGAAAAACACAAACAACCTATAGTTGTATATATTTTTTTATATGGGTTGATTTTAATGCATTTTCTCCATGATTGGCGGCGCTATCCACCCACGAGAAAAATTCATCTTCGCTTAGATTGTATTTCTCAAGCGCCTCTTCCAGTGGCACCAATCCATACACAACAGCGCGCACAACAGTTAATTTGCGCGACGCCACCCAGCGCACATGTGCATCTGTCGGCAAATCCGCCAAGCTCAGCACCTCACCATTTGTTAATCGAACAACGGATTGTGTCATGTTATTCCTCCTCTCACAGGCAAAGCCCGTCTCACCACAAGAATGATATTGCGCTTTCAGGCCTTAACGCTTAATGAAACGACACCTTGAGAATACGTTCAATTTTCCTATATTTTGAACGAAGAGTGCAAAGGAACCACCATGTCTCATCCTATGAATTCACTTGGCTTTGCAAAGCCCCCAGCCGACACGCGCGTTGTTGTTGCCATGTCTGGTGGCGTGGACAGCTCTGTTGTTGCGGCCCAGCTCAAGGAAGAAGGCTATGATGTGGTTGGTGTGACGCTGCAGCTTTATGATCATGGGGCGGCTTTGGCGAAAAAAGGGGCCTGTTGCGCAGGTGTTGATATTCATGATGCGCGTCGCGTGGCCGAAGATATGGGATTCCCACATTATGTGTTGGATTACGAAAACATCTTTCAAGAGGCCGTAATCGACGAATTCGCAGATAGCTATCTGGCGGGTGCGACACCAGTTCCCTGTATTCGGTGTAATGAACGGGTAAAGTTTAAAGATTTGCTACAAACGGCCAAAGACTTGGACGCGGATTGCATGGCGACAGGGCATTACATCCAACGAAAACTTGGACCCAATGGATCTGAGCTGCATTGCGCCACAGATGCCAATCGCGATCAAAGCTATTTTCTGTTTTCAACCACTCAGGACCAGCTAGATTATTTGCGCTTTCCTCTTGGGCATTTGCCGTCCAAGGATGCGACCCGCGAATTGGCGTCTAAATACGGTTTGGTCGTTGCGGATAAACCCGACAGCCAAGATATTTGCTTTGTGCCTAACGGCGATTACGCCTCGGTGATTGAAAAGCTCCGTCCAGGGGCCGCTGAACCGGGGGATATTGTGCATGCGGATGGGCGCGTTTTGGCCCAACATAATGGCGTTATTCATTACACCATCGGGCAAAGGCGCGGTCTAGGAATTGGCGGATTGAGTGAGCCGCTTTATGTGGTTTCTCTTGATGTGGATAAGAAGCACGTGATTGTTGGTCCCAAAGAACTGTTATCGACGCGTATCGTGCCTGTTGCAGAGATCAACTGGCTTGGGGATGAACCACTTATGTCCAAAGAGGCATGGAACATTTCGGTCAAAGTCCGATCTACCCGCCCCCCACGCGAGGCGATTTTGCGCCCTCTTTCCAAGCGTCATGCAGAGATCGAATTGCTAAACCCAGAAGAAGGCGTGTCACCTGGTCAGGCCTGTGTGTTCTATGAAACCGAAGGCAGCCGCATTTTTGGCGGCGGTTGGATCACCAAGCGCGCTTAAACGCGGCGAAGCGCGAGAACGGCATTCAAACCACCAAAGGCAAAGGCGTTGCTGAGAGCGACGTCAACTTTGGCATCGCGCGCTTCATTTGGCACAACGTCCAAGGCACATTCAGGATCGGGCTCTTGATAGCCAATCGTTGGGGCAATAATCCCGTCACGCAGCGCCATAATACAGGCCAGCAATTCAACAGCCCCCGTGCCACCAATCAAATGCCCGTGCATGGATTTTGTTGAGCTCATCATCAATTTATCCGCATGCGGGCCAAAGACATCAGCCACAGCCGCGCATTCGGTTTTATCATTCGCCGCCGTCCCTGTGCCATGCGCATTGATATAGCCCACATCCTCGGGGTTAAGCTTGGCATCCTGCAACGCGCCTGCGATTGCGCGCCCTGCCCCTTGTTTTGACGGCATCACAATATCAGAGGCATCCGATGACATGGCAAAGCCTGAAATTTCGGCCAAGATATCAGCGCCGCGCGCTTTCGCATGCTCATAATCCTCGAACACGAAAATACCCGCCCCTTCGCCTTGGACCATACCATTGCGATTGGCAGAAAACGGGCGGCAAGCATCACGGCTCATTACACGGAGGCCTTCCCACGCTTTGATGCCTCCAAAGCAGAGCATCGATTCAGAGCCACCTGCAACCATGACATCAGACATACCTGTGCGCACCATCTGAAAGGCTTGTGCCATTGCATGATTTGAGCTTGCACAAGCGGTCGAAACGGTAAAGCTTGGCCCCTTGAGGTTATACTCCATCGAAATATGGCTAGTCGCGGCATTGTTCATGAGTTTGGGGACGACAAAAGGATGAACCCTGTTTTTGCCCTCTTCATAAACGGCGCGATAGTTGTCATCCCATGTGCTAACACCGCCGCCAGCGGTTCCAAGAACAACACCTGAGCGCGCAGCCAATTCGCCACTAAACACAAGCCCAGATTGCTCAATCGCTTCTTTTGCAGCGATCAAGGTGAATTGCGTGAACCGATCATAAAGCGAAAGCTGTTGGCGATTAAATGTCGTCTCAGGTTGAAAATCTTTGACCTGACCTCCAATGGAAATGGCCAATCTCTCAACATCACGAAACTCTAAAGGGCCAATCCCACAACGTCCCTCTTGCATGGCTTTGAGGGTATCGGGAACAGAGGTGCCAAGCGCATTAATCGTGCCCGCACCGGTTATGACAACCCGTCTCACGCTTGATCCGCCACCAAAGTTTCAATGCCTTTGATGATGGTGGCCACGGAGGAGATGTCAAAATCGCTTTCGGAGGGGTCATTGGCGTTGAAGGGCACTTGGATATCGAAGGCCTCCTCAATCGCGAAAATGCTTTCGACAAGACCAAGGCTGTCAATGCCGAGGCTTTCAAGCGTGCTGTCCATCGTCACATCGGATGGTTCCAACACCGCTTGTTCAGCGATAATTTCGATAACCTTATCTTTAACGCTCATGGTGATATCCCCTCACATGTATTTACTAATGCATTTACTGCGACTTATCAGAGTTTGAAACAGCTTTTTTCAAATCTGCTACATCACGTAGCATTTTTGGCAGCCGTCGCAGAGATTTATAAAGGTCAATATGCCTATCCATTTTCATTGCAGGATAGCCCAACATGACACGGCCACTCGGCACGTTGCTGAGAACTTTGGTCGCCCCACCTGTGATCACATTATCGCCAATGAATACATTATCACTGACCCCTGTTTGACCACCTAGAACCACATTGCGGCCAATGCGCGTCGATCCTGCAATGCCGACTTGGGCGCAGATGAGGCAATCATCGCCAATGACGACGTTATGTCCGATCTGTGTAAGGTTATCGACCTTGACCCCATTGCCAATCTGAGTTGCGCGCACAGTTCCGCGATCGATACAGGTGTTTGCACCTATTTCCACGTCATCACCAACTGTAATACCACCAAGCGAATGGATCCGCGCCCAAGATTGTTGCGTGACCTCTCCTTGATCCCCCAAGGTATCGCGAACCGTTTCAACAGCGGACACTTCAGGCGTCACAAAGGAAAACCCATCCCCACCCACAACCGCAGCGGGCTGAGCAATAAAGCGATCCCCGATGCGAACATCCGCCCCGATTTTCACACCCTCACGCAATAGGCTATCGCGCCCAATATGACTATCCGCGCCGATACTACAGTGCTGAGCAATAACCGTGTTGTCTCCAATAACGACGCCTTGGGCGATATAGCTGAAAGCGCCAATTGACACATTGGCCCCAAGCGTTGCGCGATCATCGACAAAAGCTGTTGGATGAATACCCACTGGTAACCGCTGACCACGGTCCAACATCGCCGAGACCCCTGCCATTCCATAGCGCGGACGCGGTGCAATGATTGCAGCATCAAGCCCATAGGCCTGCCAATCCGCATCTGGATATAAAAACGCCACGCGCGCTTGGCCCTGCGTCAGCTGTTTTGCATAGTCAGGCTTCATCGCAAGGGCGATGTCATGCGGCGTTGCGTCCAAAGGCTCAGCGACGCCCGAAATTATCAAACTCGAGTCGCCAAAAACTTGGGCGCCAATTTCATCGGCGATTTGCTGAACAGTGTAGGTCATAGTCGTTTCCAATCTCTGGAAACTCAATTACCCTTGAACACCGCCGATGACTACCCCTGCTTTTTGAAGTGCCGAGAAAATTCGTGCGTCCCGCCCGTAGATATCGCGACGGAACTCAACACCGCCGTCAACTTTGGTAATCGCAGTGCGATAAATCAAATGTACTGGAACCTGTTGTTTAAGATTGATGTATGTCTCTTTTTTGGAATCAAGAGCACTGTGGAAGACACCTTTTGGATTGGATGTCTGTTTTGACAACAGCTCATAGGCAAATTCGAAAGGTTGGTGAAGGCGAATACATCCATGACTGAAGGCGCGTATCTCACGATTGAACAAGCTCTTTGCTGGTGTGTCATGCAGGTAGATGTTGTATTTGTTCGGGAACATAAACTTGACCAAACCCAAAGCATTCTTGGTTGAGGGCGGTTGGCGCATGGCAAATGGGAATGTTTTTTCCGTGTACTGAGAAAAATCGATATCTCCACGACCAACGATTTGGCCTTTGTTATTGAGAATATCCAAGAAACCAACCGCATTCGGGTTTTTCTTGAGCATTGGCAAATATTCATCAACGACGATAGAGCGTGGAACATTCCATGTTGGATTGATCACCATATGCTCCATAACATCTGAAAACTCTGGGCTACGTTGCTTGTCTTTGTCAGAGCCGATCACCGCACGGGTTCTAAACGTCACACGACCGCGATCCACGATTTTGGCTGAGAAATCCGCAAGGTTCACCCAAATATGACGCTGGCCTTTTGGTTTGTTGATCCAACGCTCACGCTCCATCGCAACGATGACAGAGGCCAATCGTTGCTCGACTGTTTTGTTCATTTCGCCAAGTGTTGCAGGCCCCGCAACCCCATCGGCGCTGAGACCATGATCGAGTTGAAACAATTGAACCGCTTTTTGAATATTGGCGTCATATGTTTGCGTATTGGTGCGCCCCAAGTATCCTTGCGCAATCAAACGATTGCGAAGGGCAACAACTGATTTCCCTTGTGATCCAGGGGACAATTTGGACGTTGAAATTTTTGGCCCCCAACCGCCTCTTGCATAAGCTTGAAGCAGGTCTTCTTTCACCTTGAGAAGGCGTTTATATTCATCTGAGCTTGGGATCAGTGCCTTAAAGAATCCAGACGGATTACTTTTGACCAAGGCAGTGAGGTAACTTTGCCGCGCACGATAGGGAACTTTGCGTACGATGTCTTTGTCCACGCGTGATGGGATCAAGACACCCGTTTGCATGTCCGTCGCATAATCAAGGAAGGTGCGCGTCATGGCCCCCTCAATCGCGCCGCGGGCTTTGTCTGTGCGCGCCGCGCGCAACGCTGCTTTTAATTCAGCAGCGCGATAAGAGTCACGTGGGAGCGCATGAATAAGGGATTGATCGAGCGCTTTGAAAAACGCTGTGCGACGCGCATTGATGCCAAAGCCGTTTCCAGTCCAAATCGGTTTGAATTTATTGGCTTTATAAAAGGCAATCGCAACATCATCATTTTTAAGCTGTTCGATCAAAGCAACTTGAAATCCGACCGATTGAGCTTGGGCTTGCCCATGCGAAGACACCAAAATAAACAGACTAACAAAGCTGTAGACAAAAAGTTTTGAGAGTAATTTTAGTTTAAACTCGACAATAAATCGCATCACGTGATCTCGTCCTGACTATTAAATCTTTATGCCTTCTAAATTTAACCCATTTTCTTGTCCAATAACATCGGCGTTATATCCGCTGCATTCTCTTCATGTGCGACTTCTTTGCCCCAAAGTTGCCATTTTTCTGTGAATATTAAAATTTGAGGCAACATTCTGCCGAAAACCATTGAAATTTGCGACTGTCAAAAAAATTGACTTGGTTGACGATTCGATTTGTGGCATAGGAGTTGCACCGAGGGGAAAAGGTAAATTGTGCGCACTGCTGCCGAGCGCACGTAATGAATGGGACGAATGGACTTGGGACGAACAAACTTCACACGGCGTGCATTGCTTGGAGCTTTTGCTGCAACTGCTGTTACCGCCGCCCCTACTTTTTCCAGCGCAGCCGGATTTTTGCGTGGCTCAGGTGACATTCGTCGCCTAAAGCTGTATTCGCGACGTTCAGGCGAAACCTTAGATACGATCTACTGGATCGAAGGTGAATACATCAAAGAAGCCCTTGCTGAGATCAATTATCTGATGCGCGACTGGCGTCAAAATGCAATCAAACCGATTGATATTCGCACGATTGACCTCATGGCTGCGGCACATAATTTGATGGACACGACAGAAGCCTATCAGCTTCTCTCTGGCTATCGCAGCCCGAAAACAAATAACATGTTGCGCAATAGCTCACGCGGTGTTGCCAAAAAATCGTACCACCTCAAAGCACAGGCCGCTGATCTTCGTCTCGGATCGCGTTCTGTGACACAGATGGCGCGTGCGGCGGCAAGCTGTAAGGCAGGCGGTGTTGGTCGTTATGGCGGATCAAACTTTGTGCATATGGATTGCGGTCCTGTGCGGACTTGGCGCGGTTAACACCTGAATTGGTGTTAACCTATTAACCCACCCCCGCGTTCATCCACGTCCCGATAATGCTGATGTAACCGCTGCAAAGCTATCCGAAGCACGATTTTCCCTGATCTTGCAGACCATCCCATCGTTTTTTCGGATTTTTCCAGTCCCTCTTTGAGGCAACAGCACCGGATCGCAATTTCACTCAGTCCCGCCCCCAAAACGGCAAAGGCATCAACTGCACTAGAGCGCGCCATTGCGCCGGCATCTTTGCGAGTGAGTGATGGAATATCGCCAGATATAACATCCTGAATATCAAACTCGGTCAGCCCACCTATTTCAAAATCTTCACATAACCGCGCGGCGGATTTCACAAGATCAGCGGACAAAAACGGCCGACCAGTGACATCCCGCCGGCGCGCAAGCATTTCTATCGGAGCCTCTGTTTGAGACGAAGGTAGATCATTTGAGGACGCCTTTGGCGGCTTGGCATCGCGTAGACGATATTTTGTGACCTTCCCAGAGGCTTCCACACAAAGAACGCCCCTCAGAGCGAGCGCCATAACCTCTTCTCGATTTACAACCATAAGGGGATTTTTAAGAGCCTTATCCGTATCTGCAACGATCAAAGACTTCGTCATATTTTCGGAACATACCACAATTGCATTATGGGATTTGAGGCATTGCAATATTGCACAGTCTTTACTGTCTTGCGCCTCTCGATCAATAATGAGCTGATGCGTATCGTGACGATTTTTGATCTCAGAGATCATTTGAGTCACTTGAGGATTTTCACGTAACTGCCTGATACGACGCACTTGTCTTAGGACTGTAGACGGATTGCATCCCTGCATCCGCGCCAAGGCACGAATAGGTTCACCGCGTTCGTGATTGATATAATTCACCGCCGCAGATCTCAGCCAATTCGGTTCAAGCTTGCGCGTGGTCGTTGATTTCTGTGTCTGCATTGTGCTCCCCCGGGTCTTCAAATCAAAATACATCTTAAAGTTGTATAAATTACCGATTTGTTAAGATTGATTACTGAAACCCAAATTGTTTCCCAAATCTTGACAATCTCATCGCGCAACGCGCGGAGCCACAACGATCCCGCAACAATTTCGCCCTCTTTTGGACAAATACCCAAAACAGGAGACCGAAAATGACTTGGATTGTTGATGAATTAGAAACGATTAAACGACCAAAGCTCTTGATGCGTACCGCCCGCTTGGGCGCAGAATTTTATCGACGCTCGTTTCACTTATCCCGAATTCTGGGATATTCTGCTCCAGATGATTTTAATCATATCCTCACAGAGCTCATCGAATTGGAGGCCGCAACAAATGAAAAAAGACGCACCACTGATGCGTCCTATTCGGTTCAATTTCATATTGACGTTCTCATTGCCCTAATTTGCGAGGCGCGTGCATATCGCGCCTCACTTACATCCTAGGTCAAATAAACGAATCTGGCATAGATGCTTTTTTGTTGGTGACATAGGCATTTAGCGCCTCTTCGATCGCGGGATCGATTGCGGGCTTTTGATAGTCACCCAACATCTTTTTCACACGCGCCGAGGCTAATGTCATTGTATCACGTGCACCCTCTTCGTGCCATGTTTCAAAGGGTTTGTAATCCAATAGATCACTGCGCCAGAACGCATCCTTAAAGTTTGATTGCGTATGTGCGCAGCCAAGATAATGCCCACCTGGGCCCACTTCGCGAATAGCATCCATCGCTTGGGCGTTTTCGTCCACTTGGACACCGCGCGCCATTTGGTGAAGAATACCAAGCTGGTCCGCATCCATGACAAATTTCTCATAAGAGGACACCAATCCCCCCTCGAGCCAACCACAAGCGTGCAACATAAAGTTCACCCCACCTAGTAGGGCCGCATTCAGCGTGTTTGCTGTTTCATAGGCCGCTTGTGCATCGGGTAATTTCGATCCACACAACCCACCGCCTGAGCGGAAGGGTAAATTCATGCGACGCGCCAATTGCCCCGCACCCGTTAGAATCTGTGTGGCTTCAGGTGTTCCAAATGTCGGCGCCCCTGAGTTCATATCAATCGATGTCACAAAGGCACCAAAGATGACTGGCGCGCCTTTGCGAACCAATTGGGAATAGGCGATCCCTGCCATCACTTCGGCCAACACTTGGGTCAATGTCCCCGCAACGGATACAGGTGCCATGGCCCCGCCCACGATAAAGGGCGACACGATGCAAGCCTGATTATTTTTGGCAAAAACTTCCAAGGCCCCCATCATGACATCATCAAAGGTCATTGGAGAGTTCACATTGGTCAAAGACGTCATCACAGTGTTTTGCTGGATAAACTCATCACCAAAGAGGATTTTGCACATATCAACGCTGTCTTGGGCGCGACTTGGTTCTGTAACAGAGCCCATGAATGGTTTATCCGTCAAAGTCATATGCGCCAACATCATGTCCAAGTGACGCTTGTTCACAGGAACATCCGTTGGCTCACAAACTGTCCCGCCAGAATGGTGCAACCATTTGGACATATATCCCAATTTCACAAAATTCTGGAAATCTTCCATGGTGGCGTAGCGACGCCCACCATCCACATCACGCACAAAGGGTGGACCGTAAACTGGGGCCAAGACCAAGTTTTTGCCCCCCATGACAACATTACGCTCTGGATTACGGGCATGTTGCGTGAAACTGCTCGGCGCTGTTGAACAAAGCTGACGCGCCAATCCACGCGGAATGCGCACGCGTTCGCCATCCACATCCGCCCCTGCCTCGCGCCAAAGCTCAAGCGCGGCTGGGTTATTCACAAAATTCACACCGACTTCTTCGAGGATCGTGTCCGCGTTCGCCTCGATAATTTCTAACGCTTCTTCGGTCAGAATTTCGAAATTCGGGATATTGCGCTCAATATATTTGGCTGTGTCAAAGCTAACGGTGTTACGCTCTGCACGACGGGCTGCGCCGCCTCCGCCACGGGCTCGTCTGGAACGTGTTGCTGTCTCGGTCATGCGCTACCCTTTCGTAAAAGCGTTTAGGCTAAGTGTTGAACAGCACTTAGCGGATAGGTCTAAAGTGTCACGGGAAATTAACGGCCATTTACGCAGGAAAGCGACATGTCGTTTTTTTTTGCCCAATTTGGATGAAAAAACACATGCACCAAGAGCCAAGGGACTTGCAACACTTCCGTCTGACATATACGAGGCAGAGCATGGAAAAACACACACATGACCGCCTTTTAATCATAGACTTTGGAAGCCAAGTGACGCAGCTCATTGCGCGTCGTTTGCGGGAATTGAATGTCTATTGCGAAATCCATCCCTATCAGAATGTAACCGACAGCTTTTTGGACGCATTTGCGCCCAAAGCGGTTATTTTGTCCGGTGGTCCAGATAGCGTGACCCGCGGGGGCAGCCCACGCGCACCGGCCCGCGTTTTCGATCTGGGTGTTCCGATTTTGGGCATTTGCTATGGACAACAAGTCATGATGCATCAACTGGGCGGCCGCGTTGAAAGCGGTCATGGAACGGCCGAATTTGGCCGTGCCTTTGTGACCCCTCAAAACACGCTCTCAATTCTTGAGGGTTGGTTCAAGGATGGCGACGAACAAGTCTGGATGAGCCATGGCGATCACGTGAGCGAAATTGCCCCCGGTTTTGAGGTCTATGGCACATCGCCAAACGCGCCTTACGCGATTACTGCAGATACATCGCGCCACTTTTACGCGGTTCAGTTTCACCCAGAGGTTCACCACACTCCGAATGGCGCTAAGTTTTATGAAAACTTTGTGCGCTTAGCAGGGTTTGACGGGGATTGGACAATGGGCGCTTACCGCGAACAAGCCATTGCCGCCATCCGAGAACAAGTCGGTGATAAACAAGTTATCTGTGGTCTCTCAGGTGGGGTCGATAGCTCGGTTGCGGCGGTTTTGATCCACGAAGCCATCGGGGATCAATTGACATGTGTGTTTGTCGATCATGGTCTTTTGCGCCAAGGCGAAGCCGAAGAAGTCGTCGCAATGTTCCGCGACAATTATAACATTCCGTTGATCCACGCGGATGAAAGCGATTTATTCCTCGGCGAGCTTGATGGTCAATCTGATCCCGAAACCAAACGCAAAATCATTGGGCGATTGTTTATTGATGTGTTCCAAAAATACGCCAACCAGATTGAAGGCGCGGAATTCTTGGCCCAAGGCACGCTTTATCCCGATGTGATTGAAAGCGTCTCGTTTAGCGGTGGTCCCTCCGTGACGATCAAATCGCACCACAACGTCGGCGGATTGCCAGAAAAAATGGGCCTCAAGCTGGTGGAACCCCTGCGCGAGTTGTTCAAGGACGAAGTGCGCGCCTTGGGGCGTGAACTCGGATTGCCCGATAGCTTTATTGGCCGTCATCCTTTCCCGGGACCCGGCCTTGCCATTCGCTGTCCCGGTGAAATCACACGCGAAAAGTTAGAAATCCTGCGCAAAGCGGATGCGGTTTACATCGATCAAATCCGCAAACACGGTCTTTATGATGAAATTTGGCAGGCCTTTGTCGCCATCCTCCCTGTGCGCACTGTTGGTGTGATGGGCGATGGGCGCACCTATGATTTCGCCTGTGCCTTGCGCGCCGTGACCTCTGTGGATGGCATGACCGCGGACTATTATCCCTTTACCCATGAATTCCTAGGTGAAACGGCGACGCGCATCATCAATGAGGTCAAGGGGATCAACCGTGTCACCTATGACATCACCTCAAAACCTCCCGGAACGATTGAGTGGGAATAAACTTGATCAAGACATTCGGGCGATAGTGGAAACTGTCGCCCCAACTCTGTAAGGAAGACGAAAAATGGCAATCAAACGCGTAGGCTTTGTTGGATGGCGTGGCATGGTTGGATCTGTATTGATGGATCGCATGCGCGCAGAAAATGATTTTGCAAATATTGACGAAGCGGTGTTTTTCACGACCTCCCAAGTCGGCCAAGACGGACCGGACATGGGGTTTGGGTCTGCGCCTCTTCAGGATGCAAATGATATCAATGCTTTGAAAGCCATGGATGCAATTGTGACCTGTCAGGGGGGCGATTACACAAAATCAGTTATCTTTGATCTGCGCGCTGCGGGTTGGAATGGCTATTGGATTGATGCGGCCTCTGCCTTGCGCATGGAGGATGCGGCAACAATCGTTTTGGACCCTGTAAACCGTTCGATCATTGATCAGGCATTGGCGAACGGCAAAAAGGATTTTGTTGGCGGCAACTGTACTGTGAGCTTGATGTTGATGGGTCTGGGCGGGTTGTTTCAAAATGATCTCGTTGAATGGACGACCTCCATGACCTATCAGGCCGCCTCCGGTGCGGGTGCGCGCAATATGCGCGAGCTTCTTAACCAAATGGGTGCTTTGCGAGACAGCGTTGCGGATCATCTGGCCGATGCCTCTTCTGCAATTTTGGACATTGATCGTATTGTGACGGACACGATGCGCGCAGACCATTTCCCAACCGAGAATTTCGGTGCAGCCTTGGGCGGTAGTTTGATCCCGTGGATTGATGTGGCCTTGGAAAACGGTCAATCCAAAGAGGAATGGAAAGCCGTCGTTGAGACCAATAAAATCCTCGGCCGCTCGGATAATCCAATTCCGATTGATGGCACCTGTGTGCGCATTGGCGCGATGCGTTGTCATAGCCAAGCCTTGACAATCAAGCTCAAAAAAGATGTCCCCATGGATGAGATCGAGGCCATGCTGGATGAAGCAAACGCATGGTCCAAAGTCATTCCAAACGAACGCGACATCACAGCCCAAGATCTCACACCAGCCAAGGTCACAGGAACATTGACCGTTCCCGTTGGTCGTTTGCGCAAGATGAATTTGGGCAACGAATACCTCAATGCCTTTACAGTTGGGGACCAATTGCTTTGGGGGGCTGCAGAACCCCTGCGCCGCATGTTGGATATTTTGCTGACAGAGTAATAAATTTCACGAACAAAAGCCCCCGCACAGGTTGCGGGGGTTTTTATTTGCCACGATCAAAATTTCAGAGCAGACTATTTGAAACAAGTGAAATATGAGCATGACACAGACGGCTTGGTGTTTCGTGCCTCTGCCTGTCATCGCCCCTAGGAGATCCCACAATGACGATTGCCACTAGAATTGCCCAAGGCTCAGGTCAAATTGATTGTGATTTTGTTCTGCGCGGCGGTCGGGTCTTGGATGTGATTACAGGGGATTTTGTCAAAGGGGACGTGGCTATTTGCAGGGACACTATCGTTGGCATTGGTGACATGTATAACGCCACGCAAATTATTGATGTGACTGATAAAATATTGGTTCCGGGGTTTATTGACACCCACCTGCATATCGAAAGCTCATTAGTGACGCCTTATGAATTTGATCGCTGCGTCACACCCTTGGGGGTGACAACGGCGATATGTGATCCCCATGAAATCGCAAATGTAATTGGTGTCGAGGGGATCGCCTATTTCCTTGAGGCCGCACAGCACACGTTGATGGATATTCGGGTGCAACTGTCCTCCTGTGTCCCATCAACCCATATGGAAACCGCGGGCGCGCGCATCCTTGCCCAAGATTTAGCACCCTTGATGGGCCACCCCCAATGCTCTGGCTTGGCCGAAGTGATGAATTACCCCGGCGTTTTAGCCCAATCGGCTGAGGTTTTGGATAAATTGGCGCTCTTTGAAAACCGTCATATTGATGGGCATGCGCCCCAACTTTTGGGCAAAGATTTGAATGGTTACATCGCAGCAGGCATTCGAACCGAACACGAGGCAACGACCTTTGAGGAAGCGCGTGAAAAGCTACAAAAGGGCTTGCGCGTCCTAATCCGTGAGGGGTCCGTGTCCAAGGATTTGCACGCATTGCTGCCCCTGCTCACCCCGCGCACGTCGGCCTATATGTGCCTCTGTACTGATGATCGCAATCCTTTGGATATCGCTGAAGAAGGGCATCTGGATTATATGATCCGCGAGGCCATCAAACAGGGTGTTGATCCCGTGGACATCTACCGCGCCGCCAGCCTATCAGCGGCAGAGGCCTTTGGCCTAAAGGATCGCGGCCATATCAGCCCGGGAAAACGTGCCGATATTGTTGTGATTAACTCACTCGAGGCCTGTGATGCTCAGATGGTTTTTGCCGCAGGACAAAGGGTCCATGATGAGACATTTGCCAAACGAACTCTCATCGATCCCGTTGGCTACAACAGCGTAAAGGCACCTGCCCTTAGCCTTTCAAGCTTTAAAACCCCTTCTAATCAACACCATACGGATGTGATTGGGATTATAGAAGGCAAGATTATCACGGAGCATTTACACTATGACATTGCCCCAAAAGACGGGGACAAACATGCCGATGTCGCGCGTGATTTGGCAAAAATCAGCGTGATTGAGCGGCATGGAAAAAACGGCAATATTTCAACTGGCTTTGTTAAGGGATTTGGCCTGAGCAAAGGGGCTATCGCCACCACAGTGTGTCACGATCATCACAACATCGCCGTTGTTGGTATCTCGCATGAGGATATGTTGATAACCGCAGAGCGATTGAGCGAATTACAAGGCGGTTTTGTCGTTGTCGAAGGCGGTCAGGTCACAGCGGAATTACCCCTTCCCTTAGCGGGATTAATGTCAGATCAGCCCTATGAGTTTGTCCATGATCAACTCATAGAATTACGGCAAGCAGCTCAAGCCTTGGGTGTCACTCTGAAAGAGCCGTTTTTGCAACTGGCGTTTCTCGCACTTCCCGTAATCCCAGCTCTTAAAATCACGGACCACGGAATGATCGATGTAAATGCCTTTGAAATCATTTCACCAGCCCTCCATCGCTAAAAGTTCAGCTGACTAGGCCGTTTAGAATCATAAGATGCTTTGTCAATTTGATAGGGCAAACCGTGATGTGACTTCTAATGGCGATACCAATGAAAAACCCGCTTATACCCGTTATGCGCATGTTTGACGCACTGACACGTGTGCAACCTGCCAAAGCGGCGTCTCCGAAGGCCAAAGACTTTAAATTGGTGCGCCAAGAGACACATTTTGACTCAAGCGAAGCCGTTCTCAAGTTTCTTCCTGATATTCTCGGGCGTGCTTTGGCGCAGTGCTGGATAGACAAGAATTTCAAGATCCTATTCATGGAAAATCCCAAAAAAGTCTTGGCCAGCTATTCCGTTCACCTTCCTCAAAACGTCGATATCGAATTTGAAACTGAGGGCGTCACCCGCCCAAAGGTCGTCGTGTATGAGGTCTCAAAATTGGGCCGCAAAAAACGTCTCATGTATCTTCAATTGGTCATGATGGCAGGAAAATGAAATGAAACGCCTCCTCCCCCTTGTTCTTTCATGTGTCCTGTCCTCTCCTGTTATCGCAGGACCTTTTGAGACAGCGTTAGACCTTTTGAGCCAAGGTCAAAGCTCCAAGGCTGTGGCCCAATTCCAAACAGCGGCAAACATGGGGCACGGAGAAGCGCAATTTAACCTCTCTGTCATGTTTGCCAAAGGCGATGGCGTGCTTCAGGATGATCAAGCCGCCTTGCTCTGGGCATGGCGCGCGCGCTTCTCTGGGATCAAGCGTTCGGTGACTTTGGTTGATTATCTGAACACGCGTTTGCCAACTGATATGAACGACACCATCGGAGCCAAATTAGAATTGGCCTATAGTGAGCTGTTTTTTCAAGCGGATCCTAAAGCGGCCCTCGCCATGGGCCGTATCCACAACGAAGTCTATCCAGAGCGTAATATTGAAATGGCCTATAAATGGTTTACGATTGCGGCGGCATTGGATGTCAAATATGCCAAAGCCTTTCGCGAAGCCGTGGCGTTTGAATTGGACACGACACAGCGATCCAACGTTCAAACCCAAGCCCGTGCAACGCTGGGATTATGGTGTGAGACACATTCTGAACAGCATGAAATTTGCACTATTCTTCAGGCGCAGTTGTAAAACCTACGTCGCTTTACGAAGCTTCAAAACCGCTTCTGCCTCTTCTTGACTGAGAGGCGCAACATCCATCAGGGTTTGCGCATCATGACCACTTTGGGCCAAGGATAGCCCCTGCATCATCTGCATGTCAGCGCGAAGGTCGGAGACGTCTTTTAATGCGGCTAAGATTGTTTTTTCTACATCAGTCGATTGGGACGAAATCGCATCCTCGATAGCCATTAAACGAAGATCAATGCGATCCTCTAAGCGCTTGAATAATAATACCAAATCAGGTTGCTCACTCGCCGTATCCACCGGTTTGATGCGAGGTGCATGTCCAAGGAGGCGTCCCATAACCGAGCGACGTTGATTTCGTGAAGACCTCCACAGATCCCACAACACCAAAAGCGCCCCTATGCCGAAAGCAAAGGGCGCATATCCTTCCAGTTGGCTCGTCACCAAACCTATAATTTCATTCATTACGACATCAGATCCCGGTAGCTTTCAAACAAGCTGTCGGTAATGGATTCAAGATCAATCGGATATCGCCCTTCGGCGATTTCCTTCTTGATCTTGCTTACCAACTCAAGATCGAATGGCGGGCCGACGTCAATGCCGCCAGGCATCGCCTGCGCCGCCTTGCTTAGTTCGACGCCATCAGTCGCAGATGTAGGAGCCGCAACATTCGCGGTTCCTTCAGCAGTGACTTTGGGTCCACCCACATCTTGACTTGCCTTTTGAAGGCGGGCCTTTAGATCTGATGATGACACGGAATTTACCATGGCACTCTCCTTTTCACATCTATTAAACGGCGCACTTTCAATTCAGTTTAGCCCGAACGACGATTTTATTTTCGCCGACGACTTTTCCACGAACCTGCCTTTTGCTCGCAGTATTCGTAACCTGTATTACCTCACCTAATTGCCCATTGTCCAAAGCTTTTCCCGGCGCCAAAATATTTATGCCAGCTCTTTGGTAGATAATTTGTACCGGAGCGCCCTTGCGAATAATCCAATTGGTTTGCAAATGACGGGATAGGATAGGCTGACCCTTGCTAAGATTAGCAATAATTTCACGGCCTATGATATCAGACGGTTTTTCAAAATAGATGTCGTTCACGGTGGTGGACACTTGCCCCACCTCAAGATCATCTGGCGTTAAAACATGCCCACGCGCAAGACTAGTGCGTAAAATCACCGCCGTTACGGTCGCGGGTTCCACCTTTTCAGCAGGCGTTCTTTGCGGCGGCGTGTAGCCGGCCGCAAGACGGACCGTCCGTTTCCAAAACGGATCTTCGCATTTGACTTTGACCACAGACTGCGCCTGCGCCCTAAGATCAATTTCAGGAACGTGATCACAGGCAGGATATTGTCGAACAGAGGCAATGCGCAAAGAAGAGCGCAAATTCGCAGTGGCATTAATCAAGGCTTCCAACTCAGGCTTTGTGATCCCATCTTGGAATTGAATGACACTCGGCCCCTCGCCAACAACTTGGCTTGCCCAGAATAGACAGCACAGCCCTGCAATCAGGGGTTTCATTAGAATTCAGTCCTCAGAAAGCGGACTTGTTTGTTGTGAAAACTGGACAGGCCCGCACTTGGTGAAATGGCGCGTAGTTTGGCCGATTTGCGACCCAGTGACACGATTTCAAACACATCAAGAGAGGCTGATGGATCCGCTAGAAACGCAAGGCTCGTTTTGCTCAGACCGTGGCGGGAACCTAAGGGAACGTTGATTTCACTGCCGGAAACGGCCAAGCGCGCAACTGGGGGACGACAAGTCCAGCCTGTGAGGATGTGATCAATTTTGCGGCTAAGGTCACGGATAAAATGCGTTTCCGCTTGTTTACGTTTGGACCCATTAAGTCGCTCGCTCATGAACCCCTGCTTAAGGACCATCTGACTGCTCACGGTGTCTCGGCTAATATAGCTGCCGTTCTGGCTTCTCGCCAATGTCACAGACATCTGTAAAATACGCGTCCCATTTTGACCGCGCATCATTTCCGCCTTGGTGGAAACTTTGACCCCCTGATCCGCAGCTGACACAACAATGCGCCCCTGTGTTAAGCTGTCATAATCAAAGGCTGCCCGTTGCGGAGACACCAGATCCGCTTCATTCAAGTGGGAGACCACATCAACAGAAATGCGTGCATGCCCGCTCAATTGATCGGCAACACCTTTGGTGAGGGTTGATGCAATTTGCTGCGACCACGCCGGTGCATAGGGCGATACAGTGACAGACGACGGAAACAAAGCAACGGTTAGGCGTCTGCTTTCATCACAGCCGTTGACCTGCGTTGGTCCAACCAATGCCTTGAGCTTGACCTGCCAATAATTCCCTGACTGCCCTTCTGAGACCATTTCATATCGAATGATTGTTCCCGTCGGGCGCATCATAAAGCGGTCTGCGACGACACGCGCCTTATCGACGACCGAATACCCCTGAAGCGATGCGCCACCAGACAAGCTGGCTGACAAAAGCGCTTCTGCGATGGCGTGACGCCGTGCAAGGGATTGGTTTTTCTGCATCGGCGCAACACCAACTGCTTCGACCCAATACCGTCCCTCAGACGCAAAGGATGGTGCACCCATAAATACGAGGGAGGCTGCTAAAACAATAAATCTAATAAAATGAAAACCGCGCATACCAAGCTCCTACAGAGAGCCGCGTGCTTGGCGAACGATATAGGACACAACCCCTGCATCAAGTTCCAAGATCACTTCGAAGGTGTCGTTATCTTTGGGATTAATTTTCAAGGTCCGCGCACCGCGCAATTCACCTTGGACTGTGCCACGAATAACATCATTGGTCACAATAGTATCGCGAATAGTCGACTCTGAGGTCAATTTGATACCATGGACCTGCTCCGTTAAATCGCGCATCGCTTCGAGACGGGCGGCGCGGATCGCTAAGAGGCGGCGCTGATTGAGCGAACCACCTGGTTGGGTTGAAACCTGTGCATATCCAAGCCCTTGAATAGGTTTGATCTCAATTTTTTCTTCTTTTGGCATCGACACGAGCGACGGCATGCTTTTCCCTACGCGTTTGCCTGTCATGGCATCCAAATCATCTTTGACTTGCGCCAATTGCTTGGTCTGTGGGTCCGCTTTGGGTGCCAAAATAGACATCGCAGTTGGGCCAGACCCCATGCAGCCAGAGACAGATATAGCGATCGCCGCAATCAGGCCAGATCGGATAAAGGGGGTATATTTAGGCATAGGAATGCTCCTGAACTATCGTTGTGTTGCCCCCCCTCATGCAAGTGCTATGCCAGAGTGCCGTCAGAGGAAAATTCATTCCATCCAATGAATTTTTGGCACGCCCCTCATATTGGCACAAAGCTTGCAGTTATTTGCCTGAACAACGCAGGACCGAGTGAGCGCAATGACACAGATTTTCAACATTACAGGACACAGAGTGGCCTGATGGTTGCGACGACCAATATAACAAACGGCGAACGCATCGGCGGCGCCTTCCTTCCTTTTGGGATCATGGTCATCATTGCGATGATGGTGCTGCCCCTGCCTGTTGTTCTATTGGATTTGTTCTTTGTCTTTAATATATTGCTGTCGCTTTTGGTCCTCATGGTGGCGATGCACAGCTATCGCCCCCTTGATTTCACCAGCTTTCCAAGCATCCTGCTGATTGCGACGGTCTTGCGGCTTGCCCTGAATGTGGCCTCAACCCGCATCGTTCTGAGCCAAGGTCATAATGGCGAGGGTGCCGCGGGCAAAGTGATTGAGGCCTTTGGTGAATTCGTCATCGCGGGCAATTTCGCGGTTGGTATTTTGTCTTTGCCATCCTCGTTATCATCAACTTGGTCGTTATCACCAAAGGGGCTGGCCGCGTCTCAGAAGTATCGGCGCGCTTTACCCTTGATGCTATGCCTGGCAAACAAATGGCGATTGATGCGGACCTGAATGCCGGCATTTTGACACCCGAAGCGGCAAAGCTACGTCGTCAAGAAGTCTCCGAAGAAGCCGATTTCTACGGCGCTATGGACGGTGCGTCCAAATTTGTGAAAGGCGATGCAATCGCTGGTATCTTGATCCTTGCGATCAATATCATTGGTGGGATCATCATCGGGACCTCACAGTTTGGTCTTTCTCTCGCACAGGCGAGCCAAAGCTATATCTTGCTCTCCGTCGGTGACGGCCTTGTCGCGCAAATCCCGTCTTTGCTCTTGTCCATTGCGACCGCGATCATTGTGACGCGCGTCTCTTCAACGCATGATATGGCCAAACATATCGGAAAACAGGTTAACCTGTCGCGTGCGTGGATTCCTGTTGCAACCGTTATGTTGATCTTGGGCCTTGTGCCGGGCATGCCGAACCTCATGTTCCTGATCGCCGCTGCTGGTGCCGGCGCTGCTGCGTATTTTTCCATCTTGCGTGAAAGAGAAGAGGCCAACAAAGGCGATGATGTGGATGGAGGAGCCTCTGATCACGCGGATGCGGCCCCAAAAACACCGGGGACCATCACCGCGGATGAAGTAACAGATTATTCACCGATTTCCATTCAGATCGGCTACGGCCTGATTTCCATGATCGAAGATGGGGATCAAAGCTCGCTGATTTCGCGGATCACCTCAATTCGCCGTGATGTGTCCAAAGCGATGGGCTTTGTCGTTCCAGGTGTGCGCATTCGGGATGACCTCAGCCTGCCGCCCAACACCTATCGTATTCGCATCGGACAGGCGATTGTCGCAGAGGACACAGTTTACCCTGACCGCAAACTTGCCCTTCCCGGTGGTCTGTCAAAGCGCAAACTCAAAGGGCTAGAGGCGAAGGATCCGAGTTTCGGAATGGATGCGGTATGGATCCAATCGCACCAGCAATCCGAAGCCGAACTCGATGATCATGTGGTTGTCGAACCGGATAGTGTTATCGCGACACATCTCTCACAGATGCTCTATAAACATGGGTCTGACCTCATTGGTCCTGACGACATTCAAACGTTGTTAGACAATTTGCAAGAAACCAGCCCAACCCTTGTTGAGTCTGTGGTTCCCAAATTGGTTCCCTTGCATGTCCTCACCTCCGTTATGCGCAGCCTGTTGAACGACCGCATTCCGATTTCCGACATGCGCAAAATCCTTGAGGGGATGGCAGATATGTCAGGCAAGAACCTCAGCACCCAAGACATGGCCGAGAATTTGCGCCCTGCTCTTGCCCCTTTGTTGATCCAACAGATTGCACCGCTGAACAAACCTTTGCCGCTGATCACCTTGGCCCCTGAATTGGAACAGCTCTTGATGCGCTCACGCCAACAAGGACCCAATGATCCTTTGATTTTGGATCACAACTTGGCGCAAACAATTTTGCAAGCTTTGGGCAATGCCACGGATGAATTGGCCAATGCAGGCCGTCAGCCCATCGTCGTGGTCTCCGCAGCGCTGCGTCGTCCTTTTGCCGCCTATTTGCGCGCCCATAGCTCGGACACAGTGGTGCTTGCCATCAATGAATTGCCCGATAACCGCCCAATCGAAGTCGTCGCCTCCCTTGGTGGCTCCCAAAAATTGACCTCTGAGGAGTAACTGTCATGCCTGAGATTATTGTAAAAGGTGCAGACACCAAAGATGCCATGGAAAAAGTGCAAAAGCTTCTGGGATCAGATGCTTTGATTTTGAGCACGCGGAAAAATGGCGACTTCATTGAGATGACGGCAACGGATGAAATGCCATTCCCTGAGGATCAAACGACTGAGGCACCAAGCAAAAATGCCATCTTTTCCCAGATGTTGCAGGCAAACCTTGATGCAAGAAAATCTAAACCTACAGCGGAACCAGCAACGGGTTTAACGGCTGCGGATCTCAAGCGGGAACGGGGGATTGATCTCAACGAGGACAAAGCCCCTGAGCGCGCAGCGCCACGGGCTGACATCCAACCGCATAGCAAAAAAACAAGCGGCATTCTCAACGCGATGACAAGCGCAAGGATATTAGCCTCTCAGCAGATTGTTCTCTGTGGGTCACAAGGTGCCGGGAAATCTTTGGTTGCGCTTCAAATCGCTGCAGAGACCATTTCACGCAATCCTAATTTACGCCCGCGTTTGGTCTTTGTTGGTAACGGGTCCCGTGCGGACGCCGCCTATTTGCGTGACAAAGCTAATCTGATTGGTGTGCCTTTGGTATTTCGCCGCTTTGAAGAGTTGGGACAGCTCTCAACCAGTTGCGATCAAGATATCATCGTGATCTCAGGCGTTGGGAGCACGAAACTCGATGATATTCGCGCGCTCAATGCCGAAAACCTCATTCTCGTCTTACCAAGCAACCTTCGCGCCTCAGCTGCAGGCAAGCGCCTCGCAATGCTTGAGGGACTTGTGTCGGGTGTCATTCTAACCCATTGCGACGAAGATACCCCAGATCACGATTTCATTGAAGCCTTGCATCACTCAAACACGCTTTTGGTGCGCAAATCCTTTGGTCGCTCAATGATCAACAGCCTCTTTGCCGTGGATCAAACGGACATCGATGACTGGTCGCAGAGCGCTCAGGATGCGGACCCCTCTGAGGCTAGTTCTATCGCTCATGAGGTCGAGCCGACGGCACCCCAAGCACCGGCACAGGCACAGGCACAGGCATCATCCCTACCCTCGCTCTTTCGCAAGCGATGGGGCGATGCCAACACTGGTCAGAGTGCGCCAAAGATCACGGTTCCAATTTTGCAAACGAGCAAGAGAACCAAAGTAGACACACCACTTCACCATGAGGGACTCGCATGATTTGCCCTAAAGGATACGAAGAACAGGCCCCAAAACCAGACAAGCTTGTGGCGGATCACATGCTTTTGGTGAAACGATTGGCTTGGCATTTTCAAGGACGGGCAGGCCGCTTCATCGAAATCGATGACTTGATGCAGGCGGGGTACTTAGGCTTGGTTGATGCAAGCCAGAAATATTCCACCCGTGAAGGCGTCACATTCGCAGCCTATGCCGCCATCCGAATTCGGGGATCCATCATTGATTGCCTTCGTCGGAATTCAAACCTGTGCCGCACCACAATTGCGATGCAACAAAAAGTGCGCGCTGCAGAGCGAGATCTTGAGAAAGAACATCAACGCGCCGCAACAAACGAGGAAATAGCCGAGCATTTGGAAATGCCGCATGAGGAATTGGAAAGCTGGCAAGCCAGATTTCAAGCGAGCCGCGTTAAATCGCTGGACGAAGTCTACACAGATCACTCGCTCTTATTCCAAGATGTGAACCCCTCACCCGAAGAGGCCACACATCAAAGTGAAATGCGCCAAATGCTAAAAACAGCAATCTCTCGGCTTCCTGAAAGAGAAGCCTTGGTCTTGCAACTTTATTATGTAGAAGAGCTGAACGTCTACGAGGTTGCCGCGATTTTGGGCGTTACAACAGGACGCGTCTCACAAATCAAACGCGCAGCTATTGAGCGCGCGCATGGTTTGATTATGGAACAAATGGAATAAAAAAGGGACCCGAAGGCCCCGATTTAAAACGAATTTTAAGCCCTTACAAAAGGCCAGTGTTCCGCGCATTGATCACAGCATGCGTTCTATTCGTCGCCTCAAGCTTTTTGCAAATAGACATGACATGCATTTTAACCGTGCCTTCCGAGAGCTCCAGAATATTGGCAATATCGCGGTTCTTTTTACCTTCACCAAGATAGCTCAACACAGTCATTTCACGATTGCTCAGAGGACCCGATTTTTGGTTTTGACGGGACTGCGGGTCATCCTTCATCAAATGCAACGGCATGTAGGTTTCACCAGAGTGGATGAAACGGATTGAATTCGCTAAGGACTTTACCGGCACTGATTTAGAAATGATACCAGACGCGCCTGCATCAATGGCCTCATTCATCAAATTACGGCTTGGGGTTCCGGTAAAGATCGCAACAGGCACCTCGCCTGAAATCGCCAACATCCGCTTGAGCCCTTCGAGACCAAGCATGCCTGGCATGTTATAATCTAACAGAACGATGTCGAATGGGCCATTGTTTGTAAACGCATCGATTGCGGCTTCCAAATCCATGACGGTCTCAACAGCCATATCTGGTTGCTGATCGAGATACATCCGAGCGATATCCAAAATCATTTCGTGATCGTCTGCAACAAGAACGCGAATGTCTTTTTCTTGAACCATTTGCGTGCCTAAGTCGTTTACTGCTGTTTGCATTACTGCCTCTCGTATGTCGCGCCCGTCAAAGCTATTAAATTCTTGATAATATTTAGGAACGCGGCAAATGAAAGCTTTATTACCCTGACCATCCACAATAGCTCGGCCAGCACTCTTTTGGGTAATGAGAATTATCCAAATGAAAATTTCTTATTTAAATAGTTATTAAAATACAGTTCTAGTTTGCTAGTTAAACGACAGAAAACCCCTTTCTTTTAGGCATTTCAAAAGAATTCCTAAGTTCACTTCCTATTGACCATGCTGCCCCCAACATTCATACAAAATTAAGAATTCAGCCGCTTACCCCCTTGCCACAAGAGAGACCGACGATGACAAAGACCCGGATCCAAGACCTTTTGACCGCTCTAACTTTAGAGGAAAAAGTATCGCTCTTGTCAGGTGAGGATTTTTGGACCCTCCCTGCAATTGATCGCCTCGGCATGGGTAAATTACGCGTCACGGACGGTCCAAATGGGGCGCGTGGGGGCGGATCGCTTGTCGGTGGGGTCACAGCGGCGGCCTTTCCAGTGGGAATATCCCTTGGTTCGACATGGGATCCAGAATTGGTCCAAGACGTCGCAGGCGCCATTGCCCAAGAGGTCAAATCCAAAAGCGCCCATGTCGCCTTGGCCCCGACTGTGAACATTCAACGCAGCGTTGCCAATGGGCGCAATTTCGAATGTTATTCCGAGGACCCTGAATTATCAGCACAACTGACTGTTGCCTATGTCACAGGCTTGCAAAACCAAGGTGTGTCCGCCACGTTAAAACACTTTGTCGGCAATGAATCCGAAATCGAAAGAACCACAATCAGTTCAGAAATTGACGAGCGGAGCTTGCGCGAAACCTATCTCCGCCCCTTTGAAGATGCGGTCAAAAAGGCCAATGCATGGGGGATTATGTCCTCCTATAACCAGCTAAATGGCGTCTATACGTCAGAAAACGACTGGTTGCTCACCGCCGTATTGCGCCAAGATTGGGGCTATGACGGCATCGTCATGTCCGATTGGTTTGGCTCACACTCCACAGCGGAAAGTGTGAATGCAGGGCTTGACCTCGAAATGCCAGGGGCAACACGGGATCGAGGGGAAAAATTGGTGGAGGCCGTAAAACGAGGCGAGGTTAGCGAAACCACGCTCAATGACCGCGTTCTTGCAATTCTTCGCCTGATGGAGCGCACAGGCGCCTTGGATGATCATAGCGACTTTATCGAGCTGGCTGATGATCGGCCAGAACACCGCGCCCTCATTCGCAAAGCGGGTGCCGCAGGCAGCGTGCTATTGAAAAACGCAGGCCTTCTGCCCCTGTCAAAAGATATCAAAAAGATAGCTATTATTGGGCCAAACGCGAAGGTTGCCCAAATCATGGGGGGAGGCTCTGCTCAGCTGAACCCGCACTATCGAATTACGCCCTTTGAGGGCATCCAAACGCGCGCCAATGGTGCTGAGGTCCGCTTTGCCCAAGGCTGTTCCAATCACCGTTGGGAACCCATGCTTGAGACGGACACCCATGTCACCTACTTCGGGAATACGTCGCACACTGGGGATGTTGTCTTTACCGAAACACTTGGACAATCCATGGCCTTTTGGAATCCCCCGATTGCCGACGGGGCTGTTGATCTTCATAATTTCTCGGCACGCCTGAGGACAACAGTCACAGCCGATAAAACTGGCCCCCATCGGTTTGGCCTCCATAACGCGGGATTTGCCAAACTCTTTGTTAATGATCAGCTGTTGATTGATGGAGAAACCCAGTGGATCAAGGGACGCACTTTCTTTGAGGAAGGCAATGATGAGCTCACAGCGGATTTAGATTTGGTTGCGGGTGCAACCTACACCATCACTGTCGACTTCAAGTCAAAACCAAATGACAACCTAAATGTCCAAGCTGTGCGCTTTGGCGTCTCTCCGATCTATACAGATCACGACATTGCCGTCGCCGTTGAAGAGGCTCGCGCCGCCGATGTCGCTATCCTCTGTGTGGGTCGCAATGGTGAATGGGACACAGAAGGGTCCGATTTATTGGACATCACCCTTCCCGGTCGTCAAGATGAATTGATCGCTGCGGTCCTAGAGGCAAATCCTAATACAGTTGTGGTCCTACAAACCGGTGGCCCCGTGGAGATGCCGTGGCTTGAACAGGCGGACACTGTGCTGCAAGCATGGTATCCGGGCCAAGAGGTCGGAAATAGCATTGCGGATATTCTGTTCGGGGATGTTGAACCAACGGGCCGCTTGGCACAGACCTTTCCCATCAGATGGCAGGACAACCCAACCCATAGCCAAGATCCAGTTGTTTATCCCGGACATGACGGCAAAGTGCAATATAAAGAAGGCCTCTTAACAGGGCATCGCCACTATGATGCGCATGGCATAACGCCAATGTTCCCCTTTGGTTATGGCTTGGGCTATACGGAATTCACCCTCTCAAATCTCTCGGTTACATCACAAGACATCGGGGCAACAGTCTCCCTCACCCTCACAAACACGGGGGAACGCGAGGGCACAACAGTTGTCCAGATCTATGTCGGCGATGACGAGGCAAGCGTTGACCGTCCAATCCGTGAACTCAAGAGTTTTGCCAAAGTGACCGTTCCCGCAGGCGGTCGCCAAGAGGTCACCCTTGACCTTGACGATCGTGCTTTTGCCTATTTTGACGTCGCGCAACAAAACTGGCGGATCGAAGAAGGCCGTTTTACGATTTGGGCAGGGTTAAACGCAACGGACCTCTCGCTATCAGCCTCACTTGAGAAATCGGAAAAGCGGCTACCTGTGTAAAGGGGGCCGCTGACCTAACTTTCTATGTGGCCCAGATTCAGGTTTGACAAAAGCGATTTCCTTCGATCCTATTGCCCTAAAAACAACCGCGCTAAATTGCGCGAAACAGGGACATCAGACATGCTAGAAGAAGCCAAAATTCGCACCCAAACCCTCCAACTCCGAATGAAAGAGGCGGGAATACAAAAGGCCGTCTTTACGGATGAAAGCTCGATTGCATATCTCGCGGGATTTTGGGGATATCTTGGCATCGAATTTGGACGCCCCAGCATGTTGGTTGTCGATGCGGACGAGGCTCCTATCGTCATCACGCCATTGATGGAGTCTGAAATGGTCAGTGAAATGACGTGGGTCGAAGATGTGCAAGTGTGGGAAGACATCGGAGAGCGCACTTGGGGCCGCGCCCTGAGCCAAGCCTTGGGTGAAACGCCCTCAGACATCTGGGTCGAAAAAAGCACAATCCCTGCCATCGTTCGCAACTACCTCGATGAAACCTATCGCGGTGTGGCCCTGAAAGACATCTCACCTGTCTTGGGCGCCATGCGGATTATCAAAACACCCTTTGAAATTGGGGTAATGAAAGAAGCGGGCCAAATCGCAGGTGCGATGATGGCTGCCGCGCATAATAGCCTCACGGAAGGTGGCCGCGAATTTGAATCCGCTCTCGCAGTAATTGATGCAGGCTCGCGCAAAGCGGCGGATTTTCTAACAGACAAAGGCTGGGATCGGTTCGTGTCCCCCATGATCCACAATCTGCAAATCTTGCAAAGCGGAAAAGACGCCTCAATGGTCCATCGCCGTGCAAGTGTTAAAAAGTTTGAGAAATTCGACCCTGTCTATTTCTGCTTTTGCAATATGGCACAGTTCAAACAGTATAAGCTCGGCTTTGACCGTATGTTCCACATTGGCGACATCAAGGACGCCGACAGAGACGTCCAGCTTGCCGCGATTGACGCACAACAAGCCGCGATTTCATCAATCCGCCCCGGTGTCATCGCAGAAGACGTCGCCGCAGCAGCGAATGACGTCTACAGGGCCCGCGGATATGAAACAGGCTATCGAACTGGCCGCTCAATTGGGGTCGCCTATCTTGAGGCGCCAGAGCTTAAAGCCGGTGATAAAACCGTGCTCCAGCCGGGAATGACCTTTGCCGTGGATGGTGGAATTTCCGTGGATGGTCAAACAGCGGGTCGAATTGGCGATTCAATCGTGGTGACGGAAACAGGGTTTGAGTACATCACAGAATATCCGCGCGACATTTTGTTGAGCAAAAATTAATCAATGCAGACCACACTGAAGGTCGCCGTGATGCAGAGCCCCGCTGAGCTGGTGGGGCCGCAAGAACGGCTTGATTGGTTAACAAATGCATTAGAGGGCAAGGCAGCTTGGGATTTGGTTATCCTCCCCGAGCTGTTTCAATGTGGCTATTATATCGCCGAGAATGTGCTCACCTCCGCAGAACCCTCAAACGGTCCCTTTGCCCAAGCTGTCGCGTCCCTTGCCCAAACCCATAACACGGCCATCCTTTATGGATATTCTGAACAAGCGGGGGGTGACATCTTCAATAGCGCCCAATGCATTGACAAAACTGGCAATATCGTCGGACATCACCGCAAGCTCTTGCTTCCGCCAGGATTTGAAGGGGATCATTTCACATCATGTCATACCTCAGAACTCTTTGAGATTTGCGGGTTTAAAATCGGAATACTCATCTGCTATGATGTCGAATTTCCCGAAAATGTGCGGCAGGTTGCCTCGATGGGGGCCGAGATCATTGCCGTTCCAACAGCGCTCGGCGCACAATGGGGCATCGTTTCTGAAAAGCTCGTTCCCACACGTGCTTTTGAAAACGGCGTCTATGTTTGTTATGCAAACTCAGCAGGCCATGAAAACGGAATGGACTACTTTGGCGGTAGCTGCATCATTGCCCCAAATGGAACCGACCTCGCCCGCGCCGCCGAGCATACCGAGATCATAACCGCAACTCTCACCAAATCAGACGTGACCAAAGCTCAGTCCCGCCTACCCTATCTCGTGGATCGACAACGGCTCCCTTGGTCGTAAAATCGCAATATCAGGGAAAATGGCGCACCCATGAGGATTCGAACCTCAGACCTCTGCCTTCTGAGGGCAGCGCTCTATCCAGCTGAGCTATGGACTTCCAACTCTCTCTATGTAATTTTTATGTTGTTTAACAGTTATTTATCAGATTTTCCATGAATAAATGGACATTTGGGCTTCGTACCAAAAACAAAATATGGTACGTAAATAGGTGTATTTTTGGTACGTCACCACGTCGTTACACCTTTATGAAAGTTGGGAAACATAGTGAACCATAACATTCCATTCCTCACTCGCAGCCCAAAAACTGGCATCTATGGTTACCGAAGGGACATAGCGAAGAAGCACCAATATTTGTTCCCGAAAGATTTAAATCGGGATAGGACCACAAAACACCCAAGCCACAAGACTGAATACAAAACAATTGATAAGGTTTCTTTCAAAACCAAAAGCATTTCCATAGCCATGGAAAAGTATGAACAGCACCACAAGCGACACGAGGAATTGTTACGACTGCATAAACAGTCAACACTGTCTCCAGATGAACTTCCAAAAGAAAAGGTTCGGCGCATAGCACGAACTTTGCACTTACAAGGGTATCATCCTGACAGTCTACCCACCATGAACGCCATGTCATCACCAGAAGACTTTGAAGCAATTGGCCGAGAAGTGGAATACTATCGCCTTCAAGAAGAGGCCGAAGCTAAAGAGTTCTTGGAACGTAGGCGTAGAGAAAAAGCCTTTGATGCTAAGCACGGACTAACGTTTTCTTACCCTGCTGAAATATATGAAGGCATTGACGTCGAATATCCTGACAAAGCAATTCTGACGGGTACATCGGGCGTATATGCAGCAAAGCTAAAACTCGAAGAAACTAAAGATACACTTCTTGATGTTTTAGACACCAAATACACAGAGGGTTGGACACGAAAACCAATACCAGATGATGATGACCAATACATTGCCTATCAACTTTTAGATGGGCAGCACGACATTACGATTAAACCGACACTCAATCACATAAAACAAAACTACATAAAGAACGTAATCAATCCGAGGCCGATGAACGAACAAAGCAAGCGAAATAAATTAAACTCGCTTGGCACTATGCTTGGTATTCTCGCAAACCTTCGTGATGAGGGGATGAATACCGTCTTCGAAACACTGACAAAAGAAGAACTGAAACATGAGTTAGAACTCAAGTACCCGAAGGCCCAAACACGAATGAGAAGGTTAGCAGATTTATCGGCATATATAAATTGTTGGAACTTAAACAACGAAGGTGAACTTCTACCTAATCCATTCAAGTCTCTAAGGGTGGCAGCGAAAGAAGCTATTAATCCTAGTGAAGTCAAAAGTAGGCGACATTTCACCCCTCAGGAGTTTGACATGTATTGGAATAATCTGATGCACCAAGAGGCAGATAGTGAAGTTAGAACTGCAGGTTTGTTGATGTTATTCTGTGCAGGACCTAATCAAGAGGTTTTTGGAATTGAACGAAGGGACGTGAAACTAAACTCCAACATACCCCACCTGATTATCCGCCCTAACAAAATTAGGTTGATTGAGAA
>CBFHKO010000007.1:0-105119 GCA_965656445.1 uncultured Paracoccaceae bacterium
TGATCCACGCCGTGGGTCGCGCGTCATCCTCGCAGCCTCGATTGATCGACATGCGATATGGCGACACGGGCCCAAAAATCACATTGGTCGGAAAAGGCGTCTGCTTTGATACTGGTGGATTGAACCTCAAGCCAGGTGGCGCAATGGGACTGATGAAAAAGGACATGGGCGGTTCTGCAAATACCATAGCCTTGGCGTCGATGATTATGGCTCTCAAATTACCCGTTCAGTTGCGCCTCTTGATCCCAGCCGTTGAAAACTCAGTGAGCGGGAATGCGTTTCGCCCAGGTGATATACTGACTTCACGCTCTGGGCAGACAGTTGAGATCAACAATACAGACGCTGAGGGGCGATTGGTTTTGGCGGACGCGTTGAGTTACGCAGGCGAAGAAGATCCTGATTTGATTGTGTCTATGGCGACGTTGACAGGTGCGGCGCGTGTAGCGCTTGGTCCAGACCTTGCGCCGTTCTATGCAGGAAGCGACGCCGTGGCTAATGTTTTGCATACTGCGGGTACTGAAGCTCTTGATCCGTTGTGGAGGATGCCTTTCCATGATCCTTATGAAGCCATGATAGAACCCGGAATTGCCGATTTGGACAACGCACCCAGCGGTGGCATGGCAGGATCGATTACAGCGGCCTTGTTCTTGCGTCGATTTGTGACCAACAAAGAGGCCTATGTGCATTTTGATATCTATAGCTGGCAACCCGCACCCAAGCCCGCACGGACCAAAGGTGGATTGATGCAAGGGCCGCGCGCGATTTTAGCAGCCTTACCAAAGCTTCTGGAGATGTAATGGACAGGCGTCGGGTTCCAGCGAATGCATATGTCGCGGCAGATTGGCTGCGATCCACAGTTGAGGCGCCTCGCTATTCATCTGGCAGATCAGCCACGATAAAACTGCCTTTCGCAAACCTGCTTGATGCGCCGAATGGGAAAAGGGATCGTCAATTGCTTGGTGGGGCAGGGATAACTGTCATTGATGACCGCGATGGCTATGCCTTTGTTCAGAGCGAAAAAGACGATTATGTGGGGTATGTGCTGAGCGCCGATATAGGTGACGCGTCTAATACCACGCATTTTGTCACCGCGCTCTCGTCCACAATTTACAGCCAACCAGATTTCAAATCCCAAGATTTGATATGGGTTCCTCTGGGTGCAGAGCTGACTGTCACGGCCCAAGACGGTCGCTTTGCCAAAACTGATCATGGCTGGATACCAAACGAACATATATCCTCGGTTGGATCACGACCGACAGACCCAGTAACCGTCGCCGAAATGTTTTTGCACGCGCCCTATCTCTGGGGTGGCAATACCGCGCAAGGAATTGACTGTTCGGGTCTGGTCCAAACGGCAGCCATTCTTTGTGGATTTGACTGTCCCACAGATAGCGATCAACAGCTCGCTGAATTTGGCGACCACGTGCCCAAATGTGACCCATATCAACGCGGGGATCTATTGTTTTGGAAAGGTCATGTCGCGTGGGTTTATGACGACATGACCTTACTGCACGCAAACGCCTATCACATGAAAACGGCTTTTGAACCCATAGAGACCGCCATCAAACGTATCCAATCCCAAGGCGATGGGCCTGTGATTGGACACAAACGCCTCAACCGAAAGGACCCAACATGAGTGATCCATTTTTCCAACCTGTTTCTGGTTTCGACTTGCCTCGGTTCGCAGGTATTCCGACCTTTATGCGGTTACCCAATGTCGGACTGGATCATCCGAGATTGAAAGAAGTCGATATCGGCTTGATCGGCGTGCCTTGGGACTCTGGCACCACCAATAGACCTGGCCCCCGCCACGGTCCAAGACAATTGCGCGATGCCTCAACGATGATCCGGGCTCAGCATCCAACGCTCGGCGTTCGCCCCTTTGAACAGGTGAATTGCGCAGATTTGGGCGATGTCGGTCCCAATCCCGCCGACATCCAAGATAGCATGGACCGCATCACTGATTTCTACAACAACGTGATGAACGCGGGTATTTTGCCCCTTACGGCAGGTGGCGATCACCTGACCTCGCTGCCCGTCTTGCGGGCGGTTGCCAGAGATGGCGCCTTGGGTATGATCCATTTCGACAGCCACACAGATTTGTATCACAGCTATTTTGACGGCACGATGTACACCCACGGCACCCCCTTTCGGCGCGCTGTTGAAGAGGGGCTGTTGGACCCTCACCGCGTCATTCAAATCGGTATTCGCGGAACACAGTACGATAGCGAAGACATGGATTTCGCCAAAGCTGTCGGTATTCGGATCGTCACAATAGAAGAATTCCACGACCGCGGCGTCGAAGACGTCATGGAAGAAGCCCGCGAGATCGTTGGTCAAAAGCCAACCTATGTGTCATACGATATCGATTTCGTCGACCCAACCTTTGCGCCGGGCACAGGGACACCAGAAGTCGGGGGGCCAAATAGCTTTCAAGCTTTGCAAGTCGTTCGCGAATTGAATGGCGTCGATATCGTCGGCGCCGACATGGTCGAAGTGTCCCCCCCATTCGACCCCTCAGGCGGAACAGCATTCTTGGGCGTCTCGATCATGTTCGAACTTCTGTGTCAGATGGTAAATGGGGTTTGAAGAGGCTGTCTCCTGTGTAGACGTTGCTCTCTTTCTCTGTGACTACAAGTAAGGACTTGTTTTGAGAGTGCGTATTTTCTGTTAGCGGAAAATTAGCTTCTTAGGACGACCCTAGTCACAAATAACAGTGCAGGGGTGGCATCATGATGTTCGTCGATGAGGCCTTATCTAACAAGGGGCTTGAGGTTTACCTCCGCAAAGGAGCGTGGTCAGGCTCTGTCGAAGAGCGAATTTATGCAGATGCAACACGAAGTGGATACAAAGAATGCGTGACGCCTTTCGTATCCTCTTAGCCGCATTGAGCGCCATTACAATCCTATGCAGCCTGATTCTAATCGCGCTCGTCTGGGTGTATTCACTGAAATTTTCTCAGTGCGTAAAACTACCGAATGGAAGCGAACTAAGCTACGAGGCATTTGTCGACTTCGGTAAAAGCTACTTAATACCAGATGTTGTGCTACGTGATCCTGATGGCGTAATCATTGGCAAAGATATTTGGCCCATACGTGTGACGAATACTGCAACCTTTGGCAGCGCTTGGCCAGAGCATAATAGTTCTAGGCCTGATTTTTCGTTTGTTTGGACCGCTGAAACTGGATTAGTTAAACGAGACGAAACTCCGTCTCTTTATGCTGAACTTTTGACCAAGGTCAGTTCCGCGTCAAACCATATCGGAGCACCAGCCGACTTGCACGTGAATACTCTATGGATGTTCCATCGGCTTTCTAAAGACGAGCAATATGTTGGGAGATCATGCGCAACTCGTTACTTCACGATGTAAATGAGTAAATTGAAAAATAAGTTGTTTAAAAAACATCCCGATTTTTGGTGATTAGTGGCTTGACCTTCGCTGGTAAAGGTCCTAAACGACACGGCACTTGGCGGTATAGCTCAGTTGGTTAGAGCAGCGGAATCATAATCCGCGTGTCCGGGGTTCAAGTCCCTGTACCGCCACCATTCCTCCTTATAAAAAATCGTTGTTTTTAGTTCGATTTATACATCGAAATCCGTGATGACGGCTGTTCCTGGGGCTGTGTCGCCCTTCATTGCGCGCAATTCATCTGAGGCCATTCGCAGGTCGATTGTTCGTGTGACCAAGGGGGATAGGTCGACTCGTCCTGATTCTATCATGTCTAACAGAGTCGGGTATTTCCACGAGGGCATGCCGCGGCTTCCGTAAAAGGATAGTTGTTTGGCGTAGATGGCCCGCATGTTGATTAACATATGCCCATCGCCTGCGGGCATTCCGAGGTGAACATGGCGCCCCGACACGCGTAAACACTCCACTGATGCGTTGGTTGTTTGTTCGATCCCCAATGCTTCGATCGACACATCAGCGCCGCCATTTGTGGCGTCCATGATGGCCTCTGCGACGTTTTCTTTGGTGGCGTTAATGCTGATATCCGCACCAAGAGAACGGGCGTGGTTGAGCTTGTCTTCGACAATGTCGACCACGATGACACGCGCCCCGAGCATTTTCGCCAAAAGCAATGCAGATAAGCCAATGCCGCCCGTTCCATGAATGGCAACCCATTCGCCAATGCGGACATTCGCGCGGTCCGTTAGTGCATGCCAAGCGGTTGTGACACGGCAGCCTAAGCCTGCGGCCAATTTTGGATCAATGCTGTCGGGCAGAGTGACAAGGCTATGATCAAAAGGAACGGCGATCCGTTGCGCATAGGCTCCCGGCATTCCAAAACCTGGGGTCAACTGATTGCCACAGGTATTGGATGCCCCCGTTTGGCAAGACGCGCATGTTCCACAGCCCAAGATAAACGGCGCGATGAGGCGATCACCGACCTTGTGCGTGGCCTCTGGTCCCGCCTCTGTGACAACGCCACAGTATTCATGTCCCATGATGTCACCGGGGGTTACTTTGGGATGATGACCAACCCATCCGTGATAATCGGATCTGCATACGCCACAGGCCAAAACATCTAAGACGACTCCGTTCGTCGGGCAAATCGGGTCAGCCACAGTTTCAATGGAAAGATCGGCACTGTAGTCGCGTAAGACGGCTGCTTTCATGGGTCACCTATTTTTGGAGACGCGCGGCTTGTCACGTCATTTCGTATTTGATGATGTTAGTTGACATGTGTGATCGTGAAAAGTCCTAAATCTTTTTAGCGGGTTGAATGGAAAACCATGCCTTGGAACGTGTTGGATGTGCGCCATTTCAAAATGGGCTATTGTCTTTGGAAAGGACTTACGCTGTACTCGCCCAAACGCTTAGGTGGCATAACGGAGACAGCATGTGATGACCTCTCTATCTAACTTTGGTGATCCTATGGACACAGGATCGTGGCTCCAAAACGCGGACCATTTAGCGTGGTTGCGTGCGCAGGCTTTTCAGCAGTTTGAATTTTTTCAGGGGAGTTTGAACACAGCTGGTGGGTTCCATGTTCTGGATCATCACGGCGCGCCTCTTGCGACGAATATCCAAGAGCTGCACACAACAACGCGCATGGTGCATTCCTATGCGCTGGGCAAACAAATGGGCGTTAAGGGTGCAGAGGACATCATAGATCAAGGGATGGCCTATCTATGGTCGCACCATCGTGACACGACACATGGCGGATATCTTTGGGCGCTGGATGGCGATACACCCCATGACACCCGCAAACTTGCCTATGGGCATGTGTTTGTGTTGTTGGCGGGAGCAAGTGCCAAGATTGTTGGACATCCAGATGCGGATCGATTGATGCAGGATGTTTGGGCTATCTTGAACGATAAATATTGGGAACCCGAGCATGGGTTGTTTTGCGATGAGTTCAACCAAGACTGGACGCCATTTTCCACCTATCGGGGTATGAATGCAAACATGCATGGGGTCGAAGCCCTTTTGACGGCATTTGAGGCCACAGGGGAAACGGACTTCTTGAACCGTGCGGGTCAGATTTTGGATTTCTTTATCGCTCGGATGGCGCCGCAATACGATTGGCGTATTCCGGAACATTACGACTCTGATTGGTCTGTTGATGCCTCATATAGCGGGGATCCTATGTTCCGACCTGCGGGATCCACTCCGGGGCACTCCTTTGAAATGTCTCGTTTAATGCTGCAGCATTGGTCTTTGTCGGGATGTCCAGACAATGATGCCGTCGATCAGGCTAGACGCCTGTTTGACCAAGCACTGTTGGATGCATGGGATCCGATTAAGCAAGGCTTTGTTTATACGCTTCACCTCGATGGGACATGGGATAATAAACTTCGGCTTTGGTGGCCTGTTACCGAGGCAATTGGCGCGCTTGCTGCCTTCATGAAGATCAAACATACGCAAAGAGACGAACACTGGTATCGCCGTCTTTGGATGTTTTCAAATGATCACTACATCGATCATAGGAATGGCAGTTGGTTCCCAGAGCTAGATATGAACGATCAGCCCACAGATACACAGTTCCAAGGTAAGCCAGATATCTATCATGCGCTTCAGGCGCAGGTGTTTCCGTTAACGCCCAAGCTATCCAATATCGCCGCTGCTTTGGGGGAAAAGACATAGAGCCTCCGATTGATTAGCTGATGGTCTGAGCTATCTCGCCTTAGAGGCAGAGATGGAATTCGATGATGGATCATAAATTGACGCAAGCACAGGTCAGCGATGTCATACAAATGGCGCTGTCTGATCACGTTGCCTTTGCAACAATCAAAGCGGAATATGGATTGCGCGAAAAAGAGGTCATTCAGCTGATGCGCTCTCAGTTAAAGCCAGGATCCTATCGCGCTTGGCGGAAACGAGTCGCAGATTTTGGAACGCGGCGCGAGCATTATAAATAAGATGCCCCTGCCGGCAGATAAACATGGCACGGCACGGGTTCCGTCCTCTCGGTTTGAGCGGACGGCACGGACGGCGGCCCTTATGATGCGTATCGGAGGGAATGCAGGGGGGGCCTTGCTCAAGGATTTGATCACAACTGGGTCAGTTGATTACCAAAAGGCCGTGTTGACACCTCATAACCTTAAGGCGACGGTTCAGTCCCTCAAGCATCTGCGCGGGGCGGCGATGAAACTGGGTCAGCTGATGTCTATTGATGACTCTGTGGTGCTGACCCCCGAATTATCTGCAATACTGGCTGAGCTACGCGCCTCTGGCTACGCTATGCCACCGCGTCAGCTAAAACACGTTTTAGATCGGGAATGGGGGGCAGGATGGCAGACACAATTTCGCTCGTTCAATGTGCGTCCCATTGCGGCGGCCTCTATCGGTCAAGTGCATCAAGCTGTTTTGAAAACAGGTGAAAGAGTTGCAATCAAAGTGCAATTTCCAAATGTACGCGAAACGATTGAAAGCGACGTGAAAACCCTTGTTTCTGTGATTAAGAGGCTCAATTTAGCGCCCTCATCCGTCGATCTAGAGTATTATGCATCCCAGTGTATTACCCAGCTACAACAAGAAACGGACTATGGCGTCGAAGCCAACTACATGCGCCGTTTTGCAGGTCATCTGAATGCGCATGAGTGTCTTTCTGTTCCTATTGTTTATGACGCGCTCACCACCAAAACAATCCTTTGTATGTCGTTTGAAAATGGGGCACCGCTTGAGACAGCCAAGGACTGGGCCCAAGAGGACAAAAATGCTCTGGCGCTGGACATGTTTGAGCTGTTGTTGGCGGAGATTTTCGATTTCAATTTGGTTCAAACAGATCCGAATTTGGCAAATTACTTGGTGGATCCAGCGAATAAATCCTTAACTCTTTTGGACTTCGGCGCCTGTTGCGAGATGTCCCCGTCGAGCATCGCGATATACCATGATCTCTTAGAGGCAGGCCTCACATTTGATCCGCAGGCCGTAAAGCACGTTATGAAACGTCACGGCCTCATGCCTGATCGGTTACAGGGGGAGATGGAGCATTTCGTAGACGAATTGCTCGCCCAAGTTTTCCAAGAGCTCAGCGCCTCGCCCGTTTTTGATTTCGGAATGACCCGCATTTTCGACATGATTGATGTTAATAATATCAATATTTACAGAGATTTACTTCCGCCACGCAATGTCCCAATGGATTTGCTGTTTACTCAGCGGAAAATCATTGGGTTTGTTCTGTTTTTTAAATCGCTAGACGCGCAAATTCCTGTTCTCGATATCTTAACCCGTCTAAAATCGCGTTGATGACAATCGACGTCACGGTTAAGTTGTAGATCACACAAACAGAAAGGGACAAGGTCATGGACGCGTCATCACAATTTCAAGATAGCCTCCCGATGTCGTCGGATGCTTTGCTGGATCAGTTGACGGCATGGGACATCGAATTTCAGCGCTTTGATCATGTTCCTTTGCGCACGGTCGAGGATGCTAAACAGGTTCAGCATCAGTTTCTGTCAACAGCTGATGGCGGCGGCCATATCAAAAACCTCTATTTCCGCGATAACAAAAAACGCAATATTTTGGTGGTTGCAGAACAGGATCGGCTGATCGAGCTTAAGAGCTTGCACACGACATTGGGAACAGGTCGGTTGTCATTTGGCTCCGCTGATAGATTGCTGGAAAACTTAGGCGTCAGGCCAGGCGCTGTGACGCCCTTGTCAATGATCAATGGGGTGAAAACGGGGGTGCAACTGTTTATGGATCGTGAGCTTAGATCTTGTTCAAAGCTTTACGTGCATCCCCTCGTGAACGACAGGACGGTTGAAATCACGCCTGACGGTTTGATGACATTCTTTGATAAAATCGACGTGTCGCCAGTTTGGATTGATCTTTGATCAGTCTGCTAACTTGGCTGCATATTTCCACATGATGCCGCATCGGTGTTACTGACAATACCTAGCTATTTCTTTTGAACCCCCTGGAAGAAATTACTGTAAAGGGTTCAAAAGTCTGCAATGAGCCCAAATTATTTAATGTTGAGGCAAGTATGAATGTCTTGATGCGATCTGATTATGCTGATATATATACCGAATAGCATAATAATAAATCGACCACTCACTCATGCAAAAGACTCGCGGTAGGCCAAGACAATTTGATGAGCAAGCCGCCAAACAGGCGGTTCTTGGCGTGTTCTGGGAAAAGGGGTTTGCGGCGACGTCTCTTGACGATCTTTCAAAGGCGACCGGGATGGTACGGCCAAGTCTTTATGGTGCCTTCGGCTCGAAGGTAGAAATGTACCTCATGTCGATGGACGTCTTCCTAGGGACCCTTTCAGAGGTGAGGGCGGGTTTGGCCGCAAGTGAAACTGTCGAGGGTGCGTTTGAAAATTTCTTGCTGGGCATGATCGAGGTCTATTTCAGCAGCGACACAGACAAACAACTAGGCTGTTTTCTTGTCGGCACGGCGATTGCGCAAGCGCCCTCAAATCCTGAAATTCGTGAGGCGCTGTCAGCGCGCCTTGAACGGCTCAACAACATGCTGGGAATGACACTTTCCTCATTGGCGCCGCAAGCTACGAAGGCCGATATTGATTTCGCGGTTCAACAGGGGGCCGCGGTGCTGCATTCGATCGCAGTCCGGGCGAGAGCTGGCGAAAGCCGCGAAACACTTTCAGACTTTGCCATGCAATCTGCCAAATTTATCTCAACACTCATGGAGGCTTGACCATAATGGCACATCCAAGCATCGCACGATTTTTCGAAGTCGTTACCGAACACCGCAAGATCTTGAACCTGCCGGGATCACCAACCGGACGACTGACATCAATATGGGCTAAAGTCATGGTGTTTCCGCAAACGCTTGCCCCTGTCTTGGTGTTGCTTGGAGTGCCAGTGTTGGATGTCATGCTGATCTTCTTAGCCCGCTTTGCTGCAATGCACGTTGTCTGGTTGCTGGACCGGTACATGCCTTACACCCGCGCTCTTGGGCTCTGCCACTTGGTTACCTTCGGACCGCTCTTCGTCTATTTCTCGGTCGAGTTTACATCCGTGTATGCCAATTGGGGCGTGTTCGGGCCGCTCTTTTTGTTCTTCTACGCGACAATCGCGGCCTGCCTTTACATGGATTTGCGGGATTTGGTCCTGCACATGGCAGGACAGCCCTTTCCGGCCTATATGCGCGATCATCATCGCAACGGTCACATAACGATTGATGATCCCCGGATCGAAGAGCCGGTCACCAACTTCAAACGCCTTTTTTGGTAACGAAAATGAAATCAACAGATCCCGGCCGGCCGGCGAAGTCCACGCTAATCCCCCGTATGATCAAAATGAAGATCGCAGATCGTGTCAGGCGGTTCAAAATCGCAACCGGCGTTCAAAAACAGCTTGAAGTTCTGCCCGAGGATTGGGCGATTCCTGATAGCGCACTTGCGACGAACGCAGCAGCCTTGGCGTATAAACTGTCGTCACCCATGTTGTTTGCCCATGTCCACAGGACATATTGCTTTGCCGCAGTCCTCGCGGCGCGAAATGGTATGAAATTTGACCGAGAACTTGTCTACGTGGCATCCGTACTGCACGACTTGGGTTTGACGGACAGCCTTGCCAATGAAGCTGGGTCGTTTGAGTGGGTGGGTGCTAGGCATGCTCGGAAATTCTGCTCTGACGAAAGGCTATCATCAGACAAATGCGACCAAGTGCACGATGCGGTGGCGCTGCATTCTTCGGTTCACCTTGCCCCCAAACGCGAGCCAGAAGTCGCGTTGGTACACTACGGTGCGGCGCTGGATTTGCTCGGGCTGAGGCTCGACGAAATCCCCAAGCCCGATCTTGAGAAGATATTGGAGCTTTATGACAGAACAGACTTCAAATGTGCTTTCGGCAAATGCCTTCAACGCCAGGCCGATTTCAAGCCACAAAGCCATATTGCAGGAAGCGTCGATATAGGCTTCCTAAAGCGGATTCGTGAGACTATTGACTATTAACTATATTGCATGAGCGGGATGGCAATAGGCGGCATTGCGGCCATTGGCACAATCGTAGCGAAGGTCGGCTGCGTCCGCATTGCCGCCATTTCTTAATGCCCAGTATCAATGAGATTGGGGGTTCAAAACAAATGAGAACGGGCGCGCAATGTCATGAATTTTTGTACTTGGCAAACAATTGATCAAAGTGCTTCGCTACATAAATCTGGAACCACTTTGTGAACTCTTCAGGCTGCAGTCGCGCTTGATCACGAAGTGTGTCGATTTCGACCCAACGCACATCCATAACTTCATCAGGATTTGGAGTGACCGTCGGCTGTGTCGCACTTCGCGCGATGAAGCAATCGACAATTTCGTGTTCGATCATATCGTTTCCGACGTCTGCGCGATATTCCAATTGATCAACATAGCTGAGATCAACACCCGACATTCCCAATTCATCCGATAACCGCCGTGTGGCGCAGTCGGCAGGCGCCTCATTCCAATCAGGATGGGTGCAACAAGTATTGGCCCACAACCCCGGTGAATGATATTTTCCCAAGGCCCGTTTTTGGATCAACAGTTCCGTTTCGCAAAAAACAAAGACGGATACTGCCTTGTGTTTTAGGCCGCGCTTGTGAACGTCAAGCTTTTCCACAGGACAGAGTACACCATCAACCCACGCTGGTATCATGATTTCCATCTCTGTCCTCCGCTCAAATTCGGCCTGTCCTACCCTAATATTTTGCGATGACCAAGAGTGCAAATCGAAAGACGTCGCGCGCAAACCTAGTCCGCTGCTTGGGCCAACTGACGCTGAGATCCAAGGCCTTGAACAGTCAATTCCATAACATCGCCAGCACGCAAGAAACGTTGTGGTGACATTCCCATACCAACACCGCTTGGTGTTCCGGTTGCGATAATGTCCCCTGGCATGAGCTGCATGAACTGGCTCATGTAGGACACAACTTCACGAACAGAAAAGATCATATCTGAGGTGTTAGAATTTTGGACTTTCTCACCGTTCAAAGACAGTTCGAGGTCGAGGTTTTGAGGGTCTTCGATGTCGTCTGCTGTTACAAACCATGGACCGACAGGTCCAAAGGTGGGGGCTGATTTGCCCTTGATCCATTGACCGCCTCGCTCTGCTTGAAATTCGCGCTCTGAGACGTCATTGATGGTGCAATACCCTGCTACATAATCCAAAGCATCCGCTTCATCGACGTAAAGAGCAGGCTTGCCAATGATAACTCCGAGCTCGACTTCCCAATCCGTTTTGGTTGATTTGCGCGGAATGATCACGGGATCATTTGGACCCGATAGGCAGGACGTCGCCTTGGAAAACAATATGGGTTCTTTTGGGATGGCCATACCTGTTTCGTGAGCGTGTTTGGTATAGTTTAACCCAACGCAAAAGAAATTCGGAACTGAGGCAAGGCAAGAGCCAATGCGTGCCTCTTTTGGAGCCAAAGGCAAGTTCTCGATATTCAGGTTTTGAATGTCGCTCAACCCACCTGAGGCGATTAGGCTGCTGTCAATATCGCTAACGATGCCTGACAAATCCCGCAAATTTCCGTCCTTATCCAAGACACCAGGCTTTTCGTCCCCAATGGGCCCAAATCGAACAAGTTTCATATGACGTCCTTTCTTTGTTAACCCTCAAGGGTCACTCTATCCTCTGCCAATATACGGCATGTTTGTCGCCATGACGGTCATGAATTGAACATTCGCATCTAAAGGCAGTCCTGCCATATGCAGTACGGAATTGGCAACATTAGAGACATCCATGACGGGTTCAACGGCGATTGTTCCGTCCGCTTGGGGCATTCCCGTGGTCATCTTTTGTGCCATATCGGTGAGGGCATTCCCAATGTCGATTTGACCACAAGCGATATTAAATGGCCGCCCATCAAGGCTAAAGGATTTGGTCAGTCCCGTTATCGCATGTTTGGACGCCGTATAGGGCGCAGAGCCCCAGCGTGGAACATAAGACGACACGGAGCCGTTGTTTATGATGCGCCCCCCTTGCGGGTCTTGGGTTTTCATCCGTGCGAAAGCGGCGCGCCCACAAATGAAGGACCCTGTTAGGTTGATATCAATGCATCGACGCCAATCTTCGACAGAGATTTCATCGGGCCTCGCGCCGAACACGGACACACCGGCATTGTTGAACAAACAGTCGATGCGCCCCCATTCACCCATCGCCTTATCAAAGCTTTGATCAATCGCCAGTTCATCTGTGACATCAGAGGGCAAGATCAGCGCGTTTTCATTATCCTTGGCTGTTTCAAAGAGCTTGTCTTCTTGACGACCAATTAGGCCAACGTGCCATCCGTTATCTAAGAACACCCGTGCCGTCGCGCGGCCTATGCCGCCTCCGGCACCTGTTATGAGGATTGATTTCATGTATCTTGGCCCCCGTTTTTCTTGTCTGTGTCCGCGACCACTTGACCGAGATCGAGGCCATTCATACGCCCGACATGATCCGACAGCATGGGGACAAAATCGGCCGAACCACCGACGGCTTGGGCATGGGTGTAATAATGACGCGCGGCCGCGGCCATGACATTCATCGTGCCTGCATCATTTGCCATAGCGTTCACATATCGAATGTCTTTGCTCATGTTTTCTATGGTGAATTTATGGGCATTCTCGTCTCTGTCACAGACGTATTGCATAAAAGTATCAAAGAACCCGTTTCCCAATCGGCTTGACCCAATGACTTGGCGGAACGTGTGCGGTGAAATGCCGACTTTGGCACCTAACACAGTTGCCTCAGAATAGAGCGCTGCATAGGAGGCGGCCAAGAAATTCATAAGCAATTTCATTTTATGACCTGACCCAACCGCGCCCACATGAGTGATGGACCCAGCCCAACAATCGATAACGGGGCTCACAGTATTGAACACGTCTTGATCCGCGCCGACCATGGCATCCAGTGTACCAGCTTCGGCTTCTTTTGGGGTTCTGCCTAATGGGGCATCAACCAAGTGGATACCTTTTTGCGCAAGATCAGCCGCAAGGGAAAGAGTGGATGTTGGGTCAGATGTGCTTGTGTCAATGATGATTTGACCTGAACGGCCATGCTCGAACAGACCTGCGTTTCCGCGAATAACCTGTTCAACTTGTTTGGAATTCGACAAACAGAGATGAATGATGTCACAGTGTTCCGCCATGTCCTTAAGGGAGGTGGCTTCGTTGGCGCCCATAGCCACAAGGCTGTCCACTGGGGTGCGGTTGCGATTACCCATTACCCAGAGGTCATATCCATTCTGGAGAATGTTTTTGGACATGCCATGCCCCATATAGCCAACCCCAATAAATCCAATTGTCGGTTTCGTTGTCATGTCATGTGTCTCCGTTGATCTAGGAACTACCCTAACTCAGAAATATCCTCTGACAATGGGAATTCCACTTTGGGGGGATTGGATCTTATTTATTGACCCTATTGTGTGAGTGTGCGGTATTGGGCCAAGACCAACTGCGAACTTGGACAAAAGCAAAAGGACAATGAAGATGACTGCGCGTATTTTCGACACAACTCTGTGTTCTTTGGGCGAAGGCCCGCTTTGGCATCCAATACGACAATCGCTGTTTTGGTTCGATATAAATGGGCACAGGATGTATGAAAAACGCGACGGTCACCTGACGTCTTGGCAGTTCGATAACTTTGTAAGTGCCGCGGGTTGGGTGGACGACACACATCTATTGATCGCCAAAAAGGGAGCATTGATTTCCTTTGATCTGGACACAGGCACGGAACAGGTTCTGCATGCCCTTGAGGACGATAACCCCATAACGCGACCAAATGATGGGCGTGCTGATCCTTGGGGTGGGTTTTGGATTGGAACGATGGGTATCGATTTAGAACCCAAAGCCGGAACCATTTATCGCTACTACAAGGGTGAGTTACGCCCGTTGTTTACAAAGTGGACCATTCCAAATGCGACATGTTTTTCCCCTTGTGGCAGTTTTGCCTATTTCACTGACACACCAGTGGCAAAAATTTGGCGTCAAAGATTGGATAGAGATGGCTGGCCCGATGGCGAAGCAGAGCTGTTCTTAGATTTGTCCAAGGGCGATTATCGTCCCGATGGTGCTGTGGTGGATTCACGCGGCCACATTTGGATTGCGCATTATGGGTATTCCAAGGTCACTGAATTTTCCGCAGAAGGTGACGCATTGCAAGTTGTTCACACACCTGCGTCACAGACGACCTGCCCCGCTTTTGGCGGTGTAGATTTATCAACGCTCTATGTCACGAGTGCGCGACAGCAACTTGATGCGCCTGCGGATGCAGATGGACAGGTGATCGAAGTTTCGCTGGATGTGCGCGGTCAACAAGAACACCAAGTGATCTTATAACCCCTGACGAAAGCGGCGCATCCATCCAAGGCTGAGATCTGTTGGACCATTCGGTTTATACTCTGCGCCAAAAGTTTGTCTCCAACCCAGTGCAACCATTGTTTCAAATAACCGCTTGAAATCAAATCCGTCTGCAGTGGGTGCTGTGCGGTTAGGGGGATCGGCGAATTGGACGTGGCCGATATAGGGCAGAGCTGTCTTGAACGCGGATAAGATATCCCCTTCCATTCGGGCGACATGATAGCAATCAAACATCAATCTCAAATTATCCGCTCCAACGGCGTCAATAATGCTGACTGCTTGTGATGGTGTTGTCAGAAAATAATCGGGCGTGTCAAAGGTATTCAAAGGCTCAATCAGGATTGAGAGATTGGCTTGCGCTGCTTGTTCACAAGCATAGCGCAGGTTGTTAATGAAAGTAGAACGCGCATCTGACGACGTTGTAATCCCAGCCATGACATGGACGAAGGGCGCGTTGACTTCAGCGGCATAGTCAACCGCTTGATCAATTGAGCGACGCGCATCACTTTGACGATTGGGAAGCGCACAAAGGCCCATTTCCCCTTTGGCTGTATCCCCTCGGACGGTATTCAAGCTCAGCAGGCGAAGGCCAGTGTCGCTTAAGGCCTGCGCGACATCAGGGGCTGGCGTATCATACGGCCAGTGGCATTCCACGGCATCAAATCCAGCACGATGAGCGGCATGAATTGCGTCAATGAGAGAAAGTTCTGTCCATAGAAATCCCAAATTCGCCGAAAATTTCAAAGAACTATCACTGCTCATTTGCCGTATCCAAGATTAGCAATCCTACGTTTCCCTCAAAGAGTATCCTTGTAATCCCACAACAAATTTTGCAATCATCAAATCTCACGTGAGAGAGGAAATGGCATGTCCAAGCTACAATTTGCACAAAGTGTATCCCGACTAGGAACTGAATCCGCTTTTGTGGTTTTGGCGCGTGCTCAAAAACTGGCGGCGCAAGGACAAGACATCATCAATTTGGGTATTGGCCAACCTGATTTTTCAACACCTGAACATATTGTGGAGGCTGGGATAAAGGCGCTTCGCGATGGGCATCATGGATACACGCCCGCAAATGGGCTTCCTCAGTTACGCGAGGCCGTTGCTCGTGACCTCAACAGACGCCATAGCGTCGAGGTGAACCCTGATAACGTTGTCGCCGTCCCGGGTGGAAAGCCAACGATGTTCTTTGCAATCACGCTCTTTGGTGAACCAGGCGCAGAGATCATGTATCCAAATCCAGGGTTTCCAATTTATGAATCCGTCATCCGCTATTCCGGCGCGACCCCTGTTCCGATAAAATTACGTGAGGAGAATGGATTTGCGTTTAATGCAGAAGAAGTGCTGTCGCAGATCACTCCGAAAACGCGATTGATCATCATAAATAGTCCTGCAAATCCGACGGGCGGGGTTACCCCAAAAGAAGAAATTGATAAATTTGTTGCGGGGCTTGAGGCCCATCCAAATGTCGCGATTCTATCGGATGAAATCTATTCTCGCATGCTTTATGATGGTCGCGAACATGTGAGCCTGTTGCAATATCCTGAAATTCGGGATCGGCTGATCATGCTAGACGGGTGGTCAAAAACCTACGCAATGACGGGTTGGCGGCTTGGCTATGCTGTTTGGCCAGATAGCGCTGTTGAGCATGTCACACGGCTTTGTATTAATGACCATTCCTGTGTCAACGCGCCAACGCAGTTTGCGGGGATTGCCGCGCTTGATGGACCTCAGGATGCCGTTGATGAGATGATGGTGCAATTCGATCACCGTCGCAAAATCATTGTCGAAGGTTTGAACAATCTGCCGGGCGTGACCTGCACGGATTCTGCAGGTGCCTTTTATGCCTTTCCTAATATTTCGGGGACAGGGTTAACCGCAACACAAGCGCAAGATTTGTTTTTGGAAAAAGCAGGCGTTGCCACCGTTGCAGGAACCAGCTTTGGCGCGATGGGCGAAGGCTATGTTCGGTTCTCTTACGCAAATAGCGCGGACAATATTAAGCAGGCTCTTGAGCGCATCGGAGCTGTGTTGGCAAAGGCCTAGTTCTTTTCTCCAAGAACAAGAATTTTGATTGACGACACGCCTTTTGGCTGTTCTTGTACCCAAAGGTATAGTTTGGGTGAGGGAGCGGTATGCTTAGGTTCGGTATTTTTACGGTAGCAACATTTTGTGCGCATATGGCGCTTGCCCAAGATGTCCCGCTTCCTGCGGCGGTTGAAGACTATCAACAGGCCCAAGAGGAAAAATTTTCCAAGTTGTTGAAGGGTGCTGAACAGACACCACTTTTTGCCAAAACTGCTGCACAAGCCCGCGCAGCCTTGCCCAAAGGCGAGCGCGTTATTGTGGTCAACTTGCCCAATCAAATGCTCTATGCTCTTGAAGCAGACGGCAGCCTTGCGGAGGCTATAAAAATCGGAATAGGCAAAGTTGAAACCCCCACACCAATCACCAAGGGTAAAGTCACATCTATTAAGTATTTCCCCGATTGGACGGCATCGCCCTCAATCGCATTGGAGCGCATTGATTTTCGCGTCACTCAAGGGAGCGCCGTCGTGAAAGACTTATCAGACGGCAGCATTTGGCGACCAGATCGCCGCGTTGAGGATTTGTTCATTGCTGTGAAGCAAGACGAAACAGGATCGGACACCGGTGAAGAACGCCAGTTTTCCACTACTGACATAACAGGTCAGCGAGCTGCATTTTATATTCCACCAAGTAACACTGGACCGATGGGTCAGTTGAAATTTGAAATCTCAGGAACCGATGGATATTACCTGCACGACACCCCTGATCATAGTGTGTTTGATGGGAATGATCGTCTGGTCTCACATGGCTGCGTTCGCGTATCTGACATGCCTAAGTTGGCCGCATGGATCAATGGGGTCGATGTCAACGACATATCCGAAAAGATTGAAATAGAGGAAATGCGATACGAAGCGGCGCGTTCTGTCGACGTGTATTTTGCGTACTTCCTTGAAACGGATTTTGAAGGGTCTGTTCAATCGCATAGTGATGTCTATGGGCTAATGGGTGAATAATGAGACTGGTTACGGGTATAATTTTTGGGCTTCTTTCTTGTCAGGTTGTTTTGGCTGATACCACGCAAAAGCCGATGATCTGTGATGACGTTCGATTGATTGGTGAAAAAGCGGCATCGCCAAGTGATAAAATGGAATCGCTATGTGGGATTGATGATCCTGTGAAAGTCACAGAAGTCTCAGGGGTCTCTCTGAGCCAGACATTGTTTGTGGATTGCCAAGCTGCTGTCGCATTGGCAGATTTGGTTGAAGAAACGATTGTTCCAGAAGCAATCGCACATTTTAAAGAGGCTCCAGTGACCATCGGTTTGGGCACGGGATATCAATGTCGCAAGCGTAGTGACGGGGTTGGTAAAAAAATCTCACAACATGCGCTTGGAATGGCTGTTGATATAATGAGTTTCGAGTTTGCAAAGAAGGGTGTGTTAACGGTTGAGGACGGGTGGCGCGATCGTCGCAGAAAAGACTACAAATTTTTGCGCAAAATAACAGATGCAGGATGTGGGACATTCACGACATCCTTGTCCCCTGACACCAATGCTCAACACACAGATCACATGCATTTTGATATGAAAAAGCGTAAGTCACCTTGGTGTGAATGAAGTAAATATTTTATTATCAATCTGACCTTCTTCAGGCCCCGCTTCATACGGGGTACTTTGGCTGTGGCGTAAGTTTAACAAAATTGATATATTGAGCGAAATTAGTTGAATGAGATCACATGTCAAAAATTAATAAAGCCGTTTTTCCTGTTGCTGGTTTCGGCACGCGTTTCTTGCCCGCAACAAAAGCAATGCCCAAAGAGCTCTTGCCGATTGTCGATAAACCTCTGATCCAATATGCGGCTGAAGAAGCGATTGCCGCAGGTATTGAAACCTTGATTTTTGTGACGGGCCGCAACAAGCGCGCTATTGAGGATCATTTCGATAGCAATCAAGAATTGGAAATGGCCTTACGTTTAAAAGGTAAGCTCGATCAGGCGGATCGCGTTCGCAATATCTTGCCAAAGGGTGTTGAGTGTATTTTTGTGCGTCAACCTGAACAATTGGGATTGGGGCATGCCGTTCTTTGTGCAGAACGCGCTGTGGGTGATGAACCGTTTGCTGTATTATTGGCCGACGATTTTCTAACCTATGACGGTGCCGGCGTAACGGCAGATTTGGTTAGGAATTACGACTCATCTGAAAAAACTCAATTGAGCGTCATGCAGGTGGATGGGCCGGATATTTCCAAATATGGCGTTGTCGATCCAAATGCGGAAACTGGTTCTGTGGCCGGATTGGTTGAAAAGCCGAATTTTGAAGAGGCGCCCTCAAATCTAGCGAGCATCGGTCGCTATGTTTTGACGCCTGACATTTTTTCAATTCTACGCGATCAACCCGCAGGGGCTGGTGGTGAAATTCAACTCGCCGATGCGATTAACACGCAGGCGGCGCAAGGAAACGTAGAAGCGGTGACATTGTCAGGACAAAGGTTCGATTGTGGAAGCGTTTCAGGATACCTGGATGCGATTTCATTTATGGCGAATAAACTGGGTTATTAAGCTACCCAACTTGTCTTTGAGTGGATGTGCTTTAGCTGACTGGTGAACATCCTAGGACAGCTTGATGCAAAACGATGCTACTGTAATCATTATCCTTGGGGACCAATTGTCCCCAAGCATTTCCTCTTTGAAAAATGCCGACAAATCGCGCGATGTGATTGTGATGGCCGAAGTCTCCGCTGAGGCGAGTTATGTGCCGCATCACAAGAAAAAGCTCGCCTTTGTGTTTTCAGCAATGCGTCATTTTGCAAATGACTTACGCGCGCAAGGCTGGGATGTGGTCTACGTCACCTTAGACGATCCTGACAATTCTGGGCATCTTGTGTCAGAGGCGGAAAGGGTTATGGCCGCGCGTGGGATATCCAAAGCGGTTGTGACAGAACCATCAGAATATCGGCTCAAGTCGGCATTTGAGGCTTGGGATCAAGACTGTGATATTTTGCCAGATGATCGTTTCATCGCCAGTCATGCGGAATTCCAAACTTGGGCTGAGGGGCGCAAACAGTTGCGCATGGAATACTTCTATCGCGACATGCGGCGAAAAACTGGATTGCTCATGGCTGCGGACGGCCCTGTTGGGGGACAGTGGAACTTTGATGCGGAAAATCGCAAGCCAGCCAAGGGCGATCTGTTTATGCCAAAACCTTTGGAGCATGCTCCAGATCAGATAACGCGTGACGTGATTGATTTGGTTGAGCAACATTTCCCAAACAATTTCGGTAGTTTAGATGGGTTTTGGTTTGCGGTTACGCGTGAAGATGCTCTTCAAGCACTTGATCATTTCGCGACAACAACCTTGCCATTGTTCGGGGATTATCAGGATGCGATGCTACAGGATGAGCCATATTTGTATCATTCAATTTTGGCGCAATACCTGAACATTGGCTTGCTGACGCCGCTTGAGATTTGTCAAAGAATTGAGAGAGAATATTATGACGGCACCGCGCCTTTGAACGCGGTTGAGGGATATATCCGACAAATTATCGGGTGGCGCGAATATGTGCGAGGGATCTACTGGCTCAAGATGCCAGCCTATGTCGGCGAGAATTTTTTGAACGCCAAACGGGATTTACCAGATTTCTATTGGACGGCTGAAACGGACATGCTCTGCCTATCCCAAGCGGTTTCTCAAACGCGCGATAACGCCTATGCCCATCATATACAGCGTCTCATGGTGACAGGTAACTTTGCCATGCTTGCAGGAGTTGATCCGTTTCAAGTCCATGAATGGTATCTATCTGTTTATGCGGATGCCTATGAGTGGGTCGAAGCGCCCAATGTCATCGGAATGAGCCAATTTGCGGATGGTGGGCTTTTGGGATCAAAACCCTACGCGGCAAGTGGGAACTACATAAACAAAATGTCGAATTATTGTGGGTCTTGCAAATACGATGTGAAACAAAAAACGGGGCCAAGGGCCTGTCCCTTTAATCCGCTTTATTGGGATTTTCTCATCCGTAATGAGGATGTGCTTCGCGGCAATCCGCGTCTGTCACATGCCTTTCGAACATGGGATAAAATGACCGATGACAAGAAACATGATTACCGACAAAGCGCCAAAGCCGTCTTAGAAAACCTTAGCCCGCAAGGTTGAGCTGTCGCAAGATTGAGGGAATTTGTTTCTTCATTGCAAAGAACCCTTTTGTGGCATGCGGCCAACACAGGCTGTCATAGGGACGATGTTTTTGTTGCAAAGTGATCCCGTGTTTAGCGAGCGCAGGTACAAGAGCGGCGATCGTATCGGCAACTGGCCCCACGGGGGCCGCCGACATCACCACATGTGTTGTTTGAGACGCGCGCGCCAATTCAATAATGGCGGCTTCAATCGTTGCGGGGGTTTCAATGCCGCCGCTATTTTCAAATTCGCACAGCGCATTCGTGAGCGCATCATCGGCGAACGCGACCACTTTGTGGCTTGTGCCAGAAGGCGACCTTTGAGCGGCACAAGAGAGGCCGATGGCGGCTCTAGGGTTAGCTTGTGTGGACAGGTCCGGTCGTACATTATCATCCGTTAACAATAGAATGTAGTCGTCGGGGGTTGGCGTTAAATCATAGTTTAGAGCCCGTTTCGGGTGCTCTCTTTCGTCCTCCAGAGGATGCGCAGTATTCGACAGTTGTCCGGTAGGATCAAAGCGATTTCCTGTGTATTTTGCGATATTGTCTGGGCGGGCGAGATAGGTTTTCCCTTTGGTGTGCAGACCCGCACCCCAGCGCCAACTCAGAGTGTTCGAGGCAGGATCGCCGTCCAAAAGATGTTTCAAAAAGAAATCCGCGCCCAGTTGCCACGGTAACTTAAGCGTAAAAATCCAGATCGAGGCAAACCACATACGTGCATGATTATGCAAATATCCCGTTTCAACCAATTCCCGCACCCAATGATCAAAGCATTCAATGCCCGTTTGCCCGTTTAAGGCCACATTCAAATCAGGTGAAGGACTTTGGTCCATTAAAAGATCCCGTTGAGTACAATAGTCCGACCAGACTGTTGGGCGATGTTCGAGCCAGCCCTTGAAATAGCTACGCCAAAATACTTCCTGAATGAATTTTTCAGCCCCTTGAAGGCTATGTTTGGCGAGAACAGCGCTTAGAACGTCCTGCTCTGAAATCACGCCATGCCGTATCCAAGGCGAGAGAACAGACACGTTTGATCGCTGTGTTGATCCGAAATCATAGTTGCGTTTTGCGGCATAGTGGCGACCACTCCGCGAGGCAAATTTGTCCAGACGTGCCAAAGCACTGGATCGGTCCGCCGTGAACTCAAGCGTTTCTTCTTGCGCGTCAAACGCAAACAAATCAGATGTGCTCATCCTGCTCTCCGACATTTCTGTGAACAATATTTAACCTCATCCCAAACTTTCGCCCATTTCTTGCGCCAAACAAAGGGTCGCCCGCAGGTCACACAATCTTTGCTGGGAAGGTCTGATTTCTTGCGCATCTTCATGGGGGTCTCACAATGGCAGGCTAAGTTGATCGGGGGACGCCTTGGCTGCGCGTCGTTTAGGCGTCTTTTTACGGCTTGCGTGTTTGGCTAAAACTTTGGCTTTGTCCGCTTGGAATCCATAGGTTGAGCGCACGGGCCAAATACGCTCTTTGGCAGTGCGCGCCGCCTCTATGGGGTCAACAATGGGATGCGGATAGAGTTTGCCCAAGACCTGTCCTGCATTTTCGGCCTTCCAAGGCTCTTGCAGATAGGGATCGCTGATTGCGGACAATTCGGGCACCCAACGGCGGGTAAAGATACCTTTGGGGTCTTGGTCATGGCCTTGTTTGATGGGGTTATAGATACGGATGGTGTTGATCCCTGTGGTGCCCGATTGCATTTGAACTTGGCTCCAATGTATGCCTGGTTCATAATCCGTAAAATATCGTGCCAAGACCTGTCCCGTTGCCCGCCAATCGAGCCAGAGGTGGTAGCTCGCAACTGCCATGACCATTGCCCGCATTCGAAAATTAAGCCATCCCGTTGAGCGCAAGCTGCGCATACAGGCATCCACAAAAGGGAGCCCAGTTTCCCCGTTTTCCCATGCTTTCAATCTGATCACATCAGGGTCTAAAGGGCGCAATCCATCATAAGCTGGGTGCATGTTTTCAAATTCCAGCCTTGGTTCGTCTTCTAGTTTTTGCATGAAATGGCAATGCCAATGGAGGCGGGCATTGAATGCCTTTAGCGCCCCGCGCCATTGTGGTGTCCGCGGCTCAGTTTGCGCCCTCCACGTTGCCTGTGCGACCTCGCGCATCGACATTGTGCCCCATGTCAAATGTGGGGACAGTCGCGAACATGCCGCTTGACCCAAGAGGGGCGAGGACATCGCGCTTCGATATGTCCGTCCACGGCGATTAAGGAAGGAATGAAGGGTCTCAATCCCCTGTTGACGCCCCCCTTGTTGCCGATCTCGACAGCCATCGGTCGTGAGGCTTAGACGGCTTGAGAAATCGGGCCACTCATCACTGGTGTTGATTGGCGTTAGTCTGGGAGCGGATGTAACAGGCTGCGCCATAAAATGATCCCACTGCCCAGCCCAGCCGTTGCGCGAGCTGAGGCGGCGAACGACGCCCGTGTTTTGGATCTCATGCCACGCGATCCCGTTGTCTTTGCACCACTGCGCCACGTGTTTGTCACGATCAAAGGACCACATGTTGCCGGTTTCTTCATGAGACCAAATATCCGTCACTGGATAGGTCGCGGTGAGCGCGCTCAAGCATTGCACAGCATCCCCGAACATAACGACAAGTGGTTGGCCAAGCCGCGCCAAATCTGCATGTAAGTCGCGCAAACTGTCCTGAACAAAGTGCCACTGTCTCAGGGACGCATCTTTTTGCGCCCATAATTCAGGTTCCACAATATAAACAGGCAACACAGGCCCACGCTCCGCTGCTTTTGACAGCGCGGCATGATCCTCAACCCGTAGATCCCGCTTGAACCAAACGATGTGCAAAACTCAGCTCACTCTTTGTTAAATGGAATAGCTAGTGCCGCGTGTTCGGAATTCAATTTAAGCGCGTTGTGAAAAATTGATTGAGTAGGGAATTCATTAATTGGCTTCCCCTTAGATTGATTTATGATCACTCTAAAGTAGTATTTAATTAATTTAGGAGGCACAGCAAATGGTCGGAATGACGATCGCAGTCGTAGCAATTTTAACAATTTGGATTTGTGTCCAAATATTACCTGACAATTTCGAAAAATATAAAAGCTTTTCACTCATTGGATATGTGTTGGCTATTGGTTACTTTGCTGTCTCGGCGTTCAACGGAATGTTTTTCTACGCTGAGCCAGGTTTTAAATATCACGTGCGGACCATTACCGGTCAGGAAAAAATGATTTCTGACACAGGTTACAACCTATATTTATTTGGGAATGTGAATGCTTGGAAGAATGCGATGTCGGTTCAATCCTTGGAATCGGGTGTTGGCGCCAACAATCAAGTGTCCTCAGAAACAGAAAGCAGCCTGATGAGCGCCAGCCTCCCTGCGCAATCTCTCGTATTCTTGGACCAAGTAGATGCAGCCGTGACAGCGACGGCGCGGTATGAATTGCCATCAGATCAAGATGGATTTTTGAAAATGGCGCGTCTCTATCGCTCGCCTGAGAATTTGCTGAGAACCGAATTGATCCCAGCATTTCAGGAAACTTTGGGCGCAACGGCGGCCCTTATGTCTGCGGAAGATTACTTCCAAGGTGGGAAAACAGAATTTAATAATGAATTCCAACGTCAGATGGAAAATGGCATCTACATTGTGCGCCGTGTCGAAGAACGCGTCACAGTGGAAGCACCCGCACAGGGGTCTGCAAATGCCTCATTAGGTACTGAGCAACAAGATTATGGGGATCAAACAAAAACTGTTTTTACAGTGCGCAAAATTGTTGATTCAAACGGTCAGCCTCAGAGAAAAGAACAAAGTTTTACCAAATTTGGGATCACTGTGACGTCTGCTCGGATTACAGGCGTGGACCCGAATGAAGAATTCAAAAAGCGTATGCGCCTGCGACAGCAAGCGGCGGCCGATCGTGCCATTGCTCGTGAACAACGCATTCAAGAAGAAGAGCAAAGACTATTAGCAATTGCCAAAGGCGAAAGAGAAGTGGCCGAACGACAAGCCCAAGCAAAGGTGCTTCAGATTGAGCGGACAACCAATGCTGAAACTGAGAAACAGCTCGCGATTACAGAAGCGCGCAAGCTCAAAGAGCAAGCGGAAATTGATCGTGATCGCTCTAGTATTCTGTTGGAAAAGGCTGAGATTGATGCGCAGTCTGTGAAAGTGGCTGCAGATGCGGAAGCCTATGCAAAGGCAGCCGTCCTTGAAGCGGATAACGCCTTGGCGCAAAAGTTGGAGACTGAATTAGAAATCCAAAAGGTTTGGGCGGATGCCTATTCTCGCCGGAATGTCCCACAGTATGTCTTTGGCACGAGCGGAGGATCAACTCCGACAGGAAGTGACGAAGAAGCACGACTTTTGGAACAGCTTCTGACAATGGAATATGCAAAACGACTTGAGTATGATCGCTCCCTTGCAGACTAGACACAGAGTTGGCGCAGATATTTTCTGCGCCATTCAACTAGTCCCAATGAACGAAATACCTTGAGTGCAAAAGGGGGTGATTTAGTGTGAGCTTGACTGAATCACCGATAGAGATTTTGGCCTCAGGATGAATATTTTTGATGTCCACACGCTCACCATCCTTGAGTATGTTGACACCAAGGTTAGGCGGTGGATCCCCTTCGAAATTCACGATCATTGTCAGGGTTTCGACTGGCGCTGTAATGAGCTCTGCCGTAAATGAAAACCGAATATTGGGCGGGTCGATAATGTCGTAATGGGCATCTCGAACAAACCAGTCACCGGGCGTTAAGGGGCGATCTAAATCCAAATAATAATTTCGCGTTTCTCCTACTTTGGACACTCTCGAAGCAGGCTGATCATTGATCGTCACATTTTGAGGCGCTAGAGGAGAGCGTAAGCCGACGCGAAATTTCGTAAGAGTGCCATTTACCACGTAGCCTTCGCTGCGATGATGCATATGGGCAGAATGGAAATTTGAATGAACGTCATAAATGCGCGTGACCTCTGTTAGGAAGAATTTTCCATCAGAGCCTGTTGGAGTATAATTTGTGACATACTCATGAAGGTCTCGCGACGCGGCACGCAAGGAAGGCACATTAAATTTTTCTTGGATGGCTTTAGTATGCGATTTCACGGTCTCTGGTGAAATCTTCAGACGTTTTGCAACCTCATCCCGCGATTTTCCGGCATTAATGAGGTCTAACACCTGAAATTGACGACGTGTCAGGAGAGGAGGTCGCATCTGAGAAACTGCTTAACTTGTTAAATCTAAAACGCTGTGAGAAGTATTCCAATAATCGCACAACCAAAGGTCGCATACCCACCGTCAATCAACGTTAATTTAAAGGGTCGATCCCCGTAAGCGTTATTGATCATAATCCAAGGTGAGATAAAGAAAAGCCCGATCCCGAGGCCGCTTTGCAGACCTTTAGCAACAGTATCAATATTGGCCATTTCGAAAGTATGCCGCATCATTCCAGCCACGATCAGCATCGCAATGGCGGCCAAAAGGAAGGGGACAAGGCTGCTATTTTCGGGACGCCCGTTTTCGTCGCATTTAATATTCGTGGCTTTTAGCCATGGTTTGGACAAGGCCATGTACCATATTGCGCCAAAGATAAAGCTTCCTAGAGCCGCTGCAAAAACATTCCAAAGTGTCATGATTTTCTCCCTCACCTAATGAGAGGGTAGCGATTTCACACTATAAATCTAGGGTTTTGTGCCAGACATGTCGCAAATAATGGCCCATTCATTATCTGTCACAGGTTGAACAGACAGGCGTGAATTTTTGACGAGAACCATATCTGCAAGCTTGGGGTGTGCTTTGATCTGTGCCAAAGTTACAGGCTTGCCTACCTCTTGAACCGCTTTGATATCAACGCAATCCCAGCGAGGATCCTCTGTGGTGCTGTCTGGGTGAGAGGTCGCAATAACTTCGACAATTCCGACGACTGCTTTTTCCTTTTGGGAGAGATAGAAAAACCCGCGATCCCCAATTTCCATCTCTCGCATGAAATTGCGCGCTTGGTAATTGCGCACGCCATTCCATTCCTCGCCAAGATCACCCTTAGCCACTTGATCCGACCATCCCCAGGTATCTGGTTCCGATTTGAAGAGCCAATAGCGCATCTCTTAAATCACTTTGTTCCAAGCAATCAATTGAACATCGGCGAACAATCCCGCTTTTGCATAGGGATCATTTTCGGCCCAAGATTGCGCAGCAGCCATGTCCACAACATCCAAGATAACCAATGACCCACACATTTGCCCAGTCTCATCCAAAAGAGGGCCGGCTTGGGACACGACACCTGTGTCTTTGATATATCCCAAGTGCGCGTCACGGTTCGCTTTGCGGGTTTCCAAATGGTCGTCTTTATCTTTGGCAATGAGGGCAATAAGCATTTATTCTTCCTTTTGTGGACGTGAGAGCAAGAGTTTCATCGCGGATGGCACATCCATCGCACCAGAGGCAAGCGCATCAACACAAGCTGTAATGGGCATCTCAATGCCCAAAGATTGCGCCTTGGTCAATGTTGCTTTGGCGGTGGCGACGCCTTCCACTGTGATCGATGTGTCAAAGATCTGTCCGCGACCAAGGGCCAAGCCATATCTAAAATTTCGTGATCCTTCGGACATGCATGTCAGGCTCAGATCCCCAAACCCTGATAACCCTGACAGCGTTGTTTTGGCCCCGCCTAAAGCAATAGCCATTCGCTGCATTTCAGCAAATCCACGGGTCATAAGAGCGGCGCGCGCACTATCGCCAAGCCCTGCTCCAATAGTCGCACCACAGGCGATTGCGATCACGTTTTTGATGGCTCCGCCCAATTCCGCCCCAACGGTATCCCCACTGGTATAAAGTCGAAGTGTGGGCGTGCTGATTTCAGCTTGTAAATAGGTCTGTGTCTCAGTCTGTGCGCAGGCCAGAACAAGCGCCGTTGGCAAGCCGCCTGCAATATCATGAGCAAAGCTTGGGCCCGTCAATAGGGCCACTTTGTCCGAATACCCAGACAGGATGTCACAAGGGCCAAGACCCGTATTCAGCTCAATCCCTTTGCAGCAAGCCACCAGCGTTTTGTTGTGAAACTCTTTTGCAAAGCGATCACAGACGGATCGCAACTGTTGCATTGGGACAGCGATTAAGAGGACTTCATTCGATGTGGCCTCTTCGATATTTGCGGTGACTGTGACCGCGTCAGGGAAACTATGATTGGCTAGGCGATCCTTGTTTTCGCGTGCGTCTTGCATTGTCTTGGCCACGGCTTGGGATCGGGTCCAGAGTGTGACGGGCTTGCCCCCTTTGGCGATTGCAATGGCCAAAGCTGTTCCAAACGCACCTGATCCAATGACCGAAAGTGTCACGCCTTGGCTCCTTTTTTACCGCTGCCCAATAGCGCTGGGCGGGATGTGTCCAGTGGCCATCTTGGACGGGCTGAAAGTGTCATGTCATGTCGCACACCACAGGTGTAGAGCTCATAGGCGGCATTTGCGATCATTGCGGCGTTATCTGTGCAAAGGGCGAGAGGCGGGGCCGTGAAACGGACACCCAAGCTTGTTGCGATTTTTTGTAGTCGTGAGCGAATAAATGTGTTGGCGGCGACCCCTCCAGCGACGGCGATAACTGGCTCTTTGGGATCTAAATCGAGGTATTCCAACAATGCACGACGCGACTTTTCAGCAAGCACATCTGCAATCGCTGTTTGAAATCCAGCGGAGACGTCTTTGATGTCTTGCTGGAACAAACCCCCTTGTTCAGCGACTAAAGCGTCTCGTGTCCGCAAGAGGGCCGTTTTCAATCCAGAAAACGACATGTCGCATCCCTCGCGATCCAAAAGGGGGCGTGGAAATTTGAACCGTTTGGGATCACCGTCTTGAGCCGCCTGTTCAATGGATGGTCCACCCGGTTGAGGCAACCCAAGTAGGCGCGCAGTTTTGTCAAAAGCTTCTCCCGGCGCATCATCTATCGTTCCGCCAATGCGGTGATAAGTTTGCGCATCTTTAACGATCAAGAATTGGCAATGCCCGCCTGAAACCAGCAACATGAGGTAAGGGAACGCCAAGCGATCCGTTAATCGAGGGGTCAAAGCGTGACCTGCTAAATGATTGACACCAATCAGCGGTTTACCTGTCCCTGCAGCTAACCCTTTGGCGCACATCACGCCTGATAGAACGCCACCAATAAGACCCGGTCCTGCTGTAACACCGATGACATCAATGTGGGAAAGAGGGGTCTCTGCGGTATTCAAGGCGTCTTGGACAGCGATATCAATCCGTTCCGCATGCGCGCGCGCCGCAATTTCGGGAACAACACCGCCGTAATTTTGGTGCAACGCATTTTGCCCCATCACAATCGACGATTTGACAATCCGGTCACCCTCTTTGGTCACCTCAAGGACAGAAGCGGCGGTGTCATCGCAGCTGCTTTCTAGTCCTAAAAATATCAATCGGTCCTGTGACATTTCAATCCCATTGTTTATCCACTGCAACGCAGATAGCATTGCACCTTATGAGACACAATCACGCTGCTACATTGTTGATGACCCGACCAGAGATGTCGTCGCACCGTTTCATCACTCAACTCGCCAAGAGGGGTGTGGTTCTTGAATATTGCATCAGCCCAGCATTGTCGATTGTTCCAGTCACTCATGACATAGATCTATCCTCCTATGACGCGGTCATTTTCACATCTCAGAATGGGGTGGCACATGGGCCTCATGGGGCTGGGAGGCTTGCCTATTGTGTGGGTGATCAAACGGCAGAGGCTGCGCGCACCAAGGGGTATGAGGTCCTGTCGGCGGATGGAGCTGCTGACGATTTGATTGATCTCGTGGCACGTCATGCGCCCGATCACAGCTTGATCCATATTCGCGGAACGCACAGCCGAGGACGTATTGCCCAAAGTTTGCAGAACATGGGGGTTCCTTGCGAAGAGGTGATTGCTTACGATCAAATAGACCGCCCCTTATCCCCTGAGGCGCAGAGCCTGTTGGCAGGGGGAAAACCAGTTATTCTTCCCCTGTTCTCACCGCGGAGTGCTGCGATAGTGGGGCAGCAAGTTCAACTGGGGCAACATCATCATATCATAGCGTTAAGTGATGCAGTTTCTCAAGCGTTTGGCGCACTACAGAGCGCATCAGTTCAAGTGGCCGATAAGCCGACACTTGAGGCCATGATTGACGGTGTCAAAGCAGTGATTGCGACGTGATAACGCCTTGTGGTCTGGGGCAAGCACGATTAACTTGGACCTGATTAGGCCAAAAGTGTTAGAGGGATGTAATGGTTAAAAAGAAAAAATCTGAAGAATTGGACGACTCGGTTCAATCCTCTGACACACCAGACACGATATCCGTTACCGAAGATCAGATTGACACGATCGATGATGCCGAGACGATTGCGGCTGACGCAGAGGATACGCTTCCTGAAACAGAGGCATCGGTTGATATCGATGATACTGTAACGAGTGACCATGATGAGACACCCGCTGAGCCTGTCGACGATGTTCAAATTGCTCAAGAACCGCAAGTCATTGTTCAGAAAAAAGGTGGCACAGGTGCGATGATCCTTGGCGGTGTCATTGCTGCTGCGCTCGGGTTTGGAGCGGCCATTTACCTTGAGCAAGGATCAGCGATTTTCCCACAGAGCAAAGCGAATGAAGCGTTTCGAGCTGAGGCCGGCGAACAATTGGCTTCCCTTGAGGGGTCTGTGTCCAACATCGAAGCCCAAGTTAAAATGAATTCAGACAAAGTTGGGTCTTTGACCTCTGAATTGTCGCAAGGCCCAGATTTGAAAGCCATGGAGGCCTCCCTTGCGACACTGACAGGTTCGGTCGCGACGCTAGACGAAAAGCTTGCTGATTTGGATGCGCGCTTTTCAAATCTAACGCAAGACACCGTTAGCGCGGCTTTGTCCCAAGATGTGGTCGATGCCTATCAAAAGGAACTTGCCGATTTACAAGCGAGTCTCAAATCACAACGTGAACAGGTCGAGGCGATGGTCGCAACAGCACAGGCCAAAGAAGCCGAAGTTGCCGAGATATCACAAAATACGCTGACACGCGCTGCGTTAACGCGCGTCGATACGGCGCTTCAATCTGGTCGCCCGTTCGCTGCCGCCTTGTCGGAATATGAGGCGGTGATAGGTGAGGCTGCGCCTGTTGAGTTATCGCAATTTGCGCAAGACGGATTAACACCTGTATCTGAGCTCACGGAGACTTACGTTGAGCACGCTCGGGCTGCTTTGGCCGCCGCGAGAGCAAGCGAAGGATCATGGGGGGCCGGTTCTGGGATCGCGAATTTCCTGAAAACTCAGCTGCAGGCGCGTTCGGTTACGCCCAAGGATGGAGACGACGCTGATGCAGTCTTATCTCGCGCAGAAGCGGCTCTAAAAGATGGTCGTCTCTCGGACACATTGGCCGAATTGGATACATTGCCTGAGGCCTCCAAAGCAGAAATGTCACCTTGGATGGAGGCTGCAAAAGCCCGCCAAGATGCCTTGAATACTATTGAAACCTTGTTGTCAGCGACGAATTGATAAGGACTTATTATGTTACTCTCACTAGTTAGAATTTTGTTGTTCGTCGTTATCGTCGCAGCCCTTGCGATGGGTGGCACTTATTTGATGGACACCCAGAATACCTTGATCGGCAATGTCACTGCGACGGTCGCGGGAACGGAATACACCTTTAGCCCCATTCAAGCGGTCATTATGCTGTTGATTTTGATAGTAGCCGTATGGGTCTTGCTAAAGGTACTGTCTTTGCTCGTCGCGGTTTTGAAATTTATAAACGGTGATGAAACTGCGTTTTCGCGCTACTTCTACCGCAATCGCGAGCGTCGCGGATATCAGGCGCTGAGCGAAGGTATGTTGGCATTGGCGTCAGGTGAAGGTCATGTTGCGATGCAAAAAGCATCCAAGGCGGAAAAATTCCTCAACAAGCCTGAGCTTACAAATTTGGTCGCCGCGCAAGCTGCAGAATTGACTGGGGATCGTAACAAAGCCGAAGTCATTTACAAAAGCCTTATCCAAGATCCCAAAACGCGATTTGTCGGTGTACGCGGGATCATGAAGCAAAAGCTATCAGACGGGGATACCGACACCGCTCTCAAGCTGGCGCAGAAGGCATTTGACATCAAACCCAAGCACGTTGAAACACAGGACGTTTTATTACAACTCCAGGCGCAATCTGAGGATTGGACTGGCGCGCGCAAGACGCTTGGTGCCAAGCTCAAGCACGGATCTTTGCCACGTGATGTCCATAAACGTCGCGATGCGGTTTTGGCCTTGTCCCAAGCCAAGGACATTTTGGATCAGGACAATACGATTGATGCCAAAGAGGCGGCAATCGAAGCAAACCGTCTGTCCCCTGATTTGGTTCCAGCGGCCGTTATGGCGGCGCGGTCTTACATTGAGGATGGAAAAGGTAAATACGCAACGCGCGTCATAACCAAGGCATGGGCATCGCAACCACACCCAGACTTGGCAACAGTCTTTTCGGAAATTGATTCAGAAGAAACACCTGAAGCGCGGATCAAAAGATTTGCAAAATTGGTGAAGTCTGCACCAGATCATCGTGAATCTAAGTTGGTCATGGCTGAGCTTCACCTCGCCGCAGAAGATTTCCCTGGCGCACGTTCTGTGATGGGCGACATGGTGGAAACGGACGTGGATGCACGGTCTTTGACAATTATGGCGGCGATTGAACGCGGTGAGGGCGGTGACGACAACGTTGTGCGGGGTTGGTTGACCAAAGCACTTAGCGCGCCGCGTGGTCCGCAATGGGTCTGTGAGAACTGTAACACTGTGCATGCTGACTGGGCGCCAGTCTGCGATAGCTGTGATGTGCTTGACACGATGGCATGGAAAGAACCGCCCCAATCTGGTGTGGCGACGTCCACTGGTTTGGAAATGCTTCCCCTCTTGGTGAGCACACCAAGTGACGAGGACGCGTCAATGCCTGCGGTCGTTGAAGATGCGGACATCGTTGAAGCTGATGTCATTAACGATGATGCTACCACTGAAGGCGAAGATACCCCTAAGTCCACACAATAAGGTCTCAGTTGCTCCTTGTCTTTATGGATAGGGAGCAAGCTTGCCTGAAAATTTTACTTTACGCGCGTAAAATTATTTGCTTATCATGTAAAGAACGAAGTGATAAAGGTGGACTTGCTCTCTGTGGTCGTGTCCAAGTGGCGCTATGTCGGAACAAAAAATAAAGAATATGGAAGATTTTGCTGCGGTCAGCGGCATTTCCCGTCCAACGCTGTCGAAGTATTTTAATGACCCTGCAAGTGTTCGTTCGTCGACAAAAGCTCGGATTGAAGCGGCTTTAGAACAGCATGACTATCGCCCGAACATGTATGCGATGAACCAGAACCGCCGACTGACACGGAACATCGGCATTGTCGTTCCCTACCTTGCCGATCCATTTTTTGCTGAAATCGCAAGGAATATCGAAAATCTCGTTATTGAAGCTGGGTACAGGCCAATATTGCTAAGCTCTCACGGGTCCCCTGATCAAGAAGTTGAAAACCTTGCGCTTTTGCGTGGGATTAAGCCGTCTGGTGTGCTTTTGGCCCCTCTGGGGCGGGCGTCTAATGTTGAGGCTTTGCAAGAATATTGCTCCACATTTCCCACTGTTTTGTTTGACTGTAATATCGATGATCTGAACCTAGAATTTGTCGGGCATAACAACCCGCAGGCTACTGATATTATTGTAGATTATCTGGTTCGTACTGGTGAACCCCCTGTGTTTTTTGAAATGAAAAACCCGACTAACCCCAATGCAAACAAACGGCGGTTCGCTTATCTAGAGACAATGGAGCGTCATGGATTTGAGGCGACAGTTCATAGCGTTGATGGGTCTGGGTGGAATTTTGAGGAAATCGGGTATCAACAAGGATTAAAGCTTATCTCGTCACGCAAACTGGTTGGGAATACTGTTCTTTTCAGTAATGATCGTTTGGCGATTGGGTTCTTGTCAGCCGCATATGAGGCTGGCCTGCGCGTCGGTCGAGGAAGCGGATGTGCCTTGCGGGTCGCTGGTCATGATAACCATCCTTATTCTCGGTTTACCTGTCCATCTTTGACGACTGTTTCGCATGACTATGATTCGATTGCAGCCCATAGTGTGGCGCGCTTGCTAGATGTTGTTGAGCGTGAAGAAACGCAAAGCGATGGATCTGAGAGGCTATTTGATGGAAAGCTCGTCATGCGAGAATCCGCTTAGGCATTGATTTTATTTAATTTTTCAAAATAAGTTTACGCGCGTAATAAATATAGTTGACTGGCAGAAAGCAATCATTGTACGTTTTGTCGCAGTTAATCTGAAAATCTGGGAGGAAACAGATGCTATTGAAGAAAACTCTTGGTGCAGCAACTGCAATGTCGCTTTTGGCGGCAACAGGCGCGTTTGCTGATTCACTAACAATTGCGATCGTGAACAACGGTCACATGATCAACATGCAAAAAGTTGCAGAAGCTTACACAGCCGAAACTGGCGTTGAGCTTAACTGGGTTGCACTAGAAGAAGGTGTTCTACGTGAGCAGGTTACTTCTGATACAGCAACTGGTGGTGGTCAATACGACGTTATCAACATCGGTATGCAAGAAGCTCCAATCTGGGGTGCAGCAGGCTGGATCGAGCCGCTAAACTTTGGCGCAGACTACGACGTAGCTGACATCTTGCCAGCGATGCGCGCAGGTTTGTCACACGAAGGCACACTCTACGCAGCACCATTCTACGGTGAATCATCAATGGTTATGTACCGCAAGGACCTAACTGATGCCGCTGGTGTTACAATCAACGACAACGACAGCTGGGCACGCGTCATGAACGCAGCAGCAGCGATGCACGACCCAGACAACGGCGTTTACGGTGCATGTTTGCGCGGTAAGCCAGGTTGGGGCGACAACATGGCGTTCATCACAACTGTTGTGAACTCATTCGGTGGCGCATGGTTTGACGCAGAAGGCCGTCCACAGCTAGACTCAGCAATGTGGAACCAAGCTGTAAACTTCTACGTTGACCTACTTGGCAACTACGGACCTCCAGGTTCAGAAGGCAACTCTTTCAACGAAATCCTCGCTCTTTATAACGAAGACAAGTGTGGTCTATGGATCGACGCGACAATCGCCGCATCCTTCCTAGAAAACGAAAATGTTGCTTACGCACAATCACCAAATGCTGGTGTTGCAGCTGGTGCAAACTGGTTGTGGGCATGGGCTATGGCTGTTCCAACAGGGTCACCAAACTCAGAAGCCGCACACGCGTTCATCGAGTGGGCAACATCTAAAGAGTACGTACAAGCTGTAGGCAACCACCCAGACTTCGGTTGGGGCTCAGTTCCAACAGGTCAGCGTGCATCTACATACGCAATTCCTGAATTCCAAGCAGCTGCAGGTTTCGCAGCGGCTGAAATGGCAGCGATCGACTCAGCAGCTCCAGCAGCGTCTGACATCAAGCCATACGTAGGCGTTCAGTTCGCAGCAATCCCTGAATTCCCAGAAGTGGGTTCAGCTGTCGCACAAGAAATGGCAGCAGCGTTGTCAGGTGCGAAGTCTGTAGAAGATGCCCTCGCAGCAGCTCAGCAGGCAGCAGATGCGATCATGCGTGAAGCTGGTTACTACGACTAAGTTCTCGTAACTTTGGAAGGCTGGGCTTCGGTCCAGCCTTTCTCTATGGTACTTGGGTTGGTCAATCGACCCGAAGTACGATAAAAACTTTCGAAATGATGCCAAATAAAACGCTGATAAAGAACGTATGTGATTTATCTTAGAGGATACAGGTATGTCAGACAGAAGACTTCCACGGCTCTTACAAGCTCCTGCAGTAGTTTTACTATTGATTTGGATGATTGTTCCACTCTCAATGACGCTGTATTTTTCGTTTATTCGCTATGTTCTGAATAATACGAGGCGCCCTGAATGGACGACGCCTAGCATTTCAAACTGGCGCGGATTTGGTAACTATGAATTCGTTCTGAATAACAAAGATTTTCTTCTCGCCATTCAGAACAGCCTCACAATTGTGACAAGCATTCTGGTTTTGACGGTCACTTTGGGTGTTCTTATCGCGGTTTTGATCAATAAAACCTTTGCAGGTCAGGGAATTGTCCGCGTTCTTTTGATTTCCCCGTTTTTCGTGATGCCTGCGGTGAATGCCGTTTTGTGGATCAACATGATCCTTGATCCAGTTCTTGGTCTTCAGGGCATCGCAGTTGCGGGGCTGAACAATGTCATTACTGGATTGACCGAGCTACCTGTGATTGGTGCCTTCTTTGGGATGTGGCCAACTATTGAGCCTCTGTCCTTCCGTGCGACCAATACCTCGTCTTACGCGGTTATCACGATGGTAACATGGCAGTGGACACCATTTGCCGTTCTTATTTTCATGACATCTCTGCAATCCGAAGATCAGCAGCAAAAAGAAGCAGCAATTTTGGATGGTGCGGGCGCGTGGTCACAGTTCCGGTTCCTTACCTTACCGCATTTGTCCCGCCCAATCGCGATCGTGGTGATGATCCAAGCTATTTTTCACCTTTCGCTCTATGCCGAAATCGAAATCGTTAGCCGCGGAAACGGGAACAAAAACTTGCCGTATCTGATCGGTGAATTCGCAAATAATAACATCGGGGCCGCTAGTGCGACTGGTATCTTCGCGGTCATCCTCGCCAACATCGTTGCAATCTTTTTGCTCCGCATGATTGGCAAGACACTTATGGAATAAGGGGCACATCATGGCAATCGTTGCACAAACTTCACGGTTCTCAACAAAGATACGCCCGATTTTGGCGTGGGCTGTTGGCTTACTGTTCTTCTTTCCAATCTTTTGGATGGTCCTCACCAGCTTTAAAACAGACGCAGATGCTGTGAAGCCAGAGTTCTTGTTTTGGTTCACGCCGACGCTGGATAACTACCTCAATATGACCGAAAACTACGACTACTGGCGCTTTGCCACAAATTCGGTCATCACGAGCGTTTTCGCGACTTTGTTTGCTTTGGCTGTTGGTATTCCATCGGCTTATGCGATGGCGTTTAATCCGAGCCGCGCGACCAAAGACGTCTTGATGTGGATGTTATCTACCAAGATGCTCCCGGCGGCGGCGGTTTTGTATCCTATGACCTTCTTGACCAAGAGCATGGGCCTCTTTGATACGCATTTCTTGATCATCATCGTGTTGAGCTTGATCAACCTGCCAATCGTGATTTGGATGCTGTTCACCTATTTCAAAGAAATCCCGAAGGATATCATAGAAGCGGGTAAGATGGATGGCGTAAACACATGGGGTGAAATCCGTGAAATCCTCATTCCTCTTGCGTGGGGTGGGATCGCATCAACAGCATTGCTTTGCTTTATCTTTTCCTGGAACGAAGCCTACTGGACGGTGCGTCTTACGACGATTGATGCCGCGACACTCTCTAAACTCATCGAAGGCAACCGTGCACCCGAAGGGCTCTTCTTCGGCCGCTTGTCCGCAGTATCAACTGCTGCAGTGGGACCAATCGTTGTATTGGGCTGGTTCTGTCAGAAACAACTTGTCCAAGGTTTGACCTTCGGCGCCGTGAAATAAGGAAGAATTATGGGACGTATTGTTTTAAATAACGTAACGAAGAGCTTTGGCGAGACTCAGGTCATACCGCCTTTGGACCTTACCATCGAAGACGGTGAATTCGCAGTGTTTGTTGGTCCATCGGGCTGTGGGAAATCCACATTGCTCAGAATGATTGCAGGTCTCGAGGATCTGACGTCTGGTGCGATTGAGATTGACGGCGAAGATGTTACAGAGGTTCCGCCGTCCAAGCGTGGGCTTTCCATGGTGTTCCAATCCTATGCGCTTTACCCGCATATGAGTGTTCGCAAAAATATTGGCTTTCCCCTCCGTATGGAAGGCCTTAGCCAAGCCGATATTGCTGCCAAAGTTGAGGCCGCGGCGAAATCCTTGAACTTGATGGATTACTTGGATCGCAAACCTGCCGCGCTTTCGGGCGGTCAACGCCAGCGTGTTGCCATCGGTCGTGCAATTGTGCGCAACCCCTCTGCGTTCTTGTTCGATGAACCTTTGTCAAACCTTGATGCAGCTTTGCGTGTCGGGATGCGCCTTGAGATTAGCGAAATGCACAAGCGCATGGAAACGACCATGATCTATGTGACGCACGATCAGGTCGAAGCGATGACAATGGCGGATAAGATTGTTGTTTTGCGCGCGGGTAATATCGAACAAGTCGGCTCACCGCTTGAGCTCTATCATCGTCCGCGCAATTTGTTTGTCGCTGGGTTTATCGGGTCGCCTAAAATGAACATTTTGGAAGGTGACGCCGCTGTGAAATATGGTGCTGAGCACATCGGTGTCCGCCCTGAACATATTGATATCTCTGATAAAGAGGGCGAGTGGCAGGGGACTGTTACGGTATCCGAACATTTGGGATCCGATACGTTCTTCCATGTCACTGGCACAGGCCTCGCGGATACAATGACAGTGCGGGCAAGCGGTGATGTCAGCTTTAAATACGGCGATACCGTTTATCTGACACCGCGCGCGGACACAGTTCATAAGTTTGACAAAGAAGGCTTGCGCTTCGAATGAAACGACTTGATGGCAAATCAGCTCTCATTACGGGTGCGGCCCGTGGAATAGGTCGAGCTTTTGCTCAGGCCTATATCCACGAGGGCGCGCGCGTGGCGATTGCTGATATTGACATCACGCGTGCGCAACAAACGGCGAGTGAGCTTGGGGATCAGGCGATTGCCGTTCCTCTTGATGTCACGCAACAAGCAAGTATTGACGCCGCGGTACAAGACACCAAAGAGGCCTTCGGTCAGATTGATATCTTGATCAATAACGCGGCCGTTTTTTCGGCGGCTCCGATTGTTGAGATTGATCGCGCCGACTTTGATACGCTTTTTAATATCAACGTCTCAGGTCCATTGTTCATGATGCAGGCTGTTGCAAAGACCATGATAGCCGACGGCGTCAAAGGCAAAATCATCAACATGGCGAGCCAAGCGGGGCGCCGCGGTGAACCCCTTGTTGCTGTTTACTGCGCAACAAAGGCGGCTGTCATTAGCTTGACCCAATCGGCTGGGCTTAACCTGATAGAGCACGGGATAAACGTGAACGCAATTGCGCCAGGTGTGGTGGATGGTGAACACTGGGATGGTGTTGATGCCTTTTTCGCAAAGTATGAAAACAAAGCGCCCGGTCAAAAGAAAAAAGAAGTCGGCTCAAGTGTTCCTTATGGACGTATGGGACGCGCAGAAGATTTGACAGGAATGGCCGTATTCCTCGCAAGCGATGACGCCGACTATATCGTTGCGCAATGCTACAACGTCGACGGCGGACAATGGATGAGCTAATGGCACAAGCGATTTTGAATGACTCCCTTATTCCTCTTTCAAATGAAAGTTTGGCATCCTTGCCCAGCCACATAAAGCGACCGCTTTATGATCGCTCCGCCCTGACAGCAGGGATTGTGCATATTGGTTTGGGGAATTTTCATCGCGCGCACCAAGCATGGTATTTGCATCGCCTTATGCAATCGGGGCAGGCGCTTGATTGGGCAATCATCGGCGCAGGTGTCCGCAGTTATGATCAAGCCCAACGCGAAAAACTTGCGTCCCAAGATTATCTGACAACGCTCATTGAATTGGATCCAAAAGGGCGCTCTGCCGAAGTTTGCGGATCAATGATTGATTATGTTCCGATCCAAGACGGAAACGCGCCGCTCATCGAACGTATGGCTCAAGCAGATATCCGCATTGTCGCGCTGACCGTGACAGAAGGCGGATACTATATTGATCCCGTCACCAAGGGTTTTGATGCCAATCATCCCGATATCATACATGACGCCGCCAACCCCGACACACCAAGAACGGCATTTGGTGCGATGATTGCTGCGCTGCGCCTTCGACGCGCGGCGGGGTTGGGGCCTTTTACGGGTCAGAGTTGTGACAACTTACAAGGCAATGGCGCCATCCTTCGGCAAACCGTTGTGTCCTTGGCCCAGTTGTCTGATCCTGAATTGGCGACATGGATTGATGAACATTGCACGTTCCCAAATTCAATGGTCGATTGTATTGTTCCTGCAACGGGTCCCAAGGAAATCGCTTTGGCGGCATCGTTCGGAATTGATGATCAAAGTCCCGTAACGCATGAAAATTTCCGCCAGTGGGTGATCGAGGATGATTTTTGCGCGGGCCGCCCAAATTGGGAAGACGCTGGCGCGACGCTATCAAATGATGTGCATTCCTTTGAGGCAATGAAAATCCGTATTTTGAACGGTGGGCATCAGGTTGTCTCAAACCCAGGTGAAATTCTGTCCATGCAGTCGATTTCAGAATGTATGGCAGATCCGCAAATCGCGGGTTTGTATAGAAAGATCGCTGTCGAAGAAGTGTCACCACACGTGAGCGACGTTACAGGTATGACGCCTGCGCGCTATGTGGACCTTATCCATGAACGGTTCTCAAATCCTGAGATCATCGACACCGTGCGCCGAGTGGCCTTTGATGGGTCATCTCGTCATACAGGGTTTATCTTGCCGGTTGTTCACGAGGCAATTCAGGCGGGTACAAAAATTGATGGCTTGGCCTTGTCTCAAGCGCTTTGGGCTCGCATGTGCGAAGGGTCGCGCGAGGATGGAACCTTGATCGAGGCAAATGATCCTTTCTGGGATCAACTGACACGTACTGCCAAAGAGGCAAAAAACACTCCGATTGTGTGGCTTGAGCAACGTCATTATTATGGTGATATTGCGGATAACGCGGCTTTCGTTGATCGGTTCACTTATTGGTTGGCGTTGATCTGGTCTCAAGGGACAAGAGCCGCGATTTCGGAGTATTTAAACTCCTAAACCTAAATCAAGCTGCCGTTTCGGTCTTGAGCCCAGATGCAATCTTGGGGGAATTTCCATGTGCAGTGGCTGAAATGCCAAAGCGCTTTGAGATTGAATTTTGCGTGAAAACTGCATAATATTTATGTTGTCAGCTTGCAAAAATGTTCTAAACTGCTGCAACTTTTGAAACCATCAAAGCGCTTTGAGGGAATTCGGTGAACTTAAAGGAACTGTCAACGAAATTGGGACTGTCACAAACGACAGTGAGCCGTGCCTTGAACGGATACCCAGAGGTGCGCGAAGAAACGCGCCTCAAAGTGCAACAGATGGCTGATAAATATAACTACCGCCCCAGTTCGCAAGCCCGCCGTTTGGCAATGGGTCGAACCATGTCGATCGGGCATGTGTTAACTGTATCGGGCGCAAATGAGATGGTGAACCCAGTCTTTGCAGATTTCATTGCAGGTGCTGGCGAAGTTTATTCGAAATCTGGGTATGATATGGTGCTGTCAGTGGTGAATGACGCCGAAGAAGAATCCCATTATCGCGAGATAGCGGCCAAAAAATCTGTTGATGGCATCATTGTGCATGGGCCTCGGAGCATGGATCCGCGGATCGATTTGTTGCGCTCGGTTGGGCTTCCTTTCGCGGTGCACGGGCGCACCCCTGGGAGCGAAGCGGATTACACGTGGCTCGACGTCAACAACAAGCGGGCGTTTCAGCGTGCTACGGATTTCCTGATCGATCTGGGCCATCACCGCATTGCCTTGTTGAATGGCTTGTCTAGCCTGAATTTTGCTTTGCGACGGCGCCAAGGGTATATGGATGCTTTGACGTCGCGTGGTGTGGAATATGATGATTCCCTCGTTTTCTTTGAGGAAATGACAGAACACTATGGGTATCGCATCGCATCCGAGCAGTTGGCGGCCGAAAATGCGCCGACCGCTTTTCTAACGTCATCTATTTTGGTCGCGATGGGCGTGCGGCGCGCGGTTCAGGAGCTGGGGTTGGTAGTGGGTAAGGATGTTTCGATCCTGACGCACGATGATGATCTCTCGTATATGCAGAACACGGGCGAGGTCCCAATGTTTACGGCAACGCGTTCATCGGTGCGTGATGCAGGTCGCAAATTAGCTGAGTTATTGATCTACAATATTGAAAACCCGTCTGATGTCCCGAGTCATGTCCTTTGGGAAGCGCAGCTTGTTGTTGGGGCCTCCACAGGACCCGCCCCCTTGCGTGCCGCTCAAACGGATTATGCTTGATCAAAGTCACGTTGTAGGTTTTCTGGATCATACTTGGTGCTAATCCAGTCTCTCAGCGTAATGCCTGTTTCCTGTCTTGCGGTGTCATAGGCATCAATAAAGGCACGTAGTATGCCTTTCTTGTTAAATCCAAAATGAATAAACCGCAGAGAGAGCATCTTTTTCTTGGCGATCTTTGGATCAATGCCGTCGTGATCAATTTGATACAGCGCCGCCGCAAGGCCTGAGCGATCTGCACCAGATTTGCAATGGATCAAAAAGGGACGAGGAAGGGTGTCAAAGGCCTCTAGCAGGTTTTGTAATTCCGAAACAGTGGGCGCGCGACTGGCGGTCATCGGGCAAAACTCTAACCTCAACCCAAGTTGATCGCATACATAACGTTCGGTTTGGGATCCATAAAAATCCTCAGAACGTAGGCTTAAAATCGATTTGACGCCCATGTCCTTTATCCGGTTCAACTGTTTGGGAGTTGGGTGATTTGATCGATAAACGTCTTTTGAAACCATATAAAAATTTGTCCAAATATCGCGCAAAATTGCATGATCTGCAAATCGCGCGTATTTTAAAGCCCTTTTCAATTCCACTTCGGACCTAATTCCTGATTCAAATTTTGGTTTATTTGCCATTTTGATTGCCAATTCCTGTCCAAAGTGTAAGCGGCATTGTTTAGAAAGTTTGAATTCTATTGTAAACTGAAAAGCTTTACGTGACTGGTACTTGGGGTGTTTAGGTGCTAGGAATTTACTAGAAAATTTACCTGTCCCAGAGGTCACCTGTGGTGAAAACATCGACACTTTCATCTAAATCACTTCGAAAATATCGCATTCAGGCTGCGCTTATTCGTGTGTTCCTTTGGGTGATCCGATTGATCCCGTTTCAGCCACGCCGTCGTTTCGGGGGGTGGCTGTTTGGCAGAGTGGTCGCGCCATTGGCTGGCTATAATAAACGTGTCGTCGATAATTTGGCCAAGGTTTGGCCCGAAGTCTCACCTGACGAGGCCAAGACGCTAGCATCACGGGTGTGCCGCAACGTTGGCATCACCTTGACCGAACTCTTTTCCCCAGTTGAATTTTCCAAGCACGTGATAGGTATGCCAATCACGGGTCCCGGTTTGGATATTCTAAAGCAGGCGCAATATACGGGGCGCCCGACCATTGTGGTCTCTGGGCATTTTGGCAATTATGATGCCGTAAGAGCAAATTTGATCCATGCAGGTCTCTCTGTTGGTGGCCTCTATCGTCGCATGAATAATCCCTATTTCCACGAGGATTACATCGCGTCCATTTCAAAAATTGGCACACCCTTGTTTGAACGTGGCCGTCCTGGGCTAAAGGAAATGGTTACCTTTTTGCGAGGCGGTGGCACCTTGGCTGTGTTGATAGACCAGCACGCTAAAAACGGGGAACCTGTCACCTTTTTTGGGGAAACGGCTTATACCGCTTTGTCGGTTGCTGAGCTGGCGCTTAAATTTGATGCGGTTGTTGTCCCTGCTTATGCCGTTCGCCAACCTGACCTGAGCTATGAAATCTCTCTAGAAGCTCCGATCGAGCATAGCGATGCGTTACAAATGACCCAAGATCTTAACGATAGCCTTGAGAGACGTGTTCGTATAAATCCTGAACAATGGTTTTGGATTCATCGCCGTTGGAAAACGCGTAAATCTTAAATTATTTCATCAATAGTCTGAAATAATGAACACGACCAAAGAATAAAGCCGAGGGGGATACCCTCGGCCTTTTTATTTAACCTTGCAACGGTTTGACGCTGATGTCGCCTTCGGTCCGTGATTGCATCGCAAGGGAGGCTGCGTGCGCCCCTGCGGCGGTTGTGAAGTATGGGATCTTATCAAAGAGCGCGACGGAGCGGATTTCGCGGCTATCGTTCACCGCTTGGGTTCCCTCAGTCGTGTTGATCACAAGCGCGATTTCATCGTTCTTGAGCATATCAACGATATTCGGGCGTCCCTCGTAGACTTTGTTCACTTCGCTGCAGGCCAAGTTTGACGCCTGTAGCCAGCCTGCGGTTCCGCGTGTTGCAACAAGCTTAAATCCGAGGTTGATCAAGGTTTGCGCGGCTTCGATCATGTGATCTGTTTTGTCGGCATCTTTGATGGAAAAGAACACTTTGCCTGAGGTCGGCAAATCCATGCCAGCCCCCATTTGCGCCTTAAGGAAGGCGCGGCCAAAGTTGCGATCCCAGCCCATGACTTCGCCTGTTGAGCGCATTTCTGGGCCCAAAATCGTATCCACACCTGGGAAGCGTGCAAATGGCATAACCGCTTCTTTCACAGAGAACCAAGGGAGCATAGGATCGGCCAATGTCATAGGATCGCCCAATGGAATGCTCTCGTCATAAGAGGCATCGCGATATGGCTCACGCATTGGGAAGTTTGACATCGGCTCACCTGCCATCAGACGCGCCGCAATTGAGGCAATTGCGCTATCCGTGGCCTTGGCCACAAAGGGAACTGTCCGTGATGCGCGTGGGTTGACCTCGATCAAATAGATATCGCCATCTTTGACCGCGAATTGAACATTCATCAAACCGATAACATTCAAACCCAGAGCCAAGGCTTCGGTTTGTTCTTTGAGGCCTTCGATAATCTCGGTACTTAGGGAATAGGGCGGCAAGGAACAGGCGCTATCGCCTGAGTGAACGCCCGCTTCTTCGATGTGCTGCATGATGCCTGCGACGTGAACTGTTTCACCATCGGACAGGGCATCAACGTCACATTCCACCGCACCAGAGAGGTAGCTATCCAGCAAAACAGGGCTATCCCCTGAGACAACGACAGCCTCGTTGATATAGCGTTCAAGCTGTGCCATATCGCGCACGATTTCCATCGCGCGACCACCAAGAACATAGGACGGGCGGATCACCAATGGGAACCCGATCTCATCAGCAATAGCCAAGGCCTCTGCGCCCGTTGAGGCAATGCCGTTCTTGGGTTGCTTTAGACCAAGTTGGTTAACCAGCGCTTGGAACCGTTCACGGTCTTCGGCGAGGTCAATCGCGTCAGGCGAGGTGCCCAAAATCGGGATGCCTTCAGCCTCTAGGTCGTTTGCCAATTTCAACGGAGTCTGACCGCCAAATTGAACAATCACACCATGCAGCGTGCCGTTTTCCTTTTCGACACGCAGGATTTCCATCACATGTTCGAACGTCAGCGGTTCGAAATAGAGGCGATCTGAGGTGTCATAATCTGTTGAAACCGTTTCAGGGTTACAGTTGATCATGATCGTTTCATAGCCAGCATCTGTGAGCGAGAAACACGCATGACAGCAGCAGTAATCAAATTCGATCCCTTGACCAATACGGTTTGGACCACCGCCCAAAATAACAACTTTTTTGCGATCAGACGGGCGAGCTTCGCATTCAACATCGCCCATAACGGGGGCTTCATATGTGGAATACATATAAGGTGTTTGCGCCTCAAATTCAGCGGCACAGGTGTCGATGCGCTTGAACGCAGCCGTCACACCAAGCCCATGACGCGCGCGGCGAACGTCGGACTCTTTGAACCCTGTGAGGTTTGCAAGACGCGCATCGGTAAAGCCCATCATTTTTAGGTGACGGATACCCGCCGCATCTTGGGGAAGCCCGTTGGCGCGCACGGCGTCTTCGGCGTCGACAATTTCGCGGATCCGCTCAAGGAACCACGGATCAAACATGGTGACCGTGTGGATTTCGTCATTGCTTAGGCCGTGGCGCATCGCTTGGGCGATGGTGCGCATGCGGTCAGGTGTTTGTTTGCTGATCGCTTTGATCACAGCGGATTTCTCAGGCGCGCCTTCGATCTCAACTTCGTCAAACCCAGTGAGGCCCGTTTCCATAGAGGCCAATGCTTTTTGCAACGACTCGTGGATCGTGCGTCCGATTGCCATCGCTTCACCGACAGATTTCATCGCTGTGGTCAAATGTGGCTCTGAGCCTGCGAATTTCTCGAATGCAAAGCGCGGGATTTTCGTGACGACATAATCGATTGACGGTTCAAAGGACGCAGGCGTCACTTTGGTGATGTCATTGTCCAGCTCATCCAATGTGTAGCCAACGGCCAATTTTGCGGCGATTTTGGCGATTGGGAACCCTGTTGCTTTGGACGCGAGAGCGGAGGAGCGTGACACGCGCGGGTTCATTTCAATCACGACCATGCGACCGTCTTTTGGATTGACCGCCCATTGAACGTTTGATCCGCCAGTTTCCACACCAATTTCACGCAGAACCGCGATCGAGGCGTTGCGCATGATTTGGTATTCTTTGTCCGTCAGCGTGAGGGCCGGGGCGACAGTGATCGAGTCCCCAGTGTGAACCCCCATAGGGTCAACGTTTTCAATGGAACAGACGATGATAGCGTTGTCGGCTGTGTCGCGCACAACTTCCATTTCGTATTCTTTCCAGCCCAACAAGGATTCATCGACCAAGATTTGGTTCACTGGTGAAGCGTCCATACCCGTGCGGCAGTAGTATTCATAATCTTCGCGGTTATAGGCAACACCGCCACCTGTTCCACCCAAGGTAAAGGCAGGGCGGATAATCGCAGGAAGGCCAATGTCGTCTAAGGCGTCCACGGCGAGGCGCACCCCTTCATTGAGGTCAGTCGTGCCATCATCCCGTTTTGGCGCGGTAATGATCGTGGCACGTGGGTTTTCAAGGCCAAGGCGATCCATGGCTTCGCGGAACAGTTTGCGATCTTCTGCCATGTTAATCGCTTCGCGTTTTGCGCCGATCATTTCCACGCCGAACTTGTCCAAGACGCCCATGGCTTCTAGATCAAGCGCCGTGTTGAGGCCCGTTTGACCACCCATTGTCGGCAATAGCGCGTCGGGGCGTTCTTTTTCGATGATTTTGGCGACAACCTCTGGGGTGATTGGCTCAATATATGTGGCATCGGCAAGACCCGGATCCGTCATGATCGTCGCTGGGTTTGAGTTCACCAAGATGACGCGATAGCCTTCTTCGCGCAGGGCTTTACAGGCCTGAGCACCAGAATAGTCGAACTCACAAGCTTGGCCGATTACAATTGGCCCCGCTCCGATGATCATGATGGATGAAATATCGGTTCTTTTTGGCATGGTCGGACCTCTGAATATGGCAGCAGTAAAGGCGCCAAAGATTCTGTGGCGCGCAAATTGTTGTGGGTTATAGACATCGTGGCCTCAGGTTCAAGTCTTATCGGAAAAATTATAAAAATAGACGTGTTCGGACTGTCGGTTTCGGAATTACAGCATATGTTATGCGAGAACATGAAAGGTCCGTGAATGCAGATTCGCTTTGACACAGCTCCCGATCGTCAAAATCATTGGTTTCATAGCCCCAGTGACGTCATTCTGGCGACTGGTCCATCAGAGGTGGATAGGGCTTTGGCTAATATTGATGCGGCCTTGGGTCAGGGGAAATGGGTTGCGGGGTTTGCCCCTTATGAATTGGGATATGCTTTCGAGGATCGCCTCAAGCATCGTCTTGGCGGATTTCGCGAACCGCTGTTGTGCTTTGGTGTCTATGATGGGCCTCAGTCGCAACCACACCCCAAGCGTCACAGCGGTTCGCATGAATTGGGCGAGTTTAGTGCCAAGTGGGATCAGGACGACTATGCACAGGCCTGCACTCAGGTTTTGGACTACATCGCTGCGGGTGACATTTATCAGGCCAATCTTACCTTTGAAATGATCGCCGCCTTTCACGGGTCCCCGTTTGGTTTGTTTGACACCCTCGCAGAGCTTCAATCGGTGAAACACGGGGCCTTTGTTGATCTATCGGGCCTTGGGCTGACGGATCAGGCCTATCTCTGTCGATCTCCTGAGTTGTTTTTTAGAACAGACACACAGGGCCGCATCGAAACGCGCCCGATGAAAGGGACGCAGCCGCGCCATATCGATCCGATCCAAGACCGCAAAAACCGCGAATTCCTAATGCAGGATGAAAAAAACAAAGCAGAAAACCTGATGATTGTGGATTTGCTGCGCAATGACATTTCACGAATTTGCGACGTCGGGTCGGTCAAGGTTCCCGAGCTGTTTTCCGTGGAAACCTATGCGACCGTGCATCAAATGACCTCTCTTGTGGTGGGGCAATTGCAATCAGGCATCGGGTTTGGCGATACGTTACGCGCGCTCTTTCCATGTGGGTCGATTACGGGGGCTCCCAAAGTGCGCGCTATGGAAATCCTGCATGATTTGGAAACATCGCCGCGCGGGATTTATTGTGGCACGATTGGGTGGGTGGCTCCAGATGGACGATCAGAATTCAATGTCGCTATTCGGACCTTGGTTATCCAAAATGACACGGCTCGTTTGAATGTGGGTGGCGGTGTGGTCTATGATAGCACCAGTGCATCAGAATATGAGGAGGCCCTGTGGAAAGCTCGCTTTGCAACATCGCTCCCGAAAACTGCCGCCTAATTGAAACATTTCGTTATGGGGTTGGGGTCGGGTGCGTTGATCTGGACCTGCACTTGAACCGCATGTGCCAAAGCGCCAAGGCCTTTGGCTATCCTTTTGACCGCTCTGCTGCTTTATCCCTTTGCTCTGACCTTTCCGCAGAGGATGACCTTCGGTGTCGCTTGACCCTTGGCCGTGATGGGGGATTTGAGTTGACCAAGGCGCCACTTGGTCCGACGCCTGCGCACTGGCGCCTTGCCATGGCGGATCATGTATTGACCTCGTCAGATGTCTGGCTCAAACATAAATCAACCAATCGTCAACGCTATGATACGGATCGGGCGAATTTACCCGATGGGATTGATGAGCTTTTGTATGTGAATGAAAAGGGTCATCTCTGCGAAGGCACGATTACCAATGTCTTTGTCCACCTCGAACAGGGGGATTGGGTGACGCCGCCCCTCTCAGATGGGTGCTTGCCAGGGATCCTGCGCCAACGCAAGATTAAGACAGGCGAGGTCCGCGTTGCCTCCGTTCACAAGGACGAATTACACACAGCCCGCGAAATTCGCGTCGGAAATGCCCTGAGAGGCGAGATTAAAGGCAATCTTGTTGGGCCATGACTTGACATCTGGGTCGCAAACTTGTGTATCGGCTCCAAGCGAAATTCATATGTAAAAAAGGGTGACACCTATGCACACCTACCGCAGCCACACATGCGCAGAACTAAACAAATCAAACGTTGGCGATACTGTTCGTCTGTCAGGTTGGGTCCACCGTGTCCGTGACCACGGCGGCCTATTGTTTATCGACTTGCGCGATCACTATGGCATGACCCAAGTTATGGCTGACCCCGATAGCCCCGTTTTCGCCGAAATCGAAAAAGTGCGCTCTGAATGGTGTATCCGTATTGATGGCAAAGTGTTGGCGCGCGACGAAAGCCTTGTGAATTCCAAAATTCCAACGGGCGAAGTCGAAGTCTTCATCCAAGACATCGAAGTTTTGGGCAAATCAGAAGAGCTTCCTTTGATGGTATTTGGCGAACAAGAATACCCCGAGGAAACACGCCTTCGTTATCGTTATCTCGATTTGCGTCGTGAAAAGCTTCAAAACAACATGAAGCTACGCTCAGATGTGGTTGCTTCGATCCGTCGCCGCATGTGGGACAAAGAATTCCGCGAATATCAAACGCCGATTATCACGGCATCCTCACCAGAGGGCGCGCGTGATTTCTTGGTGCCTTCCCGTTTGCACCCAGGTAAATTCTACGCGCTTCCCCAAGCACCACAGCAGTTTAAACAGCTGATCATGGTATCGGGTTTTGACAAATATTTCCAAATCGCCCCATGTTTCCGCGACGAAGACCCACGCGCAGATCGCAGCCCAACAGATTTCTATCAGTTGGATATGGAGATGTCGTTTGTCACGCAACAAGACGTGTTTGACACGATCCAGCCTGTTTTGACGGGTATTTTCGAAGAATTCGGTGGCGGCAAAAAAGTTGACCAAGATTGGGAACAGATTTCCTATCGGGATGCGGCTTTGTGGTACGGGTCGGACAAACCCGACCTTCGCAACCCAATCAAAATGCAGATCGTCTCTGATCATTTCCGCGGGTCAGGCTTTGCCATCTTTGCCAAGCTTTTGGAACAAGAGGGCACAGAAATCCGCGCTATTCCCGCCCCAACAGGCGGCAGCCGTAAATTCTGTGATCGGATGAACGCGTTCGCGCAAAAAGAAGGCTTGCCAGGTATGGGCTATATGTTCTGGCGCGAAGGGGCGGACGGCATGGAAGCGGCGGGTCCATTGGCGAAAAATATCGGCCCAGAACGCACAGAAGCCATTCGTGAGCAGCTTGGCCTAGGGGTTGGCGATGCGGCTTTCTTCTTGGGCGGGAAACCCAAGCAATTCGAAGCCGTCGCAGGACGTGCGCGCAATGTCATCGGCGAAGAGCTTGGCCTCACTGACAAAGACCGCTTTGCCTTTGCTTGGATCGTTGATTTCCCAATCTATGAACAAGACGAAGAAACAGGCAAAATTGATTTCGAACACAACCCGTTCTCGATGCCCCAAGGTGGTATGGACGCATTGATGGATGATCCCCTCAAAGTGTTGGGCTACCAATATGACTTGGCCTGCAACGGATATGAATTGGTGTCTGGTGCCATTCGAAACCACAAACCAGAAATCATGTTCAAAGCTTTTGAAATCGCGGGCTACCCAGAATCCGAAGTGCGCAAGCGTTTTGGCGGCATGGTGAATGCGTTCCAATACGGCGCACCTCCTCACGGCGGCTGTGCGGCGGGCATTGATCGCATCGTGATGTTGTTGGCAGAAGAAGCCAACATTCGCGAAGTGATCATGTTCCCGATGAACCAACGTGCCGAAGATTTGATGATGGATGCACCGAATGAACCGATGGCAGATCAGTTGATGGAACTGGGTCTGCGGGTTATTCCACAAGACTAATACCCACAAAATTGCCTAAAATTTAAGCCTTACCCTAACGGGTGAGGCTTTTTTATACTCTTTCGATACGATCAAATATTCATCTTGGTAGAAATATACTCTAAGAAATATAGATGTAGCTGGTAAGTTATCTAACTTTAGTGAGTATTTGGTCGTAGCATGCATCGTCCTCCGGAACTGACAAAACGTGAAATGACGCTTGTCCCTCTTTTGGTTGAGGGGGCAACCAGAAAGGAAATTGCAGAGCAACTGTCCATCTCTGAGGAAACGGTTAAGGCCCATGTCCGCAGTATTTTGCAAAAATTTGGGGTCTCAACCCTGCGCGAAGGCTTTGTTGATCATTGCTGCGGATCGCAGGCATGCCACCAATATTTTAAAAGCTGAAGTTGATGTTGTTTATGGGGAAGTGAAATCAACTGTTTTTACCTGTGGCATCGACGCGGGTGAAATTATTTCGGCGGAAATGTATGGCCGATCCGTCAAGGAAACGACACGTCTGGATAATCGGAACTGGTATGAATTTGTTTTTGAGGAGCCTATTAAAAAAGGGGGGCAATACACGCGATCCTTGGTTCTGAAAACGCGCGATGCCTATTTGAAAGAAACTGAATTTCAACTTCTCAAGATTTTCCGTCCCACTGCATTTGCCTCCATTCGGGTCACCTTCGAGGACAAACTGGTTCCCAAAGTCGCGAAAGCAGTCACAATGCATCAAGGGCGGGTGACAGGCGATACGAGCCTCAAGCTGAAGCGGTCTGGAAATAGTTTATACCTAGATATACCTGATCCCAAAGTGTACCATTCTTATGCAATTGAATGGGTGTGGGATGCGCCCTCAAACCCTAAATCGTGACGCTTTTCTAGGCTGTCGCGTATAGTTTGATGTGGGGATGACGATGGAAAACCTTGGTGATGTGGTGACAAATTGGTCTGGGGCGACATCCGCCTTACCAACTGAATTGAGTGGGACCTATGTCACGCTTGAACGGCTGCGACCTGATCTGCATGCGGCTAAGCTGTTTGAAGCCTTCAAAGACGCGGATCAGAATTGGGCCTATATGCCCTATGGTCCGTTTCACTCGTCAGCGCAGTATTATAAATGGACCACAGAGGTTGCTGCACAGACGGACCCGTGGTTTTTCGCGCTCAAAGATCACGCGAGCGGCAAATACCTTGGGGTCTGTTCCTATCTGCGGATCGCCCCAGATATGGGAACAATCGAAGTCGGGCACATTAATTTTTCCCCCGCTCTACAAAGGAGCAGAGCCGCAACCGAAGCGATGTTCCTTATGATGCAATGGGCTTTTGATAACGGTTATCGACGGTATGAGTGGAAGTGTCATGCGTTGAACATGGCCTCTCGACGTGCAGCCGAGCGTTTTGGATTTAGCTATGAGGGCGTTTTTCGCCAAGCCGCTGTTGTCAAAGGGCGCAATCGTGACACAGCTTGGTTCGCCATGATCGACAGCGAATGGCCAGCCTTAAAAGAAGCCTTTACCTCTTGGCTCAGCCCCTCCAATTTTGACGCTGACGGCAATCAAAAGGAACGTCTTGGAAATTTGACGAGCCTTGTGCGCGTCGCCAGTGACCCCGCCCTAACATCTAAAACGGAGTAATAGAGTCAATCGCTGTTGTGAGCGTTTGATCCAATTTATGGGCATCATTTGCACTCAATGCTGAGAGCAAAGCGTGATCCTTGGCTGAGGTCGCAATGCTATGGATAAAAGTGGACACATAGGGCGTCATTCCATCCTGAAGCAAAATCTGTGCGTGACAGAGATCGTCCCGATAGGCCAGCTCATCGGGTTCAACAGGATCGCCTATGTCGTGAACCGCTTGCAAAGCAGGTCGCCCCGGAAAATGGCGCAGAACCATAGATTGAAATTCATGAATTGACTCTAATGGTTTCGCTAAAAACCCACTCGCCCCCGCCCTAAGAGCCGATTTATAATTCAAATCATCCCCACTGGTTGCGAGGATAACAGGAGGGATATCAAAGCTTTGTTTGACCTCACGGATCAAATCAATTCCTGAGCCATCAGGCAATCCTATATCCACTATCATAACGTTTGGACGATAGGTGGTCAGATGTCGCCGCGCCGAGCCCAAGCAATCCGCCCGCCTAATCCGAGCGCCAGAGCGCAAACAGATAATCCGCAACGCTTCGCAGGCAAAGCGGCTATCCTCAACAACCAAAATTGTCAGGCCGATCATCGGACGTTTTCTGGAGGCCGCCCCTTTTGTAATGTCTTCCAAAGTGTTCATGATGATGTCCCTTGAATCACCTAGATACTTTGGAAAAGGTTGGCTAACATTTGGTTAACTTGCAGGGTGCGGCTTTGCGTTCTCTTGTTTGGATCTCGCAAACATCGCATATCTTGCAAAACAAAGGAGACTACCCATGATCGGCCGCTTAAATCACGTTGCAATCGCTGTTCCGGACCTTGACGCTGCATCCGAGCAATATCGCACTACGCTTGGGGCCAATGTTGGCGCTCCCCAAGATGAACCAGATCATGGTGTCACAGTTGTTTTTATCGAACTGCCGAACACAAAAATTGAATTGCTCTATCCACTTGGCGACAATAGCCCCATCCAAGGGTTCTTGGACAAAAACCCCGCAGGCGGCATCCATCACATTTGTTACGAAGTGGATGATATCCTAAAAGCGCGTGATCAACTGATTGAAAACGGTGCCCGCGTCCTAGGGACAGGAGAGCCGAAAATTGGGGCGCATGGCAAGCCTGTCTTGTTTTTACACCCCAAAGACTTTAACGGCTGCTTAGTTGAACTAGAACAAGTCTAACTGAGCGAAAAAAGGAAACGTTATGGGTATTACATCTGGCATTGTTTTATTTGCGGTTATTTGGTTCATGACGTTTCTTTGCGTGATCCCAATTCGCCTCACCACGCAAGGTGACATCGGCGAAGTTGTCCCTGGAACGCATGCAGGATCCCCTGAGGTGCATAACCTCAAGAAAAAAGCATGGATCACCACAGGGATTTCTGCGGTTCTTTGGGTCATCATCGCGAGCATCATTCTAAGCGGTGCGATCACTGTTCGTGATCTAGATTGGTTCCAGCGTATGGGTCCGAAGTAAGACCGTGAAAGAGATGTGTAAACGTCGCTGCCGCTAGGATAGGGACGAACAAGTTTGCAAGCGGTATCGACAAGGGTGCCGCCATGCAAATACCAGCGACCCAGAGCGTTCCAATGTGTTTACGCCAAAGACGTTTGGCATCTGCCCGTCCAACACGTCGCGCAGCCACAAGCTGAAAATACTCACGTCCCAACAGATACCCGTTCACCGACCAAAAGATCAGCGGTGCAAAGGGTGCAAAGAGCAAATACAAAAACAGAGCCAACATATTCGCAACGATGATCAATCCTAAAAAGTTTGCGGTATCCCTCAGGGATTGTGAAAACGATGTCGGCGTTGCGTCGGGCAAATGCGGGTAATGTTTTGTTTCCACAGCTTTTGCCACATCATCGATGAAAAACGATGACATCAATGAGGCCACAGGTACCATCAAGAACACGGACAACACCAGAGACATAAAAATAGAGGCAATGCTAATGGCGGCGGATGTCTCAAAATCTCCGATAAACGGGATTGAAATCGTCCCTGCAAAAAACCAATTTGCCAATTGCCCCATGGAGAGAAAGACCAATACCAGAAAGCCGATCGCCAAAGCGATGCCTTTGAGCAAGACCGCTCTAAATGCAGGGTCCAAGGCTTGGGAGACTGCCTTGGAAAAGGAACTAAAGACCAGTGTCAAAGCCACGTGACGATCTCATCCAAATTGGGTCGAGGCCGTTCAGGGGGCGCGGATGTTTCAGTCCCGAAATAGACAAAGCCTGCGACGCTTTCATGTGCATTTAATCCCAGTCCGTCCTCAACAAAACCGCGATCATGGGATGGCCAGCCAGATAGCCAATTGGCACCCCAACCCGCAGCCAACCCTGCGTTTAACAGCGCCAAACACGCGGCCCCTGCGGAATAGGTTTGTTCTATCGCTGGGATTTTCTCCGATGGCTTTTGAACCTCTATGACGGCAACACAGATTTGCCCATCCTCAAATTGCCGCCGCCCTTTGGCAGTTTTGTCGCCGTCATATCCAAGCGCCTCGGCGCGTGCATCTACAAGCTGGGCCAATTGGTCCAGCTTGGGACGTGAAAGAACGATAAACCGCCATGGCTCAAGCTTGCCATGATCGGGGGTGCGCGCTGCGGCTTGAAGAAGCTCTCTTAACTGATCCGCAGTCGGGGCCGGTCCTGTCATCGTTTTGGCAGGACGCGACCTGCGGGTTAAAAGAAAATCGAGGGCGGCTTGATTTCGTTCAGGCATAGAGGGTCCTATCGTTTGCTGTTCTCTATGTAAGGGGGTCCTGTCAGAAATTCAATTCGTCCCGTTCAAAGGGCCCTTATGTGTCACATCGCAAACTGATGCCTACTTTGCCTTTGACGGAGTCAGACCATTTCACATGAACCGCAGTTTTGCCCGTTCCCTTTTCCGTATCGATATAGGGTGTCGTATAAATCGTTCGATTTGACCCTGTGCGAATAGGGCCTTGGGCGACAATGGACTGAACATCGCGCGCATATCCTGAAAACGGCAAAGCCGCGTTGCTCTCTACAGTCCAAGTGGTCGCCGCCGAATTTTGAGAGTGCACGACTCGCAGGGGGTTTTCGGTCTTGGTCGAGATGTTGTTGAAATTGTTGCCCATGAATTGAATATCCCAGAACCGATTGCGATCTAGGTCGGCATAGGTGGTATCAATGCGCTCGACACGGTCGATTTGCCCATTGATGGATCGGAAGTTATTTCCGTTGACCGTCAAATTCGAAACCCCATGCCCCGTGCCGTAGGGTTTCACGACGATGTAAGAAAACCAAGGGGCGACATCCCCACTTAGGAACACATTGTCGCTTATTGAAAGGGACGAAAATCCAAAGCCTGACACGAAGTCAGGGTTCGCGTCATGCTCATTTGTCCATTCTACAAAGCAGTTGTCGATGTAGTTTCCAACCACAGTGCTCGCCGAATTTGAACGCGTCAAAGCCAAGCCTGCCATGCGAATACCATCGGCGCGACCGTCCCCTTGGTAGAAATGGTTGCCGCTTATGATATTATTTGATCCACTCAAGATCGCAAAGTGACGGAATTGCGAGGCCCAGTTTTCCCGCAATTTCACATCGTTCGCACTGGCGTTTAACACAATACTCACGCGATCTTGGGCGGCACTTTGGCCCTCATCGGTGACAAAATGACAGCGATCAATGAGCATGCCTTGGCAGCCTTTGCCGCTTGAGGTGATCCCCCGATGACGTGGTCGGGTGATAAAGCAATCGCGCATGCTAAAGGTGATGCCTTCTTTGGCGAGGCTCACACCACTGGCCACTCCATTGCAGTGAAGTTCAACATTTTGCAGCGAAAATTTAGAGAGCTTTTCAAAACCGCTGAAATCCAGCATGTATTTGAACCGCGTAAAGGTGAACTCTTGGGTGCCATCCGCGTCAAACAGGGGTTCAGAGAGGTGGATCACGTTGTTTTGGGCATCAATTCGGGTGACATAGACCTCGCGCCCGACGCCTGAACCTGTGACCAACGACCCCTCAGAGAGAGCCGTTATATTGTTAACCGATGTCAATTGTCGCGGATTTTGCGGAGTGTAACTGGCGCGCGCTATAGTGATGTCTTGTTCCCAGTCACCATCACCCTTTGCATAGAATTGGCCGTTACGAATAACGCGGCGAATGGCATAGGTGTCTTTTGTGGCAACGGCAGCTTGCATATCTACAGGTTCAGACAAAGAAATCGTCCGTCCCCCCAAATCTAAACTATCGTGATCGCTACTATTCAACAGGGCTTGAAACGCTTTTTTAAAGGCCAGCTCTTCGTTTTTGAATGCATCAATATAGGTTGTGAGGCGATAGGATTTGCTTAGGATGAGCGGTGCATCATCAGGCATAAGGATGCGACCCTGAAAATCCACACGAGATGAGAGGGAACAGCCAGAGCCAATATAAAAATCACCCTCTGGAACCAAGATCGTGCGCCCATTGGCCGCTTGATCCGCCGCAAGAAAGGCGATGCGATCATCGGTTTCCCCATCCCCCAAGGCCCCAAAATCGCGCACATCAACATAGGGGATCATGTCTCGGATAAAGTGATCGGTCACATCTTCGATGAGAAGGTCATCAATGCGAATGATGCCGCCAATGCTGCCTTCAAAATCTAAACCAAAGTGACCAGATTTCGGCAAAGCGCCCCAGACCATATCAACACCAGAGCGCGCCCCAGGTCCAATGATCGCGGAGATTTCAAAAATCTTACCATAGGTATCCAAGGTTTGGCTGGGTCCGATCGCGCGGACTTCGGGGACGTGTTGATCATTGGAATTCAGGGCATAACCCGCAATGCGCGCGCTGGGCATATTGCCCGCGATCAGCTTGACCCGTGCGGACACACGAATATAGCGCTCTAACACCATAGGTGTTGCCTGCATATAACGCAGCTTTTCTGTTGGGAGCGATTTTGTAATCTCTAGGCATCCCTGAAAATCTGCATCCCCTGGGATGAAGGCGGCACCGTCCCCTTGGGCATAGGTCTCAGACCCAGCTTGACCATTGTCGCGGGACCAAAGATCAAGCCCCTCTGAAAAAGGGGCGACGACTAAATCGGTGGAAATGCTCATGAGATATCCTTTTGAAACGGAATGTTTCTGGTGGGATATCTTCAGGGGTTTAACGTCGGCTTGGGGCTACGCGCGCGCCCGTTGCGTCACACAGAGAAATCAGAAGCCTTAAGAAGAGCAACGCCGTTGATGCGCCACTCTTGACCAATTTGGATCATCTCATATTGCAAGAAATGAATAGCGCCTTGGACGTCCTTGATTTGAACGACTTGGTTAAAGCTGTTGCCAGATCGGGTAAGATCCAGAAACCGCACCGAGGTTTTGCGCCAGACCATGGGATAGCCGCGTTGCACCATGCTCGCAAAATTTGCAGTGTTGCCAAAGATTTGCTGGATGCGTGGGCTGGCATAGGTAAAGGCGCGCTCAAAGTCATCCTCGTCGAAGGCATCGAGCTGCGCGGAAATTGTGGCTTGGATAGGGTCATTCGGGGTCGCCCAAACGCATGTGACCGAAGCCAAGATGAACAAAAGTGTCGCTAGAAATGATCGCATGCCATTCCCCTTTCTATAAAGGAGCTAGAACAAATTGAGTCCATTTCAACGATCACAGGATGTAACCAAAATGAAAAAGCAGGGCCAAAGCCCTGCTTTTAACGTATCTGTGTTTGGCAAAGCCAAACTCAATGCGGTTACATCAACTCACCGTTGAGGCCAGCATCAATCAACGCGATGGTTTCATCGACCCCGTAAAGGGCGATAAAGCCGCCAAACCGTGGGCCTTGGGATGCACCTAATAGAACCTCATAGAGCGCCTTGAACCAATCCCGAAGGGGATCAAAGCGGTCACGCCCGCAGGCAAAGACAAGGGACTGAAGCTCTTCTGCGTCCAAGCCCCCGTCCCAGGCTTTGAGTTGGTCACGCAGATCAACCAAAGCCTCGCGCTCAAGCTCAGTGGGGGCTCGGAAGGTTTTGTTTGGTTTGACGAAATCATTGTAATAGCGCACCGCAAATCCGGCCGCTTGATCTAGCTGCGGGTTCTTCTCGGCCGTTGCATCGGGCGCATAGCGTTGGATAAAGCCCCAAAGTTGGTCTTTTTCATCCGCATTCGCCACAGCAGCCAAGTTCAGCAACATCGAAAATGGCACAACCATATCAGACGCCGGAACGTTGTGCCCATGGATATGGAACACAGGATTATTCAAACGTGCGGCTTCATCTTGGCCCGCATAGGCGCGAAGCTGTTGGTGATATTCGTCAACTGCCTTGGGGATCACGTCAAAATACATGCGCTTGGCTGTTTTTGGCTTTTGATACATGAAATAGGACAAGGATTCCGTTGAGGCATAGGTGAGCCATTCATCAATGGAAATTCCATTGCCGCTTGATTTCGAAATCTTTTGGCCCTTGTCATCCAAGAACAATTCATAAGTGAAATGCTCAGGCGCCTTGTGACCCAAAATTTCGCAAATCTTGTCATAGATCGGCGTATTCGTGGAATGGTCTTTGCCATACATTTCAAAATCCACACCCAAGGCCGCCCAACGCGCACCGAAGTCTGGTTTCCACTGCAATTTCACATTGCCCCCCGTGACAGGAAGCGTCCATTCTTTGCCGTCTTCATCGTCAAAGGTGATTGTGTAGGTTTCGGCATTCACCTCTTTCATCGGCACATACATCACTCGGCCGGTTTCAGGGTGAATTGGCAAAAAGATAGAATAAGTCTGGCGTCGCTCATCGCGGAGCGATTTCAACATGACTTTCATCACATCGTCATAGCGCTCTACTGCGCGCTTGAGCACCTCGTCAAATTGACCGGATCGGTAAAAATCTGTGGCCGAATAGAAGTCATATTCAAACCCAAAAGTATCCAAAAAGCGGCGCAACATCGCGTTGTTGTGATCGCCAAAGCTATCATGCGTTCCAAAAGGATCAGGCACAGAAGTAAGGGGCTTTTGTAGATGCTCCTGAAGCATGTCTTGGTTGGGCACATTGCCTGGCACCTTGCGCATGCCGTCCAAGTCATCGGAAAAACAAATCAGCTTTGCTGGAATATCCGAAATTTCCCGAAACGCGCGCAAAATCATCGTTGTGCGTGCGACTTCGCCAAAGGTTCCGATATGTGGCAAACCAGAGGGACCGTAGCCTGTTTCAAACAGGACATATCCCTTTTCTGGCGGCGACTTTTCATAGCGTTTGAGCACACGGCGCGCTTCTTCAAACGGCCAAGCTTTTGAGCTCATTGCTGCGTCGCGCAGATTAGACATGATGGTTCTCCGATTCTTTTCATCGCATATTGGGATAAACGTCCATGCTACCTATTGATAGTGATGGGAATGGTCAATATTCTATACGTATTGCATTTGTTTGAAAGGGTATCATTGTGACACGCGAAGCTCCACACGTAATGACGGCACAGGACTGTTTGGTCGCACTCATGGTGGCGATTACCGTTTCGGACGAAGATATCCGCACGTCAGAATTGGTGAAAATCCAAGGCGCGGTGAATAACCTTCCAATCTTTGCAGAATATGACCAAGATCGCTTGAATATCATGTCGCAGGTTGTGTTTGATCTGTTTGAACAAGAAGAGGGGCTAGATGCCCTCTTTGGTCTGGTGCGGGATAATCTGCCAGACCGCTTGTTTGAAACAGCCTATGCCTTGTGCTGTGATGTTGCTGCGGCCGATGGGGTGATCTTGGAAACGGAACTCCGCCTGCTCGAAGAAATGCGCTATGAGCTCAAGATTGATCGCCTTCATGCCGCTGCGATCGAACGCGGCAGCCGCGCGCGCCACATGACGGCATAATTAGCGGAGGTCCGTAAGCTCGGCCCAACGCGTCAAAACAGACCTCTGTAACCGTCGCGCGCGTGTGTTGTAGGTGCGCGCACCTTTGGGCATTTCGATATTTGGGTTTTGGGTGGCGCGGCGCTGATCCATGTTTTGGCTAAAGATCACAAATGCAAAATTCCGCCCATCCTCGCCATTGAGATATCCGGCAAGGCTGCTCACAAAATTTAGAGTCCCAGTCTTGGCCTGAATGCGGTGACGCGCTGCTTTGTCGATGTTACCTTGCCAATCGCGCACGGCAATGGGCTTGAGACGCTCAACATAGCTCGGATCCCGTCCAAACTGCGCCGTCAGCGCACGCACCATATCCGCAGGGGTGATGCGTGTCTTGTCGCCTAATCCAGAGTGATCCACAAAGAGAGCCGTTTTCGTCCCAAGGTTTGCCCCTGTCCAATCCTGCATCCTTTTCGCGGATGCGGATAAACTCGCCACTGGTCCACTCGTTTGACTGGCTCTCAGCCCAATAATTTCCGCCGTCAAATTTGTTGAATATTTTAACATATCTTCTACGATCTTGGACAATGGTGCGCTTGTGTGTGCGGCGAGGGGCACATGAGAGGGAAGCTGTGTCACATCAGCCAAGGCTCCGATCTCAACCCCTGAGGTGCGCAAGAGGGATCTAAACACTTCGGCGGTGTAGCGCGCAGGATCACGCACTGGCAACCAGCGGCCCCCTCCATTGCCCAAGGCATTGCGCCGCACGTTCCAGTGATCAACACCGTTTCGCGCGTCATATGTGAAAAGTGGACCAGACCGATCCGTCACCCCAACACGGGCAATGGACACCTTGGGCCGATGAAATTCAGAACGGGCATCAACAGTTGTCTGATAATTGGACCCCACGCGTTTCCATTCGAAATACACGCGATTGAAATTCAAATTCAACCCAGAGAGCGCAGGATTATATCCCACAAAGCTCGGCTGAGAGGCATCAATAAGCCGGAGCTGAGGCATGGCTGACCCATAATACAACAACCGCCCTGTGACACGGGTGATCCCCTTGGCTTTGACCGATTGGGCCAATTGCGCCAAATCGTCTGTGTCCAGCTTCGGATCCCCTGACCCGATCAAGATCAAATCACCCTGCACAGTGGACCCTATGAGATCGCCCACCATTGCAACTTGGGTGTCAAACGTGAATTCCGCGCCAAGCGTTTCAAGGGCATAGATCCCTGTAATCGCCTTGGTCACACTGGCTGGCGCAAAGGGCATGTTTTGATTGCGCGTCTCAATCACGGCACCCGTGGACAGATCAATCAAGGCCACGCCCAAATCCCCGTCAAACTTTGAGCTCTCTATGAGCCGCTCTAGACTGGGTGGCGGGGTTGATCCAGGTCGGGCAACAGGGCGCTCGGACACGTCAGGCGCATTGGCGAGAGTGAGAGAGGCAAAGCACATTGCCAAAACACCAAAAAGACTAATCCTTAACACGGCCACGCACGCATCCTCCTGCGGGGAAACTGTGCAAAAATTACCCAAAGTGCAAAGGCAAAATGATGTTTCTTAGAAATTAGACCGCACTGTCACTTGGATGCACGTAAGGCCGTGCTCGACATTGGGTTTAGGGGCATATTGGCATAACACCACATCGGAGGGTCCGTGCGTCCCAAAAGATGCGAGGCATGTGAGGGAAGGCGTCGATGCGCATAGGTCTTGGCCGCCTGTGAGGTCAAGGCATCCAAGCGCGATTTTGGACGCGCCAGAACTCCGATCGGAACGGTCTCCATGATCCAACGCCACTCTTTCCACTGGTTGAATTGGCCCAAATTATCCGCCCCCATGAGCCAGACAAATTGCACATGTGGATTGCGATCCACCAAATAACGCAGGGTTTGGGCCGTGTACCGTGTACCAATGCGGGCCTCTATATCGGAGATCGTCACTTTGGGATGTTCCATGATCCCACGCGCCGCTTCCAAGCGGTGTTCCATCGGAGCAGGGCCGTTGGGTTTCAAGGGATTCCCGGGGGACACAAGCCACCACAGATGATCCAACCCAAACCGTTTAAGAGCCTGCAGAGTAAAGTCCACATGCCCAGAATGGGGAGGATCAAAAGATCCGCCAAATAGTCCAATACGTTGTTTCATCACGCCCCAAAGAATTACACCTAGGCTCTGTGGATACCGATTATTGCAAAAAGATGAAATAAAATAGTGCACCTTCAAATCTTATAGCGAAGCGGCTGCCCGGGTGGGAGCGGAACGCGCCCGCCGTGGGGCGGGCAGACGCGTGCCTGCTGCTTGCGCAACAGGCGGGGCCAAGTGAACTTGAAATAGCACATAAGTGTCCCCACCTTTTTAAGGATTATTTAAGTATAGGATTTCTCATGAAGCTATTTGTTCCCGAGCCAAATATTGACGTCTACAGTGACGGTTTTGGCAACCACGATCGGTTGAATCGCAAAGACCAAGGCATACGCCTGTCTAACCTCGTTGAAAATGTCTCTGATCCAATGGTGATTGCACTGGATGGTCATTGGGGTAGTGGAAAATCTGTATTCTTAAAATGCTGGGTTGGAGAACACACCAATGACCCTGAACTTACGGCAGAGCTTGTTTACTTTGATGCCTTCAAACACGACTTCATGAATGATCCGCTCATTGCATTGGTGAGCATTCTGGATGAGCAAATCAAGAAAGACAAAAATCTATTAGAAAAAGGTTGGAAAAAGTTAAAAGGTACAGCGCCCCTGCTGGCGCGTGTAGGTTTGGCAGCAACGACCGCAGGTGTTTCAGAAATTGCTGGCGCCGTTGGAGGTGCAATCGTCAATTCCGCTAGTGAGGAAATTGACAAGTTCTGGGAAGCTGAAACGGCGAAACAAGCAGCAGTCCAAGAATTTCGCGAAGCGCTGACCATGATGACGGAGGCTCAGAAATTAGTCATCGTAATCGACGAACTTGACCGATGCAGGCCAGATTTTGCCCTATCCATGTTAGAAATTGTAAAACATTTGTTCAGTGTTCCAAATGTGCATTTTGTGCTTGGTGTGAATTTAAAAAGTTTAGAAAATTCTGTGAAAGCGAGATATGGAAGTGATCTTGACGCTGCTAAATATCTTCAAAAATTTTACAATTTGAGTTTTTCACTTAGAGGTCAGCCAAATTATAATGAACGAGAGATTGCCACCCAAAGCGATATTATTAATTATTTCAATTCTTTCGCTAGCGGGTTACCACAAGATCGAACTGGCATAGTAGATAGTACAGAAGTCCTGTTGCAAAAAATTAGGCGTAGACATGTTGTTACATTTAAAGATTTGAATTTTGTATACGCAAAGCTCTCTTGTTTGATAGCCGCACGTGTCATTCAGGGACACGCTTCAAGATTTGCCATACTTACTTTATTACAAATTCTAAATAAGGACCTTTTTGATAGATTTATTGTTTCAGTTTCTCACGAAATTTGCGAAGAAGTTGTTTTTTGGTTCGGATTTTCTGATGCTAGCGAAAAAGACACAAAGTTAATTCGAGCTAGTGAAGATTTAACGGATTTGTCCGCCCTCATTTTTGAAAATCCTCAATCGGTAGTTCCTGGACATCACCACGAGTATTTGAGTACATCGCTTTCGCACGGGAGAAGCTACACCCAACGAAAAGAAAACTTCGAACAATATGTTCTAATTCCTTTCCTATCCATTCCAATGATCAACGCATAGTGCGGCCATCGTCCCATACCACCCATTCCAGTAACACGTCGAAACCTCACAGTTTTAATGAGGTGCATTTCGTGTTCTGATCGCTTTTGGCTGGCGTGGCGCTCTGGATGCTTTTGATTTAGCAGGCCTCAAATCTGATAGCGAAGCGGCTGCCCTGGTGGGAGCGGAACGCGCCCGCCGTGGGGCGGGCAGACGAGTGCCTGCTGCTGGCGCAACAGGCGAGCCAAACATTTACGCCTGCGCGCTCCCCCATTGCCCCACTCCGTCCATTCCTGTAACACATCGAAAAACCACAGTTTCAATGCGGAGCATCTCAATGGCAGCTTATCAATACGTTTATCACATGCAGGGCGTGTCCAAAACTTATCCCGGTGGTAAGAAATGTTTCGAAGACATCCACCTGTCCTTCCTCCCCGGTGTGAAAATCGGTGTCGTCGGGGTCAACGGCGCGGGTAAATCGACCCTGATGAAGATCATGGCCGGCATGGACAAGGACTTTACCGGTGAAGCATGGTCCGCTGAGGGGGCTAAGGTTGGCTACCTCCCGCAAGAACCCAAGCTAGACGAAACCCTCTCTGTGCGTGAAAACGTGATGCTGGGCGTGGCCGAGAAAAAGGCCATCCTTGATCGCTACAACGAATTGGCGATGAACTATTCCGATGAAACCGCCGACGAAATGGCCGAGCTTCAGGACAAGATCGACGCGGAAAACCTCTGGGATCTGGATAGCCAAATCGACGTCAGCATGGAGGCCCTGCGCTGTCCCCCCGATGATGCCAATGTTGCCTCCCTCTCTGGGGGTGAACGTCGCCGCGTTGCCCTGTGCAAATTGTTGCTGCAAGCACCTGATATGCTCTTGCTCGACGAACCGACCAACCACTTGGACGCGGAAACCATCGCGTGGCTGCAACAGCACCTTATCGACTACAAAGGCACCATTCTGATCGTCACGCACGACCGCTACTTCCTTGATGATATCACCGGCTGGATCCTTGAGCTCGACCGGGGTCGCGGCATCCCTTATGAGGGCAACTATTCCGCATGGCTCGAACAGAAATCCAAACGTTTGGCCCAAGAAGCCCGCGAAGACAAATCCCGACAAAAAACGCTGGAACGCGAATTGGAATGGATGCGTCAGGGTCAAAAGGCCCGTCAAGCCAAGCAAAAAGCGCGTATCAATTCTTATAACGAATTGGCCAACCAATCCGAGCGCGATAAAATCACCCGCGCTCAGATCGTCATCCCTAATGGCCCCCGTTTGGGCGGCAAAGTGATCGAAGTCGAGGGCCTGAAAAAGGCGATGGGTGACAAGCTCTTGGTCGAAGACCTCTCCTTTGCCTTGCCCCCGGGCGGCATCGTTGGCGTGATCGGTCCAAACGGCGCGGGTAAATCAACCCTGTTCAAAATGCTCACAGGTCAAGAAGCCCCCGATGAAGGAACCGTTAGCTACGGCGACACGGTTCAGCTGTCGTATGTCGATCAATCTCGTGATGATTTGATCGATGGCGAAACCGTGTGGGAAGCGATCTCGGGCGGGGCGGAAATCATCCAACTTGGCGATGCCCAAATGAACAGCCGCGCCTATTGCTCGGCATTCAATTTCAAAGGTGGCGATCAGCAAAAACCATTGAACCTGTTGTCAGGCGGGGAACGCAACCGTGTCCACATGGCGCGTTTGTTGAAAGAGGGGGGCAATGTGCTTCTCCTCGATGAACCGACCAACGATTTGGACGTTGAAACCCTACGCGCCCTCGAAGACGCCTTGGTCGATTTCGCAGGCTGCGCCGTGGTGATCTCGCACGACCGTTTCTTCCTCGATCGGATTTGTACGCATATCTTGGCCTTTGAGGGCGATGCGCATGTGGAATGGTTCGAAGGCGACTTTAGCGCCTATGAAGAAGACAAGAAACGTCGCCTAGGTCCAGATGCACTTGAACCTAAGCGTATGAAACATAAGAAGTTTACACGCTAAACTGATCTGGTTGGGGCGACGTCCCCAACCTAGCAGCTCAAAACAACTACAGAATGAATCCGGTTTTTCAAAGTGTACGAGCTTTTTAGCGGGTCGCTCGCTAAGTTACTATTAAAATAAAACTCTTGACGCCATGTGTGTTAATTTAGAATAGTCGTGGGATTGAAACAAAAAGTGTTTGTCCGATGGCTATATCTAATTTTACGAGGCGCGAGCTTTCAATCGAGCTTGCTAAACATTTTACGCCTGCAATGCCTATAAAGAGTATAGAAAAGCTAGTCGGCAGGGATGAATTGTTTAAGAAGGCGCAAGATGCGCTGAATTCGGCAGGCAGGCATCTATTCGTTCATGGAGATAGAGGTGTTGGAAAAACATCCCTTGCGCAAACTGCTGCATATTCAGTGCACTCATCCAGCAGTGACCCTATATTAATGGGGTGCAACGAGCAGCTTACTTTCTTACAGTTCATGTCTGATGTTGTGAACAGATCTTTGGAAACGGTTGACTCAAAAAAAGTTTCTGAAGTGGAAGTCAAACTTAATTTGGGACCAATTTCCACAAGGTTTAAGCAGGCTGTGGAAAAGAACATAAATATAGAGGTAAAATCGGTAAACGCCGCAGTAAGGTTGCTACATTTTGTAGCGGAACTTCACGATAATAAAGCAATCATTGTCGTTGACGAATTTGATAAAATGCCAGTTTCTGAGCGTGGACTGTTTAGTGACCTGATAAAGCAAATCTCAGATCAGCAAATAGGGCTCAAATTTATTTTCTGTGGGGTAGCGTCGACATTGGATGAATTCGTGGGATTTCATGAATCTGCTGGTAGATATGTATTTACTGTGCACCTTGAAAGATTACCATTTGATGCGAGAAAGGAGATCGTTCAAAAAGCATACGGTAAGCTTAGTGTGGAAATTTCTGAAAGTTTTCTTACCCGTATTGCTCAAATATCGGACGGTTTTCCATATTTTGTTCACCTTATCGGTGAGCAGATAATTCTAGAAACTTACATAAGGATAAGTTCTCAAAGTCATTTAAGTGAAGTGGCCCCAGAAATTCAGGTTCAAGATAGTGACTTCGACAACGGAATAAAAGCATCGGTAGCCGCAAGTGAGGCATTTTTGCAAGCAAAGTATGAGAGTGCAATAAGAGATGGTGATAGCTCTCACTACGAATTAGTGCTTTGGGCAGCGGCAGATAGTCCTACACTCTCTAGAAGAATTTCTGAAATATATGATTCTTCATATTTGTCCTTGTGTGATCAATTTAAAAAGCAGCCTCATAGAATAGAAAGAATACGACATAGGCTGGGGATCTTAAAAAATTCTGACTCGGCAATACTACGCTCGCCTAGGAGAGGTTGGTATGAATTTTCTGAAAATATGATGCGGGGATATGTTCGTATGCGTGCACTGTCAGCAGGAGCAGTTCTTACTCCAGACCACCACATTGGGAACAGGCGGAAGGCTATGTAATGTTTTTCGGGAAAAACTTTTGTGGACCACACAATCTATAAATTACTCCTCCTCCCCCTCCTGCATCCGTTCCTTTAGCGCACGTTCTGTGTCCAAGAGGCCTTGCACTTGGAGCCTCATGTAGCTTCGCAAGAGGTGGTTGATGCGGGCCTGATAGCCTGATCCCATGGAGCGGAAGAACTTGATCACGGGTTGGTCGATGTAGAGCGTGACTTTGTCCTTTTTCGGCTGCGTTTCCATATCCCAAGTCAGGCTGTGCCATTCGGGCGGCACAAACTCGTGCATAAAGCTTAGGATCATTTTGTCTTGGCTCAGGCGCATCATGTCGCGCAAAAGCTGGTCTCGCTCAGATTGGGTTTTGAACTTGGCTGTACTCATGTGATGACACTGCGCCTAGCTGCGTTAAGACCCCCTTAACGCAACAGTCGTAGGGTACCGACGCGATACCGACGTGTTACCGATGCAAAACAGAGCGCCCTTTTAGCGCAAAGCCCAAGAGATTATGGCGGCGCTTTGTGTGGCCCCGGATTGGCGTTTGATCTCTTTGCCACCTTTGAATTTCACCATCGTCGGAATGCCGCGAATGCCAAATTTCTGACCCGCTTTTTGGTGGGTCTGTGTGTTGACTTTGACCAGCCTTGCCTTGCCCGAAACGGTCTGTGCGGCCTTGGAAAATTCTGGGGCCATTGACTTGCACGGCCCACACCACGGCGCCCAGAAATCCACGATCAAGGGGATGTCATCATTGCTGGCGGCTTTGTTCAGGAGGTTGAAATCGATGTCCACGGCCTTGTCCGTCATCAAGGGCTTGCGGCAGGTACCACAGACCGCCTGTTCCAAAGGTTTCTCATCGTTGACGCGATTGATCTGTGAACAGCGAAGGCATGTTATTTTCTTGGCACCCATGGCTTTTCCTTTCCTGATGTGGACCTCGTCTCCATAGGGAAAATCGGTCCAAAAAGAAAGGGTTAGTTCACCAATGGCTGCTTGTTGCGCTCATGCCGCTGAGCCAGATTTTTGGCGACAGGATTGGCAAGAATAGGCCGCGCAGAGGGCACAGGCTCCGTGAGGGACATGTCGGCTAACTCTGGGAAAAGAGTGAATAATTCTTCTTTGGCTTCAGGGCTCAATACCTTGATCGCTTGGGGCCCAGGGTAGAAGGATTCGGCCAAAGCGCCGTCCGCCAAGACCACCTCATGACGGTCAAAAATAAAGTGGTAATAGGTGACAGTGTGCATATCCGTAGCCAGTTCAAACCCCTCTAATGCAAGGAGTTGTTTGGCCGGAACCAAGGCTTCTTGGCTCTCAGAGACGCGCTCGCAGATGGTGGATTTGATATAGACGCGGTGCTGTTGGGATACGATCAAATCACGGCTTGGGACGTTCTTGCGAATGGCCCCTTGGCGAATGCGGATGGGCGTTAGTTTGGGGTTCGCTTCGATCAATGGGTGAGGCACATGTTTCGCGCTGATCCAGCGAATTGGTTGGTACCCATGATCCAGTGTCCACACCAAGTCCCCTTGGCTCAGGTCCTCGACATTTACCAATCCGGTCGCTGTTGAAATGCGTGTTCCACTGGCAAAACAGACAACGGCTGAGGCCCGCATGATTTGATCATAGGGCATGCCGATGGTGTTCCCCGTGTCCTGTTGACCCGTCGCGGTGACCGTGCTTCCGACAGAGATATGTGAGACGTCTTCGGTGCTGAGCGGGAAAAAGAAATAACTTTCAATGTCTTGAGTGGTATCATACATATAGGCAAAGAAGCCGTCGACGTTCACGCCATCAAAGTCCATTGACCCTGAATCAACTTCGAACACATCATTATAATCGACCCCATTAATGAGCGCTTCAAACCCAGTGTTCGAATATTCCAGCGTCATTTCTTCCATCTCTTGGTCGCTCAGGTCAGCGCCCATAACAGTGTCGCCACCGTTGTCGGTAAAGTCCGCTGTATAGAGTCCGGTCACAGTCGGCGAGGCCACGTTTTGTGGGTTACCTGTTAGCTGAATGGCCAATAGACCAAGATGCGTTGCCATTTATGTGTCCACCTGAATCGTTACAAGCTGTCGTGGCTCTCCCTAGAGGCAAAGGGGATTTCGACAAGATTACGTGTTTCAGGTTTACTAACGGCTAATAAACGCCTTACTTTAGCGTCAATTTGTAAAAAATTGTTGGGTTAAGGGGAAATTGAACACGCCCACAGTTAGGGCGAAACAGTATGGCGACCCCGGAAGGACTCGAACCCTCAACCTGCCGATTAGAAGTCGGCTGCTCTATCCAGTTGAGCTACGGGGCCACGCCGCTGAGATAGCGCGTTCGGGATCAAATTGCCATAGCTATTTGATGCCTTTTAGATAGCGTCCTATTGCAAGGCGATCCTCATCGCTGAGGCGGGATGTATTTGCAATCACATCTACCATTTCACCACCGGCAACATCGTAATCAGGGGTAAATCCGGACCTTAGATATTCCGCGATATCCTCTGCGGACCAGTCTAACGTTGCTCCAGTAATCCCGGGGATTTTTCCTGGACCTGACGGATTTGGTCCCCCTTGCAGCCACTGGTCCGTCCTCATTCCCCCAATCGCATTGCGGGGCGTGTGGCATTCCGCACAATGGCCTAAGGCATTGACCAAATAATCCCCACGCTCAGGGATATCAGAGCGATGGCTAGGCATATTGATCCATTTCCACACACCGACATTGCGACGAATGGAAAACGGGAAGGCTATTTGATGAGGGTCGTTTGGTGCCTCAATAGCAGGTAATGTTTGCATATAGGCCCATAAATCTCTGAGATCTTGGTCCGTCATGTTTTGATAGCTGGTATAGGGAAACACGGGAAAATAATGTTTGCCCTCTGGGGAAACACCATGGCGCATTGACCCTGCAAAAGACGCAAAAGACCACCCGCCAATGCCGACTGTTTCATGTGATGAAATATTCGGCGCTACGAAGGTTCCAAAAGGTGTCTTAAACGCTTTGCCGCCTCCAAGCGCCTGACGGTCGTCTGAGTCAGGTGCCATGTGACAGCTTGCACAGCCTGCAGCATCAAATACATAGGCCCCTTGTTCGACTTGTCCGACGCCTTCTGAAATATTTGGCGAGGGGGATGGCCATGTCACACCCCACCAAACAGCAAGGCCCAGAACACACAAAATAAATAGCCGCAGTCGCATCCTATGCTCCAATACACGCAATATGATAGAGATAGGATATCACGACCTCGCGCGATGTCACCTGCCATTCCTGTGCATCACCTCTACTTGGCACAGCCTGAAAATGATTCTGGCTAATCCTCGCGAATTATAGGTCAGAAATCTGGAATTTAAGGCTTTGAGGGCAAGTTGTTAAATTGGTTTAGGAATTTTACCCATATGCGCCGTGTTTTTTTCAGTTTCCCTCTTGAACCCCGAATAAAGCCGTCGTAAGAACCGCGTCACTGCTGGGATGTAGCCAAGTGGTAAGGCAACTGTTTTTGGTACAGTGTACCGTAGGTTCGAATCCTACCATCCCAGCCAGTATTTCCCCCAATTCGGCCAATTTGAGAAGGCCTGTGGTCGATATAGGCCGTTCGGTATTGCGCGGAGACGGCTCGATTTTATCCCACCCGATGTTATGACCGGTAAGACAGATACACGGTGACCTAAGGTCGGAAAACACTCTGAGATTGAGGGCGCCTATGGTTGAGGGCGAAAAAGGTGTAAAATGGCACAGTTGCCCAAATTGCCGTGATTTTTGTCCAATTGACGCCACAAAGATAGAGCAATCTCTTTCAATCTCGTGATTTGAAAGGGCGCGCTTTGTTTGGTGCTATTTGGCTATGCGTATAAAGTTACTTGTTGGTGAAACGGATACATTGTCTTTTGATGATATTCAAAAGATGTTTTCAGACCGTCTGTTCTATGCGGCGGCTTTGCTGACAGCTTTGCTTGTTATTTTCGCAAATCCCTATCATTATTTTTTGCCCGTCACGATGACGGAGTGGGCCTATTATTTCACCATACAAGGCCCAATCTTTTTTGTTTTATATGTGTGCTTTAAATTCGCAATGATCGCGGTGGCGCGTGCCTATGCGTGGCGATATATTTACGAACCCGCAGTGACGCTATTGGTGCTGATCCTGTCCTTGCCCTTTATTAAGGCCTCGGCGGATCTGGCATTTGAGACTTATCGATTGAATTTGACCGAGCTGATTTTGATCGCTGGGTTTTATTTCCTTATTCTGGAAGCCTGTATTTCGCTGTGCTGGTACAGGTTTGTTCAAAACCGCATTCTAAGATATAGTACAGATACCAAATCGCCCTCGCAGACTAGTCAAGCTGTGCGTTGGTTGACGGTTGGGGCCTATAACCTTGAAGTTGAGGACCTAATTTGGATCAAGTCAGAAGGTCACAATCTTAGGATAAAATCGGCATATGACGACGACATCGTGGTGCGCGAAAATTTGCGATCTGTTATGAGTCAGCTTCATGAATTAGACGCTGTTTTGGTTCACCGCTCTACTTTGATTTTCCGAAATGGTATTGAGGACATCCTCAAGGAACCTGGGCGTCAGATGGTGAAGACCTCGGACAATACAATTCATACTGTCGCCAAAAGCCGAGAGCTTGCTTTGCTGTCGTGGTTGGAAATGGCGATTGCTCAGCAAAACAAGACCACACCGAACGAGCCAACAACGGCTGTCTTTGTCGGTGGGAACAGCATCAAGGTTTCCGACACGGAATTAGTCCGCCTGATGGTTCATCCTTTGACAGTCGTCTATTGGGCGCTCATGTCAGGGGCGACAATTTTCTTGAACCCCTCCGTGTTATTTTCTGAGCTTCCCTATGTTATTTGGCTGATTTTTTGGGTCAGTCAGTCGTCTTTCTTTTTCTTGTTTTATACCTTCGCGATCATTGTCTTTAATGCCATGTACCGCTCCATTGGTGCAAAGTATTCTTTGCATGTGTCTTCGACCATCATTACGGCGTTTTTGGTACATCACGGAAGCGTACAATTCGCCAATTGGTTCACTATCCCGATGGGATATGAGTTCAAATATTCGGTCTTTTTTGCGGCTGCCTGTGCCTTGATGTTAGAGCTCTTTGCCTCACTCTATGTGCAATTTGTCTATCCAAAAATTTCAGATGAAATTAAAGATGACGCAGTTGTCGACTCCAATGGTCTTGAGCTCAAAGTTCAGATTGACACCCATAGCCTTGCTTTGGGGGACATCCTTCACGTCAAATCGGATGGGCACTATTTACAGGTCGCAACCAAACGACAGAGCTATTACGTCAAAGGGACGATTGCCTCATTAGAGGCACAGATTAGCGATCGTTTTGCAGTGTCTCCGCATCGCTCATATTGGATCCCGCGTCATGCTATTAAGGCCACTCAACAGACTGGCGGCAAGCTGATGCTCAAACTATCTGATGGGCACGCGGTTAATGTGGCGCGCGCCCGACGAGATGCTGTTCTTTATTGGATCCAAAATGGACGAAGTGCGGCCTAGGAGAGCTCTTCTTGCGTCGGGGGGTTACAGCCCTGACGCTGACAATTGATTGCCGCTGCTCTGCCTGCTTTGGTCAATATAGCTGTGAGACGATCCTCAGTTAAGGCATCAAAGTCACTGGGTGTCAGCAAGCCATTGCGCAAGCATTCTGACACCAATGTCGCCATAAACGTATCCCCGGCTCCGACAGTATCAACAAGCGGATCGGCCAGAGATGCAGGCAACGACAGATCAAGCGATTTTGTGCGCGCGATGCACCCTTCCGAGCCGCGAGTAAGGACAATGAGGGACGCAGAGCTATGGGCGCAAAGGGCATCAAAGGCCTCCATCAAAGGGAGGTCTGGATATATGAATTCCAAATCTTCATCAGACAGCTTCGTCAAGACAGCCTGTGTCATCATGCGCATCAAACGCTCAACATAAGGCGCGCGATCTTGGACAACGATGGGGCGTGCATTGGGGTCCAGCGTGGTCAAGAGGCCTGCTTTGGCTTGGGCTTCAAAAAACGCTTCCCATGCTGCGCCGTCTTGTCCGTCGATTAAGGCGAGCGATCCGATGTGAAAGGCTTTCGCCTCCGCGGGCATCATCGCAGTCAAACCATCCAAGGTCACATCGCGCTCTGCCGTTCCATCGCGATAAAATTGATAGCTTGGGATGGAATTTTCGATTGAGACAACAGCAAGAGATGTTGGTTTGTTAGACCGCGGTGCAGCAAAGCGCACGCCGTCATCTACCAAACGTTTCGCCAACACATTCCCAAGAGAGTCGTTTGAAATAGGGGTCACATAGACCACGTCCTGCCCTTGGCGCGCAGCTGCCATTGCTACGTTGTAACAAGATCCGCCTGGTTTAGCTGTATAAACAGGGAGGCCGTCTTCGGTTGCTGTTTGAACAAAATCAATCAGGTTTTCGCCGCCAATAACAATCATTCTTTATCCTTTCGCAGCGCGCTCAAAGTCCGCTGCCGCTTGTCGTGTCAGTGGATCTGTCAGAAGGTCATCCGCCAGATCAGGTGATATCGTAAAGCAATCATGCCCTTGCTCAGTCAGCGTCAAAATGTGATCGACCGACCGAAGCGAAGCAACCAAAATACGCGTTGTTGAAGAGGCCCTCATGCGCTGCATTTGGTTTAGGTGCTCTGTTGCATCTAGGCCTGCCTCACTCATCCGTCCAAAATAAGGGGCGATGTAATCCGCCTCTAACGCGCTTGCGAGGATCATTTGTTTGGAATGATAACACGCGGTCATTAGGATTTTTCCGCCCAATGATTTCACGGCTGTAGCCAGTTTGATGCCTGCTTCTGTCAAGGGTATTTTGACAACGCCGTCACCGCCTGCACTTTGGCAGGAATTATAAAAATCCGATGCCCAGTCTAACGCTCGGTCTGAGGTGTTTGGAACCTGCCCATGTAATTCCTGAGCGCCCAATGCGACAGCGCGCTCGGCCATTTGGGACCAATCAATGTCCTCATAAATCAGCCCAGCCCGCTGAGCCAAAAGAGGGTTCGTCGTGATCCCATGGAACACACTCAATGGCATCAACCGCTCCCATTGGGAAACGTCAGCCGTGTCTAGATAGAGACGCATTATTGACGCGGGGCTGTTTTTCTGTGTCACGTTAAGTCCATTTGGTTGGGGCTCTTACCTTTGAGCTTAATAAATAAGGTTACATGATTTAGTCTGTGAGGCCAAAAAAACCGACGATACTGAAATATCGCCGGACTTTAGATTATACGCCGCTGTCTATGATTGCGGCGGCCAGAACGGGCACAGTTTGTGCATTAAGGCCCGCGATATTCAGGCGGCTATCACCAACCATGTAGATCCCGTGCTTTTCACGCATGGCGACCACTTGGTCAGGTGTCGCGCCAAGGCGTGAGAACATTCCGCGATGCTCTGCGATAAATCCAAATCTGTCAGACCCTGACAAGCGTTGTAACTCGGTCGCTAATTGCGTGCGAAGCCCTAACATACCCAAACGCACCTCTTCCAACTCGGTCATCCAATCCGTCCGAAGCGCATCGTCTTGAAGGATCATCGTGACCAAACGTGCACCGTGATCTGGTGGGAAGGAAAAATTCTGGCGGTTCAAAAAGGCCAATGTGCTTTGGTTCAAACCATGGGCGCTTTGGTCTTGTGAGGCGACCATCAATAGGCCTGTGCGTTCGCGATAGATCCCAAAGTTTTTGGAACAACTTGCCGCGATAATCGTTTCAGGAACCGAAGAGGCCAACAAGCGCGTTGCAGCCGCATCCTCGTCTAAACCATCGCCGAACCCTTGGTAGGCGATGTCGATCATTGGTGTTGCGCCCGTCTTTTGCAGGACGTCAATAACCGCCTGCCACTGTGTCAAATTCAGGTTTGCACCCGTTGGGTTATGACAGCATCCATGAAGCAAAACCACATCGCCCTGTTTGGCTATGCTGAGGTCTGTGATCATGGCTTCAAAATCAACGCCGCGGGTCTCATTGTCGAAATATCGATAGTTTACGATTTCAACATCGAGATATTTCAAAATAGACAAGTGGTTTGGCCAAGTTGGGTCGGATACGAAAATGCGCACATCAGGGTTTGCCATTTTCGCCAGTTCAAAGGCCTGACGCACCGCACCCGTTCCACCAGGTGTTGCGACCGCTGCGACATTGGCGCGTGCGACGGCATCGCCCAAGACCAAGGATACCATAGCATCCCCGAACGCAGGATCACCCGCCAAGGCCACATAGGATTTTGTCGTTTCTTGTTCCCAAAGCTGTTTTTCAGCTTCTTTTACAGCACGCATAACTGGCGTTAGTCCCGTGGCATCCTTGTAGACACCGACCCCAAGATCGATTTTCTCAGATCTTGGATCAGCCTTGTAGGCTTGCATCAAAGCAAGGATTTTATCTGCGGGTTGCTCTTTTAGCGTGCTGAACATTTACGCGTCTCCAGTTGCGACGGGAACGGTTGGGAACATTCCCCATTCCGCCCAGCTTCCGTCATATAGTGAGTGGTCATATTTCCCCAATCGGCTTAGGGCTAAACTTAGGACGGCTGCGGTCACACCTGATCCACAGGTCGTGATGGCAGGCTTTGACAGATCAACGCCTGCTTTTTCAAATTCTGCGCGCAAGTCGTCAGTCGATTTCATCGTGTTGTCGTCATTGAGCACATTTTTAAAGCAGACGTTCTTAGCCCCTGGAATATGCCCAGCGCGAAGCCCTGCGCGGGGTTCAGGTGCGTCCCCTCGGAACCGTGCAGGCGGGCGCGCATCAATGATTTCGTAATCGCCCAGTTTTGATGCCGCTGACACTTGGGTCACGTCTTTGACCATGTGGTTCTGGCGACGCACTGTCATGTGTCGATCCCGAATGATTGGGGGCATGTCTTCTGTTTCACGTCCCTCGGCAATCCATTTAGGAAGGCCGCCATCCAGAACAGCAACGTTCTCTTGGCCCATCAGTTTGAACAACCACCAAACACGTGCGGCGGAAAACAAACCGGCGCCGTCATAGATGACAACTTGATGGCCATCTCCAACACCTTGGCGACGCATGCGGGACATGAATTTTTCAACGGGCGGAACCATATGCGGAAGGTCAGAGCGTTTGTCGCTCACGTCATCAATGTCGAAGAAGCGTGCGTTCGGAATATGAGCGGCATCATATTCCGCTTTGGCATCGCGACCGGCGTCAGGCAAATACCAAGACGCATCAAGAATCCGCAAATCTGGGTCCTTGAGATGCAAGGCAAGCCAATCAGTCGAAACGAGCGTCTTTGGATCGTCATATGTCATGGGAACCCCCGGCTAGGATTTTGCACTGCCTACACCGTCGGGGGGGGCGTAGACAAGCCCGAGCGTCTAGGAAAGACGCCCGAGGCCCATATTTTTCAGCTTAGCCAGCCATTTTGTTGCGGATAAATCCGACAATCGCCAGCACAACGCCACCACCGACGCCGCCGCCTGCAACTTGGCCCGCGATTGCGCCAAAGTCTAGTCCAGCTGCTTCGCCAGCCATACCAGCCATGTCAGGTGCACCGATTGCGGACAAGATTGTACCGCCGAGACCGCCGCCAACGATACCAGAGATCGAGTTGATCAATGTACCTTGGTTCAAGTTGCTTAGAAGTTTACCAGCTGCGTTACCGCCTGCTGCGCCAGACAAAAGTCCGATAATCATAGATTCCATGTTGCATCCCTCTCTTACTCAGAAACAAACCCATTTTTTGGGTTGTGCATAGTAAGCCAGAAAACCTATCCAAAAGTTAGGGTAATTTGACGTTAGTTTTTCGCCAATCAGGAATTTTTTACTCGCTGTGACGCAAAAGCCTCTGTTTTTGGCGGCCCCAATCGCGTTTGGCTTCAGTCGCTCGTTTGTCGTGGTTCTTTTTGCCTTTGGCGATCCCGATTTTGAATTTCACGATGCCTTTGTGGTTGAAATACATAACAATCGGAACAAGCGTCATGCCTTTGCGTTGGGTTTCATTCCATAGGCGCGCCATTTCTTTTTTGCTGACAAGCAACTTGCGTCTACGACGCTCTTCGTGGCCCCATGTCTTGGCTTGTTCATAGGGGGCAATGTATGAATTGACCAACCACAATTCGCCGTTTTCAACCGCGGCATAGCTTTCTGCGATATTCGCCGAATTTGTGCGCAGGGATTTGACCTCGGATCCAGAGAGAATAATGCCGCATTCAAGGTCATCATCAATCGCATAGTCAAACCGCGCGCGGCGGTTTTCTGCGATAACTTTGTAATTCGGATCTGTCTTTGGTTTAGCCATAATGGTCACAACTATACCCAAGCTCAAGCACTGTCTAGTGATAGGATGTCACCGATTTCGCTGGACAATGCCCCTCAAATTTATAAAATTTGATCAAATTAATTTGCCTCAAAGGAGTGTGGCATGAAAGATGACAATTTTATTCGTGAAAACAATGCGCGACACATATGGCATCCTATGGGCCACCCTGGGGATGCGATGGCGAATCCCCCGAAGGTTATAAAATCTGCTGAGGGTGTGAGCATTACCGATATTGATGATCACACAGTGGTAGATGCCGTTGGTGGACTTTGGTGTGTGAACCTTGGCTATTCTAACGACGTTGTCAAAGACGCGATTTCTAAACAGCTCTATGAGCTTCCTTATTATTCCGCCTTTGCGGGGACATCCAATCCGACGGCGATTGAGGCGTCCTACATGGTGCGCGAGATGTTTGCCGAAGATGGAATGGCCCGTGTCTTTTTCACCTCGGGTGGATCTGATTCCGTTGAAACGGCACTTCGCTTGGCGCGTCAATATCATCGTTTACGGGGCGAGCCGACCCGAACCAAATATATCTCTTTGAAGAAGGGGTATCACGGGACGCATTTCGGCGGTGCATCTGTGAATGGCAACAATCGGTTTCGCATAAACTACGAACCGCTTTTGCCAGGATGTTTTCATTTGCCCAGCCCCTATACCTATCGCAATCCGTTCAATGAAACGGACCCAGCGGTGCTGGCTCAAAACATTGCCTCGGCGTTTGAGGATGAAATCATGTTCCAAGGCGCCAACACGATCGCGGCCTTCATCATGGAGCCGATCCAAGGGGCAGGGGGCGTGATTGTTCCAGATGCCTCGTTCATGGGATTGATGCGCGAAATTTGCGACCGCCATGGTATTTTGATGATTTCGGACGAAGTGATCACAGGATTTGGCCGCACAGGAAGCTGGTCTGGCGCGCGTCATTACGGCGTGAAACCCGATATGATGACAATGGCAAAGGGCATCACCTCAGGTTATTTCCCTGTTGGGGCGACATTGGTAAGTGACAAGGTTGCTGACGTCTTTGAAAAGGATACAACAGGCGAAGGGGCTATTTTCCACGGATACACCTATTCCGCCCACCCCGTTGGATCGGCTGCTGTGGTTGCCTGTATGAATGAAACGATACGGCTTGATACCAAAACCAACGCGGCCGCGCGGGGGACACAGCTATACGAGGGTGTCAAACAGCTTGCTGAAAAATATGACATCATCGGGGATGTGCGTGGTGGTCAGGGTCTCATGACGGGTATCGAATTGGTGAGTGATGCCGCCAATAAAACAGCAATGGATGTCGCCACCATGAAACATATCCATCAGGTTGCCTATGAAAATGGGGCGATGGTGCGGCTTGGGGGGAACAACATTTTGATGTCACCTCCGCTAACGATTTCCGAGGCAGAGATTGCGACCATCCTTACGTCCCTAGATGCAGGATTTGCAGCAGCTTGACCATTGATCGCCCCTCCCAGAGGGGCGGCTCTTATGCAAGTTTGCGATAGGATCCGACATCCATCCCATCTAGTGTCCATTGTCCGATTTGATAACGGATCAATCGCAATGTGGGCAACCCAACAGCGGCGGTCATACGGCGCACCTGTCGATTGCGACCTTCGGTGATCGTGACTTCGATCCAACGATCAGGCACGGATTTGCGTTCACGGATTGGGGGATCACGATCCCATAACTGGACTGGGGGATCCATCAATCGCACCCGAGCAGGCCGCGTCATCCCATCTTTGAGCTCAACGCCTCTGCGGAGCGGATCAAGGTCAGCATCACTTGGGTCACCTTCGATTTGAACCCAGTAAGTCTTTTCCATCTCGTGTTTGGGATTAGAAATCAACGCCTGTTGTCGTCCATTGTCCGTCAGGATCAACAATCCCTCACTGTCCCGATCCAAACGCCCTGCGGGATAAACTTTGGGAATGGGGATAAATTCCGACAGCGTTTTGCGGTCCGATCCCTGAGTGCCCTTGTCCGTGAATTGCGACAGCACGTTAAACGGCTTGTTGAACAAAACGATCATAGGACCAACTCGGCCGCTGGCTTGATCATGCCCGTTTCAACACCGCGCCAGTTTTTGATCGGCGCATTCATCCGTTTCAGGGTTGCAGGATGCTGGGCATCCAAAACGCCCAAGGCAACCAACAGTGCGGCAATCGCGGCCTCGCTTGCCCGTGTAGCACCGTCATATGCCTTTAGCGCGATCCCGATGCGTTTTTCTGGAATAATGGCAACGAACACACCTTCTGCACCCGTTTTGATGGCAACTTTGTTATCCATAGCGCGCATCAATTCGGTGCAAGCGCGCCCTTCGCCTGCGACCAGCTCTGGAAACTGTGCCATGGCTTGGGTCAATTGGGCAGCTGCAGTTGAGGCAAGGTCACTGCGATCCTCTGCGGATGCAAACCACGCCATAGCGCGCGCCAACCCATAGACAGTTGTGGCATGATTAGGGGCGGAGCATCCGTCAATGCCATAGCCCAAACTCGGCCTATCCGTCACCATTTCAAAGGCCTCAAGGCAGGCCTGTTGAACGGGATGATCCGCTTCGATATATTCGCTATTGCCGCCCAAATGCTGATTAAGTGTCAAGAACCCTGTGTGTTTGCCCGAGCAATTATTGTGCATCTGACACGGTGAGGCATCTGATTTAATCAGCTCAATCTTGGCCTCTGGATCATTCGGCCTCTGCGCCCCGCATCGAAAATCGTCATCGGCTAACCCCAAATCCGACAGCCACGCACTCACCCGATCAGTGTGTATTTTCGCCCCTTGATGAGAGGCGCAAGACAAGGCCAACTGTTCAGTCGTAAGCCCATATTTGTGCGCGGCCCCTGAGGTGATCAAGGGCAAGGCTTGGATCATTTTAGACGATGATCTCGGCAACAGTGTCGCATTCGCATCGCCCCAAGATTTAATGATCTGTCCACTGTCATCACAAATCACAGCATGCCCCAAATGGACGCATTCCAGAAATGGACCGCGCCAAATTTCACAAATTGGTACTGCAGAGGTCATTTTGTCGTCCTTTTTCTAAGCAAATTTACGCCAAGGGGCTTTCGCAGATCAGCAATTTCAGTCTAAGGTGCCTTTGTCGAGAGTTAAAGGAAATGATTACAGTTCAATTCATAAATGAACGATCATTTTTACAAGGATTAAGGCCCAAAGGGGCGGAGGCTTTTATGCGAACAGTGACGAAAATTGCAGCATGTGTAACCAGCGTGATGTTGTTCACCACACCCGCTATGGCACAACAAACAAGCACAAACAAAGTGGCCGAAAAAACGGACTGGAGCGTGTTTGTTGAAACCAACCCCAAAGAATGCTGGAGCGTGTCTCAACCAAAAGAGACGGTAAATACACGCAATGGCCGTGTGGTTGCTGTGCGTCGTGGGGAAATCCTTTTGTACACCTTCTACCGTCCATCTGACAAAGTGAACGGTCAAGTGGCCTTTACAGGTGGGTATCCTTTTGCCAAGGATTCAACTGTGACGCTTTCTGTTGGAAGCAGCACATATAACTTGTTTACCCAAGGCGATTGGGCTTGGGCGGCGTCAGATGCCGATGATGATAAAATCATTGCTGCGATGAAGCGTGGGGCCAAGGCAACACTTGTCGGGCGCTCTTCCAAAGGAACGAAGACTGAGGATACATTTTCCTTGTCTGGCTTTACCGCCGCCGTTGAAGACGCGGAAAAGCGGTGTAAGTAACATCTAGCTACATTTTGCAAATGCCGAGCGAATCCTGTAAGGGTTCGCTCTAGTTTTTTCTGGAAAGCACACTCAATGACCGCAACCGCGCCAATTACTCAGGATGTCATGACCATTCCCCGCAAAGTGCCGGAGGGTGCGACCAATCTTATTGGTCTCACGCGGAGCGCAATGCGGGATACTTTGATCACCCATGGAACGCCTGAAAAGCAGGCTAAAATGCGCGCCGGTCAAATCTGGCAGTGGATCTACGAAAAGGGCGTGCGCGATTTTGCTGAGATGACCAATCTCGCTAAACCGTATCGCACTCTCTTGGCAGAGAATTTCGTTCTTGAGGTTCCAGAAGTGGTGTCCAAACAAGTGTCATTGGATGGCACACGTAAATACCTCATGCGGATTGCTGGCGGTCATGAAGTCGAAACGGTCTACATCCCCGAAGATGGCCGCGGCACCCTATGCATCAGCAGCCAAGTTGGCTGTACGCTGACCTGTTCATTCTGTCACACGGGCACCCAAAAGCTCGTTCGTAATTTGACCTCCGCAGAAATCATTGGCCAAGTTTTGGTGGCGCGCGATGATCTCGGCGAATGGCCCATTCCAGGGGCGCCAAAAAACGAAACCCGTCTGTTGTCGAATATCGTTCTGATGGGCATGGGCGAGCCACTTTATAATTTCGACAACGTGCGCGACGCGATGAAAATCGCTATGGACCCCGAGGGCATTTCCCTGTCTCGCCGACGCATCACATTGTCGACCTCTGGCGTCGTGCCAGAAATCGCAAAAACGGCCGAAGAAATCGGATGTCTCTTGGCGATTTCATTTCACGCAACCACCGATGAGGTGCGTGATAAATTGGTTCCGATCAATAAAAAGTGGAATATCGAAGAATTGCTTGGCGCGCTGCGCGCCTATCCAAGAATATCAAATTCTGAGCGGATTACATTTGAATATGTCATGCTCAAGGACGTGAATGATTCAGATGCAGATGCCCGTCGTTTGGTTAAACTCATCAGCGGCATTCCTGCCAAGATCAACCTAATCCCATTCAATGAATGGCCGGGCTCCCCTTATGTCCGATCCGACTGGGACCGTATCGAAGCCTTTGCAGATATTATCTACAAAGCTGGCTATGCAAGCCCAATTAGAACCCCGCGCGGCGAAGACATCATGGCCGCCTGTGGCCAGTTGAAATCCGCCACAGAGCGTGCGCGCAAATCACGCAAACAAATTGAATCTGAGGCGGGACTGTAATTTCATCTTTGCCTAAATATTCTTAGGAGCCGCGCAAGCGGCGGGGCGAAGCCCAAAGAAAAGGGCCGCGATGCATACGATCGCGGCCCTCAGTCATACTAACACATTAATGATTTAGCCGACCCGACGTTTACGCGCCGCGAGCAATTTCAAACGTAGTGCATTCAACTGAATAAACCCTGCTGCATCTTTTTGATCATAGGCGCCAGCGTCGTCTTCGAACGTTACATGGGCTTCGGAATACAGGCTGTAATCGGACCAACGTCCAACCGTGCGAACGGACCCTTTGTACATCTTAAGACGTACCGTCCCCGTGACGTTTTCTTGTGATTGATCGATCAAGGCCTGCAACATTTCGCGTTCTGGTGAATACCAAAAGCCGTTATAGATAAGCTCGGCATATTTCGGCATCAACTCGTCTTTGAGGTGGGCCGCGCCACGGTCCAACGTGATCTGTTCAATACCACGGTGGGCTTCCAGCAAAATTGTTCCGCCAGGTGTTTCGTAGATCCCGCGTGATTTCATTCCGACAAATCGGCCCTCAACCAAGTCAAGACGCCCAATACCGTGCTTGCCGCCATATTCGTTAAGCTTTGTCAAAATTGTCGCTGGTGACATGGCCTCGCCATTGATGGCCACAGCGTCACCTGATTTAAATTCGACTTCGATATACTCTGGTGTATCTGGGGCATCCTCAGGATGAACCGTCCGCTGATAGACATAATCGGGTGCTTCATCTGCTGGGTCTTCTAAGACTTTACCTTCAGACGACGTGTGCAACAGGTTGGCATCAACAGAAAACGGTGCTTCGCCGCGTTTATCTTTGGCGATCGGAATTTGGTTTTCCTCTGCAAAGGCCAAGAGCTTGGTCCGGCTAGAGAGGTCCCATTCGCGCCAAGGGGCGATGACTTTGATATCTGGGTTCAAAGCATAGGCCGCCAATTCAAAGCGCACCTGATCGTTGCCTTTTCCCGTTGCGCCATGTGCCACAGCATCAGCACCGGTTTCCTCGGCAATTTCCACCAAACGTTTAGAGATCAAAGGTCGCGCAATGGAGGTTCCTAGCAAATAGAGCCCTTCATAAAGCGCATTGGCACGGAACATTGGGAAAACGAAGTCCCGCACGAATTCTTCGCGCACATCCTCGATATAAATATTCTCAGAAGGGATTCCCAATAGCTCAGCCTTTTGGCGGGCTGGTTCAAGCTCTTCGCCTTGGCCGAGGTCCGCCGTAAAAGTAACCACTTCGCAGCCGTATTCCGTCTGAAGCCATTTCAGAATAATGGATGTGTCCAAGCCGCCAGAATAGGCCAAGACCACTTTTTTTGGTGCTTTGGTCATAACAAATGTTCCCTAGATCGAAAGTTGTCAGCGAGTTACCCCGTTTTCCCCATAGAGGCAAGGGGGAGCCCAACTAGGATGCCGATAACTAGCTTAAGCGGGCCGCCCATACAGGCGATTTGGGGGATTATCTAATAGTCGGGCAGTCTTGGTCGTTACAAAGAATAACACCGGTATTTAACGACCTCAGGACACCGCCCGAATGTTTTTCTCTAGACACATCAAACAAATGCGAAATAGTGCTTTTTCCGATGCACAAATTGCAGAGGCCATGGATAGAAGCCAAGCGATTATCCATTTTTCACCAGAGGGCAATATCCTCTACGCCAACGACAATTTCTGCAAAGCGCTGTGTTATTCCCTGAGCGAATTGATGGGCCAGCATCATAGCTTGTTTTGTGATCCAAACTATACGGCCTCTGAGGAATACCAAGATTTTTGGGATTCTTTGCGCAGCGGCACATTTCAATCAGGAAGCTATCGGCGCCTAAAACGGTCAGGCGAGGATATCTATATCCAAGCCACATATAACCCAGTGCGCGACGACGCAGGACATGTTGTCGGTGTCGTGAAATATGCGGTCGATATTTCAATCCCGACTGAAAAAACTAAAGAAGCGATTGCCCTGACGCAGGCCTCCATTTCGTTTACGCCTGATGGCTATATCACGGATGCCAATTCAACATTCTTGGAGGTGTTTGGATACCGTTTGGATGAGATCATTGGCCAGCATCACAGAATGTTTTGTACGTCTGACTACGTTCAGTCCCATTTTTATGATCAATTTTGGCGCAATCTTCAGGCTGGAAAGTCAACGTTTGGAGACTTTCACCGGATCAATAAATTGGGCAAAAGCGTCTATATTTCCGCGTCATATAATCCTGATTATGATTTGGCTGGCAATGTTATTGGCGTCACCAAACGGGCAACGGACATAACCGCGTCTAAAGAGGTGCAACAAAACGTTATTGCGACAATTGATTCTACCGCAACGGCGATCGTTCAGATGAACCAATCCATCGACGATATTGTCAGGCTCATGCGTCAGAATACGCAAGCGGCAGAATACAGCAGTGACTCTGTCAGAAAAACAGAAATGATTGTTGGCAATTTGGTGAATGCATCTGAAAAGATGACGACAACGGTTGAACAGATTTATTCAATCGCGGATCAAATTAACTTGCTGGCGCTGAATGCCGCTGTCGAAGCGGCGCGGGCGGGGGAAGCTGGTAAAGGGTTTGCGGTTGTTGCGGGAGAAATTAAGAACCTCGCAAATAGCGCGAGCGTCTTTACCCAGTCAATCGCCTCAGAAATCGACTCTGTGCAACAGTTGACAGGGGACATTTCAACCAACACCAAAGATATCCTGGAAAGCGTGCTTGTTCTAAAGGACAATGCATCCTCTGTTGCCTCGGCGACCGAAGAACAATCTTCGGCAATTCAGGGGATTTCTGCGGAAATGAATGTTTTGTCAAGCACGATGAAGCAGGAAACCTAAGACCTGCGTCCTAGCGTAGCTGCGTTAACAATAGGCTTGCAACGCTTTGTGGGATGCAGCAATGCTTGGGTATGACTGATTTTAATACACGTGCCCAAGCGGCCGAGCAAGAAATGCGCGGCGTGTTTTCCGAAACACCAATGCAGAAAAATGCACATCTCAGCGCGCTGTTTGGCGCTGAGATCTGGCTCAAACGCGAAGATTTAAGCCCTGTGCGATCTTATAAACTTCGCGGAGCCTTTAACGCCATGCGCAAGGTGCCTGAACAAAAGGCCTTTGTCTGTGCCTCTGCGGGGAACCATGCGCAAGGGGTTGCCTATATGTGCCGCCATTTTGGTGTCACAGGGACGATTTTTATGCCGGTGACGACGCCGCAGCAGAAAATCCAAAAAACCAAAGTCTTTGGTGGTGAAAATATCGAAATCCGCCTTGTTGGGGACTATTTCGACGATTGCCTTCGCGCGGCGCAAGACTTCTGCCGTGACAGTGGCGCACATTTTCTATCGCCCTTTGATGATGATGACGTGATCGAAGGCCAAGCCTCCGTTGCGGTGGAAATTGAGCGGCAATTAGGAAGCGTGCCAGATCATATCATTCTCCCCGTTGGTGGCGGTGGATTGTCATCAGGTGTGCTGAGCTATTTTGGCAACGGTCCAAATTACACCTTGGTTGAACCCGCAGGCGGCGCGTGCCTTCGCGAGGCAATTATGCATGGCAAGCCAAGCAAGCTTAGCAAAGTTGATACCTTTGCGGATGGGGCAGCAGTTGGGATGATCGGTGAAAAAACCTTTGCCCGTTTGAAAAATGTTGGTCTGGCCAATTTGCTGGCGATTCCAGAAGATCGCATTTGTACGACGATGCTTGAGATGCTCAATCTAGAAGGCATCGTATTGGAACCTGCGGGCGCCTTGGCTGTAGATGCACTCAAAGATTTGGGGCAATCTATTCAAGGCCGCAAAGTTGTCTGTGTGACCTCTGGTGGCAATTTTGATTTTGAACGGCTTCCAGAGGTGAAAGAGCGCGCGCAGCGGTTCATGGGGGTCAAAAAATATCTGATTTTGCGCATGCCTCAAAGACCGGGCGCATTGAAAGAATTCCTGAATTTCTTGGGCCCAGATGATGATATTACGCGCTTTGAGTATCTCAAGAAGTCGGCCCGCAATTTTGGGTCTATTTTGATCGGAATTGAAACCAAATCCGCGGATCAATTTAGTGATTTCTTCCGTCGTCTAGATGGCGCAGGATTTACCTATACAGACATCACCAATGATGAACTGTTAGCCCAGTTCGTGATTTAGGGCGCCATGGATGTTACGGGCAAAATCGTTGTTATCACAGGGGCCGCCAGCGGTATTGGCTTTGCCCTTGCCCGCGCTCTCAAGGATCAAGGCGCGCGTGTTGCGATTTCTGATGTGAATGAGACATCCTTGAGCCAAGCCGCACAAGAGCTGTCTGTGTTGGGCGTTCCATGCGATGTGCGCGATGAAGGTCAGATCAACGCATTGATTGATGAGACTGAGAAGGCTTTGGGAACCATCGATATCTTTGTGTCGAATGCAGGTATTGGGTTTTGCGACCCATCCCATGCGGCATCCGCAAGTAATCAACAATGGCAAGATAGCTTCGCCATTCATGTCATGTCTCATGTGTTCGCCGCGCGTCGGCTTTTGCCAGCGATGATAGAGCGTGGCGATGGTTATTTGATCAATACCGCCTCGGCGGCGGGGTTGTTAAATCAAATTGGCGATGCCGCCTATTCAACGACCAAACACGCAGCGGTTGGGTTAGCTGAATCTTTGGCGATTTCCCATGGCGATGATGGTGTCAAAGTGTCGGTGATTTGTCCTCAATATGTGGCGACGCCAATGCTTGGTTATCAAGTCGATCAAGGGGTTCCCGATCACGACGGTTTGCTAAGGCCTGAGCAGGTGGCGGATATCATTGTCCAAGGGATCAAGAATGAACAGTTCTTGATTTTACCGCATCCCGTCGTTTCTGATTATGTTCAGGCCAAGGCGTCCGATTACGATCGTTGGATTGGCGGCATGCGCAAATTACGCCGTAAATCGATTGCGGAAACGGGATCGACACGTGCGGACAAGATGCACCTTTTGGTTTAGCGGTGTGGATGCGTTAAAAACGTATCGCGTGATTGGTCATAGGACGCGATAACCCCATCTACATTCACGTCTTCATCACGGTCTTCGCGTGCGAGGGTTTCGCCAATCTGACAGAGCTCAGCAAACTGTGAAAACCCGATGTTCAGCGCGCTTCCTTTTAGGAAATGCATATGGGCCTCTAAGTCATCCAATCCGTCACCACCGCGCAAGAGTTCAATAACCTCGTCAACCTCTTCTAAAAATAGTTCGATGATTTCCTCAAAATCCTCTGCGCCAACCTCGTCGCGCAATTCTTCGACTCTTTTCCAATTTATCATGGCTACCCTCTCACTTGTCCCAATAGAGAAAATCGCGTCGAAACATGAATAGAGGGTTACCTCTCCAATTTTAGAAAGTTGGATTTGAAGGTTTTACAAATCCTTAGGAATTGCCTTGGACACTAGAGTGTCTGTTAGGGGGGTATTGTGACCAGTTGTTTAAAAGAGTTCGAGTTAAATAGCGCAACGGGAGTTGTGCAAAATATCCTTATTGTTGATGATAGCCGATTGCAGCGACGCATCATGCGCTCCCTCTTAGAGCGGTGGGGGTATTCCGTGACTGAGGCGGCTTCTGCGAGGGAGGCTTTGGAAATCGCGGCGCAGCTTATGCCGGATCTTGTCATCAGCGATTGGATGATGCCTGGTATGACGGGATTGGATCTCTGTCAAAAGCTGCGGGATATTCAAAGCACAGCTTACTGTTATTTCATTCTTGTCACGTCAATGTCCGAAAAAACGGCAATTGCCCAAGGCCTCGAAGACGGGGCAGATGATTTTTTGACCAAACCTGTGAACGGTGCCGAACTTCGCGCGCGTATTGGCGCGGGGGAACGTATTTTGGCGATGCAGTCCGAGCTGCGGGAGAAAAACCAAGTCATCGGAGACACGCTTGCCGAATTGCGCACGCTATATGACGCGATAGACAATGACCTTATCGAAGCGAAAAAGCTTCAAGAATCGCTTGTTAAAGATCGCTCAATTTCCTGTGGGTCCGCTCAGGTGTCTTTGCTCTTAAGGAGCGCTGGGCGCGTTGGAGGTGATTTGGTTGGGTATTTTCCTGCAGGAGGCAACAAGATCGGCATATATGGAATTGATGTCTCTGGCCACGGCATAAGCTCAGCGTTGATGACGGCGCGGTTGGCTGGGTATTTGTCCTCTGCGGAGCCAGATCAAAATATTGCCCTGCACCGTGATCATTTAGGCAACATCGAACCACGCCCACCTGCAGATGTATTGGCGCATTTGAATACAATGGTGTTGGAGGACATGGAAACTGAGCATTATTTCACAATGATTTTAGCTGTCTTTGATGCCACCACGGGTGAGTTATGCTTTGCGCAAGGGGGGCATCCTCATCCCATCATGCAACGGGGTAAAGACCGCTTTGAATTTCTGGGGCAAGGGGGGCTTCCTCTTGGGTTATTGCCGCATGCAAGTTTTGAAAATCATCAAATCCAGATGACGGCAGGGGACAGGTTTTATGTCCTGTCCGATGGCATATCGGAATGCCCAAACGCAAAAGGCGACCTATTGGATGATGCGGGCACAGAACGGATCTTGCGATCCGTGTCTAAAACGACTGGCTTAGAAAAGCTTGATCTCTTGACGTGGCATTTAGCAGATTACGCAGGCACCACCGATTTCCCAGATGACGTCTCAGCGGTCTTATTAGAATATAACGCTACAACAGGCCATTCAACGCCATGAAGTGTTCAAGAAAATGCGCGTCTCCGTCATTCCCCAATAAGGACAGCGCTGTTTCCATGTCGGCCCAAACAGGGTCATGATCGTCTTCTAAGGGATCACAGCGTTTATAGATCGGCGCCGCAGCATAAATTGTGCACAGCTTTTCAGCATGAAGATCGTATTCAGGCATATAGGTGAATCTGCGAAAGGCACCCAATCGTTTTGGCGCTGAGATGATCCAACCCGTTTCTTCCATCACCTCGCGGTGAAGCGCGGCCATAGGGTTTTCCCCGGGATCAACGCCCCCACCGGGGAGTTGAAATTCAGGAGTTGGTTCAGATTGATAGGTCAGCAAAACTTGATCGCCCTGTGGGAGGATCACATAGACACCAGGTCGATGTGTGTAAGAAATCTCTGCAAGGGGTTGTTCCCCGAAACGTCTAATCATATCTGTGGTCCTCTTTCGCGCATGACTTGCTCGAACAACATGAAAACGGTATGCCACACAAAGGCTGATTAAGGAAACCATATGTCACTTGGAAATCAAATAGCGTGGGACGATACAGTTTTACCGTTCCAACTGGACAAATCTGATACGCGCGGGCGCATTGCACGTCTGGATGGCGTGCTCGATGGTGTGTTGAAACAACACAACTATCCTCCTGTTGTGGAAGCCTTGGTCGCCGAAATGGCACTGTTAACCGCGTTGATCGGTCAAAGTATTAAATTGCGGTGGAAACTGTCCCTTCAGGTTCAGTCAAAAGGCGCGGTTCGTATGATCGCGACGGATTATTACGGTCCTGAAAAAGAGGGCGACCCAGCCCGTATTCGCGCCTACGCGAGTTTTGATGAGGATCGCCTAACCGATGGCGACCCATTTGAGCAAATTGGTGACGGGTATTTCGCGATTTTGATGGATCAAGGCCAAGATATGAAACCGTATCAAGGGATTGCTCCCTTGGGTGGCGGATCGTTGTCGGCCTCGGCTGAGGCGTATTTTGCACAATCCGAACAGCTTCCTACGAAATTTGCCCTTAAGTTTGGCAAATCCATTGAGCCTGGCAAAAGCGAACATTGGCGCGCAGGTGGGATCATGATCCAAACAATGCCCAAGGCGTCGCCTCTAGTTACTGGCGAAGGTGGCTCAGGTGAAGGGGGCGTTTTGGCGGCTAGTGATCTTGTGCATGGGGACGAAGAAGAAAATTGGAACCGCGTCAATATTTTGATGAGTACCGTCGAAGATATGGAATTGATTGGTCCAACTGTTCCGCCAACCAACCTTTTGGTAAGGCTCTTTCACGAAGAAGAGCCGCGCATTTTCGCGGCTCAATCGGTTAAATTCGGCTGTTCTTGTAGCGAAGAGCGTGTGCGCCAGTCTTTGTCGATTTATTCGGCTAAGGACATTGAGAAAATGACGACGGATGAGGGCCGTGTTACGGCAGATTGTCAATTCTGTAGCGCGCATTACGACCTTGATCCTCTGTCCGTTGGGTTCGAGGCGACAAAAGACGCAGGCGATGACACCTGATTTGATAACCTCACTGAGGTCTGCTGTGTCGCAACATGGGCAGACCTCTAGTGATTTTGACCTTAATCCTGAGGTTTCATTACCGTTGGGGCGTCAATTGCGAGACGCAGCTGTGCTCATCGCAATCCAAGAGGGGCCGGATGGTCCATCCGTGTTACTAACCAAGCGGTCCTCTCAATTGAAACATCACCCCGGGCAAATTGCTTTCCCAGGTGGCAAAGTTGATCCGCAGGATGCAAATTTCACAGAGACAGCGCTGAGAGAAGCTTATGAAGAAGTGGGTTTGCCGTCCGATCACGTTACGATCATTGGCGCGCTGCCCTATCATGAAACGGTCACAGGATTTAAGGTGATGCCCATTGTGGCAACCATTGATGGGCACTTTGACATCGTTCCAGAAGCGGGTGAAGTCGAAGAGGTTTTCACTGTGCCTCTCACGCATGTTTTGAATACGGACAACTACATCATCGAAGGTCGCCTTTGGCGTGGCCAAACGCGGCATTTCTTCACTGTTCCCTATGGACCCTATTATATTTGGGGGGCAACGGCGCGTATATTGCGTGCCTTTGCCGACACGTTTCCACAATGACCCCTGAGCGCGTCACAGGAGATTGGCTCTCACACCCCGCAACGCAAGCGGTCTGTAAAGCGTTAGAGGAGGCTGGCTACACGGCCTATTTTGTTGGGGGCTGTGTGCGCAATGCTCTGATGGGCGCGCCAGTAAGTGACATTGATATTTCAACGAATGCTGTTCCGTCGGTGACTATGGAGATCGCGCAAGCTGCGGGATTTCATGCCATTCCCACAGGTATTGATCATGGGACAATAACCGTTGTCGCCAAAGGTATCGCGCATGAAATAACAACCTATCGCAAGGATGTTGCCACAGATGGACGGCGCGCGGTTGTGGCCTTTGCCGAGACGATTGAACAGGATGCCTTGCGTCGTGATTTCACGATGAATGCGCTCTATGCGGATCGTCACGGTGACGTCTTGGATCCGCTTGGGGGCTATGGTGACCTTCAAGAACGACGTGTTCGTTTTATCCAAGATGCCCATAAACGCATTCAAGAAGACTACCTTAGAACGCTGCGGTTCTTTCGGTTCAATGCGTGGTATGGTGCTCTTGAGCATGGGTTTGACGAAGACGCGCTAGATGCGATTGCGCAAAATTTGGACGGGCTGGAGCGATTGTCCAAGGAACGTGTGACAGCCGAAATTCTAAAGCTGCTCAGCGCCCCTGATCCAGCACCATCATTGGCCGCGATGCGCGCAACTGGGGTCCTTGCGCGCGTTCTCCCTAGTGCGAGTGATCTGAACTTTGCCTTGCTTGTGCATCACGAACAGCACCTTGGGCTTGATCCGAACCCAATTCGGCGGTTGGCTTCTCTGTGCCCGTCGCTGGGGCAGGATGACCTTCGATTGTCGAACGTTGAACGCAAACGGTTTGATCTTTTGGTTGATGGGCAATCAAATACAATGCCGCCCCATGAATTGGGCTATCGCCTTGGGTTGGAACCTGCGCTTGATGTGTTGGTTTTACGGGCGACACTCTTTGAAACAGAGGTTCCACATAGCGGCGTGTTGGATGCTCAATTAGGCGCCAATGCCAATTTCCCAATTCGTGCCCGTGATCTGATGCCGCAGTATAGCGGGGCTGACCTCGGCCACAAAATGCGCGAACTAGAAGGCCAGTGGATCACATCGAAATTCACCTTAGGCAAGGACGACATGGTATGACGTGGGACGCTTTTGTTGCCTTAAGTTTGCTTGCAATGGTGGCCTCATTCACACCCGGTCCAAACAATGCGCTTGTTGCCGCTTCTGCCGTGAATTTTGGGATTAGGAAAACGATTCCACATATTTTAGGCATTTCCATTGGCTTTAGTCTGATGATATTTTTGGTCGGCCTCGTGCTTGGTGCGCTGTTTGAACAAAGTGTTCTACTGCGTGAAACCTTGAGGTGGATCGGGATCGTTTTGTTGATCTATGTTGCCTATAAAATTGCAACATCCGGCGGGCTTGGCTCGTCTAATAGCGAACCGCGTCCCTTTACATTCCTAGAAGCCGCCGGGTTTCAGTGGATCAACCCTAAAGGATGGTCAATGTCCGTTGCCGTGACGGCGCAATTTGCCTCAGGGTCACAGCCTGTTTTTGCGGCTCTGGTTGTGTCGTTTGTGTTTGGCGTTCTTGCGCTGGCGTCTACGCTGAGCTGGGGATTGTTGGGACAAGGAATTCGACGCTTTCTTACGAATGATGTCCGACTTAAGTGGTTTAATTGGACAATGGCGATCTTGATTTTAGCGTGTATTTTCTTGGTCTTAGACTGAACAGTCCCGCTCTCGTCAAGTAATCTATTTACTTAGAATTTGAGGCGTGTATTCTAAGCGGCTTTTTGTTCGGGACGTGAATTATGTTTGAGAAATTTGAAAATTTATCCGATCCTTTTGTTGAGTATGATGAAACACGGGTTCCGCCCACAACAGTTGGTAAGTTCATCTCAAGCTATTGCGGCCCATTCCGTCAAATTTTGATCCTAGCAGCCATCTTTGCTGTGCTTGCCGCACTCAGCGAAATCGTTTTGATTTATGCCTTTGGCTGGCTTGTTGATGTCATGCAGGGTGATCCTGCAACGGCTATTGCAGATAACTGGATCATCTTATTGGGGTTGGTTGTGTTTATTGTTGTGATCAAGCCTCTGATCCATTTCATCGATGTTTTGATTTTGAACAATGGCTTGATGCCGAATATTGCAACCATTGTGCGGTGGCGTGCGCACAAGCATGTTTTGAAACAATCCATAGGCTGGTTTGAAAATGATTTTGCAGGACGCATTGCCAATCGCGTGATGCAAACACCTCGATCTACTGGCGAAGTTGTGTTTCAGATTTTTGACGCACTGTCCTATGCAACGGCCTATTTGATCGGGGCTTTTGTCTTGCTGCTTGAGGCGGATTGGCGGCTAACTTTACCGCTAATCCTGTGGATTGTGCTCTATGGCATGTTGATGAAGTGGATCATCCGCCGCGTTGAAACCGCCTCACAGGCCTCGTCCGATGCGCGTTCTGTCCTCAATGGGCGGGTCGTGGATAGCTATACCAATATTCATTCGGTCAAAATGTTCGCAAGCGAAGGGGATGAAATCGCCTATGCCAAAGAGGCCATCGTGAACACGCGCGATACTGTGATCAAGGAAATGCGCATCTATTCGATCATGGATTTCGGCATCAATATCTTGAATGCGATTTTGATTGTGTCGGTTGTCGGCTGGGCCATTTACCTTTGGTCCATAGGGTCGGCAACGGCTGGGGTTGTTGCGGCTGCGATCACGTTGGTTTTGCGGCTAAGTGCGATGACAGGCTGGATCATGTGGGCGATCACAAATGTGTTTAGCGAACTCGGCGTGGTCAAAGAAGGCATGGAAACCATTGCGCAACCTATTGCCTTGGTTGATGTGCCCAATGCCAAACCCTTGGTGATTTCTAAGGCAGACATCGAATTCGCAGGTGTCAGCCATCACTACGGGCGCACTTCGGGCGGTTTGGACGATCTCTCGCTCAGGATAGCGGCGGGTGAAAAGGTTGGATTGGTTGGGCGTTCTGGGGCGGGCAAGTCATCTTTGCTAAAGCTGTTGTTGCGCTTTTATGACCTTGAAAAGGGTCAAATTCTGATCGACGGCCAAGACATCATGCGGGTCACTCAGGATAGTTTGCGCAGCCAAATCGGTGTTGTTCAACAAGAAAGCAGCCTGCTGCACAGATCCATTCGGGCCAATATAGCCTATGGGGATCGCAATGCATCTGAGGCCGATATCATAAAGGCGGCTCAAAACGCGCATGCGGATGAGTTTATCGCCGATCTCCAAGACCCCAAAGGCAACTCAGGCTTTGACGCCGAAGTCGGTGAGCGCGGCGTGAAATTATCGGGGGGTCAACGTCAGAGGATTTCGCTGGCGCGTGTTCTGTTGAAAAACGCGCCAATTTTGTTATTGGACGAGGCAACAAGCGCGCTTGATAGCGAAGTCGAAGCCGCCATCCAAGAGACGCTCTATTCTATGATGAAGGGGAAAACCGTTATCGCCATTGCGCATAGGCTGTCAACGATTGCTCAGATGGATCGCATCCTCGTTATGGACAAGGGTCAGATTGTCGAGCAAGGCACACATGACTTTCTATTGGCACAAGGTGGGCTATATTCCGAACTCTGGGCGCGCCAATCAGGTGGGTTTTTAGATTATGAGGAATAATACATGAAACCTCTGTCCGATTGGATTGATTTTCACGCCCCCGCGAATGGCCCCCCGCCGAGAACAATCTTTGCCTTTACCAAATGGGCCTTGGACGGAAGCTGGCCGTTTGTTTTTATCGCGGCATTGTTTTCTGCCCTCGCAGGTCTGACCGAAGCAGGAAGCGCATGGGTGCTCGGCGCGGTGATGGATGCCGCTGTTGATAGTCCTCGTGAAACGGTTCTGTCCGACAATGCGCTGGTCTTGATCGTCTGTGTTGTGTTCTTTCTCGGGATACGACCGATTGCCTTTTGGCTTAGCGCGGTCTTTCAGAGCTATATCATTCAGCCGAATATAACGAATTTGATTATGTCACGGTTGCACCGTTTTTCCCTTGGGCAATCGGTTGATTATTTTGACAATGATTTTGCAGGTCGGATCGCGCAAAAGGAGCTTCAAACCGCGCGCGCGATGTCTGATGTCATTGTGGAAATTTTGCACACAGTGGTGTTTGCCTTTGCATCGATTGTCGGATCGCTCATCGTCATTGCCCAAATTGATGGATTGATGAATATCGCCCTGCTGGTTTGGATCGCGCTCTATGTCGTTGTTTTGCGCATGTTTATCCCAATCGTCCGTCAACGGTCCACCGAACGCGCAAGTAGCCGCGCGATGGTCACTGGGCAAATCGTTGATACAGTGACCAATATCAAAACGGTCAAACTCTTTGCGCATGCGGATCACGAAGATCGCGCCGCTTTGAATGCGATGGGGATTTTTAGAATTGCGTCCCTACGGCATGCGGATGTTATGGTGCGGTTTAGACTATGGTTAATGGTACTTGCCGGCTTTTTACCTGTGGCGTTGGTCGGTCTTGCCTTATGGGGGTGGACCCAAAATACTGCCACCGCAGGTGACATTGCGATTGCCGGGGCCGTGTCTTTTCGTTTGGCGCAAATGACAGGTTGGGTGAGCTTTACCTTGATGGGCATTTTCGGAAATATTGGCGAAGTCGAGGACGGAATTCAAACACTGACCAAACCGCATACTTTGCTTGATGCAGACAACGCGACAGAATTGACCGTAAAAGATGGGGCCATTTCATTTGATGCGGTGCAGTTTGCCTATGGTCGTGACATCGGCGGTGTTCAGGATCTGACGCTCGATATTCGGCCCAATGAAAAAATAGGGATTGTCGGGGCGTCGGGGGCAGGCAAGTCAACTTTGGTCTCTTTGCTTCTTCGGTTGTATGATACTGAGGGCGGGGTCATTTCTATTGATAATCAAGATATCTCACAGGTGACACAGGAATCTTTGCGTCATCACATTGGAATGGTCACGCAAGAAACTGCGATGTTCAATCGCTCGGCGTTGGATAACATAAAATATGGTCGTCCTGATGCGACGGATGAGGATGTCCATATCGCCGCTGCCAAGGCAGAAGCACATGAGTTCATCCTTGATCTCCAAGATCACAATGCTCGCACGGGGTATGACGCACATCTCGGTGAGCGGGGCGTAAAATTATCTGGGGGTCAACGGCAACGGATCGCCTTGGCTCGTGCCATCCTAAAAGACGCGCCTATTCTCATTTTGGACGAGGCCACAAGCGCGCTTGATAGCGAAGTCGAAGCCTCCATTCAGACAGCACTTGAGCGTGTCATGGAGGGCAAAACAGTTTTGGCAATCGCGCACCGCCTCTCGACCATTGCGAAAATGGACCGCATCCTTGTTCTGGATCGGGGTCAAATTGTTGAGGATGGTACGCATTCCGAATTATTGGCCTTGGGCGGATTATACGCGCGGTATTGGGCGCGCCAATCTGGTGGATTTATTGGAACCGACGAGGTTGGTGAATAAGGCTTTATTCACAGTCGAATTCACAGTATCAGCCTCGATATGACACAGTATCGTATAGAACGCCTCGGCCATCACGGGGACGGCATCGCAGAAGGCCCGCTGTTTGCGCCTTTGACCCTTCCAGGGGAAGAAGTGACCGGAACAGTTGACGGAACCCGTTTGACCAATGTGAAAATCGTGACCCCATCAGAGGATCGCGTCGCAGCCCCCTGTTCCCATTTCAAAAGCTGCGGTGGATGTCAGCTTCAGCATGCTTCTGATGCGTTCGTGGCGGAGTACAAAGTCAACATCGTGAAAACCGCGCTCGCCTCGCATGGATTGAGTGCAGAGATGCGCCCTTGCCTAACATCTCCTCGGGCGAGCCGACGTAGGGCGAGCTTTTCTGTGAAACGCACGAAAAGTGGCGCCATGAGCGGATTTCACGCGCGCGCCTCCGATATTTTGATTGAGACGCCCAATTGCCTCTTGGTCGCGCCCGAAATATTAGCGGCCCGCCCAATCATCGAAGCAATCGCCTGCGTTGGCGGGAGCCGCAAAGCAGAGCTTACCGCGACTGTGACGTTGTCCAATGCGGGGCTTGATATCGCGTTTTCTGGGGGCAAGCCTTTGGACGGCGCGTTGCGGATTTCCCTCGCACATGAAACCGAAAAGCATGGCGTTGCGCGCCTAGCATGGGACGGTGAGGTCATCGCTATGCGTCATCCCCCAAGTCAAACCTTTGGCGCGGCCAAAGTGGTTCCTCCGGCAGGTAGCTTTTTACAAGCTACCCCTGAGGGTGAGCGGGATTTATTAGAAACAGTCAAAGAAATTGTCGGACCGGCGGCGCGCGTCGTTGATTTGTTTTCTGGTTGCGGCACATTTTCCCTGCCTCTTGCGCAATCTGCCGAAGTGCATGCTGTCGAGGGTCAAGCCGAGATGGTGCAAGCCTTGGACGCAGGATGGCGTCAGGCGATTGGATTGAAAAAGATCACACATGAAGCGCGTGATCTGTTTCGCCGACCTCTTATGCCCGATGAGCTCAAGAAATTTGATGCAGCGGTCATTGATCCACCACGCGCAGGGGCCGAAGCACAAATAGCCGAGCTTGCGATCAGCGCGATTAAGGTAATCGCCTATGTGTCCTGTAACCCCGTGACCTTTGCCCGCGATGCCGCAACATTAGAAGCGCATGGGTACAGTCTAGAGTTTGTGCAAACAGTGGATCAGTTTAGGTGGTCGTCGCATACGGAGCTTGTCGCCAAATTTGTCAAAGCCTAGCCCAAATGGGTTCTAGGCAATTGGCGCGTTTGGCCGTACTCTAGGCAAAACAAAAAAGAGCAGTGCTATGTCCATTTTCCGAGTTATCCTAATCGTGGCCTGTGCCATGTCTGTGGGCGCATGTTCCAAATTGCGCGGTCCCGTTGTGCCAGATGTCACCAGTGTGGTTGTCGATAAATCAGACCGTAAAATGTATCTGGTGTCAGGGAATACAGTAAAAAAATCCTATGATGTTGGGTTGGGATTCGCTCCGACGGGTGACAAGAAAATCCGCGGTGATGGCAAAACACCAGAAGGCGCGTATTTCATCGACCGCAAAAATTATAACAGTCAGTTCTATTTGTCAGTTGGGATCAGCTACCCAAATGCAGCAGATATTGCCGAAGCGAAAGCTTTGGGCAAAAGTGCTGGAGGGGATATTTTTGTTCACGGTAGATCAGGAGACCGCTGGCGCAAAATGCAAGATTGGACCGCCGGATGCATTGCCGTGACAAACAAAGAAATGCGTGAGGTCTACCAGTCTGTTGCGATTGGGACCCCGATATTTATTCGTCCGTAACCGCAACAGTGCTAAGGGATTGGCCGCCTGTTACCAAGGTCCACCAAATTTTGCCATTAGGCTCTTGGAACCAAGAGAAGCCAATTTCTAAGGCTTGAGGGTTCAGGATCACAAACCGCGTGTCTGGATTAGACATCCACGCAGACAAGGTATCCAATTCGTTTTCATAGGTTTCTGATATTGTTTCACCCATCAATACACCAGGATACCCAACGCGTGCGACACGATCCAATGGGGACGATCCGTCAGAGCCAAAATGCCAAGGACGGTTTTGAATAGACATATCGCGCGAATGTGTTGCCGCTGCTGCATTTAGTTGAGAATTTAGGGACAGCTGGCCCACGCCGACAGACATGCGCAACGCATTTACGGCATCCAACATGCGATATTGGACTGTTCCTTGGTTTTGCGCTGAGAGATTGTAGAATTTTGGAACAGGCTTTCCATCTACAGCAATCTGATCTGTCGCAACTTCCGTACAGGCACTTAGCCCCAAGGCTAATATTGCAACAGACAATAGACGTATAAACATGATCACAACCCTCTGATTTGAGCCTGTCTTATGTTAGAATGAGTGGCCTTTCAAACCCAGTTTGGCAAAACTTGGCCAATTCACGCCAGTTTGAATTGAGAGTGCGGCTTTATAGTCATATGGTACAGGGGATATACCCATTATTGATAGGTTAGTTAGAATGACACTCTTGTCCCGTCGAAATTTTATTGCTGCCGCAGGGGCAACCATAGCAGCTCCGTCTTTGGCGCAAGATTCATCCACTGAGATGGAGCAATCGATTTCTTCAAATGTCCGCCACAATATGTCGAGTTTCAGAACATTCGATTGGCGCCCATATTTTGATTCGTTAAAGAATGGCGCGATTTTGGTCGATATTCCTTCGCGGGCCCTGCATTATTGGTCCAAAGATGGGGGTACCTATAAATTGTTCCCGTCCTCTGTGCCGATGACGGCTGATTTGACCAAAAAAGGTCGGACGCGTGTGGTTCGCAAAGTCGAAGGACCGTCATGGCGCCCAACGCCATCGATGCTAGAGCGTAATCCAGATTGGCCCGCCTATATCGAGCCAGGCCCATCGAATCCTTTGGGGACTCATGCGCTTTATCTGAGTTGGACATATTACCGAATTCACGGCACGCATGACACGCGTAAAATTGGTCGTCGTTCGTCAAACGGTTGCATTGGTTTGTACAACGAGCATATCGCTGAATTGTTCGATTTGGCCAAAGTTGGCACACAAGTGTTGCTGATTTGACATTATAATGTTGAATTTCGCTAATCTAATGATTGCATGCTTCACCTGATTGGATATATTAACGATATTGTTGATAGCAGGCCCTTGGCCTGTCCATGTATCGTATTTTGCGAAAAACGAGGTAATAAAATGAAAAAGATCGCTCTTGCCACAGCATTTGCAGTAGCAGCATCCGCAGCAGTTGCGGGCAACCCAATCGAGCCAATGATGGAAGCTCCAGTAATCGAAGCAGTTACAGAAACAGCTTCTTCTTCTGGTTCAAACTTGATCCTACCTGGCATCGCGCTATTGCTTATCGCAGCAGCAATGCAATAAGTTAGCTCTTATTAAATTTGAAATTGGCCTCGGTTTTCCGGGGCCAATTTTTTTGCGCATTGACAGATTTCTGTTAGGCTTGTCTAAGAGGCGGAAATAAAAGGGGTTTAGAGATGGCAATCGCCCGAGTTTCCGTAAACAATCTAACTTACCAACTAGATGGCAAGGTCTTGTTGACCATTTCAGAGCTTGACTTGGCGCAAAAGCGTGTGGCTGTCATAGGCCGCAATGGATCGGGAAAAACAACTTTTGTTCGCCTCTTGGCGGGGTTGATCAAGCCAACCCAAGGCTTGATTAAATTAGATGGAATAGACCCGTTTGATGATCGAAAGGCTGCTATTCGCACGGTTGGTATTCTCTTTCAAAACCCAGATCACCAAATAATTTTCCCAACCGTGCTCGAGGAAATAGCCTTTGGTTTGGCCCAATTAGGGCATAGCAAAAACGATTCGCGCGAACAGGCTCACCTCATTTTAAAGCGGTTCAATCGTCAGGATTGGGCGGATCGATCTATTGTTACCCTCTCCCAAGGTCAAAGGCATCTTGTCTGTCTGATGTCTGTCTTGGCGATGTCTCCTAAAATTATTATTTTGGATGAGCCATTCTCTGGACTAGACATCCCGACCAAAGCCGCGCTGAATGCCGAGTTTTCGCAACTGGATCAGTCGATCATTCATATCACCCATGACACGAACAGCATTGAAAATTACGATACTGTTATTTGGTTAGAGCAGGGTCAGGTTGCACAAATTGGCCGACCGGATCAGGTTATTCCAGCCTATATCGATGCCATGTCTGAGACGGTCACCCTGTAATGTTGGCGCTGCATACTCCGTTTGAAACAGCACTCCAGAAGATCCCCGTGGGGGTGAAGCTATTGGCGTTAGTTGTTGTTACAACGGGATTGTTTTTAACAGACGCGCTGACGCTTCAGATATTTGCAATGTTGGGCATCGCGGCTGTTTATTGGTCGCAAGGGACAAAGTTCCTAAAATACGGGTTCTCTCTGCTACGGCCCATTTGGATCTTTGTTGGTGTCATTGCAGTCTGGCACCTTGTGACAGCTGATATTTATCGCGGAACCGTTATTTCGCTGCGCATGATAACGGCTGTGGCTTGTGCAAATTTGGTGACCTGCACGACAAAAATGGACGATCTCATTGATATTGTTGTCCGTGGATTGGCGCCATTGCAACGCTTTGGGGTGAAACCCAAGCGGATTGGAATGCTGATCGCCTTATTTCTCCGCTTTGCTCCTGTGTTGATTGAAAAATCTGACAAACTGCAGGACTCGTTTCGAGCGCGCAGTGCAAAGAGAGCGACGTGGAAAACTGTTTTACCCCTAGCCGTTATTGCTATAGACGATGCGGAACACGTCGCCGAAGCTTTACGTGCGCGCGGTGGTATTGACGGACTGTAGGGGAAATATAAATATGGAACGTAATTTTGTTTTGATCGCTTTGTTTGCAGCTTTGATCGCGGCACTTGGCTTGATTCCAAAAATCACTTTGGCAACAGGCGTTCCAATCACGGCGCAGAGCATGGGCATAATGTTGTGTGGCACCGTGTTGGGCGCAAAGCGTGGATTTTTGGCAGTTCTCTTGTTTGTCTTTCTCGTTGCGCTTGGTCTGCCGCTTTTGGCGGGTGGTCGCGGTGGATTGGGATTATTTGCATCCCCAAGCGTTGGCTTTTTGATCGGCTTCCCAATCGCGGCCTTTGTCACAGGATTTATCGTTGAGCGCCTAACTGGCCTTAGCGTGTTTGTTGCATCGCTGATCGGAGCTGTGCTTGGTGGTATCGTGGTGCTTTATATTCCGGGCGTTCTTGGAATGGCAATCATGCTAGAAAAATCACCTATGGCGTCTTTGGGGCTGATGACACCCTTTATCCCAGGCGATGTGATAAAAGCTGTGTTAACAGCGGTGATCACGGCTGCGATTTACAAAGCGCGTCCCAACAGCGTTTTATCACGCGCCTAACGCCTTAGGATCATAGCGCTCCCTAATCCGCCAGCGGCGGCAATTGCCGCGAGGCTGGTGTTGGCTTTGTTGGCGCTTAGCATATCGTTGTATAAGCGCACGGCCAAAATGGCGCCAGAGGCACCAATGGGATGGCCGCGTGCAAGTGCGCCGCCTTTCACGTTGATCTTAGCCATATCAAGGTCAGTGAGGTCACAACAGAGCATGGCTTGAACGGCATAGGCTTCCATGATTTCGGATTGATCGATGTCTTTGGGGCCGAGACCCGTTTGCGCAAAGATAGAGTTGATTGCTGCCACAGGGGCCAGCGCTGGCTGGTCTGGGCGGTCCCCAACCGTCAATATGCTTGCCACTTCAACGCATCGATCAGGAAACAGTTTGGCGATGTCCGCACTGACAACCAAGCAAAACGCAGCCCCATCCGCAGCAACGGCACTATTTGCAAATGTGATTGTATCTTCAATGATTGGGGCGCGATTACACAAGCGTTCAGACAGCGTGCGTGTATAGGTGTCATTGGTCAGATTTGCGATATCTACTATTTCTGACCGTAGGTCATTAATGACAATTTGCGCTTTTTGATGACTACTTATTGCAAATTGATCTTGGGCTTGCCGTGAAATTCCGTAGTCCTGAGCAAGCTGAGCGGCTGAGCTGGATAAGTCTGGATCGCGGTCAGTCCAAGGGGTGAACGGGGGTCGATCATAGGGTTCGAGGACCGATGCGCCAATCACACTCCGTAGTCTCACGGGCCGGCGCGAATAGCTTTCGACACCGCCTGCAATAACGATGTTGGCAGCTCCTGAGGAGACCATTGCTTTGGCAATCCCGATTGCATCCAAACCACCAACGCATTGGCGATCAATCGTAAGCCCCGCAATCCTTTCAGGGAGCCCCGACGCAAGAGCAATGACACGCGCAGGATTTCCCCCAGCGCCGAGGGCATTAGAGACAATGACTTCGTCCACTTGCTCAGGCGCGATATCAAGCTCAGACAAAAGGGATTGAATAACAGGTGCGGCTAACTCATGGAGCTCAAGCTGAGCCAAGGCCCCCATACGAGGCGCGACGGCCGAGCGTTTTGCATTTATGATAAACGTTGCGGTCATGAGCGAGAGTCCAAGCGGGTTGTTAGGGCCCTTAGATCAGTTTTGCCCGAAGACAGAAACGGCCAGTCATCTGTTGGGATGTAGACGAATTCAGATGGGACCGCACGATCTGACAGGGAGATGCGGCACCATTTCCGAAGGTCTGACGCGCTGAGGTCATGTCCGTCATGAAACGCAATAGCGCGCGATCCCCGTTTTGCATCTGGCATGGGGATCACTGCTGAGTGTGTGATAGCGGGATGATTGGAAAGAACACGCTCAATGGCCTCTGGGTAGATATTTTGATCTGCAATCGTAAACATTCTATTTTTGCGTCCATGTAGAAACAGATAACCGTCGTCGTCCATTCGCCCCAGTTCACCGACGCTCAGCCAGTCACCGTTCCAACGGGTTTCTTCAGATGACCCATCGCTGTAATTCTCAAACAGATAAGGAGATTGCACCCAAATTTCGCCAATGCCCGATGTTTCATCAATTGAGCGAATGTCAATTTTAACATCTGGATAGGCTCGCCCCACGGAGTCTAGGGGCGTTTTGTCATCACTAAGCGTTATAAAGCTGGTTTCTGCAGCGCCGTAAAAGACGCGAATGTCTGCGTTTGGGGCCGCGTGGGTCAAAGCGGCTCGCTGCTCTGGCGATAATCGGCCCCCGCCGATAAGGATGACGTCGGTCTGTTTTAAGTAATCGTAATCAACAAGGCGCATCACCTGTGTCGGGGTCGCATAGATGACCGAACACGGGATTTCTTGCAATGCAGCGGCTTGCTCGTTTGGACGTAAGTGCCCCATGAGGTGAACGTCTGATCCAAGATTGATCGCCTCTACGGTTGCATATAGGGCAAGCGAATGATCCAGGCGACCTAGCACACCATATCGAGAATGGGGTCCAATTTCGAAGAGGGATTGATGAATATCAAAAGAGCGTAGCCAGCTGCTATGCGACCGTTTGAGGGTTTTGGGCTGCCCTGTTGTGCCGCCTGATTGCGTTTGAAAATATGGGCCAAGTGCAGTGACTGACGTGAAAATTGCGTCCAAAACAGTCAACCCGTGATGTTTCAGCTCACTCTGTTTTAAGTGCACCCCATCGACAAATAGGGATGCATTGGTATGCCACTGAAACTGTTTAGATATCACAACAAAGCAACCTTATTGTTCGGTTGCTTTGTTATGAAAAATAATACGCTGTGAAACAACCCCAGTCCGTAAAGAGAGGTCGTTTGAACAAGGCTTAGAACAAGCCTTCTTCTTTTGCGATCAACGCAGCTTGCGTGCGATTGCCCGCGCCGATTTTACGATACAGTGTTTTTACGTGCAGTTTGATCGTTGGCTCTTGAAGATCAAGATCGCGTGCAATTTCCTTGTTAGATTTGCCTTTTGAAAGGCCTTCTAAAACCTGCATCTCACGGCGAGACAGTTTTTCAGCAAGCGGATTAGGTTCTGCAACTTCATCCTCGGCTGTCATAAAGTCGATAGGGGCATATTGCTCGCCCATCGCCATAAAGCGCACCGCATTTACGAGCGATTTCGCGGTAAGTGTTTTGGGCACAAATCCCGCCGCACCTTTGGCCAATGCTTCTTCGGCTACGTTCTTGGATGCAACCCCAGACATAAGAGCAACGCGTTGGCCGCCGTTATGTTCAAGTGCCTTTTCCAAACCCTTAAGGCCGCC
>CBFHKO010000008.1:0-102620 GCA_965656445.1 uncultured Paracoccaceae bacterium
TCGTCTTTTTCCCAAGACTTTAAATCACTAAACTTATGAACTTTTACTGAAATATCTGCTGTCGCCTGAAATGCGATAGACGACAGCGCTATTACGACTGCAAGGAGTGCTGGTTTCATTCGCCAGTTGCGACAAGCCTCCAGTTTACGTCATCGGAACCAAAGTTACGGGCAAAGGTCCAAACATCTTTGTTTTTCTTTGCGTGCTTTGCATCCCCTTCAACGACTTCGCCCGCGTCGTTTTTAACAACAGAGGTAAGTTCGCTAACAAAAGACATGCTGACTTCGGCTTCTTGAGTTGAGTTCTCAAAAATTGCCTCGACCAGTTTGATTTCACGGAAACCCAAAAATTCGGCTTCGATGCTGAGGCCACGCTCGGCACGCTGTGCGATGGCGTCGTCAAATATTTCTTCGATCTCGGGGGACAAAAGCCAACGAATCTCTTCGATGTCACCACGTTCAAACGCCATAAAGATCATTTCATAGGCGCTTTTGGCTCCGCTCAGGAATTCACCAACGTGGAATGTATTGTCGGCCTTCTTCATATCAGCAAGAGCAAGGGCGGAGGGGCTTCCTTCTTCGACATGATCAATGATGTCGTGATCAGGACCGCCTTCGATCACACGGAAGTCGCGCTCTTTCGCAGGTTCCGGCACAGATGTGCTAGCGGGATTTTCGAACCCATCTCGGGTGCCTAGAACGCTACGCAACCGTAGAATTAGAAACAAAGCAATGCCGGCGAGTACGAGTAATTGTACGCTCATAAATTCCTCTTTTCAGGTAAAAGTGGCAAAAGTCATCTTCATTACCTATGTAGGTGACACCATATAGCAAGTCCACCTTGCCAACAAAAATAGGAGAGCAATATGTGGCTTTTGATACTCTTTATAGCCGTTCCGGTTATTGAAATCGGATTATTTATCCAAGTTGGCGGTGCTATTGGGTTATTTCCAACGCTCGCGATCGTCATTTTGACGGCTGTTTTAGGAACCTGGCTCGTTCGGTCCCAAGGGTTAGCCGCGTTGATGAGCGTCCAAACAAGCTTTAACAGGCTTGAGAATCCCACCGAACCACTTGCACATGGTGCTATGATCCTATTGGCGGGTGCTCTTTTGTTAACACCTGGTTTCTTTACTGATGCCGTTGGCTTTTTACTACTAACGCCTGCCTTTCGCGTTGCCGCCTTTCAATTTTTGAAATCGCGTGTCTCCGTGGCCTCGTTTCAAATGGGAACAGGCCCACAACAAGGGTTTCAACAGCGCGACCCACAGGGGAGTGACATTATCGACGGTGATTTTGTCGAAATCCACGAAAGTGATAGCCAAATAAACAACGACAGACGGCATTGAGGTCGCTGAGTGAACCTGCTACCTCTTTTTCAAAATTAATTTTAGGAGAGTGCGATGACCGAAGAGGCGCAACCAGTAACACCAAGCATGAATGTATTGGCTCAATATATTCGTGACATGTCTTTTGAAAACATTCTGGCGCAAAAAGGGGCTGATGGGGATGTTCAACCAGACGTGCAAGTCAAAGTAAACCTTGATGCCAAAAAGCGGAGCACTGAAAACCAGTACGAAGTTGCGATTAAATTGAACGTGACATCGAAATCCAAATCAAACGAAGCGCCTCTCTTTTTGCTAGAGCTTGATTATGCGGGTATTTTCAACATCACGGGTGTTCCAGACGAACAATTGCACCCATTCCTAATGATCGAATGCCCTCGCATGTTGTTCCCATTCCTTCGCCGCATCGTAAACGATGTGACACGCGACGGTGGTTTCCCACCATTGAACCTAGATACAATTGATTTCTTGGCTCTCTATCGCAATGAAATCGCGCGCCGTCAGGCCGAAGAAGCAGCAAAAGAAAAAGTTAACTAAACTTTTTCCACAAAGCGGTGTCGCCGAGTTTTTCAACAAACGCTTGGTGCGCCGCTTTTTCTATGTCCGTCAAACGCGATGGAAGCGGAGTAGGGCGTTTGGTTGGGCGCCAGTCTTGGCTAGGCGTTCCATCAGATGACATTGTATTCGACACATTGGACAAGCCAAAGTCGGGCTGTTTCCCACCAATCAGCTCTAGATAAACTTCTGCCAAAATTTCAGAGTCAAGAAGCGCGCCGTGCAAGGTCCGTAATGAGTTGTCGATATTGAACCGACGACACAAGGCGTCCAAGGTTGCGGGCGATCCAGGAAACTTTTTGCGCGCGATGGCCAGTGTATCAATCGCCTGTTCCCAAGGGAGCTGTGGTTTGCTCACCCACTTCAATTCCGCATTCAGAAACTTCATATCGAAGGCTGCGTTGTGAATAACCATTTTCGCATCACCGACAAAGTCCAAGAAATCTTGGGCGATATCTTTGAATAATGGCTTATCTCGCAAGAAATCATCCCCGAGGCCGTGAACCTTAAAGGCTTCTTCTGGCATGCTGCGTTGGGGGTTTATGTATTGGTGATAGGTTTTTCCCGTTGCCAAATGGTTCCACAGCTCAACCGCCCCGATTTCAACAATCCGATCCCCCGTTTCAGGGTCAAAGCCAGTTGTCTCTGTATCAAGGACGATTTCACGCATTTAGTCGGGTCTCTCTTATATCGGCAAGGATCTGTTTAACCTGTTGATGCGCGTGTTCCAATGTATCCGTGTGAATTTTGTAATCCGACATGGCTAGTTTTTCTTGGATCGGCATTTGCCTGTTCAAAATTTGGTTAAACTGGTCTTCGCTCATAGTGCCGCGGGCCAAAACACGGTCGCGTTGTTCGTCTGATGATACATAGACTGTTGCGACTGCGTCCATTTTTGTATGGCCCTGCGTTTCAAACAACAGCGGGATGTCGAGCACGACAATATCAGACAGCGATTTTTCAATAAATTCCGCACGGTCCTGAGCGACGAGCGGATGAACAATACCTTCAATCACCTTAAACAAACTAGAATCTTGGCTTAGCAAGCGCTTTAAGGTTTCACGTGAAACTTCTTCGTTTTCAATGACTTCAGGGAGGGCGGCCGCAAATTCGGGAACAGCGGCTCCGCCCTTTGAATAGAGGCGATGAACAGAGGCATCAGCATCCCAAACGTCACACCCTTCTTGAGCAAAGAAGCCAGCGGTCGTGGATTTGCCCATTCCAATGGACCCTGTCAATCCAAGCCGAAAAGTCATGCGAGTAAGAGTGCTCTGATGTCTTCGTTGACTGTCGGTTTCTGGCCAAACCAGCGCTCAAAGCCCGGAATAGCCTGATAGATCAGCATTCCGAGGCCATCTACTGTTTTACATCCTTTTTCCCGCGCCGTTTTTAACAATGGCGTTTCTAGAGGCGTATAAACAATATCGGTCACAAGCGTCTCTGGCTGAAGCCCCTCTAAATTCAAGGACAATTCAGGTTTGTTTTCCATTCCCAAAGAGGTCGTATTTACCAATGTGTGCGCCTGTTCGACATAAGACGAGACCTTCGTCCAATCGACCACAGAAATACGCGCTCCAAAGTCATCTCGAAGCTGGTCTGCACGCGCACGTGTTCTGTTTGACAGGATGATCTCGGGAGCACCTGCTTCGATCAAAGAGGATAGAATAGCGCGCGACGCTCCGCCAGCGCCTAAAACGACCGCAGGCCCACCATCAGCGGACCAATCTGGCTGGGATTGGCGAATATTTTCAATGAACCCGTAACCGTCTGTATTATCGGCAAAAAACCCACCATCTTCACGGAATGTAAGGGTATTTGCCGCGCCAATGATCGCCGCTCTGTCTGAAATGCTATCGGCGAGGGCCATAACGGCTTGTTTATGTGGCAAGGTGACATTCGCCCCAACAAAGCCCATCTTGGGCATTGATCTAAGGACATCAGCCAAATTCGCTGGATCAACATCGACTGGAATGTAATGCCCTTTGATCCCGAGCTGCTTTAGCCATGTTCCATGAAGCAAAGGGGATTTTGAGTGCGCGATCGGACATCCCAAAACGGCCACGAGCGGTATTTTTGGCAATGTCATGTTTCGATATCTCCTCTGAGGCACAGGTAGTTCACTATTTCAAATAGCGGTATTCCAAGAACATTAAAGTAGTCGCCTTCGATTCTTGTAAATAAACGACTGCCTTCGTTCTCTAATTGATATCCACCTACACAGTATTGAACAGCTTCCCAATTGCGATCAACATAAGATGTTATGTATGCATCAGAAAGTTCGCGCATATACATCCGAACCGTCCCCACATGCCGCCACAGGGGTTTTCCATCTTCGTATATCACGGCTGCAGATAGCAACATATGCCTCTTTCCTCGCAACAGAGTTAGCTGTTCGATCAAATTTTCACGGGAGGTCGGTTTTTGTAAAACCTGTCCATCAATAGCCAAGACTTGATCACATCCAAGAACGAGACGACCGGGGTTTTTATCGCTTACCTTTCTGGCTTTGAATTCTGCTAAGGTATCTGCGATATCACGGGGTGGGGCACCTTCGGCGAGCAAGGAGCGAAAAATCATATCCTCATCCACCATTGGCTTGATACTATCATGCGATATGCAAGCATTTGTTAACACTTCTGATCTAATTTTAGAACCAGAGGCCAAGATTAAAGAGTGCGACATGTGTATAAGTCCGAGGATAATCTATTTACTTTGTCCTGCACGTGATGTGCGTATGTAACCGACTTTCACGGTATCCCCGTCACAGCTTGAGTTTCAAGCAGAAGTTCGAGGTTTCATGCACTGTGGAAAAGAGTAACTTCTCTTTCTCAATATCGTAGATAATTCTCGTCCCTATACCAAATTGCAAAGTGATTTATTTAATAACTTATTGTTATATATGTATTTTATTGGATTTGTATAACCCTGTGGGTATGTGGATAATCACAGGGATAAGATTTGATCCACAGAATTAACCTACCCTACAAAATAATCATCTTTTCTTACATATATATTTATTTATATAGAATGCTTAGAACCTAAGGATCTTGATATGTCTGACCTGTTACTAGGAATTTATCCTTGGATAAAATCACTTCACGTGATGGCTGTGATATCTTGGATGGCAGGATTGTTCTATCTTCCTCGGTTGTTTGTCTATCATGTGGAAAAGGCAGAGACCGGCGATCAATTAGATCAGACCTTTCAAATCATGGAATACAAGCTCTATCGGTTCATTATGAACCCTGCGATGATGGTTGCGTGGGCCTGCGGTATCCTTATGGCTTTAACCCCTTCTGTGATAGATTGGACAGCGATTTGGCCATGGAGTAAAATCATTGGTATCATCGTGATGACGTGGTTTCATTTTTGGCTTAAGGCCCGCTTGGTCGATTTCAAAGAAGCAAAGAATGTTCGCACTGGACGTCAATATCGTTTGATGAATGAAGTACCGACTTTGGCTATGATCGTGATTGTGGTCTCCGTTATCGTTAAGTTCTAAGAAACATTGACTTTGGTTTGAATAATCAGTAGGTCTCGCTCAACCCCGTCCGGGGTCACTTTCTCCATTTTACATCGTCATTTACGTGGCACTGAGGATTACTCATGACTGTTGAACGTCTCAACCTTGCTGATTTGAAATCAAAAAGCCCCAAAGATTTGTTGGCTATGGCAGAAATGCTAGATATCGAAAACGCGTCTACGATGCGCAAGGGCGATATGATGTTCCAAATTTTGCGAGAACGTGCAGATGAAGGATGGGAGATTTCCGGCGACGGTGTGTTAGAAGTTCTTCAAGACGGGTTTGGATTTTTACGCTCACCTGAGGCGAACTATCTACCAGGTCCAGATGACATCTATGTGTCCCCAGACATGATCCGCAAATTTTCATTGCGTACAGGGGATACAATTGAGGGTGTTATTACGGCTCCTGATGATAATGAGCGTTACTTTGCCTTGGTTAATGTCGCTAAAATCAACTTCGAAGATCCAGAACGCGCAAAGCACAAAGTTGCCTTTGAAAACCTGACGCCCCTCTACCCTGATGAACGCCTGAAAATGGAAATTGATGATCCAACGATCAAAGATCGCTCTGCACGGATCATTGACCTTGTTGCCCCTATCGGGAAAGGGCAGCGCTCGCTGATTGTGGCGCCCCCTAGAACGGGTAAAACAGTTCTCTTGCAGAACATTGCTCACAGCATCGAAAACAATCACCCAGAGTGCTATTTGATCGTTCTCTTGATCGACGAACGTCCTGAAGAAGTCACCGACATGCAGCGTTCGGTAAAGGGTGAAGTTATCTCATCTACATTTGACGAACCAGCCACGCGTCACGTTGCGGTATCCGAGATGGTCATCGAAAAGGCCAAGCGCCTTGTGGAGCATAAACGCGATGTTGTGATCCTCTTGGATTCGATCACTCGTCTGGGCCGAGCATTTAACACAGTGATCCCATCCTCCGGTAAGGTTTTGACAGGTGGTGTGGATGCGAATGCACTGCAACGCCCAAAACGTTTCTTTGGTGCGGCGCGTAATATCGAAGAGGGTGGATCATTGACCATCATTTCAACCGCGCTCATCGATACGGGTTCCCGTATGGACGAAGTCATCTTTGAAGAATTTAAAGGCACGGGTAACTCTGAAATTGTCTTGGATCGCAAAGTTGCGGATAAACGCGTCTTCCCAGCTATGGATATTCTCAAGTCAGGTACCCGTAAAGAAGACTTGTTGGTTGATAAACTTGACCTTCAAAAGACCTTTGTCTTGCGTCGTATTCTTAATCCAATGGGAACAACGGATGCTGTTGAATTCTTGGTGTCGAAGCTGAAGCAGACCAAGAATAACGCCGAATTCTTTGACTCCATGAATACATAAATGTTTCCCTGAAAGGGGGCACTGCTATGGATACAATTTTCGCACTTGCTACGGCCCAAGGGAAGGCAGGCGTCGCCGTTGTCCGTATTTCTGGGCCACGTGCCTTTGACGTATGCGAACAGCTGTCTGGTACTGTGCCAGTTCCTCGCGTGGCGACATTACGGACGTTGAAAGATCAAAGTGGCGATTTCATTGATCAAGCTTTGCTGATTGGATTTAAGGCCCCGTCAAGCTTTACTGGTGAGGATGTCGTTGAACTTCATCTTCATGGGTCAATTGCCATCGTTCGCGCAATTCTGCGCATATTGGGCGATTTTGAAGGTCTTCGGTTGGCGGAACCAGGCGAGTTTACACGACGTGCGTTAGAAAACGGTCAACTTGATATTGCACGCGTTGAAGGGCTTGCAGATCTCATTGAGTCTGAGACAGAAGCACAACGAAAACAAGCACTTAGATCTCTTTCAGGAGATTTGGGAAAAAAGGCTCAGATTTGGCGGACTGATTTAATTCGTGCCGCTGCTCTCTTAGAGGCAACCATCGATTTTGCCGATGAAGACGTCCCTGTGGATGTCAGCCCCGAGGTGAGCGAGCTGTTAGATAGAACGTTGACGACCCTCAAGTCAGAAGCAAGAGGCGTTGCAGTTGCTGAACGCATCCGGAGCGGGTTTGTCGTTGCTATCGTCGGAGCACCTAATGTTGGCAAGTCAACGTTGTTAAATGCTTTAGCGGGGCGAGATGCGGCAATCACTTCTGAAATTGCCGGAACGACGCGCGATGTGATCGAAGTGCAAATGGATATCAAGGGACTTCCAGTGACTGTTTTGGATACCGCTGGCGTCCGAGATACGGATGATGTTGTTGAAACTCTTGGAATCGAAAAAGCGATACAGAAAGCAAGCGATTCTGACATAACAGTGTTTTTGACAGATACAGGCGATCTACCAAATAAATTTGAAACTCGGCCCCATGATATTATCCTGAAGTCAAAAGGCGATTTGACGTCAGATCCCTCTGCGATCTCTGGTAAGACAGGGCAGGGCGTCGATATGTTAATCAGCAATATATATGATTATCTAATTGAGCAGTCGCAAAATGTAGGCGTGGCAACGCGTGAAAGGCATAGAATTGCATTGGAGCGCGCCGCCGAAAACTTGTCGATTGCGCAGGGCATTCTGTCCCTTGGTCCTGATCAATATGAAATTTGCTCCGAAGAAATACGCAGCGGTATCCGTGCTTTGGATAGTCTTATCGGTCACGTTGATGTAGAATCAATTCTGGACGAGATCTTTTCTAGCTTTTGCCTTGGTAAATAAGGAGTGTTTCACGTGAAACATTTTGACGTCATTGTTGTTGGCGGTGGTCACGCCGGTTGCGAAGCCGCCGCAGCTTCAGCGCGGATGGGCGTTCAAACCGCTCTAGTCACGATGCGCCTTGAAGACCTAGGTGTCATGTCGTGTAACCCAGCAATCGGCGGATTGGGCAAGGGGCACCTCGTTCGCGAAATAGATGCCTTAGACGGAATTATGGGAGTTGCAGCTGATAAAGCAGGCATTCAGTTCCGCCTTCTTAATCGTCGGAAGGGCCCAGCGGTACAGGGTCCCCGCGCACAGGCCGATAGAAAACTATACCGTAAAGCAATTTCTGAATCGCTTCATGTACAAAAAAACCTCACAATATTGACAGGTGAGGTTGTTGATTTCCTTGGAACTGAAAACGAAGTTCAAGGTGTTTTATTGGCGGATGGGTCTGAAATCAGATCTACGTCAGTCATCCTGACGACTGGTACATTCCTCCGTGGTATTATCCATATCGGTGATAAGCAAAAATCAGGTGGTCGCATGGGGGATAATCCGTCCATCCGCTTGGCTGAGCGAATGGACAGTTATTCGCTTCCTTTAGGGCGTTTGAAAACAGGGACACCGCCACGCTTAGATTCTCGCACGATTAACTGGTATATCCTTGATAGTCAGCCTGGTGACGATGACCCAGTCTTGTTTTCATTCCTGTCAAAACAGCCTTATGCAACCCAGATTTCATGCGGCATTACTCACACCAATGCGAAGACACATGAAATTATCCGAGACAACCTAGATCGATCTGCAATGTATGGAGGGCACATTGACGGCGTCGGTCCACGGTATTGCCCATCCATTGAGGACAAAGTTGTCCGTTTCGCCGATAAAGACTCTCATCAGGTTTTTCTTGAGCCGGAGGGTTTGGATGACCATACGATTTATCCCAATGGAATTTCGACGTCTCTTCCTGTCGAGGTTCAGGATGATTACATCCATTCTATTGTCGGGCTTGAGTCTGCAAAAATTTTGCAGCCTGGCTATGCAATTGAATATGATTACATTGACCCACGCTCTCTGGATGCAACGCTCTCATTGAAAGGCGTGTCGGGCCTTTATCTGGCGGGCCAAATTAATGGGACCACAGGATATGAGGAGGCAGCCGCTCAAGGGATGGTTGCTGGACTGAACGCCGCGCGAAAATCTCAGGAGAAAGAGCCTGTCTACTTTTCTAGATCTGAGAGCTACATCGGTGTGATGGTTGATGATCTCATTACGCGCGGGGTGAGTGAGCCGTACCGAATGTTCACGTCTCGTGCTGAATTCAGACTTTCTTTGAGGGCAGATAATGCGGATCAGAGACTAACACCTACGGGAATAGACATTGGGTGCGTTTCAGAGAGTCGCAATATAATTTTCTCTGATAAATTGGACCAGCTGGACGCGTGTAAATCTGTTATGGAGGGGACGACCTATTCGCCGAAACAACTTCAAAATGTCGGAATCAAGGTAAACCAGGATGGCTCACGCCGGAACCTGTTCCAGGTCTTAGCCTTTCCAGAGGTTACTTTTGATCAACTTCGAATCTTGGATGGTAGTCTTGCCGAGACTCCATCAGAAATTGGTGAACAGTTAGAGAAGGACGCGCTTTATGCGAATTACATTCAGCGCCAGCATAAGGATATTGCTGCAATTGCTCGTGATGAGGCTCAAATTATCCCGGCTGATTTCGTTTATGATGGGATTGATGGTCTCTCTAATGAGCTAAAATCCAAATTGATCCAATTAAAGCCGTCAAATTTGGCCCAAGCTGGCAAGGTTGAAGGGATGACTCCAGCGGCGCTGATGCTTTTGTTGGCCAAGTTACGCCAGCATTTCCGTCAAAAGGCGAGCTAGATGACTTTATCGAACTACGATGTTTCACGTGAAACATTGGACGACTTGGGCCATTATGTCGATTTAATTATTAAGTGGAATCCAAAAATCAATTTGGTTTCGCGCTCAACACTGGTTGATATTTGGTCGCGCCATATCGAAGACTCCCTCCAAGTATACTATCACGCTCGTCCGATTAACTGTCACTGGCTTGATATAGGAAGTGGCGGTGGGCTGCCTGGTTTGGTTATTGCCATTCTGGCAAAGCATGAAGATCAAGGGGTAAGCGTCACCTTAATGGAGAGCGATCAGCGTAAATCGGTCTTTCTGCGCACTGTTATTCGCGAACTTAGCTTACCTGCAAAGGTTGTGACCGACAGGATTGAGCTAGCTGAACCAGTAAAAGCAGACATTTTGTCAGCGCGCGCCTTGGCAGATCTTTCCATGCTAATGGACTTCAGCGAACGACACCTGTCACAAGATGGATACGCTTTGTTCCAAAAGGGCAAAAATTGGCAAAGCGAAGTGCAGGCTGCACAAGAATCGTGGCAATTTGAATTTGAAGTTTTTAAAAGTATTACAGACGAAGATGCGGTCGTCTTGAAAATAGGGGGAATATCGCGTGCCTAGCTTAGGACTTTCAAGTGGTACTAAAATTATTTCAGTCACCAATCAGAAGGGAGGCGTTGGTAAAACAACGACGACCATCAATTTGGCGGCCTCCCTCGTTGAGCAAGGTAAAAAGGTCCTCATGATTGACCTCGATCCTCAGGGAAACGCGTCCACAGGGCTGGGCGTAGAGGTGGAAGATCGGGAATTCACCACATATGAGCTATTGGTCGAGGATGTTGAGCTAGACGATGTCATCATGCCTACCAGTATTGAGGGTTTATCTATTATTCCAGCTACGGTTGATTTGAGCTCGGCGGATATTGAGTTAATCGCAAATGAAAAGCGTAGCTATTTGCTACACGATGCTTTGCGTCAGGCGGGTATGGATAAGTATGGATTTGATTACATCCTGATTGATTGCCCGCCATCCTTAAACCTTTTGACTGTGAATGCGATGGTCGCCTCTCATTCTGTTCTTATTCCGTTACAAAGTGAATTCTTCGCGTTGGAGGGGCTGTCACAGCTCATGTTGTCCATTCGCGAAGTGCGACACACAGCCAACCCAGATCTTCGCATCGAAGGTGTTGTTTTGACAATGTATGATGCGCGCAACAACCTGTCTCAACAGGTTGAGATGGACGCCCGCGATAACCTTGGTGAGTTGGTGTTTAAAACGATCATACCGCGCAATGTGCGCGTGAGTGAGGCGCCATCCTTTGCAATGCCAGTGACCCAGTATGACAGCGGCTCTAAAGGGGCCTTGGCCTACCGTTCGCTTGCGAAAGAATTGATTCAGAATAATGCGGCATTAATGACCCAATAAGGAGAAATACAAATGAACGATAAGAAACCAAAAAGAGCCTTGGGTCGTGGATTGTCTGCTTTGATGGCGGATGTTGATCAGCAAAAGTCAGGATCAACAGGCGGAGCTCCAGCTCAAGAGCGTGCCGACCGCATGATTCCGATTGAGCGGATTCACTCAAACCCAAATCAGCCGCGTCGTACTTTTACACAGGACCAGCTGAACGAACTTGCTGATTCTATCAAAGCAAAGGGTGTTATTCAGCCGATCATCGTGCGCAAGATTAAGGGGACTGGAGCCGATTATGAAATTGTCGCGGGCGAACGGCGCTGGCGTGCGTCCCAGATTGCACAGCTTCATGAAGTGCCCGTGGTCATCCGCGACTATACGGATACAGAAGTCATCGAAGTCGCGATCATAGAAAACATCCAGCGTGCTGAGTTGAACCCAGTTGAAGAGGCGGCCGGGTATCGCCAGCTTATGGATCGCTTTGGCCACACGCAAGAAAAGCTGTCCGAAGCGCTTGGCAAAAGCCGCTCTCACATTGCGAACCTCATGCGCCTTCTTAACCTTCCCGAGGAAGTTCAAGAGCTTTTGAAGGATGGGTCCCTGTCTGCAGGCCATGCTCGCGCATTGATCACAAGTGATCATCCTGTTGAGCTTGCGCGTAAAGTTGTGGCCGGTGGATTGTCTGTCCGTGACACTGAAAAGCTGGTCAAGCGCGCCGCTCAGGGCGATCCTACGCCCAAGTCAGCAACGGCTCCATCGTCAAAGACAACCAAGGACGCAGACACGATAGCGCTTGAGGGAGATTTATCCGCAGCTTTGCGGATGAAGGTTTCGGTAGATCATGACCTTGGTAAAGAGTCTGGTAAGATTGTCATAAAATATGACACGCTAGATCAACTCGATGATCTATGTCGAATCCTGAGCTCTACGAATTAGGGCGGCTCCAGATAAACATCATGACGCACCCAAGTACGACCACTTGAATACCAAGAACATATAGTGGGACGCGGACGACAATAGAGATGAGAAAGACAATGGCGATTGATACAGTCGCCATTTTTTTTGCTGCAGGACGTATAGCGCCGCTGCGTTTCCAATCCGATATCAGAGGGCCAAAGGTCTTGTGGCGTATTAGCCAAGAATGAAGCCGTTCCGATGATCGCGCAAAACAAAAGGCGGCCAATAAAACAAATGGAACGGTGGGTATCAGCGGAAGGACAACGCCAATGAATCCTAGGCCCAAGCTCACTAATCCGCAGATTAACCAAACTATTCGCATATCATTGATCCACTAAGAGGCGGTCTAGAATTGCGTTTAGGACAGGTCGTCCTTGCACAGTGGTCCTTAGTTGGTCACCTAAAACGTCAATCATTCCTAGGTCTATCAATTCTGATAGGACAGATTCACTGAGAGCCTGTCCCGTTATCTCAACATACCGAGATAGAGATACACCAGCATTTATTCGCATTCCCATCAGCAAATATTCGGCGCCTTGATCCGACGCTGTAATTGGGTCGCACAAAGATTCCCCTGACCCGTTGGCCACGGCATCGAGCCATGCTTTTGGCTGAAGATGGTTTTCGGTCGCGAATTTTTGACCACCCATCGTGACGCGTCCATGCGCGCCTGGTCCGATGCCAACGTAATCTCCATAACGCCAATAGATCAGGTTATGGCGGCTTTCACTGCCTATTTTGGCGTGATTAGACACTTCATACGCCGGCATATCAAATTCGGCACAGATGTCTTGTGTCGCTAGATACATGTCCGCGGCCGTATCATCGGAGGGCAACCCACGCAGACCACCGCGATTATAGCGATCCCCAAAGGCCGTGCCTTGTTCAATGGTAAGCTGGTAGAGCGATAGGTGATCAATCGCCATCGATAACGCTTGCCGAAGCTCTTTGCTCCAGTGTTCTAGCGTTTGATCTTGGCGCGCATAAATCAGATCAAAGCTCACACGTTCAAATTCAGTGCGCGCGATGTCGAAGGCGTCGAAAGCCTCTTGCACGGAATGGATACGGCCCAACCGTTTGAGGTCATTGTCATTCAGGGCCTGTATCCCCATCGAGATGCGATTGACGCCTGCCTGATGAAATCCGCGAAACCGGCCAGCTTCGACTGAACTTGGGTTGGCTTCTAATGTGACCTCTAGATCATTCGCTTGCGGCCAGAGGGCTGCAACCTTGTCCAAGATCGCAGACACGGTTTCTGGTGCCATAAGGCTTGGTGTTCCGCCGCCAAAAAACACAGAATTCAAAACGCGGTTAGGCGTGAGGGACGCTGTGCGGTCTAGCTCGGCCAAATACGAGTTAAGCCATTGTTTTTGATCAATAAATTTAGATACATGGCTATTAAAGTCGCAATATGGACATTTGGCCTCGCAAAAGGGCCAATGAATATAGAGCCCAAAGCCCCCGTTGCGCCAATCCTCAGCCAAAACAGCCAGCTATGAATTTTTTGAACGCATCTGCACGGTGGCTAATTTTGTTCTTTTCCCATCGATCCATTTCGCCAAAGGTTATGTCATATCCGTTTGGTTGAAAAATTGGATCATAGCCGTGGCCTTGGTCGCCACGCATGGGCCAAACAAGCTGGCCTGGCATGACGCCTTCGAAAACCTCATCGTGACCATCTGGCCAAGCCAACACAAGAGTACAGCGAAACTGTGCGATGCGGGGGTAGGGCGCATTCGCTTTTTCAAGCAGGTCATTTGTCTTGGTCATTGCCATGACAAAATCGCGACCATTCGGCGTTTCCGCCCAATCGGCCGTATACACACCAGGCTGACCATCCAGCGCGTCAATTGATATACCGCTATCGTCTGACAATGAGGGCAAGCCGGTCGCTTTGGCGCCAGCGTGGGCCTTGATCCTTGCGTTGCCAACAAAGGTTGTTTCGGTTTCTTCGGGCTCGTCGAGCTTCATCTCAGCCGCACCCACAACCTTAATGTTGAAGGGTTTCAGAAGATCGGAAATCTCTTCTAGTTTGCCTTGATTGTGAGTTGCGACCAAGAGTGTGTCGCCCGAAAACTTCCGTGTCATTTTACAGCGGCCTCCTGAGCGGCGACCAATTCCTTGATGCCTTTATCGGCCAGATCAAGAAGTTGGTTCATTTGATCACGGGAATAGGTCGATCCTTCTGCGCTCATCTGGGTTTCGATCATTTGACCGTTGCCGAGCATGATGAAATTGCCATCAACGCCGGCTTCGCTGTCTTCGGGATAATCGAGGTCCAAAACAGTTTGGCCCGCATAAATCCCACAGCTGATGGCGGCAACAGGCGAAATCAAAGGATCAGTTGCTACATCACCCGCTTTGATCAGCTTTTTAACGGCAAGCTTTAGCGCGACCCAACCGCCAGTAATAGATGCACAGCGTGTGCCTCCGTCGGCTTGAATAACATCACAGTCTACAGTGATTTGACGCTCGCCCATGGCAACGCGATCGACACCTGCACGCAGGGAGCGACCGATAAGGCGCTGAATTTCAACTGTACGGCCACCCTGTTTCCCAGAGGCCGCTTCGCGACGCATACGGGATCCTGTTGACCGAGGAAGCATACCATATTCCGCAGTCACCCAACCGAGGCCGGAGCCTTTGATAAACGGCGGAACGCGGTCTTCGATCGTGGCTGTACACAAAACATGCGTATCGCCCATTTTAATCAAACAGGACCCTTCGGCGTGTTTGGTTACATTTGTTTCGATGGAAACGGGGCGAAGTTGATCTAGGTTTCTTCCTGAGGGGCGCATAAAACTATCCTTTTCTGTTGGCGCTTGGATACAAGGCATTGCCCCTTGAAAGCAAGGGTGATTGACCTTTTCTTTGTGGCGGTTTTAATGCGTATCCGATAAGGATTATGGAATGAACGACAAGGCTGGCATTTTAACCGAAATGAATGATCGCTCGCGCGAAGTATTTCGGCGCGTGGTCGAGGGATATTTGCACAACGGCGAACCTGTAGGGTCACGGACGTTGACCCGCGATTTCAGCGAAAAGATCAGCGCCGCGACCATTCGCAATGTGATGCAAGACTTGGAGCATCTCGGTTTATTGGACAGCCCGCATATTTCCGCGGGTCGCATTCCGACGCAATCGGGCTTGCGTATGTTTGTTGATGGATTGCTTGAGGTTGATCCGTTGGATGACACTGACCGCGACAAGCTTGATCAAACGCTGGGCAGCAATACGCCAGATGTTGCCAGTATGTTGGATCGTGTTGGGTCGGCGTTATCGGGGATCACTCAGGGCGCGTCGCTGGTTCTAACGCCAAAACATGAGGCGCCGATTAAGCATATCGAATTTGTGTCGCTGTCGATTGACAAGGCTTTGGTGGTTCTTGTCTTTGCGGACGGTCATGTGGAAAATAGGATTTTCACGCCCCCACTTGGACAAACGCCAAGCTCAATGCGCGAGGCGGCGAATTTCTTGAACGCGGTTATGGAGGGTCGCACCCTAAGTGAATCCCGCATTGTCATTCAAAAAGAAATCGCAGAGCGCCGGCGTGAAATCGACAAGCTGTCACAAGATTTGATTGAAAGCGGCCTTGCGGTTTGGAGCGAGGGTGAAGAACATAACGAACGCTTGATCGTGCGCGGTCGTGCGAATCTTTTGGAAAATAGCACCGAGGCCGAAGAGCTAGAGCGCGTCCGAACCCTCTTTGATGACCTCGAACGCAAGCGAGACATTGCCAATTTTCTTGATTCCACGGAACAGGGCGATGGCGTGCGCATTTTTATTGGGTCTGAGAACAAACTTTTTTCACTTTCGGGTTCCTCTTTGGTGGTTTCTCCTTATATGAACGCGGAACGAAAGATTATTGGCGCGGTTGGTGTTATTGGGCCGACGCGTCTAAACTATGGACGGATTGTGCCGATTGTGGATTACACGGCGCAACTGGTTGGGAAATTAATTTCTGATCGGAGTTAGAGGTAAATTATGGCAGAGCCGAACAACGAAGACTTTTTGGATGATATCGACATGGCCGAAGCAGAAGAGCTTGGCGATGAATTGCTAGACATCGATGCCGAAGTAGCGGCCCTAGACGAATTGGACGCGATCCGCGCAGAGCGTGATGAATACAAAGAACGCTTTATGCGCGCTTTGGCAGATGCGGAAAATTCCCGCAAACGTGCGGATAAGGATCGCAAAGAGGCCGAGAATTACGGCGGCTCTAAATTGGCGCGTGATTTGTTGCCAGTCTACGACAACATGAAACGTGCGATCGAAGCGGCAGGCGACGAACAGCGAGAAGCGGCGAGCGCTTTGATTGAAGGCGTCGAACTTACAATGCGCGAATTGGTCAATGTTTTCCGCAAGCACGGAATTGAACCAATCTCTCCTGCAGTTGGTGATAAATTCGACCCGCAAGTGCACCAAGCGATGTTCGAAGCCCCAGTTCCGGGAACCAAAGCGGGAGACATTATTCAGGTGTCTGCAGAAGGGTTCATGTTGCACGACAGATTGCTGAGACCCGCACAGGTTGGCGTTTCATCAACAACATAAATCAAAGGCCGCCATGAGCGGCCTTTTTCATTTAAATGTCCGCCAGTTTTGCCTTGAGGTCATAGATCGCTTGGAGCGCTTCCATCGGTGTCATTTGATCTGGATGCAGGGTTTGCAATAGTTCATCTGCTGGGGACGGCTTATTGACCTCAACTGGTTGCGTGGGCGTCGATGAAAAGAGCGGCAGATCATCAATAATCTGTTTATGCGCGACGCCATCACCAGAGTCCCCATTTTCCAAAGCCTCCAGTACGATTTTAGCACGCTCAACGACCATCACTGGCAAACCGGCAAGTTTAGCAACCTGAACGCCATAGGATCTATCCGCAGCACCCTTTTTGACCTCATGCAAGAAGATGACATCGCCACCCCACTCTTTTACCGATACGGTCGCATTTTCGACGCCGTCCATTTTATCCGCAAGGGCTGTTAGCTCGTGATAATGCGTGGCAAACAATGCCCGCGATTTGTTCATATCGTGAAGGTGTTCAAGCGTCGCCCAAGCAATCGACAACCCGTCATAGGTTGCGGTGCCTCGGCCAATTTCATCCAAAATGACCAAGGCACGATCATCTGCTTGGTTCAAAATTGCCGCTGTTTCCACCATTTCCACCATGAAGGTTGATCGACCTCGGGCCAAATCATCCGAGGCACCGACGCGGCTAAAGAGCTGACTGACCAATCCAATCTTGGCGCTTGTGGCTGGAACAAAGCTGCCAATTTGCGCGAGGAGCGCGATCAGTGCATTTTGACGAAGGAAGGTCGATTTACCGGCCATGTTCGGACCCGTCAAAAGCCAAATTTTGCCATCATCCAATGCGCAATTATTGGCAATGAACGGCGCACCAGATTTCTTGAGCGCGGCTTCAACGACGGGATGCCGTCCGCCCACAATGTCAAAGTCGCGACTGGCGTCAACGATAGGACGACACCATGCTTCTGCGCTTGCCAATTCAGCCAAAGAACAGGCTAAATCCAGCTCTGCCAAACTAGAGGCCGTATCAGAAATACGATCTGACTTTTCCAAAATCTCGCTTATTAGAGACTGATAAATCCGTTTTTCGATTTCAAGCGCATGATTGCCGGCATTCAATATCTTGGTTTCGATTTCGGACAAGGGAACCGTGGTAAAGCGTACTTGGTTCGCCGTTGTTTGCCGATGGATAAAGGTTTCCGACAGAGGTGCCGCCAACATTCTTTCAGCATGTGTTGCCGTGGTTTCGATGAAATATCCAAGGACATTGTTGTGCTTGATCTTTAGGGATTGAATGCCCGTTTGATCAATATAATCCTTTTGCATTTGTGCGATGATAGATCGCCCCTCATCACGCAGTTTTCGCGTTTCATCCAGTTCCGCATCATACTTTGGCGCAATGAACCCCCCATCCCGCGCCAAAAGCGGAGGGTCCGCAACGACGGCGTGATCAAGCAGATCAATGAGCTCTTGGTGTCCTTGAAGCGACGCAAAGGCTTCGCTCAAAACCTTAGGGTAGCTTTGGCCACCATGCGTGGCGTGAATGTCGTCGGCTTGGCTGAGACCGTTACAAATTGCGGCTAGATCGCGTGGTCCGCATCGATCAAGGGCGATACGAGACAGGGCGCGATCAAGATCAGGCACCTTTTTCAAACTGTCACGCAGCGCCATACGCATAGAGGATGCCTCTAGCATAGATTGAACAGCGTCTTGGCGATCCTTGAGGATATCCAAGTCCATCGAGGGCGACGACACGCGGCGTTCTAGCAACCGACCCCCACCAGAGGTCACAGTCCTGTCGATTGTTGCTAAGAGAGACCCAGCTTTGCCACCTGTTAAGCTCTGCGTGATTTCCAAATTTCGGCGCGTTGCCGCATCAATTTGCATCACGCGTGAGGTCGCTTCTTTGATAGGGGCGCGCAACAGGGGCAGGTTGCCTTTTTGTGTGATGTCTAGGTATTCGACAATGGCGCCCATCGCGGATGTTTCCGCTTTGCTAAATCCACCAAAGGATTCGAGCGTACCAACCTTGAACAAAGTTGTGAGCCTTTGTTCCGCCGCGCTGCTGTCAAAGGCGGCGTTGCCTAATACAGTCGGGGCTGCGCCATTCTCCTCTATAACCTCAGCAAATTCTGTCTCCCGCCCTTCGGCAATTATCACTTCGCTCGGCATAAGGCGTGCGAGCTCAGGGCCAAATCGAACCGATGGCAATGACATGACATGAAAGGATCCTGTCGAAATATCCACCCACGCCAAAGCGCCGTCGCCGCGAACAATAGAGTAGGCGGCTAGGAAATTATGGCGACGCGCCTCAAGCAGGCTATCCTCTGTCAAGGTTCCCGGCGTGACGAGGCGCACTACGTCACGGCGAACAACCGATTTGCTTCCTCTTTTCTTTGCTTCTGCGGGGCTTTCCATTTGTTCACAAACGGCAACCCTGAACCCCTTGCGAATGAGCGTCAAAAGGTAGTTTTCCGCTGCATGATGGGGCACGCCGCACATGGGAATATCGGTCCCGTCATGCTTGCCACGCTTTGTCAAAGCAATGTCGAGCGCTTCGGCGGCGGCAACGGCATCGTCAAAGAAGAGTTCGTAAAAATCACCCATACGATAGAACAACAAGGCATCTTTGTACTGAGCCTTGATCTCAAGATATTGTGCCATCATTGGTGTCACGAAAACTACCCCCTGTGTTTCACGTGTAACTTACAAATCTTAGAAGAATAGCGAAAGTCGAAAACGATCTGGTTGCGTGTCATAAAATTGCGCGTTAAGACGTTTTTGCGCAATAAAGGTATTTATCATGTCCAAGACCAAACTTTCCCGCGAAGACGCATTGGCGTTTCACCTCGAACCAACACCCGGTAAATTTGAGATATCAGCAACCGTGCCGATGGCAACGCAGCGTGATCTGTCATTGGCCTATTCCCCGGGTGTTGCGGTGCCTTGCGAGGAAATCGCTCAGAACCCTGAATTGGCCTATGACTACACGAACAAAGGCAATTTGGTCGCAGTTATTTCCAACGGAACGGCGGTTCTTGGATTGGGCAACCTCGGCGCGCTGGGCAGCAAGCCCGTGATGGAAGGCAAAGCGGTTCTTTTCAAGCGGTTCGCCGATGTGAATTCGATTGATATCGAATTGGATACCGAAGACCCGGATGAATTTTGCCGTGCGGTGAAATTGATGGGGCCGACGTTTGGCGGCATTAACCTTGAGGATATCAAAGCGCCAGAATGTTTCATCATTGAACAGCGCTTGAAAGAGGAAATGGACATTCCCGTCTTTCATGATGATCAACATGGAACAGCGGTGATCTGTGCGGCGGGGCTTTTGAATGCGCTGCATATCTCGGGGAAAAAGATCGAGGACTGCCGCATCGTTTTGAACGGTGCTGGGGCCGCAGGAATTGCTTGTATAGAGCTGTTGAAATCGATGGGCGCGCGGCATGAAAACTGTATCGTCTGTGACACAAAAGGCGTTATCTATCAGGGTCGCACCGAAGGCATGAACCAATGGAAATCGGCACATGCGGTCAAAACGGAATTGCGCTCACTTGAGGAGGCGATGAAGGGTGCCGATGTTTTCCTGGGTGTCTCTGCCAAAGGGGCGGTGACCCAAGAGATGGTCAAAAACATGGCCGATAACCCAGTGATCTTTGCGATGGCGAACCCTGATCCTGAGATCACCCCAGAAGAAGCCCACGAAGTCCGCATGGATGCCATTGTCGCCACGGGGCGGTCCGATTATCCAAACCAAGTGAACAATGTCTTGGGATTCCCTTATTTGTTCCGTGGCGCTTTGGACATTCACGCCCGTGCGATCAACGATGAAATGAAAATTGCCTGTGCGCATGCTTTGGCGGAATTGGCGCGCGAAGATGTCCCTGATGAGGTTGCGATTGCCTATGGGCGCAAGCTGACGTTTGGGCGGGATTATATTATTCCCACGCCGTTTGATCCGCGCTTGATCCACCGCATTCCGCCCGCCGTGGCGAAAGCAGGGATGCATACGGGTGTTGCCCGTCGTCCGATCATCGATATGGACGCCTACGAAGTGTCGCTTAAGGCGCGCATGGATCCAACGGCGAGCATTCTACAAGGCATCAATGCCCGCGCGCGTGCAAACCAAGCACGGATGATTTTTGCCGAAGGTGACGATCCGCGCGTGCTTCGTGCGGCGGTGATGTATCAACGCAACGGCTTGGGCAAAGCTTTGGTCGTCGGGCGCGAAGCGGACGTCAAATCCAAGCTTGAAACTTTGGGTATGTCGGATGCTGTGCGCGAATTAGAAGTAGTGAACGCGGCGAATACTCAGCACTTGGAGATGTACAAAGACCTCTTGTATCAGCGTTTGCAGCGAAAAGGGTTCGACCGCGCGGATGTTCACCGTTTGGCGGCACGTGATCGCCATGTGTTTTCTGCGCTGATGTTGGCGCATGGGCATGGGGACGGATTGGTCACGGGGGCAACTCGAAAATCTGCACACGTCTTAGAACTGATCAATCACGTCTTTGATGCAGATGCGGCGCATGGTGCGGCAGGTGTCACGGCGATGCTGCATAAGGGGCGAATTGTTTTAATCGCGGATACTTTGGTTCACGAATGGCCCGATGAACATGATTTGGCCAATATCGCAGAGAACGCAGCCAAAGTCGCGCGCAGCCTTGGGCTTGACCCCCGCGTTGCTTTTGTGAGCTTTTCTACATTTGGCTACCCTGTGTCCGAGCGTGCGGAAAAGATGCATATCGCGCCCAAAGTTTTGGATCAACGCGGTGTAGATTTCGAATACGAAGGGGAAATGACTGTTGATGTTGCCTTGAATGCAAAATCCATGGCTGCCTATCCGTTTTCTCGACTTAGCGGTCCTGCCAATATTTTGGTCGTTCCTGCGCGTCACTCTGCCAGCATTTCGGTTAAGCTGATGCAGGAAATGGCTGGGGCCACTGTGATTGGTCCGATCCTAACAGGCGTTGATAAGTCCATCCAAATCTGTTCCTCTGTATCAACGGCGACGGATATCTTGAACATGGCGATTTTAGCGGCATGTAAAGTTGGCTAAGTCGGAACGCCTCCGGCGGGGGAGTATTTTGGCAAAGATGAAGTATAGCGTGCTGAGATTTGCATGAATGAGGGTTGATCATGACCATCTATAATTTGGGATCAATAAACGCAGATATCTTTTATCGGGTGCCTCATTTGCCTATGGCGGGTGAGACGATTTCTGCGATGTCGATTGATCGTGGGCTGGGTGGTAAGGGGGCGAATATGTCCGTTGCTGCGGCGCGCGCGGCGGGTCGGATTGTGCATATTGGTGCTGTTGGGGATGACGGTGTTTGGGCCAAGGATCGGTTGACGGAATTTGGCGTGGATACGCGGCACATCCATGTTGGTGGAACCACGGGGCATGCCATCATCAATGTTGATGATGCAGGCGAGAATGCCATTGTTTTACTGGGTGGGGCAAACCAAGAGATCACGTCGGATATGATTGGTGCCGCGTTGAGTGGGGCAAATGTTGGGGATGTTTTGTTGATGCAGAACGAAACCAATGCACAGGTCGAGGCGGCTCAGATGGCGCACAAACTGGGGTTAAAAGTGGCCTATGCCGCAGCTCCGTTTCATATCGATGCCGTTAAAGGCGTTTTGCCGTATCTAGATTACTTGTTCGTCAATGAAGTCGAAGCGGCGCAGTTGACAGAGGCGATGGGGCAGGATGTTTCACGCCTAGGGATTGACAATGTCATTGTAACCTTGGGGTCGGATGGCTGTGTTTGGTATGGATCAAATATGACAGAGGGGCAGACATTTGCCGCGCGGCCTGTTGAGGCCGTGGATACGACGGGCGCAGGGGATACGTTTACTGGATATGTGTTAGCCGCGCTTGATCGTGGTCTGTCGATGGAGCAGGCTATTGAATTGGCGACCAAAGCGGCGGCGCTCATGGTGACGCGGCATGGAACATCGGATGTGATCCCAGATTTAAAAGATATCCAGGATCACTTTGACTGATTATTTGGCGAAGGGGGCGGCGGGTCCCCAGAGCTGTTTCACGCGTTTGTCCCGACCACAGGCGTCACGATAAAGCTCGTAAGCTTTTGATTGCTTGCGCGGACCAAAACGGGTGAGAACGATGTCGTCCCCTTTGTAGTAGTTTTGATGATAGCCTTCTGCTTCATAAAACGTGCCGAGGGTCACGATTGGGGTAACTACCGTTTGACCAAGATCTGATTGCGCGTCTTTGATTGCTTTTTGTGCCGCTGATTTTTGGGCTGCGCCATTTGGAAAAATGGCTGTTCGATAGCTTTCACCGCGATCGCAAAATTGACCGCCTGCATCGGTTGGATCAACAGAGCGCAAAAACATGTGCAGCACACTGTCTATCGTTATCACGCTTGGGTCGAAGTCGATCTTGACCACTTCGTAATGACCTGTGCCGCCCCGCGTGACCTCTTTGTAGGTTGGGTTCTTGGTTTTGCCACCGGCGTAGCCTGAGGTGACCTCTTTGACGCCTTTTACTTTTTCGAAATCTGCCTCGACGCACCAAAAGCAACCACCCGCGACGACAATAGAGTCCGTGGCTGCATGAGCTTGATGACCATGAAGGCTGGTTCCTGCGATGATAGCCAATCCGAGAAGGTAGGGTTTGAATTGATTGAATAAGCGAAACATAATGCACCTTTGATCCAGAAGAGTTGCCTTAGCATGTTCTGGTTTCATGTTTCTGCCAATGCACGTTTCTGTGACATCACGAAGAGGTGAGATGAATTTATTGCTTGGTGGGTGGGTGCACTTGGACTAGCGTTTAGGGAAACAGGGGGACACATGAGCAACCACATCACCACACATCAAGCCGAAGAAGATGCGCGTAACGAAGAGATTTTGATCTATCTCAACGGAGAGATTGTTTCAAAGCATGAGGCCAAAGTGAGTGTCTATGACAGTGGCTTTATGTTGGGGGACGGTATTTGGGAAGGTATGCGGCTCTATAATGGGGTCTGGGCGTTTTTGGACGAACATATTGATCGGTTGTTCGAGGCAAGCAAGGCGATTGATTTGGATATTGGCTTAGATCGCATTGGTGTGAAACAGGCGCTTTTTGCGACCCAAAAGGCAAATGGGATGACGACAGATGCGCATGCACGTTTGATGATAACTCGCGGTGTTAAGCGACGCCCGTTTCAACATCCATCTTTGTCTCAATCAGGGCCGACGATTGCGATTATTGTTGAGCACTCCAAACCAAAGATACCGCGTCCTATTCGACTTGCAACGGTGCCACACATGCGGGGATTGCCAATGACGCAAGACCCAAAGTTGAACAGCCATTCCAAGCTGAACTGTATTTTGGCCTGTATTGCGGCGGAAAAAGCTGGCGCAGACGAAGCTTTGATGTTGGATATCAATGGGTTTGTGAACACGACCAACGCGTGCAATTTCTTTATCGTGCGTAAGGGCGAAGTTTGGACCAGTACGGGAGATTACTGTATGAACGGAATAACACGCCAAAAGGTTATTAATCTGTGTCGTGACAATGGAATCCCTGTACATGAACGGAACTTTTCTCTGGTTGATACTTATGGCGCGGACGAAGCATTCCTGACTGGGACATTTGGTGCGCAAACCCCAGTTAGCGACATTGATGGCCGTCAAATTGGAACGGGTGACATGGGACCTGTGACTGAGCGGCTGCGCGGGCTTTACAAGGACCTCATTGCTCAGGAATGCGCCTAATGCGGATTGCAATGTGGTCAGGGCCGCGAAACCTATCAACAGCCATGATGTATTCCTTTGGTAATCGGGATGACGTGTCAGTCATCGATGAACCGTTTTATGCCTGTTATTTATCACAGACGGGGATAGCCCATCCCATGGCCGATCGTGTTCTGGCCTCGCAACCCCAAGATCCTGACGAAGTTGTTAAAGGATTGCTTGGGCCAATTCCAAAGGGTCGTCCGTATTATTATCAAAAACACATGACGCAACATATGCTCCGTGGCGTTGATGTGTCTTGGATGGCTGACGTTACCAATGTATTTCTGATCCGCCATCCAGCACGCGTAGCGGCAAGTTTCGCAAAAAAGCAGTCTGATTTTGAGGCTTGGGAATTAGGGTTTGATCGTCAACTCGAGTTGTTTCAATTTGCAAAATCCTTGGGCCAAATCCCAATTGTGATTGATAGCAGTGATATCCGCGCAAACCCAAAGCAAATGCTAACGAAGCTGTGCGGTGCACTAGGAATAGAGTTTTCAGAGAAAATGCTGGCATGGCCCAAGGGAGGACACCCAGATGACGGTGTTTGGGCAGCGCATTGGTATGGGGCCGTTCATGACTCAACCGGGTTCGATGGCCTTGACGCAAAAATGCCCCAGCTGACTGGGGCACTTGGAAAAATTGTTGATAAAGCCGAACCTTTGTACGAGACGCTTTATCAGAATAGGCTTATGCCATAGTTGATAAACTTAGCCCCAACCTGTCATTGATGGAAGATCGCCTAAGCCAGTTCTTGTGATACGTACGGTATGTGTCATGAGTGCATTCCTTTTGTTCGTGATGCAGTCAGTAGACATATTTCGTGGAATAGGCTCAATTCATGGCAGCCTTACCATTCGTTGCAAAGTTGCAACTCAGCGCGATTTGCAGTTACGTGTCCGTAATCTTTGTCCGTAAGGATTTAATTTCACCGCGCGCTTTCTTTTGTTCGATGCGCCGACGTTGTGATCCCTTGGTGGGCTTTGTCGGGATCCGACGTTTTGGGACAAATAAGGCCTCTTTGATGAGCTTTACAAGCCGTTGTTTTGCAATGTCTCTATTGCGAGACTGCATGCGTGTTTCATCGCATTGAATGATGATTGCCCCGTCTTTGGTCCATTTACGTCCTGCGAGGCGCTGTAGTCGTTTCTTGACCGAAGGACTAAGCGAGGGGCTGCGCTCTGCTTCGAACCTAAGTTCAACAGCAGAGCTCACCTTATTTACGTTTTGACCACCTGGGCCAGATGCGCGGATAAACTGTTCCGTATATTCCCATTCTTCAATGGTTATTTTGTCGTTTACCCGCAGCATCGGTCTAGGTTTCGCTTTTGGTACGGTTTGAGAAATTCCAAGCCCGTGATTTGGTCGCGGACAAAGCACCTGTCTTACCCAAAAGCTCTTCTTCTTGGGCTTGCATCAGCTCTTTGGTTTTTGCGACCAAGGCTTCGTTTTTGTGGATTGGAATATCTGGATCGTAATGCGGTGCCATTTCTTGAATGATATGGCGATCCCGTTCGATAAAGTCTTGAACCATGAGTTCCGCATCAAACGACCGACTTCCCATCATTTCGAGCGCGGTACGCGCGGCACGAATTGAGCTATCAAAGGTTTCACGGATGATTTCACGACACCCAGCTGCATAGAGCTCGTAGACATGTTGGCGATCAATTGCGCGGGCAATGATTTTGACATGTGGATAGGTGTGATGAACGTAGTGAACCATTTCCGTGGCTTTATCCTTGTCATCAATCGCGACGATGAACAATTCCGCATCTTCGATACCTGCGGCATGAAGCAGATCAGGACGGCTTGCATCCCCATAGAACGCTTTGACCCCAAAGGCACGTAGCATCTCAAGTTGGCTCGCTGAGTAATCCAAAACAACGGTCTTATGTCCACTCCAGCTGAGCAAACGGTTGATGATACCGCCGAAACGACCGTGACCTGCAATGATGACATTTCCCTTTTCAGTGATGTCATCGGGGTCTTTGTCTGTTGTTGCGGCATAGCGTGGGGCAATCACCTTGTCATAGAGAATGAACAACGCAGGCGTCAAAAGCATGGAGAGCGCGACGACCAAGAGCAGTTGATCCGCGACGTCCTTGGGGATGACGTGATTTGCAACTGTGAATGACAACAGCACAAAACCAAATTCACCCGCTTGGGCAAGGCCCAAAGAGAACAACCATTTATCGCCTGCGTTCACATTGAACACTTTGGCAAGGATGATCAAGATACCCGCCTTAAGCGCGATCAGCCCAAGGGTCATCGCAATAACGGAGCCGAAATTTTCAAACAGCAAGGCAAAGTTCACGCCAGCGCCAACCGTAATAAAGAATAGCCCAAGCAACAGCCCCTTGAACGGGTCAATGTCGCTTTCTAATTCGTGACGATATTCGCTATTTGCCAAAACCACGCCCGCTAAGACGTTTCGAGCGCAGGTGAAAGGCCGACCAATGTCATCAACAACGCAATTCCGACAACCATCATCAGCGCCGTTGCGGTGAACAGTTCGCGTAACCCCGCTGAAGCGACAAAATTGAACAATGGCCGCGTGAGAACCGTTCCAACCGCGATAACCAAGCCAACGGCCCCCAAGGTAACAAGGCCCTGGGCCCATCCAGGAAGACCAGACATGATATCAATGTTTGTCCCGTGATCTCCATCTCCACCATGGCCATCCGAGGCATGGCTTGCAACTTCAGCGAGTTCAGGCAAGGCCAACAGAGGAAGGATCGCCAACATAGGGATAACGGCAATGTCTTGGAACAAGAGCACAGAAAAGCTCGACTGACCGCCATCGCTTTTCATGAGACCTTTTTCGTTCAAGGTTTGCAAAACAATGGCAGTTGACGACAGCGCAAGGACCATACCGATCGCCAGACTTACCGACCATTGTTGACCAAAGAGCATTGCAATGCCAGCCACACCAAAGAGGGTGAGGCCAACTTGTAAGCCACCCAATCCCAATAGGCGGGTTTTCATTTGCCACAGCATTTTGGGCTCAAGCTCAAGTCCAACAAGGAAGAGCATCATCACAACGCCAAATTCGGCAAAGTGTTGAATGCTCACCACATCGACGTGAAGCGCACTTAAAAGCGGGGAAATCGCAATACCTGCGATCAAATATCCCAAGACAGAGCCTAATCCCAAGCGCGACGCGATGGGGACGGAAATGACGCCAGCCGCTAAAAACAGAAAGGCGAGAATAAGAAAATCGGTCATTCGTTCATCCTTTCACAGGTAAATTTGAGGCCGTCATCATGTCCAAAGACGCGGCTGCCGCGTGATTGAACGTCTCGTCACGGAGGGAGGAAATATATGTTCCGTAGGCTTTGGCATGGGCCGTAAGCGTGGTGTCATCCGTGGTATGTGCGCCGAAATAGGCAAAGGGTGGCAGGTATGTCATCCGACACAAATTGGCCGTTTGCTCAAAGGGCGTCATAAACGTGGTGAGTGGAAAATTTTGGTATCCACTTTTAGAATAATCGGTTTCGGAACCTGACGTGCTCACAACAATGCCAAACTGTTTTCCTGTCAGTTCGGTGTTTTCGGAGCCATAGGCAAATCCATGCTCCAAGACGACATCCATGAATTCTTTCATCAAGGAAGGACAGGAATACCAGTAGATTGGAAACTGGAATAAAATGACATCATGCGCCCGCATGCGGTCCTGTTCTTTGTCGATATCAATCCGATATCTTGGGTAGTCTTGATATAGGTCAACAAAGGTCACATCTGGTTGTGCCTGTGCGGTTTGCATCAATGCCTTGTTGATGCGTGAATAACTGTGCGCTGGGTGCGCGTAATATATAAGTACTCGTTTCACTTGGCATCCCCCTTAGTGGTTTGCATAGTCTATTCACGCAGGCGTGACATTTAAAGGGGTGTGCCAAACAAAAGGGCTGCCCATTGCGGACAGCCCTCGAGACTTACGGAGGTGGGCCGGTTAGGCACGCCACCAACTTAGGATTTCACACCTCAAAGGGCTGCCTTAAAAGCGGATCTCCCAAACTGTTCCGACACCTCTCTCCAATACCTCTCTTGACACTGGATCACCTCCTTTCACTATGTTTCACACACTAAGTATGGTGCCATAGTTTCCGGAAATGTCAAAATGTTTTATTATGACATATTTGCTAAGCGTGCCGAGAATATCCGGAATGGAACAAGTGCGATCAAAGCGATTGCCATTTTCACCAACCAATCAGCGATGGCCAACGACACCCAGAGCGGCGCCTCTGATCCAACGAGCAACAAAGGAACGCTGTCCCACGCCCATGAGATTTCATCATTTGCTGCGGCAGGAAAGAACGTGATGCTTGCGGAAAAGGCGATGGTGAAAAAGATGGCTGTATCAAGAGCCGATCCAATCACCGTTGACGCCAAAGGTGCGCGCCACCAGGCGCCACTGCGCAAGCGGTCAAAAATGGTCACATCGATCATTTGTGCGATCAAAAATGCGGTTCCAGATCCAACGGCAACGCGCAAGGCAACAGCTGCATATTCATAGCCGTCACCCTGAAGCATGATTTGGCTTCCGATCAAGGAACAAATAACGCCCGTCAGGAAACCCACAAACACCACACGACGCGCGGCGGATGGGCCGTAGATGCGGTTCATGAGGTCTGTGACCAAGAATGCGAAAGGATAGGTGAATGCGCCCCATGTTAGGAGGCCGTCCAGCAATAGAAACTGAACCAAAATGTTTGAGGCGACAACAATAGTAGCCATGGCGATAACGCCAGGAAGTAAGCGAGTCATGATGTTAATCCGTTTTCTCAAGGTGCTCGGAGACTTGGCCCCCGCTCATCGGGAACGAGCGCCAATTACGGCGTTTGTAACCCTTTGGCAAGGATAAACAGACATTGTAAAGCTTTTTGTAGAGTAGGATATGAAGACTAACATTGGTGAATCAAGGTGGCTCTAGTATTGCCTTATGGTAGAAACTATTTACTAAAAGTAACGTAACTTTTTTGTCTTTATACATTTAGGAACTACGCAATGGCTGATTTTCTTGATAAGCTAACATCATATAACCTGTTCAATTATCTTTTACCTGGAATAGTGTTTGCTGCAATTGCAAGCCATCTAACCCCTTTAGAGCTAATTCAAGACGATATGATCGTTGGAGTATTCTTTTACTATTTTTTGGGTACTGTGATTAGTCGGTTTGGATCGTTGTTTCTGGAACCTCTTCTGAAAGGTATAGGCTTTGTTAAGTATGAGGAATATGGTCTTTACCTCAAAGCATCTAAGAGTGATGAAAAGATTGGTATCTTATTAGAAGCCAGCAATATGTATCGCACCATGCTAAGTGTTTTTGTTTTGTTGGCGGTTTTGAAAGCATATTTCGAGTTCGGACAATTATTGCTAAAAGTTGAGGTTTATGGGGATTGGATGGCGATATTGTTTCTGCTCGCACTGTTCTTATATTCGTACCGCAAGCAAACAAAATTTATCTCAAAAAGAATTAGGAGTTTTTATGACGAATAATATGTGCGAATTTTATTTTTGGGATGTTCAGCATGGACATGCCACATACATTCGAACACCAAATGGCCGACATATTGTTGTTGATCTTGGAAGTGGCGACTATTCGAGGGATGACGCAAGCTTCAGCCCTCTTTGCTACATAAAAAACTATATGAACGTGGATCAGATAGATTTTTTGGTCATCACACACCCACATTTGGACCATATAGATGATATTTTGAACTTACGTGATATTGAACCAAAAGTATTATTAAGGCCAATACAGTTGACAAAATCAGAAATCATGTCGGGGGTTCAGCCTAAGGACAAACCGAAATTCGACGCCTACTGTGATCTTAGCTCTCGGTACGGATTCTCAGTCGGTGGTGATAGCGTTAATGAGACAAGCTATTCTGGTAATTGGGGAGGGCTAAATATTCAGACATTTTCCCCGCAAAATTGCAGTCATTCAAACTTCAACAATCATAGTATTATTAGTGTTTTCGAGTTTGAGGGCGTTAAGGTCGTTATACCCGGGGATAACGAAAGGTGCTCATTTGATGAGCTTATGTTGCAACCATCCTTCAAACAGGCAATTAGGGATGCGGATGTGTTGTTAGCTCCGCATCATGGAAGGGAATCGGGTTACGATAAGGATTTCGTATCTTTGGTGAATCCGAAAATCACTATCGTTTCCGATGGTAGGTTTTGTTCAACAAGTGCCAATGTCCGATACTCGAACAATAGCAGTGGATGGAAAACGTACTACCGAGGTGGTAGGGAAGCATCTGTTCGAAAATGTCTCACTACTAATTCTGACGGTCACGTTGTTGTAAAGATTGGGCGAAACGCAACCAGTAACTTTCTATATGTTGAGGCAAGTTAATTGTTGTGGCCAGGTTACCTATAGGAACTGAATTGGTGCCGTTATTATTGCGTTTCCGATCGTACCTAAGAGGAAATGCTATTTGACCGTGGACTGAATACGGCCTCCACCTTTGATCAATAGATGGAGGCCTTCTATAGTAGCGATTCAACGACCAGCATGCCTAAGGCTTAGTTCGACTGAGCAACCGCAGCACATTGGACCGGCAAGCGGGCCATGGTTAATGGGCCGCGTGGCTTGGGCTTGGGTTTGTTTGGATCCGGGGGCGGCGGGTTCAAGATATCTCTGACCCAGCGGTCCGCGCCTTTGCAGCCATCTCCTGCGGGGGGCGGTGCTTGATCGATACAGTTTTTGGCGTCCTTGGGACATTTAAGGCGAACGTGGAAGTGATAATGATGTCCCCACCAAGGGCGAATTTTGCGCAGCCACGCACGATCCCCTGTTTCATCCTTGCACATTTGCACTTTGGCACCGGGAAATACGAATATCCGCGCGACCCGTGGGTCCGATGCTGCGGCCTTTAGGATTTCGTGATGCTGACGTGTCCATTTATCGTTGGTATAGGCACCATTGTTTTTCCGCATCGAGATTGAGGAAATGTTTTCCCGCTCGCTCGCCGTCAATGACAATGTTTTTGGCGCGCGCATCCAGATATCTGCATCCAAACCAATTTGATGGCTTGCGTGACCTGACAACATGGGTCCACCGCGCGGTTGAGAGATATCCCCAATATAGAGCCCTTCCCATCCCGGTTGGCGGGCCGCTTTGACGGAGAGGTCTTTGATGAATTGGACTGTCTCTGGATGCCCCCAATTCCGGTTGCGGGACAATCGCATCGCTTGCCATGTCGGTCCCGTTTCAGGAAGCTGAGCGCCACCTGCGAGGCATCCCTTGGCGTAACTGCCTAAGGGTTGAGGTCTTTGCTCAGACCCTTGAGGAAGGAAGCCGAATACTTGTTTGGCAACTTTTGCGCCGAGGTCCGCAGGCATTTTGGAGGATTCATCGGCTGATCCACCGCCACAGGCTGCAACAAGGCATAGGGCAAGAATACTCTTTAACGTTCGTCCCATTCGTCAGCATCTCCTTTAGGATTAACCCATGCTAACAAAAGTAATCCGATCAGGAAAAGTCCGATAAGCGGTGTTACGCCAATCCGTGCGCTTTGTGTCCATGTTGTCACTATGCCTATCAGGGCAGGTGCCATGAATGCAGTTGCACGACCCGACAGCCCATAGAGGCCAAAGCTTTCTGTGCTGCGTCCTGTGATCGAGTGGCGCACCATCAACGAGCGGCTCGCGGATTGTAGAATGCCACCCATGCCGCCAATTAGGACGCCACAAATCATGAATGTGATGTCTGGCACTTGTGACCCTTCTGGAAGGTCGACCCAAAAGAGGGCCTCTCGGCTCATGTTGACGACAGTGAAGCAGACGCCGATCAACATCCAAACCGTGAAAATAATGACGGGTTTCGGACCGAGGCGCTTGTCAAATTTGCCGCCAACCCAACTCAAAATAGCTGCGCTGAGGGCGGCGATAATCCCAAAGGTACCGACTTGAACAATCGTCCAATCCAAGACCAAGCTCGCGTAGACACCGCCAAATCCATATAGCCCATTGAGCGCGTCGCGGTAGAACATGGAGGATACCAAATAGGCGCTTAGACTTTTGCGATGTTTCAAATTTAGGATAGATGTTTTGAGAGAGCTAAGCCCTGCTTTGATATTCATCTTCGCGGCGACGCGGTGGGGTTCTTTGACCCATGCAAAGTAAGGCACCATAAATATTGCGAACCAAACGGCGGTGAATGGTCCGATAAAACGGGTTCCTTCTTTGGCATCTGGGTTCAGGCCAAAGATCGGATCAAGCCCAATAAGTGTTTTTCCGTTCGGTTGTTCGACGAGCAACGCCAAAGTAATGACAAGCGATATCAATCCACCCGCATATCCAAAGGCAAATCCCGATCCCGAAATCTTGCCCACTTCTTCTTTGGTGCCAAGAGAGGGAAGCTGCGCATTGGTAAAGATCAGAGCATATTCAGCACCGATAAACCCAATGCCAAACATCACAAGCATAAGCCACATGTTTGATCCATTTGGATCCGTGAACCAAAGGGCAAATGCACCAACGACATAAAGCAAAGAAAAGAAGTAAATCCAAGGACGCCGCTTGCCTGCGGTATCAGCAATGGCCCCCATGATGGGCGCGCCAAGACCAATGCATAGGCCGGTTATCGTCAAGCACCAGGACCAATAGGCCTGAGCGTTCGCTTTGGCGGCCGTATCATCCAATCCAAGTGACAAGAAATATGCTGCTGCAACGGTTGCAAAAAACGGCCCGTATATGAACGTCATAAGTAACGTGTGATAAGGCTGGCTGGCCCAATCAAAGAAATACCAACCCCAAATCCGCTTGCGATCACTCATAATTCCATCCCCAGTCAATATGGGTTACGTTAATCGGCAACGGGCTTTAAAAGCAAGCTAATCTTGCATCGGCGGCCAAGGGCGCATGTCCTCAGCTTTGATCCATTCTGCGATCCAATCGGGCATGTCGGGCTTGTGGCCAGCGTATCCCATTGTGCGGACCACGGCTTCGGCAGGAATGATACCGTTGTGATCCACAAAGGCAGACCGATACACAATGTGCCCAGCGCATTCGCCATTCGTTTTCCACATGGATTGCTCAAGGTAGACAAATTTTTCGTCCCAGCATGTTGCACGGCTGCGCATTTCGATGCGGTCAAACATGCGAATGCGCCGGCGGTATCGAACATTTGCGCCCGCCATTGTCATGCTCCATTTGTTTTTTCTGAGGCCGTCGATGATACCGCTGCGACGTGCCAAGACGAGACGCCCAAGATCATAAAGCGTCAGCGTGCGGCCGTTGTTCAATTCCATCCATGGATCAATATCCCAAGGCATGCACATGTGATGAGAGACATGAATTTCGCCGAAATCTAATTTGGTGGCGTTTCTGTGGACAATAAATTCTTTAATCAAACGGGCGATGGGGTACATAATGGGTCTCCTTCACGGCTGTCTTATAACGACCTGTGAATGAGGAACAGGGGCAAAGCGTCCCTGTTGCTAAACCGTCACGTCAATCGCTGTTTGATCGCCGACGCCGAACACTTGTTTGTAGCGATCAATTTCTTTGACCGGCCCCATAGCCTTGTTAGGATTGTCCGACAATTTAACGGTAGGCTTTCCATTTGCAGAAATCGCTTTGCAGACCAAGGAAAAGGAATTCAGACCGTTGTCAGGCACGAGACCTCGGAAGTCATTGGTAAGATTTGTGCCCCACCCAAAGGACACTTTGACTCTACCTGCGAACTGTTTGTACAGCTTTTGAATTTGATCGGTATCCAGGCCGTCAGAAAAGATGACAAGCTTTTTGGTGGGATCCTCGCCGCGGTCTTTCCACCATTGGATGGCGGTTTCTGCGCCCGTCGCAGGATCGCCGCTGTCGATACGGATACCTGTCCATCCAGCCAGCCAATCAGGAGCGTTATCCAAGAACCCTTGAGTGCCATAGGTGTCAGGTAGGATAATACGCAAATTCCCGTCGTGCTCTTCTTGCCAGTCTGACAAGACTTTATAGGGCGCTTGGGCAAGGTCGGCATCTGTTTCCGCCAAGGCTGAATAGACCATGGGCAATTCATGCGCATTTGTTCCAATCGCTTCGATGTCGCGTTTCATCGCAATCAGGCAATTCGACGTGCCAACAAAGCTATTTCCCAAACCTTCGCGCATGGCTTGAACGCACCAATCTTGCCAGAGGTAACTATGACGGCGACGTGTTCCGAAATCTGCGATCCTGAGACCTTCCACACCGCGCAATGTTTCGATCTTTTCCCAGAGTTTTGTCATCGCGCGCGCATAGAGCACCTGAAGCTCAAACTTGCCCATTTCGTTCAAAACGGCACGGCCGCGGAGTTCCATCAAAATGGCCAATGCGGGAATTTCCCACAGCATGACTTCGGGCCATTTGCCCTCAAAGGTGAGTTCATATTGGCCGTCACGCTTTTCCAGGTGATACTCAGGAAGCCGCAAGTTTTCGAACCATTCCATGAAATCTGGGCGGAACATTTGGCGTTTACCATAAAACGTATTCCCGCGCAGCCACGTGCTTTCGCCTCTTGTGAGGGACAGGCCGCGCACATGGTCAAGCTGTTCACGAAGCTCGCCTTCATCGATCAATTCAGCAAGGCGGATAGATTTTGTTCTGTTGATGAGGCTAAACGTGACATTGGTATCCGGTTTGTTGCGAAACACGGATTGGCACATCAGAAGTTTATAGAAATCTGTATCGATCAAAGAGCGAACGATTGGATCAATCTTCCATTTGTGGTTCCAAACTCGTGTCGCGATATCAACCATTATACAATTTCCACCCTGGCATTGCGCATTTCGGCAAGTGCTGTGTTCAAAGACCCATCCATATCAATGGCGCGGCATGCATTCGTCAAGACGCGCGTTTCGAACCCAAGTCGCGCCGCATCTAAAGCGGAATAGCAAACGCAAAAATCAGTTGCCAAGCCAACCATGTCAATTTCCGTAATGCCGCGTGTTTTCAAGTAGCCCTCTAGCCCTGTCGGCGTGCTGCGGTCATTTTCAAAAAACGCAGAATAACTATCGATAGAAGGCGTGAACCCCTTGCGAATGATCATATCGGCCCGTGTCGTGTTGAGGTCAGGGTGAAACGCGGCCCCTTGGCTCCCTTGGACACAATGATCAGGCCATAAAACTTGAGGTCCGTAGGGCATGTCGATCAGCTCAAAAGCAGACCTATCAGGATGCGACGTGGCAAAAGATGAATGTCCAGCGGGATGCCAATCTTGGGTCATAAGCACGACATCATAACCGTCCATCATGTCATTGATGAGGGGAACAATGCTGTCCCCATCAGTCACAGCCAAAGCGCCACCAGGGCAAAAATCGTTTTGCACGTCAATCACAAGTAAAGCTTTGGTTTTCATCACTACGCCCTTTAATCTGCAGGCGAATGTGGCCCCAAGCGCCATTGAGTTCAAGCAGAAAGGTCGAAACCACTAGGTTTATTTGCCAAAGTTGGGCTATGACTGACGTAAACGAACTATGGGACTTTGAGGATGAGTGACACAATTTACGCCATTGGGGACATTCATGGTCAATATGACATGCTTACCCAAGCGCTTGATCATATTGAACAAGATGGGGGGTGTGATGCAAAGGTCGTTTTTCTAGGCGATCTGGTGGATCGGGGTCCTAATAGTAAATTGGTTGTTCAACACCTAATAGATGGCATAGCGGCTGGCAAAGATTGGACTGTCCTGAGGGGTAATCATGATCAGCTCTTTGCCAATTTCCTAGAGCCAGAGCCTAAAATTGAAATGCGTTTGATGATCGGTATGGATTGGCTTGATGACAGGTTAGGGGGCCAGACCACTCTGGCTTCCTATGGTGTTGAAATAACCGACCAAAGCCGACATTGGGAGGTACACGAACAGGCGCGCGCTTTGGTTCCAAGATCACACACTGATTTCATAAAATCGCTCCCCATGACCCATATCGATGGGAGCTACCTCTTTGTGCATGCGGGCATCCGACCAGACGTCCCCTTGGATCAGCAAGAGCAAGAAGATCTCTATTGGATACGGGAGCCGTTTTTGTCCTATCCAGACCCACACCCTTATATCATTGTTCATGGACACACCGCGATTAAAGCTGCTACGCATTATGGTAATCGTATTAATATCGACACGGGTGCAGGGTATGGGCGCAAGTTAACCGTCTTGGGGGTTGAGGGTCAGGACACTTGGCTGCTTGATGAAACTGGGCGTCATCCCTTCTAGTTACGACAATGCACTCTCAATTTGACTGTATTTGGTCCGTTGGGATCAATCTCTATACGGGGGTGTCGGTGGTAATATCGTATTTGAAATGTATGCTAGTACAAAACGAGTAAGAAAATATTACAGATGCTTTCACAAACTGACACGAGCTATGACTTACAACGCCGTATACGGATAAGCTATCTCGCCGTCTGGCTCATTGTTATTGTTGCATCGCTTTGGGCAGTTGTTTTCCTAATTATTGCGGATTACCCAAGCATGATAATCGCAAGTGGGGTTGCCCTTGCATATGCGGCCTGCTTGCTCTTCTTCAAATTCCGAATGGAAAAACTGGCACGCTCGGTGTGGCTGGCAAGTGCCATCGTCACGACATTGTTTGGGATGGCTGTGGCAGCGGTTGATACGCAAATCGATCTCTTGTTCTTACCGATTTTGGCGCTGCCATTTCTTGCCTTTTCGTGGCAAAAAGAGAAACTTCTTCTTTTGACATTTTTGTTTGTGGCAACGATCTGTTGGGTGGGATCGCAAGTCTTTGGTTTGGCGGGCTCGTCCTATGTTTTGTTTGGTATCCCGAATTTAGACTCCGTCCTACCCGTCGCGATCGTGAATTTCTTTCTCAAATTGACGGTAATTGTCCTTCTTGTGGCTGAGCTGGCATATTTTACCCTGCTCACTAGTCGTGCAGAGTCCGAGCTTCAAAATGCGCGGATCAAAGCAGAGGATGCTGCGACGGCCAAAGGGGATTTCTTGGCGAACACGAGCCATGAAATTCGCACCCCAATGAATGGTATGATCGGCATGATCGAGGTCATGGAAACCATGCACCCAACGGACGAACAGACGCGTGTCTTGGGAACCATTCGAAATTCAGCATTCTCCTTGCTCCGCATCATTGATGACATTCTGGACGCAAGCAAAATTGACGCGGGCAAGATGGTCATTGATCAGGCCCCCACGGAAATTCGCCCCGTAATCGAAGGTGTCGTTGTGACATTGCAAACCATGTCAGATGACATGGGGCAAAAGCTTCGGTTGTCGATTTCAGAAGATGTGCCAGATTGGATTTTGGCGGATTCCGGACGGTTGCGTCAGATCATGCTGAATCTGTTAAGCAACGCGATCAAATATTCTTCAATCGATTTGACGGGCAAAGAGGGCGACATCTATTTCCTCGCGGATATGGCAAATGACGATACTTTGCGTATTTCGATAGAGGATCAGGGTATTGGCATGTCTCCTGATTTTCTTAAACAATTATACCAACCCTTTACTCAAGGCGAAGCGTCCACCACACGACGTGTTGGCGGGACAGGTCTTGGCCTTGTGATTACGATGAAGCTTGTTCAGCAAATGGGCGGTATGATCCAAGCGGAAAGTGTCGAGGGTCAAGGAACCAAGATGACGGTCACATTGCCCATCATTCGATCCTCTCAAGAAACACGCCGTATCGATATATCAGGTGCAAAGGTTGTTTGGCTCGCGGAGCGTCACACTTTTGAACCTTGGAGAATGCATTCCCAATTCGAAGCGATGGGTGTTGACTTCGCGTTCCATTTTGTCGATCCGGATATGTCTGATTTCACACCTGATACAGATGAAGGCACGATTTATTTGCTTCAACCGCGGCTTGGTGAACAAACAGCTGACTGGCAAAGCAAAATACGAGAACACGCCAAGTCACCCAAATTTTTGTTATTGACGCATCTGCGCTCGGAACGGTTGGGGCTATTGCAAGATGACGTGTATCGCATACAGGTCTTCCCGTTGCTTCAATCTGAGATCCGCAAAGCGATAGGCGTGCTATCTGGGCGTATCTCAGTGGACACGCCCATTCAAACGCAACTTGGCACCGAAGCCAGTGAGGCGCAAAAGGCAATGCGGGCCGAAAAATCGATCCTTTTGGTGGAGGATAATGAAATCAACCGTATCGTTTTACTCAAACAGCTTGAGATCTTGGGATACAAAGCGGACGTGTCCAAGAACGGGCATGAGGGTCTCGCCTCATGGCAAAGCAAAGAGTACGACGTGATTTTGTCGGATTGTCATATGCCACTCATGGATGGATTTGAGATGTCTCAAATCATTCGCGCACAAGAGCATGATGCATCCAAGGACCGCACGGCCATTATCGCGATTACTGCAAATGCGCTCAAAGGGGATGCTGACAAATGTTTTGCCTGTGGAATGGATGATTACATCGCAAAACCCGTTGAAATGAAAACCCTAGAAGGCAAGCTTGTGTCGTTCCTTGGTGTTTAGTCTTGCTGTTTGGCGGGTCTGGATATCAAACTAACACGCGGTAGGACGCCCGTTTCCGCACGGCTTCTGTTTCGCAACACAGGTGTATTTTTCGAAATTGATGTCCGTGTTTCTCGAAACACAACATAAAGACCGCTGGCTATGATGACGCTGCTTCCAATGATCGTCATTTGATCCGGCAGTTCGTCAAAGAAAGCATACCCATAAACAACAGCCCAAATCATTTGAGAATAATGCATCGGCGCAACAAAGCCTGCTTCGCCTACTTTATAGGCGGCGATAATGCATAACGAGGCGAGGACAGCGAGGACGGACATAGCTGCCAGCAGCCCTAGATCAATCAAACCGAGGGGCACATAGGACATTGGCATCAAAGCGCCCATTAAGAGAAGGCTGCCAAAAATTGGATAGACCAATAGAACCATTGTGCGCTCATCCTTGCCAATTTTACGAACGATGAGCGAGCTAAACGCCCCGCAAAAGGCGGCGGTTAGGGCTGCAAAGTGACCCAATGATAAATCGGCAGACCCTGGTCGCAAAACGATGAGAACCCCAATCAACCCAACAATAACGGCGGCCCAGCGGTGGCGCCCAACTTTTTCACCCAAAAGAGGGATCGCGAGAACAGTAATCACCAAGGGCATGCCAAACAAAAACGCATAGACCTGTGCCATTGGAAGGGTGGAAAACGCATAAAAGGCCGACAGGCCCGTCATCACTGTTGTGACAACGCGCAGGGACGTCCACCAAGGATGTTTGGGAATTAGGTTGTCCGCATTCTTTTCACGCAGATGCAAAAGAAAGACCAAGGGAAAGCTGAACAAGCCAGAGAAAAAGATGATCTGAAAGGTGGAATAGGACCCGCCCAATGATTTAACAATCACGTCATGCGCAGAGTACAGAGCAAAGGCGAGAAGGGCGAACAAAGCGCCTTTTATATTTCCAGACATCACCATGCTCCTGACTGTTTACGCACTGTGGTTGAGAGTGGTGCCCTTTTAAATACAGGTAAGAAAGGCGCCACTTAACTTAGTCAAACAATAAAAAAACAGCCCCGTAAAGGGCTGTCTCTCATGGTTCAATTGGTTTGAATTATAGGCTAGCGCTGAGAGCCGCGACAATCGCGTCACCCATTTCAGATGTGGACACAGGTGTTGCACCGTCCTCACCCAAGAGATCCGCAGTCCGCAATCCGTCTGCTAGAACCTTTTCAACGGCTTTTTCCAAACGATCCGCTTCAGCGCCTTGATCAAAGGAATAGCGCAGCGCCATTGCAAAGCTTAGTACACATGCAATTGGGTTTGCTTTGCCTTGGCCTGCAATGTCTGGGGCTGAACCGTGGACGGGTTCATACAATGCTTTGGGACGGCCATTCGCCATTGGCGCACCAAGGGATGCGGATGGCAACATGCCCAAAGAGCCAGTCAACATCGCAGCCGCATCAGAGAGCAAATCACCAAAGAGGTTATCCGTTACAATAACGTCGAACTGTTTGGGCCAGCGGCAAAGTTGCATCGCGCCGGCGTCTGCGTACATGTGAGATAGCTCAACATCTTGGTACTCTGTGTCATGCACACGCTGCACAACTTCGCGCCAAAGAATGCCAGATTCCATAACGTTGGCTTTTTCCATGGAACACACTTTGTTGCCACGACGACGTGCCAATTCGAAAGCAGAGCGTGCAACACGTTCAATTTCGGATTCTGTGTAGCGTTGTGTGTTGATCCCAACACGCTCGTTGCCCTCTTCGAAGATACCGCGTGGTTCGCCAAAATAGATACCAGAGGTCAATTCGCGCACGATCATGATATCGAGACCCGCAACCACATCGCGCTTGAGGGATGAGAAATCCGCCAATGCGTCAAAACACTGCGCTGGGCGCAAGTTTGAGAAGAGGTCCATCTCCTTGCGCAGGCGCAGCAATCCGCGCTCTGGCTTTACGGAAAAATCCAAATCATCATATTGTGGCCCACCAACGGCACCCAATAGAACCGCATCCACTTCTTGCGCTTTGGCCATCGTATCGTCATGCAAAGGTGTGCCATGTTTGTCATAGGCGCAGCCCCCAACAAGGTCCTCAGAGACGTCAAAAGACATGTCACGGTTCGCACCGTACCAATCAATGACTTTGCGGACTTCGGCCATAACTTCGGGGCCGATACCATCACCTGGCAAAATAAGAAGAGAGGGGTTTGTCATATCCATATGTCCTTGCGTAAAACGAGTTTGAGCATGGCCTAACGATTTCAACGGGAATGGTCAAGAAACGAAGGGCTTAAGCCCGTTTTCTAACGCTGTCCAAACCGCGCGGACCTGCTGAGTTTTCCGGTGGTAGGTTCAGATTGCATTATGTGGATGAAACTCTTGTCGCTTCCTTATGCAGGTTGAAGCGTATGTCCGTTGGTTTCGGTTTGGCGTTTTTCAGCAATCATCGTCGCAATGCGCAACATTGCAGTCCCCCGCATAATCAAGGATGCGGGGATTACGGACCAACCAACCATGATCCAAACGAGGGTCTCAGGGTTCGCAAAAATGCGGGTCCCTGTATAGATAAAGGCGATTTTGACCATGGCGGGAATGGCGAATGGGGCAATAATCCCCAACGAGATATTTACGCGCGCATCTCGAACAAGGCGCACGACGATGTCTTTGCCGCTTGTCGGGTCCAAAAGTGGGAGGTTTTTCCAGACGTTGAAACCCGTGTCTGACTTTGGCCAATCCGTGAAACGGATAATGAGATAAAACCCACCGCAGATTAACCATGACCCGATATACCCAAGCCCTGCGATCATCAGCATGGCTTCTTTGGTTTCAGGTTGGATCGTCGGGGGGACCATTAACGACACGAGTTGAACGGCGAGTATGGAATATTCAGCCCATGCCCCAGAATAGTAGCAATCGCACTCAGTGGACCCGTGTGATCAAGGCCTAGGCCGATGGTTCTAAAAACACCTGCCGCAAAAAAGACCATAGTTGCCAACCAAATAAATCGGATGCGGTTGTAGGGCGCGGCTGAGGTGAATTCTAATGTGGTCGGCGTGTCATAGATGTATTCGAAAAAGACAAACGCCCCTGCAAACAAGGCAAAGGCCAAAGCGAGTTGTGAGGAATGCGATTGAAAGGACGGCACCCAAAGGGAAGGAATAGCAAATACAACTGCTATTGATAACGCACGTACAAACGCGCTGATGATCTTGGTGATCATTGCCTGCTTCCTTTTAACTGGTCGGTCACGATACGATGCCGTGGCCTTGTCCCAATTGTCTGCTTTACGCAGAATGCCTCATTCTTGACACAATGTTCAATCCATAGGGATATGTTTTCAACAACTATTTATCTTTTGTCATAAATTTCAATTATTTCAGCTTGTTATGAGGCGAAATTACATCAGTTTTGCTGTAAAATTTTCAGTTCTTTACTAGATGTAGTAGTTAAATGGAGTGAAAATACTAATCTGCGTAAGATGAAATGTGGCAGAAAAAAGAAAAGGCCGCGACGGGGATCGCGGCCTTTATTGAGTTTGTTTGGTTTAATTTAGACCCAAGGACGCTCTGCTGCTAGCTTGGCTTCATAGCTGTCGATTGACGATTTATGTTCCATGGTTAAACCAATGTCGTCTAGTCCATTCAGCAAGCAATGCTTCTTAAAGGAATCGACTTCAAAGCTAAATGTCTCGCCATCTGAGGATGTGACTGTCTGCGCCTCTAGATCAACGTCCATACGCGCATTGGACCCTTTTTCCGCGTCCTTCATCAAGATATCGACTTGGTCCTGCGGTAGAACGATTGGCAAGATGCCGTTCTTGAAACAGTTGTTATAGAAGATATCCGCAAAAGATGTTGAGATAACGCATTTGATCCCAAAATCAGCAATCGCCCAAGGTGCGTGTTCCCGAGAGGATCCGCAACCAAAGTTATCACCCGCAACGAGGATCTGTGCTTCGCGATACTGAGGTTTGTTCAACACAAAATCAGGGATTTCGTTGCCTTGACGGTCAAAGCGCATTTCGTCGAACAAATTCACACCCAAGCCAGAGCGCTTGATTGTTTTCAAGAACACTTTTGGAATGATCATATCTGTGTCGATATTCACCAAAGGCATTGGGGCGGCAATGCCGCTGAGTTTTTCGAACTTTTCCATTACATCATCTCCCGAATGTCGGTTAGGTGACCATTGATGGCTGCTGCTGCGGCCATGGCAGGTGACACAAGGTGTGTGCGTCCTTTGTATCCTTGACGACCTTCAAAGTTACGGTTGGACGTTGACGCGCAACGTTCTCCTTCGGCCAATTGATCTGGGTTCATCGCAAGGCACATAGAGCAACCCGCCATACGCCATTCAAAACCCGCCTCTTTAAAGATGTCGGCCAAGCCTTCTTCTTCGGCTTGGGCGCGCACAAGGCCAGACCCTGGAACGACCATCGCACGCATACCGTCTTTGATCTTTTTGCCCTTGAGGATCTCAGCTGCGGCGCGCAAATCTTCGATGCGTCCGTTTGTGCAGGAGCCGATAAAGACAGTATCAATTTCGATATCAGTCAATTTTTGACCTGCTGTGAGCCCCATATAATCAATGGCACGTTGCGCCGCTTCGACTTTGCCGCCTGTGAAATCCTCAGGTGATGGCACGGTCGCTGTGATGGGAAGCACGTCTTCTGGGGATGTCCCCCATGTCACAACTGGGGCAATGTCTTCGCCTTTGATTGTAACGACTTTGTCGAAATGCGCACCTTCGTCGGTGAAGAGCGTTTTCCAATAGTCTACCGCTTGTTCCCACGCGGCGCCTTTCGGAGCATGCGGGCGGCCTTTGCAGTATTCAAACGTCTTTTCATCTGGTGCGATAAGGCCTGCGCGTGCGCCGCCTTCGATGGCCATGTTACAGACAGTCATACGGCCTTCTAGCGAAAGGTCACGGATCGCTTCGCCACAATATTCAATGACATAGCCTGTTCCGCCAGCGGTTCCTGTTTCACCAATCACAGACAAAGTGATGTCTTTGGCGGTGACACCTGGACGGAGCTTGCCAGTGATTTCGACCTTCATGTTTTTGGATTTCTTTTGGATTAGCGTTTGCGTTGCCAAAACATGTTCAACCTCGGATGTGCCGATGCCGTGGGCCAAGGCACCAAACGCGCCGTGGGTCGCTGTGTGGCTGTCCCCACAAACAACGGTCATACCTGGCAATGTCCAACCCTGCTCTGGGCCAACAATGTGAACAATCCCCTGACGCACGTCGGACACGGGATAATAGTGAACCCCAAAATCCTTGGCGTTTTTGTCAAGCGCCTCAACTTGGATGCGGCTCTCTTCGTTTTTGATCACACCAGACGCGCGATCCAAAGTTGTCGGAACGTTGTGATCTGGAACCGCAATCGTTTTGTCAGGGGCGTGAACGGAACGGCCCGCCAAACGCAACCCTTCAAAGGCTTGGGGCGATGTCACTTCGTGGACAAGGTGGCGATCAATATAAAGCAAGCAAGTGCCGTCTTCGGATTCGTGGGCAACATGTGCGTCCCAGATTTTATCATAGAGTGTCTTCGGGGCGGTCATAGTATATCCTCTCCCGTTAAAGTTTTGAAATTTCGGTGAAATGTGTTTGATCCAGCCTCACAGGCTGGCAAGTACAGTCCGCATCGCACCAAAAAACCGCCAAGGCAGCCGTGTACGATCATCCATGTTTACAAACGTTTTCATGAGGCTCTGTTTACTTGGATTTCACCCACACCGCAAGCAGAGTTGTTTGGTCGATGTGGAGGGATCAACATCAGCTCTCTTCAAATTCCAAAATGTCACCTGGCTGGCATTCGAGAGCGGCGCAAATTGCGTTCAACGTTTCAAACCGAACCCCTTTTACTTTGCCGCTTTTTAGCAAGCTCAGGTTTTGTTCCGTGATCCCGATTTGCGCAGCAAGGTCGCGGGATTTCATTTTGCGTGTGGCCAACATAACGTCCAATCGAACAATAATCGCCATTATACGAAATCCTGATTTTCTAACTGAATTTGACGCGCCACCAGAAAGACCCAACCTAATATTGCAAAGCCACAGCCAGCGAGGAATAAAGCTATGCTCGAGGGGTCATAAAAATAGACTGGTCCGTACATTCCGTGCGGATTACGAAAGCTCAAAATGATATGTGTCAAACTAGGGACCGCATTATAAAATACATTTGCTGCCATGAGTGCCAAGCCCAAGTTACGCAAGAGCCGCGTTGTCGTCAGTGTAAAGTATTCCCCGTTACGAAACCGCAACATTAAGGCAATCGCATAGGCGAAACTGGTCAAAGTGATACATATCAGAACGATCCAAATCAAACCATAAAGCATACGTTGGATTACGTTAACGGTTGTACCAAATTCAATTACATGGACGACGTGTGGTTCATCATTGACCACTATTGGCTTCATAATTTCATAGATCTTGTCCGTAAACACATAGGGCCAGATATCCAAGATTAGGCTAGCGAGCCAATAGATCATGAATGCTACTAATAAAAGCGCGAGTGTGGTTGAGGCGAGTTTAATTCTGGATTGCATAGTCTTAATCCTTAAAATTTATTGTTTTACGATAATTTTTATATCTATAAAGTGGAAAAATATAAATGCAACAGATATGTTTGGTTCCTAAATCTGACGATTCAACATTTTAGTATTAAGCTGTGTGACTCTATGCCCACCCGCATTTATGCCCCCATTTGCAATTGACTCATCCACCATTGAGAAATAAGGCATCTGCTGCTATTATGAGATTATGCCTAGCGCTGAGGTTTGCAGCGCGTTCTACGGAGGACAGTGTCCTGACACCTAATACGGATGCAGCTATGGCTGCTGAGACGCCAGTTCAGGTCACAAGCGAAGCCTTGTTAGACCGCATTCTAAAATCCCTTGATGAAGATAAAGCCGAAGATGTGGTGCAAATCGATTTGCGCGGCAAAACAGCTATGGGTGACTATATGGTGATTGCGACGGGTCGCTCGTCTCGTCAAGTGGCCTCGATTGCCGAGAAATTGGTTGATTGCCTGAAACAAGAATATGGCCGGTTGTCCAAAATCGAAGGGCGCGAAACCGGGGACTGGGTGTTGATTGATACAGGTGACATTATTGTCCATGTTTTCCGCCCTGAAGTCCGCGAATTTTACCAGCTTGAAAAAATGTGGCTGCCTGCCGGTGGTAACGGCTCCGCTAGCTAAGAGACATGCGTGTTTCGATTTGCGCCGTGGGTCGATTGCGCAAAAGCCCAGAATTAGACTTGATCAAGGATTACACGTCTCGTTTTGATAAAACGGGGCGTTCTTTGGGTTTGGGGCCTCTGTCGATTGCTGAGGTCGAAGACAAAAAGAACATTGGAATGAGTGCTGAGGCCGATCTATTAGAACGCGCCGTTCCCAAAGGGGCAAAGCTCTGTATCCTTGATGAACGCGGTCAGCTAATGACCTCTCCAGAGTTTGCGAACCAATTGGGACAGTGGCGCGATCAAGGTGTGGGGGATGTGGCCTTTGTCGTTGGCGGTGCGGATGGAATAGACCCCAGTTTTCGTGCCAAAGCGGATTTTGCGATTTCTTTTGGCAAGATGGTTTGGCCACATATGATGGTACGAGCCATGCTATGTGAACAACTTTATCGCGCCTCATCAATTTTAGCTGGCGGTCCCTATCATCGTGTCTAGGAACGCCTGCGGCGGGCGAGTATTTTGTCAAAGATGAAAGTGCGCTTGCTATAGGGGACTTGGCCCCATAGATATGAGAAGACTTAAGCAGAGAGGCAATGTGAGCATGGCACCTAAACCCGTCGTTTTGTGTATTCTGGATGGTTGGGGCGCGCGTGATGAGAGCGGAGCGAATGCGCCTGTGCTTGCCAATACTCCGAATTTTGACCGGCTGATGGAGACCTGTCCGACGTCGAGCCTTATCACGCATGGTCGTGATGTTGGATTGCCAACGGGTCAGATGGGAAATTCTGAGGTTGGTCACACCAATATTGGGGCGGGGCGCGTCGTCGCCATGGATTTGGGTCAGATCGACCTTGCGATTGAAGATGGCTCTTTTTACGACAACGCGGCTTTGGTTCAATTTATTACTGATCTCAAGGAATCAGGGGGCACTGCTCATGTGATGGGTGTCATTTCTGATGGTGGTGTGCATGGTCATATTGAGCATGTGTTAGCAGGGTTAAAGGCCTTGACAGATGCCGGTGTTCCGACCGTTTTGCATGCGATCACAGATGGACGTGATGTTGCGCCTGATAGTGCGTTAGAGTTTGTGACGGATTTGATGGATCGGCTACCCGATGGTGTCCGCGTTGGCACCGTAACGGGACGCTATTTCGCGATGGATCGTGATAATAGATGGGAGCGCGTGTCCAAGGCGTTTAATGCGATGATCCATGGACAAGCGGATGTTGTCGCGGATGATCCGATTGCGGCGGTCTCTCAGTCCTATGAGTCACATGTTCAGGATGAGTTCATCCCCGCAACAGTCATTGGGGATTACAGTGGTGCGGCATCTGGGGACGGCTTCTTTTGCATGAATTTTCGTGCAGATCGCGCACGGGAGATCCTTCGCTCTATTGGTGAAACGGATTTTTCAGAATTTAACGTTGGCGTTCGTCCGCGCTGGGCGGCTCTGTTGGGCATGGTGGCCTATTCCAATGATCACAGCACCTATATGACAACCTGTTATCCCAAGCAGGACATCGTGAATACGCTCGGGGAATGGGTGTCCAAGCAAGGCAAGACACAATTCAGGCTCGCTGAGACTGAAAAATATCCGCATGTGACATTCTTTTTGAATGGAGGTAAAGAAACGCCCGAAGTTGGAGAAGACCGCTATATGCCGAAATCGCCATCTGTGGCGACTTATGATCTTCAACCTGAAATGTCCGCACCCGAAGTGACGGAAAAATTCGTTGAGGCCGTTCGCAAGGGATATGACCTGATCGTGACGAATTACGCTAATCCCGATATGGTTGGTCATACTGGTGATCTGGCCGCCGCGATGAAGGCTTGTGAAGCGGTTGATCAGGGTCTTGGTGCAGTGATTGAGGCGATCCAAGACGTTGGAGGCGCAATGATTGTCACCGCAGATCATGGGAATTGTGAAACCATGGTAGACCCTGAAACAGGGGGTCCCCATACTGCGCATACATTAAACCTTGTTCCTGTTGTCTTGTTCGGTGGTCCAGAGGGTGCACGTTTGCGAGATGGTGGCCGGCTCGCTGATTTGGCGCCTACTTTGCTTGACTTGATGGGTCTTGAGCAGCCAAGCGAAATGACGGGCACGTCCCTTTTGGTGACATAAAATGACACGCGTTGGGGCGATCTGGATTGCGACTTGGTTGCTTTGGGCCACGAGCACTGTGGGACAAGATGCAATGCCCCAAGCCGCGCGAGATGCGGCGGAGCAATTGAATGTCGCTTCGGCTATGCTTGCAGCAGCGGATCAATCCCAAGATCGTGTTAAGGCGCTGACCAATACGATTTCTGCCTATGAAAGTGGGCTATCTGTGATGCGGGATGGGTTGCGGGCCATTACGGTCCAGCAACACCAACTTCGCCAGCAATTAGAAGGCCAAGATGTGGATATTTCCCGTTTGGTCGGAGTATTGCATTCGATCAATAGCGAGCCGGATCAAGCCATGGTCCTTCATCCGCAAGGTGCGTTGAACACCGCCCGTTCAGGCATGATGGTGTCAGACGTCTTGGCCTCTGTTCAAGGCGAAGTTGCAGGTCTTAGGGAGCGTCTGATCAAATTGGATCGATTGGCTCAGGTTCATGATCAAGCCAGTGATATTTTACAGCAGGGATTATCCGAGGTGCAAATTGCGCGAACCGAATTGGCGCGCGCTGCTGCGGATCGCAAGGATTTACCGCGCCGCTTTGTTGAGGACCCCGTAAAAACGGCGCTTTTGATTGCAGCATCCGAAACGCTTGATACCTTTGCGAATGGATTGTCTGAGATCGTTGTGGGTGAAGTTGCAGGGTCCCTCCCTGATATTACCGATCGCAAAGGAAGCTTGCAGCTTCCTGTCACGGGCCGTGTGATCCGCAACTTTAAGCAAGCTGATGCCGCAGGCGTGGTGCGCCCTGGTGTTGTTATAGCGACGCTTCCTCAGGCTGTGGTGACAACACCAACAGCCGCAACAATTCGATATCGTGGGCCGCTCTTGGATTTTGGCTTGGTCACAATACTTGAGCCGCAATCGGGGATTTTGTTTGTCATTGCAGGGCTTCAGAGCGTCTTTGGGCGCACTGGCGAAGTCTTGCCTGCAGGCAGCCCAATCGGTTTAATGGGTGGTAATTCACAAACACTTGATAAAATGTTGGAAGAAAACCAAACTGGGATTGTTACACAACGTAGCGAAACGCTCTATGTTGAAGTCAGACAGGATAAGGTTCCCGTGGACCCTTTGACTTGGTTCCGGACGCAAAAGGACTGAATAATGAAAAAAATGATATTGGCTGCAGGGGTTGGATGTGTGTTCGGCGTCTTTACGGCGACACAAATTGCAGGGCCCGTTTTGGCGCAGTCCGCGGATGAGAAGCAAGAGATTTATCAACAGCTGGATCTGTTTGGCGATATTTTCGAACGGATCCGTGCAGAATATGTCGAAGAGGTCGAACCCAAAGATTTGATTGAAGCTGCGGTTAATGGAATGCTGACATCCTTGGATCCGCATTCTGGGTACTTACCGCCAGATGATGCCGAAAAAATGCAGGTTCAGACGCGCGGTGAATTTGGTGGGCTTGGAATTGAGGTGACTCAAGAAGAAGGCTTTGTCAAAGTTGTCTCGCCGATTGATGGCACACCCGCCTTTGATGCCGGTGTCGAAGCAGGCGATTTTATTACGCATGTTGATGGGGAAACTGTGCTCGGCCTGACTTTGGACGAGGCTGTAGAACGGATGCGTGGCCCCGTTGGATCAGAAATTGTCATTACAATCGCTCGCGAAGGCGAGGATGAGCCCTTTGACATCACTATCATTCGGGACACGATTAAATTAACCGCTGTTCGTGCAAGAACCGAAGGCGACACGGTCGTTTTGCGTGTCACGACATTCAATGACCAAACCTATCCCAACCTGTCGGATGGATTGGCCAAAGAAATCGAAGCCGCTGGCGGAATGGATGAAGTCAACGGCATCGTTCTGGATTTGCGCAACAACCCAGGTGGCTTGCTCAGCCAAGCGATCAAAGTGTCGGATGCTTTCCTTGACAAAGGGGAAATCGTATCAACGCGCGGACGTAACCCAGAGGATGGCGATCGGTTTAACGCGACCGCAGGGGACTTGGCCGAAGGCAAGCCGATTGTGATCTTGATCAACGGCGGGTCTGCTTCCGCGTCAGAGATTGTTGCTGGTGCGCTTCAAGATCACCGCCGTGCAATTGTCATTGGGACCAAGAGCTTTGGTAAGGGGTCGGTGCAAACTGTTATGCCTGTTCAAGGGAATGGCGCAATGCGCTTGACTACGGCGCGCTATTACACGCCGTCTGGTCGGTCTATTCAGAATTTGGGTGTGTCCCCTGATATTGTCGTGGAACAGCCGCGTCGTGAGCCAGTTGATCCGAATGCAGAGGACGACGCAGAGCGCAACACACGCAGCGAAGCTGATTTGCGCGGATCACTCTCGAACGACAGCTTGAGCGAAGATGAAATCCGCCAGATCGAAGAAGATCGCGCTAAGGCTGATGAGGCGGCCAAGCTTCGTGAGGATGATTATCAATTGGCCTATGCGATTGATATTTTGAAAGGCCTCACTGCCTTGGGTCCAAAGTAGGGCACCACAGTAATGAGGGCGGTCTTTGCCGCCCTTTTTTGAGTATTTTTGCAAAGATGAAGACATAGGAGTTGTCGCATGACGCCACAAGAGATTGAGGCCTTGCCTTACCGTTTGAATGTAGGTGTTATGCTCGTCAATCAGGCGGGTGGCGTGTTTGTCGGCCAACGTTTGGATAGCCCAACGGATGCATGGCAAATGCCGCAAGGTGGCATTGACGAAGGCGAAGATCCAACAGAGGCAGCCTTACGTGAATTGGAAGAGGAAACAGGCGTTTCCAGAGATTTGGTCGACATCGTTGCCGTGAGCGCCGATTGGATTGCCTATGATTTGCCATCTGAGTTGATTCCCAAGCTTTGGAATGGGGCGTATCGGGGGCAAAAGCAGAAATGGTTCTTGCTCAGATTTAATGGTGAGGATGCTCAGGTTAAAATTGACGGTGAGCATCCTGAATTTTCCCACTGGAAATGGTGTCCCGTGGATGAGCTGGTTGACAATATCGTTCCGTTTAAAAGGGCTGTTTATGAAACCGTTGTCGCAGAATTTCGGAGCCTGATTTAGCCTTCAGGCTCTGTTGCGCGCATCGAGGGGCGATCGCTGAAGGTTGCGTGCCACTCTGATAATTGGGCGCAATCTTGGCGCCAGTTTCGGTCATCATGACGGAAATCCAAGTATGAGAGGGCGCAGGCCACTCCGATTTGTCCTATGTTCAATGGGCCAGTCAGTGCAGGCATCTTTCCTTGATCAAGCGTTGCCAAGGCGGATGTGACTTTGCCCCATTGGGCTTCAATCCAGTCTTGCGATTGATGATCCTCTGAGCGCAGCCTTTTTTCGTAGACCATTGAGACAGCGGATTCCATGATACCATCTGCGAGGGCCTCTAATGTGAGAACGTCATAGAGGGTATCAGCAGGGTACATGTCACCCTTGGCCACATCGTTCAAAAATCGACAAATCACGCGGCTATCAAACAGGCTTGTGTCGTTGTCGCGCAATAGAGCGGGAATTTTTCCAAGGGGGTTCGCAGATTTTGCCTGCTCCGCTGTGTTCAACGCTGTTGTCGCCACGGGGACCAGTTCGATTTGATCCATCAGATCAAGTTCATGCGCCAGAACAACCGTTTTTCGAACAAAGGGGGAGGCCGGGGAATAAATAAGTTTCATGAGATATCCTGTTTCATTTGGCCGAACGCATAAGCGCGGCGAGGTGGGGTGTATTTGAGCCAATGGTTGATTTTTCAAGTTGATCTGCGGCTGCGTGGCGAACGGCGTCAGTTTTGTTTTGTCCCAGTTTCCAAGTGCTCTCAACCTGAGCAATATCAAGACGGCAGGGGACAATTTGCCTTTGCATTTTGTTTATGACGTCAGGGTCAACCTTGTCCATTTTCCAAACGGGCTTGGGGGCGAGTTGCGTTTCAAAATGGTCTGAGAGGCCTTCAATCACGTTGGGAAGGGTGCTTTGATCCAGTAGGGAGAGGGTTCCAGAAATATGCACCGCGACGTAATTCCACGTGGGAACTTGATCTTCGACCCCGTACCAATCTGGTGAAATATACCCATGTGGACCCATGATCGACAAGGTTGCTTGGCGTGGGGATTTGACGAGCGCACGACTGATTGGGTTTGAGCGCACCAAGTGAAGGTCGATTGCTGTGCGGTCTGCATTAAGCTGAAAAGGGATATGGCTCAGCAAGGGCGTTGGCTCAGCCGATATGCAAATTGTGCCAAAACTGATCTCATTGGCGAAGTCGAGGCTCAGATTCGTCTCGGTGTTTCGGAAAATCGGATTTGGATGCATGGCGGTGCCTTTGTAAAATGTTGTAAACATGCTTGTCTTGGGCGTGTTAATTTGGCAAGACTAAACTGTTCTCAGGGCGGGGTGTAATTCCCCACCGGCGGTATGGGGTAACCCCCGAGCCCGCGAGCGGCCCTTATGGGTGTCAGCAGATCTGGTGAGAGGCCAGAGCCGACGGTTATAGTCCGGATGAAAGAGAGCGATGACAGTTCGGCCCCTTGGGTCGAGGTGAATCGTGAGCCTTGGGTGACGTGTTGTTAACTAAAGGAGCATGAAATGACACACACCCGATATGCATTTATTAAGGCCAATTGGCATTCTGACATTGTGGATCAGGCTTTGGCCGGGTTCCAAGAGATCATTCCAGCAGAGGACATCGATGTGATCGATGCGCCTGGTGCGTTGGAAATGCCTCTCTTGGCGAAAGATTTAGCAGAAACTGGAAAATATGGCGCGATTGCCTGTGCAGCCTTTGTTGTTGATGGCGGTATTTATCGCCATGATTTCGTGGCGCAAGCGGTTGTTGATGGTATCGTGCGCGTTGGGTTGGACACGGGCGTTCCGATCCTATCCGTGTCATTGACGCCGCATCAGTATCAGGAAACCGAGCATCATGATGCGATTTATCGCGACCACTTTGTGACCAAAGGACGTGAAGCCGCGAATGCCGCCAAAGGTGTTGTTGCGGCGCGCGCGAAAATTCAAGGTCTTTGATTTCGGATCATATATGATCCGACCAAGGCGGGGGCTTTGCCCCCGCACCCCCAGAGTATTTTTCAAAGCTGAAGTTATTTAGGGAAAATCGTTATGGGGTCGCCCGTCGTCCATTTTGGGTATTTATCCATGATGGACGAAAATTGGTCGCTGTTTACGAATCTGTCTAACCACGTTTGAACCTTGGGCCAGGGTTGGTTGGCAAACCATGTTTTGTCTGTATTTGCGAACTGACGCACAAAGGGCAGAATGGCCATATCGGCAACTTTGGGCGTGTCGGCAAAGAGAAATCCGTCTGTGAGTTGGGTTTCTAGTGCCTCAATGAATGCACTCGCCTTTTTACGTTCCTCGGTCGGGTCATTTTCGGGATAGCGCGTTGCATATTTTGTGCGGTCTAACGCTTGTTTAAACGGTCCGTCACATTGTGCGATGAGCTCGTATCCTTCGGGAGGCATTTCAAGCCAATGTTCGGGGTCTTTTTGGCCCAGCGCCCAGGCCACGATGTGAAGGGATTCATCAATAACGCGTTTGCCAGCCTTAAGACAGGGAACGGTTTTTGACGGTGAGGTGTCCAAAAATTCGGGGGCTTTGTCCTTGAGAACGATTTCTCTTAGTTCGACTTGGATACCTGTTGATTGAAGGGCAAGGCGCGCGCGCATTGCATATGGGCATCGACGGAAGCTGTAGAAAATTGGAAGCGTCATTGAACTATATTGCGCATGGCTTGCGTCCTAAGCCAAGAGGCGATTGCCCGAACGGGATTGGATTTTTGCGGTCACAATTGAGCCTTCGCTTTGAGGGGTCTCAAAGGACACTTCGCTAAATTGCTCGGTGCGACCCATATGCGGATTTTCCATCAGGATGTGATGCGTTGTCCCGATTTGTGCCGCTAAGTGTTCGTCCACTTGGCGCTCACCAGCCTCTCTGAGACGGGCTGCGCGCGCCTTTATGATTTGGCCATTCAGTTGAGGCATACGCGCCGCGGGGGTTCCTTGGCGCGGAGAATAGGGAAACACATGTAGCCACGTGAGATCGCATTCCGTTACCAGTTTCAGTGAGTTTTCGAAATGCGCCTCGGTTTCTGTTGGAAACCCCGCGATGATATCCGCGCCAAACGTCATATTGGGGCGGAGCTTTTTGGCGTCCTCGCAAAAACGGATCGCGTCATCCCGAAGGTGGCGCCGTTTCATGCGTTTTAGGATCAAGTCGTCGCCATGTTGTAGGGACAAATGCAAGTGAGGCATGAGACGATGTTCTGTCGCAATGGCCTGCATTAGGTTTTCATCGACTTCAATGCTGTCGATAGAGCTGATGCGCAGACGAGCCAAATCGGGGACGAGTTTGAGGATGCGCATGACAAGGTCACCGAGTTTGGGTTCGGCAGGCAAATCAGCGCCCCAGCTCGTGAGGTCCACGCCTGTCAGGACGACTTCGTTAAATCCTTTGTCAACGAGGCGCTTGATCTGATCCACGACCACGCCCGCGGGGACTGATCGGGAATTGCCGCGTCCAAAGGGAATGATGCAGAAGGTACAGCGATGATCACATCCGTTTTGAACCTGAACATAGGCGCGGCTTCGGGTCCCAAACCCATCAATCAAGTGACCAGCTGTTTCAGTGACCGACATAATGTCGTCAACCTTGACCCGTTCCGTGTCGCCAATGAAATCAGACGCTAATCCATCCCACGTCGCGGCTTGCATTTTTTCGGTATTCCCAATCACCGCGTCAACTTCGGTCATATTAGCGAACGTTTCCGGTTCGATTTGGGCGGCGCAGCCTGTTACAATGACTTTGGCGTCGGGATGATCGCGGCGCAACCTACGAATTTCCTGTTTTGATTTTCGCACAGCCTCAGCCGTCACCGCACAGGTGTTCACGATCACCGCGTTGTTCAATCCTGCATGTTGGGCGAGATCTTTCATCGCCTCGGATTCGTAGGCATTCAATCGACAGCCGAGTGTTGTGAACTTGGGCGCGTTGCTCATTGAGAGGCCTCGATGAACTCTGTGGTGAAGGACCCGCTAAAGACATGTTGCGTAGGACCCGTCATCCAAACGCCATCTGGGCGCCAATCCACGGTTATTGTGCCACCGTCAAGATCAATACGCACCTCTTTATCCGTCAGGCCACGTCGCGCGGCCGCAACGGCCGTTGCACAAGACGACGACCCAGAGGCCAAGGTGATCCCAGCCCCACGTTCCCACACGCGCATCCTAAGGTGATTGGGGCCGATCACATGGGCGAATTGAACATTGGTCCGCTCTGGGAAGAGGGGGTGGTTTTCGATGGTGGGACCGACGTGATCAAGGTCAATTTCAAGCGCATCGTCTACAAAGAATGTGCAATGGGGGTTGCCCATACCCGTCGCAGTCGGCGCGCCATCAATAGGAAGCGTGAGAGTGTCCATCTCATGCGCCAAAGGCACCTCGTTCCAATTCAATAGTGGGTGTCCCATGTTTACTGAGGTTAAACCGTTTCCTGCGTCACAGGCAAACAGCTCACCGCGTTCCGTTGTGATGCGAAGGTCCGATTTCCCTGTTTCTTGCATGATGTGGCGGGCGATGCACCGTGTGGCGTTTCCGCAGGCCGCTGATCGTGATCCATCCGAGTTGTAGAACACGAGATGCACATCAGCTGACCCGTTTTCAATGACAGCCAGTTGGTCAAAACCAACACCCATATTTCGATGTGCAATCGCAGTGATCAAAGAATCGCTCAGCTTCGCCGATTCTTGTCGTGCATCAATCACGACAAAATCGTTCCCGAGCCCGTGCATCTTCATAAAGGGGAGTGTCATCATCGAAATTTCCTCTGTTAAGGGGCATATATCTATGGAATCGATATGAATCCATAGATTGATGAAATTTCTTTGTTTTCGGGGTTGACCGCAGGGTCCAGTATTTCTAGAAGGCCCCTCAGTGGGCCGTTAGCTCAGTTGGTAGAGCAACTGACTTTTAATCAGTGGGTCGCAGGTTCGAATCCTGCACGGCTCACCACTAACCAAGACTCTATAATTGTTTAGAACGCCGAATTGGGTGACTTAATTCGGCTGTCCAATAGTGACGCTGATTGGTTCCAGACCATCAATACCACCTGTTAAACTGTCTCCTTGTTCCACAGATCCGACGCCTTTGGGCGTGCCGGTCATGATGACGTCACCTGCCTTGAGGTGGTAGAATTTCGAAAGATCCATGACGATATCTGTCACGCTATGGACCATTTTGGAGAGGACAGAATCTTGTCGTCGGATACCGTTGAGGTCCAGATAAATCGTTTGATCTGCAATGTCCCCGAACTCAGAACGCGTTGTGATTGGTGCAAAAATTGCGGAGCCTTCGACATCTTTGCCGGTGTCCCAAGGGCGCTGTTTGGCTTTGGCGGCGGATTGTAGATCGCGTCGTGTCATGTCCAAGGCACAGCAATATCCATAAATCGCGGCACTGGCCTCTTCTTCATTGGCGCGGAAAACGGGGGCGCCGATGGCGATCGCGAGCTCCATTTCATAATGGTAGTTGCTGGTTTCTGGCGGATAGGGAATGGTTGCGCCTGATACCTCGGAGGACAGAGCTGATTTAGTGAAATAAAACGGTGCAGACCGGTCGACCTCATTTCCCATTTCTTCGGCGTGGGCTGCATAGTTACGGCCAACGCAAAAGATTCGGTGGATTGGGAATTCTGCCTCTATTCCCCGCACAGGAATGGACTTGATCGGCGCTGGATCAAAAAGATAGGTCATGGAGCTATGTTCCTTCTGGGTTCTTTCGCGGATCGAGCAGTTTTTGCAAAAATACCAGATCGAGCCATCGGCCAAATTTCTTGCCAACCTGAGGCATGCGAGCGGTTTCTGTAAACCCAAGCGAGATGTGCAAACCGAGCGACGCGCTATTCTGCGCCTCAATACCCGCAACCAACACATGAAGTCCCTGCGCACGCGCCGCCTCAATCAAATGACCCAACAAGGCGCGCCCAATTCCTTGCCCGCGATAGTCGTTATGCACATAGAGCGATAGTTCCGCGGTTTGGGCAAATCCATCAAACGCCCGCCACGGACCATAGCTGGCGTAGCCTGACACAGTGCCGTGTTCATTGGTTGATACGAAAACTGGATATCCCTGTTCATGCCGTGTTGACATCCAATCAAGGCGGTCTTGAACGTCAACAGGGTCATCGTTCCAGATGGCTGTCGTATTCAAAACGGCATCATTATAAATGTCCATAATGGCGGGCGCGTCTTGGGGGGTGGCGGGTCTAATGATCATGTGGGTTAATCGTTATCTGACAGATCGGATCCGGCCCCAGCGCGCGAGGCTTCGGTGGCGGGAACATAGGTGGCAAAGGCGCGGTTTTCTAAACTCTTTTGTGTCGTTTCTGGATACAGTGGAGGTGTGCGCAAGCTACGTGAATAATTGCATGTGGTGATTATGATTTCGACTTGATTACAGTCTCTAACATGAGTATTTTGATCTATTTCGGTACCATCTATCAGGGCTGCGAATTCAACATTTCTTGCCTCAGCTGCCGCATCAATGAACGGCAGTAACAAGATGGGATCAAGGGTCGGACCCAGATTATAGCCCGTCTCTGTTCCAAGGTAATCCCCTAAAGTGGGACCGTAGCAGAGGGTGGACAAAGGTGTTTTCCCATTGACCAAGTCATCCCATTCGCGCCCCTCGATCCCGTCCAAATGTTGGGCGAGTGTTGTTAGAATATCGACACCGCGCATGTGGAACCAGCGTGCCACAAATGCGGCTTCTTCGGCGATGCCCCAAGGCAGACCGCTACCTTTGGTGGCTTTGGCGGCCAAGGCTTCGACTTCGCTTTGGGTTAGGGCGATTTGAGATGTCATTGATGGATCTCATTGGGAAAGGGCTGGCCTTGGAAAAGGCTAATGCGCACCCATTTATCTGATCGTGGATCGAAATGCGTCGCCCCAAAAAACGCAAGTTTGCAGCGAAGCAAATCAATAGGTAGCATTTCGTGCCCGATAAGGTTATCGCGCACTTCTGAGTAGGGATATTTTTCGACCAATTGCACCCGACGCGCCATTAACCGATGCTCAGGATGTTTGAGCAAAAATTCAGCTAGCGTCGTTGTTATGTTCTCTTGGCAAAGATCATCAAAATAGCGCCGCGCCATGATGGATGTCCCAAGAGGTTGCTCTAACTCTGCGCCGTCTTCTTCGTGACGCTCGCCCAGTCTTGGCTCAAGCTTTTCTTCCGACACATACCAAAACCGAGCATTCGTTTCGGGATTGGCAAAGTCGAGGTCTAGGGCCCAGTGATACTGCGCTTCTAAAAGGTCAATTTGCGACCCAATGCTCTTGCTGCCGTCAATGCGAAACCCTTTGTGTTCATCGGCGCTCATGCAGTCTGTCAAGCCATCCACAAGGTCGGAAAACGGCTCTAACAAAAGCGAAACAAGCGCCTCTTGTCCTTCTAAGGATAATGACTGCGACCAACTCCAGAGCCTATTCCACGGGGATGGCGAGGCCCAATCAAAGGTCTCTAAATGGGTGCGAATGGTGGACAAGTCTTGGCGGAGGTCTGAGAGTTTTGTGACCTGAATAGGATGCTGAGATTGCCATGCCCGCGCATTTTCGATTGCGGCGTCTAGGGCCACATGAAAGGCCTGAATGCTCTCTTCACTAGCGGATGGCTGGGCGCGCACACGGGCAAGCGCCTCTTCTTTGGCCATGATCCAATTGTTCAAAAGCATGGGATGCTTGACCAAAAACGGTGCCATGCCCAAACCCGTGGAATTCCCAACTCCAAGGCGACGCTTTACCATGGGATCCAAGGAAACGGCGCTTTCGCCCCCTTTGACCTTGGCGAGATGCTCGACGATATCAACGGTAAAGGCGCGAATGAGCCAAACGCTAAGCATTTCCGCTTGGAACGGTGCATTTAGCTCAGCGCGCTGTTCGATCTGGATCCGATCTGCGGCGCCAAATTTGCCTGATCCATAAACGGCCGTCGTGCGCATGAGGTAGCCGACATTGTCGATTTCTGACAGGTCAGGCTGTTTCCCCGCGGCGAGACGATCCACAATATGGGAAAATAGACGGACGGAGCGATTTGCGCGGCTGAGACAGAGTTCGTTTTGAGAGACGCGGCCCGCCTCTTGATAGGGGACGTTCTGTTCAAGCCGGTCCAAGTCTTGGGTCGTAGGGATGCCGTCAAACAATGTAAATGTCGCATCCCATGCGGTGGCAATCACACGATCAGAGCGCATCTCATCAGGAAGGTCATGCGCAAAGGCAACCAGTGAATAGGTGCGATGTGATCCCCGCATTTGATAAACGGCACGGCCGACACCCGTTTCGTTAATGTCCCAAACTGGGCGTGTAAATTGCCATCCCTCGGATTGGATACGGCGCAAAAGTGTTCGCAAGAACGACAGCCGACTTGGATGCGCGGATCCCATCCGAGCCAAGCGCATCACGGTGTCAGGCCTGCGATAGAATGCGGAAACGTCCGGATAGGTTGATGTGTCGATATCAGCCATTATCTTCCTCCGCTTCAAAGCTATTTGCAAAAAAGCGGCGCCAATTTTCGCCCATGACACCTTGGATATTTTCAGCACTCATCCCTGTCGCGGAGAGCCCCGTTTGGATGGCGTCAAAGTGGCGGTTGTCTTGGAACCAGGTCGGCATCGGCGGGAATCCTGGATTGGACGCGCTGCCTTCGCCGTAATCAATGGATTTGGTCCAGCGTCCAACACGCATCCATTCCACAATGCTATCGGGTTGATCTTGGCAGAGGTCGGTTCCGATCCCAATGTTCTCTGGCCCCATTAGATCGGCCGTTCGTGCAATCATATCGCAGAAGCTCTGAACTGTGCAATTTGAACCATCTTTCAAATGATGCGGATAGATGGAAAAGCCAAGCATGCCGTCTGTTTGCCCAAGAGCGAGCAAAACATCATCCGATTTATTGCGCAGCGCCTTATGCCAGAAGCTTGGGTTGGCATGTGTAATCGCAATCGGGCGAGAGGACTGCTCGATCGCGTCTAGGGTGGAGCGTTCTCCAGAATGGCTCATATCAACGACCAGGCCAACACGGTTCATTTCGCGGACAACTTCTTTGCCCATGCGCGTTAGACCGGTATCATCCGCTTCATAACAGCCCGTCGCCAAAAGGGATTGGTTGTTATAGGTCAGCTGCATAAACCTGAGACCCAAGGTATGCAGAATTTCCACTAATCCAATATCATCCTCAATACAGGACGGATTTTGAGACCCGAAAAAGATCGCCGTGCGATTGGTGTCTTGGGCCTTGGTGATATCATCCGCTGTGCGACCTTGGAAAATGAGGTCGGGGTATTGTTCGAACCATCTGTTCCATTGCTCGATATTCAGAACGGTTTCCCGAAAATTTTCGTGATAGGTAATGGTGACGTGAACCGCATCAACATTACCCTCGCGCATTTGGCGAAAGACTTTTTCCGACCAATTCGCATATTGCAGTCCGTCTATCCGAGCAGATGTCATGAAAACCTTCACTTTTTGAACAGATTAGGGGCGTCGATCCTATCGGGCAAGGCGCAAATGCGAACCAATATAAGCGTTTGCGGCATGTGACCCGCTTAGGAGCCTGCGATTACCAATGTCGTCTCAAGGGTTGAGCAAAGATCATCGAGGTCTTTGGGGGTTTCGCCATCTGTGAAAATTGTATCGATTTCGGAAATCGATGCGATACGCGCAGGGGCCGTGCGATTGAATTTAGAATGATCCGCAACAAGGAATGTCCGCCGTGATTGTTTGATCACGGTTTGGCTGACGCCGACTTCTTGGATGTCAAAATCCAACAGATCCCCGTCACTATCAAGGGCAGAACATCCAATCACCGCAAGGTCAAATTTGAACTGTTCGATTGTCCGAGAGGCTAAGGGACCGATCAAACCACCGTCCGAGCGCCTCAAAGCGCCACCAGTCACAATGACCTCACAATTTTCATTGGCCGTAAGGATATTGGCAACGTTTATGTTGTTGGTGACCACTGTCAAATCTTGGTGGTCCAATAAATGCTCTGCAACGGCTTCTGTGGTTGTGCCGATGTTCATGAACAAGGTGCAATTTTCAGGAATTGTCGCGGCGCAGGCTTTGGCAATTTGCAATTTAGCGGCGGCATTTAGTGTGCGCCTTTGGCTATAGGCGATATTCGTTGTCCCAGAGGGCAAAATAGCCCCGCCGTGAACGCGCTCTAATTTTCCCATTTCCGCCAAATCGCTGAGATCGCGCCGAATGGTTTGCACGCTGACACCAAACCGATCCGCAAGGTCATCTACGCTGACTTTGCCCTCGGTTTTGGCAATGTCCAAAATATCAGGATGTCGGAATGTTTGCGTCATTTTCGTCTCTTGATCTGGGTCTGTGCCGCTTTTGCATAAGGGATTGAAGAATTCATCTGCATGCGGGGAATATGGTTGATATTTTTCGTTTTAACTATATGAAACAGATAAACGAAAGCAAACGAATATTTTGCCCAAGGTGGATTTAGCATGACGGTTGACTATGACGTACTTGTAATTGGCGGAGGTGTAAACGGCGTTGCGATTGCGCGTGATGCTGTGGGTCGCGGATATAGCGTTGCCTTAGCGGAAATGAATGACCTTGGTTGGGCGACATCCTCTGCGTCAACCAAATTGTTCCATGGTGGTTTGCGATATCTTGAGTATTTTGAATTCGGTTTGGTTCGCAAGGCGCTGATCGAACGCGAAGCTTTGCTAGAGGCGATGCCGCATATCAGCTGGCCGATGCGCTTTGTTTTGCCTTATCATTCAGACATGCGTTTTGATAGCGACACACCGACCTCTCGGATACTGAACCGTATTTTCCCTTGGTTAAAAGGACGTCGCCCTGCGGCGCTATTACGGCTTGGTTTGTTTCTGTATGACAATATGGGCGGGCGCAAAATATTGCCTGCGACGACCTCCGTTGATTTGACCACGGACCCAGCGGGCGACCCACTAAAGGCCAAATTTGAAAAGGCTTATGAATATTCAGATTGTTGGATCGAAGATAGTCGTTTGGTGTCCCTGAGTGCCAAAGATGCCAAGGCCCGTGGCGCCAACATCTGGACACGCACCAAAGTTGTTTCAGCCAGTCGCCAGAGCGATCATTGGATCGTAACGCTGCGCGATATGCTAACGGGCGCTGAGCGTTCTGTGACCTGTACTGCGCTGGTCAATGCGGCGGGACCATGGGTTGCGGATATTACGGATGATACGGCCAAAATAGACACTAAAAAAGGCGTTCGCCTTGTTCGTGGTAGCCATATTGTGACAAAGCGATTGTTTGACCACGACAAATGCTATTTCTTCCAAGGTCGCGATGGGCGCATTAGTTTTGCCATTCCCTATGAGACGGACTTTACGCTCTTGGGGACAACAGATGCCGCGCATGAAGATGCGGATACCTCGCCTGAATGCTCGGACACAGAGCGCGATTACATGTTGAATTTTGCCTCTGAATATTTTGAAAAGCCCGTCACGCAGGATGATATTGTGTGGTCCTATTCTGGCGTGCGCCCGCTCTATGATGATGGAGCATCGTCGGCAACAGCGGCCACGCGTGAGTATGTTCTCGACCTGGACCAAACAGCGGCGCCGATCCTAAGCGTTTATGGCGGCAAAATCACCACACATCGCAAGCTTGCCGAAGCGGTGGTTGATCAACTCAACGAGGCTTTTGGCAAAAGTGACACGACATGGACCAAAGGCGTCGCACTCCCTGGAGGCGATTTTGCCGTTGAGGACGTCCAAGCCAAAATTGATCAAGTCATGGTGGACTATTCGTTTTTGACCACAGTTTGGGCCCGTCGCGTGATCAAAGCCTATGGAACAGAGGCGTGGGACGTCTTGGGGGATGCGGAGACCAAAGAGGACTTGGGCCAAGAGTTTGGCGCTACTTTGACCGCACGCGAGGTTGATTGGCTGGTGGCACAAGAATTCGCCATGACAGCAGAGGACATTATCTGGCGTCGAACCAAATTGGGTCTAAGGTTGAGTTCGTCTGAGATCGACGCCTTGAACACATATTTACAAACGATTGAAATTCCGCGCGCCGCATAAACGCGTTGCATCTTGGGCGGGGATCGGCAGAATTAGAAAAAATTTGGGAGGGACGAGATGACTTTTATCCTAGCGATTGACCAAGGAACAACGTCGAGCCGCGCGATTGTGTTTGACAAAGACATGACGCCGATTGCCAGCGCACAGCAAGAATTTCCCCAACACTTTCCCGATTCAGGGTGGGTCGAGCATGATCCTAATGATCTTTGGGCAACGGTTATTGAAACCTGCCGTGATGCTTTAAAAGCCGCCGAGATTACGGCCAGCGACCTCAAAGGGATTGGCATAACGAACCAACGTGAAACCACGATTATTTGGGACAAAGAGACAGGCGAGCCCGTATATAACGCGATTGTTTGGCAAGATCGCCGCACGTCCGATATCTGTGCCGAGCTTCGGGATCAGGGGCATGAATCTGTGTTCACAGATCGCACAGGCTTGCTTTTGGATCCGTATTTCTCAGGCACGAAGGTCAAGTGGATATTAGACACTGTTAAAGGCGTTCGCGATCGAGCCGAGGCAGGTGAGCTTTTGTTTGGTACTGTTGATAGTTACCTTATTTGGCGTCTGACGAATGGCGCGTCTCATGTCACCGATGCCACAAACGCAGCGCGGACCTTGCTGTATGACATCAAGGCAGGCGGCTGGAGCCAAGAGATCTGCGATATCCTCAATATCCCAATGTCCCTCTTGCCAGAGGTCAGAGATTGCGCCGCTGATTTTGGAACGGCATTGGCGGAACATATCGGTGCTGATGTCCCTGTTTTGGGTGTGGCAGGGGATCAGCAGGCCGCAACTTTGGGACAGGCGTGTTTTGAACCAGGTATGATGAAATCCACCTATGGAACAGGTTGTTTCGCTTTGCTGAATACAGGCGATACCCCTGTTGCCTCTAACAATCGATTGCTGACGACAATTGCCTATCAATTCGACGGCAAGCCGACTTATGCGCTTGAGGGGTCCATCTTTATTGCGGGTGCGGTTGTTCAGTGGTTGCGCGATGGATTGGGTATCATTCAAACTGCGTCTGAGACCCAAGCGCTGGCAGAGCAAGCGGATCCAACCCAAGATGTGATCGTTGTCCCAGCCTTTACAGGTCTTGGTGCGCCCTATTGGGATGCCGAATGCCGAGGAGCGGCCTATGGCTTGACCAGAAACTCGGGCCCAGCTGAATTTTCCAAAGCGGCCTTGCAAAGCGTAGGTTACCAAACGCGCGATTTGTTAGAAGCGATGCGGGCTGATTGGCAGGGCGCGACGGATGGCGGCGTGCTGCGTGTGGATGGCGGTATGTCCGCAAGCGATTGGTCGATGCAGTTCCTATCCGACATCATCGGGGCCTCTGTTGACCGCCCGACTGTCTTAGAAACGACGGCTTTGGGTGTTGCGTGGCTCGCAGGAATGCGCGCGGGTCTCTATCCGACGCAAGCGGATTTTGCGAAGACTTGGAAGCTCGACCATCGGTTTGAGCCTACTCTCGGTGCTGATGAACGCGATACAAAATATGCGCGTTGGAAACGGGCAGTTGAGGCGACGCTCAGTCTCTAACAAAGGGATTTATTCTCGGTAGAGTGATTTGTAGTCCTCATAAGCCGCTGTAAATGCGTCACTGTATTTGCTGTTAGGGGCAAAGGTTTTGTTAATGCTCGGTGTTGTGCAAATGGCGTCGATTGGATCCCCAGTATGAGCCAACATTCCCAGTCGCGCGGCACCCAATGAGGCACCTAAATCGCCACTGTCTGGCCGATGAATTTCGGTATTCAAAACCGTTGCAATGAGCGAAAGCCAGTAGTCCGAATTTGACCCACCCCCCATCGCGATGAGCGAGGTGATCGTGCTTCCTGCATTAGAAAGCGCCCTTTTGTTATCGAGCAAAGCAAAGGCAACGCCTTCAAGGACAGCTTGGGTCAAATCTGCGCGCGTTGTGGAATGTGATAATCCATGAAAGCTTCCCCTGACATGGGCATCGTTGTGTGGCGTGCGCTCCCCTGACAAATACGGCAAAAAGCGAACAGAGGTCGGCGCGCGCAACTCTGGCCCCAGTTCCTCAACGAGATCAGGTGCTGATGACCCCATAATCCCTGCGTGCCAATTCAAGGCGTCCACTGCTGACAAAATGACACCCATGTGATGCCACGTGTTCGGAATTGCATGACAAAACGAATGAACCGCGGTTTCAGGTGCCGCAGAATAGCTATCCGTTGCCGTGAACAAAACGCCAGAGGTGCCCAATGACAAAAATCCCTGACCATTTTTGATCACACCTGATCCAATTGCCGTTGCCGCATTGTCCCCAGCACCACCTGCAATGACAGGGGTTCCCTTTATCCCCCAGCGTGTCGCAAGCGCGGGTTTGAGGTGGCCTGACTCTTCGTTGCCTTCGACGAGATGGGGCATATGTTCCGCGCTTAAACCCACTGCAGAGAGCAATTCGCTTGACCACGTTCTTGAGCGCACATCTAGCCAACTGGTCCCTGATGCATCCGAGAGATCCGATACATAGTCACCCGTCAAATAGAACCGAAGGTAATCTTTGGGCAACAGGACTTTTGCACATTGAGCAAACACATCAGGCTCGTTCTCAGCCACCCAAAGCACCTTGGGCGCAGTAAAGCCAGGAAAGACAATGTTCCCAGAAATGGCCCTAAACGCCTTATTGGTGTCTAATATGTGAGCCTGAGCATGGGCTCGCGTGTCGTTCCATAAAAGACACGGCCGCAAAACAGACCCGTCCTTATCAAGCAACGTCGCCCCATGCATGTGACCCGATAATCCGATTCCCTGAACCTTGGCCAATGCGTTAGGGGCTGCCTCCTTGAGTGCATGCATGCACTGATCCAAGGCAGCGATCCACTCTTTCGGGTCTTGTTCCGACCACCCGATGTGAGGGCGTTGAACCGTGAGTTTGGCATGCGCGCTGCCTATGATGGTCTGGTCGTCATTGATCAAGATAGCCTTGATCCCAGACGTTCCCATGTCGATGCCTAGATACATAATCACCTCATTGCGTTTCTGGCATCTTAGCGTGTTGTAAAAAAATGAACAGACGGGCGGAATTGGCTTTTGCTTTGGTGCAATGCAAAATACGATGCAGGAAACAAAGATTGCAGACATGTTAGAAAATAAGCGACTACTCTTTGGTGTATTGCCTGTCCTATTGGCCGCAATTTTGTGGGGGACGACGGGGACACTTCAAACCTTATTGCCGTCGAGCAAGGATCCCTACGTCGTGGGGGCATTTCGGATGCTCTTTGGGGCGGCAACTTTGTTGATTGTTGCGTGTCTTTATCCGCACACACGCAAGGGCTTTGCACGGCTCCCAAAGACGAAAATCATTGGCGCTGGTATCGCGATTGGGGCTTATAATATGCTTTTCTTTGCAGGCGTCCTGCAAGCCGGAGTAGGCATTGGAACAGCAATCACCATTGGCAGTGCGCCCATCTGGGTCACATTGATCATGTTTGCACGCTTCGCGACCCTACCCAGTCGGCGGCAGGTGTTTGGCCAAGCCCTTTGCATTTTTGGCGCCGTGCTTTTGGTTTTGCCACAAGGACAGGTGGCCGTTCCATTGATCGGGGTCGCTTTGGCGCTTGGATCTGGATTGTGCTATGCGCTCTATTCTTTGATCTCAAGCGACGTTCCCAGTGACATTCCATCAAATACTCAGGCCGCAGCAACCTTTAGCGTGGCCGCAATTGTGACATTCCCTGTGTTGGTGATGCTGCCTGTTGAGTGGGCTTTTGCACCCCAGGCTTTGTCAACGTTGATTGCCTTAGGGGTTGTCGCGACGGGTCTTTCTTATGCGCTCTACACTTGGGGTTTGCGATCTGTGACGGCGTCTACGGCTGTGACGCTTGCCTTAGCGGAACCCTTGACCGCTTGGGTTTTGGCAACAACAGTTGTCGGGGAACGCGTGACGCTTGTGTCTGGTTTGGGGGCGCTTTCCTTGTTCATCGGCATTGCTATAGTGTCTCTGTCGAGGCGTTAGGGGGTGAGAATGTCGCAAAGGCCTATTGCAACAAATGTCGACAGTCGTACCTCTTCTCGGGTTCAAAGATGAAAATTAGAGCGTATTTATTCAGCTTAATTTGCCTATTGGCTGCACCTGCGTGGTCCAAGGATCTGACCGTGTTTGCTGCCTCAAGTCTCAAGTCGGTTTTTGATGTTTTGATCCCAGAATTTGAAGGAGAAAGCGGGTCTGTTGTGACGGCTGTTTATGCGTCGTCATCCACTCTTGCGCGGCAGATCGAACAAGGCGCGCCGGCGGATGTTTTTGTATCGGCCAATTCCGTTTGGATGGACGTTTTGGAAGACCAAGGCCGCATTAAGGCATCAAGCCGTCGCGATGTGATTGGCAATGATTTGGTTATTGTCTCAGGTTTGCAGGACGTTGATGTATTGAAGCTGACAGACACAGCTGGTGTCACCGAAGAACTGCGAACCGCAGGCCTAGCTATGGGGATGGTCACAGCCGTTCCTGCGGGGATTTATGGTAAACAAGCGCTTGATTACTTTGGGCTTTGGGAGCGGTTGAGCGAGGCCGTTATTCAAGCGGATAGTGTTAGATCAGCGTTAACCTATGTTGCCCTAGGTGAAGTGGGGTATGGGATTGTTTATGCGTCGGATGTGTTGGCGGACCCTCGGGTTGGAATTGCTGCAACGTTTCCTCCTCAGGCCCATGACCTGGTCGTTTATCCGGCTGCGGTTGTGAAAGACGGCAATGATGCGGGAGCCGATGATTTTGTTGAGTTTCTGGGGTCTAAGAAAGCGCAGGACATTTTTGTAAGCTTTGGATTTCGCTCTCTTCCCTAGCGCAGATTGATATTTGGAGTGCCTCCGGCGGGAGTATTTGCACAAAGCTGAAGCAGTGCATTAAAAATGCTAAGGTAAAGTGCTTGCCCTTTTGGAGTTGGGTGCTTAGGTCTAGGGCAGAGCAAAGGAGACAGCCCCATGATGGCAATATATGGACCAATCGCACTTATTTTGAATGTCGCTTTCTATTTCATGATTGCGCATATTATCATGAGCTGGTTGATCAATTTCCAAGTGTTGAATTTGCACCAACCTTTCGTGTCGCAATTGTGGTACGGGTTGAACCGTGTTCTTGAGCCGATCTACACGCCTATTCGTCGGGTGTTGCCGGATACGCGGCCGTTGGATTTGGCGCCTTTGGTGGCCTTTATCATCATCATTTCCTTGCGGGATTATATCCTTCCGACGCTCTTGTTCTAAGGGGTTGTTTCCCTAGGCTTGATGTGGGAAACCTGAGGTGAAGAGAGCAGTCATCTAACAGGTTTTTTGTGTCGTCTAACGCCCAACTTTTGCGCGATGTTTTTGGATTCGACGGGTTTCGGTCGGGTCAGGAAGAAATCGTGCAAGCCGTTGCAGATGGCGAAAATGTGCTTGCGATTATGCCGACCGGCGGGGGCAAGTCTCTGTGTTATCAATTCCCTGCTTTGATCCGTGACGGGTTAACCGTTGTCATTTCACCGCTGATTGCCTTGATGCGGGATCAGGTGCGTGCGTTGCAAGAAATTGGCGTGGCTGCGGGTGCCTTGACTTCGGGCAATACCCAAGAGGAAACTGATGCGGTTTTTGCGGGATTGGATGCGGGGACGCTCAAGCTTTTGTATATTGCGCCAGAGCGATTAGCGTCTGCCTCGATGCTATCGGCATTACGTCGGTATAACGTCGGTATGATAGCGGTGGATGAAGCCCATTGTGTAAGCCAGTGGGGGCATGATTTTCGCCCCGATTATTTGCGTATTGGGGATTTGCGTCGCGCGCTGAATGTGCCCATTTCCGCGTTTACCGCGACGGCGGATGCCGAGACGCAAACCGAAATTGTAACGCGCTTGTTTGATGGCCAAGCTCCGCGCACATTCTTGCGGGGGTTTGATCGCCCCAATATTCATCTGGCGTTTTCTGCTAAGGATGGTCCGCGTCAACAAATCCTAGACTTCGCCCAAGAGCGCAAAGGCAGATCGGGAATTGTGTATTGCGGCACGCGCGCCAAGACCGAAGGCTTGGCCAAAGCCTTGGGCGATGCGGGGCATACGGCGTGTTTTTATCACGGCGGGATGGAGGCCGATGACAGGCGGCAGGTCGAGCGTAGATTTGCCGTTGAGGATGGGTTGATCGTTGTGGCGACGGTTGCCTTTGGGATGGGGGTGGACAAGCCCGATATCCGCTGGGTCGCTCATGCCGACCTCCCCAAATCTATTGAGGCCTATTACCAAGAAATTGGCCGCGCTGGGCGCGATGGGGCGGCTGCGGAAACCTTGACCCTGTTTGGACCCGATGACATACGCCTGCGTCGCAGTCAGATTGACGAAGGACTGGCCCCTCCAGAGAGGCGCAATGCCGATCATGGGCGGTTGAACTCCTTGCTTGGGTTGGCTGAGGCGCTTAGCTGCCGACGGCAGACGCTCTTGGGGTATTTTGGCGAAACGTCTGAGCCCTGTGGGAATTGTGATCTCTGTGATGTGCCGCCTGAGGTGTTTGATGGCACTGAAGCAGTTCGCAAGGCCCTGTCCGCGATTTTGCGCACCAAGGAATATTTTGGGGCCGGCCATTTGATTGATATCTTGCTTGGCTCGGAAACGGATAAAGTGAAATCAAACGGTCATGAGAGCTTGCCAACCTTTGGCGTCGGGCGCGATTTGATGCGAACCCAGTGGCAGGCCATCTTTCGTCAGATGATGGGCCATGATTTGATCCGCCCTGATGCGGAACGCCATGGTGCATTACGGATGACGGATGCAGCCCTGCCGATTTTGCGCGATGAGGCCAAAATCACCCTGCGCAAAGATAGCATTCGCGCTGCGGCGAAACGACGTCCTGCGGTCAAAACCTTGGTGAGCGAAGAAGACGCGCCTTTGCTCTCTGCGCTCAAGGCGAAGCGCCGCTATCTGGCGGAAACGGCAAATGTGCCAGCCTATATTATTTTCAATGATCGCACTTTGATCGAAATGGCGGAAAAGCGGCCACAGACCTTGGATGCCATGATGCATATCTCTGGCATTGGCGCGAAAAAGCTAGACAGCTATGGAGATGCGTTTTTATCCGTCATAACGGGTGAAGCGTCGCCTGAGATGCACCCGACACGACGCAAGCTTGCGGGTCAAGCAGGGGCCAGTGTCTATGATCGCTTGCTTGAGGTTCAAGCCGACCTTGCACAAGGGGCCAGTGGCATTGATAAACCTCTCAGCTGTTCTGCATCCCTGTTGGCGAAAATTGCGAAAACGCGTCCGAAGGACATGCATGGGTTGGTGCGTATATTGGGGGAAAAGCGGGCGGAACGTTTTGGATCTGCGTTTTTGGCGGTTCTCGGCGATGCATGATGCTAGACTTTCGCGCCAGACTTCCTAAGTCAGTAGTAACAAAAGGAGCCAAATAATGTTCGTCGTCGTTTCACCTGCCAAGAAAATGGACATGTCATCGGTGGATGTTGGTCCTGTGACTGCACCCGACTTTATGGAGGATGCGGATGTTTTGGCCAAAGCTGCGGGCAAGCTGTCCAAGCAAGGGCTCATGGATTTGATGCATATCAGCGACAGCCTCGCCGCCCTAAACAAAGAGCGCTTTGCTAATTTCGGGGACCAAGACAAAAAGGCCGCCGCCTTTGCCTTTGCGGGCGATACCTATCAAGGGTTTGAGGCCGGGACATTGAGCGAAGATGCCGTGCGCTGGGCGCAGGATCATATGGGCATTTTATCGGGTCTTTATGGTGTCTTGCGACCTTTGGATGAAATTGAACCCTATCGATTGGAAATGGGCAGCAAGCTAAAGGTTGGGCGCACACCATCGCTTTATGCCTATTGGGGATCACGTTTGGCCGAGACCTTGAACGCGCGGGCCGGCTCCGTTGGTTCGGACGTTTTGGTGAACTGTGCCAGTCAGGAATATTTTGGCGCCGTGGATCAAAAGGCATTGAGCTTACGGATCGTCACGCCGACGTTTTATGAGCCCAAGCCCACAGGTCCAAAAATCGTGAGCTTTTATGCGAAAAAAGCGCGTGGTGCGATGGCGCGTTACATTGTAGAAAATCGTTTGACCAATCCTGAGGCGTTGAAGGATTTTGATCTAGGCGGATATGAGTATCAGCCTGACATGTCATCGCCGGATAATCCTGTGTTCTTGCGTAGTTTAGACGCAGCCTAAGGGCGCGTGACAAATGCTGTGCTGCAGCGTATAAGGCGGCAAATTTGGATGTTTCAAAGGATAAATTGACATGACTGTGCAGGTTTTCGGCCATAAATCCCCTGATACAGATTCCACAGGATCCCCGATTGTTTGGGCGTGGTATTTGAATGAAATCAAAGGCATCTCTGCCGCGCCCAAGTTGTTGGGCGAGCCGAACACCGAGGCGGCTTTTGTTCTCAAGCGGTGGGGCTTGGATAAGCCAGAGATCATCAGCGGAGTTGAGGCGGATGCGCCTGTTGTGATTGTTGACACGAATAACCCAGCGGAATTGCCCGAAGGCATCAATGACGCCGATATTCAGGCAATCATTGATCACCATAAATTGGTGGGCGGTCTGGAAACCAAGGGGCCAATCGATATCACGATCCGTCCTTTGGCATGCACCGCAACGATTATGTATGACCTGATGGGTGATGACGCGGCGAAAATGCCAGATGCGATCAAAGGGGCGGCTCTGTCGTGTATCCTGTCTGATACGTTAGAGTTCCGCAGCCCAACAACAACCGATCACGACCGCGCCGTTGTTGAAACACTGGCCGCTGATTTGGGTGTTGATATCGCGGCCTATGCCTCGGAAATGTTTGAGGCAAAATCAGATGTCTCAGCGTTTTCGGATGCTGAATTGCTGCGCATGGATTCAAAGGAATACACTGTGGACGGCAAAGGGTTTCGTGTCTCTGTGTTGGAAACGACAGCGCCAAAAATGGTCTTGGATCGCAAAGACAGCCTTATGGCATCCACGGTTGATGTCGCCAAAGAAGACGGCGCAGATCAAGTTTTGCTCTTTGTGATTGATATCTTGAACGAAGAGGCGACGCTTTTGGTGCCGAATGATTTGGTAAAAACAGTTGCCGAGAAATCATTCGGAGCAGAGGTCACGGGTGACACCGTTGTCTTGCCTGGGATCATGAGCCGTAAGAAGCAGATTATTCCGAACCTCAAGGTCTAAGCAAGGTCTAAGACTGGGGCGCTTTGAGCGCCCTTTTTCATTTATTCACGCTCTTTTACATAGGTGACCCATGTCGCAACTTATTCACTCATTGTCAGATGTCTCTGATCGTTACAAAGCCTTGTTTGTGGATCTTTGGGGCTGTGTGCATGACGGGGTCAAGGCGATGCCTGCCGCGGTGAAGGCCTTGCAAGAGTATCGCGCTAAAGGTGGGATCGTGGTCTTGGTCACCAATTCACCGCGCGCTCGCGCAGGTGTTGAAAAGCAACTTAAAACCTTTGGCGTTCCTGATGATGCATGGGATACGATTGCGACCTCGGGCGATAGCGCGCGATCCGCCATGTTTCAGGGTGTCGTTGGGCAGAAAGTTTATTTCATCGGCGAAGAGCGTGATTTACCATTTTTTGAGCCGCTCAATTTGCTCGATAACCCGATTGAGATTACGCGCGTGCCTTTGGATCAAGCCGAAGGCATCGTGTGTACGGGTCCATTCGATTCCCTAGCCGATCCAGAAGATATGCGCGGTGCGTTCTTATTGGCGAAAACAAATGGGCTAAAGCTCTTGTGTGCGAATCCTGATATTGTGGTGGATCGTGGACATGTGCGGGAATGGTGTGCTGGCGCTTTGGCAAAGCTTTATACGGAAATGGGGGGCGAGAGCCTTTATTTCGGAAAACCGCATCCTCCGATTTATGACCTTGCGCGGCGTCGTCTCTATGCCTTGGATGGGGACATCCAAGATGATCAGATTTTGGCAATTGGGGATGGGATCCTAACCGATATCAAAGGGGCCGTCGGCGAAAATATCGATTCTTTGTTTATCACTGGTGGCTTGGCAGCGGCGGATACCAAGACCCAAGACCAACCTGATCCCGAGGCGCTAGAGCGGTATTTGGCCCAAGAAATGATGTCTCCTACATATTCGATCGGATTCTTGCGCTAAATTTCACTTGATTATTCTGCAGTTGCAAAGTAATAAAGTTACAAAATTAGGCAATCAATAGTTTAATTGTTGCTTTGTGACTTTGAAGTGCGGAGATTGAAATGTTGGACAACCAGCCACGCGGAACAATTTGTATCGAAGATATCGAAATGGGAATGACGCGCTATATCCGCAAAGTCGTGACCGATCGTGATATCGAAATGTTTGCCGAAGTCTCAACAGATCGCAATCCTGTGCATCTAGACGACGCTTATGCCAATGACACCATCTTTGAGGGACGGATTGCCCATGGGATGTTGACGGCTGGATTGATCTCTGCGGTCATCGGTGAACAGCTTCCGGGTCATGGGACGATCTACATGAGCCAAACCCTCAAATTTATGGCACCTGTGCGCCCTGGTGATTTGGTCTATGCTGAGGTCAAAGTGACAGGCATTCAAATCGACAAACGCCGTGTGACTTTGGAATGTAAATGCGAAGTGGACGGCAAAAAAGTTTTGGTTGGGGAAGCCATGGTTATGGCACCAAGCCGCAAGTTTGACTAAGGCGTTTGGGGCTTTGCCCCAGCTCCCTTTGGTCGGCCCCCCAGAGTATTTTTGCAAAGATGAAATCCTTGGGGTTATTTTGTAAAAAATGACGTGACTGTTTGCTTGCGCCTTTGGGGATGTGGCGTTACGTCTTGGGCATGAGAATTATCCGAGATTACATCTTTGCTGATGAAGCCGATAAAGGGGCGAGCGTCGCGATTGGGAACTTTGATGGGGTCCATGTCGGCCATCAAGCTGTGATTGATATTGCGCGTCGTGAGGCTGATGCTTTGTCCGCCCCTGTGGGTGTTTTGACATTTGAGCCGCATCCCAGAGCGTATTTTGCGCCCCAAAGCGAACCGTTTCGTTTGATGAGTGCTGAGGCGCGCGCGACACGGTTGGAAAAACTGGGTGTTGAGCGGCTCTATCAGTTGAATTTCAATGCTGCCTTATCTGCGCTTAGTCCGCGTGATTTTGCGAAGAATGTGATCTCTGAGGGATTGGGCCTACGCCATGTTGTGGTGGGGGCAGATTTCTGTTTTGGGCAAGGGCGGTCTGGGACTGTTGAAGACCTCTGTGCCTTTGGTGAGGAATTTGGGTTTGGGGTGACTGTTGCGCCTTTGGTCACGTTTGAGCAGGGGCAGGTGTCTTCAACCTCCATCCGTCAGGCCTTAAGCGAGGGACGCCCGCGAGATGCAGCGACGCAGCTGGGGCATTGGCATCGGATCGAAGGTCCCGTGATTGGCGGTGAACAGCGCGGGCGGGAATTGGGCTACCCCACAGCGAACATGTCTGTGGATGGGTTACATTTGCCCAAGCTTGGCGTCTATGCGGTTTTGGTTGATATTTTGGAGGGTCCTTTTGCAGGGTCTTATCATGGGGCGGCCTCCTTGGGTGTGCGGCCTATGTTTGGGGAAAATACGCCGAATATTGAAACATTTATCTTTGATTTTACGGGCGATATTTACGGGGCAAATGTCTCGGTCGCTCTTGTTGATTATTTGCGGCCAGAGTTGAAATTTGACGGGTTGGATGCGTTGATCACGCAGATGAATGCAGATTGCGATAAGGCCAAAGAAATTTTGGCCGCGCTATGAGTGACGAAATTTCCATCAAGCGCGACGGGTTGTCGCCCAAGTTTTGGGAACGCAAACCTTTGACCAAAATGTCCCAAGCGGAATGGGAAGCCTTGTGTGATGGCTGTGGCAAATGTTGCCTCAATAAGATCGAAGACGAAGACTCGGGTCAGGTGTTTTTAACGCGTGTTGCTTGCCGTTTGTTGGATGATCAATCCTGCCATTGTGCGCAATATGACATCCGTCATCAATTCGTCCCTGAATGTATCGTTATGCGTCCTGACAATATTGATCAGCACGCGTATTGGATGCCGAAAACCTGTGCGTATAGACTGCTTTGGCAGGGCAAGCCCTTGTTTGATTGGCACCCTTTGATTTCAGGCGATCCTGAGTCCGTGCATCGGGCAGGTGTCTCTGTGCGTGGGATGACGGTGCCCGAATTTGACGTGGGCGAAGATGATTGGGAAGATCACTTGATTGAGGAGCCTCAGTAATGTTTTTTGCATCAGATAATTCTGGCCCCGTGCCGCAACAGGTTTTGGATGCACTCGCGGCTGCGAACACGGGATATCAAAACTCTTATGGTGCGGATACCATCATGGATGAGGTGCGCGATCAGATCCGCGATATCTTTGAGGCGCCAGAGGCCGCGGTCTATTTGGTTGCGACAGGAACGGCGGCGAATGCTTTGGCATTGGCCACGATGTGCGAGCCGTTTGATACGGTGTTTTGTTCGCCTGTTGCGCATATCCACGAAGATGAATGTAATGCGCCCGAGTTCTATACCGGCGGGGCCAAGCTCACGCTCGTTGGTGAGGGTGATAAAATCGGATTGGACGCGTTGCGAAGGTCGATCGAGGGCGAAGGCACGCGCGGCGTTCATGGGCCACAGAGAGGGCCAGTTTCCATTACGCAAGTCACTGAAAAGGGACGTGTTTATTCCGTTGAAGAGATACGTGGCATCTGTGATCTTGCGAAATCCTACGGGCTGTCTGTGCATTTGGATGGGGCGCGTTTTGCCAATGCGATGGTCGCTTTGGGATGTACGGCTGCTGAGATGACATGGAAAGCAGGCGTTGATGCCGTGAGCTTTGGTGGCACCAAGAACGGTTTGATGGGCGTCGAAGCGGTTATTTTCTTTGATCCAAAACTGGCTTGGGAATTTGAATTGCGCCGTAAACGTGGGGCGCATTTGTTTTCCAAGCACCGCTATTTGTCCGCTCAGATGCAGGCCTATTTGAAAGATGGGCTCTGGTTGGATATGGCCGCCAAAGCAAACGCCAACGCGGCGCATTTGATTGCGGGATTGCGCGAAATTGATGCTGTGGAATTTGTCTATGAACCAGATGCCAATTTGATGTTTGTGCGTATGCCGCGCGCTTATCATCACGCGGTGCTGTCGCAAGGGGCGATGTATCATCTGTCACATGGTGATTTAGACGGCGATCCCGATGAAATTTTGGAATCCCGCTTTGTCTGTGACTGGTCTATTGAAATCGACCAGATCGACAGGTTTTTGGGACTGCTCAAGGCCGTAAACGCCTAAGACTTGCGTTTTACCCCGATTCCAAAGTAAAGCACCGCCATGTTTACAGTAGCTGCACTCTATCACTTCACCCGTTTTGAAGATCACCTGTCTTTGCGGGGTCCTCTTCAGGACAAATGCGATGCTTTGGGCATCACTGGTTCTCTTTTGCTGGCCGCCGAAGGGATCAACGGAACGATTGCGGGATCGCGTCAAGGGATCACCGATATCTTGGCTTACATCCGAAGCCTTCCTGGATGTAGTGACCTTGAACACAAAGAAAGCAGTGCAAGCCTACCGCCGTTTCCACGGATGAAGGTCAAGCTGAAAAAAGAAATCGTCACGATGGGTCAGCCTGATGTGGATCCAAAGGCGCGTGTTGGACACTATGTTGAGGCGAAGGATTGGAACGATTTGATCCAATCCCCTGATGTTGTTGTGATTGATACACGCAATGATTACGAAGTCGCGATTGGCACCTTTGAGGGTGCGATTGACCCCGAAACGAAATCCTTCCGTGAATTTCCACAGTGGTGGGAAGAGAACAAAGATCGCTTTCACAATAAACGCGTTGCGATGTTCTGTACGGGTGGCATTCGTTGTGAGAAATCCACGAATTACCTCTTGGGTCAGGGTGTTCCAGATGTCTATCATCTCAAGGGCGGTATTTTGAAATATCTCGAAGAGGTTCCCCAAGACGAGAGCACATGGAATGGCGACTGCTTTGTGTTTGATGCGCGTGTTTCTGTGGGTCATGGGCTAAAGGAAGGACCGCATCAGTTATGTTATGCGTGCCGCCGTCCTATTGAACCCAAGGATATGGAGCGTGCAGATTACGAACATGGCGTGTCCTGTCATCAATGTGTGAATGACACTTCAGAGGATGACAAAGACCGGTTCCGCGAACGCCAGAAACAAATTCGTTTGGCTCGCGAACGCGGTGAAACCCATATGGTGGGTTACGACGGAAACTAGTTTGGAACGAAGGGTACAAGGGGTCTCGGTTTCGCTGCAGACCTTGGCTTTCTGTCACAGACAAAGCCTTCTAGTGTGACGGCTTTGACGTTGTTTTCACCGCACTCCAGAACACCTTTTTCCATGTTTTCGATAACGCGGTGGCTTTTGGAGAATGTGGAGTGAGTCCATGTCATCGCGACAATCACGAAGATTGTGATGAAACCTGCTAGGGTTAATTTTTGAATATCACTCATTCTTAGGCTCGCAAAAGCAGGCTGCCTAAATGCAACCTAACGAAAGTCTGCAATTAGCTTGCCAAGTTAGTGCGCGATGCGTGGACGGCCTGTGGCTTCGACGGTTATTGTCCCCTCAACAAAGACTTCGCGCGCTTCTGCATGGGCCTTGCGAATGTCTTTGCTGATGGTGATCTGAATATCCTCTGCGCCCGCTGCCTCCGCTTCTGAATAGGCTTGATCCCTTAGGACCGCTTCGAGCGTTTCGAGTGCCTTGTCTTCGGTGTTGAAATCTTCAGGACCATCCACTAAATGCACGCGATATTTCCCTTCGGAGGGAGAGGTCACTGTACCGCTTGCGCGCATTGTGATCCGACCCACGACAGCCCCAATCGCATTGGCAACCCCTGCATGTTCAGGAAGGATCATATCACAGCCCAATGTGTCCCCAACAGCGGGGTAATAATTGGGGGCGGAGGCGCCCAAGCCGATGACAGGAATGTTTAACCCCGTGTCAATGCGCACGATCCCTTTGTGACCCGCCAACCCGCGCTGCATCAGGACATGTTGTGCCAACTGTTCTGGGGGCAGGCCGAAATCACCTTCTTCGGCAAAAGCAGTCTCTAACAAGGCTAAAGACGTTTGATATGTTAGCCTATCTTTGATCATCTGGGCCAAGTCATGTGCATCGCCCGAGAGGATTTCACCGGCTCCTGTGCGACGACGTCCAAAGAGCAATAGAGCCTTTTCAGCGGCCCCCCGATCCCAGACCGACACGGATCCCAAAACATGGCTTGCATCTGATGGCGTGAGACCCGCCACCTGAACAATACCTCGGGCGACTAGCCGTGTGAGGCATTGCGTATCAATGCGGTTTTTCATGACAGCGGAGAGCGGTTGAATGGTCTCTGTGATCCGCTGATAGAGCGCATCATCGCGGTCCGATAATCCACCTGCATCAACGCCGCGAACACGTCGCACAAAGCGCCCGTCATATTCCCCCGGTAACACGGATCGAAGCTGCGCATCCAATTCATCATTCACGATCTCGGAGGCCTCATGAGCGACCAGAGAAATGGGCAAAACGCGCCGAGGACCAAGCGTGACACCCCCCTTAAGCCCCTCAGCAATAAAATGCACCTCGCTATCACCGCCAAGTCCCGTGGTGCGCATGGCAACCGCTTCGACCATAGTGCGAAAGGGGCCAACTTGGGCACCAGCGGGATCAATGGCGGGGCGACCATTGCGCAAGAGGGCAACATCGGTTGTCGTGCCGCCAATATCAGAGACCAAAGCATTCTCCGCCTGTGTCATCCAGCGCGCCCCAACAATTGACGCCGCAGGACCGCTTAGGATGGTTTCAATCGGTTTTTCGCGGGCTTGATCGGCGGATACCAAGGCGCCATCGCCGCGCACAACCATCATCGGGGCCGTGATCCCTTGATCCCGTAGGGTCCATTCAGCGCGATTTATGAGGCGATCAATCATCCCGATCAAACGCGCATTCAAAACCGCCGTCAGCGCCCGTTTGGGGCCGTTCAATTTAGCAGAGAGCTGATGAGAGGCGGAGACAGGTGCGCCAGTGACGTCGCGAATAATCTCAGCGGCCCTTGTTTCATGCGCAGGATTGCGAGTGGCAAATTGCGCAGCAACGGCAAAGGCGGAGACGCCTGTTAATGAGCCGAGCCAATCGCGCAGCGCGGCCTCATCCATAGGATGCGCTTGACCGCCTGCATGATTATGGCCGCCTTGTAGGATGACCGCAGGATCGCCCTTGAGCGCGGCACTCAGACCATGCTTTTCCAGATCGCTTTCTTTGAACCCGATATAGACCAAAGCAACGCGCCCGCCTTGGCCCTCGACCAAAGCATTTGTAGCAAGGGTCGTTGACAGAGAGGCCATCGAGATATCCGCAGGATCAACGCCAGAGGTTGTCAAAACGGCGCCGACAGCTTTGCCAATACCCTCAGCCAGATCATGACGCGTGGTGAGAGATTTGGCGCTGGCGATCACGCGCTCTTCGTTTTCGATGATCACCGCATCTGTATAGGTTCCGCCTGTATCAACGCCCAATAGATATGACATGGTTCCGCCGTCCTTTTGTTTTTCCTCAAAATAGGGCGCAGTTCGCCATGGGCATGCCCATTTGCGTCATTTTTTCGGATTATTTTCTAGCCGCTCTAAAGCCCATTTCGCCGCCTCTGCCACCGTGTCACCCGTGTCTAACACAAGCGGTTTTGCATGATTTGCCAAGTCTCGGTTCCCCGAATTCCCAATCGCATAGAGAACATTGCGCACGAACCGATTGCGACCTATGCGCTTGATGGGGCTCCCTGAAAATTTAGCGCGGAACGCTGTGTCATCCAAGGTCACAAGAGAGGCTAAATCAGGCGCGGCGAGGTCATCGCGCGCGTGATACCGAATGTCGCTGGCTTGGGCCGCAAATTTGTTCCACGGGCAGGCGGCCAAGCAATCATCGCACCCATAGATATGATTGCCCATCTGTTCGCGCAGCTCAATGTCAATCGGGCCTTTGTGTTCGATGGTGAGGTAGGAAATGCACCGCCGTGCATCGAGCTGATAAGGGGCGGGAAAGGCATCCGTTGGACAGACATCCAAACATTTGCGACAGGATCCGCAATGGTCAATTTCGGGGCTATCGCTGGGCAGGTCCAAGGTCGTAAAGATTGATCCGATAAAGAACCAATTGCCCAAATCGCGGCTCACTAAATTCGTGTGCTTGCCTTGCCAACCAAGCCCCGCCGCCATACCAAGCGGTTTTTCTGAGACAGGGGCGGTATCGACAAAAACTTTGACCTCACCGCCGCCCTGTTCGATCAACCAACGCGCCAACCGTTTGAGCCGTTTCTTGACGAGGTCGTGGTAGTCCTTGTTTTGCGCGTAAACTGAAATCGCACCTTTGGTCGGGTCTTTCAGAACATCGCGGGGATCATGTTGGGGCGTATAGCTTTCGGCGAGCATGATGATGGACTTGGCCTCGGGCCAAAGAGCGGCTGGATTGCCACGCCACTCCATCCGATCCGCCATCCATGCCATCTCGCCATGATATCCCTGATCGACAAATGCGTTCAATCGGTTCGGGACATGCGGTATGTCTGTTGGACGACACACCCGCGTGAGGGAAAACCCTTCTTCGCGGGCCTGTTGCAGAAGCTTGTCTTTGAGGCCGTCCACGGCGTTAGAAGTCTAGATCGCTATAGTGGCTGGGCGGTGGAAAGCCAGACACTTGATCCGCCAAAATCCGACGAAATGCGGGGCGCGATTTGATTTTGGCGTACCAATCTTTAACAACAGCAGAGCGGTTCCAATCCACATCGGAAATATAATCGAGGGATGACAAATGCGCAGCTGCCGCAAAATCAGCCAACGTCATTGTGTCCCCAGCCAACCACCGACGATGATCCAAGAGCCAGCCCATATAATCCAAGTGATATTTGATCTGTTTCGCCCCAGCTTTGATATTTTTGGAATCAGGGAAGCCTTGGCCAGAAATCTTCTTGTGAACCCGCTCGTAGAGCAGCTTGGATGTGACTTCGTGATGGAATTTATCGTCAAACCACGTCACCAAACGGCGCACTTCGTAACGGGCGGCGGCATCACGGGGCATTAAGGGCACATCGGGATAGAGGTCTTCTAAGTATTCGCAGATTGCCGCACTTTCTGTGAGGATCATCCCGTCAATGCGCAAAATCGGAACTTTACCCGCAGGATTACGACGGAGGAATTCAGACCCTTGTTCCCAATATTTCTCTTCGACCAATTCAACTTCGATCTTTTTCTCGGCAAGGCTCAGGCGCACTTTGCGGCAAAATGGGGAAAGAGGGAAATGGTACAAACGCAGCATTAGTAAAGTCCGAAATAGGTTGTTCTGTCTTCAATGCCCTGTTGGGCAAGTTTTTTCAATCCTCGAAACAGGATGATCTGCCGTCTCGTGCGATTGTTGCCGCCCCATCCAGGATTGCGGCGCTTCTTTTTTTGACAAAAGCAGAGGGCGCACCCGCCGAGCGGTTCTTGGGATTGGGTAAAACAGCGGCAAGGCGTGCGGATTGAAGCGGGGACAGATCGGCGGCATTGACCCCATAGGTGGTTCTGGCGGCCTCTTGGATGCCAAAAACACCTTCGTCAAATTCGATAACATTGAGATAGACCTCAACGATCCGTTCCTTGGTCCAGAGCAATTCGACCGCTGGCGTTAATACCGCTTCTAATGCCTTGCGAAGCCATGAGCGCCCGTGCCAGAGAAAGACGTTTTTTACCACTTGTTGCGAAATCGTGGACGCCCCGCGATTGCCACCCTCATCAATAGCGGCGCGAATGGCGTTCATATCAAATCCCCAATGCGTACAGAAATTCGCGTCCTCTGCGGCGACAACGGAACGGGCGGCGTGGATGCTTATGTCCTCTATCGGGGTCCAGTCGTAGGAATATGTCCCAAAACGTTCATTTTCCGATAGCATATAGGGCGTCACTGGAACGGGGATCCAGCGAAAGGCAAGGATGACGAGAGCGATCAAAGCAACGATCCCCAATGCCCCCCGAACCACCCAACGCCGCACGCGACGCATGAGGGGGACAGATGCCTTGGATTTCTTTGCCTTTGTCGTTTTCCGTTTCGCCATACCGCTCGCCTTTTGAGACTGATAATACCTGAGGTCAGCCCCGTGACCAATGTCGAAACGAAGGTTGGCGGAATTTTTCAATTACCTGTGGTTAAAATAAAAAAGCCGCCCTAGTTGGACGGCTCTTTTGGTTTTAATGTCTCAGATTTACTCGGCTGGAACCGCAGCTTGTTCCAAGTCGATGGGATGTGCGATTTTGTTTAGCATCTCTTTGGGGCAAACTTGGATGAACTTGCTCTTTTCCAAATCCCAATGCTGTAGGATATCGCCCGCTTTGACAGAGCCTGTTTCGCGGTGATGCGCTTCGATCAATGATTTCAGCTCATTTTCCCAATGATCGACGGTCACGGCACAGGTCACGAGGGTTTCCATGTTCAACATAGACTGTGTTGTGCCATCTGCGTCATAGAGATAGGCCATACCACCCGTCATACCCGCGCCAAAGTTTGCGCCGATTGTGCCGAGGATCACGGCCGTTCCGCCTGTCATATATTCACAGCCGTTTGAGCCACATCCCTCAACCACAACTTTGGCACCAGAGTTACGAACGGCAAAGCGTTCACCGGCGCGACCCGCGGCAAAGAGATACCCATCCGTTGCACCATAAAGAACCGTGTTGCCGATGATTGTGTTGTCTGCGGCAACCAATGGGGACACCATCGGAGGACGCACAATGATCATCCCACCAGAGAGACCTTTGCCGACATAGTCATTCGCATCCCCTGACACTTCGATTTTCAGGCCGGGTGCTGCGAAGGCGCCAAGTGACTGACCAGCGGAGCCTGTCAATTTCACCGTCAAGTGATCTGGTTGAAGCGAATTGCGCATGCCAAAGTTGCGGACAATATGGCTAGAGGTGCGCGTGCCCACGGTGCGATGTGTGTTTTCAACTGCATAAGACAGTTGCATCTTTTCCCCGTCGTTCAAGAAGCGGGCGGCATCGCGCACGATTTCCGCATCCAAGGTATCGGGAACTGGGTTACGTGGGCGATCACGGTCATATGTATTGCGATCTGCGCCATCCACAGTGATCAACAACGGGTTGAGGTCCAAATCGTCCAAGTGATCAGATCCACGGCTCACTTGACTGAGCAAATCGGCGCGGCCGATCACTTCGTCAATAGAGCGCGCACCGATAGAGGCGAGGATTTCGCGGACTTCTTGAGCGTAGAAGGTGATCAAATTGACGACCTTATCTGCGTTGCCAGTGAACTTGTCACGCAGGGCTTCGTCTTGGGTACAGACACCGACAGGGCAGGTGTTGGATTGACACTGACGGACCATGATACAGCCCATCGCAATCAAGGCCGCTGTTCCGATACCGTATTCTTCGGCACCCAACATTGCCGCCATGACAATGTCGCGGCCTGTGCGCAAACCACCGTCGGTGCGCAATGTGATGCGGTCGCGCAGGTTGTTCATTGATAGAACTTGGTGCGCCTCAGTTAGACCCATTTCCCAAGGAAGACCCGCAAATTTGATTGACGTCGCAGGAGAGGCCCCTGTGCCGCCGTTGTGCCCTGAAATCAGGATGACATCGGCCTCGGCTTTGGCAACGCCTGCGGCGATCGTTCCAACACCAGAGGCGGCCACCAATTTGACGGTCACTTTACAGCGTGGGTTGATTTGCTTGAGGTCATAGATCAACTGCGCCAAATCCTCGATAGAATAGATATCGTGGTGTGGCGGTGGTGAGATCAAGGTCACGCCTTTGGTTGAATGGCGCAAACGCGCAATAAGGTCGGTGACCTTCATGCCAGGCAATTGACCACCTTCACCTGGTTTTGCACCTTGGGCGACTTTGATTTCCAATTCTTCGCACTGGTTGAGGTATTCAGCAGTAACACCAAACCGACCAGAGGCGACTTGTTTGATTTTGGCCGATGGGTTGTCGCCATTTGGCTCAGGGTGGAAGTGTGCTGGATCTTCGCCGCCCTCACCTGAATCTGATTTCGCACCAATGCGGTTCATCGCAACGTTAAGCGTCTTATGCGCCTCAGGGCTCAGCGCCCCTAAGGACATGCCCGGCGTTACGAAACGCTTGCGGATCGATGTGATGCTCTCAACTTCTTCCAATGGGATCGCATCGCCCAAAGGTTTGATCGCCAAGAGGTCACGCAAATGGATGGGCGGGTTGGCTTGCATCCGTGCGGAATACTTTTTCCACATGTCAAAGCTGGCTTTGTTACAGGCCGTTTGCATAATATGCATTGTCTGTGCTTCCCACGCGTGGGTTTCACCGGATTTGCGGGCTTTGTAGAAGCCACCGATGGAGAGAACACCATCCGATGTCCAGCCTTTGGCGTGGATCTCTTCTGCCTTTTTCTGGATGCCGCTGACACCAATACCAGAGATGCGGCTCATCAAGCCTGGGAAATATTCCGCACACATGGCACGGGACAGACCAACAGCCTCAAAATTTAGACCGCCACGGTAGGATGAAATAACTGAGATCCCCATTTTGGCCATGATTTTTAGCAAACCTTGGTCAATGGCTTCGCGATAGCGCGCGACGGCTTCGGTCAATGGACCCTGAAGAAGGCCACGCTCGATGCGATCTGCAATGCTGTCTTCGGCAAGGTAGGCATTCACAGTTGTTGCACCTGAGCCAATCAAAACGGCGAAATAGTGCGGATCAATACATTCGGCAGACCGGACGTTCAATGAACAGAATGTGCGCAGACCGCGACGTGTCAAATGGCTGTGAACCGCAGACGTCGCAAGGATCATCGGCATTGCGATTTTTTCAGCATTTGAATGCTGATCGGTTAGAACGATGTGCCCCGCTCCAGAGCGCACCGCATCCTCCGCCTCAGCGCGGATGCGTTCCAACTCAACTTGAAGCGTCGAAGAGCCTGCGTTTGTTGGGAAGGTACAATCGATTTCAACAAGATTCGCGCCGAATGTTGCCCTAACTTCTTCCCATTGGGAATTGCCTAGGAACGGGCTGTCTAGAACGACGATTTCCGTTTGCGAGCTGCTCTCGTCGAGGACGTTTTTCAGGTTCCCAAAGCGCGTCTTCAACGACATCACGCGGAATTCGCGCAAGCTGTCGATCGGGGGGTTTGTGACCTGAGAAAAGTTTTGACGGAAAAAATGGCTCAAGGGGCGATATTTCTTGGACAAAACCGCGCTTGGTGTGTCGTCGCCCATAGAGGCCAATGTTTCTTTGGCATCTTCGACCATCGGTGCCAGAATTTGCTCTAGCTCTTCGATTGTATAACCTGCCGCGATTTGACGCTTGCGCAGGTCATCACCGCTAAAGATCGCCTTTTCGGTAACTGTTTCAAGCTTCTTATCAAGCTCATTGATCTTGCCAACCCAGTCACCAAAGGGCTGGGCTGCGGCCAAGGTATCTTTGATTTCGGTGTCGTGGAACAGTTTGCCCTCTTTCATATCAACGGCAAGCAACTGACCTGGTCCAAGAGCGCCTTTTTCACGGACGGTGGATTCGTCTGTTGGAACCATGCCGATTTCAGAACCTGCAATCAAAAGACCATCGCCTGTGATGACATAGCGCATTGGGCGTAGGCCGTTGCGATCCAGTCCTGCACAGACCCAACGCCCGTCTGTCATTGCGAGCGCAGCTGGACCATCCCAAGGCTCCATGACAGAGTTGCAATAGGAATACATATCGACCCAAGGCTGAGGCAGGTCATTGGCTTGCTTTGACCAGCTTTCAGGAACCAGCATGGTTTTTGCCATAGGCGCATTGCGCCCAGCGCGGACCAAGACTTCAAACACCGCATCAAGCGCGGCAGAGTCAGACGAGCCGCCTGGAATGATCGGCTTGATGTCTTCGGCCATGTCGCCAAAGGTTGAGGAGGCCATGCGGATTTCATGGCTCTTCATCCAGTTCATATTGCCCTTGAGCGTGTTGATTTCGCCGTTATGCGCCAACATGCGGAAAGGCTGTGCCAACCACCACTGAGGGAAGGTATTCGTTGAATAGCGTTGGTGATACAGCGCGAAGGCGGATTCAAAGCGTTCATCCATAAGATCAGGGTAAAAGACCGCGACTTGTTCGGCCAACATCATGCCTTTGTAGATGATCGAGCGGCACGAGAGGGACGCAAGGTAGAGCCCTGTGACACCTGCAGCAGCAGCCGCTTTTTCGATGCGACGACGGATTACATAGAGTTCGCGTTCAAAGGTTTCTTCGTCCACACCTTTGGAGTTGGAAATCAAGATTTGTTCGATCTCTGGACGGGTCGCGTTTGCTTTGTCGCCAAGACATTCGACTTCTACGGGAACATGACGCCATCCATAGATGAAATAGCCCATGCGTAGAATTTCGGCTTCGACGATTGTCCGGCAGGTTTCTTGCGCGCCGAAATCGGTGCGAGGCAAGAACACCTGACCCACGGCAACCATTTCGTCGTTGCGGGGTTCGTGACCTGTGCGACGGATTTGATCATAGAAAAAACGCACAGGGATTTGTACGTGAATACCCGCACCATCCCCAGTTTTTCCGTCCGCATCAACTGCCCCACGGTGCCAAACCGCCTTGAGCGCCTTAATGCCGTTTTCTACGACTTGACGGCTTGGTTTGCCATCAATGGACACGACAAGTCCGACACCACAAGAGGCGTGTTCTTCGCTCTCGTGATAGAGGCCATTTTCAGACATCCACTTGCGTTTTGCTTCTTCTGCGGCGACCCAGTTTTGATCATAAATAGTCATGTTTTAACCCTTCCGTTTGGGGGTAGGGGCGCATGGCCCCAACGTTCAAAAATATGTTTGATTACTCAGCGGCGATTGCGGCTTTGGCGTTCAATTCGTTTAGAATTGCATCCGCCGTATCGCGTCCATCGCGGATCGCCCAGACGACGAGTGACGCACCGCGGACGATGTCGCCCACTGCATAGACGCCATCCATGGCTGTTTTACCGGTGCCAAAGTCCGCTTTGACTGTGCCCCAGCGTGTGACAGGTAACTCTGGTTGGTTCCAAAGTGTTGGCAAGTCTTCTGGTTCAAAGCCAAGCGCCTTGATCACGAGGTCTGCAGGTTCCACGTAATCGGACCCTTCGATGATTTCTGGGCTACGACGGCCTGAGGCATCTGGCGCGCCCAAGCGCATGCGTTGCACGACGACACCTGTGACGGGATCACCTTCAAACGCCTTGGGTGCGGCGAGCCATTCAAAGATCACGCCTTCTTCTTCGGCGTTTTTAACTTCGCGTTGTGAGCCGGGCATGTTGGCGCGGTCGCGGCGATAGAGACATTTCACTGAGGTCGCGCCTTGGCGGATCGCTGTGCGCACACAGTCCATAGCCGTGTCGCCGCCGCCGATGACAACGACGCGCTTGCCTTTGGCGTTTAACGTGCCGTTTTCATAGTCTTCGACTGTGTCACCAAAGTTCTGACGATTCGAGACGGTCAAGTAATCCAACGCGCGTGCGGTGCCTTTGGCCTCTGTGCCGTCAATATCAAGATCACGGGTTTTGTAGACGCCTGTTGCGATAATCACAGCGTCATGTTTTGCGCGGATATCGTCAAAGGAAATATCTTCGCCAACATTGGTGTTCAGCTCAAGTTTGATGCCGCCATCAGTTAGCTGACCATTGCGGCGCATGACGACGTCTTTTTCCAGCTTGAACCCTGGGATACCGTAGGTGAGCAAACCACCAGCGCGATCATAGCGATCGTAAACGGTGACTTGGATGCCTGCACGACGTAGGTGATCCGCTGCGGCCAATCCACCTGGACCCGCACCAATGATACCAACCGATTCGGCGCGTTCATGGGATGGCTTGATTGGTTTGACCCAACCGTTTTCCCATGCTGTGTCCGTGATGTATTTTTCAACGGCACCGATGGTGACGGTTTCATGGCCAGATTGCTCAATCACACAGTTACCTTCGCACAAGCGGTCCTGTGGACAAATACGTCCACAGATTTCTGGGAAGGTATTGGTTGCCTGCGATACATCATAGGCCTCTTGCAAACGCCCTTCTGCGGTTAGTTTTAACCAATCAGGGATGTTATTGTGCAAGGGGCAATGGGATTGGCAATAAGGCACACCACATTGGCTGCAACGGCTTGCTTGTTCTTCGGCTTTGGCTTTTGCGAACTCTGAATAAATTTCGCCAAAGTCTTTGTTACGAACGTCTGCTTCGCGTTTCTGAGGCATGGTGCGCTCGATGTTCACGAATTTTAGCATTGGCTGTTTTGCCATTGGTGCGACTCCATAAAATGAGGGTTTGGAGATCACGTACATCAAGTGATACAGAAAGAAAAGGCATAAGTGTTGACCTAAATTGTGAAATTATCCAAAATTGCCCTCAGAATTATGATGATTGTGCAAAATAAAGAACCGATGCGGACCTATATTTGATAATTCCATTATTTTGTGTGGGATGATAGGACAGCGGCAACGATATTATTGTGAAAGTTTTCTATGCCCGTCCTTCATCTCGTTTTGGTTGCTCTTATACAGGGGATCACTGAATTCTTACCCGTCTCCTCTAGTGCGCATTTGATTTTATTACCCAATCTCACAGGCATGGAGGATCAAGGTCCCGTTATTGACGTCTCTGTCCACTTGGGGACACTGGTCGCAGTGATTGTCTTTTTCTGGCGCGATGTTTGGTTTGGTCTGAGTGGTTTGCCGAATTTGGCGCGTGGGCGGGTTGATACAGATCAAAGCCGGTTGGCGCTGAACCTCATTATTGCAACCATTCCTGCCATAGCGTTGGGCCTCGTTCTTAAGGTGACGGGCCTCAGTGATGCGATGCGGGGCAGTGTTGGATTGATCGGGGCGACGATGCTGGGCTTTGGCCTTGTGTTGTGGTGGGCTGATAGCAAACATGTTGAAACAGGTGAAAAACAGGACTGGTCTTTGGCGCAGGCATGGAAGCTTGGGCTTTGGCAGGCGCTGGCCTTGATCCCTGGTACGTCGCGGTCAGGCATTACCATTACGGGCGCGCGCGTGATGGGGTTCAAACGTCAAGACGCCGCCACGATTGCCATGTTGATGTCCATTCCAACGATCCTTGCGGCCGGAGCCTTAGAAGCGCTGGATGTGGCGCAATCGGCGAATACCGCCATTCTCATTGACGGGGCGATTGCAGCGGTCTTTGCGGCGGTCTCTGCGTTCTTGGCATTGGGATTGATGATGCGCTTACTACGTTCTGTGACCTTCCTGCCCTATGTCATTTATCGCGTTGTCTTTGGCGCGGGTCTGATTATTTGGGCTTTGGTCTAACTTTGTGTCAAAGCTTGACGCTTGTGACGGAAACGCACAAAGTCAGGCCAACTCAAAAGGAGTTTTGCAATGTCAAAACATGTCTACATTCTAAATGGCCCAAATTTGAACCTGTTGGGACGTCGTGAGCCTGAGATTTACGGTCATGAGACCCTTGATGATGTGGAAAAATTCTGTGCCGAAGTGGCCAAGACGGTTGGTTTGTCCATAGATCTCAAGCAATCGAATTGGGAAGGTCAAATTGTGGATTGGATCCATGAGGCGCGTGACAACGCAGCGGGTATCATCATTAACCCAGCCGCGTTGACGCATACATCCGTCGCGGTCTTAGACGCGCTCAACACCTTCGATGGTCCCGTTTTAGAGGTGCATATTTCCAACGTCCATAAACGGGAATCCTTTCGGCATCATTCCTATGTGTCTCTTCGCGCTGATGGCGTTATCGCAGGGTTCGGCGTTCAAGGGTATAGCCTCGCCGTGTTGCGCATGGGCGAATTGTTAAAGGGATAAGAGATGGCAAACCCTCTCTATGATGCATTGTTTGGCGCGCATTTGGGCCAAGACACGCCGTTTTTGATTTTATCTGATGACCATGTGGTCACTCATGATGCGTTCCTGAAACAAGCCGCGCAATTTGCAGGGTTTATCACGGATGCAGGATTGAGCGCAGGGAATCGCTTGGCGGTCCAGGTTCATAAATCCCCGGAGGCGTTGGCTATTTACGCCGCTTGTGTTCAGGCGGGTGTGGTCTTTCTGCCGTTGAATACGGCCTATACAGGGTCTGAAATTGAATATTTCATTGAGAACTCTGGAGCGAAACTGGTTGTTTGCGATGGGGCGTTTCAGGACGCTTTGTTGCCAATCACGTCCAAATATGAGGCGCGCTTAGAAACCCTAAATGCGGATGGACAAGGTAGCTTTGTTGATCATGCCGCCGCGTTTCCAGACAGCTTTGACACTGTGGACCGGTCGGGCGATGATTTGGCGGCGTTTCTTTATACATCAGGAACGACAGGGCGCTCCAAAGGGGCGATGCTGAGCCAAGATAACCTTTTGTCGAATGCGCAAACGCTGGTGTCGTATTGGCAGTTTAGCCCCGATGATGTCTTGCTTCATGCCTTGCCGATATTCCACACGCATGGGCTCTTTGTTGCGACGAATGTGTGTTTGTTGGCGGGCTGTCAGGCGCGGTTCTACGCAGGCTTTGATCAAGAGGCCTTGATCCGTGATATGCCCAAGGCCACCGCTTTGATGGGCGTTCCCACGTTTTACACGCGGTTGTTGAGCGATGCGCGGTTTAATCGCGAATTAACCCAAAATATGCGTCTGTTCATTTCTGGCTCTGCGCCTTTGTTGGCAGAAACGCACAAGCAATTCCAAGACCGCACAGGGCATCGTATCCTTGAACGCTATGGTATGACCGAAACGAATATGAACACGTCAAACCCCTATGATGGGGACCGACGTGCGGGAACCGTTGGGGTGCCGTTACCTGGTGTCGAAGTCAAAGTCTGTGATCCTGAAACGGGGGCTGCTTTGCCCGATGGTGAGATCGGCGTTCTAGAAGTGCGCGGTCCCAATGTGTTCAAAGGCTATTGGCAGATGCCTGAGAAAACGCGCGAAGAGCTAAGGGAGGATGGGTTTTTCATCACCGGTGATCTCGCAATGAGAGACGCGGATGGCTACATTACAATTGTTGGACGTGGCAAAGACCTTATCATTTCTGGCGGATACAATATTTATCCAAAAGAAATCGAACTGGTATTAGATGATCAAGATGGTGTCTTAGAAAGCGCAGTTATTGGGGTTGCCCATCCTGATTTCGGGGAAACTGTTGTCGCCGTTTTGGTTGCTGAGCAAGGGGCGGCCCTTGATGAAAGCGCACTAAAACGGGCGGTCTCTGAGGATCTCGCGAAATTCAAACATCCACGATCCTATCAAATCGTGGATGAGTTGCCTCGGAACACAATGGGCAAGGTTCAAAAGAATATTCTCAGGGATAGATATGCGGGCTTGTTTGCGACATGATAGCCGCTTGTCACTTTGTTTTGAAAATTTATAACGGTCGATACGAGGACCACTCAGGTAGCAGGATTATATGACACTCAATATCCCAAATATCCTTACGATCCTGCGACTTTTGTCGGCACCAGGCGTTGCGGTGATGTTTTTGTATTTTACGCGGCCTTATGCGGATTGGCTTGCTCTTATACTTTTTGTGTCCGCGGCGGCGACAGATTGGTTTGATGGCTTTCTAGCACGCGCTTGGAAACAGGAAACCAAACTCGGTGCGATGCTCGATCCAATTGCAGACAAGGCCATGGTCGTCATCGCCTTGATGGTTATTGTTGGCTATTCTAGCATGTCGCCTTGGTTGGTTTTGCCTGCAACAGTTATTCTCTTCCGCGAAGTCTTTGTGTCCGGGCTGCGCGAATTTTTGGGGGATACGGCTGGCACGCTCAAGGTCACAAAATTGGCAAAGTGGAAAACTACAGCGCAAATGATAGCAATCGCGATTTTGTTTTCCCAAGGTGTGTTTGAACATTATTTCGGGATGTCGGCCTATGGGATGGACACTGCCTTGGTAAACGACATCCTAACCGGTGCCGAAGAAGACTTGCATGGATTGTCTTGGAAATTTCAGGGCATGATTTGGGCAGGACGCATTGGACTGGTTCTTTTGTGGATCGCCTCAATCTTAACCTTGATCACAGGGATCGACTATTTCCTGAAGGCTCGTCCATTTCTAAAGGATAACGCATGATGAACTTGCTCTATTTCGCATGGGTTCGCGAACGCATTGGTGTCCCGAAAGAAGCCTATGAAACGCAGGCGACGACGGTTGCAGAGTTGATTGATGAACTGATTCAAAGAGAAGAACGCTACGCCGTTGCGTTCTCTGATCTTACATCAATTAGAGTGGCGCTGGATCAGGACTTGATCGACGATTTTTCCACCCCCTTGTCGGGTGTCCGCGAGGTTGCGTTTTTCCCACCAATGACGGGTGGATAAATGCATATTAGCGTTCAACAAGAGCCGTTTGATATCGGCCAGATCACGTCTGAATTTAGTCAGGGTCACAGCCATATGGGCGCGATTGTGACGTTTACGGGTATTGTCCGCGATAGCGACACGGATGATTTGAACGCGATGGAAATAGAGCATTATCCCGGCATGACCGAAAAAGCGATTGCCAAGATTGCGACAGAGGCAAAATCGCGATGGTCTTTGGGGGATGTGTTGGTCATTCACCGCTTTGGGCGGCTTGAACCTGGTGATCAGATCATGATGGTCGCAACAGCCGCGCGCCATCGCAAAGACGCCTTTGAAGCGGCGGAATATCTGATGGATTATCTCAAATCACGCGCTCCTTTTTGGAAAAAGGAAATCACGCGTGATGGCACCGCTTGGGTGGATGCCAAGTCAGAGGATGAGGACGCGCTGTCGCGCTGGTAATCCCCTATTTCGGTGCTGAAATCTTTTCGATATAGGCGCGCATTTCTTCGGCCTCTAGGCGGGCTTCTCTGAGGCCATCCATTGCGGCGCGAAGTTCGGCCTCGCTTTGATTGAGCTGGCTCGACAACTCGGATTCACGTTGTTGCAAATAGGCGATTGCTTGATCGCGGGATTCTTCTGCTTCGTGAAGCTCTTGGGACATGCGTTCGAATTCACCGATGTCGGATTTTGACACGCGGGTAAAGCGGTGCACGACCCAATGCGCAAACCAACCCAAAGTAAAGACCACAAAGAGAATGATCGCAATCGCGACTATAAATTCGGTTCTATTCATCTGAGGCCTCTGGCTGCTGTTGGATGAGTTTAAATTCAATGCGACGGTTCGTTTCACGACCCTCGGCTGTTCCGTTATCGGCGATTGGCTCGGCTTCGCCATACCCGTTTGCAACGAAGCTTGATGTCAAAATGCGTCGCCGTTGAAGCTCCATCAAGACGGCTTGAGCGCGGGATTGGCTCAGCTCTTTGTTCATGGCTTCCCCGCCTTGGCTATCGGTATGGCCTGCAATTTCCAATGCGATGTCGCCACATGTTTCAAGCACGGCTGCGATATCGTCTAATAGATTTTGACCGTCGAGGTCCACACGGTCTGACCCCGGTTCGAAATTGATTTTTCGCTCGACCAATAGCTCAGAAATTTTAGCAACGCATGTTTCTGGATCAAGTGAATTGTCCTCAACAACAGGGGGCGGCACGTATTCCAAGGAAATATCCACACTTTGTGATGTTGAAATTTTCTCAGCGAGCAACGAGGCAATATCCGCTTTCGCAGTATCAAGGCTTGTTTTACCCGAGACGCTTATGGTGTCAGGGGACACGCTGATTGCGCCTTGGGTGAGCTGAGACAAAGCCTCAAGCGCGGTTAACACACCGACGGACCACGACGTCGGCAAAGCAGGTTCAAGGGTTGTCGATGTATGAACAGCGTCTCGACCAAAGCGCGCTTCAGCAAGGCTTTGTATCATCGTCGATGTGGTTTGATCCCGAACAGTACCGCGCAGTTGAACCATGCCCTCTGGGCTAAGGGTTGCGACAAATTCCGATTCTGACGTATCGGTTTCGACGACAGGCTTGGTCAAGATCGCCGTGAGCTCATACCCAGGTGGCAAAGATTGCTTGAGCGCATCAACGGTTGTTTGGAAAAAATCAGGATCGGTGGTTTCGTCGGCCACCAATTTGATTGAGGTATTGGCGAAGGTAACCGTTGCCTTTTCAAACTCTGACAGAGAGGCCAGCGCCGTTTTGGTGGCTTGCGGCCATGTCTGGGTTGGCATGCCCAATCCGACCTGACAGTTCTTTGATCCAGCAAGCCCCAATAAGTCTACGGATTTAATGATATCGGCTGACATAGCCTCAGATGCAGCAGAACAGCTGTCGAATTTCAAGGAGTCACCCTCTTTGACAGCCCGCAGAGAATAGGGCGAAATAACAGGGCGTGGGGCTGTTAGGTCCAGAACCAAATCAATGCTTTCTGGTTTTTGGCGCAACAATTCGCGCTCTAACTGGCGCTTTTCGGTTGGTGTTTGAGCCAAGGCAGAAATTGTAATTTCACCATCCGCAACTGAAATTTTTGCTTTTTCAAACTTCTCTAGGCTCTCCAATGCAAATCGCATGGATGTGGTCCAAGTCGCAGGCGCGGGGTAATCGGCGCTATCCAAGAGGTCTGTGAATTTTTGATCCCCTGCCATGACGTTCAATCGCGCGACGAGGTCGTCATAATCTTGGCCCGTGGGGATAATCCCAATCGCAGAGAGACCGGCGTCATTGCGCAAAATATTGACCGAGAATTCCGGAATGTCGACTTTGGAATTTTCCAATACTGTCATCTGGTCAATCACCCGTGCGGCATCAACCGTTCCGCCGGCCACGGTCAACGCTTGGAAGCGTTCGACTTCATCGGGTGCGTTCCCAATGACAAAAACCTGAAGCCCATCCGCGGCGACATCCGCCCATTCCAACCCTTCGGCAGCAAGAGAGCGGCGCACTGCATCGGTTGAGGTTTCTTCGATGATGCGCGCCCCAAAGAAGGCAGTCACAATGGAAAGTCCGGCTGCTGCGAAAAACGCGAGACCGACAAATATCAATGAAGAGATGCGCATCCTAGTTCCAACTTTCCCAAAGTAGTGACTTGATACGCGAAAAACCCGTCTGAGATCAATCACATGATGACGGCTAAGGCGAAAAACAGCACAGGCAACAAACCTGCGTCCCGATTGGATCTAAAAAGCATGACCAAGACCCCTCCGTCATCATAGTCGATCCGTGTCATTTGCCAGAGCATATGGGTCAGAAATGCCGGTGCTGCGCTTAGGGCTATCAAGAGGTGAAGCCCTGTCAGGCTAGGTGTCGCGAGATAAACCGCTATCGTCAGCAAAACGGCGCTCAAGACAGCAAAGCCATAGAGCCATTGATGCGAGTTGGTTCCAAAGAGGCGCGCCGTAGATTTGATCCCGATCAATGCATCGTCCTCGGTGTCTTGGTGCGCATAAATGGTGTCATAGAACAGCGTCCACACAATGCCCGATAGGTACAACACGACGGCAGGCCATCCCAGTGACCCAGTATGCGCTGTATAGGCAAGCAACGCCCCCCAATTAAACGCTATTCCAAGGAAGACTTGAGGCCACCACGTAAACCGTTTGGCAAAAGGGTAAACCAACACAGGCAAGAGCGATAGAACGCCCAAACCAATCGCAGCCCAGTTGAACGTGAGCAAAATGCCAAGCGCAATCAACGCTTGCAGGCCCATCCACGCGATGGCTTGTTTTACACTGACCTGTCCTGATGGGATTGGGCGTGACTTGGTGCGCTCAACAGAGCCGTCAAAATCGCGATCTGTGATGTCATTCCAAGTGCATCCTGCGCCGCGCATCAAAAAGGCGCCAATGCCACAGCTGAGGAATATCCAGAGATCGCTCCACCCCGCCGTATTGGTTTGCAAAAGACCAATCAAAAGCCCCCACCAGCACGGCAAAAGCAAGAGCCAAGTGCCAATCGGACGGTCTGCGCGGGACAGGCGCAAATAGGGTCTTGTCCAAGCGGGGGCTTTGGTATCGACCCAATTCCCATGGACAGCGTCGGAAACTTGACCATTCGCATCTGGTAACTGCGTTTTCATGGGCCTATGTATACCTCTATGACAGCAAAGATTAGACTATATGTAGATCACCCACTTGGGGTTGCGCAATCCGTTCCTCTGGATCGTGATCAAGCGCATTACTTATTTGGTGTGATGCGTCAAGCAGTGGGGGCAAAAATTGCGCTCTTTAATGGGCGGGATGGGGAATGGATCGCAACGGTGTCCGAGGCGGGAAAGCGCGGCGGCATTTTGATCTGTGATGTGCAAAGCAAACCCTTGCAAACGCCCCCTGATCTTTGGCTGATTTTTGCACCGATCAAAAAAGCACGTACGGATTTCATTGTTGAAAAAGCCACGGAAATGGGCGCTGCGCGGATTATGCCGGTTCAAACAGAGTTCACCAATTCTGAACGCATTCGCCAAGATCGGCTTCAAGCGCATGCTGTTGAAGCATCGGAACAATGTGGGGGGACGTTTGTCCCGACGGTTGACGACTTGCAGAAACTGACGCGCCTTTTGGATCATTGGCTCCAAGAGCGTCAGCTGCTCTTTTGTGACGAGGCCAAAGTGGGCGATGCGTTGAGCCTTGCTGATTTACCAAAAGGGCCATGGGCTATTCTGATCGGTCCTGAGGGCGGGTTTTCCGATAAAGAACGGGCGCGGCTGCATGCACAGCCGTTTGCGCATCCAATCAGTCTGGGACCACGAATTCTCCGTGCGGACACCGCGGCAGTGGCGGCTTTGACGCTTTGGCAGGAACATAAAGGGGATTGGTCATGATCCGTCCAGAGGCTAAAGAGCGTCTTTATCAATGGCGAGAGGCTGTTATGGGTCTTGGGCTCATCGCCCTTGGCCTCTATTGGGCGCTGAGCTTTTATGGGATTTTACAATGGATCGGGTTTATCTTGATCCCCTGTGGTGTCACTTTGATTTACATCGGCGTCCAACGCGCGCGGTTTCGTCAAAATGCCGATGGTCCGGGGATTGTTGCGGTCGTCGAGGGGCAGATATCCTATTTCGGACCTGACACAGGTGGTGTGATCGATATCGAGGACATCTCGCGTATCTCGCTAAAATCTATCGCTGGTCAAAACGGCTGGTGGCTTGAACAAGCCGCGCAGCCCGCCCTCTTTGTTCCCGTCAATGCACGCGGGGCTGAGGCGCTTTTTGATGTCTTTACGATGTTACCGAACCTCAATATTGATCATATGGTTCATAAACTGTCGCAGAAAGACATACACGAGATCTTGATTTGGCAGAAAGACAGTTACCTTGAGCCCAACAGATACTTACATTAAGCAAGACACAAGCAACCCTATGCCCTATGAGCGGCACACATTGATCGGAGTGAAATCATGTCTATCCCACAATCAGGCGGCGGTCCGATCGAACGTCATGAACAAATGGCGGAATATCTGGAATCAGGATGCAAACCAAAACAAGATTGGCGCATCGGAACTGAGCATGAAAAATTCGGCTACTGCAAAGATACGCTAAAACCCCTGCCGTTTTCGGGTGAGCGGTCGATCGAAGCTGTTTTGTCTGGGCTACGGGATCGTTTTGGCTGGGCTGAGGTCCGCGAAGCAGGCCAGCTTATTGGGTTGGAAAAAGATGGGGCGAATGTGTCCCTTGAACCGGGCGGTGCCTTGGAATTATCAGGCGCGCCTGTTGAGAGCATTCACCAAACCTGTGACGAGGTGAATACGCACCTTCGCGAAGTGAAAGAAATTTCCGACGAAATTGGTGTTGGCTTTATCGGTCTGGGCGCGGCTCCGACGTGGTCGCATGAGGAAATGCCTCTTATGCCCAAGGGCCGTTACAAGCTGATGGATGCCTATATGGGCGAAGTCGGCACATCAGGTCGTTCTATGATGCGCCGTACCTGTACCGTTCAAGTCAATATCGATTTTGGATCAGAAGCGGACATGGTTCAAAAGCTTCGTGTTGCTTTGGCATTGCAACCTGTCGCCACGGCCTTGTTTGCGAATTCCCCGTTTTTTGAGAACAAAGTGAACGATCACAAAAGCTGGCGTAGTCGTGTGTGGCGTCATATGGATGATGCACGTACAGGCATGTTGCCGTTTGTTTTTGACGAAGGCTTTGGATTTGAGGCTTGGGTTGAATATGCCTTGGATGTACCGATGTATTTTGTCTATCGCGACGGCAATTATATCAATGCGCTGGGCCAATCGTTCCGCGATTTCCTAAAAGGTGACTTACCTGCCTTGCCAGGGGAAACCCCAACCCTCAGCGATTGGGCCGATCACCTCACGACATGTTTCCCAGAAGCACGGATCAAGAAATTCCTGGAAATGCGCGGTGCAGATGGTGGCCCATGGCGTCGCTTGTGCGCGCTTCCTGCGTTTTGGGTCGGATTGTGCTATGATCAATCTGCGCTGGATGCTGCGGGGGATTTGGTAAAAGGCTGGGATGCAGAGACACGAGAAGAGCTTCGGATTCAGGCCTCTCGTGATGGGCTTCAGGCCCAAGTCGGCAAAATCAACATGCATGATCTGGCAAAAGAAGTCGTCGCTATTTCCGAAGCGGGTCTCAAGGCGCGTGCAATGCCGGGTGCTGGGGGAATGGTTCCTGATGAAACGCATTTCTTGAACGCGCTCAAGGATAGCTTGGAGACAGGCAAAACACCTGCGGATGAATTGCTCGATCGCTATCATGGCGATTGGAATGGCGACATCTCGAATATATTCGCGGATTATAGCTACTGAGGCACAAATACCTATAATTTTACCTGTTAACCGTTCTAGTAAGGTTTCCCGCGTAGCCTGATCTTGGGTGAAATTATAGGTGGTGACCATGGCAACGGATAACTCCGTCAGGCCGATAATCATCAAACGTAAGAAAATTGTCCAAGCGGACGGCCACCATGGTGGCGCGTGGAAGGTGGCTTATGCCGACTTTGTGACCGCGATGATGGCGTTTTTTATGTTGATGTGGCTATTGAATGCGGCAAGCGAACAACAAAAAGCAGGGATTGCGAACTATTTCAGTCCGACGTTAACTGTCAACCGAAGCAGCGGCGGGGGTGCATCGTCCTTTGTCGGGGATACGGTGTTCAGTGAGGACACATTAATGCACCAAGGGACCGGCGCATCCTCTGTTTTCCTGAGCGAAGCCACTGGCGCACGTGGTGCAACGGGGCTCAAAGATCAGGGCCAAGAGGACAGGTCCGACATGGAGGCATTGCGTGACCTAGAAGATACTCTCAAAGCGCAGACGGGCGAGAGCGCGTTGGATGATCAGATCAACAAACACGTCATAACGCGATTAACCGACGAAGGTCTGGTCGTTGAAATCTTTGATCGCCCGCAAAGGCCATTGTTTCGGAAAATGGATGAGCCAACCGAGCTATTACTGGCTTTGGTGTCTATGATCTCAGACTCGTCGCGTGTTGTGACCAATACCGTTGCAATAGAGGCGCATGTCGCGGCTGATCCTCTGGTTCGTATCGCGCCCAAAGCATGGCCGCACTCTATGCGCAGAGGGGAAAAAGCGCGTGATCTATTTTTGGACGCGGGCCTGAGCAAAGAGCGCATTGCACGGATCACAGGTCATGGGGATCAAGAACCGGTTGTCAGGAATAAAATGGCACCACGAAACAATAGATTAGAGATCATATTCTTGAGAGAGTGAATTCCATAGAATTTTATCTATTAGCAAGTTGTTAAGTCAGCGCGCGTAACTGTTGCGGTCAAGAAGTACTTGGGTCCGCAACAGAAAGGCGTTCAAATGACCATTTCCTCATCTCTTAATGCAAGCGTGGCGGGGTTGTCCGCAAATGCCAGTCGTTTGGCGACAATTTCGGATAATATCGCGAACTCTTCGACATATGGATACAGGCGTGTTGAAACGGATTTCCACTCTTTGGTCATTTCTGAAAGTGGGGGGACGTATTCCGCGGGTGGCGTTCGAACGACGAATAAACGTCTGATTGATCAAGGTGGATCGCTTATTTCAACGGGAAATGCCACGGATCTTGCTGTTCGTGGACGTGGAATGTTGCCTGTTGCGCGATCGTCTGATGTTGCTGCGAATGGTGACGATTTGCAAATGATGCTTGCGACAACGGGATCGTTTCGAACAGATTCAAGCGGGTATTTAACGACAGAATCAGGGTTGGTCCTGTTGGGCTGGCCCGCGAAGCCAGATGGCACAATCCCTAGCTTTCCACGTGATACCAGCGATGGATTGGAACCTATTCGAATCAATGTGAACCAATTCTCTGGTGAACCAACGACCAAACTTGCGCTGGGCGTAAATTTACCAGCAACATCAACAGATTTTGGAAGCAGTGGTGATTTTCAGGAATTGTCCGTGGAATATTATGATAATTTGGGGCGCTCGGAAAACATTCGGTTTGAATTTGAACCCGTCATTCCAACCTCTGGTTCGTCGAACAGTTGGACACTTCGCATTCATGACTCCGCCTCTGATGGGGCAGTGGTTGGCGAATATAATCTAACGTTTGAAGATGATCGATCGTCGGGCGGCACCTTACAATCCGTTTCTACGACAAGTGGGGGCACCTATAATCCAACCACGGGGACGCTTATCTTGCAGGTGGCTGGCGGGCCAATGGAAATTGAAATTGGCAAGCTCGGGGATAGCTCTGGTCTCACCCAGCTGTCCGATCGTTTTGCACCGGTCTCCATTCAAAAAGATGGATCCGCCGTTGGCAATATGACCAGCGTTGAAGTGGACGAAGTTGGCAATGTCTACGCCACCTTCGATACAGGTATATCCCGTAGAATATATCAGGTGCCTTTGGTCGACTTGCCAAATCCGAACGGCATGGTCTCTCAGGACAAGCAAACCTATTTGCCCTCACCAGAAAGCGGGAGCTATTTCCTTTGGGATGCGGGCGATGGCCCAACAGGTGACATTGTTTCCTATGCCTTAGAAGAATCCTCCACCGATGTCGCGGAGGAGCTCACCAAGATGATTCAAACGCAACGCGCCTATTCATCAAATGCCAAAGTCATCCAAACCGTAGATGAGATGTTGCAAGAAACCACAAATATCATCCGCTGATATGAAAGGTCATCCACCATGTCACTTGGGTCATCCCTTCAAAACGCACTGTCTGGCCTTAGGGTCGCGTCAAAGTCCGCGGAATTGATTTCGTCAAACGTCGCTAATGCGCTGACACCGGGATATGCGCGGCGTGAATTGTCGGTATCGGCAAATACAGCGGTGTCAGGTGGTGTGAAAATCAATGCCGTCACGCGACACGAAAATCTGGCTGTCCTTGGGGAGGCGCGCGTTGCATCGGCAAGTGTTTCAGGACATTCGCTCAAGGCCAATTTCTTCGAAAACATGACAATGGTTTTCGGCGAAATCGGATCAGAGTCGTCCCTGTCGCAGGACGTGGCGCACCTCTCTTCTTCTTTGCTCGTTGCGCAGTCGCAGCCCCAAGATGAAACACGACTTGCCTCCGTTGTGAATGCTGCCAGTGGACTGGTTAATCGTTTTCACGCGATTTCGGACAAAATTCAGGGTGAACGCCAAAACGCAGATCACTCCATTTCTCTGACTGTCGAGGGGTTGAACCGCGACCTTAAACAGCTGGAGCGCATCAGCCATAGTTTGCAGCGTAGTCAAGCTGGAACAAGTCATCACGCAACACAATTGGATACGCGCAATCAAGTCTTGGATCGGGTGGCCCTGAGCCTCCCCATCTGAACTGGTCCAGCGCTATGTTTAGGAAACGGAGGACCGATAATGACGAACAAACGACCGAAGCCGGAAGAAATTATCACGAAGTTGAGGCAAGTTGAGGTGTTGATGGGGCAAGGTATGGCCCGTCTAGATGCGATCAGACAGATCGGAGTTGTTGAACAAACCTATTACCGTTGGCGTAAGCAGTATGGCGGAATGGGCGTAGATCAATTGAAGGAACTGAAGCGGCTTCAGAAGGAGAATGACCGGCTGAGAGAGGCGGTGTCTGATTTGACCCTCGATAAGTTGATCTTGAAGGAAGCCGCAAGGGGAAACTTCTAAGCCCCGCTCGTCGTCGTGCTTGTATTAATCATGTGAGCAGCCAATTCAAGGTCTCGGAACGGCGAGCTTGTCGAGTACTGGGGCAACATCGCTCTACACAGAGACATGTCCCTAAGGGGCATGCCGATGAAGACAGACTTGTTGCGGATATGATCGAGCTGGCCAGACAGTTTGGCAGATACGGTTATCGCAGGATTGCGGCATTGCTCAGAGAAGCAAGTTGGTCCGTCAGCGATGGCCGTATTGAACGGCTCTGGCGACGAGAGGGGCTAAAGGTTCCACAGAAACTGTCTAACGTCATCGCCTTTGGGACAGATTTGTTGAATTGAGTTAGGAGGATTTCTGGT
>CBFHKO010000009.1:0-82733 GCA_965656445.1 uncultured Paracoccaceae bacterium
CTCTCTGAAACTCCCGAAAACCTTCCCGCCGAAGCGGCACAATTCCCAGTAACCTGCACCTCTTCAGTGCCGGTAGACGCGCTTCTAATACCACCTTCAAATACCCGCAACCCCTTTTTCGTAAAAATGTTACATAAGTTCGAAAAAAAACGTGTTTTTTGAAAAAAGCCATATTTATATAGGGTTAGCGTCTTTGATAAGATTTCCCATGATCCAGTGCAAACAAGAGGCGCACCTGCGCCATACCTTATAATTCAGCAAATTCCGCTTTGAGATTGTGTGAATCGGGCAATAACACTGCTTAGAGGGTTAAAATCGCACCAACCGACCTAGAATCGCAAAGGGCGACTCGTTAGCCGCCCTTCATTTGTTGAATTAGATAGATTTCGTTGTCTTCACTTATCTCTCTTGATCGTTTGATTGGCGAGACATCTCCATCAATCACCACCGACACCCCTGCTTGGAGTATCGGCTCTAAAGATGGATGTTCCAACAATAGCCCATCCATCATTTGACCAACCGTTTTGGCCTCTAGGGAAATGACCAAGGCACCATCGGTAAAGCGCCTTAGCCCCGACCATAGATGCAGCCTAACTGTCATTGCCACCTTGTAGGGCTTCCATAATCTTAACTGGCGTAATTGGCAGGCTATAGAACCGCTTGCCCGTCGCAGCCGCCACAGCGCTGGCTATTGCAGGCAATGGGGGTGCAATACCTGTTTCACCAACCCCCCGTACGCCATAGGGGTGCCCAGGGTTGGGCACCTCGACAATAACCGTATCAATCAATGGCAAGTCTGAGGCAACAGGAACCCGGTAATCCAAGAAGACAGGGTTTTGCAGACGGCCCATGTCATCATAGACATATTCCTCATTCAAGGCCCACCCGATCCCTTGGACTGCGCCACCTTGATATTGACCTTCTACATAGGCTGGGTGGATCGCACGCCCCGCATCTTGGACAACAACATAACGGAGGATTTTGGTGTATCCAGTCTCAGGGTCCACCTCGACATCTACGACATGTGTGCCAAAGCTCGCGCCGACGCCTTCTGGCACTGTTTCGCAGTGACCCGCGATTGGTCCGCCTGTGCTGCTCATTTTGCCGGCAATCTCTGCAATGCTCTTGGGTGGAAATTTACCCGCATTCGGACCAGCAGGCTGTGCCGCGCCATCAACCCAATCGACAGCCTCGGGATCAATGTCCCATTCTTCGGCCACGCGCTTGCACATCTCTTTGATGATTGCTTGGACCGCTTCGACAGTTGCCTTGCCGCTTGCAAAAGTTGCGCGGCTTCCGTGAGTTGGTTCATTTACACCCAAAGCGCCCGTTTCAACAATATTCACCCGAACGCTTTCGTAAGGGATGCCAATCGTTTCAGCGGCCATCAAAGCGATGGAGGCGCGGCTTCCGCCAATATCGGGGGTTCCAACTGAGACTTGTAATGTACCGTCCTCAGACAATGCCGCAGAAACAGATGTGTCTCCTCCGTGGTTAAACCAATACCCTGTTGCAATACCCCGCCCTTGGTTTGGACCAAGTGGATGTTGCAAATTTGGATGCGCTTTGGCCGCCTCTAAAGTTTCGACCAAACCGATGCTGCCAAATTTTGGACCATAGCTTGATTTTGATCCTTCTACAGAAGCATTTTTCAAACGGACCTCAATTGGATCAAGGCCAAGTTCAGCGCACATTTCATCCACGAGGCTTTCAACTGCAAAGGCCCCCATTGGCGCACCAGGCGCGCGGTAAGCGGCACATTTCGGACGGTTGGCAATGACATCGTAGCCTTCGTGTTGAAGGGCGGGGATCTGATAGCTGGCAAAACCACAGTAGAGAGCAAAGTCCACAGGCGATCCGGGGAAGGCACCACCCTGCATACGGAAGGTGGCCTTACCTGCAGTGATCATACCATCCTTGGTCATCCCTAGCTTCACATCCATCGAGGCCGAGGCTGTTGGACCTGTTGCCCGCAACACTTCGGAACGACTCATGACGATTTTGACAGGACGCCCCCCTGCTTTGCGGCTGAGCGCCAAAGACAAAGGTTCCATAAAGATAGTCGTCTTGCCACCAAAGCCGCCGCCAATCTCAGATGGTGTCACACGAAGCTGCGCCCCTTCAAGACCAAGCACCGCTGCACACATTTGACGGATGTGCCAGTGACCTTGGGTACAGACCCACATTTCGCCTTTGCCATCTTCGCCTAACTGCCCGAGACAGGCATGAGGTTCGATATAGCCTTGGTGTGCGGCTTCTGTTTTATAGGTGCGCTCAAGGACGAGATCCGCTTTGGCAAAGCCGTCTTCAATGTCGCCATGTCCAAATTCAATGTATTTCGCTACATTGGGATGCAGGCCCTCTGGAACGCTGGCATCTGCGACGCCTTGGCGAATGATTGGGGCATCTGCTGCCATTGCTTTGTCGACATCTGTGACATGAGGCAAAATTTCATATTCGACTTCAATCAGCTTGGCCGCATCTTTCGCCAAAAGCGCGCTTGTCGCGGCAACTGCTGCAACTGCGTGACCATCGTAAAGGGCCACGTCCCCCGCCATTGTGTTTTCTTGCAGGTTCCATTCCTCACCGGTTAGCCCAGTTGGAAAATCGTCGCGCGTGACAACGGCTTTGACACCATCAAGCGCCAAGGCCTTGGACGCATCAATTTTGATGATTTTAGCGTGCGCATGTGGCGATCGTACAACGGCGGCATGCAACATATTCGCCGCTGATATATCTGCGCCATAGCGCGCGCGGCCTGTGACCTTGTCTAACCCATCGGGACGGTTCGGACGTGTCCCGATCAAGCGGAATTCGTTTAAGTTATCTTTTGCCATTACGCTGCTCCTCGCATCTCTGCAGCTGCATCCATTACAGCACGAATGATCTTGTCATACCCTGTGCACCGACAGAGGTTGCCCGCCAGCCAATAGCGAACTTCGGTTTCTGTTGGGTCTGGGTTCTTTTCTAAAAGCGATTTGGCCGCGACCAAAATGCCCGGCGTACAATAGCCGCATTGCAGGGCCGCGTGTTCAATAAATTTGCGTTGCAACGGATGGAGGTCGCCACCTTGAGACATATTTTCAATCGTCTCAATTTTTGATCCCTGCGCTTCGACACCTAAGACAAGGCAGGAACACACCAATGTGCCATCCATTGTCACGGAACAGGCACCACAATCGCCTGTGCCACAGCCTTCTTTGGTGCCCGTCAAATCCAAATGATCGCGCAAGCAATCCAAAAGCGTTTCACGCGGATCTGTTAGGAACTCAACCGTCTCTCCGTTAACAGAGGTGGTAACGTGCATCTTGCTCATAGGTCTTCTCCTTTGGCACGTGCCAATGCAATTTTTGCCGCGCGACAGGCCAAGACACCTGCGACATGTGTTCTAAACTCTTTCGTTCCGCGTTTATCGCTAATTGGATTACATGCGGCTCTTGCTGCCGCCGCCAATCCGTCCAAGGCCGCGTCATCGAGTGAGGTGCCAATAATTGCGTCGGCGGCCTCTTGCACATTGACAACAGTGGGCGCCACTGCCCCCAATACAACGCGCGCGGAGGTTATGGTGTCACCGTCGAGTGTCAGGTTCACCGCACATCCCACGACCGCGATGTCCATTTCCGTGCGCGGAATAAAGCGAAGGTAACAATCCCCACCCTGTTCCCCACGAGGTGGCAATTCAATCGCAGTGATCATTTCACCTGCCGCCAATGTCGTCTTACCCGGACCTGCGGGGATATCCTCAACGGCAACGGTTCGCTCGCCATTTGGTCCCAAGACCCGCACAGAGGCATTCGCAGCGACCAACCCAGGAACACTATCCGCCGCAGGAGAGCCGTTGCATAGATTGCCAACCAAAGTGGCCCGTCCTTGCACTTGGGTAGAGCCAACCAATTCCATTCCCTCAACGACGCCCGGCCAATCCGCCACAAGATCCGCATTAGCGCCTAACTCAGCACCTGAGACAGCAATCCCAATCACCCAGCTTCCATCGTCCCTACGTACAGAGTCACGCACACCAGGAATGTTTTTCACATCAATCATGACATCAGGTGTCACCATCCCTGCGCGCATTTGCACCAAGACGTCTGTGCCCCCCGCCAAGAACCGTGTGGTTCCTGAGGCATTCTGAGCCAACTGAATGGCAGCATCAAAACTAGTCGGAGAATGATAGTGCATTTGAGGTCCTCACTTCATCAAATCGAGATCAACAACGTTCGATTGTTTCGTCAAACTTAATAGCAATTATTCAATGCCACAAGGATAGTCCAACAACGTCAAAGATGACATGGAACCGACACAGAGGAATAGAATTGACCTTAATCGAAGAACGATCTGTTAAAATCACCATAGCCAAAGCACGCCATTTGAAAAGTGGAAACCTGACGGAACTTCCATTAAACCTTATGCGGGGTCGTTTTCTTTGAGCTCATCAAAAAACGAAATCACTTCATCCACGACAAAGACCATTGTCCCAAGCAGGCCCGCCAAAAAGGTTTCAAGCGTTTTTGCATTCAGCTTTTTGTCCAAATCCCGCAGCATCTGCTGCAATACACGGATAACATCTAACGGAAGGCCCATTCGTGAAAACAAGGTGGCTTGTTGTTCGGGGGACAAAGATTTGATCGACTGAGCCAATTGCATCAGCGGCACTGGAATGGAGGCAGACCGTTTCGTGTCACGTTCAACAGCTGTCGGCCATCCCGGGATCATGGCCGCATAAAGTGCGACAAGGGATGACATATCCTTCAGGGGCTGCGGAATCGCCGCGGTTTGGATCGCTTGCAAAGTCGCGGGTTGCGCAACGGCGAGCTCAACAAGACTTTCCGGAAAGGCGGTCGTTGCCAGTGTCGGTGCTTGCGGTGACATCTTAAGGAGGGAGGCACTCGGATCAAAGCGCGACAGAACCGTTGGGATTTGCGATAGGGTCGCCCCATTTTGAGCCAAGGCCCTTGCCAAAGGTTCGGATTGGCTGGGCGCGGATGACGTCACCGGAGCAGGATTTTGCACAGGGGTGCCAGAATTGGATGGAAGGCGCGCCGCAACGGGTGCAAGCTGAGGGTCAGGGTTGCGCGTTTTGACAATGTCTTGCGGCAATGGCCCCGTTTGCTTGCTGATCTCTTGCTTGAGAGTGCCCGATAAAATTTGGGCAACCATGAGTTTCACAAATTCAGTCTGCGTCAACACACCTTGACGAAGCTGAGACACCAGCTGCGTCAAAACAGGATCAGCAGGCTTGGCAGCAATCGTGGCATGATCAACAACAGGTTTCATCGCCATTGGCAAAGACGGCAGCGTCCCATTTGCACTTGGCATAAGTGCACGGGCGACAGTCTCTGGTCGTGGCAAGGATGCAAGGGTGATCGCACGCACGGGAACCGGAACGTCAGAGCCCCCCTGTCCCAACGGCGCAGGAGATGGCCGCATTGGGTTATTCGTGCGAGCTGGCTCAGTCGGCTGAAGTGGTCTGTCAATTTTTGCCTGCCCTGTCGGCGACGGCAATACAGGAGTTTGAGGTGTCGTCACGGATGTGGCTGGTCGCACAGTATTAGACATGGTTTTCACTGTATGTAACGTGGTCTGCGCCACCCTGTCTTGGGTTTGGGCCACAATATGCGGAGCGGCTTGTTTTTGAGGGGCGGCTTGTTGAGGAATAGGAGTGTGTCCATTTGGCGCTGGCTTGATCTGAGGCATGCTCAAGAGAGTGGCATCCACTGTGGACAAAGCCTGTGCCACTTGAACCTGCGCTACACTGCGCAAGACATTATATATGGACACGCTTTGCATCACGCACTGACATTCGTCACGCGCGACTGAAGAAAATCAACCAACTGCGCCATTTCAAGATGACCTGCCACTGGCTTACCCTTGTCTTGGAGGGCTAGAAAGTCTTGGGCTTCGGCATAAGCACCTGCCCAGTCTCGCTGAGCACAGGCCAATTCGCATCGATGAAACATCACTGTGCTATCTGTCGGTGCTAATGTGCGCGCCGTATCAAAGGCAACTTGCGCGGCGTCTAGTTTTCCTTGGACCCGCAAACAAATTCCGTAGCCAACCCAAGCGTCCTGCCATTCGGGCTCCAAATACGTGAGCGATTGAAACATGAGCTCGGCTTGATCGACAATGCCGCGATCAAACAAATCAAACGCCATCTCATAAATGTCCAAGGCGACGTCTGCGGTATTTTCAGTTTCGTTCATTTCAAACCTCAATGCTTCCCACTCTGGTATAAAACGGCAAAACTACGACGAACGTTAGGAACCTCCCGCTTAAACCCCGGTACTTTAGAAACATGACGGCACTGTCTCAGCAGCAAATGCAGTGTTTTTCTGCGGGTCCAGGCACGCCTAGAAATTATTTACTAATTTGACACAATCTCACACAAATTCAGAATTTGTCCGTGATCTTGCCACAATTCATGGATAGAACCGCTGGCAAGAGTGGATTATTTCCATGCGTATGGGCACGAGTTCAAAAGATTTGATGATGAACAAAAAGCAATTAACACACTTGGAACGATTAGAAGCTGAAAGCATTCACATCATGCGTGAAGTCGCTGCAGAAGCTGAAAATCCAGTGATGCTGTATTCCGTTGGGAAAGACAGCGCCGTGATGCTCCATTTGGCCAAAAAGGCGTTTTATCCATCTCCTCCTCCGTTCCCATTGCTTCATGTTGACACAACATGGAAATTCAAAGCCATGTACGCCCTGCGCGAAAAGGCTGCCAAAGATGCGGGCATGGAACTTTTGGTTCATCAAAACCCAGAAGCCAAAAAAAAAGGCATCAATCCCTTTGATCACGGATCAATGCATACAGATATGTGGAAAACCGAAGGGCTAAAGCAAGCCTTGGATCACTATGGGTTTGACGCCGCTTTCGGTGGTGCGCGTCGTGACGAAGAGAAAAGCCGTGCCAAAGAACGCGTCTTTAGTTTCCGCACAGCGGCACACCGTTGGGATCCAAAACAACAGCGCCCTGAATTATGGAACGTCTATAATGCGCGCAAAACCAAAGGCGAAAGCATGCGGGTGTTCCCATTGTCCAACTGGACAGAATTGGACATCTGGCAATATATCCACCTCGAGGGCATCGAAATTGTCCCTCTCTATTTCTCGGCCCCCCGCCCAACTGTGGAACGCGATGGCATGTTATTGATGGTGGATGATGACCGCTTTCCTCTGAAAGACGGCGAAGAGCCCGTTATGCGATCCGTTCGGTTCCGCACCTTAGGTTGCTATCCGTTAACGGGGGCCGTTGAGTCTGAGGCAAAAACGCTTCCTGAAGTTATCCAAGAAATGTTGTTAACCACGACATCTGAGCGCCAAGGCCGTGCGATTGACCACGACCAAGCCGCATCGATGGAGTTAAAGAAACAACAGGGCTACTTCTAAGGAGGCGCGAACCAATGACAGATCAAATCTATAAAACAGACGCTCTTATCGCCGAAGATATCGACGCCTATTTAGAAGCACACCAAAACAAAAGCCTATTGCGCTTTATCACATGCGGCTCCGTTGATGACGGGAAATCCACGCTCATTGGGCGGTTGCTCTATGACAGCAAGATGATTTTCGAAGATCAGCTGGCCCAACTAGAAGCCGACAGTAAAAAGGTTGGGACCCAAGGTCAGGACATCGACTTTGCGCTTTTGGTTGATGGCCTTGCCGCAGAGCGCGAACAAGGTATCACAATCGATGTCGCCTATCGTTTCTTTGCCACTGAAAAACGTAAGTTCATCGTGGCTGATACACCAGGTCACGAACAATATACCCGTAACATGGTCACAGGGGCGTCAACGGCCGACCTTGCGGTCATCTTGATTGATGCACGCAAAGGCGTGTTAACGCAGACCCGTCGTCATAGTTATTTGGCAAACTTGATTGGCATCAAAAACATCGTCTTGGCAGTGAACAAAATGGATTTGGTCGACTACGATCAAGGCACATTTGACAGCATCGTCCAAGATTACACATCCTTTGCCAAAGAGATTGGTATCACTGATTTTGTCGCCATCCCGATTTCAGGCTTCAAAGGGGACAACATCACGGGTCCAAGCGAGAACACCACTTGGTATTCTGGTCCAAGCTTGATGAACCACTTGGAAACGGTCGAGCTGAACCAAAACGCGGATCAGGAACAATCCTTCCGCATGCCTGTTCAATGGGTCAACCGTCCCAACCTTGATTTCCGTGGATTTGCGGGCAAGATCGCCGCCGGTGTCGTCAAACCAGGTGACGAAGTGCGCATTTTACCATCAGGCAAAACATCCCACATTGACCGCATCGTCACCTTTGATGGTGACAAAGACGCGGCATTTGCAGGGGAATCGGTCACGCTCACGCTCAAGGACGAAGTGGACTGCTCTCGTGGTCAAATCATCGCCGATGCCAAAGCACCCTTAGAAGTGGCCGATCAATTTGAATCGACCATCGTCTGGATGGACGAAGAGGAAATGATCCCCGGCCGCGCTTACGTTTTGAAAATGGGCGCGCAGACAGTTTCCGCAACGGTTTCACAACCAAAATACCAAGTGAACGTAAACACACTTGAACAAACGGCCGCGAAAACATTGGACCTAAATGCGATTGGGATTGCCAATATCACGACGGATCGCAGCATTCCCTTTGCCCCCTACACGGAAAACCGCGAATTGGGTGGCTTTATTTTGGTCGACAAAATGACCAATGCCACAGTCGCCGCAGGGATGATCAACTTTGCCCTGCGCCGCTCTCAAAACATCCACTGGCAAGCCACGGACATTGGCCGCGAAAGCCATTCTGCGATGAAAAACCAAAAGCCTGCGGTTCTTTGGATGACAGGTCTGTCGGGATCAGGTAAATCCACAATCGCCAATATCGTTGAAAAGAAATTGGCGCGCATGAACCGCCACACCTTCTTGTTGGATGGTGATAACGTGCGGCATGGCTTGAACAAAGACCTCGGGTTTACCGATGCCGACCGCGTTGAAAACATTCGTCGCGTTGGCGAAGTGGCCAAATTGATGACCGACGCAGGCTTAATCGTGATTACGGCCTTTATTTCGCCATTCCGTTCAGAGCGCGAAATGGTGCGATCCATGATGCAGCCAGGTGAATTTGTCGAAGTCTTTGTTGATACGCCATTGGCCGAAGCAGAAAAGCGCGATGTCAAAGGGCTCTATGCCAAGGCGCGCGCGGGTGAGTTGAAAAACTTTACTGGTATCGATAGCCCCTATGAGGCACCAGATGCCCCAGAAATTCGCATTGATACCACAGCAATGACCCCCGATGAGGCCGCCAATCTCATCATCGCGAAACTCATTCCATAACACTCCAAAGGCCACGTCATTCGATGTGGCCTTTTTCTATGATATCCAGCAGCCATTCTTTAAACAGCGTGGCCTTATCTGTTTCGGTGCGCGTGGCTAGAAAATACCCCTCGCTTGAGGGGATTTTTATATCGCTGAGCAAGGCGATCTGACCTTGGGCCATCAAAGGGCGCGCAATGAGCGAACTCACCAAAGCATGCCCTGCCCCGTTTTGAACAAGGCTCACAGCCATTCCATAGGAATCCACGAATAGACTTGGGGCAACGCTCTGACCTTGACCAGACGCCGCAAACCATTGGCGCCACCCTTCGGATGTGCCGACGGCTTCGATCAAGGGGGCGCTTGCAATATCCCGATCAGAGGTCACAGACCCAATCGGCACCAAATGATCTGGACCCAACCGCTGAGCATCCTGTCCAACTTGTGAGGCGGAGCCAAACCGTATTTCGATATCAGCAAGAGAAGATTTGAAATCATCCGCCCAGATTGTGCTGAGTAAACGAATGCGCAGATGGGGGTAGGCTATTGAGAACGCTTTGAGATGAGGTGCAATGATCCACTGCGCGATACTCACCGAGGTTGCAATTGTCAACACATCTTGGCGCGGACCTGCATCGAACATCTCAGTTGCCGATTGTAAATGCTCTAATGAAACAGAGACCTTTGGCAATAATTTACGCCCTGAATCCGTTAGGATTAAACCCCGAGGCTGGCGTAAAAATAACTGAACCCCAAGACGCAATTCTAAGGATCGGATTTGTTGGCTCACCGCAGATTGCGTCATACCCAATTCATCCGCAGCGGCGGTGAATTTCAAATGGCGCGCGGCTGCTTCAAAAACGCGAAACCAATTCATTGGGGGCATTGATCGTGCCATTAGATAACCTCGATATTAGTTTGACTAATGGATATGCCAATCATTTCATAATTTGTCAAAACTCCCATCCCGCGTCACATCTTGGTGACCCAAACAGGACGACGTGATGCAACCAGAAATTCGAAAATTTGTAACCTATGATGAAGAAATCCTAATCGAAGGGTTTCGCCCCGCTCCAACACCGTGGCGATTATTTGCTGTTGCCGCAGTTGTGACAAACCCATGGGCAGGCCGTTATGTCGAAAATTTAAAACCAGAGATCCAAGCCTTCGGACCTATCCTTGGAGAAGCCATGACCAATCGCATGATTGCACTCGCAGGATCAGGCGAGGCGATTGAGGCCTATGGCAAAGCGGCGGTTGTTGGTTTGAATGGGGAAATAGAACATGCCTCTGGATTGATCCATACTTTGCGATTTGGCAATTTTTACCGCGAGGCGGTTGGCGCAAAATCTTATTTAGCCTTTACAAACACCCGTGGCGGAGCCAACGCACCGATCATGGTGCCATTGATGGATAAAAACGATGCAGGGCGGCGCTCGCATTATCTTACCATTCAGTTTGCTATACCAGATGCGCCACGGGATGATGAGATCGTTGTTGTTCTGGGCGCGGCGATGTCTGGACGACCGCATCACCGCATTGGTGATCGCTATCAAGACCTCAAGGATTTGGGACATGATGTGGACAACCCAGCCGCGGTCTAAGCGCGGACCGCTTGCATATATTGAACGCGGTCACGGCCCGCATGTGGTCTTGATCCATGGGGTGGGTCTCTGTGCCGAAGCATGGGCTGCGCAGCTTGATCCATTATCGCAAGGGCATCGTGTCACTGTTGTGGATATGCCAGGGCATGGACAGAGCGATCCAATCCCGTCAAAAACGTTACAAGATTATAGCGATCAACTTGCACCCTTGATCACAGAGCCAACAGTCGTGATTGGTCATTCCATGGGCGCCATGATCGCGTTGGATTTGGCGAGGCGCCTTGATCACATCTTGGGCGTCGCTGCATTAAACGCCGTATATCAACGCACGCAAGAGGCCCATGACGCGGTGCGGTTGCGCGCGGCAACCTTGTCCTCAACCGACGTCACCGATCCAACCGCAACGTTGCAGAGATGGTTTGACGATCTAACGTCAGCCGAAGCACAGGCCTGTGCAAAATGGTTAACAACCACATCACCAGCGGCATACAAATCGGCCTATACAATTTTTGCACATGAAAACGGGCCATCCTCTGGGGATTTACGATCCCTCACAAAACCCGCCTTGTTCATGACCGGATCAAAAGAGCCAAACTCTACACCCGAGATGTCAGAGGCTATGGCTGCCCTTGCTCCAGAAGGTCGCGCCATGATTATTCCAGAGGCGGCGCACATGATGCCCATGACTCATGCGCAAGAGGTCAACGCGTCTCTCTTATCCTTTGTGAAAGGATGCTTTGCATGACCCAACTCGATCCCAAAGCGCTGCGTCAAGCCTTCGGCAGTTTCCCAACTGGCGTCACCGTCGTCACGACGATTGATGAGACGGGTCAAAAATATGGATTTACGGCCAATTCCTTTACTTCTGTGTCGATTGATCCGCCTTTGCTTTTGGTCTGTCCCGGGAAATTCTTGTCCAGTTTTGAGGCCTTCAAAACCTGCAAACGGTTTGCGGTCAACATCTTGGCAGAGGGTCAGGAAGAGATTGCAAATACCTTCGCAAGCTTCAAAGGGGATCGCTTTACAAAGGTCAGCTGGCAAGCAGACGCCCATGGAGTCCCCCTAATTGATCATGCCGCAACCCAATTTTCCTGTGCAACGCATCAAATTATACCCGCAGGGGATCACATCATCCTCATTGGCGAGATCGAAGAATTCACCAGATCAGACCAAAGAGGTTTGGGCTATTCATCTGGTCGATATTTTAGCCTTGGCTTGGAACGCGAAGCGGCGATGCCTCAACCAGATACACAAAATGTTGCCGGTGTGATCGTCGAACAAGACGGCCACGTGCTCTTGTGTAAAACGCCCCAAGGCTGGCACCTGCCCACGCTTCCAATTCAGGCAGAAATCTCAGCACGTCATGCCATTGCCGAGCATTTCGCAAAACATCACTTTCCCATTTCCATTGGCAAAGCCTTTTCCGTGTTTTCTGATCGCACGAGCGGGACCCGATATACCTATATCCAAGCCACAACAGAAACCGCTAACCCCTCATCTCTTGGCACATTCATTCCAATCGAGGAGCTGGGCAAGACGTCTTTGCTCTCCGCAACAGAAACGGCGATCCTTACGCGCTATGCTTTGGAACGGGTGACGGGGCATTTTGGGCTTTATGTTGGAAATGAACAAAGCGGTGATATCCATATTTATGACGATAGGACCTAGAGATGGAATTTTCTTTATTCGCTCACATGGAACGTGTTGATGCCGATCAACCTCATGAAACATTGTACGAAGAATTTATCGACATTTGCAAAATTGCGGACCAAGGCGGGATGCGGGCAATCTGGACTGGGGAACATCATGGAATGGAATTCACCATTGCCCCCAACCCTTTCCTGTCGTTGGTCGATCTCGCACATCACACCAAAAATGTGCGCCTCGGCACAGGCACAGTGATTGCCCCGTTTTGGCATCCCATTGCCTTAGCAGGAGAAGCCGCTGCAACCGATTTGATGACCAAAGGACGGCTCGAAATCGGCATAGCGCGCGGGGCGTATAGCTACGAATACGAACGGGTCATGCCAGGTATGGATGCTTGGGAAGCAGGACAGCGCATGCGCGAAACCGCCCCTGCCCTTCGCAAGCTCTGGCAAGGGGACTATGCCCATGAGGGCGAATTTTTTAATTTTCCTGCCACAACGTCGGCGCCCAAACCAATTCAACAAGATGGCCCTCCGATCTGGATCGCCGCGCGTGATCCAAATAGCCATGAATTCGCCGTGGAACAGGGCTTCAACGTTCAGGTCACACCTCTCTGGCAAGGCATGGATGAAATAACCACGCTTATGGAGCGCTTTAACGCGGCCAAGGCAAAGCACCCCGAAAAATCCCCAAAAATCATGTTGCTCCATCATACATATGTCGGCAAAGATCAGGCAGACGCAGATCACGCTATTCAAGAGCTCAGTCGATTTTATTGCTATTTCGGCGCATGGTTTCAAAACAAACGCCCTGTGACCCAAGGGCGGATCAAGGCATTAAGTGCGCAAGAAATCGCAGACAACAAAATGATGTCGCCTGAAAACCTTGCGCGCGATTTGACGGTTGGAACAGCGCAACAGGTGATCGACAAACTCAAACGCTATGAGGACATGGGGTATGACGAATTCGCCTTTTGGATCGACAGCGGCATGAGTTCTGAGCTGAAAAAAGATAGCTTAAACCGGTTCATCAATGATGTGATGCCGGCGTTTACATGAGGTCACAGATGACACATCCCTATTACCAACTTTATATCGATGGCACCTTTTGCGATGGCGCAGACAGCACATCGGACATCAGCCTCAATCCCGCGAGCGCTCAACCTTGGGCGCGATTTGCAACCACCTCGCCCCAAGATGTGGATCGCGCGGTCCAAGCTGCGCGCCATGCGCTTGATACTCCTGAATGGCGGGACATGTCCCAAACCCAACGGGGCAAGTTGCTCTATCGTCTCGCGGACCTCATCGAGGATCACGCAGGCGAATTGGGACGGCTTGAAACCATTGATAGTGGCAAGCTTTTGGCAGAGACATCCGCGCAAACAAAATATGTCGCTGACTACTATCGCTATTATGCTGGATTGGCCGACAAAGTCGAAGGGGCCGTCTTGCCTATCGACAAGCCAGATATGCATGTCTTTACGACCCGCATGCCAATTGGCGTCGTGGCGGCAGTTGTCCCGTGGAACGCCCAGATGTTTTTGACTGCAACCAAGCTTGGCCCCGCGCTTGCGGCGGGATGTAGTGTTATCCTCAAAGCCTCTGAAGTTGCGCCAATCCCAATGTTGGAATTTGCCAAACTGATTGATAAGGCAGGATTTCCAAATGGGGTTGTCTCTGTGATTACTGGGGATGCAGAGGGATGCGCCATTCCTCTAACCCGTCATCCTCATGTCGATCGCATTGCCTTTACGGGTGGTCCAGAAACCGCACGCCATGTTGTGCGCAATTCAGCTGAAAATTTTGCCGTCACGACCTTAGAATTGGGGGGTAAATCCCCGATTTTGGTGTTTGACGATTGTGACTTGGACAGTGCGGCAAATGGATTGATTGCCGCCAATTTTGGAGCCTCTGGTCAATCCTGTGTCGCAGGATCACGCGGTCTGATCCAACGCTCCGTTTTGGACAAGTTGATCAATATCATCTCAGAAAAAGCCAAAGGCATCACTGTCGGCGATCCGCTTGATCCCAATACGCATGTTGGGCCTCTCTGCACCTCTGCGCAAATTGAGACAATCAAAGACACACTCGCCCGCGCCAAGTCACAAGGGGCGACGATCCATTTTGGGGGCGCACCTCTTGATCGGGACGGCAACTACATGGCGCCCACTTTGGTGGAATGCACATCCACCGACACCGAAACCCTCAAGGTGGAAATGTTCGGTCCTGTGATGTCATTGATCCCCTTTGATACCGAAGAAGACGCCATCGCAATGGCAAATGACACGGATTTTGGCCTTGGTTCAGGTGTGTTCACACAAAACATTGCTCGCGCTCATCGGGTGTCAAAGCGCATCAGGTCAGGCATCTGCTGGATCAATACTTATCGCGCCATTTCCCCCATTGCGCCCTTTGGTGGATTCAATCAATCTGGCTATGGCCGCGAAGCAGGGCAAGAGGCGATTTTGGATTACACCAGAACCAAGACAACGTGGATCAACACATCAGATGAGCCCATGGCGAACCCCTTTGTTATGCGGTAATAAATTGTAGTTCTTTTAGTCGTTTGAGGAGTAGGTTGCGCTTCACGCACAACTGGATGGGCAAGCGCACAACAAAGGATCTGTTCTTTTAGACGCTTAGAATACGCTTTTGTATTTTTCCATCGCGCGTAGTTCGTCAAGATCAATGCAGTCGCAAATGAAATCGTCTGTCGACTTTGCTGCAATATTGAAAACCTCGCCTGAAAATTTACTGCCAAGTGCTGACAGGAAGTAACGGAATTTCGTCGCGAAATAAAATTCGTCGTTAAATTTTCCTCGAAGATTAGTATTATTTTCCATCGATCCGCCTGCAGCGATTAGGGTCGCCATAAGTAAGGCCAAAACACCTATGCCCATACTGATGAAAGTGGATGTTGGCGTGGCGGCGATCATGTCAGTAGTTGAGATTGATCCAATAAGATTAAGCCGTTAGGCTTTCAGGTGGGACTGATCACAAAGTGCATTCGTGAATCGCGTGCGATTACAGCGCAGGACACACTAAGTGAGGCATTGCGACTGCATCGATCAATTACCGGTGAGCACGACCCACAGGTCCCATATGAAGATGTTGCTCAAAAAATGATTGAGGCGGGCATCATGGAACTGAGCACCGTAAGTCTACCTGATCGGCACGACAAGTTCGAACTAAAGAACTCAGAGGTGAGAGAGCGAGTCGAACGAGTGAATGAGCAATACGAAAAACTACGCGATCACCTTGTTACAGCCAAGCTCCATTCATTCATGATGGAGGCAGACGGCCTGCCAACATATGGGGCGACAGAAGCAATTGGCGAAATTTTAGATCAAATCGATCTAATCAATAGAAATCAGGTAACAGCTGCTGAAGCAGTGTTGTTCCAAGAGCCAGGAGGCCAGAAAAAAAATGCGTAATAAACACATTGAACACCAAAAACAAACGAAACTGGTTAATAGTCGCGTTAGTATCATAGATGACTCAATGTCCATTGAAAAGCAGCTCAAGCGTTACGTCTACCCTGGTGAGGCCTTCGAAGTTATGGGTTTAAAAATCAGCCAAGACAAACTCATGCGCATTTGGGCAAACATTGTTCATGCCCCAGAGCCAGAATTAGAACTAACGGATGTTCGGAAGGTTGTGCATAGCTATTTTCAAACTTTGCCAGAGAAAGATTTTGAGAGAGTCTTCGAGTTAATCATGGAACAGCGCGAGCAATTGGAGCACTCAATTCGCATTAAGGACGGCTTCTTCAAGTCAGAAAAGCTAATGATCTTTGAAGCGGGTTACGTTGCCGCTTGGTTAACTCACAAAGCGCAAGGTCGAGAAATTTCCCAAACGGGACTCAGCGGGCAACCAATTCAGAAGCTTGTCCATCAATAACATAAACACCAGATTGAAATGTTGAGCGAAGAGATGTCACGTTTAAAGGCCGAAATCCGTGAATTGCGCAGAGTAGATCACAAAAAAACGAGACCTGCAGGTCCTGTTTGAGAGGAAAGTAAAGCGCAAAAGTGAGACCCACAGGTCCCGTTTGGAGGGGAAGTAAAGCACAAAAGTGAGACCTACAGGTCCCAAAGCTATGTAGTTAAAAGGGCGTTTCACGTGAATAGCTATCGGGAAATGCGCAGATTACCCACGGGAAATGTTGTATTTAGCCGAAATCCACACCTTTCCCGCACCGAAGTTTTTTCAGCTCATTCTGTCGATTGTGCTATATCAAGAAACAAGAACAGGAAAAAAGGGAAGACAATACAAATCCATAAACAGGCAAAATCCAAGAAGGCCTAAATTAAAGCAAGTCGGATGTGACGTTGAGATCGTCAAAACAACAGATCAAAATGAATTCAAGTTTTCAGTTCGGAGATAAATTCAGATCCTTAATTTCTACTCAAATATATGTATATCTTCTCGTATGGATAAGGTTTACAGCATCAGTGAGTTCGCAGAACGGGTCAACGTTTCGATCAGCACGTTGCGCCGTTGGGATGGGAGTTCCCCGCAAAGAAGCGGCCCAGCGGGCATCGTTATTATGACGAGAGCGATGTTCGGAAGCTGCTGAACCTGACGCCTGAAGAAATGCGGAAAGTGATCGTCTACTGTCGAGTATCAAGTCACGGACAAAAGGATGATCTCGCCTCGCAGATCGAAGCAATGGAGACGTATTGCCTTGGGGCGGGAATCGCGGTTGACGATTGGATCAAGGAGATTGGCGGCGGGATGAACTTCAAGCGAAAGAAGTTCATCGCTCTGATGGATGGCATTGTCGCAGGTGAAGTGAAGCATCTGATCATCGCGCACAAGGACAGGTTGGTACGCTTCGGGTTCGACTTCGTCCAACACCTTGCCGACCGGCATGGCTGCAAGATTGAGGTAGTCAATCAGGAGAGCCTATCGCCTCAAGAAGAAATGACCGAAGACCTGTTGGCTATCGTACACACGTTCAGTTGCAGGCTCTATGGGATGCGAAAATACAGAAAGGAGGCGGAGTGATGGCCAAGCTGAACAAGGAACAGCGCAAGGCGCGTGACGAAATCCGCTTCCGCGAGCGCGTAGAACAGCGCCGAGAGAACTGTGAGGATGTGGTCGCCTACGCCATCGCCAATGGGCGGGCTTACAAGTTTCTGACCAATGACGAGAAAGAAGAACTCCGCACCCGCCGCGCAGAACGCAACGCCCGTCTGGACGCAAAGATGGACCTCGACCTCGATATTTCTGGCGTGATGCTTCTCGCACTTAAGGACAACGAAGACCCGGATGGCCCTGAAGCGCAGGCCGCGATCCGAAAACTAAAGTCAGACTTCAAGAAGGCGTTCCCGGCATGAGCACCGTGACCCGCACCCTGATCGCCGAGTGGCACCCAGACCTCGATCCAATAGCCAAGGTTATTGGTGGGATGCGGGCCGACATCTGGCAACGCTATGGCGGGCTGGCCTCGACGCGCGGCAGGCTGATCAGCTTCAAATCCGACTGCGCGAAGCGCTACAGCACACTGGCTGTGGACGGTACGATCCGCAATGAAACGACCATCGACACGCTGAACGACATCAAGGCGTTCAAGGAGGCCGCAAAACGTCTTGTGCGTCAGGCTATCCATCGCCGCTGTGGATCGAACAAGCCCGAAGCCAAGCGGCTCTACACGCTCCTGAAGCGCGACCAGTGGCTCGACGATCCATTCCTGCACCGGCAGATGCGCAAACATTTCCGGCACGGGCGGGTGCGTAGCCGCAACCAGTTCGTCGTCCGGTCGGACAAACACAGTGAAGATGTGATCGACGGCAAGCTGGTCATCACGATCCGCATCGCCAAGAAGTACGGCGCAGACATCCATTTGGTGACAACCTCGACGGGCGACGGTGTTGACTTGACAGGCAAGAACATGCGGATCGTCTTGCGCGACGACTTCGTTGAGGTTCACTACGCTTTCAATAAAGGCGCGGGACGTGAGGCAGGCACCGAGGTTATCGGCGTGGACAAAGGCTATACCGAAGCGATGGTGGACAGCGACGGCCACTTCCACGGTCGCAAGTTCGGCTCGATCCTCAAGGACTACGCCCAGAAGGTTCACGGCACTGGTAAGATGCGCGGCAAGCTAAAGGCGCTGGAACGCAAGCACCGTGCCGTTGGCCGTATCGCAAAAGCTGAGCGGATCGCCCGCAACAATCTCGGAACAAAGAAACTCGACCGCCGCCGCGAGAAGGCGCAGAAGCGCCTGCGCACGGAAGCCTTCAGGGCTGCGCATGTGGTGGTAGACAAGGCATCGGTTGTCGGGGCGGAAGACCTGACCTCCGTTATCAGTCGGAAGAAATCGTGGGGACGCGGTTTCAATCGGCGCATGGGCTTCTGGGCTAAAGGCGTTCTCGCCGAAGCTTTGCAGTCCGTAACAGAGCAGCGTTCAGCCAGCCTCGTGCTGGTCAACGCCGCGTACAGTTCGCAAGCCAATAGCCGCACCGGATGCCTTGAAGGCAAACGGCAAGGTGACCGCTTTATCACCCCTGACGGTGAGGTGCTGCACAGCGACGTGAATGCTGCCCGGAATATCCGTGACAGGATCGACGATCCGGACATCACGCGGTTCATGCCGTTCGATGAGGTTCGGAAGGTTCTGCTGCGGCGTTCCTCCGGGGGAGCACTGCCCCTCAAGAGGCCCGAGTTGGGTGAAGCTGAGGCTTTGCGTCAACCGGGTGCGGATACAATCCTCTACTCAGAAATGAGCAGGTTTTAAGGAACAGTACAAACAACATGCTAGGCAAGCTCGCCTCAACAATCGCAGCAGACATTTCATCACCGGCCATGGACCCGGAAGGGATGCATCGCAAAGAAGCGATAGCTAACTATAAAATCCTTGTGCAATTCCTCTTTTGCAATTTAGAATTTTACGCTAGATACGGTGGAACTTTAACCAATTGTCGCCCCTCACGGGACGCCATTTAGAAAAAAGAGATGACATGATACCATATCGTTCCCGCACTTCGACACATGGCCGCAACATGGCAGGCGCGCGCAGCTTATGGCGTGCGACTGGTATGACAGACGGTGATTTTGGCAAACCCATTATCGCGATTGTCAATTCTTTCACGCAATTCGTTCCAGGTCACGTCCACCTCAAAGACCTCGGTCAAATGGTTGCCCGCGAAGTCGAAGCAGCAGGCGGCGTCGCCAAAGAATTCAACACCATCGCGGTGGATGACGGGATCGCAATGGGTCACGATGGCATGCTGTATTCTCTGCCATCACGCGAATTGATCGCTGATAGTGTGGAATATATGGTCAACGCCCACTGCGCGGATGCGATGATCTGTATTTCCAACTGTGACAAGATCACGCCGGGCATGTTGATGGCCTCTATGCGCCTCAATGTTCCGACGATCTTTGTGTCTGGCGGTCCAATGGAAGCTGGTAAAGTGGATCACAACGGTGAAATCATCGCTGTGGATCTGGTCGACGCTATGGTTCAAGCGGCCAATGATGACCTAAGCGACGAACAAGTCAAGGAATACGAAGACAACGCATGTCCAACCTGTGGATCCTGTTCAGGCATGTTCACCGCAAACTCGATGAACTGTTTGGCCGAGGCTCTTGGTCTTGCCCTCCCGGGCAACGGCTCAACCTTGGCAACCCACGCAGACCGCAAAGGATTGTTCCTAGAAGCCGGTCGCAAAATCGTTGAATTGACGAAACGGTATTATCACGACGGCGACGAAGGCGCGACACCACGCGGGATCGCAACACATGCGGCTTTCAACAATGCGATGGCCTTGGATATTGCCATGGGTGGCTCGACCAACACGATCCTACACTTGCTCGCCATCGCAAGCGAAGCAGGCGTAGATTACACGCTTGATGACATGGATAAACTCAGCCGCGTCACACCGTGCCTGTGCAAAGTTGCCCCTGCCATCAGCGATGTCCACATGGAAGACGTCCACCGCGCGGGCGGCATTTTTGGTATATTGGGCCAACTCGATGGCGCAGGCCTCATTGATCGCAGCTGTTCAACGGTCCATACAAAAACAATCGGCGCAGCAATTGATAAATGGGACGTGACGCGATCCAAGGACGAAGATGTCCACAAATTGTTCTCAGCAGCACCAGGCGGTGTGCGCACAACCCAAGCCTTTTCCACAAACAACCGTTACCGCGAACTCGACCTTGATCGCGAAAATGGCGTGATCCGCTCACATGAACATGCCTTCAGCACCGAAGGCGGCCTTGCGGTCCTCTTCGGCAACATCGCGCAACAAGGCTGTGTCGTGAAAACAGCCGGCGTTGATGAAAGCATCTGGACATTCTCTGGACCGGCTCGCGTTTGCGAAAGCCAAGAAGAAGCCGTCAATCGCATCCTCTCTAAGGATATCAAATCAGGCGATGTGGTTATCATCCGCTATGAGGGACCGCGCGGCGGACCAGGCATGCAAGAAATGCTCTACCCAACAAGCTATCTCAAATCGATGCGCCTTGGCTCCGTCTGCGCCTTGATCACAGATGGTCGTTTTTCAGGCGGCACATCGGGACTATCTATCGGTCACGTTTCACCAGAGGCGGGTGAAGGTGGCAATATTGGCCTCTTGGTCGAAGGCGACATGATCGAAATCGATATTCCTAATCGGACAATCAATGTTGCCCTCACCGACGAAGAGCTGGCTCAACGACGTGCGGATATGGAGGCAAAAGGAGACGCCGCTTGGAAACCTGCTGAACCACGCAAACGCAAGGTCAGCCGCGCCCTTCGCGCCTATGCCTCATTGGTTGGAAACGCCTCAATGGGTGCGGTCCGTTTGGACCCATAGGGTCCAAACTCAAAGAATAGAGCAAGCCGCCAATTGCAAAATTGGCGGCTTTCCTTTTGGTCACACCACGATATCCGCGGGTAGGGCAAAATCGATGACTGACTGCGCATTTGGGATGTCATTCCCCAAGGCCCGCGCCATAGCTGCGTCTTGTGTTAAGCCGTAATCCAACCACCGTTGCACCAAACGACGCTCCAACTCATCAAAGGGTACATCCAAACGAATGGAGATATCCCAAATCGGATTGAGATCCCGCCAAACAGGAACATCAAACAAAAGGTAATTTCCCTCAAACACCGCAATCTCGCAATCCCGGTCTATCAATCCCGATCCAGCCACGGCCTTATCCAATCCACGATCAAAGGTTGGAAAATAAACCTGATCTTCCGATTGCACCCGTTTCACCAAATGAACAAAGCCCTCGGCATCAAATGTCTGAGGTGCCCCCTTAACAGCCAGATCCCCGCGTGGCTCAAGGATCGCATTATCCAAGTGAAACCCATCCATTGGCACCACCTGAGCGGAATAGCCCTCATCCCGAAGGTACTGAACAAGGCCCTCTGCAAGCGTAGATTTTCCACTCGCCGGTGCACCGGCCAAGGCCACCATTTTGCGCCCCCCTTTTTGCGGGGCGGCTATAAGTCTTGCACCTAAATCCTGTATAGACATGCGCAGGGTCCTTAACTTTTTCATAATGTTAAAGCATACCCTCTCTCAATTGACCATTTCCGACATGTTTTTTCGCAAAAAAACACGTAGACACTATCCGCCCTTGGTAGTGTCTAACAAATAGGGAGGACAGGATATGACTGAAACACGCACTCGAAGCCGCGCAGGGGGACGGTCAGCACGTCGCACACTTCGCACAACCCGCGATTTCAACATGCTGCCCGGATTGACCAACGAGCTTCCGTTTACCGATATCATGAACGGTTCCCAAATCGAACGGATCGACGCCGCCTCTATGCATATCTTGGAAAACGTTGGCGTCCAATTTCGCGACGATATCGCGCTTGAGGATTGGAAACGCATCGGTGCCAAAGTTGTCGGGGATCGTGTCTATCTTGATCGCGGTCTCGTGCGCGATCTGGTTTCAACTATCCCATCTGATTTCACCTATCACGCGAGAAATCCGAAAAACAATGTGCGCCTTGGCGGGAAAAATGCAGTGTTTGTCCCTATGACAGGAGCGCCGTTTTTGCGTGACTTGGACGATGTGCGTCGCAATCCCACTTTGGATGACTTGGCGATGTTTCACAAACTCAGCCATATGATGCCTGCTCTCCATTCCTCAGCTCATCACATTGTCGAACCCTATGATCATCCAATAAGCCAACGTCATTTGCGTATCACCTATTCGTCGATGAAACATTCCGACAAGATGTTCATGGGCATGACCACAAGCCCCAAAAACGCCGAAGATGTCATCAACATGTGCGGTATTTTGTTTGGCGATGACTTTATCGACGCTAACCCAGTAACCACAGGAAACTGCAACGGGAATTCGCCTCTTGTTTGGGACGAAACGATGTTGGGCGCGATGCGCGCGTTTTCAAGCCGTAATCAGCCTGTGCTATGTTCGCCCTTCGTCTTGGGGGGCGCAAATACACCTGCCTCTGTTCCAGCCTCAGTTGCGCAACTCAATGCCGAAGCCTTATCCGCCTTGGCCTATACCCAAGTCATCCGCCGTGGCGCGCCCGCGATTTATGGGCATTACCTATCAACAGTCTCGATGAAATCTGGGGCGCCCATGGCAGGAACGCCTGAAATTTCCTTGATGAACTTTATGATTGGGCAAATGGCGCGCTTTTACGGGATACCTTGGCGCACGTCGAATACGTTGGGCGGAGCAAAGACATTTGATGCCCAAGCTGGCTATGAAAGCGCGACAACTCTGTCCTCTGTCATGCATGCGGGCGCGAATTATATCTGGCACTCTGCTGGTTGGAACGAAGCGGGCATGCATTGTTCTGTTGCTAAGTTCATTGTTGATGCGGAACAATGTGCCATGGCTTACCGCATGGCCGAAGGTCCAAAGTGGGATGATTTTGACGAAGCAATCTCTGCTGTGTCCGATGTTGGTCCAGGGGGGCATTACTTGGGTCATCAACACACCCAAGACAACTTCCAATCCGCTTTCTTTATGCCCGATATGTTCGACAATAATTCAATCGAACAATGGATCGCCGAAGGCAGCGTTGAAATCACAGAACGCGCCCTCACCCATGCACGCGCGCTCTTGAACGATTACGAAGAACCCAAGTTGGACGAGGCCAAGAACGAAGAGCTGTTGGACTTCATTGCTCGGCGTGAACGGGACATCCCAGCGGCGGATGAGTTAAACCAAACGCATTAATCCCGCCGCGCGACCCATTCCTTGTAGCGAAGCACCGTATTTGCCCCGATCTCTAACAGAGGTTGGGGCACAAGCTTTTTCGGCTCTGGTTCGGATTGAAAAAACTGTGCAATCTCACTGGGACAGCCCATCGCATTTTCAGCGGCGGCAATTCCTGTCAAAGTTCCCCGTGCAGTTCCCAACCCATTTTGCACACAGCCTGAAAACACCCCTTGATCCAGCTCCTTTGCGACGGCAACGCCATTGAGAGTGAGACATAAATGCCCCGCCCAAGCATGCTCCATCTTGAGCCCCGCAAGCTGGGGAAAGCGGTCATCAAATTTGCGCTGCATGACGTGCTCGGCCCTATGCACATCGGACGGACCGATCTTCATATTGGGGCGCAGCGTTGCACAGGTGCGTGTTACGATCCGATTACCCCCCTGCCCCGTATCAATACGGCGAACCGTTGTTCCCATTGGATCGGACGGTGTGACCCCCCAACGCGGATGACCCCCAAGGGTCTTGAGCGTCGCGCTATCTAATTCAGGTGTCATGACCGCATAAAGAAACAGCTGCATTAGTCGACCTGTTGCAAACCCAAAGCTTTCTAAATGCCCATTCACCGTCAGGATCACCCGTTCCGTTTGAACCGATCCTTGCGGGGTCGTAATGGTCCATGTTGATCCCTGTCGATCACAGGAGACCACAGGGCTGCTTTCGTAAATGGACACACCGTCGCGAACGAGGCCAGCAGCCATTCCGCGGATATATCCCGCAGGCTGAAGCATCACAGTACCAGAGGTATAAAGCCCGCCCAAATAATGCTGAGATCCCGTAATTTCGGACATCTGCTGTGCGTCCAGCAACTCCGCCGCTTCACCCATCGCGTTCAAATGTTGCAAATAGCTTTCATTATGCGCGTGCGCTTTGAGCGTTGCGGCCCCGTTAATTTTGCCGGCTTCGTCGAAATAATTTGGATCAATGCCATAATCTTGCACCGCATCCCGCGCAAATTGGATGGCATGGCGATTGAGCGCGATTGTTTTGCGATCATCCCCTGATCCCGCATAATCTTCAGAGGACAAGTCATGCGGCAAATCGATCATGAAACCAGAATTGCGACCCGCCGAAGACTCGGCAATTTTGAGCGCATCCAAAACAACGACCCGCGCTTGGGCGTCAATCTGCGTGATCCGCCGGGCCGCAGACAGACCCGCAAACCCCGCACCAATCACCACCACATCCGCAGTTTGATGACCCTCAAGCGGAGGATGCTCAGGCTGTGGACCCAACAGCACATTCCATGCCGCTGGACCCGCTAAATTTGGCAACCGTTTAACGGATGGCATAGTTAATCGACCGCCTCATCCTGATCATCGCTTAGGTCCAGCCAAATAGTTTTGGTCTGGGTATATTGCTCATGGGCGTGGATGCCATTGTCGCGCCCGCCAAAGCCCGATTGTTTGAACCCACCAAAGGGTGTGGAGATATCCCCCTCGCCAAAGCTATTAACCGTGACTGTCCCCGCTTTGATCATCCGCGCCCCACGCAAGGCGCGTTTTACGTTGCTCGTGAACAGAGAGGCGGCAAGGCCGTATTCCGTTTCATTTGCCAAGGCAATCGCTTGATCAAAGCTGTCAATTGTTTGCACAACCAACACAGGGCCAAAGATTTCTTCGCGCACTTGGGGCGCATCATTATCGGTGATGTCCAAAATCGTGGGTTCCACAAATCCGTCCTGCGCGGATCCACCCATGATCACAGTGGCATCAGTTTTCAGATAGGCCGCAACTTTGTCGAAATGCGCTTGGGACACCAAGGCACCAACGCGATTGGTTGGATCAAGCGGATCTCCCATGGGCCATTCCCGTGCATGGGCAACAATACGTTTCAACAACGCGTCTTTGACATCACGATGCACAATCAATCGTGACGAGGCAGAGCAATTTTCCCCCATATTCCAGAAAGCGCCATTTACCAAATGGGCCGCAACCCGATCTAGATTTTCAGCGTCCTCCATCACAACAGCTGGGTTCTTTCCCCCCATTTCCAACGTGACTTCCTTGAGGTTGCTCTCAGAGGAATAGCCCAAGAACCGACGGCCCGTCTGCGTGGATCCCGTGAAGGACACCATATCCACATCCATATGCCGCCCCAAAGGTTCACCAACGTTTGGACCGTCGCCCGTCACAACATTGAACACTCCCGCAGGAATGCCTGCCTCCATTGCCAATTCAGCGATGCGCAAGGTGGATAATGTCGTTTCCTCAGCAGGTTTTACCACCACCGAACATCCTGCCGCCAAGGCAGGCCCGATTTTCCATGCCAACATCAATAATGGGAAATTCCAGGGCAAGACGAGCCCAACAACTCCGACAGGTTCACGCACAATCATCGCCATATGATCATCCGACATCGGGGCCGTTTGATCATAGATTTTGTCGATCAATTCCGCATGCCAGATGAGGCAATTGATTGTCTCAGGCAAATCGACCGTTTCACAATCAAAAATGGTTTTGCCGCTATCGAGGCTTTCAATGACCGCCAATTCCCGCGCATTGCGTTTGATCAATTTCGCAAGCTTGATCAGAACCTCTTTGCGCTCACTTGGATGCAGTCGCGACCAACGCCCGTCCTCAAAGGCATCGCGTGCTTTTTCCACTGCAAGATCCACATCCGCACCATCACAAGATGCGATTTTTGCCAGAACATCGCCTGTTGCAGGGTTTACCGTATCGAACGTGGCACCCGATTGCGCGGCACGAAAGCTGCCGTCGATAAAGGCTTGAGTTGGCAAAGATAGGTCTTTTGCGATGGCTTGGTATTCTTGGGTTGTTAATAGATCGCTCATAATCACGCCTCCGCTTCGATATCTGAAATCGTACGCTTTAACACGCGCACCACTTGTTCTAATTGCCGTTTGTCGTCTTTGTTCAATCCCTTCAGGGGTGGACGCGGCGGGCCTGCGTATTGGCCAGTGATTTCACAGCCATATTTCACGCATTGAATGAATTTGCCCCCCTGCTCTAGCACACGCATCAACGGCATCATCGCCGACATGATCCGCCGCCCCTTGTCAAAGTTGCCCTCAACGCGGCAGGCCTTCCAAAGGGCGATATGTTCCTTGGGCAAGAAATTGGACCCTGCACAGACCCAGCTTTGAGCACCCCATGCAAAGAATTCCAAGGCTTGATCATCCATTCCGCAGGACATTTGAATATGGGGGTAATCGCGCGCCAAGAGATGCACACGGTTGATATCGCCTGAGCTTTCTTTGATGGCACAGAAATTTCGGCTCCGTCCAACACGGTCCAAGAATTCTTCGCCCATCTCAACACCCATACGTCCGGGATAGTTATAGAGCATGATGGGCAAATCAGCCGCGCGATCAATCGCGAGGGCATTCAATGCGTTTTCCCGTTCTGTTGGCACCGCATAAGGCGGCGTCCCGATCAAGAGCGCATCCGCCCCAATCTTGGCCGCCGTTTCCGCCATCTCGATAGAATCCTCTTGGCGAATGGCAACGGTCCCAATAATCAATGGAACCCGATCCCCGATGACTTCTTTGGCAAAGGCGGCCATCTCTTGGCGCTCTTGCATGGATTGCGCGTAATATTCGCCTGTCGATCCACCGTTGATCAATCCGTGAATGCCCGACGCGATCAGGTGTTCAATCTGCGCTGCAAACGCCGCGCGATCTATCTGACCCTCTTGGGTGTAGGGTGTGATCAAGGGCGTATAAATGCCATCAAATTTCATTTAGGATCCTTTCAAAGTGGTCCGCTTGGCGCAGAGCCAAGGGGAATGTGCAACCCAACAGGCGTTGCAAAATTTTCGATTTCAGAGCGAGACAAATCCCAATGTGCAATCGCAAGGGCAGCGGCACCATCGGCGTCCCCCTCTTGGATCAACGTGATGAAATCATCGTGGTGATCTGCGGCAAGGCTGCGCTGTTTGCTGAGGGCGGCATTGCGTGGATTATAAAAGGTCATTCCGATGCGGGTATGGTCAATCAACAAGCGACGATAGCTTGGGGCGAGGTATTCGTTATCGGCCATGTCGCCGATGACGCGGTGGAATTCCAGATTTAACAAGCTGCGCTCAGCCCCGTCTGATTGATCAATGGCCGCGCGAAAGTCCGCTTGAACAGCGCGCAATTGGTCCACTTGATCCGAGGTCGCGTGCTCCGCCGCCAATCGCGCCACGGCAGCATAGAGCATCGGCGCCGCCACAAAGAAATTGCGCAAGGTCTTGTGCGACATAGGCATCACTTGCGCGCCACGGTTTTTGTGAAGCACGACGTATTCTTCGCCCGCCAGCTGATTGAGAACCTCCCGTAGAGGCGGACGGGAAATGTCGTATTCCACGGCCAACTGAACCTCATCCAAATAGGAGGCGGGTTCCAAGTCTTGGGTCAAAATGCGTCGGCGCAGATCCTCAAGACATATCAGTTTTTTGCTTTTTGGTGTTTGTGGCACGTGGCGGGTTCCTTACGTCATGCAAAGCCTAACCAACTATAATACATATTGTCTACAATTAATGTGGTGTGGAATTATAAATGTCGTCTCCCCCTTCGCCCTCAAACAAGAGGCTGTGCCGAATTGACGAATTGATATACGGCGCTGAATGTTCTAAGAGGACGGTGTTCGCTCCCGCAGGATGGGTATCGTTTTGACGCAAATATTTTATGTCTGCTCACGATAGTCTCCTCACCAAATATAGCTTCCAATTACTCTGGAAAGGTAAGAAAAACATGGCCGATACATCAAAAGCCGATATATTGTATACAATTGTAGACGAAGCCCCTGAATTGGCCAGCGCGTCTTTGCTTCCTATCATTCGCTCCTTCGCCAAAGCCGCTGGTGTCAGCGTCGGCACAAAAGACATTTCATTGGCTGGGCGAATCATTTCGACCTTTCCAGAATTTTTGACCGAAGATCAGCGCCAATCCAACGATTTGGCCGAACTTGGCGATTTGGTGAAAACACCAGAAGCCAATGTGATCAAGCTTCCTAACATTTCGGCTTCCGTGCCGCAGTTGGTCGAAGCCGTCAAAGAATTGCAATCCCAAGGCTACGCGCTTCCTGATTACCCAGAAAGCCCAAGCACAGACGAAGAAAAAGCCATCCGCGCGAAATACGACACGATCAAAGGCTCCGCTGTGAACCCTGTCCTGCGCGAAGGCAACTCAGATCGCCGCGCCGCACGTGCCGTCAAAAACTACGCGATGAAGAACCCGCACTCTATGGGCGTTTGGTCAAGCACTTCAAAAACGCATGTTGCCTCAATGTCAGGCAATGATTTCTATTCCAACGAAAAATCAGCAACGATCACTGCGGCCCAAGCGGGCAAGGCGAAAATCGAATTTATCGCGGAAAACGGGGATGTAACTGTTCTCAAAGACGGCCTAGATTTGATCGAAGGCACCGTTGTTGACGCGACATTCATGTCCGCCAAAGCGCTGCGTGATTTCCTCCGCGCCGAAATCCAAGCGGCAAAAGAACAAGGCATCCTCTTTTCCTTGCATATGAAGGCCACAATGATGAAGGTCTCTGACCCAATCATCTTCGGCCACGCAGTATCCGTGTTCTTTGAAGACGTATTCACAAAACACGCCGACGCACTGGCCGCCGCAGGGGTGAACCCCAATTCTGGCCTAGGTGACGTGTTGGATCGTGTCGCAGATAACGCCGACATCATGGCGGATTTCAATGCGGCGATGGCTGCGCAACCTGACATGTATATGGTGAACTCTGACAAGGGCATCACCAACCTTCATGTTCCCTCCGACGTCATTATCGACGCCTCAATGCCTGCAGTCATCCGCGCCGGTGGCAAAGGCTGGGGACCAGATGGTAAAGAAGGCGACACAAAATGTGTGATTCCTGATAATTGCTATGCCCCTGTCTATGATGAAACCATCTCTTACTTCAAAGAAACAGGCGCCCTTGACCCAACCACATCAGGCACCGTTGGCAATGTTGGCCTCATGGCGCAAAAAGCCGAAGAATACGGCAGCCACCCAACAACCTTTGAAATGTCAGAAAATGGCACTGTGCGCTATGTGCTTGAAAACGGTGATGTGCTGCATTCTCACGCGGTTGAGGCTGGCGATATTTGGCGCTCATCCACTGCGAAAAAAGCCCCCATCATCGACTGGATCAACTTGGCTGTTGCGCGTCAAAAGGCAACTGGCTCTCAGGCGATTTTCTGGCTTGATGCTGAGCGCGCCCATGATGCGCAGCTCATCACCTATGTAAATACGATTTTGGCCGAGCAAGGTGTTGCAGATAACTTCCAAATCATGGCCCCACGCGAAGCGACACGCCTCACGTTGGAAACCATCCGCACAGGGGCAGATAGCATTGCAATCACGGGGAACGTCTTGCGCGATTATTTGACCGACTTGTTCCCTATCTTGGAACTCGGCACATCTGCTAAAATGCTCTCTATCGTAAAACTTATGAATGGCGGTGGTTTGTTTGAAACGGGCGCTGGCGGCTCTGCTCCAAAGCACGTTGAGCAATTGGTTGACGAAAACCACCTCCGTTGGGACTCACTTGGTGAATTCTGTGCGCTTGGAGAATCGTTGAGCTTCTTAGCTGAGGTAAAAGGCAATCCAAAAGCGGGCATCCTAGGCGCCGCAGTCGATGCCGCAACCCAAGGCATTTTGGACAATAACAAATCCCCAGAACGCCGTGTTGGAAAACCAGACAACCGCGATAGCCACTTCTATTTTGCCAAATACTGGGCAGAGGCTTTGGCGGCTCAGACAGACAACGCAGAAATCGCCGCACACTTTGCGCCGATCGCCGCGCAATTGGCTGAAAACGAAGAGGCCATCACGGCCGAATTCGCCGCTGTCCAAGGCAAGCCTGCGGATCTGGGTGGGTATTACCACGCTGACCCATCAAAGGTTGCATCCGTGATGCGCCCAAGCGCGATTTTCAACGCAATCATCGACGCATAAGCGTCGATCAAACTAAACAGCAAAAGGCCCGCGTCAGCGGGCCTTTTTAATTTCGGAAACATCCCCTTTGGTCCTAGTCCCCTGCCCTCATCGCATCAGGCATGAGATCGGTCCAGAATTCAACAATCGCCATGTGATTAATCGCTGACATCCATCCGTGACGCTCAAAATCATCGCGTTCTTGATTGCTTTGCAATTGCGACACAAACAACCGCTTGTCCGCATCGCGTTGCGTCGGTGAGCGTGCGGCGACCACTTTTTGAATCCGCGCTAACCGAATTGCCCGCTCAGAGGTCGGCGCAGCTGGTGTAACGTCCGTGTCCTCTTGGAAATTCTGGTTAATTGCCGCGCTTAAATAGCGCGCAGGGTTTTTGACGCTCCCCTGTGCGGCGACATAGGCCATCTTTTGTGTCACGTAATCTTCGCCATGTTCACTGATCCATTGCCGCGCGAGGCGATCCGACACCCCCAATTTGCGCAGACTGACGTAGATCGTCGTGTTCCGCACCCCTGCCCCATCGTCGATATTCATAATCGCCAACTGAGGATTATGCCGGATGAGGAACCGAATATGCGACACCGTCCGCCCTTGTTTGCGAATTTCAGGCTCAACAATTATGTCGCTTACTTTGTTCACTTCACTCACAGCTGGTTTGATGATTTTCGCATTGAGGTGTTTATACGATTTATAATACTCAGATTCCTCAACACCCATGAGACGGCGAAAGATATCAATGTCCCACCAACCGGTGCTGCCCGTTTTTACAAACCGAAAACAATTCTCATAGAGCGCGAGCGCATGCCCTCCCGTGAATTGCCGCTGAATATTGAGGTTGATCAGGGCAAAGACTTTTGGGTCATGCAACTTTTCCGCCAGTGCCGGAGAATAGGCATACTCACATATGCCCTCTTTCAACTTGGCGAAAGACAAAAGCGCCGAGACACCCCATTCCTGCCGCCCTTGATCATCCAACATATCCCATTCCGCAACGGTCTCCGCCAATCCCCTCAAAGAGGCCTTGAGCGTTTCCATGTCATTAGAATTATATCCCACCATCGTACACAGGGTACGTGCGTCTATCCGATGGCTCTGACGGCTCATGAGCGTGTCATAAGCATTCAACAAGAGGACATTAGATAGTTTACGTTGTAGTAGCGTGAGCTTGCCTGAGACGTGGATGGCTGCCACATTCTTTTTAACCGTTTCCCGCCGCAATGCGCCTTGAAGCATTTCTGATCGAATCGTATTCATATATCTGCTCTTTTCTTTTTTGCTTAGCATAGCATAAAGGAACCTCAGAACAAGTCGGCCTCAGGTCCCTGTAAATTGGTCCCCTTCTTGTTTTATGATCTCACCTCAGGTACCAACTTACGGGATCGCTCTGTGGATAAGTTTTACGCCTAGACACTAATTAGGTAAAAAACAGTGTCTAACCCGCCCTTTCCCGAATCATAGCGCCCTAAAACCCGAGAATCGGCTACCTTAATCCCGTATTTAGGTCCTCTTCATCCTGTAACAAGTACCCCTTAACCCTGTATTTGGGGACTGTAAAATATGTAACCTATTGATAAAAAATAATTTTTTCTAAGCAAAGTATATTAAATATACTAAATACTATTCAACTATAGAGCTGTGCTATTAGAATATATTAACGAATTTAAATTCGATTTCATTACAGCCTTTTATTTTTACTTTGCTATGTGCCATGTTTATGCGCATATACAATAAAACAGAGCACATCATAGGTATATTATGGCAACGAAACCAACAGATGACCATCCTAAATTTCTGAGTATTGATCCACCTGAGGCAGCTGCAAAATTATCGGGCCCTGTTGATACAGCACGATTTGCGAAAGCAGCCGCATTTGTAGCACGAGGTCGCGATGACCTCGCTAAACGCGGGTATTCTCCAGATGGACAGAAACGGCTTCGTAAATTTTCGACTTGGGAAATTTGCAAATACTTGATCCCTGTCGCTCCAGCTCATTTTCGCCGTGTTTTGAAAGCGAACCCAGACTTGCCACAAGGCGAAGGTGAAGGTGGTTCTAAGTGGTTTACACTCGATGAAGTAGTTTCGCTGCGAAACCATTTCGCAAAAGAAGGTGCCGCAAACAAAAACTACCGCTCTTACCGACCCGAAGGCGTCCAAGCCAAAACAATCGCAGTCGCGAACTTCAAAGGGGGCGTCGGAAAAACTAGTACCGCCGCCCATCTCGCTATGTCAGCGGCTTTGGATGGCTATAAAGTTCTCGTCGTCGATCTCGATAGTCAAGGATCGATGACGTCAATCATGGGTGGCAAGGTCGAAGACGAATGGCAAACGGCGTTCCCTTTAATGGCCAAACATTATGCCGCCCATGTGCTTGAGGAAAACAAGGTCCGCGAAGCAGAAGGGTTGGCGCCCATAGCATTGGATGAAACCCTTACCGAAGCCTTAACGGTACGTGCGGACGATATTGTTCAAAAAACGCATTGGCCAAATATAGATCTCATTGGCGCTCAACTCAACTTGTACTGGGCTGAATTTCAGGTTCCGGTTTGGCGCATGCAGGCGCGCAATTGGCCTCTGTGGGATGCGCTGCAAGGGTTTTTGGAAAACGAAGAACTGCTTGATAAATATGATATCATCTTGCTGGATACACCCCCTGCCCTTGGATATCTCACGATCAATGCACTGTCTGCGGCCGATATTCTTTTGGTCCCGCTCGGAGCATCTTTCCTTGAATTTGACTCAACGGGTCGCTTTTTCGATATGCTCTATTCGACATTTGCCTCAATAGAGGATGGCGAAAATACGCAACGTCGGCGTGACGGGTTGCCTGAAATAAAGTTTGAATGGGATGCTGTTCGCGCGCTGATCACTCGGTTTGATGCGGGTCAACAAACGGATTTGGCAAATGTCATCCAAGCTTATTTCGGCGATTTCATGACGACCTATCGTCAAGACTTTACCGCTTTGGTCGGTCAAGCGGGTGAACAAGTGAGTGGGATTTACGAAATTGATTACCGTGAATTTAACCGCGATACCTATTCTCGGGGACGAGAAGCTTTTGATCGCACGTGGGGTGAAGTCAAAGAAATCTTGCTGGGGACATGGTGGCGAGATGAGCAGATGTTGAAAGAAGAGGAGGCATAAGTCATGGCAAAGCGTCGCAAGTTAGAAATGCCCAAACCCGAAGATCTCGTGCAAATCGAGGAGCAGTTTCGCAGCGAAACCTCACCGCAAAAACGTTCACAAAGTCTTACCCCACCGATCGCACAGGTTGCGGCGGATGTTGCGTCTTCTGCACCGCTGCAGGACGCAGAGACACGCGCCAAGATTGCACGTGACAGCAAAGACGCGGCTCAGTTGCGAGTGGCCCAAGAGAACGGATTGATCGTCAGTGAAATTGATATTTCCAAGATTGATCCCGACGATATGACCCGAGACCGCGTCATTATCAACGAAGATGAAATGGAAGAGTTGCGCCGCAGTATTCAGGCCAATGGTCTGCGCCTTCCGATTGAGGTCTATGAGCGCGCAACCGATGATCCTAATGATTTCCAATATGGGGTTCTTTCTGGTTATCGTCGATTGCTTGCGGTCAAGACCTTATTCGGCATGACCCAAGCCAAGGCTTATTCCACCATCAAGTGCTTTATCCGCTCACCCAAGGATGTGCCTGCGGCGATTGTGGCTATGGTCGAAGAAAACGAAGTACGTGCAAACCTAAGCCATTTTGAACGCGGTCGCATCGCATCTATCAGTGCGCAAAATGGGCCCTTCGGAAATGTCGAAGAGGCGGTCAACGTCTTGTTCGCCACAGCCTCCAAAGCCAAGCGATCCAAAATCCGCAGCTTTGCGCATGTCTTCGAGGAACTTGGTGATCTGTTGACGGAGCCTGAAACCATCTCAGAACGCTATGGTTTGCGCCTTGCCAATGTGCTGCGTTTAGGTGGGGCTGGTGCGTTGCGGGATGCTTTGGATGCCGCTCAAGGAACATCCGCGGCAGAGGATCAAGCGGCCATGGAACCCGTTCTTCTCGACTTCGAAAGAACAGGGGAGGGGAGTGCTAAAGGCGGGCGGCCCAAATCCGAAAAGGCCAGCCGTGTCTTGCAAGAACGTCGTTTGCAAAATGGGATTATCCTGCGCCAAGAAACTGATGGGAAAAACCACTTTATTCGCCTAGCTGGGAAACAAGTTGATCGGGTTTTGGTTGAACATGCCTTGGATGAGCTTCATCGCCTGCTTGATACGAGCTTTAAATAAATAGAATTCGGGGGGATCGTCAAAAGCCCCCCGAAATACCCCTAAATTATTGTTTTTAAATAAAATTTATGGTTTTTTGCCCAAATCGGCCAAAATCGGGCAATCTGGACGATTATCCCCCGCACAGGTCTCGATTAAATCGGCCAAAGTGGCGCGCATGGACTGTAGCTGAGTGATTTTGGTGTCAATGGCGGCAAGGTGATCTTGGGCTAATGATTTCACTTGGGCGCTCTCCCGTGTGCTGTCTTGATACAAGGCCAGTAAGGTTCGACAATCCTCAATGCTAAATCCAAGTGCACGCGCCCGACCTAAGAACGCAAGTTTGTGGAGGTCGGTGTGGGAAAAATCACGATAGCCATTGTCGGCGCGATCTGGGATCACCAAACCAATATCTTCGTAATAGCGGATCGTCTTGGCGGGTAAGTCCGTGGCGCTGGATACTTCGGAAATATTCATGACTTTGCCCCTTTGCTCTCATGGGGCTTTATGTGCCGCAAGCGAAGCGCATTGCTCAGCACGAAAACAGAGCTAAGCCCCATCGCGGCGGCGGCAAAAATAGGGGAGAGCAAAATCCCGAATGTGGGATAGAGGACGCCTGCGGCAACGGGGATCAAGGCCACGTTATAGCCAAAGGCCCAGACCAGATTTTGTTTGATATTGCCAAGGGTGCGACGCGATAAATTAAGCGCGTTTACCACGGCCCCTAAATCCCCCGACATCAAAACCACATCCCCAGTCTCAATGGCGACATCGGTGCCTGTTCCCAAGGCTATACCCACATCCGCTTGCGCGAGGGCAGGGGCGTCGTTGATCCCATCCCCGACAAAGGCAACTTTGCCTCGGGTTTTGAGGGTGGCAATGGCGGTGACTTTGTCCTCAGGCAGTGTTTGTGCAAAGACCGTTTCAATCCCCAAAGATCGCGCAATGGTGTTTGCGGTTTCTTCTTTGTCGCCAGTGATCATAGCAATATGGAGGCCGCGCGCGCGTAGGGTTTTCAGCGCGTCATAAGTGCTATGTTTGATTGGGTCACTGAGGCCAATCATAGCGGCCACTTGGCCATTTTGCGCGACATAGATAACGGTTTTGCCTTCGTTGGCCATATTGGTTTCAGAGGCTTCCCAGTCACCAAGGCCGATATTGGCGCGGCGCAGCAATCGATCAGAGCCGATCAAAAGGGTGTCCTCGTCAAAGTGAACCTCGATCCCAAGGCCCGTGGTTTGAGTAATCTTATCATGGGTTGGAAACAGCAAGCCTTGCTCTTTGGCGGCCTGCACGATGGCTTGGGCGATTGGGTGTTGGGATTGGGCTTCGGCGGCGCCAATCCGTGCCAAGAGCGTGTTGCGATCCAACCCTTGGGCTGTGATGAATTCTGTGACAACAGGGCGCCCTTCGGTGAGGGTGCCCGTTTTGTCAAAGGCGATGACATTCACATTGGCGAGGCCTTGCAACGCGTCGCCTTTGCGGAAGAGGACACCGAGCTGTGCCGCGCGGCCTGTGCCGACCATGATGGAGGTCGGTGTTGCCAATCCCATGGCGCAGGGGCAGGCGACGATCAACACAGAAACTGCTGCGATCAGGGCATAGTTGATCACCGGTGCGGGACCGACCATCAGCCAGACTGCAAAGGTCAGCGCGGCAAGCGCGAGGATCGCAGGCACAAACCAAAGCGTGATGCGATCAACAAGGCTTTGAATCGGAAGCTTGGTGCCTTGGGCCTGTTCAACCATACGGATGATTTGGGACAGCTTGGTGTCCGCGCCGACGCGACTGGCCTGAATGATCAGTGCGTCTTCACCGTTGACCGTTCCCCCCGTGACCGCGTCTCCGACGGATTTGAGCACGGGCAGGGGTTCGCCTGTGATCATCGCTTGATCGACATAGCTTTGTCCTTCGCTGACATGCCCGTCCACAGGCAGGCGCGCGCCTGGTTTGATGAGGATCACGTCATTGGGCACGATGTTGTCAACAGGGGTGTCCACAAAGGCACCATTGCGGAACACCTCGGCGGTGTGTTCCCTCAGCTGGATAAGGCTTTGAATAGCGGCCCCTGTGCGCCCCTTTGCACGCGCTTCCAAGAACCGACCCAAGAGGATCAGAACGATGATTACGGCGGCGGCTTCGAAATAGACCGCTCTGAGGGCATTGGGCAAAAGGGTAGGGGCGAATGTCGCCACCATGGAATACCCATAAGCCGCCAATGTGCCAACGGCCACGAGGCTATTCATATCGGGCGCATATCGCAGGAGCGCGGCAATGCCCTTGGTATAAAACCCGCGGCCCGGACCCATCATGATCACTGTTGTGAGAAAGGCCTGAATAAACCAACTGGTTTGAATGCCAATCGTTCCAGCAATCCACATATGCAGGGCAGGGATCATATGCGAGCCCATTTCCAAAACAAACACAGGCAGCGCCAGAGCTGCCGCTGTTCCCGTGTGCCAAGCAATGTCGCGGGCCTCTTTGCTTTGCCGAGCAGTGATGTCCAAGTCTTGCCCCCTGCGCACAGCGCGCGCCTGATATCCAATCGCGGCCAGGGCGGCGAGACAGGCCTGTTCGTTCGTTATCCCCTCAACCCCCGACACATGCGCCGTGTTTTGTGCCAAATTGACTGAGGCCGCCGTGACCCCAGTAACACCCCCCAAAGCGCGCTCCACACGCGCACAACAGGATGCGCAGGTCACCCCATCCACCTCAAAGGTCAAATCCACCCCACGGGCGGGATATCCCGCCTCTGAGAGCGCATTAAGCGCCCGTGTGAGGCCTATATCATCCCGAGGGGTAAATTGCGCCCTATGCGTCGCGAGATTGACCGAAACCTCGTCTAGCCCCTCCACCGCGTCTAAGGCACGCTGCGCCCGACTGGCACAGCCCCCACAGGTCATACCGTCAAGTGTCAAAGTCATAGGCGAGGTCATAGCGTTTCCAATCAGACAAAAGGGGTCTTAGGTTTGCATAAAGCTTCCAGTCACTAGAAGGTCAAGGGGAATGTGAATTGCTGAACTGAAAACCCCATTTGCAATCCATCTGATTTTGCAACATTGTCCAGGGACCCCTGCCAAATGAGGACGCCATATCATGATCAACATTTCTCGCCGTCAGCTTGTTTTCGCGACCATCGCCATGTCTGTGAGCGCAGGCTTGGGACTGGCCCAAGAGGGGGATGAATGGAGCGTGGATCAGGTTCATGCAGCTTTGTTAAAGGATGAGGTCGTGTTGATTGATGTGCGTCGTCCTGAGGAGTGGGCGCAAACGGGTGTTGCTCAGGGGGCGTGGCCATTGGATATGACCTCTAAGGATTTCGTAGATAACCTGATGCAAGCGCGGGAATTGGCACAGGGGCGGCCTGTGGCTTTGATCTGTCGGACGGCTAATCGTACAGGGTTCTTGATGCGTCAAATTCGTGAAGCGGGTCTCACGGGGTTCGTGGATACCAAGGGCGGAATGGCAGGCAAAGCGCCCTATAAGGGGTGGATTGACAGCGATCTGCCTCGTGTGAGTGCAGAAGACGCGATTGCCAATTTACCTGTTGCGTTGAAGTAACGGGACATGACACCGAGGCCAGATATCTTTGGTAGATTGCCGAATGGTGATCCAGTCCATTGCGTGACCTTGGAAAATGGCGGTGTTCGGGCGGCGTTTCTCACCTATGGGGCGACATTGCAGGATTTGAGGGTTGAGGGCGTGGCCCATCCCCTTGTTATTGGAGCGTCTACGTTAGAGCCATATTTTGGCCCGCTCATGTATGCAGGCGCCTTAGTGGGACGCTTTTCCAACCGTCTTCGCCATGGACGTTTTGAGATTGATGGCACGACCTATCAGGCCGAGGTTCAGGCGGACACGGGCCATACGCTTCATGGGGGTCCAGTGGGGGTCTCGTCCAAGGTTTGGTCAATCCTTGAAATGGGGGCCGATCACGTTGTTATGGGTCTTGAATTGAACGATGGGGACATGGGGTTTCCGGGCAACATGAGCCTACGGGCGCACATGTCCTTGGATGAGCACGGGGCTTTGTCTTTTGACATCACCGCCACAAGTGATCGCGCGACGCCTTGTTCCTTGGCTCATCATAGTTATTTCAATTTAGATGGCACAGAGACGATTGCGGATCATCAGTTACAGGTCAGTGCGGATCACTTTTTGCCTGTTGATCACGCGCTCATCCCCTTGGGAACCAAAGTGGCGCTCGATCAGCATGCCTTTGATTTCCGCGCGCTCAAAGAATTGGGTGCACATCAGATTGATCATAATTTCTGTCTGTCCTCAAAAACGGTCCCGACACGTCCCGTCGCGCGGTTAAGCGCGGCGCGATCTGGGATTGAGGTTGGTATTGCGACCAATCAACCGGGATTACAGGTCTATACGGGGGATGGCTTGGACTGTTCTGGTGGGATCGGCTTAGAGGGGCGAACCTATGGGGCACGCTCGGGGATTGCGCTTGAAACGCAGGCGTGGCCTGATGCGCCAAATCATCCCACATTCCCAAACGCGATTTTGCGCCCAGATGAAACCTATCATCATCACGTTATATATAAGATTTCAAAAAGAGCATAAGCACCCTCTAATCCCGAATCGCATTCGCTCTAGAGTCGCAGGACATGATCACCACACTTGCTCAGTGATCCTGAAATAGCCTTGGTGCCGCGCCACTGTGTTCACCAAATTTTAAGACCAAAGTGACTAAATCCCCTCAAAAGGAATACCAATTTTGCTGATTTACCCCAGTTTGTTGCGCTCTTGCATCGGTTTTGGGCGGGGTGTCCCTGTGCCCAATTGTGTCATTCCTTGAACACAAAGCCGCCACATTTGATTGATCTACTGATCCGTGGTCGCGATTTGGTACCGCGCACCTTGTGATTTTTTAACGAGTTTCAACGAATAAAAACGACTCGAGCATTTAAGAAGCACAAGGAATTAGCAGGTGACAGCATATAACGCCTATTTGTATGAAGTGATCCCGGACACGCCAATTTTATCTGGTGATACCGTAGCGTCCTTCTCCGTAATCAGCCCTCCGTCCCTCCATGTCGTTGACGATATGAATGGGAGCGCTTGGTACGTAAACGATTCAAACAACACCTCTATGACCATTGACGGGATCACAGTGACGGGTGCCGCGCGTGGGGGAACATTGGAATTTGCCGATGGGACAAGTTATACACATTCGAACGTGTCACATCAGATTTCGGCGGTCTTCGCAGTTCCGCAAAGCGATGGATCGGTGAAATATTATGCGACCTTTGGCAACGAAGCTTTGGCGACGGACACTTGGGGTGGTGGGATTGTCACGGATGAAATCGAAGAAAACGGTGAATATCCCACAAAGCTCACGTTCGATGGGTCAAATCACGGTGTAGGAACAGAAGACTGGGATGTCAGCGGCCTCGTTGATGGGAGCATGACCTATTCGGGGTCGTCGCTTTATTATTGGTAGCAAAACAATTTGAGCAATGTGACCGCGCCATCGGACAAAATCGTCGAAGGCACTGGGTCGGGTGATCTTATCAATGGCAGTTATGCCGGTGACCCCGATGGAGATTTGATCGACAACAATGATGGCAATCCGACGCTCGCAAGCGGCGATGATGATAGCATCATTGGATATGAAGGAAACGACACGATTTTAGGCGGTGTCGGGAACGATACAATCTATGGCGGTGGTAGCAATCCTGATGAGCTAACCCTTGATCTGACAGCTGATCCTTATTGGGGCATGAACTATAGCACTGGCGCCAATATTGGCGATGGTGCTTTGGGTGGAACCTTCCATGTTGGTGATGTGAATTCATCGCAATTGACTCCGCAATACCTGACTGTGACAGATGGAAATACGACGCTCACTAGTGGTGAAACTATCGAAGTCACGTTTTTGGATGAAAACGGTGTCGAAGTCGTTTTCACAGGGACAGTTCAACAATCCGCATATGGCGGTACGCCCAATGTCGGTGCGATCACGGCTGTTGGCACGGATCAAGACGGCAATCCCATTGCGATTGCTTTGGGACGCGGCGATGGTGTGACCCCCAATTGGCCGGCAGGCACAACATTCGAAGACACTGACGATGCCTTTGACGCGGCAACTGGGGTTGATATGATCTTGGCGCCCTCCGGCGTTGACTTTGGTGGCGCTTCACTAGCTTGGTGTGACGGCCTGTGTCATCGTTTGAAAGACGGTGGCAAATTTATGGGCCAAAGGCGAGGATTTGCGCCAAATCGCGCCTATGTCGCGCGTTGGTGGGTCCGTGGGAAACCGTGCAACATTCACATCCGTTGCGCGGGTTTCCAGATCGATTGCCATGTCTGGGATCAGCGTAATACCTAAATCCGCCTGAACCATTTGCACGAGCGTCGACAGCGAACTTGCGTCATGGCGGCGGTTCGCTGTGGTGTCTATTTGGCAAAAGGCGAGGGCTTGGTCGCGAAAGCAATGCCCTTCTTCGAGCAAGAGCCACGGCAAGGCGGCAAAGCTGCGCGGGTCGGGCACAGGCAGATCACGTGCGGTTTGTGGACGGACCAACACAAATTCCTCGGAAAACATAACAGTTTCCTCCAGATGCGCCTCGCCAATTGGCAGAGCAAGTAGGGCCATATCGAGGCTGCCGTTCAGGGTTTCCTCAACCAACTTGGACGTTTGCGTTTCTCGCACACTTACGGTGATCTCTGGGTGATTATCAGACATTGCGCGCAAGATTTTTGGCAAAAGATAAGGCGCGATGGTGGGAATGATCCCCAAGTTTAGCCGATCAAACGCATCCTGCCGTGCCGCACGCGCCATTAATTCGATGGTTTGGACATCCTCTAGGATTTTGTGACACTGGGCTAAAAATTCCTGTCCAAAACGGGTCAGGACAAATGATTTTGCGCCGCGCTCAAATAGAGGTGTGCCTAATTCTTGTTCCAGCTTTTTGATTTGCTGAGACAGGGCCGGTTGCGAAATTGCAGAGGCATCCGCCGCATACCCAAAGTGGCCCATACGCGCGAGCGTTGCAAAATAACGCATCTGTTTCAAAGTGATATTGCTCATAACTTTTTCTTATCGAAAATATAAATTAATACAACTGGCAATTATGAATGAAATACGGGATTGTGTCGCTATCTGTGTCACAGAGTCGATATTTCATGACTTGAATATCACAATTTTAGGAGAGGTAAGATATGAACAAGCACGTTGATGCGCAGGGCGGTTGCCCAGTCATGCATGGCGCGAATACCGCTGAGAACCAATCTGTAACAGCTTGGTGGCCGAATTCATTGAATTTGGACATTTTGCACCAGCACGATCAGAAAACCCAACCTTTGGGTGCTGACTTTAATTACCGTGAGGCGCTCAAGTCGCTTGATGTTGAGGCCTTGAAAAAAGACACACATGCTTTGCTAACCGATAGCAAAGATTGGTGGCCTGCGGATTGGGGTCACTATGGCGGCTTGATGATCCGTTTGGCATGGCACGCTGCAGGATCCTATCGCACGACAGATGGTCGTGGTGGTGCAGGGACAGGCAACATGCGCTTTGCGCCGCTGAATTCATGGCCTGACAACACAAGCCTTGATAAAGCGCGCCGCCTTCTTTGGCCGTTGAAAAAGAAATACGGCAATGCTGTGTCTTGGGCGGACCTCTTGGTCTTTGCTGGTACAGTTGCTTATGAAAACATGGGTCTCAAGACGTATGGATTTAGCTTTGGTCGCGAAGACATCTGGCATCCTGAAAAAGATACCTATTGGGGGTCTGAAAACGAATGGCTTGCGCCAAGTGAAAATCGGTATGACGATTTGGAAGACGCCTCTACACTAGAAAACCCGCTTGCAGCCGTGCATATGGGTTTGATCTATGTGAACCCAGAAGGGGTGAACGGAAATCCTGATCCCTTGCGCACTGCGCAACACGTGCGCGAAACATTTGCCCGTATGGCGATGAACGACGAAGAAACCGTTGCTTTGGCCGCAGGTGGTCACACAGTCGGTAAAGCACACGGGAATGGAGATGCCTCCAAACTGGGTGCAGAACCAGAGGGCGCAGATATCGAAAACCAAGGCTTTGGTTGGACGAACCCAGAAGGGAATGGCCCGAACGCAATCACATCTGGTATTGAGGGCGCATGGACCTCGAACCCAATCCAGTGGGATAACGGCTATTTCCACCTTTTGTTCAACTACGATTGGGAACTTAGAAAAAGCCCAGCAGGGGCTCATCAGTGGGAACCAATTGACATCAAAGAAGAAGACATGCCCGTCGACGCCTTTGATCCATCAATCCGTCGTAACCCAATGATGACAGATGCGGATATGGCGATGATCAAAGATCCGATCTATCGCGAAATCTCAGAGCGTTTCTACAAAGACCCTGCGTATTTCTCAGAAGTCTTTGCACGCGCTTGGTTCAAGCTAACACACCGCGATATGGGTCCAAAAGCCCGCTATTTCGGTCCTGACGTTCCAGCAGAAGATTTGATCTGGCAAGATCCGATTCCAGCAGGCTCAACAGGATACGACATCGCGGCCGCCAAAGCTAAAATCGCAGCAAGCGGTTTGTCTGTCTCTGATATGGTTGCAACCGCTTGGGATAGTGCGCGTACATTCCGTGGATCCGACATGCGCGGCGGTGCCAATGGAGCACGTATCCGTCTTGCGCCACAAAAAGATTGGGACGGCAACGAGCCAACGCGTTTGGCCTCTGTTTTGTCTACTCTTGAGGGCATTGCCTCTGAGGTTGGTGCAAGTGTTGCGGATATCATCGTTCTTGCGGGCAACGTCGGTGTTGAACAAGCGGCCAAAGCGGCTGGGTTCGATGTCGAGGTGCCGTTCATGCCAGGCCGTGGGGATGCCACAGCCGAGCAAACGGATGTAGACAGCTTCGCAGTGCTTGAGCCAATCCATGATGGGTTCCGCAACTGGGTCAAAAAAGACTATGCGGTCAAGCCAGAAGAATTGCTTTTGGATCGGGCACAGTTGATGGGCCTCACGGCCTCTGAAATGACCTGTTTGTTGGGCGGTATGCGTGTTCTTGGAACCAACCATGGCGGATCAGCGCATGGTGTGTTCACAGATAACGTTGGCGCCTTGACGACGGACTTCTTTGTGACGTTAACAGACATGGCCTACAAATGGGAGCCAACTGGCAAAAACTCCTATGCGATTGTGGATCGTGCGACAGGGGACACCAAACACACAGCAACGCGTGTTGATTTGGTCTTTGGCTCAAACGCAATCTTGCGTGCCTATGCAGAAGTCTACGCACAAGACGACAGCAAAGAGAAATTCGTCAATGATTTTGTCGCCGCTTGGGTCAAAGTCATGAACGCAGATCGCTTTGATGCATAAAAAATAAAGGTGCGGTTTCGGCCGCACCTTTTCTTTGTCTTGGTGCCTGGGTCTTGGGGTCTGGGCCTTGGTGTCTGGCCTACATCAAAAAGGTCAAACCAACCAAGATGAACCCTGCTAGAAATAGCGTCTCAATCACGATTAATGCAATCGCCGCACCGCCGACTTGAGCGACGTCTTTGATAGATGTTTTCATCCCCACAGCCGCAATCGAGGTCAGCAAGGCCCATTTTGACAGCGTGCCCGCCGTGTCCGTTATGGCGACCGGCAAGGTGGCGAGCGAATTCAGCGTCGCCAACGTAATAAACCCGATGACAAAAAACGGCAGGATAGGGGGCCGCTGCATGTCATCTGATGTGGTGACGTTCATTCGGATGACCATGGTTGCGATCACGACGACGGGTGCCAGCATGGCAACGCGAAAGAGCTTGATCAAGGTTGCGGTTTCGCCTGTACTCTCGGACACAGAAAACCCCGCTCCGACCACTTGGGCGACATCGTGAATTGTGGCTCCGATGAATATCCCTGTTTGTAACTCGTCCATCCCAATTGAGGTTGCAAAAATCGGATAGAGGATCATCGCAATGGTTGAAAGCAACGTAACCCCGACAACAGTAAACACAAGGCGTTGTTCGCTGCGCTCATCTTTGGGTAAAATCGCGGCAATCGCCATAGCAGCTGAAGCGCCACAGATGGCCACCGATCCCGCTGTCAGGAATGAAAAGCGCGGACCATAGCCAAAACGCGGTCCAATCAGTAGGCCAACCCCTATGGTGGCGACCAACCCAGCTATCACCAAGAGGATCAAAGGCACTCCTAAGTCAGATAGCATCGAGACACTGATCCGAAGGCCCAATAACGCAACGCCAATCCTCAGAATGGTTTTGGCACAGAATTGTATGCCTTGGACGGTTTTTCCCTCGCTTGAGAGAAAATTCAGTGCAATGCCAAACAAGAGCGCCATGAGCATAGCAGGGGCGCCATAATGGTCGGCGACGAATTGCGCGGAGAGGGCAACAATCAACGAGACAAGCACGCCCGGGAATAAGAGGGCGGCTTTCGCACGATAATGGTCAATCACAGTTTGGATACCTTTCAAAGTATCAAGGTGGTTTAGGCCGCGGCAATCACGCTTTGGCCTAAGTCCACATAGGTTTTGGGAACAGTAATCCCGTCTTGTTCTGCCTCGGTGCGTTTTGCAAATCGACGAAGTCCGGGCAAACGCGCCCCGTCTTGAGCGATGATTTCAGCCAATAGCTCTTCTAAACGCGGCGCGAAATTGGTCTCTTCTTCGGCTGGCTTAAGGGCGATGAGATAATGCCCAACTTTGGGGGCTGGACCTTCGGCTGCAAAAAATGAGCTCGCTTGATAGCTAAAGTTTGATCCTGTCATTGAGGCGGAGAGGATTTCCACCATCAAGGCCAGCGCCGTGCCTTTGGGACCGCCCACTGGAACCATTGATCCCTTGAGACCTTCAGATGGGTCCGTGGTGTCCTTGCCCTCTGCATCCAGGGCCCATCCCGTTGGAATGGGTTGGCCTGTTTTGGCGGCATGCATGATTTTACCACGGGCCACAACGGACAGGGACATATCAATCACAAGGGGATTTTCATTTAATCGTGGAACGCCAAAGGCAATTGGATTGGTTCCAAACAAAGGCGTGTTGCCACCATGCGGGGCAATGGCGGGCGGGGAATTTGTGACCATTAGGCCAATCAAGCCCGCTTGAGCGATTTTTTCCACATGGATCGAAAGGGATCCGCAATGATGCGAATTTGCGATTGCCATAGCTGCAAGGCCATAGCTATGCGCCGCTGTGATCCCATGCTCGATGGCTTGATCAATGGCGGGATAGGCAAAACCGCAATCTGCATCAGTCATGAGAGCCGCAGGAAACACGGCTTTTGTCGTGATATGCGCAGATTTGTTGATCTTTCCTGATTTCACCTGAGCCATGTAATCGCTGAGACGCGATAGTCCGTGCCCGACTTGTCCGTCGGCTTCGGCCTCAACGAGCGCGCGCGCTACAGAAAGAGCAGCGCCATCTGCAACACCCAAAGCGACAAAAGCGCGTTGAATGAGGTCGGTGGCGTCAGTGAGAGAAAGGGTAACGGTATCTGTCATATCTGGGGTGGCGGCATCCATAATTTGAATGCCGCCTATCCTATTTACGCAGAGCGGTAAAGTTTGGTCATCGAGAATTCGCGGTGACCTAAGGCTTCTGCCGCTGTGTTGCGACCATTTGCTGTGCGACGGATCATTTCGATCAAATCGTCGCCTGCTTCGTCGATGGTCTTTTCACGACGCAAGATACCCGACACGTCAACGTCAACGTGCTCTGACATTGTGCGTACTGTGCGTGGGTTTGCAGTGATCTTGATGACTGGAACGATTGGGTTGCCCACAACGTTCCCTTGACCTGTTGGGAAGGTGTGGATTACCGCACCACCCGCTGCCATCAATGTCACACATTCCGCCGCCGCAGAGGAGCTATCCATAAAGTACAGACCATTGCCCGCATTTGGCGCTTCTGCTGGTTCTAGGATGTCGATGTATTTCGAGGTACGACCGATTTTCTCTAGGTTACCGAGGGCTTTTTCCTCAATCGTGGTCAACCCACCTTCGATGTTGCCTTTGGTTGGCTGTGAATCGGACAAGTCATCTGTCTGGTGTGCAAAGATCACGTCGTCTTGATACGCTTTCCACATTTTGTACCAACGCTCACCAACTTCTTCGTTGATCGCGCGCTCTTTACAAATGTGCTCAGCACCTGTGATTTCAGATGTTTCGCCAAAGAACCCTGTGATCCCTTCAGGAAGCAGCTTGTCGTACATGTTGCCAACAGTTGGGCAAGAGCCAAGGCCCGTTGTCGTGTCAGACTCACCACATTTTGTTGAGACCCAAAGTTCAGAGATTGAACACTCTTCTCGTTGGTATTCAGATGTCATGTGGACGAAGTCTTTCGCAGCCCAGCTCGCGCGGCGGATGGTTTCGAAATCACCGTTCTGTTCGATCGAGAATTCCGCAACTGGCTTGCCTGTTGCGCGGATGCCGTCGGCAATGCGCTTGGTCCAGCCTGGTTCGATACCGATCACAACAACGGCGGCCACATTCGGGTTCGCGCCTGTGCCGATCATTGTGCGGAAGTGCAATTCTAGGTCTTCACCAAACTGCAAACGGCCATAGGCATGCGGGATCGCCATTGTGCCTTTGACATTGTTCGCAACCGCTTCACACGCGGCGTTTGAAATATCGTCAACGGGCAAGATGACAACATGGTTACGTACGCCAACGCGTCCGTTTTCACGACGGAAGGCTTTGACTGTCATATTTGAGTATTTCGTAGACATAAGTCTCTCCTTACCAGCGTTTTGTTTTGCAGTTATGGGTGTGGACGTGCTGACCTTGGGGAATGTCGGCAATAATTTTTCCGATGTCTTCGCCATATTTCGTCGCCGTATCGCCGTCCTTGAGGTCCTTGAGAGCAATCTTGTGACCGATTGGCACATCTGCTTCTGCTTTTAGGCGGAAAGTTGAGTTATCGTGCGTGACGCAAACAAGCATGTCTGTTCCGGCGGTTAGGCCTTCTACGACGACAACACCAACGTTATCTGCATGTTCATGCACCAAGAGATGCGGGATTTCTGACATATTAGGCTCCATCAGTTTGGTTTAAGAATAAGTTTCGGGCTGGCAACGGTTCCATTTAGAATATCTTGGAAGGCCTGTTGCCCATCTGCCAAGGCGCGTTCCTCAAACCAATCAAGCGGCCCTAACGAGCCGTCGAAAATAGCTTGAGCCGTCTGGCGGAAGTCTTGGGCCGTATAGGTATACGTCCCGATAAAGGTTATTTCTTGCAAGGTCATGCGGCGAATGTCCAATCCATCGGTGGCTTGACCCAATCCGATATGTCCGATCACACCACCAGGGCGGGCCGCTGCGGACGCAGTTTTGCGCGTGGCCGCATAGCCAACGCCGTCAATGATCACGTCATAGGCGTTCGTGTCGCTGTCATCTGCAGAGGCCTTGACCGTTTGCGCACATTTTTCGATGAGATGCGCACGACGCGCCTCATTCGGTTCGATGATCGTTATCTTGTTCACACCTTGGGCCTTGAGGCTCAGTGCTGCGCCCAAACCGATGGCACCGCCACCAAGCACAAGCGCATCTGCGTCTTGCCCCGCTGTTTCACAGGTCTTGAGCGCCAAGCGAACAGTATGCCATCCGCAGGCAATCGGTTCCGCAAGGGATGCTTGGGCCAAGCTCACATGATCAGGAACTGTGACTAAATTCTGCTCACGCATTGCGACGTATTGGGCAAAACCGCCCTCGCGTGGGGGCATCGAGATGATTTGACGATCAGGACAGAGGTTATCGCGTCCTGTTTGGCACGCAACGCAAGATCCACAAGAAACCAATGGGTTGATCGTAACACGTTCTCCGTCACGCGCTCCGCCTTGGATGATACCTGCGGCTTCGTGACCGAGGATCAATGGGGCAGGGCGGCGTTCGTCATGGCCGAGAAAGGCATGCATGTCGGAGCCGCAAATTCCAACGCTATCGATGCGGATGAGAACTTGATCCGAACTCGGCGCGGGATCGGGGACATCGCGGAATTCAAGCGATTTAGGTCCAGTATAAACAAGCGCTTTCATTTTGCAGTAAATCCTCCGTCAACCATCAAGACTTGACCTGTAACATAAGCTGACGCATCAGAGGCCAAAAACAGCAAGGGACCGTCGATATCTTCGGGTTCGCCATTACGACCGATGCAGGTTTGCGCCGCATTGCGCGCCGCGCGTTCAGGATCGGCAAAGACAGGCGCGGTTAGTTCCGTTTTAAAGAAACCTGGGCCAATCGCGTTGGCGGTGATGCCTTGGGGAGACCATGCTTGCGCCATTGCGCGCGTCATCTGGGCAACACCGCCTTTTGAGGCGCCATAGGACAGGCTGTCAGGAAAAGCACGGTGGCTTTGTAATGAGGCGAAGTTGATAATCCGTCCCCAGTTTTGCTCGGCCATATGGGGGACGAAACAGCGGGACAAAAAGAATGGCACCGCGAGGTTCAAGTTGATCGTATCATCCCAGCCGTCTGGCGTGATCTCATCAATGGGTTGGCGATTATTCAGACCTGCGGCGTGAACCACAATATCAACGCCCCCATAGATATCCATGACTTGGGCTGCGATATCGTCGGTCTTGTCGCGATCTGAAAGATCTACGGGCAGTGGCGTAAAAGCCCCCTCAATGGACGCGGCTGTCTTGGCCAAGGCATCCGCGCGACGAGCAAGCCCGACCACGCGCGCGCCCGCATTTGCCAAAACGATAGCCGCACGCGCCCCCAATCCTGAACTGGCACCTGTGACACAGGCCACTTTGCCCGTCAGATCAAACATATGAGAGGGGGCAGCGGTCATGAATTACCCTTCCGCCGACAAATCAAAGTTTTCGCCGGGGAAATATTTCTGGAGGCGAATATCCGCGGTGCGTGCGTGACCTTCCATCCCTTCGAGGCGGGAAATGCGGGCGGTTGCAATGGCGACATCTTTTGAACCCTCGCGTGTGGCGCGCTGCCATGTCACGATCTTCATGTATTTATGCACCGACAAGCCGCCCGTGTAGGATGCCGCACCAGATGTTGGCAAAACGTGGTTCGTTCCTGAGGCTTTGTCTCCAAAGGCAACTGTGGTTTCCTCACCCAAGAAGAGCGAGCCATAGCAGTTGAGGTTGTTCAACCACCAATCCAGATCTTCGGCTTGAACAGTGAGGTGCTCAGGGGCGTAATCATCAGAACATTGCGCCATTTCAACGCGATCTGCGCAAACGATGACTTCGGCATAATCGCGCCATGCGGCCCGTGCGTTGTCGCGGTTTACCTCTGGGAGCTCTTCGATCAACTGAGGCACGCGGTTCATGACTGTTTCTGCCAGATCACGATCATCCGTTACCAACCAAACAGGTGAGTTATAGCCATGCTCAGCTTGCCCCACCAAATCCACAGCGACGATTTCCGCATCCGCTGTTTTATCAGCAAGGATCAAGCTATCGGTCGGACCTGCGATCATGTCGATTCCGACGCGACCAAAGAGGATACGCTTGGCCTCGGCGACGAATTGGTTGCCGGGTCCAACGAGGATATTTGCCTTGGGCAATCCAAAGAGACCAAAGGTCATTGAGGCAATCCCTTGGACGCCGCCCATAGCCATGATCTGGGTTGCGCCACATTTATGCGCCGCATAGATGATCGCTGGGGCAACACCCACGCCCGGACGGGGTGGAGAACAGGCAACGATGTGTTCACATCCCGCAACTTGAGCCGTTGTCACCGTCATAATTGCAGAGGCGATATGGCTGTATCGACCACCGGGAACATAGCAGCCTGCTGTATTCACAGGAATGGATTTCTGACCTGCGATGAGACCTGGGACAACTTCAACTTCGATGTCCTTGAGGGTCGCGCGTTGTGCTTCGGCAAAGCGTTTGACGTTGGCATGGGCAAAATCGATGTCATCGCGTAGCTTTTTAGGAACCTGATTGATGGCGGCTTCGATTTCCTCTTGGGTTAAGAGGACATTGCCGTCATATTTATCAAACTTCGCTGCATATTCTAATGCTTTGGCATCGCCGCCTGCTTCGATATCGTTCAAGATACCTTGGACGGTTGCATTCACATCAGATGCGTTTGACTGCGATGTGAGCGTTGCTTTTTTGAGGTAGTCTCGTGCCATAAGTGAGAGTCCTATTTATAGATATCAGGTAGGAGAGTTGTTGAAAGTTCAGGAACGAATGCGATCAAGAGTACAACGAGCAACATGAAGAAGACGAAGGGAATTGCATAAACCGCAATTTTCAAGATCGATTCACCTGTGATCCCAGACACAACAAAGAGGTTTAGTCCAAGAGGTGGAGTAATGAACCCGACGCCCAAAGCTGTGATCATCATGACGCAGAATTGGATTTCGTTCATGCCAATTTCATCGGCAAGGGGTTTCAAGATTGGCGCCAAAATCACGATATTTGGCGTTGTTTCCATCACGCAGCCCGCCGCGATCAAGATACCGATCATGAGCAGGATCAAGAGGTAAGGATTATCTGTCATCGAGGTTACAGAATAGACAAACCCTTGAGGAACACCCATGATGGCCAATGCCTGCGCTAAAGGAAGTGAAAAAGCGATGATCGGAAGGATGACACCATTCACTTTGGCCGAGCTGATCAACATGCCTGGGAAATCTGACAATTTCAGCGTCCCGAGGATAAAGCCGATGATGATTGTGACAATCACGGCTGTTGCACCTGCTTCGGTTGGGGTGAGGCGGCCTGAGAAGATACCGTAGAAAATGATGCCAGGAACGATAAAGGCGTACCAACCGCTTTTGATGGATGACAAAAGGTTCACGCCCCATTCGCCCCATGTGATCTGACCGCCACCTTCAAACCGATAGATGCGGTTCATCACGATGTTGGTCACCAAGATTGAGCCTAGGATGGCGATCCCTGGAATGAGGGCTGCTTGGAACAATGTGGATGCGGATATACCTAGGACCAAACCAATCACGATGTAGGCAATGGACGGTGGGATCAAGATCCCTGTACAGGCACCCGCGGCCACCAAGGCACAAGCATAGGGACGGGGATACCCGCTTTCGACCAAACGGGCGATTGTCATGCGACCAACGGCTGCGGCACCTGCGGCGTCTGATCCAGAGATTGCGGAAAACATGCCACAGACCAGAACAGTTGCGGAGCCAAATCCACCTTTTGCCCAGCATGTGAGCGCCTCAGCGACATCTAGGAATTTGCGCGACAAGCCAGTGCGCACAAGCACGTCACCTGTCAGGATGAACAATGGGATCGCAGTTAGGGCAAAGTGGTCAATACCTGCAAATAGGCTTTCACCAACCAAGGTCAGAGGCAAATCGCCAGACATGAGCAACATTGTGATTGCGGCAACACCAATCGCGGCCCAAACGGGAACTGCGAGGGCGCAGAGGACGACGAAGAGGATAACGGGAACATAGAAATCCCAACCCAAAACGACAGTTTGTTCTTGTAGAGCACTCCAAAGCATTATGCGCCCCCTTCTTCAAAGAGGGTGTCACCCTCATATACGTCATTGCCCGCGCGAAGATCCCTGAGGTCGCGCAAGAAAGATTGGACGAGGCGGAGCGAGACCAGTGCAAATCCAGTCGGGACCGCCATCAGAAACCACACCATTGAGACGCGCAAACCATGGGTCACGGAACCGAATTTGTACGAGACCATGACAGTTTCAAAAGAATAGAACAGAGCGATAAGAGCCACGCCTAGCATCACCACATCGCCGAACATATAAACCAACGCTTTGATGCGTCTGCCCAAGTAATGCATGATAACATCGATGCGGATGTGCGCGCGTTCTTTGACGGCAGCGGCGGCACCAATCCACGCTAGATAGATAAACGAATACCGCACCATTTCTTCGCCCCAAATGGAGGAATAGGCGAAAATCTCGCGCCGTAGCACTTCGATCGCCATGGTGATGACGACCATCACATAAAAGACCAAGAGCGCCCACCGTTCGGCGTTTTGATCTATAAGCTTCAAATACCTAGACATGTCGTGCTCCTGTTGCACACCTCTCCCGTGATCACCGAAGTGACCTCATCAGGTTAGGCTGTCAGAAAATTCAAGGTCTGAGGCCCCAAGACGGGACCTCAGAAAAAGGTGTCTTATGCGTCGTGGACGTAGAGACGGCCCATTGTTGAGGCGCCTTCTTCCAATTTCGCAAATGCATCCATGGAACCTGCAAGGTCTTTCTTGAACTGATCCCATTCGCTGCGCTGGTATCCACCAGCTGCTTTCCATTCGCCCAACTGATCTTCTGAGAGTGAGTGGAACTGAACGCCAGATTTCGCCAATTCAGACATCGCATAAGCGCGTGCTGCTGGGACTTTGGCACAGTTTTGCTGCTGTGTGATGTCACCTGCGAACATGATGCCGTCTTGGATATCAGATGGCAGACCATTGAACCACTCTAGGTTCATTGAGTACACTTGGCTGTCAGGAACGGCCTGTGTGAATGTCACGTGGCTTAGGATATCTTTGAAGCCAAAGACGTAGAGCGCGCCAACGGATGGATCGAGTGCGTCTGCAACACCTTGTTTGATCGCAGAAGGTGTTTCACCCCATGCAACAGGTGTCGGGTTTGCGCCAACCATACGGTAATATTGCTGCAACATTGCTGAGCCTGGAACGCGGAATTTTACGCCATCTAGGTCTGCTGGTGTGATAACAGCATTGCCGCCTTTACGAACTGCAACAACACGTGGGTCGATGTTCACGTAGAACAATGGCTTAAAACCCGCTGCTTCGACTTTTGGTGTGACGGCATCGGCCCAAGCTTGTGATGTCACAAGGTTTGTGAAGCGTTGGTTGGAGCCACAGAAGTAAGGCATGTTGATCAAGTCAACGGCGCTGGCAAATGGGGCAAAGTTAGATAGCGAGTGCTGTGCCGCTTGGATTGTGCCGCCTTGAACAGCTTGAACCAATGCACCACCTGCGCCCAACTGACCACCTGGGGCCAATTTAACGTAGACTTTGCCGTTTGTTGCGTTCTGGATGTTTTCTTTGAGGTCCAACTGCATGATTGGATAGCTGCGAGACGCGCCCAAGACATATGCCGTTGCAATTGTCATTGTGTGCTCTGCTGCTTTTTCACGCTCACGCTCTTCGTTTGCAGTTTGTGCAGCCGCTTCGCTGGACCATAGCATTCCTGATGCACCTGCAACCATAGCAGCCGTAAAGCCACCTGTGCCCGCAAGTTTCAGGAAATTACGGCGCTCTGCCGATTTCAATTCTTTGGTTTCTTTAGTCATAATCTTCCTCCCTAGAAGTTTATTATTGCGCGTCGTTTTTTGCGCGCGCTTCGCGTTTCAGTATATCCACAACGAAAAAAACAGTAGCCAAGAGCAAAATTAACATCTCTTGAACGTCTGTTAGAAAAACCGACATACCCAATGTTCCGAACACTACGTTCGCAAGCATCGTGGCGAACAATATAATTGAAAGAGTGATAAACATGATCTTTCCATTCCGAATTAAGTAATCGATTCGGAATGAATGTAAGCGCTTTCATTTTTTCGTGCAAGCGCTTACATTGACATTCGTAGAGATTCTTTGCACAGACTGCATTTTAACGATTACGACCGTGGAACCGCATGACACAGATGACCGATCATAGAGATTTACCAACGCTCGCCGATGTTGCGCGCATGGCGAATGTATCGACGGCGACGGTGTCTCGGTGTTTGAACTCACCTGACAAGGTTGGCAAAGCAACGCGTGAAACGGTGATGAATGCTGTGAATGCTTTGGGGTATTCACCGAATTTCGGCGCGCGGGCCTTGGCGGCCAAGCGGACGAATACAGTTGGCGCGGTTATTCCCACCATGGACAATGCGATCTTTGCCCGTGGTTTGCAGGCTTTTGAAGAAGAGTTGAATTCCCTTGGCATGACCCTCTTGGTTGCGAGCTCGAATTACTTGCCCGATCGAGAAGAAGAGCAAATCAAAACACTTGTCGCACGTGGGGCGGATGCTTTGTTGTTGATTGGCTATGATCGCGATCCGTCGGTGTATGAATTTTTAGCGCGTCAATCCATACCTATGGTTATTGCTTGGGCCTATCAATCAAACAGCTCCATGCATGCAATTGGGTTCGATAATCGGGCAGCGGTGCGATCCATGACGCATCACATTTTAGATTTGGGTCATAGAAGACTGGGCTTTATCTCGGCACCTCAATCGACCAATGATAGGGCGCGGGAACGTGTTCTAGGGGCTCGGGATGCTTTGACTGAAACAGGGTTTGATCCAAGCGCGCTGAGTGTTGTGGAAATGAATTATTCGATTAGCAATGGTGGAACGGCTTTGGCCGAGCTGTTGCGCAAGGATCCTGATATCACGGCTGTTCTTTGTGGGAATGATGTCTTAGCGGTCGGAGCTTTGAAAATGGCCAAAAAGCTGGGCCTGTCGGTGCCAGGTGATTTGTCTATTACTGGATTTGATGACATCGAAATTTCAACCATTGCGGACCCTGAAATAACAACGGTTCATGTGCCTCATCGTCAAATGGGTCGCAAAGCGGCGCAATATTTGGCGCAATACATCAATGACAAATCGCAACCACAAGCGCCTGATCCATTGGAAACGGTCTTTTATGAGCGTGGCACTCTTGCTCCCCCTCGTGACCCGTCAGGAAAAGAGCCGCGTCTGTGACATCAAAGCAAAAAGAGTTCTGGCGCGGTGTTCTTGATCAGCTTCCGTTACAGTTAGGTGTTGTTCCCTTTGGGATCGTGTTCGGTATCCTTGCCTTGGCGAGCGGGCTGACGCCTTTGCAATCCATTTTGATGTCGTCTATTTTGTTTGGAGGCGCGAGCCAAGTTGTCTTTGCCCAATTAGTGTCCCTTGGAACCGCACCGATTGTGACGTTTTCCTCTGTTGCTGTGATCAACCTGCGGCACATGCTCTATAGTGCGAGCTTGGCAAAATATCTGATTTCTTTGCCTTTGGGGTGGCGCCTTGGTTTGGGGTATTTGCTCACGGATGAGGCTTTTGCTGTTTCGGTCAAACGGTTTGAAGAGGCCCCTGATCTGGCGCGATATCATTTGTTAGGGTCTGGATTAACGCTGTGGCTATGTTGGCAGCTTGCCACCATTGCAGGCGTCCTCTTGGGGGCCGAAATCCCAGCAAGCTGGAATTTAGATTTTGCCATTCCTTTGACCTTCATTGCGATTGTCTTGCCGAGCCTGAGGAAAGTGCCCCATCTTGCCGCGGCGCTCAGCTCTGGATTGGTCGCCGTCTTTGCGCAATCCCTGCCGCATAATATTTGGATCATCGTTGCAGGGCTGACGGGCATTGTGGTCGGTGGGCTCCTCTCACGCGAAGAGGGGACAAAATGATTTGGGCTCTTATGATCGCAACGGGACTTGCGAATTTTGCCGCGCGGATTTCGGTGTTCTCTGGCCTCTTGGGGTCACATATCCCGCCATGGGCCGAACGTTACTTGCGGTTTGTGCCGACATCCGTGCTCTCTGCTATTATTGCGGCGTCGCTCTTCGTAACGCCAGAGGGACCTCAGTTCGACATCAGCGATCCCCGTATTATCGCGGCACTGATTGCCAGCGGTGTTGCCCTTGTCACGCGCTCTGTTATCGCAACTTTGGTTGTGGGGCTTAGCTTGGTCTGGTGGCTTAGTTAGAGGCGACGCCGTTAAAGGTGAACAGGGTCTCCCCATTGATTTGGTAGCCATCAATGAGCCTCTGTGCCGTTTCTGAGACCAGCCAGGTTTCTAATGTTTTCACGAGGTCGGTCTTCACATGGGGATGGCGTTCTGCGCTGACAGGGAGAAAGGCGTATTGGTTAAACAAAACGGGGTCGCCTTGGTATAATATGCTCAGCTCGCCTTTGTTTGCGAAATTCAACCAACTTGCGCGGTCCGTGAGGATATAGGCATTCATCGCCGCCGCCGTGTTCAAAGCGGCCCCCATGCCAGAGCCGACAGAGCGATACCATGTGCCAAATTGAGCGGCGTCCAATTCGGCTTGCTCCCAGAGAGCGCGCTCTTTTTTATGTGTGCCGCTGTCATCCCCACGGCTCACAAAGGTGGCTTGGGTTTGCGCGATTGAGCGAAGGGCATCACGTGCGGATGCCGTCGCTTTGATGTTTGCGGGATCATGGTGAGGGCCAATGATCACAAAATCATTATACATGATTTCGCGTCGATAGGCTCCGTATCCTTGGGTCACAAAGGCCTCTTCAGCGGTTCTTGAATGCACCAAGATGGCGTCAACATCCCCCTGTTGGCCTAGCTTGATGGCCTGTCCTGTTCCAACGACCAACAGTTGAACCTCAAGATTGAGATCGGCTTTGACCACAGGCAGCAAGACATCTGCGAGGCCAGAGTTATGAAAGGATGTCGTCACAGCGAGCCGGAGACGGTCTTGGGCGGATGCGGATGTCGTGAATAAGATGATGATGAGAGACGCAATAAGCTGTTTCATGGCTCAACAATATCTCCGCTTAAAAACGCTTGGGCCTGTGGTGTGTCCGGTCGGGTGAAGAAATCAGAGGCGGCTCGGTGTTCATGGACCTGACCGCCAAGCATAAAGACAACATCATCTGCCAAACGGCGCGCTTGTCCCATATCATGGGTCGACATGATGAATTGCGTCCCCTTAGCGCGTTCGTCGATCAAAATCGCTTCGATCTCTTTCATTGCGCGCGCATCAAGCGAGGCACAGGGTTCGTCCAAAAACACCAGTTTTGGATCGGTGATTAAGGCCCGTGCCAATGATAGCTTTTGTTGCTCGCCTCCTGACAGGGAGGGTGCATATCGGTCGATAAAGTCGTCTAACCCTAACCGCTTGGCCCAGATCATGGCGCGATCTTTGGCCTCGGATTTGGGCACACCCCGCACGCGGAGGGGATAGATCAAGTTGTCTATGATTGAACGGCGCAGCATCACAGGTCTCTGAAAGACAAAAGATTGCTCTTTGATGGCCTCTTCGGTGGAAATGGCCCAATCCACGCGGCCTTGCGTAACACGGGCAGTTCCATGAAGCAGACGGAGAAGGGTTGTTTTCCCTGATCCATTCGGTCCTATCACAACAGAAATTCCCTGACCTGCAAGGGTCAAGTTTATTGGTCCAATCAAACGGATGCCGGATCGTTTTGTTTCTGCGTTGCGCGCCGTGAGAGGAAACAAGTTGCTCACCACCGTGCCTCCCGTTCAGTGCGGCTCATCCAATGGATCGTGAGATTGACAGCAATCGTAATTCCGATGAGAACAAAGCCCAAAGCCAAGGCCAAAGCAAAATCACCTTTGCCCGTTTCTAAGGCAATCGCAGTCGTTAAAACGCGGGTCGCGTGATCGATATTGCCGCCAACAATCATGATGGCTCCAACTTCGCCGATGGCGCGGCCAAAACCAGCAAGAGCAGCGGTTAACAACGCACGCCGTGAATCCCAGAGCAGCGTCATGATTTTTTGCCGTTGTGTGACGTTCATTGAAATCAAGAGGTCATGATAGGATTGCCACAAATCCCGAAGGGATTGATGGGCAACGCTTGCGATCAAGGGAACAATAATGATGACCTGAGCAATGATCATCGCCGTTGGTGTGAACAAAAGCCCAAACACGCCAAAAGGCCCAGATCGCGACAGCATGATATAAACAAACAACCCAACCACAACAGGGGGGAGGCCCATCAGCGCATTAAGGATCGCTATCACATGACGCCGCCATCTAAACCGCCGCACAGCTAAAAAGGCGGCGAGCGGCATCGCAATGAGCGAGGCCACTACAAGGGCGCAAAGCGTCACTTGCAAAGACCGCCCAGCAATTTCCAAGAGATCTGGATCAAACTGAACGACAAGCCAAAACGCTTGCCCGAGTCCGTTCCATAAATCGTTCATCTTGGATGTTCCTTCGTTACGGGGGGACTATGCCCAGATGTGCACCCTAATCCAAGTCCAATCTGTGCTGTTCCCTCAGTGCGACAAATATGAACTTTAATACGTCACCGCTAGCCTATGTCAGACACATGGACTACGGTTCATCAAAGTTGACATGGAAGGTATCCCAAAATGAGCACTATTTCGGCAAACAAAGCCCGAACGATTATCCGCAAAGCAATGGAATGTGGAAAAGAGCATGAGTTGAACCCCCTCACAGTGGTCGTCCTGGATGCCGGTGGACATGTCATCGTTGCAGAACGCTCAGACGGCGCAGCCCCAGGTCGTTTTGCGATTGCGCATGGCAAAGCCTACGGTGCGGTCATGTTGGGGATGGGCGGTCAGGCGCAAATGGCGCGCGCCGAACAACAGGCCTATTTCGTCAATGCCGCCAACGGAGCACTTGGTGGTCAGATGATCCCTGTTCCGGGTGGCGTCTTGATACATGACAAAAAAGGCACGATTATCGGATCCGTCGGTATTTCTGGCGATGCTTCTGACAAGGACGAATTGGCTGCGGTCACCGGGATCGAAGCAGCTGGCCTCATTGCCAAGGCCTAGAGAAAGGTCGGCGCGTCACTTCGCGCCGATTATCACGCCTCTTGCTGATTGCGTTGCATATAGATCGGAAGCGCGACGAGCACTGATGCAAGCCCTGCGCCGAGAATAATACCACAGGCAAGGCTGATGTTTTGGTCACCACCCAGAAAAATGATGATCCCGCCTAAAAGGCTACCGATTAGCATTTGGGACGCGCCAATGAGACCTGATCCAGTCCCAGCGTTTTTGCCAACTGATTTAATGCCGCCAATCACAGAATTCGCGACCGTTAGGCCATTACTAAAGCCAAACATGCAACAGGGAAGTACCAAGGCCAAAACATGGGTCATCCCAAGGGATTGCGTCACAAATAGCGACAAAAGGGACAGAGCACAAAGCGAGCAGCCAATCATAATGGCGCGCTCTATCCCAAATTTAATCAAGTAGAATCGATTGACCAAGTTTCCGATCAAGTAGGACACAGGCGTAAGGCCAAACCAAAATCCGAATTCCAAGCTTGAAACACCTAACTCCGTATATCGATATGGCAAAAAGCTGTTCATCGCAAAGAACATGCCGACCTGTGTGCTACTGACAAAGGCGAATGCCAAAAAAATGCGGACTCTTAAAACATGGGTATAGGCCGCCACAATTGCGGAAACATGTAACTTTGGTTTGATATCAAAGAAGGTCTCTTTGAGAAAGAAAAGCAGCAGCAGTGTCAACAAAATGCCAGCGGTGCACATGACCCACATGACACTGATCCAGCCAAATTGCGCGATCAATGCGCCGCCACTCATCAACCCAACAATCGGGATAACAGCTTGTATCGATTGAACGGAGGCCATTTTCCGAGCAGCGTCTTGGCGATTGAAGGCATCGTTTATCATTGCGCGCGCCATGGAAATGCAGGCACCAGCGCCAAAGCCTTGCAATATGCGCGCAATAATTAAGGCTGTGATGTCCTTGGCAAGCATTCCCAACAGACCGCCACAGGCAATCATGATCGCGCCTAGCAAAATAAAGGGTCTGCGTCCAAATAGATCCGAGCAGGGACCAACCACCAATTGGCTGATCGCGAGCATTAGCAAATAGCCTGTGAATAAAAATTGGGCCACATTTGCACTGACATCAAAATCGGCACTGATAAAGGGGAGGGCCGGTGTAATGAGCGTGATCCCTAGAACCGAGGCCCCAGTTGAGAGACCGATCAAGAGTGTCGGCGGTGAATAGGAAGCCTTGGGATCGGTCATGGTCGCTCTATCGGGTTGTTGGTTGGTCTGTATGACTGTGATGGAATGCAGAACAAAAATAAACCACTAATCAGTTCACCCAATGAACAGGTCAATTGTATCAGATGTATTTGAGCGCTCATGTTTGGCTCACTCTATAGAAATAGGGCGTATTAAAAGTTTATCGACTTTACTTTCAACGGGGATCGCAGGATGACGGTTTTATTCTTTTGCCTTTGTGTCGCATTAATATTGGCTGAATTTGTGAAAGGGCTAAGTGCGAATGGCACGCCGCCAGTTTTGCAATCTTATCCATGGCAAATGGATTTGGCCTATTTCATGTGGAGCAATATTGCGAAATTTCGCATCGTTTTGTTGATCCTGATCGGCCTAGTTGCCACACAATTGACCATTTCCCACCCTATCGGGTTTGGCTTGGGATTGGTTCTGTGCATGGCGCTATGGGGCGGGATTTATTGGCTGTTTAACAAGTTCTGGGTTGGGAAATACAAGTTTCTCCCTATCACGCAAAAGACATTCCTCACAGCTCAAGAGAATAAAGTTGATCCCAGCACATTAATCATTGGTTTGGATATCAACGGCGAACAAAGAGCCTATCCCGCAAATTTGTTGTTCTATCATCACCAAGTGCCCGATGAAGTCGGCGGTCAACCAATATTGGCGACCTATTGCGGTATGTGCCGCAGCGGCCGCGTCTTTGACACCAATTGGGACATTGGGGTGCCTGAGTTTCAATTGGTCGGGGCCGTCTCTTACAATGCGGTCTTGCGGGATTCTCTGACTAATAGTTGGTGGAGACAGGAAACTGGCGAAGCGGCCAAGGGTCCAAAGCAAGGTGAGCAGTTAGAAGACATTTACTTTGAGCAAATGACAGTGGAGCATTGGATCGAAAAACATCCAGAGACTTTGATTTTGCAATATGATCCTGTATTTCAGCGACAGTATAACTTCTTGGGCAAGTTGTTGAACTACGAGGCGAGCTTTCCGGGATGGTATCGTCAAGAAACACCGCCATTGATCATCGGTGTTGATATCGAGGGTCAGGCCAAGGCCTATGATCTAAGCGAATTGCACAAAAAACGGATGGTCGTGGATGAACACGCAGGGACGCCTTTGTTGGTCCTAAGTGATCCAGAGGGTCGCGCGGCCTTTGTCTATAACCGTCACGTCGGCGATCAGACATTGAGTTTTGAGCAGGATGAAAACGGTCTTTATGATGTTGAAACTGGGTCGCGATGGAATGACTTGGGGCGCTGCACAGAAGGCGCGCTCAAAGGACACAGCATGACCCAATTGCAATCCTATCAACAATTCGTGCGCGCGTGGATTACCTTTCACCCTGATACAGAGTTTTACACGTTCTGAGCGACGCCTATCCTTGATGTTTAAACGCGGCGATTTGATGTGTATCCATCGCCGCGCCTATTGTATGCGCGGCCGATTGCAGATCCTCAAGCGTGCCTTGAGCCAAGACATCCTCAAGTCTGTGTTCTTCGCGCATCCAAAGAATACTTAATGCGCCGTGTACTCCCGTTTTTGAAAGGATAGGGACCGCCAGTGCCGCCAAATCTGGGCCTGGGTCAAAGGATTTATAGATGAAATAATCATCATCGCGTAGACCAAAGCCGCGCGCTTTTGTCAGGGCTAATGCTTTGTTTAACGCAGAGCCTTCAAACCATTTGCGCGCTTCGCGGCCTTCTGTTTTCTTAGCCGCAGTGACGTGTAAGTTTCGATCTACGTCTGATAAAAATGCCAAGACCGCTTGACCATGGGCCGATCGAACCATTGAGGGTCGTATGCCCAAGCCTGTTCGCGCGGGCGCCATTGGTCCACGTGTTCGTGTGCTTTCTACGATTTCCAATTTCCCCGTCTCTATTATTGCTGTCAAATCTGACGGGAGGCCACGTTTGAATGTGGGCATATTGATCAAAATAGGCGCGGCAATTTCGGCTAAGGGATGGGCGCGGACATTTGCGCCGAGGATGTTTTCTAGCGAATGGGCCAATTCATATTGACCCTCAACAATATTGCGGCGTACCCAACCCCGATCCTGTAATGTCGACAAAATGCGGATAAGGGTGGCATTACTCAGTCCAGTCTTTCGACGCAGTTCAGCCAAGGTGCTGAGGCCAAAGTTAGAGAGATGTTCAATCACCTCCAAACCGCGATCCAAGGCGCGTATTCGTTTTGGTCCCTCAGTCTTTGACATATAGATTTCTCGCATCTAGGGTTGGTTCATCTGGTGAACACATAGATGGTGCAAAGAAAATCTCTTTGTCAACATAAACAACGAATCATGACTTAGTTCATGGACTTAAGGGAGACTCGCCGCTTTGAACATATTGTTCATTATGTATGACCAACTCAGGTTCGATTACCTAAGTTGCGCAGGACATCCACATTTGCACACGCCGAACTTTGATCGAGTGGCGAATATGGGTGTGCGGTTTACGAATGCCTTTGTTCAATCGCCCGTCTGCGGTGGGTCGCGTATGTGTTTTTACACGGGGCGTTATGCGTCGTCGCATGGGGCGCATTGGAACGGGTTTCCCCTGCGTGTTGGCGAAATGACAATGGGCGATCATCTTAGAAACGCGGGAATGGACGCTTGGCTCATCGGTAAAACCCATATGAAAGCCGATAGCGAAGGTATGGCGCGTCTTGGCCTCAGCCCAGATAGCGTGATTGGCGCGCGGCAGGCTGAATGTGGTTTTGATACGTGGATCCGCGATGACGGGTTATGGGGACTGGGTCCAGATGGGTGGTACGATGAAAAGCGCTCGCCCTATAACGAATATTTGAAATCTAAGGGATATGAGTCAGAAAACCCTTGGGCCGATTTTGCCAATGCGGGCATCGATGGCGACAAAGTTGCCTCAGGTTGGATTTTCAGAAATGCGGATAAACCAGCGAATATCAAAGAAACTGATAGCGAAACACCTTGGCTGACGCGCAAGACCATTGAGTTTATGGACGCGATGCAGGGCAAAGATCCTTGGTGTGCGCATGTCAGCTATATAAAACCGCATTGGCCCTATATTGTGCCAGCGCCGTATCACGACATGTTTGGCACCAACCACGTTCCTGCGCCAACGCGGGATGAGGTTGAACTTGAAAATCCACAGCCCGTATTTGGCGCCTATCAGCAAAACAAAATTGCTCAGGCCTTTCAAAAAGACGAGGTGAGGCAAAAGGTCATTCCCGCCTATATGGGATTGATCAAGCAATGTGATGATCAATTGGGCCATATTCTTGATTACCTTGAAGAAACGGGACAGATCAAAGATACAATGATCGTTCTCACCTCGGATCACGGGGATTACTTGGGCGATCACTGGATGGGGGAAAAAGATCTTTTCCATGATCCGTCTGTCAAAATTCCCATGATCATCTATGATCCCCGAAGCGATTGTGACGCAACACGGGGCACAACTTGTGATGCTCTGGTTGAATCTATTGACCTCACAGCGACCTTCATCGAAGCGGCGGGGGGCACAGTTCCCGATCACATTGTTGAGGGCCGCAGCCTGTTGCCATGGTTGCAAGGGGAAACCCCCGATTGGCGGAAATATGCGATTAGTGAATACGATTACTCGGTTACGCCTCAGGCGGTGAAACTGGGTGTTGAACCAAGAGATGCGCGATTGTTTATGGTCTATGATGGCCGATACAAGATGATGCATGCTGAGGGTGGATTTCGCCCGATGCTTTTTGATTTGAAGAATGATCCAGAGGAATTCCATGACCTCGCCAAGGGGAATGATCATCAAGACCAGATTGATCAACTTTACAAATACCTTGGTGAATGGGGACTGCGTATGAGCCAGCGGGTCACCAAATCCGAAGACGATATTCGGGCAATGCGCGGTCGATCCATGCGCCGCGGAATTCTACCGTTTCTCGCAGATGGCACAGAAGTCGATGAAGAGTTGCTGGAGAAATACAACGGCCCCGTAAAACAGAGGTTTATCGAGACATGACTGCACATCCCGATCTGATCGCTCAAGGCGAACAAACGCGTAAAGACATCATCGAACTGGCGCCTGGTATTTGGACGGCTGTTGGCTATGCGGCCTCAACAGTGCATATGATCGAAGGGGCGACCACTGTCACGATCATTGATACAACGGAAACAACGCAAGCGGCTGAAAATATTTTGGCTGAATTTCGCAAACTCACGGACAAACCCGTTGCACGTATCATCCTGACGCATAGCCATCGCGATCACATTTCAGGGGCGACTATTTTTAACGAAGGTCAAGATATTCCAATTCTGGCCTCTCACCTGTTTAAATCAGACCTTGTCGATGTAGATGACACTATAATTGCGCCAAACGCGGCCTTGATGCGCCGCACTAAAATGCAATTTGGGATTGGCCTGCCCAATGATCAACGCATTAGCCTCGGCGTTGGCCCAGGTGATCGTCCGATGAAAGGCATGGGCGCAGGTTTCCTGCCACCCACCGACCTCATTGAGCAAGACTGCGACATTGATCTAGATGGGGTGAGCGCACGCTTGATCCATGCTCCAGGTGAAACAGATGATCACATGGTGGTTTGGTTGCCCGATCATGAAATTTTATTTTGTGGGGATAATTGGTATCACGCCTTTCCCAACCTCTACGCGATCCGCGGCACACCTTATCGCGATTTTCAGGCATGGGCGAATACATTGACCATGTTGTCCGAGTTAAACGCCAAGACATTGGCCGCAGGTCACACACGGCCAGTTTTTGGCGCGCAAAATGTTCATGAGGTTTTGACGTCAACCCGTGATGCCATTGTGCATGTGATGCAATTTACGGCGGACGGTTTGGACAAAGGTTTGTCATTGGATGACATCTGTTCAACCCTCTCTTTGCCAGATGCAATCGCAGACAAGCCGTGGCTCAAGGAATTTTATGGCAAAGCAAGCTGGTCCGCACGCGCCTTTGCCGTTGGGACATTAGGTTGGTATGATGGCAATCCGACACATCTGGGAACTCTATCAAGCTCGACACGCGCCGCACATATGGCGCAGTTGGCAGGGGGTGTAGACAAATTATTACACCAAGCAGAGCAAACAGATGACATGCAGTGGCGGTTGGAATTATGCGATCATCTCTTGGCCCTTAATGAACCTGTCGAAGAGTTTAAGGCGCAGACCCTAGAGGAACTGGCAGAAGTTGAAATCAACGCCACCGCGCGCAATACATATTTCTCAGCTGCGCAGCAATTGCGCCAAATCGCAAAGAGCCGATCATGAACGAGACGACTGCACAGCCACATCTTCAAAAAAGAGTCGCGGATTTCGCTGCTTTTTGTTTTGTGCTTGTTATTGTTATATATGCCGCCTCTGGCCCTATTGGTGAATTTGTCCGTTGGTTCATTGAAACGACGACCGCTGATTTCGAAGAGCTCTCGCGCCGTGACCAACGCGCGCTCTATAAATCCCATTGGCTGGGTGCGTCCTACCGTGCCTTTGAGCAAACGGTCCTTCTACCGACAGGGATGATCTTGGGCTTGCCCATTGTGTTTGGCTTTGTGATTGTGTCTTTGACATTGCATCGAGCTGAATGGATAAACTGGGCCTTGTCATTGGCCATCGTTGTTGTCCTTGGGTTCTGGATTGCGAATTTATTTGCGATTGATGGGGGGCTGTTACCCTCTGCGCAACCGCGCGATTTTGTGCTGTTTCCAATTATTACATTGATCACCCTATACTTGACATGGCGATTTTTTGGCGGCTTCATTGTCGGGTTTTGTCTCTTTTGGCTGATCTATTTCTTTGTGCGGGGCTTGCTGCCTGACTGGACAGGAATTTTTGCCGGATCCGAAAGTACCTTTGCCCAAAGCATGCGCTCTATGGTGTTGAATTTTTGGGCGCAGACAGGCGGTATGTTTGGGCAGCCTATTCAAGTTGTCTCTGGCAACGTGTTGATTTTCATCGTCTTTGGTGCTGTGTTGATGGCCTCGGGGGCGGGCACGTTATTGATGAAGATCGCCAATCGTGTGACAGGCGGATTAACGGGCGGTGCGGCCCATGCGGCGGTGGCCTCATCGGCGCTCTTTGGGACTTTGTCTGGGGCGGCGATTTCAAATGTTGTCTCAACGGGGGTTATGACAATTCCCGTTATCAAACGGTCTGGATTTAAACCCGCCTTTGCCGCCGCTGTCGAAGCGGCAGCCTCGACCGGGGGGCAAATTATGCCGCCGGTGATGGGGGTCGTTGCGTTCTTTGTCGCGGGGCAGATTGGGTTAGAATACCGATATATCGTCGTTGCGGCCATTGTGCCGGCAGCTCTGTTTTATCTTGGCATTTTCATGACCGTCTACTTTGAGGCCCGTCGCCAAGGTGTCGGACCATTACCGAGTGATCAAAGACCAAAATTGACTGGCCGCGAATTGGTGCAGTGTTTGGTGTTCATTATTCCTGTTTCAATTTTGAGCTATTACCTATTTGCTCAACCCTCGGTTCTCAAAGCTGGATTTTACGGGTTTGTTGCGGCGCTCTCGTGTTCGTTGATTTTGTTCCCTGAGTTTCGCAATGGGTCCAAAATTTATCGGGCCTTTGTCGATGGGGGTCGTATGGCGGCGATGATCATTGTGATCGTGGCGGCCATTGGTTTGATTGTCGGGTTGATCCAAGTGTCTGGGTTCTCGGGTCGATTGTCATTATTGTTGGCCCAACTGTCCAATGGCCCGTTGTTTGTGACATTGATTGTTGTGGCACTGGGATCCATCGTTTTGGGCATGGGACTACCCCCTGGGGCGACGTATTTTATCATCGTCATCGCTCTATCATCGGGGATTGAGGCCGTGGGTGTGGCCCCCTTAACGTTGCATCTTTTCGTGGTGTTCTTTGCGGTGATGTCAACGGTGACCCCGCCTGTGGCACTCGCGGCCTTTGCCGCCGCGCCCATTGCAGGAGCAAACCCGATGCACACAGGCATGCAGGCTGCTCGTTTGTCATTAGCAGGTTTCTTAATTCCATTCGTGTTCGTCTATCACCCAGCGATCTTGTACAAACTTCAGATGGTCTTTGTTTGGTTTGGAGATGATTTGCCGAAAAGCTCGGCGATGATTGATGTGACAACGGTCACATGGTTTGATTTGGGCTGGATTGTCGGGGCCTTTGCTGTTGCGATGTGGATGCTGAGCACAGCTTTGACAGGCTATGAAAAGAACAAACTCTTTACAAGTGAACGTATATTGCGCGTGGTGGTCGGGCTTTTGGTGTTGTTGCCAAATATGACCATCGCAGTCCCTGCATTGGGCGGCGCAATTATTTTGATCATAGCACATAGGTATTTAAACGGAGAGCCATCAAGTATTGATGCAAACTAAACGCAAAACATCAGGGAGGATATAATGCGTAAATTAACTCTAGCGGCAGCCGCCGTAACGGCGATCTTAGGTGGATCGCTACAGGCCGAAACACTAAAGATGCAGACCATCGCACCAAGTCTTAGTGCGGCGATCACCATGGCAACCTTTGCCAATATCGTAAACGACAATGTTGAAGGTATCGACATCGAAGTGTCTGGTGGCGGTGCGGCAACCTTGCACATGGTTGAAGTTGCCCGTGGCAATCTTGATTTGTCCATGACCAGCCCAGTTGTTTACAACCTCATGTCAGGCGGCAAGGCGATGTATGCCAAAACGCCAGAAGCACCAGAGTTGGCCAGCAACTTGAAACTCTTGATGTGGTATCCCTATGGCCCGTACCACTTTACAGTACGCGCCGATAGCGACATCCAAACATTGGACGATCTTGAAGGTACAACAGTTTTCTTGGGTCCAACTGGCGGTGGTGCGTTTAATGGTGCCAAGGGGTGGATTGCTTCCACAACTGGTCTTGTTGCTGGTGAAGACTATGAGGCGATCAAGGCCAACTGGCAAACAGGCTACCAAGCGTTCTTGGACGGTAAGATCGACATGTATGTCAACGGCTGCTTGGATCCTTGTGGTCAATTCATTCAGATCACTGAAACAGAGGAAATCCGTTTCATCCAACCAGAGGATAAAACAGGTGAAGCCGTTGATAAATTCCTAGGCAAGTTCCGCTATTACGAAGATATTCCAGCGGGTCTTTATGATGGGCAGAAAAACGATGCCACAACAGAGTCATGGGGAACAAATGTTGGTATCGGTGTGCGCGGAGATTTGGACGAGGATACCGTTTATCAAATCACCAAAGCATTCTGGGAGAACCTCGATAGTGTAACGTCTGATGCACCTTGGGCCTCTGTTTTGAACGTCAAACATTCTGTTCAAAAACTCGGCATGATTGATCTGCACCCAGGTGCGGCGCGCTATTATAAAGAAGTTGGCGCAATCGAGTAATGATCTTTGTGACGCCGGTGAAAACTGGCGTCACGTTTTCCATACTAAGTTAAATTGGCTGCGCGAGACATTCGCGCAAAGGAAAAAGCTATGTCAAAATTAGGTACCGACATCATTGGCTCTTCTGGAGTGGCCCCGTTTTTTAAGGTCGCTAATCCTGAGGGTCTGGGAATAAACGCACCGCAAAATCGCTAGGGGGATGCGCTCCGGACCTGTGTTCGTTCACTTTCAGGTTTTCAAAAAGAGGCGCTCGTGCGTTCGGCTCTGACTGGGGATGTTTGGCGGCTTGTGAGTGATGAGGGGCCTTATCTCAACGGTCATGATGCTGCGCCCTGTCCTTTGGCGTTTTTGAGTACTGGCATGGTTGCTAGTTTCATGAATGAAATTTTGGCACTGGCAAAATTGCGGAATGTTGAAATTCGCAAACTGAAACTGATTCAGGACAATTTTTACACAATGAAAGGGTCGATGCCCAAACGCACGATGGTGGGTGGAGCGGAAAACATTGAGCTTCAGGTTGAAATTGACTGTGATCTTGATGATAGCGCCTTGAACGACTTTTTGATCCAAGCCACTTATGCGTCGCCGTTGAATGGCTTGATGCGGGGTCAGTTGGATAGCCTGTTTAAGTTGTCAAAAAATGGCCAGGAGCTGCCCACGAACGTCGCCCAAGAATTAAAAGGCGATCTCCTAGCTGATCCAGGTGATCAGTTCCAAAACACGACCGTTACTCCGTCGGATTTTGACTTGGTTGGTCCTGTTGGGATCACACCTAAGAAAGACGTGCCCAAGGGAACAGTCAGCGGCGGATCATCCCTTACTGATGAACAAGATCGTCGTTTGAATATCGGTGCCATTGCAGTGATGCGTGAGGATGGTCTCAAAGAAATCCAACAAATGCAGTATTCGCCGCATGGAACATCCTTTAAATTTCTAAGTTCAGAAGACGGACGCGCGCCTGATGCCAATTCACTGATCAGTGCAGGCATAGGTTTTTGTTTCATGACCCAATTTGGGCGGTTCGTCTCTATGTTGAAATTGGATTTATCCGATTATCGCATCATCCAGGATACACATTTCAGCCTAGGTGGGGCGTCGGGGAACACTGGCAAAGCGGGGGAAGCAGACCCCATTGAAACGCATGTCTATTTGGAAACGGGAGAAAGCGATGCTGTTGCTCAAGAGATGCTTGATATCTCCGAACAGACCTGTTTCCTACACGCGTTTTGCCGAACTGATCTAAAAACCAAACTTAAAATTGTGAGGGTATGACGATGCGCGTTGCATTAACAGGCGGGGCCACAGGCATTGGCGCGGCGGTTGCTGAAAAACTAATGTCAGCAGGCCATGACGTCGTTGCCTTTGATATTTCAGAGCCGTCTCAACCCGTAACACAATGGATTCAGACAGATCTGAGCGATCCAACATCAATCGCCAGTGCATTAGACAGTGCAACGGGCACCTTTGATGCTTTGATTAATAACGCAGGTTTGCCACCCCGTGAGGGATTGGAGATCACCATTTTGCAAGTGAATTTCTTTGGCATGCGTGCGTTTTTGACGGGTATGTTAGACAAACTTAATCCTGGGGCGTCCATTGTGAACACGGCCTCACGCGCCGGTGCGATGTGGCGTGATAACTTGGATGAGGTAAAAGCGCTTATGGCGCTTGATCCACAAGATCTGTCAGACTTCATTGCCTCACGTTCGATGGATGCAACCCGCGCATATAATCTGTCCAAAGAGGCCGTCATCGTTTTGACGATGGCCCAAACAGAGGCAATGATCCAACGTGGATTGCGGATGAATTCAGTTAGCCCTGCCGCAGTGAGCACAGGAATATTGGATGATTTCACCAAGGCCTTTGGCCCAAAAGTTGCGAAAAATATTGCGCGGGCGGGACGACCAGGAATGCCTGAGGAAATCGCTGATATCATTTTGTTCTTGGCCTCAGCGCAAAGCGCATGGATCAAAGGCCAAGACATTACAATCGATGGCGGCATGAGCGCCATGGGAATGACTGACATGATGGGCTTGCCTCGCTAGCCGAGGGGAGCCGCTACAAAGGAGCGTAAGATGGGAATTCAAAACCTAACCGTCACAACCAATCTATACATCGACGGGGATGAGAGACCTGCGCAAAATGGGCGCAGCTATGAGTTATATAATCCTGCGCGCCCCACTGAGTTGGTCGGTCACGCCGCGGCGGCCTCCCATGAAGATGTGGATCAAGCGGTCCAAGCGGCCCATCGCGCCTTTGCTGCATGGTCGGCACTTAGCCATAGTGAGCGCGCCGCAAAACTAAGGGCTGTTGCTCAGGCTTTGTCTGCGGATGAAGAGGACATCAGCAATAGATCGCGCCTCTTTACCCGTGAACATGGCAAAATCATCAAAGAAACCCTGATGGAGATGTCCCGCCTTGGTCATCGCTTTATCCAAGTGGCCGATTATGCGGACCGCTTGGCCAAGGATGAGGAAATCGCAGGGGGACAATTCGATACATTGGTCATGCGTCAGGCGCGCGGTGTAGCTGCTTTGATCGTGCCATGGAACTGGCCGCTTTCGATTTTGGGGGCAAAACTGCCGCAGGCCTTGTTAGCGGGCAACACTGTGGTTGTGAAGCCATCGCAGAACTCTGCCCTCGCCCCGATGCAAACCCTTAAGATTATTGCAAGCCTGCTGCCGCCAGGCGTTGTGAATGTCATATCGGGATCGGCATCGGAAATTGGCGATAGCTTAGTGGGCCATCCTTTGGTGCGTACTGTCAATTTCACGGGATCCGTCGGAATTGGCCGCCATGTCATGAAAGTGGCCGCCGATAATATCACACCAGTGACGTTAGAGTTGGGCGGAAACGATGCTGCGATTGTCCTCGAAGACGCGGAATTTGACGCGCAGACATTTTTCAAAATGTACAAAGGGGCATTCGCCTCAACTGGACAAATTTGCATGGCGATGAAGCGGCTTTATGTGCACGAGTCGCGCTATGACGAAGTGGTCGATGGTATGCTTGCCGCGTGCAATAGTACAGTTGTCGGGGATGGTTTGTTACCAGAAACAACGATGGGGCCGCTCAACAATGCCAAGCAGCTCAAAGTTGTGACAGACATGATCGACGAGGCGCGCGCAAAAGGCGCGGATGTCAATGAATGCGGTCAGGTCCCAGATGAAGAACTCTATCAGGGCGGTGGATATTTCCAAAAACCAACATTGGTTTTGAATGCCGATGACGACCTATCCGTTGTGCGGGAGGAACAATTTGGTCCAGCTCTGCCCATCATGAAATTCAAAACGGATCAAGAAGCCATCGCACGTGCCAACGATAGCGAATTTGGCCTCTGTTCGTCCGTGTGGACACCGGACGCTGAACGCGCGGTTGCGATATCGCGCCAGCTTGAGGCGGGCTATACCTATTTGAATGGTCATGGCCCAATGGCCCAAGATGGGTTTGGTCCCTTTGGCGGATTTAAAAACTCTGGAATTGGGCGCAATCTGGGTTACGACGGTGTCTTGGGCTTTACCGAAGCGCATTCAATTTCAGGGCCAGCTGGATTTTTACTGTAGAGGGTTCTCAGTTCGGGGGTAATCCAAGCTATGCTATTTCTGCATGGCGAGTTTTCCAAACGGGCTGAGGTAACTGGGCCTCTAATGGGCTATATCCCTTTCATCAACTGAAAGGAAATATCATGTTGAAAGCTCTCTACCGCTCAATAATCGTCGCTCAAACAGCACGCGCAACATCGCAAGCTTTGAACTTTTTGTCAGATGATCAACTGGCCGAATTGGGTCTCACTCGTGAGTCATTTGTGGATGCGAACGTCAAACAAGTCCTCGCGCAGTTCGAAGCTGAGGATGCGTCTAAACAGTATGTGACTGTGAATGCCAATTTGGTTGGCGCTGTATAATTTAAAAATTGCGACATTTGTTCGTCACTCTTTCTTTAACCGTTGATAACCTCGTGCAATAGTGGTGGTATCAAGGGCGAAAACAATAGGATTGAGAGACGCATGAAACAACGCAAATTAGGTCAAAACGGCCCCCAGATTGGTGCTGTTGGCTATGGGGCAATGTCATTTACGGACTTTTACGGTCCAGCGGACGATAACCAATCTTTGCGTGTTTTAGATGCTTGTTTGGACCTTGGAATAACGCATCTTGATACATCTAATGCCTATGGCATGGGTCGATCCGAAAACGTCATTGGCCAGTGGATCAAAAACCACAAAGGTGAGATGCCATTTTCCATTGCAACCAAAGTCGGCATTACGCGAAACCCAGAAAATCGTTTCGACAATTCCAAAGAATATCTGACGAAATCATTGGACGAAAGCCTCAGCCGCCTTGGGGTTGAGGCGATTGATTTATACTATGTGCATCGCCGCGATACGCGTCACGAAATCGAGGATGTGACTGAAACGATGGCGGGTTTTGTCAAGCAAGGCAAAATCAAAGCGATTGGCTATTCTGAAATTTCACCCGCTTCACTGCGCCGCGCCCATGCGGTTCATCCAATCGCAGCAGTGCAATCCGAATATTCTCTGTCGACACGTGCGCCGGAACTAGGGTTGATCCAACTTTGCAAAGAGATCGATGCAACTCTGGTTGCGTTTTCACCTGTTGGACGATCCTTGTTGACGGATAGACCGCATAGCGCCGAAGCGGTCGCAACCATGCCCTTTTTGACACAGAATCCACGGTTTTGTGCACCGAATTTGGACTATAACCTTGCCTATAACAAAGAGTTCAGGGCTTTGGCGGCTGATGTTGGGGTAAGTGCGGCGACGCTTGCGATCGCTTGGGTGCTTCATCAAAATGACAATATCATTGCTATCCCTGGAACGCGCAAAGTTGAGCATTTGAGCGAAGTTGCACAAGGCGGATCATTCGATTTGACGCCAGAAATATTGCAAAAGCTTGAAGACATTCTGCCAGTTGGCTGGGCCCATGGGGATCGCTATTCAGTAACCCAATGGAACGGACCAGAGCGGTATTGCTAGGTCAGCCCTAGCAATACTCACATTATTTCTCATCGGATTAGATCAAAAAGATCTTTCGATTTTGTCCAAAGTGCGCATCGCGCTGAGCGTGTCATGAACGGATCCGTTTGGTTCGCGACCTTCTTGGATGGCGCTGATGAATTCACGGTCGATCAATTCGATACCATTGTCTGAAACGGCAACATCACTGAGATCGATTTTATTCTCATATCCATCATAGAGATCGTCATATCGAGCCAAATACGTTCCGTTGTCGCAGATATACCGGAAGAACGTTCCCAATGGTCCGTCATTGTTAAACGACAAAGACAAGGTGCAAATCGCTCCACTTTCTGTTTTCATGCCGATCGACATATCCATTGCGATGCCGAGTTCTGGATGCATTGGCCCTTGGAGACCAAAGCAGTCTGAGGCGACCTCACCAGTTTGATATTGGAACAAATCCACAGTGTGGCAGGCGTGATGCCACAAAAGATGATCTGTCCAGCTCCGTGGTTCGCCCTTGGCGTTCATATTAGTGCGGCGAAAGAAATAGGTCTGCACATCCATCTGCTGAACCTTTAGCTCACCGGCGTCGATTTTGTTGCGGATCCATTGATGCGATGGGTTGAACCGGCGCACTTGACCCGCCATGGCCAAAACACCTGTTTCCTTTTGAACTGCGCAAATTGCTTCGCTATCTTCTAAGGAATCGGCCATTGGAATTTCGATCAACACAGGTTTTCCGGCGCGCATGCAAGCAATTGCCTGCTCAGCATGCAGTTGCGTGGGTGTTGCTAAAATCACAGCATCCACATCATCGCGTGCCAAACAATCGGCCAATTGTGTGCTTGCATGCCCAATGCCGCGCGCCTCGGCTAAGGCGTCAATTTTGGATTGGTTGGGGCCCATGACAGAGGTGACCTGAACGCCGTCAATATTTGCGAGCGCATCCAGATGTTTGGTTCCAAAGGCACCATAGGCGCCTGCTACACAAAGTCTCATGCTGTGTTTCCTTCATCCGTTTTGTTTTCTAAAATGATATGACCAACGGCTGTGTTTGATGCAGGGACGTGATAGTGGCGATGCACTTCGACGACATCATCATCCAATGCTCCGCGCATCACGTGCCACATTACCATTTCGACGCCTTCTGATCCCGCTTCGCGCAGGTATTCGACATGCGGCATTTGCGAAAGGCCGACTGGATCCGTGGTCAGGCGGTCGAGGAATTGCTTGTCCCACTCAGGATTGATCAAGCCAGCGCGCTTGTATTGTAATTGATGGCTCATGCCGCCAGTCCCAAATATGACAACATTCAAGTCTTCGTCATAGCTGTCGATCGCGCGTCGGATTGCTTTGCCAAGATTGTAACAGCGGTTGCCAGTTGGCGGCGGGAATTGCACGACATTGACGGCGAGTGGAATGACCAATGCAGGCCATTCATCATCAACTCCATGTTCCCCGAACATAACAGAGAGCGGCACGGTCAACCCATGGTCCACTTCCATTTCATTCATGATAGTGATGTCAAATTCGTCCAAGACTAGGGACTGTGCAATATGACTTGCCATTTTCTGGTGGTTTTTGACAACAGGAACAGGGCGGGGTCCCCAACCTTCGTCTGCGGGGGCAAACTCAGGGGCGCAGCCCAAAGCAAAGGTCGGAATACATGAGGCGTCAAACGCTGTGCAGTGATCGTTATAGACCAAAAAGATGACGTCTGGTTTTGCGTTTTTCATCCATTCACGGGATTTTTCGAACCCGTCAAAACAGGGAACCCAATAGGGTTGGTCTGTGATGCCCTGATCCATTGCAACCCCGATTGCGGGAACATGTGAACAGCCAACACCTGCGGTAATTCGTGCCATTATTCTTGATCCTTTTGCTCGTCCCACTCACTTTGATAGCGATTGCCATCAGGCGTGCGTCCACCGCCCAACATCATTTCGCGATAGGCCTCATTGCCCATCCCCGTCATGATCCCGGCTAATTGTTGGAAGTTGATACCATCGTTCGCAGCCAGTTTGCTTGTGTAGTAAATATTACCACCCAGCTCCAACATTTTGTTCCAGTCGCGATCTTTGACCGCCTGACGCTGCTCTGCGCTCATTGCGTAATTATCCAAATAGCTGTCTTCATCTGCATTGAATAAATCGCGATTTTTCTGAAGGCGCATAGAAATGCAGAATTGGTTCAACTGGTATCCTTCGCGTCCTCGATCTGCATCAAAGATAAAGGTGCCAGGAATGTCGTCGTAGTCTTTTTTATTGGTCATTTCTGGGTCTCCTGTGGCACTGACGGCAAGTAGTGTTCGGTCATCTTGCTCGGGTCGTACCGCTACTTGATATTTGCTTAGCAAATCTAGGGTCTGATTTCCAATTCAAATCATCTACTAAATATTAGAAAAAGCTATGTGGCGTGTTTTAGGAGCGATTAAGTGTCCACAAGATCTTTGCTACAGGAATGCAGAAAATGAATAAATCGCGATTGTATCTCGGTTGGGTGCCAGTCTTTCCTATGGGTAAGCCCAATGTCGCGTTCGTGGTCTGTCAGGTCCACATCAAGAACACAGAGTTGACCCAGCTGGATTTCCAAATTGATCTGATGGCGTGATACAATTGAGATATAATCCCCTTGTGACAAAATGCTTCTCAGGACCGCCATCGATGAGGAGACAATACGAACGGGCGTTTGTTCGAGTTGATCGATCTTGAGCGAGTTCATTAAATGCTGTCCTGCAGGTGTGTCCTTAGGTGGGGCAAGCCATGGATAAGCGAGTGTCTCCGCAAGGCTTACGGAATTGCGTTTCGCTAAGGGGTGGTCGGGGTGTGCAATAATGGCAAGTTTGTCCTGAAAGATGGGTGTTTGCACCACATCTTGGGCGGCCAAGTTTGGTCGTAACGCGCCAAAGAGACAATCAATATCCCCCTCGCGCAATGATTTTAACAACTCGTTGTAACGTCCTTCAACAATGCGAATTTGAACGCTTGGATAGTCTTGGATCATTTTGTGAACGGCATTTGGAACAATCTGTGCGCGGGCCAGAGGCAAGCTTCCCAGAACAAATGTTCCATTTTCGCCGCCTTTGGCGTGGTTGATTTCTTCTTGCCCTTGGCGAAGCTCACCACGCGCGAGCTTGGCCGCTTTGACGAGGGTTTCAGCGGCTTCGCTAAGGCGAACACCAGAGGCGCGGCTTAGAAAGAGGGGTGTTTGGGTTGCATCCTCTAGGGCTTGGATAGACCGCGACACAGTGGGTTGTGAGAGCCCTAATTCTTGGGCTGCCAATGAAATATTCCCAGTGTTGGAAATCGCAATCAAACTGCGCAATTGTGCCGCCGTAATAGGCCAGTTGAACCTATGAGAGGGACGGCGCGGTGACGGCCAAAAGTGTCGTGTTCCGGCATCCAGATGTGACAAAGCAAGTGTGGCACGTTTTGCAAATAATCTGCCTAATTCCGTCGGTTCGAACCCCGATGCACCCCGTGTCAGCAGTTTGGCATTGATGTCCTTTTCAAGCTGTTTCAAGGCTTGAGTTGCCGCTGATTGCGACAGATGACAGTTGTGCGCGGCTTTGGAGATCGAAGCTGTATCGATGACTTCTAGGAAAATACCTAGATGGCGCAGGTTTGGGAATCCATGTTTCATGTCATCTCTTCATAGCTTTTACTTATTTTAGGGCCGTATTTTGAAATAGGCAATCCATGTGGATCGCACTAAGTTATGTCCAACACTTAACAGGAGTCTATTCATGTCATCTAAAAAGACTGCACTTGTGATCAGCGCACATTCTGCTGATTTTGTTTGGCGCGCGGGCGGGGCAATCGCGCTGCATCAGGAAAAAGGCTACGACGTGACTGTTGTTTGCCTGTCCTACGGTGAGCGCGGCGAAAGCGCGAAGCTTTGGAAACAAGAGTGCATGACATTAGATAAGGTCAAATCTGCCCGTAGAGACGAGGCTGAGAACGCGGCAAGCGCGCTTGGCGTCAACGACATTCGGTTTTTTGATGTTGGGGATTATCCGTTGGATTTGGGTCGTGAGACGGTGGATCGCATGGTTGACGTTATTCGTGAAGTTCAGCCGAGCTTTATGATGTCACATTCAAAATGGGATCCCTACAACACCGATCACATGAACACGACGCAATTTGCACTAGAGTGTCGTATGATTGCTCAGGCATGGGGACATAACCCCGGTGAAAAAGTCCTCGGCGCGCCGCAGCTCTACCTGTTTGAGCCGCATCAAACCGAACAAATGAATTGGAAGCCCAGCGTCTTCTTGGACATCACTGATGTGTGGGACAAAAAATGGGCGGCCATTCAATGTATGCAGGGTCAAGAACATCTTTGGAATTTCTACAAAAACGTGGCCGAAAACCGCGCCAATCATTTCCGCCGCAATTCTGGTGGACAGGCCGGGGGCCGCGCGGCCAAATATGCCGAAGGGTTTGAGACCGTATTCCCAAGAACAGTGGATGAATTGGAATGACACATCAACCTGGTACTCAAGGCATCGTCGTTCAGAACATCAAGCGCGCAGAGCAATCAGTCATTGACGGATTGGCAAAATGCGGCGTCTCAACAGTGCACGAAGCGCAGGGGCGCAAAGGGCTATTGTCTGATCGATTGCGCCCAATCTACTCAGGCGCCCGCGTCGCTGGATCTGCTGTAACAATTCTTGCTCCGCCCTGCGATAACTGGATGATCCATGTAGCAATCGAGCAATTGCAAGCTGGAGATGTGATGGTGTTAGGAACAACGACGCCATCCAATGCGGGATATTTTGGCGATTTGCTCGCGACTTCAGCCATGGCCCGCGGCTGTCGTGGTTTGATCATTGATGCAGGTGTGCGCGATGTACGCGATCTAACAGAAATGCAGTTCCCCGTTTGGTCAAAGTCTATCCATGCGCAAGGCACGATCAAGGAAACGTTAGGGTCGGTGAATGTGCCAGTGGTTTGCGGCGAGGCACTGATTAATCCTGGCGACATAGTGGTTGCCGATGATGATGGGGTTTGTGTCGTGCGTCGCGACGAGGCTGCGGATGTCTTGGAAAAAGCGCAAGCCCGTGAAGCTAACGAAGCGGCCAAGCGTGCGCGTTTTGAGAACGGCGAGCTTGGGCTTGATATCTATAACATGCGACCACGTTTGGCCGAAAAAGGGTTGAAGTATGTCTAGGAGCGCACCCTGTATGTGGATGCGTGGCGGTACCTCCAAGGGTGCCTATTTTTTGGCGTCAGACTTGCCAGATGACGTGACCGAGCGTGATCAATTTTTGCTAGATATCATGGGGTCGCCTGATATTCGTCAGATTGACGGAATTGGGGGCGCTGACCCACTGACGTCAAAGGTTGCTGTCGTGCAAAAATCACAGCGCCCTGATGTGGACGTTGATTATCTGTTCTTACAGGTCTTCGTGGATCAAGCCATTGTAACGGACGCCCAAAATTGCGGGAATATTCTGGCTGGCGTTGCGCCGTTTGCGATTGAACGTGGTTTGGTTGCGGCCACAAGTGCCCACACAGACGTTGCCGTGTTCATGGAAAACACAGGGCAAATGGCGATCGCTTGTGTGTCTACACCTGACGGAAAAGTGTCCTATAGTGGGGATGCAAAGATTGATGGTGTGCCAAAACCCTCGGCGCCTGTGAGTGTGACATTTCAGGACACAGCTGGATCAACCTGTGGTGCCTTGCTTCCCACCGGAAACGCCAGTGATCGAATTTTGGATACAGACGTCACAATGATTGACAATGGCATGCCTTGCGTTGTTTTAAGGGCAGCCGATTTTGGGATATCTGGGCAAGAAGCACCCCAAGAGTTAGAAAATAACACTGACCTTCGCCAGAGACTTGAGGCTTTGCGTCTCGCCTGTGGTGAACAGATGAATTTGGGTGATGTGTCCGAAAAATCAGTGCCTAAAATGACTTTTGTCAGTCCTGCAACCAATGGCGGTGCGCTGTCAACGCGCACATTTATTCCCCATCGCTGTCATAAAACAATTGGCGTTTTGGGTGCGGTAAGCGTTGCAACAGCAGCCTGTATGCCCGGATCAGTCGCCTACGATATTGCCAAGCGTGACACGGGTTTGACGCAAAACATTTCAATCGAACATCCCAGCGGTGAAATGACAGTTATTGCAACTTTGGATAAAACTGGATCAGTGGCTCAAGCGGCCATATTGCGCACAGCGCGTAAATTGATGGATGGAGTGGTATTCTCATGACAGAGCAAGTAATGGACGCGGATTGGTTAGAGTTTCATCCCAATCCCAAGACCCCCGATTTTAAATTACCTGCAGGGGCCGTGGACGCGCATTGTCATGTTTTCGGCCCGTCCCCCCAATTTCCTTATGCGCCTCAGCGGAAATATACGCCCTGTAATGCGGGCAAGGATGAGCTGTTCAAATTGCGCGATCATCTGGGATTTTCACGCAATGTTATTGTTCAAGCAACCTGTCACGGAACAGATAACCGCGCTATGGCCGATGCCTGTCGTACGGCAGGTGAGCTTGCCCGTGGCGTCGCAAGCGTCAGCCCTGATATCACACGAGATGAATTGTTAGACCTGCATCAATCTGGTGTTCGGGGTGTTCGGTTTAATTTCGTCAAACGGTTGGTAGATGCGACACCGCGAGAGGTATTCATCAAGATTGCCGAGAAAATCCAAGAATTCAACTGGTCCATTGTCGTCTATTTTGAAGCGGCTGATTTGATTGATCTTGAGCCGTTTTTGAAACAGCTTCCTGGAATTATTGTTGTCGATCACATGGGTCGCCCTGATGTGAGCAAAGGCGTTGATCATCCGGATTTTAGAAAATTCATCGCTCTCATGGCAGAGAATGAAAACATCTGGACCAAAGTGACCTGCCCAGAACGATTGACGGTGTCAGGTGCGCCTTATTCCGATGTCGTGCCGTTCTATCAATCTATCATTACCCAATTCGAAGATAGGGTATTATGGGGAACGGATTGGCCGCATCCGAATATGAAATCGCATATGCCAGACGACGGAGTGTTGGTGGATTATATTCCGATCATCGCGCCTGATCCTGCACATCAGCAAAAGTTGCTAGTTGATAATCCAATGCGACTTTACTGGGATTGATGTGAAGGCAAGCTAGGTCTGAAACAACAAAGTCTAACCAATGTGAAAGGCGCGACCAACACATGCGAACACAAGTTGTCATCATAGGGGCAGGGCCCGCTGGCTTAGCATTGGGATGTTTGCTCGATCAATCAGGTATCGATAACGTCATTCTGGAACGCCAGTCTCCGGACTATATTTTGGGACGCATTCGTGCGGGCATTTTGGAACAAACAAGCGTTGATTTGTTGGAGCTGGTCGGTACAAACGCGCGTTTAAAACAAGAAGGCATTGTTCACCAATCCGTTCACATTGCATTTGACAAGAAAATGCGCACCATCCCATTGGGCGCATCCACTGGAGGCAAAGTGGTGACCGCCTATGGGCAAACCGAAGTGACCAAGGATCTATATGATTTGCGTCTCTCAGGGCAGTCCCAGACCATTTATCAAGCGGTAAATGTTGAACCCCATGATTTTGATACGGCATCGCCCTATGTAACCTATGAACATGATGGACAGAATTTTCAGATCGATTGCGATATAATCGTTGGATGTGACGGATATCACGGGGTAAGCCGCGCCTCAGTTCCAGAAAAATCCATAACAACCTTTGAAAAGATTTATCCCTTTGGTTGGCTTGGCGTTCTATCAGAGACACCGCCTGTTGCACATGAAGTTGTCTATGCCAATGACCCACGCGGTTTTGCCCTGTGTTCAATGCGCTCAATGACACGGTCGCGCTATTATATCCAATGCGACAGCAATGATAATATCGCCAATTGGTCAGATGACGCTTTCTGGCAAGAGCTGAAATTGCGCTTGCCGCATGAGTTGTCGGAAAATCTGATAACGGGCCCGTCCATTGAAAAATCAATCGCACCGTTGCGTAGCTTCGTTGCCGAACCGATGCAGTTTGGCAGGTTGCTCTTGGCAGGGGACGCGGCACATGTAGTGCCACCAACTGGCGCCAAAGGGTTGAATTTGGCGTTTTCCGATATCCATTATCTTATCAACGCCTTGCGCTCATTCTTTTTCGACCAAGATCACGCAGCACTCGGCAATTACTCTCGCCAAGCGTTGTCGCGTGTTTGGAAAACGGAACGCTTTAGCTGGTATTTGACCAATCTGACCCATCGCTTCGATGGCGACCCGTTTGAACAAAGGATGAAAGAAGCTGAGTTGGAGTATATAACCAGCTCAGAGGCAGGGCAGATAAGTTTGGCGGAAAACTACGTAGGTTTGCCTCTGTAGTAGGTTTGTGTTTGCAATGTTGTAGGGGTTTTCAGAGACTTGCTGGAAGGCTCTGTCCGAAAAAACTCCCTACGCTCAAGTATCAATTTCCCATGCTCTAATAACCACTTTAGGATGGTGTGGGCGCAGACTTTGCAATGTGCCAACAATCACCCGCCGATTTAGCCCATCATATGGTCCATCTGCGACCTTTGCCGTAATGTGAGATAGTGCGTACTGATCACCGTCCGTTTTGTTCTCAATTTTTACTTGATTTCTAACCGAGATGACGGGGCCATCAGAGATATGCATTTCATAGATTGCATCCAATTCTTTCACTCCCTCGGAGCTCACGAATTGTCGATCAGCACCACCGGGCAAAATAATTCCAGTTAGCCCTTTAGCGTCTGGGCCCGCATGGAATTCTCCGCCTATAATAGGCACTAAATAGCGGTGCCCGCCATTGAATGTGAGCAGCCTCATCTTACTGGGCCATGTTAATTGTTAGTGCATGATTGGCCTCTGATCCAGCGGTATGATGGTTTCAGGAGCTGGCGGGCGATAGCCCAACGCACTGTGTGGTCTCTTTGTGTTGTAGTGTTTCCTCCA
>CBFHKO010000010.1:0-65642 GCA_965656445.1 uncultured Paracoccaceae bacterium
CACACAGTGCGTTGGGCTATCGCCCGCCAGCTCCTGAAACCATAATACCACTGGATCAGAGGCCAATCATGCACTAATAATTAATATGGACCAGTCAGATGAGGCTGCTCAATGTCTGTGGGTTTGCCTGCTTTGCCAGTATCAATCCAGCTGGGCAGCTTGCGGATAAGTGTAGCGTACTCCTCACGGGTAAAGTCAGGACGTCGTTCGCTCTTCTCACCACGGTTCACCAGCAGTGGTACATTCTTGTGCGCGATAAAGCCCCGCGCTACTGCTTCTTCAAACACACGGTTCATTGCTGAGTTGTGAGTGTTCAGCGTTGAGGCCTTTGGCTCACGCCCCATCTTAGCCCGCCGCCACTCGTAGAACTGTTGCACCTTCTCATAATCAATGGTGGTCACAAACTGTGCCCCAAAGAAGGGGATCAGGTAACGCTCAATACACACGATGTAGTCTGCAAACACTTTACGCCCCAAGCCTGCATCCAGCTGCTTGCGCATATCGGCAATCGCCAGCTTAGCAACATCAGAGAACTTCTTGGTGACTACAGGCAGGTCGTTCTTGTGGCGGAACTTGTATTCAAGAAACGTATCCCGCGCATACTCTTTAGCTTCAGCCAAATCACGCTTGCCGGTACTGATGCGGATGGTGTGCCCGTCAATCACAAAGGCCGCCTGCCAGCGCTTGCTGCGCTCACGGCGATACACCCGCACCTCGCCGTCCAGTATCAGATGTGTATCTTCGCGCAGCTGTCGCATGTCATGCTCCTTGCCAAACAATATGGCTCAAAGCACCAACAAGTCTATCAAAGTGTGTGTTTGAGGGTTTAGCGCTTGGTAGTTGAAGCAGATTCAAGGTTGTTGAAGCTTTAAAGTTGATATTGTCGAACGCGCAGCCACGTGTAACTGAAAATTTATAGGTTATCAGCCAGCCACCACAAAGGCGTTGGTTCAATCGTCTTCGTCACATGAATCTGGTGCAGCCGTTCGAGTAGCTTCTTTTTCAAATCATCATCCCCTGAATGAAATGGACTGGTGCGCGAAACAAATTCCGGCGAGGGGTTTCTGAATTCGGCAGTCCAACTAGCCAAGTGAAACAAAATAGGTACGAAAGCGATCCCAGCTTCAGTGAGGAAATAAAGTTTCTTCTGTGCGTGATCGTCCGATTTTTGAACATTCAACAGGTCCAGCTGTACCATATAGTGCAATCGTGATGACAGCGAAGCCGAAGAAATTCCCTCACGATTGTTTTTCAATATCTCGTTGAAGCCACGTCGATCAAATAACGCAATTTCGCGGATAATTATTGGGATCCACTTGTCAATAAGCAGGTGTCCAGCCAGGCCGATTGGGCACATTTCCTCTTCGACGATTTTCAAGTTAAGCATGTCATGCCTCCAAACCACTTTAACATACAGACTAGACGGTACATCTGCGTCAGGTCAACCTGTTCTAAGAAATGGTTAGTTCAAAAAAAACTGGAGGCTTTCGGATGTCTACTCCCAAATTTATCGCCATCACCGCAGCTACTTGCCCCGCAGCAAGCAGATCTGGCGCTTTGAACGAATTGGCCAACTTCGCGCAGGACTGCCGACAAAATGGCGCAGTTCGCGTGACATATGGCAGCGTGATCTCAGGCCGCTATCCCGGGGCTTTGGTGAATGTTCAGTTCTTTGATGACCTACAAGGATTTGAGAGCGTTATGAACATGATCCCGCAGTCCTCCGCCTATTCGCGTATGATCAGCGATCACGCTGTAGCGCCCTTTGCTCGAAATGTATTTCGGGGTAAACCGATCGAATTTGAGCCAAAACTTGAGCCAACGCCCAAGTATCTGATGTTGACGAGGGCCCATCGTCGGTCTTTGGAAGAAACTGCAATGCTAGATTTGCTAAACAAGACCGCGCCCGTGTTCAAATCAGCAGGTGCACAGACCATGCGCATGGGACAAACACTTACTGGGTCTGATCTTGGGACATACATGTTGGGTGTAACCTATCCTGACATGTCGGCGATTGAGAGAACCTACGACGCTTTGGTGGCCAGTCCTGAATTTGGGCAGCTGATGAACGGTCTCGAAATCGACATGCGTTCAATCACGAAAATTGCTGGCATCCTTTAGGCACTTACGAAACTGACCGATTGGAGGACGAACATATGCAAGACTTTATACTCTATCTGGCATTTTACGGGTTGATTGTCGTTATTGTAATCTTGGCGCAAGTCTTGGTAGCGGCCCAGCAGGTTGGGCTATCGACGCTTGCCGGCAATCGAGAAGATCTCGTTCTGACAGGCCTTGCTGGGCGAATGGAACGCGCCGCGAATAACTCGCTGCTTGCGCTCGCTTTGGTAGCACCTGCAGTTTTGATGACCCATCTGTCCGATGCCGCCGACAATTTGACTGATCAACTGATGCTGACGTTCCTGCTCGCTCGAATTGCATATGTCGCACTCTACGCGCTCGGGATCGTTTGGTTCCGAACCGCTGCTTGGGTAACGGCCTTCGTATGCACCGCTCTGCTCTATGTGGGCTTGGTTCTTTGACTTATCGAAAATTTGTGGCGCCTTACTCGCTTAATGAAATCCAATAATTAAACCAAAGGAAAGAATAATGCCGATAGAAGTGAAAAGTTTCGCGTCTCAAGCCGATGAAGCCAAGGATATGCCGAACGCTCGTATGGAAGCTGTTAACGTTCTTGGTCAGCGTGTGATGAAGCTCACACTCGCACCAGATTGGAAATGGTCGAAGGACATCAAACCGATCGTGGGTACAGCCAGCTGCAAAGCAACGCATGTTGGGATCATTATAGAGGGTACAATTCATTGCGTATGCGACGACGGCTCCGAGGCAACCTACACTGCGGGTGACGCATATGCCATCTCACCAAATCACGACGCTTGGTGTGTGGGCGGCAAACAAGCAGTTGTCTTTGAGTTTGCTGGCATGTGGGGAGAACAATAATGTTATTTATGGTCAAGCTCACGCATGATTATTCAACGTGCCAAGCGCATCATCCAGAAAAATTCCCGTTATTCAGGGATACATTAGCAAGCGTCGGCGATCACGGGATCAAGGTGCACGGTCACTATTCCAATCGTCTAGAACATACGGCTTTCATGGTATTAGAAGCCGATAACTTTGAGCAGCTTGATGCCGCATTCGATCCAATCCTTGAAATGGGAAATTTTGAGGTAACTCCGATTGTAAAAAAATAGCCTTCGAATGTGCCAACCACTTTGACAATCATACAGGACCAAGTTTCATCGTGATGCTGACTTCATGCGTGGCGATATCGCAAATAAAAGGGAAATAAAAAATGCCAACAGCCACCGATTTTTTGAATGCTTTCCGTCACGGGTTCCGGGAAAAAGATGCGTCACAATTAGACGCTCTCACCACAGATGATTTTGTGTTTACGTCAATAAGCTCAGGAACACACAGGAGCAAAACGGAAGCGTTAGAATGGTTAGTGAGTGGAGATTGTATCTCTATTGATGACTACGTGATCATACAGGACACGGATGATTGTATGGCGGGCACGCACACTGGCTCAGGAAAAGATTGGAAGGTTAACGCGTTTTTCTTTGCAAAAAAAGTGAACGGTAAAGCTAGTGAATGGTACGTGACAGGTGTTTCAGTAAATAAGTAGTGTAAATACAAAGGAGTTGAGGAATGCCAAAAAAACTATCGATTGTTCGTTTCAAACCCAAGCCTGAATGTTTTGATGAATTCTTGCAAAATATCCAAGACTGGCACGCCCAAGTATTCGCAGATGGTGACCATCGTTTAATGCGGACTCATGAGGAAGTTGTTGCCATAGTTGTTAGAGATAGCGAGTTGCTAGAAGAAAATATCAAACGTGGGGTAAATTGGTTAGACAGCCAAAGACCGCTCTTGCAAGAATACAATGATGTAGATCGTCACACGATGCCCATAACAGGCGATCTCGTAGTCTAGCATTAGATCGACTCGTCATATTTTTAGTACTGAAATTGGCCAAGTCGGTGTGTGGGACCTCCTAACACCCACGGTGTTGGTAACTACACCAATCGTGTCCCAAACCACGTCCGCCCAAAAAAATCCGCCAACACAGTGTCCCAACACAGCACTAGCCAACACAGTGTTCAACACAGCGATTCCACAGGCAAAATAGTCAGCAACACGGCAAAAAGTGTGTTTAAGGTGTGTTTTTGAATTACACAACTTTAGCGCGCATTGCGTCTGGCTAAGTCATTGTTTTTATTAGTAAAAGTGGTGCCCAGGGGCGGAATCGAACCACCGACACGAGGATTTTCAATCCACTGCTCTACCCCTGAGCTACCCAGGCACTGGACAACGGTTACGTTGTGGGTGCGGCGGTTCTATGATGAAGTTTTGCCAGTGTCCAGAGGCTTTTGCTAAAAAACTCCACCGGAGTTTCAAAAAACTCTAAATCAGTGAATAACTTATCGCATCAACTGGTTAGATCATCGCTCCATTTGCTTTTCAAACAGGTCTATAAACCGCGCGCGGGCGGATGGGATCTGGGTTTGATCAAAATTGGCCGCAACTTTATTGTCCCAAAAATAACTCAGCACCTGTAACCCCGCTAGGACGTCACTGTCATCGCCCGCCCCTTGGCGTCGCAAGCTCGCAGGAAGCGGAAGCAAACGATCCGCCCAAGGGCCCGCGCCGCTCTTGGAAACAGCTTTGCCAGACTTGGGCGAGATATAGATCAGCTCCTCAGTCCCTCCATTCACAGCGCAGCTTTCTAAATCAAGGCCAAAGCCGATTTCATTCAGTAAATCCAATTCCCACTGCATATAGGCCAAGGGCCAAATCTCGCGTAATGCGAGGATATCCAGAACTTGATAGGTGCGTTTATAGAACTCTGAACATGGGGTGCGTTCGGCAAGCATGGCCTGTGCCATGGTGCAAACCGCATTCAACCCCGCCAGCATTAAACGATCGCTCATGACATCGGCTGTGCGGCTTTTGTTCAACTCAATGGTAAATGTGCCAAGGTGCGATTCCAACCTCGCGCGCCAAGATAGATCGAGATTTGCCCCCTGTTGCAGTAAAGGGGCCAGCTTGCGCCCTGCGCCCCCTCTCACAATTCCAGAATGACGTCCATGGGTTTGGGTCAAGACATCAATGATCGCAGAGGATTCCCCATACTTGCGAACGCCGATTAATATGCCCTGATCACGCCACTCCATGCGGTTAGGTTAATTCAATTTTAAGATTTTGCCAGCGCTCAAAAATCATCAAGAAAATGGCGACCTTGGCTGTCTTCTATTTCGATCACCCAAAGGTCGGGATCAAAGCTGCGTTGTTTTTGAATGAGCTGATCTATATCGGGTTCCGAACCATTGCTGAGTTCCGCCCAAGTTTGATCCCCTGTCATCATATCGTAGCTGCGGTGAAATAGGCGCGCTTGACCATCCAGAGTAGAGAGCTTGATCAATACGGCTCCGGCGGTGTCATCCCCGTGGCTGACGACAAATGCAGGAATATTCACAAGCGACAGCCGTCTAATATAGGCCTTGACCCAAAATTCGCTGGCCAGTCGGCTCATGAGTTCCCATCTTTGAAATCGAGGCCCATTTCAGAATACCGCTCAGCTTCTTCGAGCCATTTTTCGCGGACTTTGATCTGACAGAAAAGATGTACGCGGCGGCCCAAGAATTCTTCTAATTCGAGGCGCGCGGCTTTGGAGACGGATTTGATTGTTTCGCCTTTGTTGCCAAGGATGATGCCTTTATGCCCATCACGCACAACATAGATGATTTGATCAATCCTTGCGCTTCCGTCTTTGCGTTCTTCCCAGTTTTCTGTTTCTACAGTCAACTGATAGGGCAATTCTTGGTGAAGCCTCAGGGTCAGCTTTTCCCTCGTCATTTCAGCCGCAATCATGCGCAGCGGAAGATCGGCAATTTGATCTTCCGGATAGAGCCATGGGCCGTCGGGCAATTCGCCCGCTAGCCATTCGCGCAAGGCATCAACGCCATGTCCCTTTTCCGCGGAAATCATGAATGTTTGCTCAAAGGCGAATTTTTCATTCATGTCTTGGGTCAGTTTCAACAGCACTTCGGATTGGACGCGATCAATTTTATTGATGGCCAAGATCACGCGCTTGCCTTCGGAGACCTCGTTGAGTTGCGTTAATATCGTCTCAACACCTTCGGTAATTCCGCGATGGGCCTCGATGAGTAAAACAGTGATATCGGCATCTGATGCCCCACCCCACGCGGCGGCAACCATTGCGCGGTCCAGCCTACGACGCGGGCGGAACAATCCCGGCGTGTCCACAAACACAATCTGAGCATCCCCTTCGAGGGCGACGCCCCGAATGCGTGCGCGTGTTGTTTGCACTTTGTGAGTCACGATCGACACTTTGGCACCGACCATTCTATTCAATAGCGTTGATTTCCCCGCATTGGGTTCACCAATCAGCGCCACAAATCCCGCTTTGGTCATGTCTTTTCCAATCTTGTCAAAAGCTCTTTGGCCGCAAGCTGTTCTGCTTGGCGTTTGGTGCCAGCTTTGCCTTGTTGTGTTTCACCATTTTGCATCTGTGCTTCGATCACGAAAACAGGGGCATGATCTGGTCCCTCACGCGATACTGTCACATATTTCGGGGGCTGAAATCCGCGGGCTTGAGCCCATTCCTGAAGCGCGGTTTTTGGATCACGCGCATCGGTTTCAACGGTGGTAATCCGCTTGGTCCAATGTTTGAGGATAACATCACGCGCAGCATCAAAGCCTGCGTCAATGTAGACGGCGGCGATGATGGCTTCCATAGCATCGCCCAAAAGAGCGAGCTTGCGCCGCCCGCCTGAAATCATCTCAGAGCGACCCATTTTCAAGACCGCCCCCACATCAAGCTCAATCGCAACCTCGGCGCAGGTTTCCTTGCGCACCAAGGCATTAAATCGCGGCGCGAGCGTTCCTTCGCGGGCTTTGACATCATCTTCCAACAATGCCTCAGCCATGACGAGACCAAGGACACGATCCCCTAGAAATTCTAACCTTTGGTTGTCGCGTTTTTGTGCCGTCACAAAGGAGGAATGTGTGAGAGCTTCGACCAGAAGTTCAGGATTAGAAAACTGATGACCTAGGCGTTTTGAAAAATTTTGGGCGTCTGACGAAAGTTTCACTCGATCCCCTTCAAGAAACGATCCCCGCGCCATTCCCAGAAATAAAACATTGAGCGACCCGCCGAGGAAAATAGAATGCGATCCGCACGACCAACTAAATCTTCATAAGGGACCATTCCGACGCCGCCACGCACTTGGCGCACACGGCTATCGGTTGAATTGTCGCGATTGTCACCGATGAAAAAGAAATGGCCCTCTGGAACCGTGAACACGGGCGTATTATCGAGCCGCTGTTCGCCAATTTCCAAAGACGAGAATGTGACCCCGTTCGGCAATTTCTCAATATAGCGTTGCTTTTCACAAACCGCGCCATCCCCGACCGCACCATTTGAACACCGAGGACGGTTCCCAAATGGCCCTTGAGGTTCCATCGTTTCGGCAAATATCCCAGCCGGTTGGCGTTCCACTTTGATATCATTGATAACGATCTGTCCATCAACGACTTGAACAGTATCCCCCGGCAGCCCAATCAAGCGTTTGATATAATCGCGCCCTGTTACAGGATGGCGAAAGACAACAACATCGCCACGCTCGGGATCACCACCAAAGAGGCGTTTGTTGTCCTTTTTCAGGAACCCACAGATGTCTTCTGCATCAATATTCACGCCAAACCGTGGAATGATAACACTTGGACAAGAGGCGTAGGAATATCCATAGGCCATCTTGTTCACAAACATGAAATCCCCAATCAAGAGGGTGCTTTTCATGGAACCTGAGGGGATCCAAAATGGCTGAAAAAACAGGCTGCGAAACAAACCCGCCAAGAGCAAGGCGTAAACCACGGTCTTGATCGTCTCAACAACCGAGTTTGTGTTTTGGGTTTCGCTCGCCATCTGACTCTCCTGATGTCTATTTCGTGGATACATGATCCCCACAACGAAAAGTGTCAAGTAATTAGGCGGGCCTCAATAACGACAAAGGCCTGTGCCCAAGGATGATCGTCTGTCAAAGTGACGTGAACAACCGCTTGATACCCCTCAGGGGTCATATCATCCAAGCGGGTTTTCGCCCACCCTGTAAGATGCATAATGGGCTGACCTGTTTTCAAATTGGAGACAGACATGTCCTTCCAACTGATCCCCATTCGCAGGCCCGTTCCCAAAGCCTTGGAACAGGCTTCTTTGGCGGCCCAGCGTTTGGCGTAAGTTCCGACGACATCTTTGCGACGTTCCGCTTTGGCCTGTTCAACATCGGTAAAGACACGGTTGCGAAATCGATCGCCATGCCGGTCCAAGACACCAGCAATGCGATCAATATTCGCTAAATCCGTACCAATCCCCAATATCATACTTGGGCACGTCCCTCGTCCATCAAACGACGCATTTCTAGGATCGCCGGTTCAAGGCCACGGAAAATAGCCTCGCCAATGATAAAATGACCAATGTTCAGCTCTTTGACTTCAGGAAGCGCAGCAACGGGTTGCACCGTGTCATAAGTGAGGCCATGACCTGCGTGGACCTCCAGTCCAAGCGAATGGGCAAAGCTCGCCATTTCTGTCAAACGAACAAGCTCTTTGTCCCGTTGAATAAAATCACCCTCAGCATGAAAATCGCAGTAAGCGCCCGTGTGCAATTCGATGACCTGTGCGCCAATGCGATTGGCCGCTTCAATTTGCGCCTGATCTGCGGCGATAAAGATCGAGACCCGACAGCCCACATCTCTCAATGGCGCAATAAAATGCGCAAGGCTGTTTTCCTCTTGGGCGACATTGAGGCCGCCTTCGGTTGTACGCTCTTCTCTTTTTTCGGGAACAATACACACGGCATGGGGTTTATGGCGCAAAGCAATTTGTTGCATCTCTTGTGTTGCCGCCATTTCAAAATTCAACGGCACCGTAAGCGCATCCATCAACCCATCAATATCCGCATCTGATATATGGCGGCGATCCTCACGAAGATGGGCCGTGATACCATCTGCACCTGCCTTCTCAGCGATTAAAGCTGCACGAACGGGATCAGGATAGTCGGAGCCACGCGCATTTCGCACAGTTGCAACGTGGTCAATATTGACCCCCAAACGCAAAGAATGTGTTGAGCTCATGAACCCATCTCCTAAGACAATCTACTTGATAGACTTAGTGCAGATTAGACGTGTCGTCAGTAGGGGATTTGGGTTTTTTCTTTAATTTCAGAAGTTTTTCTTTCAACGCCCCTTTGCGTCGGTTTTGATAGGCTCGAATAAGAGGCGCGCTTAAATAGTAGCTAATGATCCCCGCAATTGTTCCAGGGATCAATCCACCAATCAAATAGGGAAAGAACACTTCGTTATAAAAAACGATCAAGTTCGACCAATCCGCCTTTTCCGGCGTAAAGATAGCTGCGATGTTATGTTTCAGGTCATTAGATGCGTCGAGAAACTTGCCAAACAGCCCACGCTCTATTTCGACCCCGTCGTAGATGGGACGCCCCAGCAAGAAATGTCCTGTGCTCAGGGAGGCCATCGCAATTGGCACATAGGTCAAAGGATTGCCAAAAAACGTCGCCAAAAGTGCCGCGAGAACGTTCCCCCGCATCAGGCGAGCAATCAGAAATGCCGTTAAAAAATGCAGCCCGTAAAATGGGGTAAAGGTGGTAAAGACACCAGCGAATATGCCGCGCGCAATTTTTTCCGGTGGGTCAGGCAACCGCTTCAAGCGGTGCGTGACGTAATAAAATGCCCGCGCCCAGCCGCCCTTTGGCCAGACCGCTTCCACAATTCTCATGTAGAACGGCCTTTTATCTCGGCGTTTAAAAACCACGCGTTACCTCACGACCTTGCATTTACGATCAAATCTTTCACTAACTCTGGCTTCCTGAGACGATCAACAGAGGTCACTTCGCTTTCGGCTTCGAGAGCGGAAATGACAGAATGGAAATGTTCGATATCCCTCAAATCAACATCTATGTGAATCGTATAAAAGTCTTGTCTACGATCCATGAATTCGAGATCAGAGATATTGGCTTGTTGCTCGCCAATCAAGGTACAAATGCGTCCCAATACCCCTGCGTCATTACTAATCGTCATGGCTAGGGTTACGTCATAAATGGCTGAGTGTTTACCCGATTGCCAATGCAAATCTAGCCATTTGTGTGGGCGATCTTGAAATAGTTCGAGGATTTCACAGTCAATAGCATGGACAACAACGCCCTTACCTTTTGCTTTGATGCCGACAATCCGTTCTCCTGGGAGTGGTTGACAGCACATGTCGCGGTTAATCTCCTGACCAGGCGCAAGGCCAATAACAGCGCGTTGCTTATCTATGCTTTCGACATCATCGGCGGCGAGGTCACTATAGACCGCATGCACAACATCGCGAGGGCGGATATCATTTGCGCCGAGATCCACCATCATATCATCGACAGTGGCATAGCTTAGCTTCTTGGAGGCTGTTTCAAGCGCCTTATCGGTGGCTTTTTTATCAACATGCTCAAAAGCCGCACGCGCATATTCGCGCCCCATCGCGATGAACCGTGCGCGCACTTGTTCTTTGATGCTGCGGTTGATGGCGGTCTTGGCCTTGCCTGTGGCCACCATTTCCAGCCAATCCACATGTGGCTGTTGACCCTCAGCTGTGATCACCTCAATCGTTTGCCCATTTCGCAAGGGTTTATATAGAGGATACCTTAGGCCATCGACTTTGGCCCCAACGGTTTTGTGCCCAATCCGCGTGTGAATAGCATAGGCAAAATCAATCGGCGTCGCCCCACGCGGCAGCTTGATCACATCACCTTTGGGCGTGAAACAAAATACCTTGTCGGCATACATTTCCAATTTGACGGCTTCTAAGAAGGCTGTTGGGTCTTCTTCGGTATCAAACTGTTCGATGAGATCACGAATCCAGCGAACGGGATCAACAGTGAATGGATTTTCGCTCCGCGCCCCATCCTTGTAGGACCAATGCGCAGCAACCCCTGTTTCGGCAACATCGTGCATTTGCTGAGTGCGCATTTGCACTTCGACTTGTTTGCCATCCCGACCTTTTACGGTCGTATGAATAGAGCGGTATCCGTTTGATTTTGGCTGGCTGATATAATCTTTGAACCGTCCGGGAACCGCGCGCCACCTTTGGTGGATCACCCCTAAGACGCGATAACAATCTGCTTCTGTCTGGGTAATGATACGAAACCCGTAGATGTCCGACAGGCGCGAAAAAGACAGTTCTTTTTCCTGCATTTTGCGCCAAATCGAATACGGCTTTTTCGCACGACCATAGACTGAGGCATCAATGCCCGCCTCTGCCAATTCATGGCGCATATCGGTTGAAATATTTTCAACAACATCACCCGCTTCTTTTTGAAGCGTGATGAAGCGGCGCAAAATTGACGTCCGACCATCTGGATTAAGAACGCGAAAGGCCAAATCCTCAAGCTCTTCGCGCATGGACTGCATCCCCATGCGCCCAGCAAGGGGGGCGAAAATATCCATCGTTTCGCGGGCTTTTTGCGCCTGTTTTTCAGGCGTCATGGCGCGAATTGTGCTCATGTTGTGCAGGCGATCGGCCAGTTTGACCAACATCACACGCATATCTTTAGCAATTGCCATCAAGAGCTTGCGTGTATTTTCCGCCTCTTTCGTCGCCGTAGAGCCAAGTTGCATCTTGGTGAGGTTCGTTACCCCATCGACAAGCATTGCAATCTCAGGAGAGAACAAGGAGGCGATCTCTTGTTTTGTGGATTCAGTATCCTCAATCGTGTCGTGCAAAAGACCTGTGATGATCGAGGCATCATCCAGCTTTTGCTTGGCCAAAATAACAGCAACCGCGACAGGATGCGTGAAATAAGGCTCTCCGGATTTTCGGAACTGGCCCTCATGTTTTTCGCGGCCATAATTATAGGCCGCGATTATCATGTCGCTATTTGATTTTGGATTGTAGCTCGTGACAAGCTGGGCAAGGTCTTCAGCAGAAATCATACACGGAAAACCTTGTTTATATTAGGACTGACCCTGTGCTGCCATCAAAGCACGAAGAAGCTTTTCTTCTGACATGTCATCTTCTTCAGGGCGATCCGCTTCGCCACCCATAAGAAGCGCCATAGAATCATCTTCTGGCTCATCAACTTCGATCTGAGTTTGGTTGTTTTCAATCAAACGCTCACGAAGCTCATCCGCTGTTTGTGTTTCGTCTGCGATTTCGCGCAAGGACACAACAGGGTTTTTATCGTTGTCACGGTCAACTGAAATAGGCGAACCCGCCGCAATCTCACGCGCGCGGTGAGCGGCTAACATAACAAGCTCAAAGCGGTTGGGAACTTTATCTACACAGTCTTCTACAGTAACGCGGGCCATTGGACACTCCAATAAAATCGATCGATGAACGCAGCCTTTTACGCTGCTCACAAAAGAAAGACAAGTCGATATTATAGGACTTTCAACTCTTCTCTCTGTTCGGCTGGCAGCGCCATAAACATTTCACGCACAGTTTTACCCAAGACAGGGTGCCGCCAATCAGGAACGATGTCATTCAGGGGACCAAGAACAAAGGCGCGATCTTGGATCCTTGGGTGAGGGAGTATCAATTCATCGGGCGCCGCTTGCGATTGAAGAGCGGGATCTAACGTTTTCCATTTCATGAATTCCGCCTCATTCGGGGCAATCTCTTGCCCAACTGCGAGCAGGTCCAAATCAAGGGTTCTCATGCCCCACCGCTGAACACGTTCCCGACCAATAGTTGCCTCTACGTCATGTAAGACCTTCAAAACATGTGAAGAATCGTGATTTGAGCGAATCACTATGGCTGCATTTACGTAATCTGGCCCAGCGCCGACCGGAAAACAGGGCGTTTGGTAGAATTTACTGACTTTCATTATAAAAAAATCTGCACTCTTCAAGTGGGAAAGCGCTATGGACAATATATCCATTGGGTTGACACCGGACCACTCTTGATTGCTACCTAAGGCAACCAAACAACCTCTAGGATCACTTAGGGTAACTTTATTACGCATAAGAGAGTGATTCCTATTCTTTTGTCACATTTTGAAGGGTTGCGACATACGACTAAATGAGTAGTGTGAGGGGCGCTCGCTCAGCTAAAGCTAAATCACTCACGGAATATTTGAGCAAGCAAATTTTGAAAGGGTATTAAATGTTTTACAAAGACGAACGGCTTGCGCTGTTCATCGATGGATCGAACCTATACGCCGCTGCAAAGTCGCTAGGTTTTGACATCGATTATAAATTACTTCGCACGGAATTCATGCGTCGCGGCAAACTGCTACGGGCTTTTTACTATACGGCGTTGCTGGACAATGAAGAGTATTCCCCGATCCGCCCTCTTGTTGACTGGTTGAATTACAACGGCTTCACGATGGTGACGAAATCGGCCAAAGAATACACCGACAGCCAAGGTCGCCGTAAAGTTAAAGGCAACATGGACATTGAGTTGACTGTGAACGCAATGGAGCTTGCACCGCATGTCGATCACATTGTTCTTTTTTCAGGCGACGGTGATTTCCGTCCATTGATCGAAAGCCTTCAGCGTCAGGGCGTGCGCGTGTCTGTTGTCTCAACAATTCGCAGCCAGCCACCGATGATTGCGGATGAGCTTCGTCGTCAGGCTGACAACTTTATCGAACTTGATGGCTTGCGGGATGTCATTGGTCGCCCACCACGGGATGACGATGAACCCGGCGCTGCGCCATATACTCAAGACTAACATCAAAACCCCTTGGTTCTGCCAAGGGTTTTTTTATTCCACCCACTTGGCAATTGCGGCCTTTAGATCCTTGATTGCGAATGGCTTGGAGAGATAATCATCCATACCAGAGGAAAAGCATTGATCGGCCTCACCCAACAAAGCGTTGGCTGTGATCGCAATCACAGGCGTGCGCGCGATACTCCGACTAAACTCTGATTCACGGATTTTTTCTGTCATCGCAAAGCCGTTCATCCGTGGCATATGACAATCACACAATATTAGATTAAATCGACCCGTTTCCCATTGTTTAAAGCCTTCTACGCCATCACTTGCGATTTCCGCAGTTAATCCAATTTTGCGCAACTGTTCCAAAATAACAAATTGGTTAATCTCATTGTCCTCAACCACCAGAATGCTGAGCGGCTTGTCAGGATTTTTGTCGACGACACCTGGGTCTCTGCTTTGGCTCGTCTCGGCCTCGTCTGAACTTTGATAGAAAACATCGAACATTTCCGCCAAAGTCGTCCAATACTCGCTCAATAACAAAGGAGTCCAATGGATGATTTGATGGCCCTTTTGCACTTTGGCAGAAATCGCACCGCGATGGGCCGTGAATGTTAGAACACGTTGATCCGGATAGAGCGTTTTGACACGGCGCGCCACTTCTTGCATTGCAAAACTGGACTTGCCCGACAGAGCAATGACAGCAAGGCCACCGGCGTTAGCCTCGTCGCCCAAGGCTTTGCAGAAGTCATCTTCATCTTCAAAGCGATAAAATTCAGCGCCAGTATAGGTCGTGTAGCCTTCCATATACTGGGCCAATCCTGGCTCAGGAACATAGGCAAAAACTCTACGTCCCCGTAAATTTGGCGCCTCGTTCGCACCGCCAGCCTGTCGCAGCGGGAGACGAACAGAGAACTCTGTCCCCACGCCAACTGTGCTGGACACGTCAATTGTTCCACCCATCTTATGAACGAGCTGTTGAACAATCGTCAAACCCAGACCCGTCCCACCAAAACGCCCAGAGGCCCCTGCCTTGGCTTGGATAAAAGGCTCAAATATATTGTGAAGTTCATCCTCATCCATCCCAACACCATTGTCGTGAACGCGGATAATCAAATCAGTCTCATCATGCGCTAAATACAGACGAACGAGACCAAGCTCTGTTGGATCCTCTTTGGATGAAAACTTAATCGCATTCGACATAAGGTTCAAAACAACCTGTCGAAGCCGCCCCCCATCACAAAGAATATGAGACGGAATGTTAGGATCCACTCGGAAATTCAACTCGACCCGTTTTGAATCCGCAAATGGCGTGATGCTCTCTACGATACTTTCAACCGTTGGCAATATTCGGATACGCGTCGGATTAAGCTCAAGTTGGCCTGCTTCGATCTTGGATGTATCCAAGATATCATCAATGATGCGCAACAAAGACACAGAACTTTCCCGCATCGTGCGCACAATCCGCTTTTGATCTCTGTTCATGTCAGGACCATCGAGAACGTCCAAAAGCCCAAGCACCCCATTCATAGGCGTTCTAATTTCATGGCTCATGTTCGCCAAAAAGGTCGATTTGGCAACATTTGCCTCCTGCGCTTTGCGATTAGAGTCATACATTTGAACGGCATAAGAATTGGCAATAATCGCGAAAAACCCTAATTCAATTAGGATGATCATAAGTGTCGTGATTGCCACAGGCAGCTCGATATAGGTCTCTGCAATGTCATGCGCTATGACAGGTGCGCCAAAGTAATCAGCGCCCAATACCCAAACAACGATCCAATACACGATGTTGGAAAATGAGAAAAAGAATAACGGGATCCTCTCAGATAAGAGTGAAAAGACCAAAAAAGGACCACCAACGATGGCGCCAAACATCATTGGGACATTTGCAGCCTCATCCACGACAAAGCATCCGACCAAGACAGCCATTTGACCGGAAAACATCCAAACGCAACGACCCAAAAGATTAAACCGTCCGTCCATGGTGAAAATTGCAACAACAGAGCCAAGAGCCGCGATAAACGCAATTCCGATCACGCTTGGTTCATTGATGGCTAGCCCTAAGAGGGACCAACACACCGCAACAAACATGATGAACCACGAGGTAAAGCGCACCGTTTCAATCCGCCTGAAATGCGCATTGTTATCGACGTTTTGGGTAAGTTCATCGCTAATTTGTGGGCCAAACATTATCTATATTACCATTTTCAAATTATATCCCACCGCTGTGTTCGTTTATAGTCTGCGTCATGTGTAGGTCCAGACTAATATTTGACACGACAAAATTCACGAACTCAGCATTGAGGTTTATATCCAATATCGTCTAGGTTATACTCAAGTTTCATTGAATGAAAGATTGGGCATGAACAAACCGGACCTAACTATTTATTTGGCCGCACCGCGTGGATTTTGCGCAGGGGTTGATCGCGCAATCAAAATTGTTGAAATGGCTTTGGAAAAATGGGGCGCTCCTGTTTATGTCCGCCACGAAATTGTTCACAACAAATTCGTCGTAGACAGCTTGCGAGACCAAGGCGCGGTCTTTGTCGAAGAACTCGATGACTGCCCCGACGACCGCCCTGTTATTTTTTCTGCACACGGTGTTCCAAAATCTGTCCCCGCCGAAGCGGCCAGCCGCAACATGGTCTATGTTGACGCCACCTGCCCGCTTGTGTCCAAGGTCCATATCGAAGCAGAGCGTCATCACGCCGCTGGTCTACAAATGGTTATGATTGGCCATGAGGGCCATCCTGAAACCGTTGGAACAATGGGCCAGCTACCGGATGGTGAGGTGCTCTTGGTGGAAACTGTCGAGGATGTCGACACCTTGGACGTTCGTGATCCAGAGCATTTGGCCTATGTGACCCAAACGACCTTGTCCGTCGATGATACCATCGACATTGTGACAGCGCTGCAAACACGGTTTCCAAAAATTGTTGGGCCTCACAAAGAGGATATTTGTTACGCGACCACCAATCGCCAAATGTCGGTCAAAGCCATCGCTCCTAAATCAGATGCCCTTTTGGTTGTCGGTGCGCCAAATTCATCCAACTCAAAACGCCTTGTCGAAGTCGCGTCAAAAGAAGGCTGTCAATATGCTCAGCTCGTACAACGCGCCACGGAAATTGATTGGCGCGCTTTGGATGGGATCAAAACCTTGGGCATTACAGCGGGGGCATCAGCCCCTGAGGTCTTGGTCAATGAGGTGATTGACGCGTTTTCGGATCGCTATAACGTCACGGTTGAACACGTCGAAACCGCCAAGGAAACCGTGAATTTCAAAGTCCCCCGCGTGTTAAGAGAAACCGCATGAATTCCATTCCTCGCTCTGCCCTCGTTTTAGGATTAGCAGGGACATTGCCCTTTGTCTGGGGTGTTGTGACCCTGTTGAATGGGGATTTGCATGTTTGGGGACGGAACCTCTTGGGTCAGAACTTTGTTGGCCCCTATGTTCAATTAACCTACGGAACCGTCATCCTGTCCTTTATGTCTGGCGTTTTGTGGGGTTTTGCCACAAAGGCCAAAGGCAACATGGCAGCTGTCGGATATACCCTGTCGGTTATTCCTGCTCTCTGGGCCTTCTTTGCAACAGGTGGCGGACCGATTGGCGCAAGTACGAACCTGATTTTCGGATTTCTCGGCCTGCTGGTTTTGGATTGGTTCTTTTGGCAACAACAGCTTGCTCCAAAATGGTGGCTCAAGCTGCGCCTTCTGTTGACCGCTATCGTAGTGGCGTGCCTGTCGATTAGTGTTTTGTAATGACGTCTGATCCAAAAACTCTGTCTGTCTATGATGATCAAGCGCAGGAATATGCGCAACTTACCCAAGCTGAGCAAGCCTCCAAGATCATGACAACCTTCGCACAACATATCCCCAAAGGTGGGCGCATTTTGGATTATGGATGTGGTCCGGGATATGCGGCGGCCTATTTCGCAAGCCTCGGCTATCACGTTGATGCCTTTGACGGATCTTCAGAAATGGTCGCCTTGGCCGCACAGAATTCAAACGTAAACGCCCGTCAGATGTTTTTTGAGGACTTCGCATCAGACCCAATTTACGATGGAATTTGGGCAAGCTTTTCACTTCTTCATGCGCCAAGAGATGATTTTCCAAATCTTCTTGCGACCATAAAGACAGCACTGCGCGATCAAGGGCGGTTTCTCTTGTCCATGAAACTAGGCGACGGAAGCCATAGGGACAGTTTAGGTCGCCTCTATACCTATTATAGCGAACAAGACCTGAGGGACCATTTGCAGCAATCTGGCTTTACTTGGGATCATCATATACATGGAAGCGGGTTGGGATTAGACGGGTCTCACTCTGATTGGATACATATACACGCTCATGCCTGACCTCTACGCATATACGGATGGTGCTTGCTCTGGAAACCCTGGACCGGGGGGATGGGGTGTTCTCTTGCAAGCCAAGGATGGCGACACCGTCGTCAAAGAACGCGAACTAAGCGGTGGCGAGCCTGAGACGACCAACAACCAAATGGAATTGATGGCCGCTATTTCCGCGCTTGAAACCTTAGCCCGAACAAGCCGTATCACCATCATCACCGATAGCGCCTATGTCAAAAATGGTGTGACCACATGGATCCATGGATGGAAGCGGAACGGGTGGAAAACCTCCAACAAGAAACCCGTCAAAAACGTTGATCTCTGGCAAAGACTTGATGCCGCACAAGCGGAACATTCGGTTGTTTGGGAATGGGTCAAAGGACACGCAGGTCATCCTGAAAACGAACGCGCCGATGAATTAGCGCGCGCAGGGATGGCGCCGTTTAAGCCATGATCCTTAGCTTGCTTGATTACGGCTCGGTTTTGATCTTTGCCCTCACAGGGGCATTGGTCGCAAGTCGTGCGCAACTGGATATTGTGGGCTTTGCCTTTATTTCGACATTAACGGCCGTTGGCGGCGGAACTGTGCGGGATATTTTGTTGAACAGATACCCGATTTTCTGGATTGAACAGCCGTCCTTTATTGCGATGTGCGTCTGTGCCGCCATCATTGTGTTCTTTACCGCCCACCTCGTCGAGAGCAGGTATAAGCTATTGATATGGCTTGATAGTTTTGCCTTGGCGATTGCGGTCGCCGCAGGAGTTGGAATTGCTACAAACCTATCGCAACCTCATATAATCATTGTCATCATGGGCATTTTGACAGGCACATTGGGCGGGCTCATGCGCGATGTGGTCTGTAACGAAGTTCCTCTGGTTCTCAAACAAGGCGAACTCTATGTCTCAGCGGCGTTTATGGGTGCGCTCTCTAGTATTTTCGCAACCACTTATTTAGGGGCATCGACAGAAATCAGCCTTCTGGCTTGTGCAGTGATCACTTGGGCCTTGCGCGCAGGATCGCTTGCCTTTGGATGGAAATTACCTGTCTACAAATCGCGTGCGCCCAAACCTTAGCGCAGTTTGAAATCCGCGAAATCGCCTGAGCCCTGATCTGACGTGAACCGTATTGTGACGCTATCAGCGCGCACTTCTTGGCAATTATAGCCAAGCTCCCGTTTGCCCCACGTCATGTCCCGACAGAAAAATCCATCTTTCCATGTCCAACTCCCGCTCACAGGGAGTGTCGCACCAGAACCAGTGATGTTTCCATCCGCCGTGACAAACAGTTTAATGAGAGGACGCGTTAAACTGCGTCCCTCTACAATGTTTAAAAATTCGGACCGATCCGTAATACGCTTGAGCTCTGCACTTGCAGCGGATGAGAAAAATATCGAACTTAAAAATCCAAGTGCAAAAATCAAACGCATAAATAAACCTCATAAAACTATCCAGACGATAGGCCTGAATAGGTTTTATTCAAAGCCCTAATACGTCCAACATATCGTATTCACCCGGAGCTTTGCCTTGCCCCCATAGCGCAGCTTTTAAAGCACCCCGTGCAAACACGGCCCTGTCGGTGGCTATGTGACGCAATATAATACGTTCTCCTTCGGCGGCAAATAGCACATCATGTTCGCCCACGATGTCGCCACCGCGAATTGCCGTAAAGCCGATGTCACCCTTTTTGCGCGCACCTGTGATGCCATCCCGTCCACTGTCACGCACATCATTCAGCGCAACACCGCGCCCTTCTGCGGCGGCCTCGCCCAACATCAAAGCCGTGCCTGAGGGGGCGTCCACTTTTTGGTTGTGATGGGCCTCGATCACTTCAATATCGAAATCCTCGTCCAAAGCTTGCGCAACTTTTTTCGTCAATTGCGTCAGGAGGTTCACACCAAGGGACATATTGCCCGCGCGCACAATCGTTGCATGGCGCGCTGCCGCTGATAGCTTGGCAAGGTCGTCATCCGACATACCCGTCGTCCCAATGACGTGAACGGCGCGCGCTTGGGCGGCAAGGGCTGCAAATTCTACCGTTGCTGAGGGGGCAGTAAAATCAATGACAGCTTGCGCTTTGGCAAAGGCCTCAAGAGGATCATCACTTACGATAACCCCAGTCTCAACGCCGCCCATCAGGACTCCAAGGTCGCGACCGATCCAATCATGGCCCTTGCGTTCAATGGCACCAACCAGTTTAGCTTTGTCGCTTTTTTGAATTGTGTGGACCAATATTTGTCCCATGCGACCTGAGACGCCTGTCACAACAATTCCTGGAAGATCGGCCATAGTACACTCCTGATTTGACTATTTGTCCTTTCATACAGTGCCTAGGCATCTTGGCAAAGGGCAAAGAAGCGCGTAGAGGACTGTTATGGGAAAGAATAAATTTCATGATGGCGATGGCCCCTCTCAGAGACAGCTCCGCGTTGGCGAGCTGATCCGACGAACATTGGCCGACGTCTTGCAACGTGGGGACATCCACGATCCAGACCTCAATCGGATTTCCATCACAGTGGGCGAAGTTACGACATCCCCAGATTTGAAAATTGCCACCGCCTATGTTTGCCCTTTGGGTGGTCAAGGGGGTCAAGACGTGATTGCGCTTTTGGCCCGTAACAAATCTGAAATCAGACGTGCAATGTCCAAGAATTTGGCTCTCAAGTTTTCCCCTGATTTGCGGTTTCGGCTGGATGAAACCTTTGATCGTATGGATGAAACACGCCGTCTCTTTTCCCAAGACGAAGTGCGCCGCGATATCGACGAAAACGAAGAATAGCCCAGATCAAGTGATCTGAGCTATCCTGCTGAATGGGCTCTTAATGGGCTCGATTAGTTAACGGTGGCTGCCTCGATCTGTGGCGTATCCGAGGCGATTTCGATCCGACGCGGTTTCAGCGCCTCAGGAATTTCACGCTCGAGTTCAATATGGAGCATCCCGTCGACATGGCTTGCGCCAGTGACTTTGACGTGGTCCGCTAAATGAAAGCGCCGCTCAAAGGCACGGTTGGCAATCCCGCGATGTAAGTAGGTGCGATCGTCCGGATTGTCTGCTTTTTGCGCGGACACAACCAAGGCTTTTTCCTTCACCTCAACAGAGAGATCCGCTTCGCTAAATCCTGCCACGGCAATAGAAATGCGATAGCTATCATCATCTGTTTTTTCAATATTATAGGGAGGGTAGCTTGTGTTGCTAGGGGTATCCGTGGCAAGCACGCGGTCCATCAAATCAGCGATTTGATCGAAGCCAACAGTTGCACGGTATAGGGGTGTAAAATCAAAATGTCTCATAGGTTTATCCTCATTGAGCGATACCAAAAATTGCCTGTCACATTGGACCAGACGGTTATGTTACGAACCCATATTTGGCGTCCGTGACTTATAGGTAGGCATCACATTTTGAGGTTTCAAGAGGGCTGAAAGAGCTAAGGTTTGGAAAATTTCGCACCAATATTACGACGGGCATTAGACGGCATATTTTGGCTAACAACCCCAGTATAAGGTTCAATATCGAGCGAATACTCATCTTTAAACGCTGTTAACAAAGGGGAGAGCTCAGCCCCCAGCGACACTTTTTCACCCTTAAAATTCGCCATTGCAGAGACGACAGAGACAATCCGCGGATACCCATTGGAAAAGTCAAAGACAGGTGAACCAGATGCCCCAAAATCAACATCACAGGTCATAATAAGGATGCCTTGTTGATGCTCGGATATATCGCATATTTCCTGATATGATGGGACTTCTGAGCGGCCCCGTGCGTAGGAGACGACGCTAACCGCTTGCCCTTGGATCGGAACATCGGCGATTTGAAACGGGGGAATGCGCGCGCTTTGGATTGGATGTTCAAGCTCTAAAACTGCAAGATCCGTTGTGACACGTTCAGCGGTAACTTTGCTCTGGAACTGATACCCAGGATGCGGCGAGGCGCGTCTAATTTTTCGATAAGCTTCGGCCCGACCATTTTTAAAGCCAGCCTGAAATTCCAATAGAGAAATATCGAGCTTTTTGTTTGTCTCTGGGCTGAATAAACAATGTGCCGCTGTCACGAGAAGAGTTGATGTAATCATTGAGGCCGTACAAAATCCGTCGCCACCATTAATGGTCAGGCGTCCAACAGCCGACCATTCCCGACCAGAATCTAGTGTTGATAATGGCTCAATGCGCGATGTTTCGGCGGCCGAATGGCTGCTGATGAACACACATAAGATTATAGACAACAGGCGCAACAATACCTCCACCCAAGTAATACTCCTTCCTAGTATCAGGATGTGGCAGCATTGTGGCGAAAAAGTTAACGCAAAATGGGAACTGCATCCTTTTGGCGCGAACCTGACGCGTCTAATGCTCTGGGTTTGGGACCACCCGTGGCCCAATCGAGCAATTCAACTGTATGCAAAATAGGCACATCCGTCGCCGAGCCAATTTGCATCATGCATCCGATATTACCTGCTGCGATGATATCGGGCTGAACCGCTTCCAGTGTTTGAACCTTGCGCGTTTTCAGCTCGGCTGAAATTTCGGGCTGCATAAGGTTATAGGTTCCCGCAGACCCACAGCAGAGGTGACTATCGCGCGGCTCGGCAACCTGAAAACCAGCAGCTTTCAACAATTGTTTCGGGAACGTTTTGATTTTTTGCCCATGCTGCAGAGAACAGGCCGCGTGATAGGCGACTACTGTGTCCTTGGGGTCGCCTTTGGGTAAGTCCAGATCAATGAGGACTTCGGAAATATCTTTGGCCAAGGCCGAGACCGTTTCCGCCTGTTGGGCTAACTCTGTATCCCGGAACATATGTCCATAATCTTTAACCGTTGTTCCGCAACCGCTTGTATTGATGACGATGGCATCGAGGCCACCATTGTCAATTTCCGCGCTCCAAGCGGCGATATTGGCGGCAGCGGCCTTGTGGCTTTCGCTTGTTTTGCCCATGTGATGCGTCAATGCCCCACAACATCCCTGCCCTTGAGCCACGACAACTTCGCAGCCCATACGGGTCAACAGGCGAATGGTTGCGTCATTGATATCCGTATTCAACGCCTTTTGCGCACAGCCCGTCATCAAAGCAATGCGTTTGCGTTTCGTGGTCTTGGGCGCAAAGGTCTGAGGATCGTCATTTCGGCTCACAGGCGGCACCTGTTTTGGTGCCATCGCAATCATCGCCCTCAAACGGCGATCTGGGATCAATTTCACAAAAGGCCGCGCCATTTTCGCGCCAAGCAAGGCCAGTCGGAATCTTGTGGGATATGGCAACACCTGCGAAAGAACGGATCGCAAGAGGCGCTCGCTCAGAGGTCGTTTATAATTGTCTTCAATATAGGCGCGCGCGTGATCGACCAGATGCATATAATGCACGCCCGACGGACAGGTCGTCATACAGGCCAAGCACGACAGGCAGCGATCAATATGTTTCACTGTGGTCTTGTCAGGCACCCGGTTATTTTCGAGCATATCTTTAATCAGGTAAATGCGTCCACGTGGGCTATCTAATTCGTCGCCTAGCACTTGATAGGTCGGACAGGTTGCTGTGCAAAACCCACAATGCACACAGGCACGCAAGATTTCATTACTGCGTTTAAAATCGGGATCTTCAAGCTGTTTTGGTTCGAAAAAGGTTTGCATGATTATCCCATAAGTCCTTGATTCAAAATGCCGCGAGGGTCAAATTTTTGCCTGATCTTCGCAGAATAGGCAGCGACAAGCGGATTTTCAGGGTGGAATTTTGGCTGATGATCACCCTTGATCAATGTCGCATGTCCCTCGGTTATAGCGGCACGCGGATCACAGCTTTGATCCCCTGATCCCCAAAGCAATCCACCAGACCAATCCATAAAGCCTGAAGTAAAGCCCGCCTTTTGGAAAACACTTGCGCCGTCTGTGGGTTTGACAGAAACCTTCCAAATCGCGTCATCTTTCGATGAAACGGGCGTGAGGGCGCGAATGTCGGACCACAAGGCACGCGATTGTGCACCCTCAAGGTGTGAGTGATCATAGCCACCCATGAGACCTTGAAGCTGTTCCAACCGATAGGATACCGATTTTTCAAATCCCTCGATGCGTAACACGGTCTTAGGGCCATCCGCATCAAAAGGAAGGTGAACGGCGCCCGACACCTCAAAGGGTGATCCAACCGCGCGCGTCAATGCGCCCACGGCTTGATCCTCTGAGAGTCCGTGCAAAACGAGCGATGTCTGTGTTTCGGATTTCGGCAGGGTTTTGAACGCAACTTCGGTCATAACGCCCAAGGTGCCAAAGCTACCGCACAAGAGTTTTACCAAATCATAGCCCGTTACGTTTTTCATCACGCGACCGCCATTTTTCAAAATCTGACCAGTGCCATCGACAAACCGCACCCCGAGCAAGAAATCCCGCGCAGCGCCGCTTTGAAACCGACGAGAGCCACTATTGTTCATAGCAAAGACACCGCCGATTGTTGAGGTTCCCGTGGTGCCAAGCATGCTTTGGTAATCATAGGGCTCAAAGGCCAGCCGTTGGCCTTCTGCATCTAAGGCGGCTTCAATCTCGGCAAGCGGGGTTCCCGCTTTGGCGATCATCGTCAGAGCGCCTGGTTCATATTCGTTGATGCCAGTCATGCCTGTCGTGCTCAGGGGAGCGCCGTCGCATGTAATCCCCTTTGATTGCCCGCCACATATCGCCAGCGGCGCAGACGCCGCCTGAATAGCCTCGGCCAAGTCGGCCTCTGATGTCGGAATGAGATGTGTCATAGCCAGTCCTTAAGCCGCATCACGACGCGATTGGCTCACGTCCAAAGGGAACACCTTGGCCGCATTGAGCAACCATTTGGGATCAAACACATCTTTGATTTTCATCTGCGCTTCTAGATCGACGTCGCTAAATTGAACGCTCATCAAGTCGCGCTTTTCAATGCCCACCCCATGTTCACCTGTGAGGCACCCGCCCACTTCGACACAGAGCTTGAGGATTTCCGCGCCAAATGCCTCGCATTTTTCAAGATCACCGGGAGTGTTGGCATTATACAAAATCAGCGGATGCATGTTCCCATCCCCTGCATGAAAGACGTTTCCCACATCCAATCCAAACTCTTGGCTCATCTCTCCAATACGGCGAAGAACAAACGGCAATTGGTTCACAGGGATCGTTCCGTCCAAGCACATGTAATCATTGATCTGACCCATTGCCCCGAAGGCAGATTTGCGCCCCAACCAAATCCGCGCGGCTTGATCCGCATCTTTGGCTTCTCTGAGTTCCACGGGATTATGTCGCCGCGCAATATCGAGGATTTTGTCCAATTGTTCTTGGATTTCGTCTGCGCTGCCTTCGACTTCGACGATCAAGAGCGCTTCGCAATCGGGATACCCAGCGCCTGCAAAAGCCTCAGTCGTTTGGATACAGAGCCGATCCATAAATTCAATCGCCACAGGCAAGACGCCTGCCTTGATAATATCGGACACACATTGACCTGCCACTTCGTTGCTATCAAAGCCCATCAACACTGGGCGCGCACCCTCGGGTTTATGCAAAATGCGCAAGGTGGCCTCAGTCACAACACCGATCTGACCCTCAGAGCCACAAATGACACCCAGCAAATCCAACCCAGCGGAATCAAGATGGGCACCGCCGATATCCATGATTTCGCCCGCCATCGTGACCATACGAACGCCCAAGAGGTTGTTCGAGGTGACCCCATATTTCAAACAATGCGCCCCACCGGAATTCATCGCAATATTTCCAGCAATCGCACAGGCAAGCTGGCTCGATGGATCAGGGGCATAGAAAAACCCGTCTTCTTCGATTACGCCAGTTACACTTAGGTTGGTCCGACCCGTTTGCACGCGCACGATGCGATTGTCGTAATCGGTTTCAAGCACGTCATTCATCCGCGCGACACCCAAAATCACACAATCCGCTGTAGGCAAAGCCCCCCCTGCCAAGGACGTCCCTGCCCCGCGTGGCACAACGGGAACGTCGAATTGATTGCAGATCTTCATAACCTCAGCGACCTCTTCGGTCGTTGAGGGAAGGACAGCCAACATGGGAGGACAGCGATACGCCGAGAGGCCATCACATTCATAGGCACGCGTCTCAGCTGGATCTTCGATAACGGCAGTATGCGGCAAAACTTGACGCAAGAGGTTCGCTATCTGTTGCTTTTTCAAAAGGATGTCAGACTTGGGTCTTGGCATTTCCATGGGCATATCCTCACAATTGGTAAACAAAATATACCAATTTCTTTAATTGGCAAGAGGAAAGGAACCCTTTAGACAAAGGCTATGACCTGGAGCGACCGCCTTTCCCTATTTTCAAACACAGATTACTTTGCTGTTTTCTTGCTCTTTTTGACGTGGAGTGTTTCGACTTATTTTATCGAGAACCCACCTGAGAACAAACCATCCGTTGCTTCCCTCATGTCGCATTTCCGCCGCGACTGGATGCGCAAGATGGTCGAGAGAGAAGTCCGAATTTTTGATTCTCAGATCATGAATGGGCTCCGGCAGGGGACCGCCTTTTTTGCCTCCGCCACCATGATCTCTGTTGGCGGCATTCTCGCGCTGATTGGTAATACGGATTTGTTAGCAGGCGTCGCAAGTGACCTGACCCTGAACCAAACCCCGAAAATTGTGTACGAAATCAAAATGATGCTTACATTGATTTTTGTGACCAATGGATTTCTGAAATTCGTGTGGTCTCATCGGCTGTTTGGGTATTGCGCCATTTTGATTGCTTCGGTTCCCAATGATCCTAACGACCCCCAAGCGCTCTCACGAGCAATGACAGCGGGTGAAGTGAATGTCACCGCTGCGCGCAGTTATAACCGCGGGCTACGCGCTGTTTATTTTTCAATTGCATCGGTTGCTTGGCTGCTTGGTCCTGTCGCACTGATAATAGCAACAGTGGTCACGATGGGCGTTTTATGGCGCCGCGAATTCATGTCCGTGTCGAGACAGCTTTTGATAAAAGACCTGCAATCCATCGATTAAGGTCGGCGCGCTTCATGCAGCCATCCTCCGATGACGAAGGATAGCAATAGCACAAAGGCCAACCACAGAGGAATCAGCGGCTTTGATGCGATGCTAATGACATCTTGGGCATTCCTTGGTGTTATCCCCATCCAATTCGGCCCAGCGCTGACGCGATTTACATTGACCTCGCGTATCCGAGGCATACCCTCTTCTATCCAAAACGTGCCCCCATTTGTTGCCTGTATCAGCGGCGCCAAATCTGTTTGTGTGCTCAATGGGTTTTCAAATTCCTTGGATGACGTATCCCCCAAGGCAAAGACCGTATCCAAGATACCATCCGTCAACCGAAATAATCCAATTTCATCACTTGCAAAGCGCGACTGAAATTCACCCTCACGGAGTTTGTCGAAGGTCAGGATATAACGCTCCCCACTTGGTGAGGTAATTTCTGCATCCGGAACAGTCGCCTCAAGGCTTCGACGCGTCACAGTTATTCCATTCGCGTCATGAGCAACCGATAGCGTTTCTTCTTCTAATTCGGGTTCTTTCATCAACCAATGCGACAGCCTGCGCAAAAGCTCGGGTTGTGGGCCGCCACCTTCGAAATTACGGCCCCATAGCCACGTTTGATCAGACAGTAACAAGGCAACGCGCCCATCCTCCACACGATCCAACACAAGCAAAGGTTCCTCATCGATCCCAGACAAAACTGTTTGACCCGCAGGTGGTTCAACGCCAATCTGCCGCAACCATGGTCCCCACACGTCGGGTTGCGCGAGGTCTTGCGTCACAGGGTGGCGTTGACCGATATCAGACAGCTTGGGTTGGAATTTTTGCGACAACACACGGCCATTAGGGGATGCGGGTAGGATGTCTTGCAACGGTGAGCGCGAAATTGACGAGGCCCCTGCAAAATCTGGACCTGCCGCAATGAGCAAGGCGCCCCCCTCATTTACATAGCGCACGACATTTTCCAAATAAGCGGTCGGCAAAATGCCACGACGTTTAAAACGGTCAAAGATAATCAAATCAAAATCATCTATTTTATCCATGAACAATTCACGTGTCGGAAACGCGATCAAAGACAGTTCCGACACTGGGACGCCATCACGTTTTTCAGGCGGGCGCAAAATTGTAAAATGAACCAAATCTACTGAGCTGTCGGATTTGAGTAAATTTCGCCACGTCCGTGTTCCCGCATTTGGTAATCCTGAGACCAACAAAACCCGCAATCGATCGCGGATCCCATTTATGGACACGATCGCAGTATTGTTGATTGCGGTGAGCTCTCCGTCCATCACCCCTGTTTCCAATTTCAAGATATTGGTGCCCCCATGCGCCAAAGGCAGGGACACATCAACAACCCGTCCTTTTTCAACCGTGAACTCAAAAGGGGTGCCCCCATCTATTGAGATTGTGAGCGGAACCAGCTGATCTTGATTTGGTGCGGGGCCTATGTCTTCGACGGCCAACCTTAGGGTCACATTTTCACCGAGAACGCCAAAAGCGGGGACTGTATCAAGACGAATTCGGCGATCCCAATCCGTTTGCCGACCTGTCATCAAATGATGCACAGGAGCCGCAATATCGGGCAAACCAGTGTCGTGAATGACGCCATCAGACACAATAAAGACCCCTGCTATCTGCGCAGCAGGATGCGCATTCAATGCCTCAACCAAAGCGGAAACGAGCAATGTTCCCTGATCATCGACGCTGTCTTCAACAGAGTACTGGAACACTTGAATATTCGGCTCTTTTTCAAAATGCGCTAGCAGCCGTTCGACGGCAATGTCTTGTTGTTCTTGGCGATCTCCTAAGGTTTGGGATCGTGTCTTATCCTCAATAACTAGGACGATATCATCTAAATACTCCACATCTTTTGTCTGCGATTGGGGATTAAGGATCACTCCGATCAACAGCAAAATCGCAAGGCTGCGCAATATGGAACCTCTTGCGCCACGCCAAAGCAAGCCAAGGATCGTAAGACCGCCCAATCCCAGCAGCACCCAAACCACGTCCCAGGTCACAAGAGGTTGAAAAACAATGCTCTCCATTAGTCCCCCAACCTATTTAGCAAGGCAGGCACGTGAACTTGGTCAGATTTGTAATTTCCCGTCAAAATATACATGATCAAATTCACACCAAACCGATAGGCCAATTCGCGTTGGCGTTCCCCTTGGAACCCGCTCCCAACAGGAAGCATCGGATCGCCATCCTCACGCATCGCCCAAGCCGCTGCCCAATCATTTCCACCGACCAAAACAGGGGACACACCGTCGTTTAAAGGCCGAAAAGGAAGCCCTTCTGGCTGTGGCCCTTTTTCCAATGTCGCCTCAACCCAAAGGTCACCATTCGGATATCGTCCTGGAAACCGGTCCAACAAATAAAATGTACGCGTTAAAACGTGATCGCTTGGCACGGGTTCCAACGGTGGAATTGCAAGCCTCTCGGACAAAGTGACAAGTGCCGAATTCGTACGACCGCTTGAAATATCCGCATCTCGTGTATCAAACAGAATAACACCGCCTGTTGAGAGATAGCTGTTCAATTTGTCATAAGCGGCCTGACTCAATTCCCCTTGTTTCTGCGTTACAGGCCAATACAAAAACGGGTACATACCCAAGGGATCCGTTTCGAGGTTTACGCTGTGCGGGGGATCAGGTTCAACAGATGTCCGAAAAAACAAAACATCCGTCAGGCCAACCATGCCAGCCAAGGCAATTTCATCGACCTTCGCATCCCCTGTCACCACATGCGCCAAGACGACTTCTTGGGGCTCTTGCAGGCTTTGGTCTTGGGCATAGGCGCTCGATCCATCAACTAGACAGAGGCTCACAACCCCTATCGCTATAGACACCGCTGAAACTCGACGTTGGGAAAAGATCAAAATCATAATCCATGAGTCCAAGACAAATCCCAATAGTGCCGCGAGGAAGAAATACTTGGCCAGATAAACAGCGTTATAAGACGTCTCAGTCAGGGTTAGAACCGCGTCCGGCCAAGTCACCGGTGCAAATGCTGCGTCATCGATGATAAAATTCAGCGTCGCAACTTTGGAATTATGTGTATAACGCCCCGGCAAAAAGTTTGGCTCAAACTCAGGATTGGCAAGCCTGCCACCTTGGATGCTCACAAAATCAGAGCCATCGATTAATCGACCTGTCCCCGTCATCACCTCACGGGGGCGCCAAAGCGATGACTCATCAAAGGTATGTTCATCAAGATTGGGGGCCGTGGAACTTAGCCGCTCTAACATATCCAAGAACAATTCACTCAGCGGCAGGTTTGACCATTCTGGATTTGCGGAGACATGGAACAAGACGATTTGCCCAGCGCCGACAAAACGCCGAGTAACGAGAGGCGTTCCATCCTGTAACCGCGCAATCACGCGTGGTTCAAGCTCGGGCGACGGTTGTGCCAAAACCTGCGCATAAACGCGCGAATCTTGTGGGACAGGCAGGCCATAAAATGGGCTATCTGACGAAAAGGGGCGTACTTCTTTCGGGCTACCCCATGTCATCGCACCCCCAAGGCTTCGACCACCGGGGCGCAGGCCAACGGGCAAAAAGGGATCATCTGAGAGCGAATTGACCGTTTTAGCCGCCAAGCTTGGCCCCGCAAACCGGATGAGCGTCCCCCCACCCTCAAGCCAAGTTGTCAATTGATCTGGATTGGTCACGGCGAAATCATCTGTCAAAACAATCGCATTCGGATTGGCCTGAATAAGCGCGGCCATACTGCCATAGACCAAATCAACGTCTTCATTAAGAGCTGTTTTCAAATAGTGGTTTGGATCAAGCAAGGCATCTGTTTCGTCGAGGCCCCGCGATGAAATTAACCCAATTTCGCGAACCTTTAGGGAGGCTTGCGCCAATCGGTGAGCACTTGCATAAGCCTCACCTGCAATCCGAAACCCCTCAACGCGTGCCAAAATTTCAACGGGGATCGCCATAGAAACGGATGCATTTGCTGTGCCCTGATCGAAGGAAATAGTCGCGCTTTGCAATACGGTTTGTCGCCCGTTCAAATCAGCCCCGTAGGCTTCAATCGTTTGTTCTTCTGCTTGCTCCGCTTGGCTCCGTAAAACGGAAATCTGAATTTGCCCGCCCTCGCGGCTGAGAGAAGCAACATGAAACGCTTGCGATGTTGGTGTGACATAGACCTGACCCTTTTGGTCAAAGTGCTCAAAGAGTGCGCCCCGCTCTCGACCATACCCGATACCGTCATTCAGCCAAATCGTGTCATATTGCTCAACATCCATATCCCCAATGGCGTCCAAGGCCTCAGAGAAATTTGGTAAAACAGCCTGTGCAATCAATATATCATCGCGCTGCAAAAGCCCTTGAGCCGTTTCAAATATCACAGGCTTGGGATCCGCCAAATTCAACACACCGACCAAACGATCCGCTTGCGCAGCATCGCTTAGATGTTGCTCAAGCTGGGTTTCGTTTACTCTTTGCTGAGCATTCGACACCCAACCGCCGTCATAGACGATCAACACACGATCCGCCATTTGCGTGTCGGTCTTTGGAGCCAGCATCGGGCCAGACAGGCCCACGATCAGAGCGGTCACAATCATGAGCCGAAGCAAAATCAACCACCACGGCGTATGCGCAGCCACTTTGGTCTTGTCCTGAAGCCCCAAAAGCAAATTGAGACCACCAAAGACAATGCGCTTGGGCGCCGGTGGCATTGCACGAAGCAATACCCACAAGACGGGCAACAGGACTAATCCAGCCAAGACCCAAGGCGCGACAAAACTCATCTCTGCCCTCGCTTTGATAAAGAGAGGTGAAGGTTTTGCATGACGTTCAAATACGGTCGATCCGTGGTGGCAAAAAGATATGTCCAGTTGGCCCGCTTTGCCAAAACCGTTAAGGCATCGCGCCGTTGGGCAAAGCGTTCAAGATAGGCTTGACGCAAATCCTGCGCCATATGCGTTTCATGAACCTCTGACGCGCCTCCCCCCTGAAACAGAACCCGCCCCTTGAACGGGAAACTGACCTCCACAGGATCAACGAGTTGCAAGAGCACACCAGATTGCCCAACATCAGAGGCCTGTGCCACGAAATTTTCGATAGCGTCCATGTCACCCAAAACATCAGAAATCAGCAAATTCATCGACTTTGATGTTGGCTGTGCTGCTTGCAAATCACTGAGCTGTGCCTCTAATCCTGCGTGAATACTTTGAATACCGATCTCGCCACCTACGGCCCGTTTTTCATCCCCGATAAGGCCTATCTTTTCCCCAGATTTGGCCGCAAGCTGTGACGCGGCTAATGCCAGCACAGATCCATAATAAGATTTGGTCGCCAGTCCTGTGTCGCCCAATTGCATTCGTGCTTCGGGATCTACCCAAACCATCAAGGATTGAGACACTTTATGTTCATATTGCCGCACAAAGAGATCATCCCCTTTGGCCGAGCGCCGCCAATCAATGGCTTGGGGTGGGTCTAGATAATTTTCAAAGGGGCGATATTGCCAGAATTCTTCGCCAGCACCCACATCGCGCCGACCGTGTTCGCCAAATAGAACTTGGCGGGATAGCTCCGTGGCATGCAGCAAGAGCCCCTGAAACGGCGAGGCCAAGGCATCAGCATGTTCACGGGCTTGAAAGGTCACGCAGACAACCCTTTTTTCAACACGGTCTCAAATTCCTGTTCAATCAATGTCTGCGCCGTTATGCCTTGGGCTTTGGCTGAAAAGGTCAATGACATGCGATGCGCCAAAGCTGGCCCCATGATCGCACGTAGGTGATCAACGTTGGGCGCATAATCCCCGCTGAGCAAGGCATAGGCTTTGGCCCCTAAGACCAAAGCCTGCGTCGCACGCGGACCAGGCCCCCAAACAAGCGCATCCTTTACCGCAGTTCTGGCACCCTCCTCATTAGGGCGCAAAGACCGAACTAGGTCGAGCGATAAATCCAACAAGTTTTCCCCAATCGGCATGGCGCGCACCAAGGACTGCGCCTCCTGCAAGGAGGCAGGATCAAAAACATCCGCAGCATCCGCGGCTCGTGTCGATGTCGTGGACAAAACTATGTCTCGTTCTGTCACGCGATCGGGATAGGTCAGATCAATTTGGAACAGAAACCTGTCCAACTGTGCCTCTGGCAGAGGATATGTGCCTTCTTGTTCAATTGGGTTTTGCGTGGCCATCACGTGAAACGGCATCGGCAAATCCCGAGTCTGACCCGCAATAGATACGGACCGCTCTTGCATCGCTTGCAACAAGGCAGACTGTGTCCGAGGGCTTGCACGGTTGATTTCATCCGCCATAAACAATTGATTGAAAATCGGACCCTCAATAAATTTGAAATGGCGCTGTCCGTCTTGGGCCACATCCAAAACTTCGGACCCTAGGATATCCGAGGGCATCAAGTCTGGTGTGAATTGCACGCGCTGCGACGAGAGCCCCAAAACAGTCGACATGGTTTCCACCAAAAGAGATTTGCCAAGGCCCGGCACACCAACCAAAAGACTATGCCCCCCAGCCAAGACCGCAGATAACGCCAAGTCCACAACATCAGATTGGCCAATAAACTGTTTGGAAATCTCAGCCTTGGCCGTTGATAACCTTTGACCAATGTCATCGGCTTGTTGTTGCAAGTTTTTCAAATCTGCCATGTCAAATTCCCTGAGAACGCTATATCGTTAGTATGATTGTATCGCAGGAAATGGAAATGGCAAAAGAATGAGTGGCGAGAAATTGACAACGCCGTCCGCTGAAGGGATCGCAACAGCCGTTAGAAGCGCCTCCAAAGGTCGCGGTTTACCCCCTGTTCATCTGTGGAACCCACCTTTTTGCGGAGATTTGGACATTCGCATCGCCCGCGACGGAACGTGGTTTTACCTTGGCACCCCTATCGGGCGCTTTGAATTGGTGAAGTTGTTTTCATCGATCCTCAAGAAAGAGAATGACAAATATTACTTAGTCACGCCTGTTGAAAAAGTGGGCATCACAGTGGATGACGCTCCTTTTGTTGCGGTGGATTTCGAGGCAGCCCAATCACAAACCGATGATCAAGTTCTGACGTTTGAAACCCATGTTGGGGATAGCGTCATTGCAAACGCCGAAAATCCAATTCGCGTCATGCGTGACGAGACCACAGGCGAACCGTCCCCCTATGTTCACATCCGCGCAGGACTAGAGGCTCTTATCGATCGCAAAAGCTTTTACCGATTGGTTGACCTCGGCATGCATCGCACCGTTGATGGCACTGAGTGGTTTGGCGTGATGTCCCAAGGCACTTTCTTTCCGATCATTCCCTCGGAAGAATTGGCCTAAACCACCACACCATTAATGTGCTTCAGCCCAATTCGCACCTTGGCCCGCATCCACGATTAAGGGCACGTCAAGCGCAATGATAGGGTGACAGGCTTGTTCCATAATGTCTTTTGCCCGCGCAATAAGACGATCAACATGATCGGCCTCAACTTCGAACAGCAATTCGTCATGGACCTGTAGGAGCATCGTCGCATTTATATCGGAAATCGCCTCAGGCATTTGGATCATAGCTCTGCGGATAATATCCGCGGCCGTGCCTTGGATCGGCGCGTTGATGGCGGCGCGTTTTGCAAACCCCGCCTGTGGTCCTTTGGCATTTATCTCAGGTGTGTGGATAACGCGGCCAAACAAGGTTTCGACGCGATCGTTAGCTTTGGCAAAGGCAATGGTGTCGTCCATATATTCCTTAATACCAGGAAAACGTTCAAAATAGCGATCAATGAACCCTTGCGCCTCGGACCGCGGAATGCGCAAATTGCGCGCCAATCCAAATCCAGAAATGCCGTAAATGACCCCAAAGTTAATGGCCTTGGCTTGGCGACGAATGTCTGACGTCATCTCATCAAGTGGTACATCAAACATTTCAGAGGCCGTCATAGCGTGGATGTCATGGCCATCTCGGAACGCTTGTTTCAGGCTTTCGATACCAGCGACATGCGCCATAATTCGCAATTCAATTTGGCTATAATCCAAGCTCACCAAAACCTTGCCCTGCTCAGCAATAAAAGCTTCGCGAATGCGGCGACCATCCTCAGAGCGCACAGGAATGTTTTGCAAGTTTGGATCGGTTGAGGCCAAACGCCCCGTATTCGCCCCAGCGATTGAATACGACGTATGCACACGCCCCGTTTCAGGGTGAATATGTTCTTGCAAAGCATCCGTATAGGTCGATTTGAGCTTGCTCAACTGTCGCCAATCTAAAACACGTTTGGGCAAATCGTGAATCGTGGCAAGGTCTTCTAAGATGTCGGCCCCTGTGGAATAGGCGCCAGTCTTGCCCTTTTTGCCACCCTCATATCCCAGCTTGTCAAACATGATTTCACCAAGCTGCTTGGGGCTTCCGACGTTAAAGCTTTCGCCAGCCAGCTCATGAATATCCGCCTCTAGTCCCGCCATTTTCTGTGCAAAGGCGTTTGACATGCGGCTGAGCGTATCGCGATCCACTTTGATCCCAGCCATCTCCATTTTGGCTAAGACCGGCACAAGTGGACGCTCCAACCCTTCGTAGACACGGGTGACTTTGACCTTGTGCAACCGTGGTTTCAACAGCTGCCATAGGCGCAGGGTGATGTCCGCGTCTTCTGCAGCGTATTTGGTGGCCTCATCAATCGGCACTTGATCAAAGGTGATGGCTGATTTTCCAGTCCCCAACAGGGATTTGATAGGGATCGGGACATGTGACAAGTATCGATCACTTAGTGCATCCATGCCATGACCATGCAACCCACCATGAAGCGCATAGGAGATCAGCATGGTGTCATCGATAGGATCGATGTCCACACCGTGGCGCGCAAAGATTTTGGCATCATATTTCATGTTTTGACCAATCTTAATGATCGCAGGATCCCGCAGAATGGGTCGCAACATATCCAAGGCTTGTTCTAGCCCCAGCTGATTTTCCGCAAGGGCAGAGGTTCCAAAGAGATCATCACTTTGCCCATCTTTATGCTGGAGCGGGATGTAACAGGCCGTGCCCGCCTCGACACATAATGAAATCCCAACCAAATCAGCGCGCATTTCATTTAAGGATGTCGTTTCGGTATCAATCGCCACATAACCGCACTCTTTGATCCGCGAAATCCATGCTTCTAATTGCTCGAGCGTGCGCAGGCATTCGTAGTCCTCTGGCGCAAAAGGAACCGCTTTTTGCTCAGGTTCAGCACCCTCTACCTGAGGTGCATCCTCAATCGTCGGCGCCTCTTGGCCAAATTGATCGGCAATCTTTTTGGTTAAGGTCCGAAATTCCATTTCCGCCAAGAACCCAAGCAAGACATCAGGTTCAGGATCTTTGACCTCGAGATCATCAAGCGTGAAATCAATCGGTGTATTGCAATCCAGCTGAACCAATTGTTTGGACAGAAGGATTTGGTCCACATTGTTTTGCAATGTTTCCCGTCGCTTGGGTTGCTTGATTTCACCCGCGCGTTCGAGCAGCGTTTCAAGATCGCCATATTCGTTAATCAGCAAAGCCGCCGTTTTAACTCCAATCCCCGGCGCGCCTGGGACGTTATCAACGCTATCACCGGCAAGCGCCTGAATATCGACAACACGATCTGGGAACACACCGAATTTTTCAAAGACCCCATCCCGATCAATGCGTTTGTTTTTCATGGCATCGAACATTTCAACGCCATCACCAACCAGTTGCATCAAATCCTTGTCCGAGCTGATGATCGTTACACGACCCCCAGCATCGCGCGCCTGACAGGCCAGAGTCGCGATAATATCATCCGCTTCATATCCCGCCATTTCTTCGCAGGCGATGTTAAAGGCCTCGGTCGCCCGACGTGTCAAAGGCATTTGCGGCCTCAGATCTTCGGGCATTGCATCGCGGTTTGCTTTGTACTGATCATAGAGATCGTTTCGGAACGTATGGCTTCCCTTGTCGAAAATAACGGCAACATGTGTCGGCGCGTCTGGACCCGTGTTGCCCTCAATATAGCGCTGAAGCATATTGCAAAATCCGCTCACGGCCCCAATGGGCAATCCGTCTGATTTTCGCGTCAAAGGAGGCAAAGCATGATAGGCGCGGAAAATAAATGCTGACCCATCTATCAAATGAAGGTGGTGTCCTTTGCCAAATGTCATAATATTGTCCCATTGAAACTTCAGTTATTCGAGAATTACATGACCAAATTGAAATTGACCATCGCTTTCCTAATTTTACCTGCAACACAGTCTTTTGCAGAAGCGTCCTATTGCACAAACCCTGCTGATAATTGCAATAAACTCGTCGCCTGTATCGAAGCGACTGGGGAATATTTCACAGGTGGCGCAAGCAACGGTGACGAGGGCACCATTTATATGGAATCATCCTCTGGTGCGATTTGCCAAGGCACATGGTGGCGCACAATGTTCGGGATGGGACAAAGCGACGTAAGTTGCGATGACGGGCGCAGTGGTCAAGCTTTGTTCAGCTGGTTTGAACAGGACACAGGCACTGTCGTTGGAAATGGCAAATTCAACAATGGGGAATTGATCCGTTTTTGGACGGGAACCAACCTGAACGGCTATTTCGAAGTGCACGGAGAAAGGGAACGTGAGCGGATGAAATGTTCAGCCGCTGTTATGTTGTTGGGATAGCGTTCGGCTTAAACTTTGCCTTCAAAATCCTTGTGGATCATTTTGCAGTCGCAATAAGAGCACTCAACCCATCCTTGGGTTTCAGGAATTTGCAACCAAACACGAGGATGACCAAGGGCACCTTCGCCCCCGTCACAGGCAATGCGATAGGCGTCAACAATTTTCGTTTCAGGCGCTGTCGTAGACATAGGACCGTTTCCTTTTGCAATGTTCTGCTTTATTCCGCTTTATGAGCGATATGCCACCAAGGAGCAAGTCTTGCAATGACCGAGAATGCAATAGAAATTCAAGGCCTCACAAAAACCTATGGCTCGGATAAGGGGTCGCCTGCTAAATCCGCTTTGACTGGCATCGACCTAAACATCCCAAGAGGCTCTATTTTCGGCCTTCTCGGTCCGAACGGGGCGGGTAAATCGACGCTGATCAATATTCTCGCAGGTCTCGTTATCAAAACCCAAGGTTCGGTTCGCATTTGGGGATTTGATCAAGACGAAAACCCCAGACAGTCACGGGCCGCCATTGGCGTTATGCCTCAGGAATTGAACTTGGACCCCTTCTTTTCGCCCCGCGGTGCATTAGAAGTTCAAGCTGGCCTCTACGGTGTTCCTAAATCTCAGCGGCGAAGTGACGAAATTCTTGAGCTTGTTGGCCTAACGGACAAAGCCCACGCCTATGCCCGAACACTCTCAGGAGGCATGCGTCGTCGGCTGTTGCTTGCCAAAGCATTGGTTCACAGCCCCAATATTCTTGTCCTTGATGAACCAACAGCGGGTGTTGATATCGAATTGCGTCAAATGCTGTGGCGCAATGTGAGACGCTTGAACGAAGAGCTGGGAATGACAATTATCCTCACGACACATTACCTCGAAGAAGCCGAGGAAATGTGCGATGAAATTGCCATCATCAACAAGGGCACACTTGTTACTCAGGACAAAACCAGTAGCCTTCTTGCACAAGTCGATGGTAAATCAATGGTTATCCAACCTCAGTCCCCGATCGAGCACGCCCCACAACACGCTCAAATAACGTCTACCTTGAGAAAAGATGGCGCTCTTGTTCTGACGTATAACATGTCCGAAATTTCAGCCGATGACGTGCTCAGCTTTGTCCGTGACAATGGCATTTCGATCATGGATGTCAGAACTGAGCAAGCCGACTTAGAAGAGGTCTTCTTGTCTTTGACAAAAGCCAAGTAATTTCATCTTTGCTAAAATACTCTCGCCGAAGGCGTCAGACATCTCATGCTTTCGATGCGATCCGACCTAAGACGCGGCCTCCTAGCACATGCACGTGCAAATGTGGGACTTCTTGAACGCCCGCTTCGCCTGCATTGGAGACTGTTCTAAATCCCATTCCGCCAGTGCTTGGCTGCACACCAGTAATTTTGCACACTTCACCGATGGCGCGTGTAAAATCGACAATTTCGGCGTCGGATGCGTCTTGGGCAAAATGGTCATAGGTGACATAGGCGCCCTTTGGGATGACCAGCACATGCACAGGGGCGCTCGGCTGAATGTCCTCAAACGCCAAACTATGTTCTGTTTCTAAAACCGTCTTGTTTGGAATTTCGCCGCGTAGAATTTTCGCAAACACATTTTCAGGATCGTAATGATAGCTCATAGGGCACCTTTAGTCAGAGAATAGCCAGTCCTGTTCGACAATAGCCTCGGCATCGCCAGGTTCAAGATCAGCAAATCCAGCAAGTTGTTCGATGTTCTTTATACGAGGACCATTTTGAACAATACGATAGTGATTGTCATATTCACGGTCACGTAATTGATCCGTTTCAAATCGCAGATCATTGCGGACACTCGGCAAGAGACGCACGATCGTCTCAAAAGGCGTATGATCCGCAATAAGTCCGACCCTCTTGGCGTGTCCCATCAGATATTCGTCATCAAAGGCACATTCTATTTCCAAGATCCGTGTCTTTGAACGGTCTGAACAAAAATCATCCATCAAAGGTAGGTTCGCCGGATCGACGCAAATGACCATGCGTTGCGTGTTATAGTATTCAAACAACATTTTCATCAAGGCGCGTCGGTGACGTGCCTTTTTGTTTTGACTAGAGAGAATTCCCCCAAGATCAGGAAGATCAGCCGCGTCTTCGTTGAAGATATATTCGAGCACAGGGAAGTCAAAATGCGGGCGCAATTGATCAAGGAACCGCTTGGCAACGTGCCATTTTTTGCAAACAACGATTAAGAGCTCTCGCTCACGACCAATCGAGCTCTCATTTTCCCAAAACCTTGGCGTAAATCGACGGCCAATTCGACCTTTTTGCGTTAAAAATTTATATAGACTTCGACCTTCGTTAGAGATCGCAAAATCCTGTCGCCCGCTCGCATAGAGCCGGCCTAACCTCTCTTTTAGAACAGAAGCGCCGGGGCTAATTTTGCGGGCAAAAAGATGTTCTTGTGCGAGCAGCAAATCATAGTGGTCGTTATAAAACGTCGCCGGCATGCCATAATCAGAAAACATTAAAAACGTCAGTGTGCGAGATTGGATTTCCGTTCCAGGGATCAGATGGCGCACCATTGTCTGAAAAAATGTTTCATCTGGAATCCAAGTGGTTTTGAAAAACCGCATCACGTCTTTGCGTTTGGAAATGAAATCAAAGATGGCTTCAATCGTTCGACGACGTAAGCACCACCATTGCGATCCAATTTGGATTTGCAGGTCTTCGGGAATGTTTCGTGTTATTTTGAATTTTCGCTGCAATTCAAAGGATTTGTAAAACCACCATTTCTGGGTCCGTTCATTGAACACATGTCGATAGATCAGGCGCTCTTCTTTGAAGCCCGTTTTAATCCAATCGCTCTCAAAGAAGTCAAAACTTTCTACATAGTCGACATCGTCTCGATCCAAGACGTCATAGGCATATTCAGCAGACTTGATCGCCATACAATCGCCAGACACCATGTAGAAATGTGTCGCTTTGGGAAAGCTATGTAATGCGGCTTCAACGGCATGGAGCGTGGCCTGCACGAGAGACCATTCACCCCAACCACATTTAATCCGCTTTTTCGCGAACGTAACATTTGGGTTGTCTTTCACACCCTCAACAATTTCTTGGTAAGCTTCCTGTGGGGCACGCGCATCGAAATGAATAGCGATGTAATCGCCAACGGCTGTTAGCTGATTTGCTTGCTGAATTATTGCTTTTGGATCTTTGTGACACAAAAGAATAAATGCGATTTTTGCCATTCAAGTCGTCCTGGTTTGCGAAAAGGCGTTATTTTTGCACCTTTTTGCGCCAATTTCACCTTAGTTGTCACTATATTCCCTTTTTGGGCTCAACTTTCCATAGTAGAGACATAAAAAAGTAGAGATACAAACAAGAAGGTAACAGTATGGGTTTTCCAGGTACTTGGATGACAGAGTCCGAAAGCGTTGTGTACCGCGTCGTTCCAAAATGCGCCTGCTCCACAATCGGACAGATTATGTTTTACTCCGATCACGGAGAATTCTTTGATGGGGACATCCACGACTCCAAGGATCGTCTGCATAAATGGGCACAAGATTACAGCCAGCCCAAGATCAAAGAAAACGTAACACAAAACAAATCCTATGCCTTTACCTGTGTACGCAACCCATACACGCGTGTTTTGTCGTCCTTCTTTGACAAAATTTGCGGAATCCAGCGGAATAACCGTCGCTATCGCGGAAATTTGGTTCCCCTTCTCATTCAAAAATACGGCATCGAAGTCGGCGGCGATGACGGAAAACAGGAGTTCGACCAAATCAAATCCTTCCGTCGTTTTCTGTTGTTTGCTCGTGATACCATCAAATACCGCAAACCGATGGACCCAGATATTCACTGGTCCGCAATGTCGGGTCACGTCTCAACTTTCATCGTAAATGGCGGCCGCTATAACAAGATTTTTTGGACAGAACAGTTCAACGATGGCATGCAGCAAGTGCTAGACAACATCGACACCAACCACACAGTCGATCTCGCCACGATCCCACGCTTTAACGAAAGCGAAGGTCACGGGCCAAAACGAGCGCACCCTGTAGAAGACTACTTTGACGATCTTTCGATGCATTTGGTGCGTGAAATCTACAAAAAGGATTTTGATCTGTTCAAATATGATTTTGACGATCCATCCAACAAAATGCCAATTGGCGAAATTGATTTGGATGAGGTCCACGCAAAACTTGGTGATTAAAAAAGGGCGCTTAAAGCGCCTTTTTTTATACCAATGACGCGGCTTTGAATAAGCTCATCACGTCTTTTTCAGGTCGCGCACCCATGTGAGAGATCACTTCACCTGCCGCGATACATCCCATTTTGGCACTGGTTTCGATATCACGACCCGAGGCTATTCCATATAGAAACCCTGCTGCAAATTGATCCCCTGCGCCTGTTGCGTCAACTGGAACGACGGCGTCCACTGGGACGTCAACGCGGATGCCTTCTGACACGACGCTCACACCATCTGACGATCTAGTGCAGACGACTAGTGGACAGATCGCTGCAGTTTTCGACAAGGCTTCATCTAGGTCATCAGTTTCGAACAAAGACTTAATTTCATCTTCATTTCCGATGACATAATCCAGTTCATTCTCAATCAGAGCCAAGAAATCGGACCGGTGACGTTCAACACAGAAGGGATCGGAAATCGCAATGCCCGATTTCCCACCCGCCGCACGACAGGACCGTGATAAACGCACAAAGGCCTCTTTGCCCTTGTCCTTGTCGAATAAATAACCCTCTAAAAAGACAATCTCTGCGTTTTGAGCAACCTCTTCAGACACATCCTCAGGACCGAGTTCCGCAGAAATACCCAGATAAGTATTCATAGACCGTTCCCCATCTGGCGACACAAAAATCATAGATCGCGACGTTGGTAATTCACCGCCAACAACAGGCGGGTTCAAGAACTCTGTCCCACCAGCTTTCATTGTATCCGCATAAAAATGCCCCAAGGCATCGTCATTCACACGCCCAACAAATCCAGTGCGTAAACCAAGTGCCCCAATCCCAGCAACCGTATTTGCAACAGATCCACCTGCAGCTTGGGTTCTATCCCCCATTGAGCCATAGAGCAATTCTGCGCGATCCTTCTCGATCAACTGCATGATGCCTTTTTGAATGCCCATATGATCTAGAAACGTATCATCGCTTTGGGTTAGGACATCTACAATAGCATTGCCTATGCCAACAACTTGGTAAGTTTTCATAAGTTCTTTTCCTCGTATGCACATAAATCACGGATCAAACATGTTCCGCATTGGGGTTTGCGCGCCTTGCAATGGTAGCGCCCATGTAAAATGAGCCAATGATGCGCATGCAGCTGAAAATCAGCTGGAACATGATCTTCGACGGCGCGTTCAACAGCATCCACATCTTTTCCAGGCGCGATACCAGAGCGGTTTCCCACGCGAAAGATATGCGTATCAACGGCCTGTGCGGGTTGTTTCCACCACATGTTCAATACGACATTGGCCGTCTTTCGCCCAACACCCGGTAGGGATTGCAAGGCCGCGCGCGAATTGGGGACAATGCCATTATAGTCTTCAACCAAAATTTTGCTCAGCTTGATGACGTTCTTGGCTTTGTTCCGATAGAGCCCGATGGTTTTGATGTGGTCTATCAATCCCTCTTCACCCAAATCGAGCATTTTTTGCGGTGTGTCTGCTACTTTGAATAACTCTTTTGTCGCTTTGTTGACACCTGCATCGGTCGCCTGTGCGCTTAAGGCGACAGCCACAACGAGGGTGTACACATTCACATGATCCAGCTCGCCTTTTGGCTCCGCTTCTGCGGCCTGAAACCGCGAAAAAATTTCACGAAGTGTATGATAATCAAGTTGCTTAGCCATACGTCCCTATGCCCTTTTTCGCACCAGTGTGCAACAAAGTTAGCATGCCTCACACAGCAGGCAAACAAGCAGCATTCTGCCAATAACATTTCTGTGAGAGTACACCCCCTAAAAACGCGTTATAGTAGTGCAAGTTAATCAAATTAGAGGGTCTTTCATGAAAAAAGCAACTAGAGCGCTTTCCTTGGGAATTATTTGCACTGTGGCACTTGGTGCTTGTACGTCGCCATCGCGATTTGATGCAGGGTCTGGAATGAGTGACAACCAAAAAGCAAAGAATGGTGCCATTATTGGTGCAACTGTCGGCGCGTTGGGTGGGTTTTTGACAGGTGATACAGCAAAAGAACGCCGTCAAAACGCTGTCAAAGGGGCGGTCATTTTCGGCGGGACTGGCGCCTTGGTCGGCAATGAATTGGATAAACAAGAAGCCGCACTCAGATCAAGCATGGGGAACGACAATGTTCTCATCCACAATACTGGTGACCGTTTAATCGTCACCCTGCCCCAAGATATTTTGTTTGCAACAGATAGCGCCACATTGCGTCCTGATTTGACATCAGATTTGAACGCGCTTGCGGCGAACTTGCAATCTTATCCAAACACAAACGTTCAAATTATCGGGCACACCGATAATGTTGGCGATGCTGGGTATAACCAACGTCTCTCTGTCGCTCGTGCAGAATCCGTATCGCGCATATTGATGAATAACGGTGTTGCCGCAAACCGATTGATTGCAATCGGGCGCGGCGAAGATCAACCCGTGTCATCAAATTTGACACCTGAAGGACGCGAAAGAAACCGTCGAGTGGAAATTGTGATCCTTCCGAATGCATAAATGAAAATGCCCCGAAACTCGGGGCATTCCGCCTTCGGCGCATGAGTATTTTCACAAAGATGAAGAGCTAGCGCGCAAAAATTGCATTTAATATGCGTGTTAGCTCATGTGCATCCTGCTCAGTAAAGGCATCAGGGAAATCGCTATCGATATCAAACACTGCGATCAGATCGCCTGTTGCATTAAACACAGGCAAAACCAGTTCTGATTTTGTCGAGCTCGCGCAGGCAATGTGATCTGGAAAGGCATCGACATCTGCGACCCTTTGAACCCTTTGTGTTCGCGCCGCAGCGCCACAAACACCCCGAGAAAATGGAATAACAAGACATCCGTGGCCGCCTTGATACGGGCCTATTTTCATTAGTTCAGGTTCTGTCACGCGATAGAACCCTGTCCAGTGAAAGCGCTCGTCGCTATGGTGGACTTCGCATGCGACCGTTGCCATCAAAGCGATCACATCTGTTTCGCCATCTGTTAAACTGGCAAGGACCTGTTCCAGGTCTGAATAGTTCACCACTTTCACATCAATCCCTTTCAAGCGCGATGGCGGTGCCTTCGCCCCCACCAATGCAAATCGCAGCGATCCCACGTTTTGCGTCTAGACGTTCCATAGCATTCAGGAGTGTAACGATTATCCGAGCCCCAGAGGCCCCTATCGGGTGACCCAAAGCACAGGCACCACCATGGATGTTCATTTTGTCGCGCGGGATTGCTAGCTCTTGCATAAAGGCCATCGGAACGACTGCGAAAGCTTCGTTCACCTCCCATAGATCCACATCAGACACGGTCCATCCCAACCGCTGCAATAGCTTTTGCGTCGCTGGGATAGGAGCAGTTGAGAACCAACCTGGTTCTTGGGCATGGCTCGCATGGCCCATAATTTTCGCGCGCACCCTTAGACCATTGTCCTCAGCATAGGAGTGCGTTGACAAAATCAGAGCTGCCGCGCCGTCCGATATAGAAGAGGCATTTGCCGCGGTGACGGTCCCATCCTTGCGAAAGGCAGGTTTGAGATGTGGGATTTTGTCAGGTCGCGCTTTGCGTGGTTGTTCATCTTCTGAAACGATCATCTGACCGGATTTTGTGTCATAATTAACCGGAGCGATTTCATTTGCGAATGCGCCCAGTTTCTGAGCCTCAATCGCATTTGACAGAGATTGCAACGCATAGTCATCTTGAGCGGTTCTTGCGAATTGGTATTTGTCGGCACAATCTTCGGCGAACGTCCCCATAAGACGGCCTTTGTCATAGGCGTCTTCTAATCCATCCAAAAACATGTGATCCACGGTTTGACCATGTCCGATGCGCGCACCAGAACGCATGTTTGGAAGCAAATAAGGAGCATTTGTCATGCTTTCCATGCCACCAACAGCCACGATATTTGCTTGTCCTAGCGCCAATTGATCATAACCGATCATGGTAGATTTCATGCCTGATCCACACATTTTGTTCAGCGTTGTCGCAGGGACGTCTTGTCCTAGGCCGGCTGCAAAACCAGCTTGTCGAGCGGGTGCTTGGCCTTGGCCTGCGGAGAGGACATTTCCCATGAGGAGTTCATCCACTGAACCCGTTTTTGCATCCTCAAGCGCGGCTTTTAAGGCAACTCCCCCAAGCTCGGCCGCGGTCAGAGTCGAAAATTCGCCTTGAAAGCTTGCCATCGGCGTTCTCTTTGCGCCGCAAATTACCACTTGGGACATGACGATCTCCTGTTGTTTCCACGTCGTTACACAAAAGTAAGGATTACCGTCTAGCATGACATCACGTCGCTTTTGCCAACGCAAGGTTCATTCATGGAAATTCAAAAAACCAATCACCCAACTTGTACTGTTCTTACAGTCTGCACAGATCGCATCGATGCGGCGGCGGCTGTTCATTTCAAAGATGCTGTTAACGCCGCGTTGTCCGAGAGCGGGGATAAAATCGTCTTAGATCTTGGCCCAGTTCATTTCGTTGACTCCAGCGGATTGGGGGCCATCGTCAGCATTTACAAAGGACACCTTGGCCAAAAGGAAATCCAATTATGCAGCCTACAGCCGATGGTCGATAAGGTCTTCAAACTGACACGCATGGACCAAGTTTTCTCCATTTTTCTTGATGTGCCATCAGCCATTCATGACTCACAGGCTGCATAATTCGGGCCGTTTCTCCACGGTTTTTGAAAGGGGGGATTTCTTGACCGTGCGGTCGGCCTTGGAAGCTCTATGCGTAGAGCTCGATCAAAACGGCCTATGCTCCGATATGGTCCAACGGACGGAAATTATCGTTGCCGAAGTTGCAAACAACATTGTTGAACATGGCTGCACCAGCTCGCGCAATATCGCCTGTACCCTCAAGTGGCGTATTGCGGGGACGACCCTATGCATCATGGTATCGGATCATGGGCGAGAAATTCCCGACACGGTCTTTCGTGAACAAATTGGGTTTCCCGACAGTGCCCAGCTCCCCGAAGGAGGCTTTGGTCTGGGGTTAATTCAAACCCTGTGCGATTCCCTTCGGTATAAGCGCATCAAAGGACGCAATTATTTACTCTTAAAAATTTCACAATAATTAACGTTGCCGCCAAAATTCCTTTTTTCAATCTCAGTCTAGCCGCAATAGGCCTCTATCACTTTAACACAAGCCGAGTGGCTTTTCCCGACGTCGTGCAAATTGCCCCCACATATCCGACGTCGGGAAACTTGGCTCTTTTCCTTGCTATGACACCATTTCGCGATACTGTTATCTCAACCAAAAAGGGGTGACTACTATGCGTGATTTTTATGTTCCGGGACGATCTTCGGTTTGGGCCGAGAATGGCATGTGCGCGACCTCGCACCCTTTGGCGGCACAAGCGGCGGTAGACATCCTAAAACAAGGCGGAAATGCAATGGATGCCGCGATTGCTGGGGCCGTTTTATTGGGGCTGTGCGAGCCTCAAATGACTGGCATTGGAGGGGATTGTTTTGTTCTCTTTTCCCCCGCAGGGTCAGATGACATTCACGCGCTCAATGGATCAGGCTGTGCGCCAGCGAACCTAAGTGCGGAAACGCTCAGATCAGAGGGGCACACAAGTGTTCCCCTGCGGTCCCCTCATTCGATTACAATTCCAACCGCAATTGATGCTTTTTGTCGGTTAAGTGAGGATTGGGGCAAGCTTGGCATTGCTGATTGCCTTGCCCCCGCGATTCACTATGCTCAAAACGGCGTTCCAATTCACGCACGCGTCGCCTTTGATTTGGCAACGATGACCAAGGATTTGCACCCCTCGGCAATTGCCACCTATTCAAATAAGGGAACCCCGTTAAAGATTGGGGACAGCTTCTATGCCCCGGGTCAAGCAGAGGTTCTTAAACGCATTTCCAAGGACGGACGTGACGCCTTTTACACAGGTGAAATCGCAGAGGACATGGTGTCCTCGCTCAACGCGCTTGGGGGTGTGCATCAGCTCTCAGATTTCGAAAAGCAAACGTCATTTTATACAGACCCCATTTCAGGAAGCTATCAAGGTGTTGATCTGGTCGAGCATCCCCCGAATGGCCAAGGGGCGACGGCGATATTGATTTTGAATATCCTGTCACACTTCAACCTCGCAGAGCTTGATCCGATGGGGGCACAGCGCGCACATTTGGAAGCTGAGACAACTAAGCTCGCTTATGACGTACGCAACAGGTTTATCGCCGATCCAGCGCACACATCCGCTACAGACTATATGTTATCTCCAGAGACAGCAAAACGGCTCGCTGCGTTGATTAATCCAAACAAAGCCTTGCGAGGAGTGTCTCAAATCACGGAAGCGGTGCACAAAGACACAGTGTATATCACCGTCGTTGATCGCGATCGCATGGCCGTTTCATTGATCTATTCAATTTTTCATGGATTCGGTTCTGGTATAGCGAGTGAAAAATTTGGGATTCTTTTTCAAAATCGGGGCGCTGGGTTCAATTTAAGCGAAGGCCATGTGAATGAGCTCAGTGGTGGCAAGCGTCCGATGCACACGATCATTCCCGGTATGTTGGTCAAAGATGGGAAACCACATACCTCATTCGGGGTCATGGGGGGGCAATATCAACCCACAGGTCACGTTCGCTATCTGACCAACACCCATGTCTACGGAATGAGCCCTCAAGAGGCGATTGATGCGCCGCGGTGTTTCGCCGAAGGTGACTTTCTCAAAATCGAAAAGAGTTATGATCCAGAGGTCATTCAACAGCTGATTAACATGGGCCACGATGTTGATGATACAATCGGGCCAATGGGTGGCGCTCAATCCATCATCATGCACGCATCAGGTTTGCTCGAAGGAGCATCAGACCCACGCAAAGACGGGTGTGCCCTTGGGTATTAATTCAGTTGGAAGTGTAGCGGATAATGCCCGTCCATAAAGGGGCCAAACATATCGGGGATATCGGGGTGATCCACTGGTTCACCTGATTGATCTACGACGAGATTTTGTTCGGACACATAGGCCACATAAAAGCTGTGTTCATTTTCCGCAAGCAAGTGATAAAACGGCTGCTCTTTGGTTGGACGGTTGTCTTCGGGAATCGCGTCATACCATTCTTCGGTGTTATTGAATTCAGGATCGACATCAAAGATCACGCCGCGAAACGGGTGATTCTTGTGTTTTACCACCTGACCTAAATGATATTTTGCGTAACGTTTAAACATAGCACCTTGCCCTATCCAACCACATTACAGTGTTCAAGGGGTATTTGTCCATGAAACAACGAATTTATCTTGGAAACAATCTGTCCCACGGATGGATAAAATAGTTAACCTTGGGTCAACTTTTGTCAGCTACACCGCATCAATTCGCCGACATGAGACATTTATTGGCAAAGCTACTTTTGAAAAATCAAAATCTCTGCTATATTTAGGAAGTAAATAATAAACATAGCGAGAGGCAGATGAGCAGAACTCTTCGCATCTTAACGATGGCCCTTTTAGTTGGTTCTTGCGGAATTTCAAATAACTCCGCACCGAGGAACCTTGATAACGCCTGTTCGATTGTGAACCAGCGTCCCTCTTACTTGCGAGCGTTCAAAGCCGCGGAGCGTAAATGGGGTGTGCCTGTTCACGTGCAAATGGCGACGATCCACCAAGAAAGCAAATTCATTGCGAATGCACGGACTCCCATGCGGTATGTTCTCGGCGTGATTCCACGCGGGCGTCAGAGCTCGGCTTATGGGTATTCACAAGCGCTTGATGGAACGTGGAAAGAATACCAGAGAGCAACAGGCCGTTTTGGTGCGCGACGCACAAATATTCGTGATGCGGCTGATTTCATGGGATGGTATATGAAAAATACCAAAGAGCGCACAGGCGTATCCCTCTCTGATACACGCAATCAATACCTCGCCTATCACGAAGGCCAGACTGGGTATTTACGCGGATCATATCGCAAAAAAGGCTGGCTCATGACCGTCGCGAGCAAAGTGGCAAGCCGTGGTGATATGTATAGAAACCAGTTGAAACGCTGTGGTAAAATTTAAAGGCGCTTAATAGCGCCTTTTTCATTTTTTGCGCTTTTGCGCGTTTAACATGATGTTGAACTTGGAGTCGCCTAACTCCATCCCTGTTTTCACATCATTCAAGATAACAGTTGTGACATTCCCTGAATCGTCTTCGATAATCCACTGACGCAAAGCCGCCTTAGGTCCCGTGAACACAAGGTTAATTCGTCCACGTTCCGGGAATTCAGGATCTTGGACCAACAGAGATGTCGCCTTGCCATCATATGTGTGTCCCAAAACCATCCGTGCACGTTTCAAATTGACATTTTCAGCCAAAATCAAAGAAAGGGGCGTTTTGCTCAAGGGATAGGTTTCAGGCTCGCCATCCCCCTTGGGATCAAAAATCGCCAATTGCCCAGCTGAAGCAAGGACAAGAGCGTCATTAGGCGGATCATATTCAAACCGAATACGTCCAGGACGTTTGATAAAAATTCGCCCAGTGGACAAAGTGCCATCGCCGTTGATCTGCGTAAATTGCGCATCAACGGACTTGAGACTGTTTAGGTAAGAGGAAAGCGCGTTCAAAGACAACTTGTCTGCACTTGCCATAGTACCTGCGGATGTCAGCGCGATTAGGATCGCAAAAAGATATGTTTTTAGCTTCATGAACCTAACATAACAATGGCGCCGCCGCGCGCCAGTCCCCTCGCAATTCTGTGAAGGGGACAAGCGGAATTCAGCACGTTATTGTTGCTCTGGAACCAAAATTTCGCGCTTTCCAACGTGGTTGGCGGCGGAAATCAGACCTTCATCTTCCATTTGTTCGACCAATCGCGCGGCTTTGTTGTAGCCGATCGACAGTTTGCGTTGGATGTAACTGGTTGACACTTTGCGATCCTTGAGAACGATTGCAACCGCTTGATCATAAAGCGCATCTTCGCCCTCAGTATTCCCACCAAGTCCCAGAACCATGTCGATGTTATCGGCCTTTTCATCATCGGGCCCTTCGACCACGCCGCTCATGTATTCGGGTGGGCCATAAGCCTTAAGATGGTTGACGATTTCTTCGACTTCTTCATCGCTCACGAAAGGTCCATGACAGCGCGTGATTTTAGAACCACCCGCCATGTACAACATATCCCCCATTCCCAAGAGCTGTTCAGCCCCCATTTCGCCCAGAATTGTGCGGCTATCGATTTTCGATGTCACTTGGAACGAAATACGTGTTGGGAAGTTCGCTTTGATCGTGCCTGTGATAACATCAACAGACGGACGCTGTGTTGCCATGATCAAATGGATGCCAGAAGCACGTGCCATTTGCGCAAGACGCTGAATACAAGCTTCGATTTCCTTGCCCGCAACCATCATGAGGTCGGCCATCTCGTCCACGATGACAACGATATATGGCATTTTCTCCGGCTGGAATTCTTCTGTCTCAAAGATCGGATCACCAGTTTGATCGTCAAATCCAGTTTGGATGGTGCGCGAGAACATTTCATTGCGCGACAGCGCGTCTTGGACACGACCGTTGTATCCATCGATGTTGCGCACGCCCATTTTGGACATTTTGCGATACCGCTCTTCCATTTCGCCAACGACCCATTTCAAGGCCACAACTGCCTTTTTCGGGTCTGTCACAACAGGTGACAGCAAATGCGGAATGCCATCATAGACCGACAATTCCAACATTTTCGGATCAATCATGATCAAGCGGCATTCTTCAGGTGTGAGCTTATAGAGGAGTGACAAGATCATCGTGTTGATCGCGACAGATTTACCAGAGCCCGTCGTCCCCGCAATCAAGAGGTGAGGCATCTTGGCAAGGTTCGCAACGATCGGCTCACCACCAATATCTTTGCCCAGCGCCAAAGGAAGCTTTTGCCCCCCATCGCCAAACGACCGACTGGATAGGATTTCACGCAGGACAACTTTTTCTCGGTTTTCATTCGGAAGCTCAATGCCGATCACCGAACGTCCTGGAACAGTTGAAACACGAGCGGACAAGGCAGACATGGATCGCGCAATATCATCTGCCAAGCCAATGACACGGCTCGCCTTGAGACCCGGTGCTGGTTCCAATTCATACATGGTTACAACCGGGCCAGGGCGAACCGAGACGATTTCACCTTTGACACCATAATCATCCAATACAGATTCCAACAAACGCGCATTTTCTTCCAAGGCTTCGTCAGACAAGTGCAGACGCTCAATTTCCTCTGGGTTCATCAAGAGGTTGAGAGGCGGTAAATCATAGCTGACTTGAGCTGGCTCTTCGAATTTAAGCGATGGCTGAGCTTCTGCCTTAGCCCGTGTTGAGGGCTGAATTGGTTTGCGCATCAAAGGCTGCACAATTTTCTTGGGCTCATATGTTGGGATCGGAGCCATCGGTTCATGTGAGCCATACTCCTCAGCATAAGGCTCCGCTTCGAATGGCGCATCGTACCCCATGGGTTCTGCCATCTCATCATAGCCTTCGGGCACGAAATCCTCGGACATGTAGCTGTCTTGATAGGCATCAAGTGGCGCTTCAGCCTCGGCAACAGTTGGTTGTATCGTCGCTTCTTCTGTTGGGACGGGATCCGTTGCGCGCATTTGAGGCTCGGCTCGTAAAACGGGTTCCTTACGCTCAGATAACACCAATGGATCAGGTCCACGGCCCCGACCCTTGGTCAACGTTGCTTCTTGATCCACAGTCGCGGGCTTTTTCGCAACGATGCGGTTTTTGATCACGTCGCTGATTTTTGCTTGGATGCGATCATCACCAGGCATTTCCGCAACATCAGCCACCGCTTGGGGTTCAACCAATTCTGGCTCAGGTAGCTTTTCCGCACGCTTGATAAGTGCAGGCATGCGGGCAAGGAAGCTTGTTTTTTCTTGGAACTCGATATCAGTCTCATCCAACACATCCGATCCAACAGGGGCGCGTGGAATAGGCATGGCTTGATCAGAACTTGATGTAGCAGGAGCTGACGTAAAGGCGACGTCCTGGGAGCGACGTTGCTGACGAGTTTCGTTTATATCCTTTGCGGCGCGGATAGCTCCATTTGCACCGCGGCCCAAATAGGACATCACAGTCGCATAGCTCATCACCAAACCCAGCAATAAGAAATGCACACCGCGTTGTATTTCGTGTCTGACAAATCCAAGCACGAACAGCATGAGAGCAATCATTGCAACAGCGGCCAAGAATGACACCAAGATGAGCCCAGCGCGCAACGGCAGAGGCAAAAAGGTCAACAAACCGCCAACGATCATGTCGCCAAATAAACCACCTAGCCCAAAAGAATGTGTCCATTCTGCACTTTTGACCAAGGTGGACGCGTATACAGACATCAGAGCAACAGCGATCGGGGCAAAGATCACGCGACCAAATGCACGATCCAAACCGTTATGTAAAACACAGCGCAAGCCCCATCCCATAATAATGATACCGATGCTGAGGCTTCCCCATCCCAAAATCAAAAACAATGGGGCGGCCACAGAGGCTCCCGTGACGCCCAAATAATTTTGAACCGGCGCATCAGACGCGGCCAGCCAGTTGGGGTCTTCAGGTGAATAAGACCAAATCATCAAAGTAAACAGCAGCCCCACAGCCATCAGAACAAACCCAAGGAGCTCAGTCCCTCGTTTTTCCAATACGGCCTGAGTTGTGCTATCGATCAAAGGATCTCTGCTACGCGCTGAATGATATGCCATGTTTGCCTCTTATGTGTACAAACAGTCACGAAGCCGCAAAAGCCCTCGTGCCATTTGTTCTTTTGGGGCCACAAGTGCGACCCGAATGTACTGCGCTCCAGGATTTCCTGTCTCTGTCTCTTTGGACAGGTATTTTCCTGGCAAAACGCGAACGCCTGTTTCTTTCCATAATTTCAAAGCGGCGGCCTCACCATCTGTGGCATCCAACCACAAAAAGAACCCTGCTTCTGGGCTTTGATAGCCCGCGACATCTGCGAATATGTCATCCGCAATGTCGAATTTTTCTTTGTACAAGCTGCGGTTTTCAACGACGTGCTCTTCGTCATCCCAAACAGCCGCAGCCACCTCTTGGAGAGGTGTGGGCAAAGGCGCACCCGAGTAAGCACGCAATTGTTTTATGTGTTTGATATTTTCTGGTCCTGAGGCCACAAAGCCAGACCTTAACCCCGGAAGGTTTGAACGCTTGGACAGAGAGTGAAAAATCACCACACGCTCAGGATCCGCACCCATATCATTGGCGACTTCTAATGCGCCAACTGGGGGATCCTTGCGGTAAATTTCACTATAGCATTCATCTGCGAAAATCTTGAAATCGTGCTTTTCCGCAAGGGCAATCAACGATGTCCAATAGGCGCGGCTCGCAACGGCCCCTTGCGGATTAGCAGGCGAACAAATGTAGGCGATTGCAGTACGATCCAAAATTTCTGGGGATAGCTGTGAATAATCAGGCAAGAACCCATTGTCAGGTGTCGCCGCCACATAATGTGGCTCTGCGCTCACAGACAAGCTTGCAATCATGTAAACCTGATAAAAGGGATTAGGCATCAAAATGATCGGCGTCTTGCCATTTAACATTTCAGGGCACAGCGCCATTGCCGCATTATACAGCCCTTCACGTGTCCCATTGAGCGCCATAATGTTTTTATCAGGGTCTGTTTTCACCCCATAGCGACGATCGATCCACGATGAAATGGATGCGCGTAATCGATCGGTTCCGTCATTTGCAGGATAAGAATTAAAGCCAGAGATGTTTTGCACAAGCACGTCTTGAACCCACGCAGGAAATGCGTGCTTGGGCTCCCCAATCGTCATATGCATGACCTCGCCACCCGCTTCGTGCACATCCAATAGGGCGCGCAAACGCGGAAACGCATAGGCCGGAAGGTTCGAAAACCGCTCGGGATACATCTAATTTGCCTCAATTATCGGGATCATATCGCCCCGTTGTTTTTATCAAGATACCTTGAGAATTGGCATTCGTCCAGAAAAAGCAGCGCAGAGTGTGGTTTTTGTGACCTGAAAAGCGCAATCAATTGAAGCACGTGTGAAATTTATCCCCTTAACACCCGCTCAGCCGCCGAAGACACACGCAATAAATGCTCTTCTTTTAAAGGTTTTCCCATCAACGACAGACCACAACTTGGCACATCCGTTGGCAAGGTCACAGCACATGTTCCCATGAGGTTGCCAATCCGCGTATTTCTAAGCGCCAGCAGGTTTTCTGTCACATAGTAATCTTGATCCTCTAACAATCGCTGCGCATTTGGCGGCAAAATCGGAGCAGTCGGGACAAGAACCGCGTCAAATCCAGCGGTTTGATCGTGATAGGCCTGTCGCAGAGCCTGCAATCTTTGCCAAGCGGCAACATAATCTGCGGCCGTAAACTCGGCCCCACTTCGGAAACGTGCCAATATTTCGGGGAACATGAGGTCTGGCGCCTTTTCAATGTCCTGTTTCCAAGTCCCATAGGCTTCTGACGTAAACAAAATCGCGCTCAACGGCATTGCCTCGGCAACACTCTCACAGGTTATACGCTCTACCTTTGCCCCTGCTTTTGCCAATCTCTGGACCGCTTGGTCAAAGGCTTTGGCGGGTTCATCGCGGATATTATCAAATGCAACAGTATCCAAAACGGCGAAACGGCGCGCAGCTAGGGGCTCATTCGCCAAGTCAATCGGCTTTTGCCCCTCAAAGGCCGCCAAAATGTGGGCTGCGTCCTCAACGCTTTTGCACAACGGCCCAACGGTATCAAAGCTTTCACAGAGAGGGACAACACCTTTCAGGGAGACGCGGCCAGCAGTTGTTTTCAGACCAACCAAATCATTCCAAGCAGAGGGTATGCGAACCGATCCCCCCGTGTCCGATCCAATCGCAGCGGAGGAAAACCCAAATGCAACCGACGTCGCCGCCCCCGAGGATGATCCACCCGGAACCGCATCGGGATCATTAATGCAGGGTGGTGTCTGTGTTACCGGGTTGAGGCCCAAGCCAGAAAACGCCAATTCCGACATATGGGTTTTCCCCATGCACACCAACCCATTTTGCGTCGCATTGCGCAAAACCACACAGTCTTGATCAGGCACGCGCCCTTTCAACAAGGCGGACCCCGCTTCTGTTGAGGAACCTGCTGTGTCAAAGAGGTCTTTCCAGCTTATCGGCACACCATCAAGCGGTGACAAACGCGATCCAGCCTTTGCACGGTTGCGCGCGGCGTGCGCTTCGGCAAGAGCGCGGTCTTTAGTGAGCATCGTAAATGTACGGACGCTATCAGCTGCGCCGTCAATGCGATCAAAATACGCGTTCACCACATCAATTGGGTCGAGATCACCTCTTTGGATTGCCCGCCCTTGTTCGCTTGCCGTCATCGAAAATTGATCAGACATCACTTTCCTCGCATTTTGCCATTAGAATGAGCGTAGCGTCAGTATTGCTCATGGACAATCCCAAGAAAGATCCCATATTGCGAAGTATGACAGATCACTTTGATATCGTAATCGTTGGCGGTGGCCTAAACGGAACAGTCATGGGCTTGGCTGTGGCGCAGGCAGGGTTTTCGGTTGCGATTGTGGATGCGCAGAAAATCGCGTCGAAATCGACACCGGGTTTTGATGGACGTTCTTATGCCATGGCGCTTGCCTCGACACGGTTGATGCACGGGATTGGCATCTGGTCCGACCTCGCGGCGAACGCACAGCCGATGCTGGACATCAAAGTGGCCGATGGGCGTGCAAACGAAGGCCCCTCACCCTTTTTCATGCATTTTGATCATCGTGAAATCGAAGCGGGTCCAATGGGATACATGGTCGAAGACCGCCATCTCCGCCCTGCCCTTCTCGCCGCCATCGCACGTGAAGCCAAGATCACTTATTTCGATAACACCCGTGTGCTAAGCGAAACCCAAACTGGGACGACCGTGACCCTTATGTGTGATGACGGCAAAGAAATAAACGCACAGCTGGTGATTGCCGCAGATGGGCGAAACAGCCAAATCGCGCAAAGAGCAGGCATCCGACGCAAAGGGTGGAGCTATCCGCAAACTGCGCTTGTCTGTGCGATAGACCATGAACTGCCGCATGAGGGCGTTGCCTGCCAATATTTCATGCCGCCCGGTCCACTTGCCATTCTTCCCTTGACTGGCAATAGATCCTCGATCGTTTGGAGCGAAAGCCACGATCAAGCGGCTAAAATTATGGCGCTCAGCGATCAGGATTACCTTGAGGTTCTTAAGCCAAGGTTTGGCAAATACCTCGGCAACATCAAGTTAGCAGGAAAGCGATTTTCCTATCCGCTTGATTTGACCGTAGCAGAGCGCTTTGTAGCTCCGCGAGTTGCCTTGATTGGGGACGCAGCACACGGTGTGCATCCAATAGCTGGCCAAGGGTTGAACGCTGGGCTCAAAGATATCGCGTCCCTGAGAGACGTGCTGTTGCAAGCCAAATTAAGAGGCGAAGATTTTGGGTCCATCGCCGTGCTAGAGCGCTATCAAGAATGGCGTCGGTTTGACGCGAATGCGCTGGCCTTTGCGACGGATATCTTTAACAAGCTGTTTTCAAACGACAATCCGATTTTGCGATTAGGCCGTGATTTAGGGATGGGGCTGGTTAACGCGGTGCCCAAATTACGGCGTAGCTTTATCAAAGAAGCCGCTGGGTTAACAGGTGACTTGCCTGAATTGATGAAGTGATCAATCCGCGTCCAAGGACCGCGCTTCGTCTACCAGCATAATCGGGATACCTTCACGGATCGGAAATGCAAGGTTTGCGCGTTTTGAGATCAACTCATGTGCATCCGCGTCATACTCAAGCGACCCCTGAGTCAGCGGGCAAATCAAGGCCTCTAACATGCGTCTGTCGATTACGGGCGCAGGCTTTGTCGTCATTGTAATATTTCCTTAGCATCCCCACCGCGAAGACTATATTCGATCAAAGTGACCAAGGTTTCCCGCCGCGTCATTAGGCTAGGGGCTTCTAGCAGGGCTTGCTTATCCTCTTTTTCGAAATCAAGCATCATGGACAATGAATTGATCAACAGCTCATCATCCGCGTCTTTCATCGCCTCCCAATCTGTGGTCAAGCCACGGGCCTCAAAATATTTGGCCAAGAGGTTGTAGAAGCCTTCACGATCAAATTCACTGTCGAGCGCTGAGGCCGCTTGATCCGCCTCAAACCTAGACCAATCAACATTAAACCGGCGATACGGCTGAAAACCCGTTTCTTCTTCGCGAATGCGATAACGTGATATGCCCGTCAGGGTGATCATATACCGCCCATCTTCTGTTTCGGAAAACTGCGTCAAACGACCGGCGCACCCAATAGTTTGCAACCGCTCTTCACCCTGAAACACAGTTGGCTGGATCATACCCATCATTCTGTGCTGCGTTTTCATAACATCCTCAATCATCGCTAAATAGCGTGGTTCAAAGATGTGCAGAGGTAATTGCGACCGAGGAAGCAAAAGCGCCCCAGGTAAAGGAAACACAGGGATGATCGAGGGCAGGTCTATACGTTGGCTCATAGAAACTTACCTAGCCTGATTTCGCGGTTAAGCAAATAAGATTGAACTTAATTTGCGGCGTCCATTCAGGACCACAGGGTCATTGGGCTTGAGCGCATCAAAGATTGTAAACAACTGCGTTTTCGCCGCCGCCTCATTCCATTCGCGATCTCGCTTAAAGAGGTCCAACAATTGATTAACCGCTTCTTCAGCTTGATCCGCCGCATAGAGTGCTTGGGCGTAATCAAATCGGGCTTGGTGATCATCTGGATCAGCCTCAACCGCAGCCAGCAATTCGCCCAACGGCCCCGCATCCTTGGCTTGTTTTGCAAGCTCAAGCTGCGCAAAGGCGGCCTCGATTTCGACGCTGCTAGACACTTCGGCGGGCGCGCCGTTCAACACAGCTTCGGCCTGTTCCAAATCATCCATCGCCATGTGGCTGCGTGCAAGACCTGCAAAGGCAGGCGCGTTTAACGGATCTTCGCCTAAAATTGCGGCAAATGTTTGGGCCGCATCATCAAATTCGCCCTCTTCCAACATTTGCTCAGCCGCCTCAACCGCCTCTGCTAATCCGCCATCAACGGACCCACCGCCCGCTTCGACAACGCGTTTAACAAAGTCTTGAATTTCGGATTGCGGCACAGCGCCTTGAAACCCATCAATTGGCTGGCCTTGATAAAACGCATAGACCGTTGGGATCGACTGAACCCGCATTTGCCCCGCGATCATTTGATTTTCGTCAACGTTAATTTTTGCCATTTTAACAGCACCGCCTGCTGCAATAACGGCTTCTTCTAGCTGTGGGCCAAGCGTCTTGCAGGGACCACACCACGGCGCCCAGAAATCAACGATGACAGGGGTTGTTTGGCTTGCCTCAACCACCTCTGCCATAAAATTGGCTTCTGTAACATCGATGACCAAATTACTGGTATCTGGCGTTTGGCTTTGTCCTAGTTCTAACATATCGGCTCTCTTGCTATTGCTTGATGTATATATGGGTCACGTGGTTGGGTTTTAAAGGTCAAAGGTCGCAAAGACGGGGGCATGATCACTGGGTTTTTCCCAGCCACGTACATGCCGCAGCACACGCGAAGAATGAGCTTTGCTCGCGATATCTGGCGTCGCCCAAACGTGATCAAGGCGACGACCTTTATCCGCGGCGTCCCAATCTTTGGCGCGATAGGACCACCAGCTATAGAGCAATCCATCAGGGATATCTTGGCGCGTGATATCCACCCAATCCGCAGAGGCCTGAACCTGTGCCAAATGTTCAATCTCAATTGGCGTATGCGAGACGACTTTGAGCATTTTTTTATGATCCCAAACATCATCCTCGCGTGGTGCGATATTGATATCACCGACAAGGACGGATTTTTGGGGCGGATGGGCGATGAAGTAATCCCGCATTTCGGTGAGGTAATCCAGCTTTTGACCGAATTTTTCATTTTTTTCACGGTTGGCTTCGTCGCCACCTGCTGGAACGTAAAAATTGTGGATGGTCACGCCATTTTCTAACGTACCTGCAACATGTCGCGCATGACCAAGATTGGCAAAATCTTCGGCGGCGGCTTCAGCCATTGGGATTTTGGAAAATATCGCAACGCCATTATACCCCTTCTGACCACGCGCAACCATGTGCGAATATCCCAGCTCTTGGAACCGCTCTAAGGGGATTTGGTCCACAGGGGATTTGCACTCTTGCAGACATAAAACATCCGGGGCTTCTTGGGTCATCAGATCAGCAACCAGATCAACGCGAAGGCGGACTGAATTGATATTCCATGTCGCAAGAGTGAAAGACATCACATAACTCCCAAAGCAATTTCTTAGGTGTTAGCATGCCTCCAATTTGGGGGACAGACCCAATTAATCATATGCGATAATTTCATATTCAACGGATTCGCGACCCACAAAATAGAACCTCCGACCCGGCTCATAATCACCATGGTTAACAGGGGTGAATCCGAGTGCTTTCACTTTGGTTTCTATAGCTTCCAAATCTGCGACAACGATCCCGATGTGGTTCAAATTACCAGAACCGCTATAGCGCGCATTACCCGCTGTCGAACTGTCTTCTGGTGCATAAAGGGCAATATATTGAGCGTCATCCCCGCAATGGACGGTGTAGCCGCCCATCATACCCGCCCCTTCCCAACGAATTCTCCACCCGAATAAATCGCCCAACATTTTGGCCGTCTTATGTGGGTTTGGGACAGTTATATTTACGTGCTCTAACATTATCTGTGTCATTCTTTGTCTCCTTAATGAGTTGACAAAATCAACTCTAATTCCTCAAGTTAACTTGAGATCAAGGATTATTTACGATGCCCGAAATTTCGATTGGAACTCTTTCAAAGCGCACTGGAATGGCCGTTTCAGCCATTCGATATTATGAAGAAGTTGGCCTCATTCACCCGAATAGAACCGCGTCGGGTCAGCGCAGATTTGCGAAATCAGATATTCGCAGCATTGCCTTTGTCATAGCCACGCAACGCTTGGGATTTTCCTTACCAGAGATTCGCGCACAGCTGGCCCTGTTGCCAAACAATCGCACACCAACTGTTGAGGATTGGTCAGTTCTTTCGCACCATTTTCAAGCCAAAATTAATGCCCGCATTCAGGATCTAGAACGATTACGCGATACTTTGGATGGCTGCATTGGATGCGGATGCTTGTCACTGAAGAAATGTGCGCTTTACAATCCAAATGACATCGCTGCCAAATCAGGACCGGGGCCACAGTTCCTTTTGGCAAAAAAAGACCCGGGATAAACCCGGGCCAGTCCAACAGGGAGGAAGCATATCTTAACCCGGATATGCGCGGGGTTCGTATCTTGCGATATATAGACTTTAGCAAATAGTTTGCTTCAAATAAACGTAACTTAAGTATTAAGTTTGTATCCTCCAGAATCGGTCAAAATAAGGCGCGCTTGTGACGGATCTGTCTCAATCTTCTGTCTGAGGCGATAAATATGGGTTTCCAACGTGTGCGTGGTCACCCCCGCATTATAACCCCAAACCTCATGTAATAAGGTATCGCGTGGAACAACTTTATCAGTCGAACGGTAAAGAAACTTTAAAATATTGGTTTCTTTTTCCGTCAATCGGATTTTTTTATCATCCTGTGTCATCAACATTTTGGCGGAGGGCTTAAAAACATATTGCCCCAAAATGAACGTCGCATCCTCGGAATTTTCGTGCTGACGGAGTTGTGCGCGCACACGGGCCAAGAGAACAGGAAACTTGAACGGCTTGGTCACATAATCATTCGCCCCAGCGTCCAAGCCTAAAATCGTATCTGCATCGCTGTCGTGACCTGTGAGCATAATGATGGGACACTTGATACCTTGTTTGCGCATTAAGCGGCACAACTCACGTCCATCTGTGTCAGGAAGGCCGACATCTAGAATGACGATATCATAGTCATCTGCTTTCGCCGCAGTTAACCCAGTGGCGCCATCTCCGGCTTCTTCTACGCTGAATTCTTCAGTAATGCGAAGTTGTTCGGCCAGTGCATCGCGCAAATCTTCGTCATCATCTACTAGCAAAATCTTTTTCATATGAGCCATGACGCCCTCCTGTCTTGAGACTAAGATGAAAGTCTAATGCGCTCATTTCAAGGGACAGCCACGCCCGTTCACACATTCGTGTGAGTTTTCTATGTATTTGAAACAAACGGCTCAGGAACTGAAACATCAAAGCCGTATTTCAATTCCTTTTGAAACCTCGTAAACATGAGAAAACAACCGGATACCTCGATGCATTTTGGGCCAAACATCACTGAACAATTAGGACGCGCGCGGGCTGATTTGCGCATGGGCGTGCCTGTGGTGCTGACTGGAACGCCTTCAGTTGTCGTCTTTCCAACAGAAACCCTGACAGAAGATAAATTTCAAAACCTGCTGGCTTTGGGATCACTGACCTTAGCAATAACCGCGCGTCGCGCCGAGTCATTGAAAACCTTTGTCATGGATGGAGATATCGCGCGTCTTTCTATTCCAAAGGGGCAGTCATTGTCATGGATCAAGGCTGTTGCCGATCCTTCCCAAGACCTCAACACCCCCCTCAAAGGTCCCTTTCAAGGGGCTTGGGATGGCACCCCTGCCCCCGCGCGGGCGGCAATCCAGCTTATCAAATCAGCACAGCTCTTACCCGCCGCGATCCTGTGTGAAATCAAAGATGCCTTGGCCTTTGCCGCCACGCACAACTTGACCACTCTCAGCTATGAGGCGGCTCAGACTCGATTGCAGCAAACAAATATGTTGTCGGACATTGTTTCCGCACGCCTCCCAACAACAGCTGCATCCCAAGGCCGCTTGCACGTCTTTCGTCCCAACAACGGAAGCGACGAACACTATGCTATGGAAATTGGCCGTCCCAATCGGCGCGACCCTGTGCTGGTTCGATTGCACTCTGCCTGCTTTACGGGTGATGTCATGGAAAGTTTGAAATGCGACTGTGGACCACAACTTCGTGCGGCATTGTCGGAAATGGGTGCACAGAACAGTGGCGTATTATTATATTTGAACCAAGAAGGTCGCGGTATCGGCCTAGCAAATAAAATGCGCGCATATTCGCTTCAAGATCAAGGCTATGACACAGTTGAGGCCAATCACCGACTTGGGTTTGAAGATGATGAACGCGATTTCAGGCTTGGCGCGACGATCCTCAAGGATATGGGCATCGACACCATTCGGCTTTTGACAAACAACCCTGCCAAAGTTGCCATGATGGAAAAGCAAGGCATCAAGGTCAGCGAACGTGTGCCGCTCAGTGTCGGGCGAAATACAACAAACGCTGGCTATTTGGATACCAAAGCCCGCAAATCGGGGCATGTCCTATAATGCCTAGCCCCCATGATTTGGTCCTCACCCCGGGGGGTGTTCGATTTTACGGGCGCTATTTTCCCTGTTCGATCGGTCGCGGCGGCCTAACCGCCACGAAACAAGAAGGGGACGGAGCAACCCCAGTCGGACGACACCAGATTGTCGGGATGTTCTATCGCCCTGATCGGCTCATGCCTCCAAACGACTGGGCGACACCGATTTGCCCCACCGATTTGTGGTCCGACGCCCCAGATCAACCCGATTACAACACCCAAGTTCGAGCGCCCTACCCCCATTCCCATGAATGCCTGCGCCGCTCAGACCCGCTTTATGATCTTATCTTGGTGACAGATTATAACTGGCCCAATGCTGTTGAAAATGCTGGGTCCGCTATTTTCATCCACCAATGGCGACGCCCACATTATCCGACCGAAGGCTGCATTGCGCTGTCACGGCGTGATCTATGGTACGTTGCCACGCGTATGTCCAAGCATACTCGATTGATTATCCCAGCTCATATGTCCTTTGGCCAAAGATAGCGGACCCCACACGCACATGTGTCGCACCAAAGCTTATCGCTTTTTCAAAATCGCCTGACATGCCCATCGACAGCCCTTCCAATCCATTGCGCGCCGCGATTTTTGCCAGCAACGCAAAATGAAGAGAGGCCTCTTCATCGACAGGAGGGATACACATCAACCCTTTTATTGGTAATTCAAGGGCACGGCACTCTGCCACAAAATCATCTGCGTCTTGGGGAAGGATGCCCGCTTTTTGTGGCTCTTCGCCTGTGTTCACCTGGACAAATAGATCAGGACAAACGCCTACTTCTTGCGCCAAACGCGCAAATGTCTGCGCAAGCTTGGGCCGATCCAGAGAATGAATCACATCGAAAAGCTCAAATGCCTGCCGCGCCTTATTCGTTTGAAGCGGCCCGATGAGGTGAACTGACACATTGGAATAAGTTTGCTTGAAATCAGGCCATTTGCCAGCGGCCTCTTGCACTCGATTTTCCCCAAACACCCGATGCCCTTGATCAAGAACCGCAGCCACCCGTTCATTCGGTTGCACTTTGGACACAGCGATTAGCTCAACAGAGCCCGCTGCGCGACCATGTTTGATCTCAGCTTGGCGAATGTGTTCTGAAATTTCGGAAAGGGACATAGTGGCTCCTGTCATTGTTCTCTTTAAACATAACAGTTCAGCCAAAATTGCAAGAGCAAGGGCGAACCAATCCGGCTCGCCCTTAATCGTTTTAGAAGCTAAAGCCGACTTTCATGCCATACGTCATGACAGAGTTGTCGGTAAAATCACTGGGTGGCAACCGAAATCTGGAGTCACCCGAATAAGTTTTATCACCAAATTTCGTATAATTGGCTCCAACACTGACTGTCATATTATCCCGTGTGTAACGCGCACCTAGAGAAATCCCTTGGGTTCCATCCGTTGTATCCAAAGGTGTTGTACTATCTTCACCTGTTGCCGCTTCGTAGTTAAAAGAGCCAGAAATAGACCAATTATCATTGAGCTTGCGCCCAACACCAAGTGAATAAGATGTGCTATCCGTAAATGTGGAAAGATCATCGCCATCAACTTGAACTTGACTGTCAGACCATTTTGCATTGCTGATAGAACCAAACAACAACGTATCCTGAGCAATACCAGTCTGGAAATCTAGCGTCACCATCTCAGGAGATCCACTCACACTGTCGACACGTGCTGCACCGTTATGGGTAGTTGAATGTGTTGTTTCAACTGCCTGCTGATATGTAAGTGCGACGCGCAGAGCGATGTCTGGACGAGAGTATGAAACCCCCATCAAGCCGCCCGTACCACTTCCCGATTCCGCAACCAATTCGCCTGGAAGGCTGACTCTCAAGGAAACGCCTTCCGCTTCGGTAGTTGTCATCTTGAGACCACCATAAACGTCAATCGCATCAGTTACGCCATATTTAGCCACGATAGCTGTGCTGCGCATTGTTAGTGAAGCAGATGTAGTTAAAATTGCACCAGCTGTAGAATAATCAAGTGCGATGCGACCAGCGTCATAAGATGTCAGACCAACAGCGATTTTGTCCGTCAACTGAAGTTTTAGCGCGCCGTTCAACGTCGTGAAATCGCTGAGCATTGAAGAGTTCGGCGCATAAAAAGAGTCTGTTACATCAGGTGACCGAGAAGAATATGACACCTCTGCGTAGTTCCCAGTCTCATATAGAAAACCGGGATCAAAACGCCCGACTTCCATTCCGCCATTATTAGCACCTTAATATCTGTAAAATATAGTAAATATTTCTGCAGACCTGAATAGACCCCCACAGTAACCCCTACAAATCTATAGATCAAAATTTTAACCCTGACTTTAATTTGCAGCATATTGACCGATAAATCAGCAGGGTGCTTGTCTGAATTCCGTAAAATCTTAAGCGGATTTCCTCACATTCAGTCAAAAGATGAGTGAATGTTCAGTTGACGATAGTTTGTTATCCAGTATCTGTCTAATTTCTTATTGAGGTGTCATTTAGCCTAATCATCACTTACACAAACCACTAATGTTTTGAACATACCAAAAATAATAGAGTTAAGACCAAGCCCAATACCTATAGGATTTCCGCCAAAATCATGGGG
>CBFHKO010000011.1:0-61250 GCA_965656445.1 uncultured Paracoccaceae bacterium
TTTTTCTCGACCTGAAGCACGCTCATTTCGCCCTGCATGAGGCTATAGACCTTTTCAAGGCGTTCACTCACTGAGAGGATTTCCAACAGCTCTTGTTTTTGGTCAACTTCGATCCCAAGATGCCCTGCGACCATATCCGCAAGCTTTTGCGGATCGCTCGTTTCAGCAACAGTTGTTAAGGCCTCTTCGGGGATGTTTTTGCGAACTTTGGAATAGCGCTCAAATTCCTCTGAGACAGTGCGCACCAAAGCTTCGAGGGCTGTTTCATCGCCCATCGTTTCATCGACAACTTCTGCAACCGCTTCGAAATAGTTGTCGTTTTCTAAATATTCAGTAATCAGAACACGCTTTTGACCTTCGACCAAGACTTTGACCGTCCCATCGGGCAATTTCAAAAGCTGAAGAACATTGGCCAGAACGCCCATGTTGTAAATTGAATCGGATGTTGGCTCATCCTCTGCTGGATCAATCTGACTGGATAGAAGGATTTGTTTATCTTCTTGCATGACCTCTTCAAGCGCGCGCACAGATTTTTCGCGCCCAACAAAGAGAGGCACAATCATGTGTGGAAACACAACAATGTCGCGGAGAGGCAATACAGGATAAGAGGCGTTCATACTCTCTTGCATATTTTTTCCTTATCTTAGCAAGACAACACTGGTCCCAAATTTGGCAACGCTCGTTGTCTCCGTTTCAGGAGTCTACACTTGGGGTCACCTTGGTGAAATTTCAACCAGACTCGTTTGCACACCAAAATGCCTTTGATTCACACTCGGCGCAAGGGCGCAAACGGTTCATTTATGTGGGTAATTTGAATTAATTTTGCATCACAACCTCACGCTGGGTCACGTGGGATTAGTGGCTTGAGGTTTCATATTTAGTTGATTTTTACTTTAGGGTGTGAATTTATAATTCCTGTATCTTTTAGGCTGAATGGAGGCCTCAGTTGTGGAGTTAACTCAAAACCCGACGCAGGGGCAAAAGCGATCACAAGACAAGGCCTTTGCAATCCTGACAGAGCACGATGAAAAATTGTTGCGGGACTGGGCGCAAGAGTGTCGCGATGAAAACCGTGCTGAGGCCTTGTTGCGCATTATCGACGATCTGAAAGGGGGGGCTTTTTGGGAACAAAGGGCTTCTGATTTGATCTCAAAGAGTGAAAACGAAAAATAATTTATTTTTCTACAAAAGCCGCTTGACGATAGTTTTTCTTGGCCCTAATAACCCAACACGATTTGTTGAATAACAGATCCCAGCGCGGTTGTAGCTCAGTTGGTTAGAGTACCGGCCTGTCACGCCGGGGGTCGCGGGTTCGAGCCCCGTCAACCGCGCCACTTTAAAAACGCCCTGCCAATTGGTTGGGCGTTTTTTAGTCCAAATTTCCAAGAAAATGACGCACCTGATGGATTATGCTTTCGGCCCAAGCAAGGCCGTTCATGCCCCAAGTGGGCGCAATGGCAAGAATTTCGGTGGCATGCGCAGCAACGAATTGCGCAGCCATTTTAACGGCTTCTGTTGCGACATATTCCGTTGCAGCGATGGGTAATGCTGTTGCTAAATGAAAAAGAATAACTGTTGCGTTTCGGGCGAACCCTGATTGCGCGGTTTGCAGGCGCGTATTCTCGCTAGGCTGGGACAGACGATTGGCAAGTGTCTCAGTTTCCTGTGTAATCAGCTCGCCAGAGGACGCAATACCACGGATAAGCGCAAGTTTGGCCTTTTTCACGGCCTTTGTGATTTGTTGATCCTTGTATTCTCGTTGTCGAGCTTCAAATTCTACAACGTCGGGATGTCCCATTGTGATAGGGGGCGCAACGCGCATGATCCCGTCAATCACAGCGCGGCACTCATCATCAAACTGTTCACGTGCATCGGCCGTCTGATTGCGATGCTGTAACTCTTCTAGATCAGCAATATCGAGGTGTAGGATTAGCAAATCTACGTCTTCCATCGGTGTGCCAATCAGATCACTCAATGACTCATAAATCGGGTTTAGGTCGGCATATTGGTTCGTAAATCGCTGCAATTTAGGAATATCACGTTGAAGGCGTTTATAAGCTGCGGCGGTAACGGGATCATTCGGTGCCTGCGTGTGGACAACATCCACCCTCTGATCTTCGCTTAGGACAAGCTTGGGCAAGGCAACTTGCTCAATAGGGGCTTCCCACGGCAAAGGCGCTGGCCATTTGGGAAGGGTCCTTAGATAGTCAAAGGTTTTCTGTGTGCGCTCTTGACCGTCGGGAATTTCTGCGAGGCGGGCAAGGTTCGGATCACGCTCGCATGCTTTGGATCCGTGAAAAATATGCTGTTCAAAGGACCATTTTTTAACAGGGACTGGAGATTCAAAATTGGCCGTAGATCTTCGAGCTGCACATTACCGTCAAAGTGAAAGGTTTCCAACTTTGTTAGGTTTGCGATTGGGGTGATGTCATTTAAATGTGTGTCGCTCAGGTAGAGGTATTTCAACGCAGTTAGATTTGCGATTGGGGCGATGTCGTCGACCTTTGTGTCGTTAAGGCTGAGGAATTCCAACGCTGTTAGATTTGCGACTGAGGTGATGTCGTCGACTTGTGTGCCGCTTAGGTTGAGGAATTCCAACGCTGTTAGATTTGCGACTGGGGTGATGTCGTCGACTTGTGTGCCGCTTAGGTTGAGGAATTCCAACTCCGTTAGGTTTTCGATTGGAGCGATGTCGGCGACCAATGTGTCGCGTAGTTTCAGGGATTGCAACTTCGTGAGATTTGCTAAGGGAGTGATATCTCCGACGCCCGTTTTTTGTAGTTCAAGGTTTTGCAATGCTGTTAGTTTTGCAATGGGTGTGATGTCGCTAATATGTGTGCCGCGTAGATCGAGAGTTTGCAGTGCCGTTAGATTTTCGATTTCAGGGGGTAAAGTGGCGAGGCCTTCAACATTCAAATCAAGTGTGGTGTCATTTCCCGCAGCGGCCTCTGCAATCCATTCTTGAGCGGTTTTATAAGCTTTTTCTGCCCCTGACATCTCTATCGACATTCCTACACCGCGCCTTAATCACTTTAACCAAAATATACCCGCATCATGAGGTGAAAAAAAGTTCCGTTCAAGTGGCATTTGTGATTGACGTTCAAGTTCAAACAACTTAGGCCAACCTTCACGCGCGGTTGTAGCTCAGCTGGTTAGAGTACCGGCCTGTCACGCCGGGGGTCGCGGGTTCGAGCCCCGTCAACCGCGCCATTTTCCAAACTTAGAAAAGCCCGACTAGGATCACGATCCAAGCGACACCGACGGCTACTGCTGTCAAAGCGACAGCTGCACTTGCCGTGTCTTTGGCTTGTTTAGCGGCGGGGCGGATGTCTTGGGCGATGTCATCCACAACCCGCTCCACGGCCGTGTTCATGCATTCCGCGGCCAAAACCAGAACGCCGCCCGCACATATAAGCGCAGTTTCAGCGGTACTCAGGGGGAGGAGGATCGCCAACCCACTGGATAGTATATTCGCGACGATCCAATGTTTGAGGCTGGTTTCGGTTTCCCACACATGAACCAAGCCTTCCCAAGACCAAATTGTACGCTGCCAAAAACGCAAAGCGTGGGACTTGAGAAATGTGATCATGTTATACCTTATATCATAGAGCCCCGTGCTTAGGCCTCTGCCTCTTGTGCGTCTAATTCTTCGGCGCGTTTTTCGACCAAGCCAACAATGTGATCGACCATTTTGTCGTTATCAATCTTGTGGTCCTGTTTGCCGGCCCAATAGACCATGCCGTTGCCATTACCACCGCCCGTAAAGCCCACATCCGTCATGAGGGCCTCACCTGGGCCGTTCACGACACAGCCGATAATCGACAAGCTCATAGGGGTTTTGATGTGCTCAAGACGCTTTTCCAATGTTTCGACGGTTTTGATCACGTCGAATCCTTGGCGCGCGCAGGAGGGGCAGGAAATGATATTCACACCACGGTGGCGCAGTCCAAGCGATTTTAAGATTTCGTAGCCAACTTTGACTTCTTCAACAGGATCAGCAGAGAGGCTTACGCGGATCGTATCGCCAATTCCCATCCACAAGAGGTTGCCAAGGCCAATTGAGGATTTGATCGTGCCTGACGTCAATCCACCCGCTTCGGTGATCCCAAGGTGAATAGGGGCATCCGTTGCCTCGGCCAAGGATTGATAGGCCGCCGCCGCCATAAAGACATCTGATGCTTTACAGCTGATTTTGAAGTTTAGGAAATCGTTGTCTTCTAGGATTTTGATATGCTCTAGACCACTTTCTACCATCGCATCAGGGCAGGGTTCGCCGTATTTTTCCAAAAGGTGTTTTTCAAGCGATCCTGCATTCACCCCAATGCGCATTGAACAATTGTGATCGCGCGCGGCTTTGATGACCTCTTTGACGCGCTCTTCTGATCCGATGTTACCGGGGTTGATACGTAAACAGGCGGCTCCTGCTTCGGCCGCCTCGATCCCACGTTTATAGTGGAAATGAATATCCGCCACGATTGGAACAGGGCTTTCCTTGACAATTTCCTTAAGCGCTCGGCTGCTGTCTTGGTCAGGAACAGAGATGCGAACGATATCGGCACCAGCCTCTGCGGCCGCTTGAACCTGAGCAATCGTGCCTTTGATGTCGGTTGTGACCGTGTTGGTCATCGTTTGCACGGTAATGGGGGCGTCGCCCCCAACAGGAACTGATCCAACGTGGATTTGACGTGATTTGCGTCGCTCAATATTGCGCCACGGACGGATGTGATTCAAAGACATATAATTTTCCCATCAAAGCCATTTCCTCAGACATAATGCCGATAGCGTTGAAGAGCAACAGAGCTGATTAGTTTTCAGGCTGTTGAATCGTAAAGGTTGCGATATTGGCCTCTGCAACGACGCTCCGCAGTTGAGGATCTTGTTCAATATCCGCAAGTGCATAATCCGCGGTTAGCTCATCAACAGAGAGGGCAATGTTTTTAACAACCCGTGTTCCTGAACCCGCTGGACCGTATAACTCGCCTTGCACGGCGAAATAGATGGAACCAGACATGCCTGCGCGGAGTGTCGGTGCCGCTTCTGTTTGCGGAAGGATATATTCTTCGCCCGCGGCCATCACTTTTTCAAAAATGATGGACCCACTTGATGATTTGACCTGAACCCATGCTTCGCGTGTGGCGAAGAGGGCAAGCTGAGGAGGTGTTGTTTCAACAACTTGGGGAACCGACGCTGTCAGGGCAGCCTCACCGATGTCTTCAATGCTTGGTGTAAGAACATCTGCGATAATAGAAGAAATCGCAGTTGATGTTGATGCATTCGCTGCCGCAAAGGATCCAACTTGACGTGGGTCCAAGGTTGAAATCGGTGCATCCCGTGACACAAGGATTGGAACATCCAAAGCATTCGGGCGGTACAAGCGATCCAAACGATCGGCGGTTGATGAAGCAATTACATCGCCTTGAGCCGCGTTGATGTTTTGGTTTTCGATGTCGCCGAGATCAGACAGAACAAGAGGTGTGTTTTCAACTGGGGCAACTTGAACTTTTTGAATTTCTTGCAAAATGGACCAAGCGCCGTAGCCAAGCGATCCCACAAGAGCAAGCATCACAGTTACGGAACCAATGGCGCCCGGTTCGATATTTGAGAAAAATCCTGCGCTCCCAGCGATCGACCCCGCATTGGGGCGCGCGAACAAAGGATCATCTGAAACGGCTGATTTTTGCGAGACGGGTGCGACCACTGCTGATTTGCGGCTTGCTGCTTTTTCGGACATGCCATGTGCTGTTGAAAATCCGCTTTCCTCGCAAAATTTCAAGAACACATCTTCTGGGTCTAAGTTCAAGTAGCGTGCGTAAGAGCGCACATAACCCGCGATAAAACCAGGCGTGTCGAATGCGTCGGGGTCAGCATTTTCAATCGCAGAGATGTAGCTTGCTTTGATGCGAAGTTCACGCTGAACATCCAAGAGGGATTTTCCAAGGGTCGCCCGCTCTCCGCGCATCATATCGCCAAGAGTCATGTCAAAATCGTCAAAACCCTTTATAGTCTTGACGTCATCGCGCTTGGAAGAGACATTTCTGCGCCTAATCATAACCTTCGCCCCAAGTTCCCATACTCGTATCCTATCATGACGAATCATGAATACCGAGCATTTGCACCAATTCCATACCACAGGTCTAGAGGCGTTGCACTTTGGTATATGACTTAAGCGCTCATTTCGGCACGATTTAGCGCACAATGAGACCACAGACCGTCCATAGCTTTAACAAGTTTGTCAATTTCCTTGGGTCCATGCACAGGAGAGGGTGTAAACCGAAGCCGTTCCGTGCCGCGTGGGACGGTTGGAAAGTTGATTGGTTGGACGTAGATTCCGTACTCTGACAATAACATATCAGAGAGCTTCTTTGTGTGGACAGGATCACCAACGATCACGGGCACGATGTGGCTTCCGTGATCAATGATCGGGAGGCCAGCCGCCTTGAGTCGCGCTTTCAAAATTTTCGCCTGAAGCTGATGTTGATCGCGTAAGGACTGATCCGCCTTCAAATGCGCAACAGATGCAGCAGCACCTGCGGCAACGGCTGGCGGGATAGATGTTGTGAAAATAAATCCCGGAGCATAAGAGCGCACCGCATCACACATTTTGTGGCTTGCGGCGACGTATCCGCCCATAACACCATAAGCTTTGGCCAAGGTTCCGTTAATGATATCAATGCGATGCATCAAGCCATCACGTTCTGCAACCCCACCACCACGCGGACCATACATGCCAACGGCATGCACTTCGTCAATATAGGTGAGCGCGTTAAATTCATCGGCCAAATCACAGATTGCTTCTATCGGGCCAAAGTCGCCATCCATTGAATACACCGATTCAAAGGCAATCAATTTCGGTGCCTTGGGATCATCGGCTTCGAGCAATTCACGCAAATGCGCGACGTCGTTGTGACGGAAAATACGTTTTGCCCCGCCATTGCGACGCACGCCTTCGATCATGGACGCATGGTTTAATTCATCTGAGTAGATGATCAATCCAGGGAAAAGTTTGGGCAGTGTTGACAACGTTGCATCATTGGCAATGTAGGCCGAGGTGAACAGTAAGGCGGCTTCTTTGCTGTGAAGATCCGCGAGTTCCGCCTCAAGGCGCTTGTGATAGACTGTTGTGCCCGAAATGTTGCGCGTGCCACCGGATCCAGCGCCAGTTGCATCAATCGCTTCGTGCATTGCGGCCAAAACAGCAGGGTGCTGTCCCATGCCGAGGTAGTCATTTCCGCACCAAACCGTGATTGGAGCTTGTGTGCCATCTTCGCGGCGCCACATCGCATGGGGAAAGTTTCCCTTTTCACGCTCAATATCGATAAAGGTGCGATAGCGACCTTCTTCGTGTAGGCGGTTCAAAGCTGTGTCCAGTTGATCATTGTAGTTCATCTGGCTTCCTTTCCTGTCGACTTGCTCGATCAAGTCGATTTATTGCGTCACGCCAACATATTCATATTGCATTATGTGTCAAAGGTTTTTTGGGGTACCTGACCTAGCAAGAAGAGTTTTACAGTTGTTGCGTCCCTGTTAAGGTTTCATTTGAATCACTACATAGCAGGAGAGTCGCATGTCGCTAGAGGCCGTATTGACGCGGATTGACGCAGATTTAGAAAATTCTACAAATAGATTGCTAGATTTGTTGCGTATACGCTCCATTTCCACCGATCCCGCCTTTAAGGGCGACTGCGATAGTGCGGCGGATTGGTTGGTGAAAGACCTGCAATCCATTGGTGCCAAAGCAGAAAAGCGGCCAACACCCGGCCATCCAATGGTTGTGGGGCACATTGACGGGGAAGGGCCGCATGTCCTGTTTTACGGGCATTACGATGTGCAACCTGTCGATCCCTTAGACTTCTGGGACAGAGATCCGTTTGATCCCGCTATCGAAGAGACCGCCAATGGGCCTGTTATTCGCGGGCGGGGATCCTCAGATGACAAAGGGCAACTGATGACCTTTGTCGAAGCCTGTCGCGCGTGGAATGAGGTAAATGGAACTCTGCCTTGCAAAATCACCTTTTTCTTTGAAGGCGAAGAGGAAAGCGGATCGCCAAGTCTTGTTCCCTTTATGCAAGAGAATAAAGATGAGCTGACATCTGATGTCGTTTTGATTTGTGATACGGGTTTGTTTCAAAGCCGCACGCCTGCGATTGTGACAATGCTGCGGGGGCTTTTGGGTGAGGAAATCATCATCACGGGCCCGAACAAAGATTTGCACTCTGGCATGTACGGCGGCGTTGCGCGCAATCCAATTCGTGTCCTGACCCGCATTTTGGCAAGCCTGCATGACGACACTGGCCGCATTACGGTACCTGATTTCTACGACGGCGTTCCTGAACTGTCGCCAGACTTGGCCGCGCAATGGGAGGCCTTGCAATTTGATCATGACACTTTCTTGGGGGATGTCGGTTTGTCTGTTCCCGCAGGCGAAGAGGGACGCACTCCACTGGAAATGATTTGGTCGCAACCCACCTGTGAAATCAATGGGATCAATGGGGGCTATACTGGGGATGGATTCAAAACCGTTTTGCCAAGCATCGCCAGCGCCAAAGTGTCCTTTCGCCTCGTTGGAACACAGGATGCCTTGAAAATTCGCGAAAACTTCCGCGCTATGGTGCAATCCATGTTGCCAGAGGATTGTTCAGTTGAATTCAAATCACATGGCGCAGGACCTGCCTCGATGATGTCAACCGATGCTCCGGAGTTCGAAGCGGCGCGGGGCGCACTCTCAGATGAATACCCAGATGCTGCCGCCTTTGTCGGTTGTGGGGGATCCATTCCCATTGCTGGGCATTTTCAGCGGATCACAGGGGTGAACCCGATGTTAATAGGATTTGCCAAAGATGATGACCAAATCCACTCACCTAATGAAAAATATGACGTTGAAAGCTTTTACAAAGGCATGCGCTGTTGGGTGCGTATCTTGGATGCGGTGTCAAAGACCTGAGGGTGCCCATGTTTGAGGGATTTCAAGAACATCGTATTGAGGTCGATGGAACCATGATCCATTGTCAGGTGGGAGGAAACGGCCCGCCTGTGTTGCTTCTTCATGGGTTTCCTCAAACGCATGCGATGTGGGCGCAAATCGCCCCTGATTTGGTGCGTGACTATACCGTGGTCTGTGCGGATTTGCGCGGCTATGGGGCCTCTGACAAACCGCGGGGCGTGGAAAACTATTCCTTTCGCGCGATGGGTGGCGATCAAGTTGGCGTAATGGCATCGCTTGGATTTGATCGCTTTCACGTTGTTGGGCATGATCGGGGGGGACGTGTGGCGCATCGTATGGCGCTTGATCACGATGACAACATCATGTCCTTAACGGTGATGGATATTGTTCCCACCCATCTATTGCTTAACGAGCTCAACACCCCAGTGGCGCGCGCTTATTATCATTGGTTCTTTTTGGCCCAGCCTGAACCCTTTCCAGAAGAGATGATCTTGGAAAACCCCAATCGCTATTATGAAAGCTGTCTATTGGGGTGGGGGGCCTCCAAACTACAGGATTTTGCCCCCAATCAAATGGCGGCCTATCGACAGGCTTGGTCAGACCCAGACTGTGTGCGCGCTATGTGTGACGATTACCGCGCGGCGATTGATTTTGATTTTGCCATTGATGCGGCGGATCTGGATCAAAAGGTGCTATGTCCCTCTCTTGTGCTCTATGGCGCAGATGGGGCAATGGCCAAGGCCTATGATGTCGGGGCCACTTGGCACGACCGACTAGCCACCTATGAGGTCGAGGCGGTAACGGGGGGACATTTCTTTGTCGATCAATCCCCCCAAGAGACGGTAGCTGTATTACGTGCCTTTCTTACGAGGCTGGGCTAAGTTTCCGCATGACAAAGGTAATGATCCAAAAGACCACATAAACCCCAACAGCCAAGGCGAGGGTTGAACCGTAGAAACCGGCGCGTCCAGCCACATCCATGTCATTCAAGAACGGATCAGGTAGGCCAGATGTCACAGACCCAACAGGGCTATCGTTGAAGGGTCCAACAAAGATTTCACACCACGCCACATAAGCAAGGCTGAGCACGACTGACATAATCAACCCGCGTAGACCTTGTGCGGCCTTAGATATGAACAAGGCATCAAAGATGATGAGCAGGGGTCCAAGCAAATGAAGATAGTACTCTTGGAACCAAACGGGTGAGTTTTCTCCATTCACAAGTTTTGGGTCCACGAAATAGAGTTTCCAATAAAGATAAACCACCATCACATTCAAAACGGCCGTTGCCGCAATCATCGGCAAATACCTCTCAGCACGCCCTGCGCGACGATCCAACCAAATCGACGCGTGATAGACCATAGCAGCTGTCAGCCCCCAGATCGTGAGATAGCGAAAGTGAATGCCAAAGGCTGACCAATCTGTATTTACGAATTGATAGAGCGAATAGCCGATTGCCAGAATGAGGGCGATCAATGAAAATTTGACCCGAAAAGTCTGTGTCATCCCTGTTGTTCATTTTTGTTAATCGCGCTTTTGCGCAACGATGTCTTTCAAAGCATCATAAGGAACGTAACCGCGAATTAACTCATCTTGCAAAACAAACGTAGGGGTACCATTGATTCTAAGTCGTTGGGCCAATGATTGTGTCGTAGCGATTTCTTGGAGAACGGCAGGAGATTGCATTGTCTCAAGGATAGCCGGTGCATCCAATCCAAAGGTGTTTGCCAATTGCGCAAGCGTCTCTTGGTCTGGCTCACCTGTATAGGCCATGAGTGCGTCATGAACGGATCCATACGCTTCGTTACCATGGACTTGTTTGACGGCGACGGCAAATTTAGAAAACTCTAGGGAAGCCTCACCAAGGATAGGCAGCTCTTTGATAACAAAGCGGATATTCCCATCCGTTTCGAGGAGCTTGGCCACATCTGCATGCGCTTTGCGGCAATAGCCACAGCGATAGTCAAGAAATTCAACCAAGGTGATGTCACCTTCTGGATTGCCACCAACATAAGAGTAGCCATCATCAAAGATCTCTTGTGCGTTGACTTCGACCAAGGTTGCATCCTCGACCATCTCGCTTTCGGCTTGTTGTGCCTTGAGGACATCAACCGCTTCAAAGATGACTTCGGGGTTTTCCAAGAGATAAGAGCGCACAGCATCGCCAAAGGCAGCTTTTTCGTCAGCGGACATGGATTTCAAATCCAAAGCAGCAGCGGATTGAGCAGCACTGAGTGCGATCACAGACAGGCCAATCTTTAGGAGGGTGTTCATAGATGTGTATCCTTCATTCGGTATTATTTTGTGCGCGCAGCGGAGAGGACGTCTTGTGCCCTTTGCCAAGCAGGTGTTCCCCTCTGCAAAAGTCCTTGCGCGCGGGTTGCGTGCAACTTGGCGTCTTTTAGCTTGCCTTGCAAGGCATAGCGTTCAGCCGTGACCAAAGAGGCCATGCCGTTGTTTCCTAATTTCGCATAAGCGACGGCTAAATCCTGATGCAGTCGGACATTTTTGAAATCGCGACTACGGGCTTTTTCCAAGGCGCGTTGTGCGGATTTTGGATTTCCGCTGGCTAACAAGGCGCGTCCTTGACCCGCAAGGATCAAAGGCGAGGCGGGCGCAAGAGAGGCGGCCTTGGCATAGGTCTGGGCACTGGCTTGAAATTGACGCGCCCGCATGAGCAGCTCTGCACGCAGGTCCATCAAAAATGGATCTTTTGGGCGAAGGCGCTGGGCCTGATCCATTTGCTGCATCGCTTGGGTTATCTTTCCTTGGCGAGAGAGAGCAACCGCCTTGCGCATGAATTTGATATCTTGGGCGATGCTCTTGTCCGCGCGTTGAAGCGTCCAATCAGGTGAGCGGATAAAGGCAGAGAGTTTCCCAACAGCGCGGGCATGCCAATAAAGAGAAGGGTTCTGAGGAACTGCGGATGTGTCAGAGTTGATAAGCGAATTAACGGCCCTTAATCGATCCCGGGATAGGGGGTGGCTTTGAATATAGGGGTCTTGGCGTTGTTTGGTGAGGTTAAGCTGTCCTTCAAACAATTCCAAAGTATTCTTCATGCCCCGTGTATCGACACCTGCACGGCGCATATATTTATACGCTGATTGATCCGCTGAGGCTTCTTCAGAGCGCGAATGCGAGAGAAACACACGCTTGGCAGAGGAATTCAGCCCGATTGCCAAACCTGTCGCGAGATCACCGCTTCCTGAGGAAATTCCTGCGGCAATGGCAAAGGCCATTCCAAATCCCGCCGCGGTACGAGAGGCGCGTAGGTTTTGCAAACGTCGTGTGATGTGGCCATTGGCAATATGGGCCGCCTCATGTGCAATAACAGATTGCAACATCTCAGGAGATTTGGTTTTTAGGATAAGACCTGCTGTGAGGAAAATGTGATTGTTATCAATCACAAAGGCATTCATTTTCGTATCATCCACAACAAGGACTTTGATCCGAGAAGGAGATAAGCCTGCAGCCTGAAGAATGGGCTTGGCGACTTGATCAAGGGAATATTCAATATCTGCATCCCTGAGTAACCCAATCGCCAGTGTAGAGGTCGGCAAAAAGACGCAGAGGATCAGCAGGAAAAGGGATTCTTTTATGTAACGCATTGACCTTATCCTATTCCTTCGAAAGAAGTATCACCAAAGCCAATGTGGAATGATCCTATGAAAAACTCAACCCGTGGAGCCGTTGATCCCTTTATTGTGATGGATGTTATGGAAGCCGCCCGTCAAGCTGAAGTGAGCGGACAGCATATCATTCACATGGAAGTGGGCCAACCAAGTTCGCCTGCACCCGAAGGGGCCCTTGAGGCGCTTGGGAGGACAATGCAGACAGAGGCAATGGGCTATACTGTTGCGCTGGGCTTGCCTGAATTGCGTCAGCGGATCGCCCAGCTCTATGGGGAGTGGTATAATGTGGACCTCAACCCAGATCGCGTTGTCATAACGCCGGGGTCCTCGGGCGCGTTTATATTGGCCTTTACCGCCTTGTTCGATGTTGGGGATAAAGTTGGCATAGGTGCACCTGGATATCCCAGTTATCGACAAATCCTCAAAGCGCTAAGTTTGCAGCCAGTTGATATACAAACCTCCCATGATAACCGCCTGCAACCTGTGGCCTCTGATATAAGTGGCGATGATCTTGCGGGGCTCTTGGTGGCCTCACCTGCCAATCCAACAGGTACGATGTTGGATCGCGACGCATTGGGTGCGTTGATTAATGCAACACAGGCGCAATCGGGTGCTTTTATTAGCGATGAAATCTATCATGGTATCGAATATGAGGCCAAGGCCGTAAGCGCGCTTGAGCTCACAGATGACTGCTATGTCATCAATTCGTTTTCCAAGTATTTCTCTATGACGGGCTGGCGTGTTGGGTGGATGGTTGTTCCAGACGATCATATTCGTCACGTCGAACGCTTGGCGCAAAATATGTTTATCTGTGCGCCGCATGTGTCCCAAGTGGCGGCCCTTGCTGCGATGGATTGTGAGGATGAGCTAAAATCGAACCTCGCGGTCTATACACAAAATCGTCAGTTGATGATGGAAGGCCTCCCCAAAGCAGGATTTACCAAGATTGCGCCGCCGGATGGGGCCTTTTATGTTTATGCAGATGTCTCTGATTTCACCAAGGATAGCCTCGCCTTTTCCAAGCGAATTCTCAAAGAGGCTGGTGTTGCGGTCACGCCTGGATTAGATTTTGATCCAATTCGGGGGGCAGCCACATTGCGATTTTCCTATGCACGCAGCACAGAGGATATCGTTGAGGGATTGGAAAGATTAGCCAAGTTTATGACATCAAACGGGTTTATTTGACTGTGATGCGCTGGGCGATCATATGTGTGATATTGCTTGCCTCTCCTATGGCTGCGCAAAATTTAGGGGGCTTTGCCCGTGTTGATCCCGCGCAGTCTCAAGCAAAAGACGGATTTTTTGGAAAAACGCATGTGACCCTGAGCCTGTCCCAAGGTGTACCTTATCGTCTGTTTCATCTCACAGACCCCAATCGGTTTGTTATTGATTTTCAACAAGTTGATTTTGCGGGGCTTTTGCCCGAGGACTTTGATCAAAGCGATCAAATTACAGCGCTGCGATATGGCGCGCTGGGCAATGGATGGTCTCGGATGGTCTTTGATTTGGCCGCGCCCATGCTTGCACGTGATGTGTCTCTTGATATTGCCAATGACGGTGGGGTCGCAAAGCTAAGCTTTACCCTTGCGCCTGTCGAGGCCGATGATTTTGCAAAATCCGCAGGCCACCCAGAGCAAGCTCAGCGACAGAGCCTGCCAGACCCCAGCCTGAGCTACGCGCCTAATACCCAAGACGATGACATTTTGGTCGTGCTCGATGCAGGTCACGGTGGACTAGACCCGGGCGCGGTTGCGGGTCCATTCAAAGAATCTACATTGATGTTGGCCTTGGTGCGTGACGTACGGGAGGCCTTATTGCGCCAAGAGGGGATCAGCGTCGCCCTGACACGCAACAGTGATGTGTTTATATCCTTAGAGGAACGGGTTTCGATGGCCTATGAGCTGGGCGCAGATGTGTTTATATCGCTGCATGCTGATGCGGTCACATTGGGTGTGGCGCGTGGCGTCACTGTCTATTCCCTCTCGAATAAGGCAAGTGACGAAGCCTCAGAATTGCTCGCCGCGCGTCATGATCGCGACGAATTGCTCTCTGGTGTAGATCTGAGCGAGGCGGATGATGAAATCGCGAATGTCCTTTTGGAAATCGCCCGAAATGAAAATGCGCCAAGGATCAAACGGCTTGCCGAAGAACTCATTGCTGGATTTCAAGCAAATTCAGTCAAGGTCAATTCACGCCCCCATAGACATGCAGCGTTCTCAGTGCTCAAGGCGGCAGATATTCCATCGGTATTAATCGAAGCGGGATTTATGTCGACCTCTAATGATCTGAAAAATCTACAAAATACGGAATGGCGCCAAAAGTTCGCGCAAGGGGTCGCCCAAGGAATTTTAACATGGTCCCAGAAAGAAGACATATTGGCCCCCAAATTGCGCCAATAACAATGCCACGCGATTTCAAGAAAAAGGCAAGGAATTGCCTGAAAAGAGCTTTTGGCGTTTTGACCTTGATGCATTCCGCGCGTATAACGAAGTACGACTTTACTTGGGGCGGCGCGTGATCAGATTTATTCTTTCCTTTTTCGGTGCGATTTATACGGCAATCACCATGAGCATCATCGCTTTCGCGCTGACGGTTGGGGCTGTGTTTTGGATTTACGGTCGTGATTTGCCGAGCCATGAATCACTGGCCCAATACCAACCGCCAACGATTAGTCGTATCTATTCAAACGAAGGCAAGATCATCGATGAATTTGCCCGCGAACGCCGTTTGTTTACGCCCTCTGAGGAAATTCCAGACCTCATCAAGCAGGCCTTTATTTCCGCTGAGGACAAGAATTTCTATAATCACCCCGGATATGACATTCGCGGGATTGCCTCCGCTGCTATTGATGCAGTGAGCTCGGGGGGGTCGCGCGTGCGCGGGGCCTCGACCATTACGCAACAGGTGATGAAGAACTTTTTGCTTGATGGATCACGTCGAGCAGAGCGTAAGATCAAAGAAATCATTCTTGCAACGCGGATCGAAGACACCCTGAGCAAAGAGAAAATTCTCGAACTCTATTTGAATGAAATCTTTTTGGGTCAAAATTCATATGGTGTCACGGCCGCTGCGCAAACCTATTTCAATAAAACCCTAAGGGAGCTTGCGCCGCATGAGGCGGCTATGTTGGCCTCTCTGCCCAAAGCACCCTCTGATTTCCATCCCGTTCGCCGCAAAGAGCGGCTCTTAGAGCGGCGCAATTATGTTTTGCGGGAAATGTATCAAAACGGCTATCTCTCTGAGGAGCGCGCCGTCGCAGAAGCACAGAGACCCCTGCTATCTGTTCAAAACGGCGACTTCGAAAGCTTTCGCTCCGTCTTGCCGCCACGGGATTATTTCACCGATGAAATTCGCCGTCAGCTCAGCCGAGATTTCGGTGAAGAGGAATTCTTTACCGGTGGCATGACCGTTCGTGCCTCAATTGATCCAGAGATGCAGGGCGTTGCCGCGAATGCCTTACGGCGTGCGTTGGAAAATTATGACCGCTCTCTCGGGATTTGGCGCGGTACAGGGGAAAGCCTTGCCGAAGATGCGCTTCAGGATGAAGCAAGCTGGCGCAAGGCCCTGTCGCAGGTGCGGATTGCCCGCGATATTGATTTGAGCGGTCAATGGTATCCTGCTGTTGTATTGGGCTTTGACGGGGGCGATGCGCTCTTGGGCATAGAAGGGGTCAGTGAAAATGAACCACCCCAAGTGCTTCCAGCAAAAGATGTGCAATGGGCCCGTAAACTATTGGCATCTGGCAAGCTGAGTGATGCGGCCAAGCAAGCGTCTGATTTGTTGGATCTGGGGGATGTGGTTCATGTTCGTCGCATGACCTCTGATAGTGACGGAAGCTTTATCCGTTGGACCTTGCGCCAACCGTCACGGGTTCAAGGTGCCTTTATGGCGATGGATGTGAACACAGGACGCGTTTTGGCGATGCAGGGTGGGTTTTCCTATGAAAGCTCGGTCTACAACCGCGCGACCCAAGCAAACCGTCAGCCAGGATCAAGCTTTAAACCGTTTGTCTATGCGGCGGCTCTTGATAGCGGTTACACACCCGCAACCATCGTGATTGACGCGCCTATTGAGATTAATACACCGCAAGGACTTTGGCGTCCCAAGAACGCCTCTAATCAATTCTATGGTCCAACGCCTCTGCGCACAGGGATTGAACGGTCTCGTAACTTGATGACCATTCGTTTGGCCCAAGAGGTTGGAATGGACATCATTGGTGATTACTCCGAAGACTTTGGTGTTTATGACAGTCTGGGGCGTTTCTTGGCCAATTCATTGGGGTCTGAAGAGACGACATTGTACAAAATGGTTGCGGCCTATGCGATGTTCGCCAACGGCGGAGAACGGGTCGAGCCCACTTTGGTAGATCGTATTCAGGACCGCTACGGCAAAACCGTCTATCGCCATGACCAACGGGATTGTGTCGATTGTGAGCGTGACCGTTTACAAGACGGCTATGGCCCGCGGATTGTGTCCAACCGTGAACGGGTGATGGATGCTATCACCGCTTATCAGCTTACTAGCATGATGAAGGGGGTTGTGGATCGCGGGACGGCCTCGAAATATATCAAGCTCCCTGTGCCGATTGCGGGCAAGACGGGGACAACCAACGATGCAAAAGATGTGTGGTTCGTCGGCTTTAGCAGCAATATCGTTGCTGGATGTTACATCGGTTATGACCTGCCTCGCAGCCTTGGCAAAGGGGCCTCTGGGGGGGGCACCTGTGGACCTGTGTTCCAAGAGTTCATGAGCGAAGCCATCAAAAAATTTGGGGGCGGTGCCTTTGAAGTGCCTCCGGGCGGTGTCTTTATCAAGATTGATCGCTTCACTGGGGATCGCTTGTCAGATGATGCATCAGGGGACAATGTCGTTGCAGAATACTTCCGCGAAGGCGAAGAGCCCATCTTTGGTGTGACATTCGACGGTGGATTCGCAATGGGCAGCAACTTTGAGCTCATTACTCCGGGATCACAACAAGCCAAAGAAGTCGTAACCTCCTCAGGTAGAAAAGCTGTGGTTGGTCCCAAGGCAAGCTTTGGAACGTTAAGTTCTGGTGGCCTTTACTGACCTTGCCCCTTGGCGTGAGGTGGTTTATCAGAGCGACGAAATAACAGGCAGGACAGATTATGCGCGCGGATGTTCAAAATACCGTCAATGACATTGAAAAATCATTAGAATTGCTCCGTCAGCGCATGGGCTGGGAGTCCGTTCAACACCGCCTCGAAGAATTTAACGCCCGCGTTGAAGATCCCGATCTATGGAATGATCCTGAAAATGCACAGAAATTAATGCGTGAACGTCAGGCCTTGGTTGATGCGGTTAAAATTCATGACGACATCAAGCAAGACCTCAGCGACAATATCGAAATGATTGAGCTGGGCGAAATGGAAGACGATACAGACGTTATCACTGACGCCGAAAACGCTCTTTACGAGCTTGCGAAAAAAGCCGCCGCCAAAGAGCTCGAAGCGCTCTTGAATGGGGAAGCCGATTCCAATGACACCTTCCTCGAGGTGCATTCGGGTGCAGGGGGCACAGAGAGCTGTGACTGGGCATCTATGTTGGCGCGCATGTATGTGCGTTGGGCCGAAAAAGCAGGCTACACTGTTGAAATGCAATCAGAAACGCCAGGCGAAGAAGCAGGTATTAAATCTGTGGCCTACAAGATCACAGGGCATAATGCCTACGGGTGGCTGAAATCAGAAAGCGGTGTGCATCGCTTGGTGCGCATCTCGCCCTTTGATAGTGCCGCCAAGCGTCACACATCCTTTTGTTCAGTTTGGATTTATCCTGTTGTTGATGACAATATTGATATCGAAGTGAACCCAGCCGACATTCGGATAGACACCTATCGCTCTTCTGGAGCCGGTGGTCAGCACGTGAATACAACGGATTCAGCCGTTCGCATCACCCACAATCCGACAGGGATCGTTGTTACGAGTTCCGAGAAATCACAGCACCAAAACCGTGATATCGCGATGAAAGCTTTGAAATCACGTTTGTATCAAATGGAGCTGGATCGTCGTAATGCGGCCATCAACGAGGCGCATGAAAACAAAGGGGATGCAGGGTGGGGCAACCAAATCCGTTCTTACGTTTTGCAGCCCTATCAAATGGTTAAAGACCTGCGCACAGGGCATGAGACATCTGATACCAAGGGGGTGTTGGACGGGGATTTGGATGATTTCATGGCCGCGACCTTGGCAATGGATGTGTCTGGAAAATCCCGTGCTGAGGCAATGTCGGACGAGTAAGTGTCAGGTAGCGTTCCAAATTTGGGGGACTTAACGTTACCTTTTCTGCACGTTCAAGAGATGAGGTAGGATTTTCTCTAGGTGAGGCTGAGGTTTGAAATCTCGCGGCAACCGCAGTGTAATTAGAGCTATAAGTCTCAGATTTGAATTCACAATCGACACAGCAAGATGAATTTGGCTCTGCGAATTTTAGCTATTCAAGTAAATCATCTAAGCTGCCATCCTTTGGAAAATGAAAGGATGGCATTTTCCTATCTTGCCAATCGCAGTGATCACTGAAACCCTGTCACAAACAAAAATAGTTCGGGGGGCACTATGGGAGTGTTAGATAAATCAGCGCGAGAGCAATCGGAGATGATTGCGCAAGGTGACATCAGCGCGGTTGAGTTAATGCAGGAAACCTTGGATCACATTGATCAGGTCAATCCTGAGGTCAATGCGATTGTTGCACGTGTTGATCGGGATGATTTGATCGCTCAGGCACGCGCAGCGGATGCAGGCCCGCGCAAAGGCTGGATGCATGGATTACCGATAGCTGTCAAAGATTTGTCCAATGTCGCAGGGATCAAAACTTCCATGGGATCACCCGTATTCCAAGACAGCGTTGCACCCAAGGATGATTTGATGGTCAAACGTATGCGGGATGCGGGCGCAATTTTTATTGGCAAAACGAATACGCCCGAATTTGGCCTCGGTTCGCATACATTTAACCCAGTCTATGACGCGACGGGCAATGCCTATGATCCGACAAAATCCGCGGGGGGATCGTCGGGCGGCGCGGCTGTTGCCCTTGCGCGGCGTATGGTGAGCGTTGCCGATGGATCGGATATGATGGGATCCCTTCGCAATCCAGCAGGGTGGAACAATGTCTATGGGTTCCGTCCGACATGGGGTTTGGTTCCTTCAGAACCACAGGGGGACACATTTCTGCATCAACTCTCGACAAGTGGACCCATGGCGCGCTCCCCACGTGATTTGGCCGCTTTGTTGACAACTCAATCGGGGCTTGATCCGCGACAACCGCATGGATTGCCCTGCCAAGATTTCCTATCCCAGATGTCAGGCGGTTTAAAAGGCAAACGGCTTGCTTGGCTCGGCGATTGGGGCGGTGCGCTTCCGATGGAAGAGGGTATTCTTGAGGGATCGCATGAGGCCTTAGACGTCATGCGCGGCTTGGGTGCTACTGTAGATGATCTTGCGGCCCCCTTTGATGTAGACGAGTTGTGGCAAAGTTGGATCACGCTTCGGTCATGGAGCGTCGCGTCTGGGGCCAGAGCGCTTTATGAGGATGCCGAAAAAAGGGCCTTGTTGAAACCAGCAGCGATCTGGGAAATTGAGCGTGGGCTGAAGATGTCGGCTGCTGAGGTGCATCAAGCCTCGGTTATTCGCTCTCGCTGGTTTGCGAAAACGGCTGAGCTATTTGAAACCTTTGATGCGCTTATCTTGCCCTCTGCGCAAGTATGGCCGTTTCCCATTGAGTGGGTGCATCCCACTCAAATCGCAGGGGTCGAGATGGATACCTATCACCGCTGGATGCAGGTTGTTATCCCCGCGGGTTTGATCGGATTGCCTGTTATCAATCTACCTGTTGGTTTTGGTGCGACGGGTCTGCCTCTTGGTTTACAATTGATAGGGCCGCGTCAGAGCGATGCACAGCTTTTGTCGATGGGGCAAGGGTGGCATGAGGAAACCGATTGGCCAAATGCGAAGCCAGCCTAAGGGTGGGGTACGTATCGGGCCAAGAGCTTGGCGCATATGATCCCAACCAAGACCCCAATGAGGTCAGCGATAAAATCCATGATGTCGCCTTGGCGTCCCACATAGGGTTGTATGATCTCAATCGCGGCGCCGAGGCCAAGGCCCCAAAGACCCGCCCAGATGTATCCAGACCTTTGGGCAAAACTGACGGGGAAAACAAGGGCCGCAAAAGCCATGAAATGTGCAAGCTTGTCATTAATAAGCCCCGGTGCCGTCCCCGTGTTTTGACTAAGAGTGAGCGCAAGGATGAGGACACTAAGAGCAAGGGTTATGCTCATCGAATATGATCTGAGAAATTGCATTCCCCGCGTTTAGCCCCTTTTGTCATGGATGAAAAGGCGTTGGGATTTGGCGAAAAGTGGGGAAAGTGTCGCTAAACCATTGCGAGCATGGGTTCACTTCGTTATCTGAGAGGGAAATGACGTAAGGAGTGATTAACGTGGCAAGAGCATTCGTATGCCCTGGACAGGGCGCACAAAGCATTGGAATGGGCAAAGCCCTCGCAGACGCCTATCCCGCAGCGCAAGCCGTCTTTGATGAAGTAGACGCAGCCCTTGGGGAAAAGCTGTCGACCTTGATTTGGGAGGGTGACATTGAAACCTTGACCCTGACACAGAATGCTCAGCCTGCTTTGATGGCAACGTCACTGGCTGCGTTTCGCGCGCTTGAGGCCGAAGGTGTCGATATATCCCAAGCTGATTTTGTTGCGGGCCATTCTTTGGGTGAATATTCCGCCTTGGCAATCGCTGGTGCCCTGAGCATCGGTGACACCGCCCGTTTGCTGCGCACACGTGGTGAAGCAATGCAAAAGGCGGTTCCTGTGGGTGTCGGCGCTATGGCCGCCCTATTGGGTTTAGATTTCCAAGCCGCCACTGAGGTCGCGCAAGAGGCTGCACAGGGCGAGGTTTGCCAAGCGGCGAATGACAATGATCCAGGTCAAGTTGTTGTCTCTGGCCACAAAGCGGCCGTTGAACGCGCGGTTGAGATCGCTAAGGAAAAAGGCGCGAAACGTGCCGTGATTTTGCCCGTCAGCGCCCCGTTCCATTGCGCTTTGATGGCACCTGCCGCTGAGGTGATGACATCGGCTTTGGCAGATGTCACGATTTCTACCCCTGCGGTTCCAGTTGTCGCGAATGTGCGCGCAGAAGCCGTCACAGATGCGGATACAATTCGCCAGCTCTTGATCGAACAGGTCACTGGTTCTGTGCGGTGGCGTGAGTCTGTTGAATGGATGGGCGCAAATGGCGTCAGCGAAATGTGGGAAATCGGTGCAGGGAAAGCCTTGTCTGGTATGGTGCGCCGCATCAACCGAGATATTGTGTGCAAAGCAATCGGAAGCCCAGAAGATGTAAAAGCAGCGGCTGAGAGCCTGAGCTAAGGAGAGAACATGTTTGATTTAACTGGAAAAAATGCCCTTATCACTGGTGCCTCTGGTGGTATTGGTGGCGAAATTGCAAAAAGACTTCACGCCGCTGGCGCAACAGTCGCGATTAGTGGCACGCGGCTCGCGCCATTGGAAGCTTTGGCATCAGAGCTTGGCGATCGTGTGCATGTTCTGACCTGTAACCTCAGCGATTTCGAAGCGGTTGATGCGCTTCCAAAGCAGGCCGCTGAAGCAATGGGAAGCGTTGATATCCTCGTCAATAACGCAGGGATCACCCGCGATAACCTGTTCATGCGGATGTCTGATGACGAATGGCAATCTGTGATTGACGTGAATTTAACTGCGACGATGAAGCTTTGCAAAGGTGTGTTGCGCGGAATGATGAAAGCGCGCTGGGGTCGGATCGTGAACATCAGCTCCGTTGTTGGCGCGACGGGTAATCCAGGCCAAGGCAACTATGCCGCCTCCAAAGCGGGGATGGTTGGGATGTCAAAATCCTTGGCCTATGAGGTGGCAAGCCGTGGGATCACGGTGAACGCTGTTGCACCGGGATTCATTGCAACTGCGATGACGGACAAGCTAAACGATGACCAAAAATCTAATATCCTTACCCAAATTCCAGCGGGCCGCATGGGCGATCCCGAAGAAATCGCAGCAGCGGTTCTCTATTTAGCAAGCGCGGAATCAGGGTATGTGACGGGCACGACATTGCATGTAAACGGCGGCATGGCGATGCTCTAAAAGTATTTCGAGTATCTTAAAAAACGGCGCCTTCTCAACAAAGGCGCCGTTTCTATTTATTCTGTGTCTTTGCGTAGGTTTTCTGAGCGTCCGGCAGACATCAAAATCCATGTCAAATAGAGACCTGCTAATGCAGCGGGGATCTGTGCAATAATCACCGCCAAAACGGGATATTGCATGTCCATAATGGTGCGCACGTTTATGGCGATGGCAAGAAAACCAAAAACCATAAGAGCTCCACAGATGAGCAAAGCACGCGTTTGATGCTTGGCCATTTTGCCGACATTGTCATCATAGCTGGCTGTTTCGTTTTCCATAGCTCAATTTCCTTGTTAAGAATTACACCTAATAGTAATGTGATTTGTGAAAATTTGATAGTGCGGCATATCACCCTCATCGGTCTCATTGTGATATTCAATTGAAAAGAGCACAATAACGATCCAAGGTAAAAAAGTCTGATGAAAACGTTTGCCATTTAAATTCCATATGCTATAGGCCATCTAGATTTTGTCGGAGGCCGCAAGCTGACGACACTTGGCCTGTGTCACAGGCTTATTGAACCGCCCCCAATGGGCACCACGACCCTGCGGGGATAATTAGGGCAACTGCCCAAAACTATGAGGACGATACGATGAGCGACATCGCAGACCGCGTAAAGAAAATTGTTGTAGAACATCTTGGTGTAGAAGAAGATAAAGTTGTGGAAAACGCATCTTTCATCGATGACCTAGGTGCAGACAGCTTGGACACAGTTGAGCTAGTTATGGCATTTGAAGAAGAATTCGGCATCGAAATCCCTGACGACGCAGCTGAAAACATTCAGTCTTTCGGCGACGCAGTGAAATTCATTTCTGACGCTGCATAAGACATTCCGATCACGTGATCGTTAGAACCCTCTGCTTTTCTAAGCAGGGGGTTTTTTAATTTTTTACTATAATTTAAATCAAAATTTGGCGAAATCGTTCGCGGGTCTTGCTCCTTGGGGGGATTACGCGGTATGTGAAGCAAAAAGGTTTCTCGCTAATAAATGGGAGCATGATATGCGTCGAGTAGTTGTCACAGGACTAGGATTGGTTACACCTTTGGCTTGCGGTGTCGAAGAGACATGGAGCCGATTACTGGACGGCCAATCAGGGGCCGGGGATATCACCCGTTTTAATGCAGAGCGCGTTGCAACAAAATATGCCTGCGAAGTGCCCTTGGGCGATGGAACGGACGGCACATTCAATTCGGATGATTGGATGGAGCCAAAAGAGCGTCGCAAAGTTGATGATTTCATTTTGTATGGAATTGCGGCGGCGGAAATGGCCGTTCAGGATGCAAATTGGAAACCCGAAGATGAAGAAAGCCGCCTGCGCACTGGGGTCATGATCGGATCTGGTATTGGTGGTTTGAATTCCATCGCGGAAACTGCTGTTTTGCTTCACGAACGTGGTCCACGCCGTGTGTCCCCATTCTTTATTCCGGGTGCTTTGATTAACCTTATTTCTGGTCAAGTGTCGATCCGCTTTGGCTTCAAAGGTCCAAACCACGCAGTTGTGACAGCCTGTTCAACGGGCGCGCATGCCATTGGGGATGCGGCACGTTTGATCATGACCGATGATGCGGATGTGATGATCGCAGGTGGGGCAGAGGCCGCTATTTCGGAAATCGGCATTGCAGGCTTTAACGCATGTAAAGCGCTCTCAACCAAACGCGCAGATGATCCCAAGGCGGCGTCGCGTCCCTATGATGCGGATCGTGATGGGTTCGTTATGGGCGAAGGTTCTGGCGTTGTCGTTCTCGAAGAATATGAACACGCCAAAGCGCGCGGTGCGACTATTTATGCTGAGGTGTTGGGATATGGCTTGTCTGGCGATGCCTATCACATCACTGCCCCTTCAGAAGATGGAGATGGCGGGCTTCGTGCAATGCAGGCCGCTTTGAAGAAAGCGGGACTAGAGCCAAAAGATATCGACTATATCAATGCGCATGGGACATCTACAATGGCGGATGTTATCGAACTTGGCGCGGTTGAGCGGATGATGGGCGAGGCTGCTGGTGATTTGACTATGTCCTCAACTAAATCAGCAACAGGTCACCTCTTGGGGGCCGCGGGCGCGATTGAAGCAATCTTTTCAATCCTTGCCATCCGCGATCAGGTTGCCCCACCAACCATTAACTTGGACACACCTGCTGTCGAAACCCAAGTTGACTTGGCACCTAACATCAAACGCGAACGTAAAATTGACGTTGCGCTCTCTAATTCCTTTGGCTTTGGGGGCACAAACGCAAGCTTGATCATGGGTAAGGTGCGCTAATGTGGCGCGCGGTTGCCTCTAATGCAATAACGCTTCTTATTTTTGCGATCCTGCTTGTCTCGGGCGTCGTTTACTGGGGCCAATCCATGTACAAGGGGCAAGGCCCTCTTGAGCAGGCCGTGTGTTACCGTGTGGAACCGGGCTCTTTGATGGGGAAAGTGTCCCAAGATTTGTTAGAGATCAATGCAATCAAGGACGATCGCATTTTCCGCATCGGTGCGGATTACGAAAATAAATCTAATCAATTGAAAGCAGGCAGCTTTTTGATACCAGAAGCCGCCTCAATGCAAGAAATTGTCGCGATTATCACACGCTCTGGGGCCAATACCTGTGGAACAGAGATTGTTTATCGGGTTGGGATTGCTGCAAGCGGTATTCAGATACGCGAACTGGATCCTGCGACACGCAAATTGAATGAGGTGGGATCCTTTATCGTTGGCGAAGACCCGCATCCCGCCTTTGATAAATTCAAAGAGGAACCTGATACACGTCACCGCCTCGCTTTGGCTGAAGGGGTAACATCGTGGCAAGTTGTCCAAGCTTTGAATGCGGTACCTGTGCTTAGAGGTGACATCACCGAAATTCCTGATGAAGGAAGTTTGGCACCCAATAGTTATGAGGTAAGCGCCGGTGATACCCGCGCCTCCGTCATTGATCGCATGCGTCAGGATCAGGCTCTGATCCTTCAGGAAGCATGGGAAAACCGTCAGGCGGATTTGCCTTATAAGACGCCTCAAGAGGCCTTAATCATGGCGTCGATCATTGAAAAAGAAACGGCCTTGGCCGAAGAACGTCGCACGATATCGAGCGTGTTTGTGAACCGTCTGCGTCGCGATATGCCGCTTCAGACGGACCCAACAGTGATCTATGGGATCACCAAAGGGCAGGGCATTCTTGGTCGTGGTCTACGCCGCAGTGAGCTTCGCGCGAATACGCCGTGGAACACCTATACGAACAAGGGGCTTCCTGTGACGCCAATCGCCAATCCAGGTGAGGCCAGCATTAAGGCGGCTCTTGATCCAGATGGGGCTGAGTTTATCTTTTTCGTCGCGGATGGAACAGGGGGGCATGCCTTTGCTAAAACCTTGGCTGAGCATAACCAAAATGTTGCCAAATGGCGGGCAATTGAGGCACAGCGCGACAACTAGGAACGTTCCTTTTCGCAAACTTTTTAAAGCCGTCTCCTTTGGTGGAGGCGGCTTTTTCTTTATGCAACGCACGTTGCACAATGTTGATTTCATTTGATTTTTTGTTCCGTATTAGGCTCATTTGCAAGGCCGGATTTGACACGTTTTGAAATGTGAAAGTTTAGGCGGGGGATCAGTCACGAAAGGAAACGTATCGAACATGATCCTTATAACCCCGGACTCTGATGATGACAGCATTCAGCACTCAATTGAGTCGATTGCTGTGCAATTGCGAAGCTTTTCGCGTGATTTAGAAGATCTTCAAACGAAGATTAGCGCTGGGGACACTGTAAATGAAACCGATGCCCGCAAGCTTTTCTCAGAGATGAGGTCATGGCTTAAGCTGGCAAGAGAAGCGGAGCATGCCTGTGCAGAACGCAATAAAAAAGCAATCGGAATCGTTGGTGATTATGGACTCGACCTTGATGCCGCAAGGGATCAAATCGGGTGCCGCTTGGATCGCCTCCGTCGATGCTGCAAAGAGAGAAAGGTTTCTAAATGACCTGACTGAGGGAGAGCTTCTTGCTCTCCCGTTTTTGTTTGAATTTTGGGCCCATGACCATCAATTGCCCCCTCAGGGTGATTGGCGCACGTGGGTTTGTATCGGAGGACGCGGTGCGGGTAAAACCCGTGCAGGCGCTGAATGGGTGCGATCCCAAGTCGAGGGTGCCCGCCCTTTGGATAAAGGGCAAGCAAAACGGGTGGCCTTGGTCGGAGAAACCTATGACCAAGTGCGCGATGTTATGGTGTTTGGAGATAGCGGTATTTTGGCCGTAAGCCCACCAGATCGTCGGCCCAAATGGGAAGCCACACGCCGTAGATTAGTCTGGCCCAACGGGGCAACAGCAACGGCATATTCTGCCTCTGATCCAGAGGCGCTGCGGGGGCCACAATTTGACGGGGCATGGTGCGATGAATTGGGCAAGTGGAAACGGGCGCATGATACATGGGATATGCTGCAATTTGCGCTTCGTTTGGGCAATGATCCTAAACAATGCATCACGACAACGCCGCGCAATACGGACATTTTGAAAACAATTTTGGCGCTTCCGTCAACCGTCACGACCCATGCGGCGACTGAGGCGAATTCCGCAAACCTCGCGGCGTCCTTTTTGGAAGACGTCCGCGCGCGCTATGCGGGTACGCGATTGGGGCGTCAGGAATTGGATGGGGTGATGCTTGATAGTGTTGAGGGGGCGTTGTGGACGCCTGATATGTTGGACACTGTGCAGTGCGACACGATCCCTGACTTGGATCGCATTGTGATTGCCATTGATCCCCCTGTGAGCGCGACCAAGCGATCAGATGCCTGTGGTATGTCAGTTGTCGGTTTGGTTCAAAAAGGGCCGCCACAGCATTGGAAAGCCTATGTTATTGAGGATGCCACCCTAAGCGCGCTAAGCCCCACTCAGTGGGCTGCTCATGCGATTGAGCGATTTCATCACTATAATGCGGACCGCATTGTGGCAGAGGTTAATCAGGGCGGCAACTTGGTGGAAACGCTTTTGCGTCAACTTGATCCAATGATCCCCTACAAAGCTGTGCATGCCAGTCGTGGTAAAATTCAACGCGCTGAACCGATTGCTGCGCTTTATGAACAGGGTCGCGTGCTGCATCAGCGTGGGCTAAGTGCGCTGGAGGATCAAATGTGCCAAATGACCCGCACAGGGTATCAAGGCAAAGGCAGCCCAGATCGCGTTGATGCCCTGGTCTGGGCGCTCAGTGATGCCATGCTCGATAGCGCACAGGCCTATCGCCGCCCCATGGTGCGCACGCTTTAGGCAACAGGGCCGTGCGTTGCACTGTCACCCCCTTAAGCTTTGTACTGCATATTGATTTCAACGACGCAAGAGACAGACGCAAGAGACAAAGGAGCATGCCAATGGCATTCAAGAACTGGTTTAGACCATCGCCCCCTGCGACAGAGATCCCAGAGAGCAAAGCCAGCGCGACAGGCCCAGTGGTTGCCTATGCAAGCTCAGGCCGCGTCGCGTGGAGCCCTCGGGACACCGTAAGTTTGACCAAAACTGGCTTTGCCTCAAATCCAGTTGGCTTTCGCGCAGTGAAACTGATTGCAGAGGCGGCGGCGGCCTTGTCGCTTGGGCTTCGCATTGATGGGCTTGAGTATGAAAAACACCCTATCAAATCTCTATTACGCGCACCTAATCCCGCGCAAACGCAGGCGGATTTATTCGAAGCCCTCTATGGTCAAATTTTGCTCAGTGGAGACGGTTATTTAGAAGCCGTTGTCAATGAGGCGGGGGAGCCTGCTGAATTGCATGTGCTGCGCTCTGATCGTATGTCCCTGATCCCGGGGTCGGATGGGTGGCCTATTGCCTATGAGTACACAGTCGGCGCGCGAAAGCATCGGTTTGACATCGTGCAGACCCCCGAACAAATCTGTCATATCAAAAGCTTTCATCCGCAAGACGATCACTATGGGCTTTCCCCGCTTCAGGCGGCGGCTCAGGCGATGGATGTGCATAATTCAGCTTCGCGATGGTCCAAGGCTCTCTTGGATAATGCGGCGCGGCCATCGGGGGCTTTGGTGTATTCTGGACCCGATGGTCAAGGCACCTTAGCCGAGGATCAATACAACCGTTTGGTGTTTGAAATCGAAAGCAATCATCAAGGCGCGCGCAATGCGGGTCGTCCGATGTTGCTTGAGGGTGGGTTGGATTGGAAGCCTATGGGATTTTCTCCCTCTGATATGGAGTTTCACAAAACCAAAGAGGCCGCCGCGCGTGAAATCGCCGTTGCCTTTGGCGTGCCACCTATGATCTTGGGCATTCCCGGCGATGCGACCGACGCCAATTACCAAGAGGCCAACCGTGCCTTTTATCGCCTAACGGTCTTGCCCTTGGTGCAAAAAGTAACTGCGCATTTGGCAAATTGGCTGACGGTTCAAAGTGGTCTTGATGTGACTTTGTCACCGGACCTAGATCAGATCCCCGCTTTGGCGAGTGAACGCGATGCCTATTGGCGGCGCGTGTCGGAGGCTGATTTCCTTTCAGACGATGAAAAACGGGCCTTACTGGGATTGTCGGTGGATCATGGGGATTAACATGGCGTCCTATTCTGAGAATTTCGATTGTGCGCCCGCCCTTCGTTTGGATGCACATGAACAGTTAAACACGCTGCAATTTCAAAGCCTCAACAGGCGCTTAGACAAAATTGAGCAGCTCATGGAACGTCTTGAGAGACGGTTATGGGTGACGCTCTATGGAGTGGTGGGTGTGATCTTAGCCCAAGCCATTTCCCAAGTTGTTTCAGGTCTCTCCTAAAGGAAAATCTATGTGGGATTTAGAAGTTAAATTTTGCCAATTGGACGGTACTCTAAGTGTCCAAGATGGCACACAGATCGAGGGCTATGCCAGTTTGTTTGGTGTCCCCGATCAAGGCGGTGATGTGGTGCAAAAAGGCGCCTACGCCAAAAGCCTCGCGGCCCTTGCAAAATCTGGACGCCAAGTGAAAATGTTGTGGCAGCATGATCCACTGACACCGATTGGTGTTTGGGATGAGGTCTATGAGGATGACCGTGGTCTCTATGTCAAAGGACGCCTGTTGGACGGTGTGCAAAAGGCCCAAGAAGCGGCGACCTTGATCGAGGCGGGGGCCTTGGATGGCTTGTCGATTGGCTATCGCACGGTTCAATCCGTTGCCCAAAAATCAGGGGGCCGCGGATTAGTCGAACTCGATCTATGGGAGGTTTCCCTTGTCACATTTCCCATGTTGCCCACGGCGCGGATCGCCGCAAAATCCCAAGAGGCACATGAAGACATTTCCGAATTGGCCGCTTTGTTCAAGTCCGCCAGTGCGTCAGTGACGCTTTAACCAACCCGTAACCTAGCAGGATTCTGTGAATGCAAAACTCTGAGACGATGTCTCGGACCCAAGGCTCTGTGTCTTCGGTCTCCGAGGTGAAGGCAGCTATTCATGATTTCATGAATAATTTCAATGCCTTTCAAAGTGAAGTGAAATCTAAAATCAACAATCAAGAAGAGCGATTAAAAATGTTGGATCGAAAATCTCAAACAGTCTCACGCCCAGCTTTGGCTATGGCATCTGAGGCGCAAGCGCCGCATCAAAAGGCATTTAACGATTATATCCGAAGCGGCGATGACGACGGCTTGCGCGGGCTTGAGGTCGAAGTCAAAGGCCTCTCGACAGCCGTGAATAGTGACGGCGGCTTTTTGGTCGATCCGCAGACATCGCAAACAGTGCAATCTAGCCTCAAGGGGGCCTCATCGCTTCGAGCGATTGCTAATGTGGTGACCGTTGAGGCGACCTCTTATGATGTCTTGGTGGATCATTCTGATCTCGGTGCAGGTTGGGCAAGCGAGAACGGCACGCCCACAGAGACAGACACGCCTCAGATCGATCGTATCAGCATTCCTTTGCACGAACTGTCCGCGCTTCCTAAAGCCTCGCCGCTTGTTGGATGATGCCGCGTTTGACATTGAGGGATGGCTTGCTGAACGGATCGCGGACAAGTTTGCCCGCTCCGAAGGCTCGGCCTTTGTCTCAGGTGACGGTTTGGATAAGCCAAAAGGTTTTATCACATATGAATCCTTCCCCAATGGCCAAGAAACCTGGGGTCAGCTCGGTCATGTTGTAACCGGCTCAGCGGGTGATTTCGCCGCTGATAATCCAGCGGATGCTTTGATTGAATTGGTGTACTCCCTTGGCGCGCGATATCGCTCGAATGCCAGCTTTGTGATGAATTCAAAAACGGCGGGTCGTGTGCGCAAGCTCAAGGATGCGGATGGTCGTTTCTTGTGGGCGGATAGTTTGGCTGCGGGCGAACCTGCGCGTCTCTTGGGCTATCCTGTTTTGATTTCCGAGGACATGCCGGACATTGATGTTTGGGCACCTGCCATTGCCTTTGGTGATTTTGCGTCTGGCTATACGATTGCCGAGCGTCCTGATCTGCGTGTGTTGCGTGATCCCTTCAGCGCCAAGCCGCATGTTCTGTTTTATGCCACAAAACGTGTCGGCGGAGATGTCACAGATTTTGCAGCGATCAAGCTTCTGAAATTCGCCGAGTAGTCGGTGAATGAGGGGTGGCTCCATCCCCTTGGGCGCGAAGTGCGCATGAATGTTGTGTCCGGTCTCCTCCGTCTAAGCACAACATACCCTTCGCGCCCATTTTGATTTGTCTGAACTGTCTTGAGGACCCACATGATACGAACCGAAAAAACACCGATTGCTGACGCTGATCTTCCTGTTGAGGCATTCAAAGACCATCTTAGACTGGGCACAGGCTTTTCAGATGAGTCACTTCAAGATCCCGTTTTGCGCGGCTTTCTGCGCGCGGCAATTGTCGCCGTTGAGGGGCGCATTGGGCGCATTTTGTTCAAACGTGAGTTTGATTTTGAAGTCTCAAAACTGGCCTCTCATCGTGAATTAGAATTAGTGATGGCACCAGTTCGCTCTATCGAGAAAATAAATTATTACAATGTCTTGAGTGGCGATATTGAGGTGGATTTATCTCATTTCCATCTAGAGGCGTCTGTTCGCTCAGCGCGGCTGATTGGTCCGTTCCCACAAATTTCTCAGGGTGGAAAGTTGACTGTTACAGTGTGCGTCGGCCTCGCGGATGGATGGGATGATTTGCCAGCCGATTTGGCACAAGCAATTTTCTTGTTGGCAACACATTACTACGAACACCGCACACAGACGTCGTTTGATGCTGGATGCACACCTTTTGGCGTTCTCAGCCTCATCGAGCGTTACAAGGCGGTTCGATTGAGCCTTGGGGGTGGACAATGACAAAAAGCCCTCATCTCGCGCGTCTATTAATGCTGGAAACGCCAATCAAGACTTCGGATGGCGCTGGCGGGTATACGACGACGTGGAACGGATTGGGCCAAGTCTGGGCGCAAGTTTTGGCGCGATCTGCGCGTCTGCAATCTGGTGAAACCTCACCGATTGCGCGCAATGAATATCGCATCACAGTTCGTGCGACTCCCGTAGGCGCGGACAGCCGCCCAAAACCAGGACAGCGGTTTCGGGAGGGGCTACGCATCTATTCCATCACGGCCGTAAGCGACAGTGATCCCAAGGGACGCTATTTGGAATGTTATGCAAAAGAGGAGACAGCGCTATGAGCTATCTTCATTCTGCAAGCCTTCAGCGCGCCGTGTTTCAAGCGCTCTTGGCGGATGAAAGCTTTGTGTCATTGGTTGGGCAAAACGTCTTTGACGCGATGCCCTCGGGTCAGTTGCCTGACTTGTTCGTGTCCCTTGGATCGGAAACCGTGCGCGATGCTTCGGATAAAACCTCTTATGCGACGCGGCACGAATTCACGATTTCAGTGATCAGTACACATTCAGGGTTTTTAGAGGCCAAAACAGCCGCAGCTGCGATTGGTCGGATTCTATCCGATCCAGATCTAACACTCTCTCATGCACAGCTCACTTTCTTGAACTTTGATCGCGCCACTGCTCGGCGCGACACAGATAGTCAAACGCGCCGCATCGACTTGGTGTTTCGCGCTCGTATCGATACAATTATAACGGAGTAATGCAATGTCAGCTCAAAATGGCAAAGATTTATTGATCAAAATTGATCTTTCTGGGGACGGTCAATTTCAATCCCTCGCAGGTCTACGCGCCACGCGCATCAGCTTTAATGCTGAAACGATAGATGTCACAACTTTGGAAAGTCAGGGTGGTTGGCGTGAACTTTTAGGCGGGGCAGGCGTGCGAAGTGCGTCTCTTTCTGGATCTGGTGTTTTCAAAGATCACAGTACGGACGAACGCACGCGGCAAATCTTTTTTGAGGGGAGCACTCCAAACTTTCAGGTTTTGATCCCAGATTTTGGTATCATTGAAGGGGCCTTCCAAATTACGTCTCTTGAATACGCAGGCAGCTTTAATGGCGAGGCGACTTATGAATTGTCTTTGGCCTCCGCGGGTGCCCTAAGCTTTACAGCGATTTAACATGGCCAACCCCTTTGCTGGCGAAGTGGCCTTGGTCATTAACGGTGACAGTCACATTTTGAAATTGACGCTTCGGGCCTTAGTTGAGCTCGAACAATTGCTAGAGGCCGATAGTTTGGTGGCCCTTGTTGAGAGGTTTGAAACAGGGACCTATCGCGCCAAGGATATTCTCTTGCTGCTGTTTTGTGGCCTCAAAGGAGGCGGCTGGTGCGGCACACTTCCAGAGCTGTCTGACGCCGATATTGAAGGGGGTGCAAAACGCGCAGCCCAAGTTGCTGCCCGTTTGTTGGTGGTGTCTTTTTCTCTTCCCGAGGGGGCGGAATGACGCCGTTTGATTGGCCTTTACTGCTTCGGTTGGGGGTAAGTGAGCTCAAGTTGAAGCCAGATGAATTCTGGTCGCTAACCCCAATCGAGCTGCGCATTATGCTTGGTCATGATCTCATACGATCCCCTTTATCGCGGGCGGATATTTCCGCGATGGAGGACTTGTTTTCCAAATTTGAATAAGGACCAAAGATGGCTCATCCCAAATCGTTAGACACCCTCAATGAGCAGCTAGACGCCCTTGAGGAGAAATTTGAAAATACCGCGCAATTTGCCGCGAGTTTCGACAGCGAATTGCAAAATATCAAAACAAGCTTTTCCGAAGCATCCAAAAGTGCGCAAGGATTAGAACGCGCGCTCAATCGGGGATTGCGATCGGCCATTGATGGGGTTGTTTTGGATGGGGATACGCTTGCGCAGTCTTTAAAATCGATTGGGCAATCCTTGGCGAATGCGGCCTATACTGCGGCCGTGAAACCTGTGACGGGTCATGTTGCGGGGCTTTTGGCATCGGGGGCACAAGCTATGTTTGGCGATGCCTTACCCTTTGCCAAGGGCGGCACCTTTTCCCAAGGGCGCGTCACTCCTTTTGCAACAGGCGGAATAGTCGACGCGCCAACCTATTTTCCGATGCGATCAGGCACAGGTTTGATGGGCGAAGCGGGACCAGAGGCGATCATGCCATTGTCCCGTGGTCCAGATGGGAAGCTGGGCGTCAAAAGCCAGTCCCAATCGGCGCCTATCAATGTGGTGATGAATATTTCGACACCAAACGCAGAGAGCTTTCGTCGATCTCAATCGCAAATCGCGGCGCAGATGTCACGCGCCTTGGGCCGTGGTCAGAAACTTAGATAGGAGCAAACATGTCATTTCATGATGTACAATTCCCGACTAGCACAAGCTTTGGCTCTGTTGGTGGTCCTGAGCGAAAAACGGACGTGGTCACCCTTGCCAATGGGTTCGAAGAACGCAACAGCGCCTGGGCTCAGTCGCGGCGGCATTACGATGCGGGAATGGGGTTGAGGTCGCTGGATGATGTGGCCGAACTCATCGCGTTTTTTGAGGCGCGACATGGTCAGCTTTATGCCTTTCGTTGGAAGGATTGGGCGGATTTTAAATCCTGTTTGCCGTCGCAAGATGTGTCTGCACAGGACCAAGTGATCGGGACAGGAGATGGTCAGACGACCGAGTTTCAACTGACAAAAGTCTATCAATCAGGAGAGCAAACCTATGCACGAGAGATAACAAAGCCTGTATTGGGCACTGTTATCATTGCGGTTCAAGGCGATGTCTTGAGTGAAGGTGTCCATTTCAGCGTGGATCACAAAACTGGAATGGTGACCTTCAATATTGCGCCCCCCGATCAGCAAGAGGTCAGTGCAGGATTTGAATTTGACGTTCCCGTGCGGTTTGAAAGTGATCGCATCCAGACGTCAGTGGCCAGTTTCCAAGCAGGTGACATTCCCAATGTTCCCCTCATTGAGGTGCGCCAATGAATAGGGTCACCACAGAATGTCATGCATGGATCATCACGAAAACCAATGGAGTCGCTTTGGGGTTTTGCGATCATGATCGCGCGTTGTCTGTGAATGGGGTGCTCTGCCAACCTCAGGCTGGGTTGGCTTCTGTTGCGCTTCAACAATCCTCGGGCATGTCTATCGATAATACAGAGGCCTCGGGTTACCTCAGTGATGTCGCCATAAACGAAAGCGATATCAAGCTCGGCCTTTATGACGGAGCCGAGGTGCAAACGTGGCGCGTCGATTGGCAAAATCCAGAAACGGCCGCTCTTGAGTTTCGCGGACATATTTCGTCGATCACACAAAAGGACACCCTGTTTCATGCGGAAATTCAGGGACTTACTGCGGCACTAAATCGTCCTGTTGGCCGTGTGTTTCAAAAACCATGTTCTGCCGTTTTAGGGGACAAGCGGTGTGGCGTCGATATTGGATCGAGCGACGTTCAGCTTCAGGTGGCGGTATCGGACCTTACTGAGGGTCGTGTCGTGAAAATTCCTTATGCAATACCTTTTGCTGAGGGCTGGTTTTCGCATGGTGTGGCACGTGTTGAGTATGGCAATGATTACATCAAATACTATACAATCAAAAATGATAGACGCTTAGAGGCGTCTAGTGAAGTCGAATTCTGGTATCCCGTCATCGAGCCAGAGCGCGTGCAATCAATAAGCCTCATTGCGGGGTGTGATAAACGGTTTGAAACCTGCAAAAGCAAATTTAACAACGCAATAAATTTCCAAGGGTTTCCCGACATTCCGGATCAGGATTGGATGGCGATCCATCCAACGCAATCCTCTGAAAAATCGGGGGGGACGCGCCGATGAGCCAAGCGGAATTGATTATAACAGAAGCCCGTTCTTGGATTGGGACGCCTTTTCATCATCAAGCCTCCTTGAAGCATGTGGGATCTGATTGCTTGGGGGTTATTCGCGGTATTTGGCGTCATTTGTTTGGGGCAGACCCTCAAAGCATTCCGCCTTATTCACAGGCATGGGACGAGATTACCAAATCCGAAGCAATGCTAGGCGCTTTTGCACATCATTTGATCCCCGTAGATAATTCAGCAACCCAATCTGGCGACATCGTTGTGTTTCGTATGCGTCCAAACACCATTGCAAAGCATTGCGCAATTCTATGTGCGCCAAACAGTTTCGTTCACTCTTACGACCCAGTTGGTGTTGTCGAAAGCAATCTAACAGTCTCATGGCAACGGCGCATCGTTGCCCGGTTTCGTTTCCCACAGAGGAGTCACACATAATGGCAACAGTCGTTTTTTCCGCCCTAGGCGCAGGATTAGGAAGCTCACTAGGTGGCAGCTTGTTTGGCCTGTCAATGACCGCTGTTGGACGGTTCGCAGGAGCCATGGTTGGTCGCTCAATTGACAACAGGCTCAGTTCAGGTGGCTCTGATATCGTAGAAAGCGGCAAGTTGGATCGCATTCGCATGTCATCTACAGGCGAGGGTGTTCCTATCCCTATGGTATTTGGGCGCTCGCGTGTTGGGGGGCACGTTATTTGGGCCTCTCAATTCACTGAACAGATTGAGAAAACAGGCGGGGGAAAAACGCCCAAAGGGGCGCCGCCTGAGCCAACTTTGAAGACTTATAAATATTCTGTGTCCCTCGCCATAGCGCTTTGTCGCGGCGAAATCTTGGATGTCGCGCGTGTGTGGGCAGATGGCGTTGAAGTGGCGAAATCTGATTTGAACATGCGCCTTTATTCAGGATCATGGGACCAAGAGCCTGATCCCAAGATAGAAGCTATTGAAGGCCAAGGTCAGGTGCCTGCCTATCGGGGCATGGCTTACGTGGTCTTTGAGGACTTGCAGCTTTATCAATTTGGCAATCGCATTCCTCAATTCAATTTCGAAGTCTGTCGCCCCGCACAAGAGTCACCTCAGATCGCACAAGAAACGTCTCAGATTGTTCAGGCCGTGGCCCTCATTCCGGGAAGTGGTGAATATTCGCTGGCGGCTGATGCTGTGAGATATGATTTTGGCGATGGGCTCTATCAATCAGCGAACCAGCATTCTTCGTCGAAACAGTCCGATTTTTCGACCTCACTGGAGATGTTGAAACAAGAGTTACCAAAATGTAAATCGACCTCCCTTATTGTGAGTTGGTTTGGCAATGATTTGCGGTGTTCGGAATGCGCCATTGCGCCCAAAGTGGAACATAATCGCGCCGATAGCGACAAGATGCCTTGGACCGTGAGCGGGCTTAGTCGCGACATGGCACAAGAGGTAACGCAAAAAGAGGGCGAGCCGCTTTATGGGGGAACGCCAACGGACCAATCTGTTGTTCAATCGATTCAAGCTCTAAAAGAGAACGATCAAGAGGTCATGTTCTATCCTTTTATCTTGATGGATCAACCTGCGGACAACGCGCTCATCAATCCTTATGATCCGGCAACGTTCCAACCTGCTTTACCGTGGAGAGGGCGCATTACATTGGATATAGCGCCTAATGTGGAGGGAACATCAGATCAAAGCGATAGTGCCACGCAACAAGTTGAGGCCTTTTTTGGTCAGGCTGCGCAAACGGATTTTCGGATTGAAAATGACAAAGTTTTCTATTCGGGACCATCCGAGTGGAGCTATCGTCGGTTTGTGTTGCATTATGCGTGGCTGTGTAAACTGGCTGGTGGGGTTAATGCCTTTTGCATCGGATCAGAATTGAGAGGATTAACGCAAATTCGGGGGCAGGGTGATACATTTCCAGCAGTGTCCGAATTGATCAAACTGGCGCGTGATGTGCGCAGTATTTTGGGCGATGAAACCAAAATTGGCTATGCTGCGGATTGGAGTGAATATTTTGGCTATCATCCCCAAGACAATAGTGGGGATGTCTATTTTCACTTGGATCCGCTCTGGGCCGATGATGCAATCGATTTTGTCGGGATTGATAATTACATGCCCCTGTCAGACTGGCGTGATACACGCGATCATTTGGATCAATATTGGGGATCGATTTACAATCTAGATTACCTGTCGAGCAATATCGAAGGGGGCGAGGGGTTTGATTGGTACTATGCCTCAGATCAAGACCGTCAAGACCAACTGCGCAGCCCCATTAGCGATGAGTATTACCAAGAGCCTTGGGTCTGGCGATACAAAGATATTCGCAATTGGTGGCAACACGAACATTTTGAGCGCCGTGATGGTGTGAGACTGGACTCCCCCACGAAATGGGTCGCGCAATCTAAACCGATTTGGTTTACGGAAATTGGCTGTGCTGCTTTGGACAAAGCAACCAATCAGCCAAACAAGTTTCTGGATCCCAAGTCGTCAGAATCAGAAATGCCATATTTTTCAAACGGTCAGCGGGATGAGTTCATCCAAATGTCATACCTTCAGGCGATGACCTCCTATTGGGAAAATCCCGCGGTGAACCCAGTGTCACATGTCTATGATGGGCCGATGCTGGATACATCTAAATCCTTTGTCTGGGCATGGGACGCGCGTCCTTATCCGTGGTTTCCAAATGCCAAAGGAATTTGGAGTGATGGAAACAATTATGACCGTGGCCATTGGATTAATGGGCGGACGTCTAGTCAATCGCTTGCGGCTGTTGTTGCGGAAATTTGCACCATGTCTGGCGTCAGTCACTATGATGTCTCTGAATTATACGGATATGTGCGCGGCTACGATCTCCGTGCGCCAGACGTGGGGCGATCCATGATTCAATCTCTGTCACTGCGCTACGGGTTTGATATATTTGAGCAAGGCGGCGTCCTAAGGTTTGTGAGCCCGCAATCCACTATTTCCTCTGTTTTGGATCAAGATCGGCTTGTGGCGAGTGAAGAATTGGATGCCATCATAACACACACGCGTGACACCGATGCCGACGTGGTTGGCCGTGTTCAGCTGTCCTTTACTGAGGCGGATGGCGACTATGCAACGGTCAGTGAAGAGGCGATTTTGTCAACGGAGTCTGTGACCTCAATTGCGCGCAATGATGTTCCTTTGGTGATGACACGATCAGAGGGGCAAAATGTTATCAAGCGTTGGTTGCACGATGCACAACTTGCTAAAGAAACCGTGAAATTTGCCGCGCCCTTATCGCAGAAGGCTTTGCAAATTGGGCAACTTGTGGCATTCAGCGACACCCCAGACGTAACCTATCGTATTGATCAAATTGAACGCGATACCTATCAAATCATTCAGGCCACGCGGCGCGATGTCTTGTCGTTGCACCCTTCTGATTACATGTCGAATTCGGCTGATTTGAAGGAGCAATCTATCCCATTGCCGGTGACTGCAATCTTGATGGATCTGCCCAATCAAGCAATGGGTTTGCCAAGTAATCAGGCAAGCGTTGCTATGTCCGCGCGACCATGGATATCCCCTGCGGCCCTCTATGTGGATAGAGGCGATCAGGATTGGGAGCTAGAGAAAGTCATTGGCAATCAAGCTCGAATTGGCAGGATTCTTACTAGCCTAGACAATGGCCCAGTTGATCGAATTGACTACGGTCGAACGTTTGACGTTGAACTTCACGATGGTCAATTGAGCGGCAAATCTGAATTGGCGATTTTGTCGGGGGCCAATATGGCGGCTATTGGATCGGGGGCCTCGACGGGGTGGGAAATACTCCAATTTGTGGACGCTGAGCTCATCGCGCCCAATCGATACCGCCTCTCTGGATTGGTGCGTGGAAAATTTGGAACGGATGCGGAGATGCCAGCCTCATGGATGCCCGGTGATCGATTTGTGATGTTGGACAGTGCGATCGAGGGGATTCCCCTAAATTCGAGCGATTTGGATGCCGAGCTTAGGCTATTGTTTGGGCCCACAGCGGCGGCAATGGACAGTGATGTCTACCAAACGCAGTCGTATCAACACCAAAACATATCCGCACGTCCGCTTCGTCCCTGTCATCTTCGCGCGATTATTTCTGGAAGTGACCTGGCCGTTTCATGGATCAGACGTGGTTTAAAAGAGGCCGATCGATGGTGGAATACGGAGATCCTGCAGTTAGGGGAGCAAAGCCACTACCGCATACGTTTACTCCAAAACGAAGAGGTGATTGCGGAGCAGACATCCACAACCTGTGACACTGTTTTCACTCTATCAGAGGGGGCGATGCTAAACGCTCCTCTCAAAGTGAGAGTTGCCCAGTATTCGACTGAATATGGGTATGGACCGGATGCGGACTGTATTGTTGAATGAGGCGTTTAACAGAACTTGATTTTGAAAAGGAACGGGCATGGTTGGCGACCATGCCCAAATCCTTGCGACCCTTTATGCAAGCACAACTCAGGCAATACGCGCATTGGGCCGATTTATACAGACAGAAATTTGGTCAATCGCACGCCGTTTGGGGAGTGGGAACACTCTGGTCTGTGTTGGATCGTCTCAAAGGGACTTGATTGCAAAATTGAGCGACTACATATATCCTGTAGCAAACAAAAGGAGGGCACAGGATGTCTGATGTCTCGGTCAATTTAACTCAGCTCGATCCCGTTTGGGAGCAAATTGTATCAGAGGCTGAACAAGCCGTCCTTGATGAGCCATTCTTGGGGAGTGTGTTTCATTCTTCAATCTTGCATCATGACTCGCTCGAGAAATCGCTCGCCTATCGCATTGCTTTAAAATTAGCGTCAAATGAAATGCCAGAGCAAACGCTGCGTGAAATTTGTGATGAGGCTTATCGGTCGAACCCGTCCTTAAAAGAATCGGCACGCGCGGACCTTGCCGCCGTTTATGATCGTGATCCTGCTTGTCATAGCTTGTTGCAACCTTTGATGTTTTTCAAAGGCTTTCAGGCCGTACAGTCCTATCGTATAGCAAATTGGCTCTGGCAAAATGGTCGTAACGAGCTTGCCTATTTCTTTCAAATGCGGATTTCAGAAATGTTTGGCGTGGATATTCACCCAGCTGCAAGAATCGGCAAAGGCATCATGATTGATCATGCACATTCTATCGTGATCGGCGGCACGGCGGTTGTTGGGGACAATGTCTCTATGCTGCATTCTGTTACTCTTGGCGGAACAGGAAAAGAAGAAGAAGACCGTCATCCCAAGATTGGGGATGGGGTATTGATTGGCGCAGGTGCCAAGGTTTTGGGAAACATAAAGGTTGGACATTGCAGCCGCGTGGCTGCAGGGTCAGTCGTGCTTCACGAAGTGCCGCCCAAGAAAACCGTTGCGGGGGTCCCTGCGCGTGTTGTTGGGGAAGCTGGGTGTTCCACGCCCTCTGTCAGCATGAATCAAATATTGAACGGAAAGTAAGATTTTACCTTTAAGGGGTACAAAAAACGCCGCGATCGACGCGGCGTTTTTTGTTGGCACTGCGTGCCAATGGCACGCAGTTGATGTGTCGCTTACGCAAGCATACCCATCGGGTTTTCCAGATTGTCAACGATAGCAGCCAGTAATTCAGCCCCCAATGCGCCGTCAATCACTCGGTGATCCACCGAGAGTGTCACAGACATAACGGTTGCAACACCGAGATCACCGTTGTCGTCTACCACAGGTTTTTTAACACCTGCACCGACGGCCAGAATAGCGCCATGGGGTGGGTTAATAACCGCATCAAAATTATCGATACCGAACATCCCGAGGTTTGAAATGGCAAAGCTTCCGCCTTGATATTCATGTGGGGCAAGCTTTTTATCACGCGCGCGACCTGCAAGGTCTTTCATCTCTTTTGACAGGGCTGACAAAGATTTATTTTCCGCATCTTTGAGGACAGGAGTGAACAATCCACCCTCGATCGCGACAGCAACAGCAACGTCAGATGGCGTAAGCTGCAAAACACGATCACCCGCCCAAACAGCATTTGCCGCTGGAACAGATTGAAGCGCCAAAGCGCAGGCCTTAATGATAAAATCATTCACACTAAGTTTCACACCGCGAGCTTCGAGCTGTTTGTTCAGCTGTGCGCGGAACGCCAACAAAGCATCCAATTTGATATCCCGACGAAGATAGAAATGCGGAATAGTTTGCTTGGCTTCTGTCAAACGGGCCGCAATTGTTTTGCGCATGCCATCAAGTGGGATTTCAGTGTATTCACGATCTGCATAGATCTTGGCAACCGTATCAGCGGACGCACCGCTCGCTGCGACGACAGGGGCTTTGGCAGCAGGTGCCGCAAGAGGAGCTGCTTGTGCAACCGTTGCAGGCTTACCTTCGACATCTGCTTTAACAATGCGACCATGAGGGCCTGACCCTTGGATCGTTGTTAAATCAACGCCATTGTTTGCCGCAATACGGCGCGCAAGTGGCGAGGCAAACACCCGTGTTCCAGACTGCGCCACAGGGGCCGCGGTTGCAGTCACTGGCGCAACCGGTGCAGCAGCATTAGCAACCGGTGCCGCCGCTGGAGCAGCGGCCGCCGCCGTGGTTCCAATGTCATCCGCGCTTTCGCCATCATCCAATAGAACAGCGATTGAGCTATTCACCGCAACGTTTTCGGTCCCCTCAGCAATCAAAAGCTTGCCAATGACACCTTCATCCACAGCTTCGAATTCCATGGTGGCTTTGTCTGTTTCGATTTCCGCCAAAAGGTCACCAGATTGAACTGTATCGCCTTCCTTGACAAGCCATTTCGCTAATTTGCCTTCTTCCATTGTCGGAGACAAGGCGGGCATCAGAATTTCTGTAGGCATCTCTTAATCTCCTTAACGATATGTGACTTGCTTAACGGCTGCGACAACTTCATCTGTTGTGACAAGCGCAAGCTTTTCTAGGTTCGCAGCATAAGGCATCGGGACATCTTTACCTGCGCAGTTAATGACAGGCGCGTCCAAGTAGTCAAAGGCGCGTTCCATAATCGTCGCAGAAAGATGATTGCCGATCGACCCCACAGGGAAGCCTTCTTCGACAGTCACACAACGATTTGTTTTCATCACAGACGCAATCACAGTGTCATAATCAATCGGACGCAAGGTGCGCAGATCGATAACTTCGGCGCTGATACCATCTTCGGCGAGCCTATCCGCCGCATCCAAGGCATAGGTCATTCCGATCCCAAAGGAAACGATGGTGACATCACTGCCTTCGCGCCAAATGCGTGCCTTGCCAAAAGGAACCGTAAAATCATCCATCACAGGCACATCAAAGGATTTGCCGTATAGGATCTCGTTTTCCAAAAAGATTACGGGGTTGTCATCACGGATCGCCGTTTTCATCAAGCCCTTCGCATCCGACGCCGAATACGGCATGACAACTTTGAGACCTGGGATTTGGGCGTACCATGCGGCGTAATCTTGGCTGTGCTGTGCACCAACACGAGCCGCGGCACCGTTTGGCCCACGAAACACCATAGGCGCGCCCATTTGACCACCAGACATATACAATGTCTTGGCCGCAGAGTTGATGATGTGATCAATCGCCTGCATTGCAAAGTTAAACGTCATGAATTCAACAATTGGACGCAATCCAGCAAAAGATGACCCTGTCGCAATCCCCGCAAACCCATGTTCAGTGATCGGCGTATCAATCACCCGCTTTGGACCAAATTCGTCTAACATACCTTGTGAAATCTTATAGGCACCTTGATATTCGGCAACTTCTTCGCCCATCAAATAAACCGCGTCATCACGGCGCATTTCTTCGGCCATAGCATCGCGCAACGCTTCGCGAACTGTTTGCTGTTTGACTTCTGTGCCCTCGGGCCAATCAGGTGTGTTATCAACCTGTGGCGCCGCAGGCGCGGGGGAGGCGACTGCCACTGTTGCAGGAGCCGTGCTTGGTGCTGCCTCCACTGGGGCCGCTGCTGGGGTAGGGGCCGCGTCCAGGCTTTCGCCGTCTTCAACCATAACGGCGATGGCCGTGTTCACTTTGACGTTTTCAGTGCCTTCAGCAACGAGGATTTGACCAACGATACCTTCGTCGACCGCTTCAAATTCCATCGTCGCTTTGTCTGTTTCAATCTCGGCGATCACATCGCCCGAGCTCACAGTGTCCCCTTCTTTGACCAACCATTTGGCCAATGTGCCTTCTTCCATTGTTGGGGAAAGGGCAGGCATAAGAATTTCAATAGCCATAATTCATAAACTCCTTATGCGTAAATATCTGTCCACAACTCTTCAAGAGCGGGCTCTGGGCTTGTTTTTGCGAATTCAGCAGAAGCGTTCACAACTTCTTTGATCTCTTTGTCGATTGCCTTCAAATCGTCCTCTGTGGCATGGCCACCAGTGAGCAACATGGATCGGATGCTTTCGATAGGATCACGTTCTTCGCGCATTTTTTGAACTTCATCGCGCGTGCGATATTTCGCAGGATCCGACATGGAATGTCCACGATAACGATATGTTTTTATCTCAAGGATATAGGGACCTTTGCCAGCACGACAATGTGCAACGGCTTTCTCACCCGCTTCTTTCACGGCTAGGACGCTCATGCCATCAACCGCTTCCCCCGGGATGCCGAAGGCCTCACCACGGGTGTAAATATCTGGCGACGAGGTCGAGCGCGCTTGCGCCGTTCCCATCGCATATTGGTTGTTTTCAATGACGAACACGACAGGCAACTTCCAAAGCGCCGCCATGTTAAAGGTTTCATAGACTTGACCTTGGTTTGCAGCACCATCGCCGAAATAGGTAAATGTCACTCGGCCATTTCCAAGGTATTGATCAGCAAAGGCCAAACCGGCCCCAAGGGGAACCTGCGCGCCAACAATCCCATGGCCGCCATAGAAATGCTTTTCTTTGCTAAACATGTGCATAGAGCCGCCTTTTCCTTTGGAATAGCCACCCTCACGCCCTGTCAATTCGGCCATAACACCATTGGGGTCCATACCACAGGCCAACATGTGACCGTGATCACGATAGGACGTGATCCGCTTGTCGCCTTCTTCCGCGGCGGCCTCAAGGCCCACAACAACGGCTTCTTGACCAATATACAAATGGCAAAACCCGCCAATTAAACCCATACCATATAATTGACCGGCTTTTTCTTCAAAGCGTCGGATCAACAGCATTTCACGGTAATATGTTTTCAGCTCATCTGCCGATACATTCGGCTGAGGTGCGGATTTTTTTGCCGCCATGGAAACGTCCCCTAAATAAATAGTTTAGCATTAAACTATCTAATACAGCAGTTGCCTTGAAAATGATAGTAGAAATTTCTGAACACATGCCAGCTATGCGAAAGTCACATAACTTCGCGCGCACGTAGCTTCTTCTTTTAAGAAATATCCTGGGTGAATTGGCGCAGCCAAGAGGGCAAAGCCCTCATACGTCAAGGCACATATTAAGGAAGAATTATCTCATCCGCACGGGCCACACCCAAAACCGCGCGCGCTTGCTCGTCTAGCAAATCTAGATCCAAGAAATCATCTGACATGCGACGTGTGAGGTTTTCCATTTCGGCCACTTCAAGGTTCAACGCATGAAGTTCACGTTCCAACTTCGCAGCGTCCCCCAAGATCTCGGCCCTACGGAACAATCCGTAGTCCCCTTGCACAGCCGCAAATACAAAGTACATGCTAATCGCAAGCGCAAAAGGAAAGGTCCAAATTAGACCCCAAGCCGGTTTCTTGGTTTGTTTGCTCATGTCTGCCTCAAGCTGCCAGTATGTTCTGGCTTATGAAACTGACTATGCCATAAGTGATTCGCCTTGTGAATCCCAAAAATTCACAATTGTCCAATTATTTGCAAATAAATTGCTTATCCTGAAATTGAGGCCTGATAAATACTAACAATTGTTGTGGCGAGCATGGCGTCGAACTCTGCATCGCTTTGTTGCGCACTAAGGCCTTCGGTGAGCGCGCGCGAAAAGCTTGCGATCATATTGGCGTTTTTGGACAGCATGCTATTTGCGATACTGCGGCTGTATCCACCAGAGAGGGCGACAACTTTCAACACCTTCGGGTGATCCGCGAGCTCTTTATATTGATTGGCGACCTCTGGAAGCGTGAGCTTCAGCATAACTTGCTGATCTGCCTCTAACGCATTTAGTTGCGCTAGGATCGCATCTGACAACATTTGCTCCGCTTGCGCTTTGTTGTCCATTGTAATGGTGATTTCCGGCTCAATGATCGGCATCAAGCCATGCGATAGGATTTGTTTTCCAATGTTGAATTGCTGTTTTACTACGGCCTTGATACCATCCTGATTGGCTTCATGGATCACAGAGCGCATTTTAGTGCCAAAGATGTTTTTGCTCACTGCCCTTTCCAAGAGTGTGTCCAATTCGGGCATCGGCTTGAGGCATTGAGCGCCGTCTTTCGCCTCAGCCAAGCCTTTGTCTACTTTCAAAAACGGCACCACTTGACGCGTTTGCCAGAGGTAATCCGCAGTTGGCGTTCCGTCAATGTCGCGATCCATTGTCATTTCAAACAAGATGGCACCAACCACGCGATCCCCTGAAAAGGCGGGAGATTTGATGATCCGTTGGCGCATTCCATGGATCAGGTCAAACATCTCAGCCTCACCCGAATACCCCGTGTCATCAATTCCATATTGCAAGAGCGCTTTGGGCGTTGAGCCGCCAGATTGATCAAGAGCTGCGATAAAACCTTGGCCAGATGCAATTTGTTGTGTTTGAAGCGCTTTAGACATTTAATCCATTTCCCATGTGTCAAAATGGCATAAAATCGGATGATTTCAGGCCCGTTGGGAAACGGATAAGCCACCAAAATTTCTATGTAAATTCTGGTGGCGCTACCGTTAACGCAAACATTTCTAAAAAATGCGAAACTGCGTCAATTATGCTTGGTTTAGAGCGGCGACACCTGGCAATTCCTTGCCTTCCATCCATTCTAAAAAGGCGCCGCCTGCTGTTGAGATGTAGGTGAAATCTTTAGCCGCATCCGCTTTGTTCAAGGCGGCAACTGTATCTCCGCCTCCTGCAACAGAGGTCAGGGTTCCCGCCGTTGATAGCTTGGCTGCATGTGCGGCGGCTGCATTTGTCGCCCGATCAAAGGGTTCGATTTCAAAGGCTCCCAATGGACCGTTCCAAATCAAGGTTTTCGCTGTATCAAAACAGGCGGCAATGCGGGCAACTGTGTCTGGCCCTGCATCCAAAATCATCGCATCTTGGGGACAGGCATCAGCGGCAAGGGTTTCCTTCGCTGCATTGGCTGCAAATTCGCGCGCAACAACAATATCGCTTGGAAGGATGATGTCGCATCCTGCTTTTTCGGCTTTGGCAAGAATGTCGCGCGCCGTATCGGTCATGTCATGTTCGGCCAATGACGTGCCGACATGGATACCCTGCGCCGCAAGGAAGGTATTTGCCATACCGCCCCCAATTACAAGGTGATCCACTTTGCCAACCAAATTGCCCAAGAGGTCTAGTTTGGTCGATACTTTTGCCCCGCCAACAATCGCCACAACAGGACGCTTGGGTGTGCCCAAAGCCGCCTCAAGCGCGCTCAGCTCAGCCTGCATCAAGCGACCTGCGCAAGAGGGTAGCAAACGGGCGATCCCTTCGGTCGAAGCATGGGCGCGGTGCGCCGCTGAAAAGGCATCATTGCAATAGATATCGCCGACATCGGCCATCGCTTGGGCAAACTCAGGATCATTCTTTTCCTCTTCTGCGTAGAAGCGCGTGTTTTCCAACAAAAGGACCTCACCTGTGCGCATGGCCCCAGCTGCGGCTTTGGCCGCTGGTCCCTTGGTGTCGGCCACAAAAGTAATCGGGGCGTCAAGATGGGTTTCGAGCGCAGGGATCAAGTGGCGCAGGGAAAGATCATCTTTGATCTGACCTTTGGGGCGTCCGAAATGTGCGAGCAAAATTGGCAACCCCCCTTTGTCGATAATATCGCGCACAGTGGGGACGATTTTTTCAATCCGCGTGGCATCGCTTACGACCCCGTTGTCCATGGGAACATTGATGTCCACGCGCACAAGCACGCGTTTTTCGTTCAAATCGAGATCGTCTAGTGATTTCCAGCCCATACTGAACCCCTACAAATGATAAAATTTGCCTTGTTTTTTCCCATGCAGCCCATTTGGTCAAGGGGAGATCTTGTTCCTTGGCTCAAAGACATTTAGGTATTCATGCAAACACCACTCAAAGGAGCCCGACATGGCCGAGATCAAAGATCCTGAAAACACAATTCTTATGGAACTCAAAGACGGAACCGTCACTATTGAATTGCTGACTGACATTGCGCCTTTGCACTGTGAACGTATCAAGGAATTGGCGCGCAGTGGTGCCTATGACAACGTTGCTTTTCACCGTGTGATTGATGGCTTTATGGCCCAAACAGGTGATGTGAAAAACGGCAATATGGAACAGGACTTTGATATCCGTATGGCGGGTACTGGTGGGTCCGAGCTTCCAAACCTTAAGGCAGAATTTTCTGGCATCCCACATGATCGAGGGACATTGGCGGCAGCGCGCTCTGCAAATCCAGACAGCGCAAACAGCCAGTTCTTTATCAATTTCAACGACAATCACTTCCTAAATCGTCAATACACTGTCTATGGACGTGTGATTGAGGGAATGGACCACGTTGACGCCATCACACGTGGCGAACCGCCTGCGCAGCCTGATCGCATGATTTCTGTCAAGGTGGCCGCAGATGCGTAAGCTCGCAGCCCTCTTGGCTTTTGTTGCCTCTCCCGCTTTGGCGGCAGGCATTCAAATCGACGTGGCAGGTGAGGCAAACGGAACAATCACGATTGATCTGTTCGAAGACGTCGCGCCACAGCATGCCAAGCGCATAACAACTCTGGCCACAGAAGGTGCCTATGACAACGTGGTCTTCCACCGTGTTATCGAAGGGTTCATGGCCCAAACTGGGGACGTGGAATTTGGCAAGGCCGATGGCGAGGTGCGCATGGCAGGACGGGGCGGTTCGTCCTATCCTGATTTGCCTGCTGAATTCTCGGACAAAGCTTATGAGCGCGGCGTGGTTGGCATGGCGCGATCACAAAGCCCCAATAGCGCCAATAGCCAGTTTTTCATCATGTTTGAGCCTGGGTATTTCCTGAATGGCCAATACACAGTTGTCGGAGCTGTCACCAGCGGCATGGACATTGTGGATGCGATCAAACTGGGCAAAGGTCCGAATGGGATGGTCATTGGCGATCCGGATCGCATGGTCAAAGTGACTGTTATCGACTGATTGCGGCCATTGGTTCAATCAATATGACGTGATATCGGCGTGATAAGCGCCGATATTTTTTTATTCAAAGCTCAATTCGTGATATCGTATCTTTATGATACATTCCATTGCGCATAGATTTTTCAAGAGCCTTATTCCCCTTTTGATCGGACTTGTCTGGGTTAATAAAGCCATCGCCAGCCCTGAATTTTGGGTGCATGAATGGCCCAAGACAGATTTTTCCAAGACCGAAGTTCCATGGGTCGAAATTATGTCCGGCGGCCCTGGCAAAGACGGGATACCCGCACTGAAGGATCCGACGTTTGTTCCACTGGAAGAGGTCGATTTTCCTCGAATTGAACCGGTGATGTCTATTGAGATAGAAGGCGATGCACGGGCCTATCCTATTCGTTATCTAATGTGGCATGAATTGGTGAATGATCGTATTGGCGATACACCTATATTGGTAAGCTTTTGTCCCCTATGTAATTCTGGTTTGATCTTTGATCGCCGCCAAAATGGACGCGAGTTGACCTTTGGGGTGACTGGAAAGCTACGGTTTTCTGATATGGTCATGTATGATGTGGAAACCCAAAGCTGGTGGCAACAAGCCATCGGTCACGCCATTGTCGGCGAGATGACGGGGGCTGATTTAACCGCGCTGCCCAGTCGCATGGAAAGCCTGCAAGACTTTGCCAAACGCCATCCCGATGGGCGCGTCATGGCGCGTCCAACCTATTCGCGTGCTTATGGTAGCAATCCCTATGTCGGGTATGAAGCCGCCCCAAGACCCTTTCTCTATAGTGGTGATCCACCGCCACATGGAATTCGCTCTTTGGAGCGGGTGATCCGAATTGGATCACAGGCATGGCCAATGACGCGGCTAGAGAAAGAGGATGTGATCACTGAGGCGGGATTTGTCATTTCCAAAGTGGGGCGACAGGCCTCTGCTTTGGAGGATGGGGTTATCGCGACTGCGCGATTGATCCCGACGGTGGAGGTGAAGAATTCAAATGGCGAGGATGTGGTTTATGATGTGATGTTTGCCTTCGCTTTCGATGCCTTCTGGCCCGAGGGCGAATGGATGTTGGCGCCCTAAAAAAATTGGCGAACCAAGGGCCGCCAATAATTGAGTATTTCTGCAAAGATTAAGAGCTAGCTCAGTTCCACAAGAGCGTGGCGTTTTTTGCCGGCGCTGAGTTTGATGGGCGAGGTAAGGTCCGCAGTTGTGATCATGAGCCCTGCATCAGAGAGCGGTTCATCATTAAGTTTGGCGCCGTTTTCAGACATCAGACGCTTTGCTTCTTTGCCTGATTTGACAAGGCCTGATTTCACCAGAAGCTGAATGATTGACAGACCGTCGCCGATATCTTCGGCAGTCACAGTAACCGTGGGCAAATCAGCCCCGATGCCGCCTTTTTCAAAGACTTCACGTGCTGTGGCCTCGGCTGCTTGTGCCGCTGCTGCGCCGTGGAGCAAGGTGGTGACTTCGTTCGCCAAAGTGACTTTGGCTGCGTTGATATCAGAGCCTTCAAGGGCGCCGAGGCGATCGCATTCATCGATTGGAAGTTCGGTGTAGAGTTTCAAGAACCGTCCGACATCCGCATCCGTTGTATTGCGCCAGAATTGCCAGAATTCATATGGGCTGAGCAAATCGGCATTTAGCCAGACCGCACCATTTTGGGATTTGCCCATCTTTTTGCCATCAGAGGTGGTCAAGAGGGGCGTCGTCAGGCCAAAGATTTCGCCATTATTCACGCGGCGGGTGAGGTCGATGCCATTCACAATATTGCCCCATTGATCCGACCCACCCATTTGCAACATACAGCCGTAGCGGGCGTTCAGTTCCAAGAAATCATAGGCCTGAAGGATCATGTAGTTGAATTCAAGGAAGGACAGGGATTGTTCCCGATCAAGGCGCGATTTTACTGATTCAAAAGCCAACATACGGTTCACCGAAAAATGACGGCCAATATCGCGTAAAAAATCGAGGTAGTTCAGGTTATCAAGCCATTCAGCGTTATTGATCATCAAGGCATCGGACGGCGCATCGCCATAAGACATATAAGAGGCAAAAACCTTTTTGATACCCGCGATGTTGCTGTCAATTTGTTCTGGCGTCAAAAGGGGGCGTTCATCGGCCCGAAAGGAAGGATCGCCCACTTTGGTTGTGCCACCGCCCATCAATGTGATCGGCTTGCCGCCTGTTTTCTGTAACCACCGCAGCATCATGATCTGAATCAAGCTGCCCACATGGAGAGAAGAGGCCGTTGCATCAAATCCGATATAGGCCGGCATGCCACCCTTTAAGAGCGCGGCGTCCAAGCCTTCATAATCGGTACAATCGGCGACAAAGCCACGTTCGATCATGATATTTAGAAAATCGGATTTTGGTTTAAAGGTCATCTCTTGCCCCTGTAGCTATCTTGCGTCATGTCTATAGCTATCTTTCTGGGTAAGGAAAAGGTCATGTTTGACAAAAGACCGCTGCGTGTTGTTGGCGCGATGTCTGGGACGTCTTTGGACGGGGTGGATGTGGCGGAAATCGTTACGGATGGCGAGGTGATTTTCGACTTTGGGGTCTCGTCCTATGTGCCTTATAGTGAGGCTCAGCAGGGTATTTTGCGTGCTGCTTTGGGGCAGTGGCAGGATGGTGACATAGCTGAGGCGTCGCAGGTCGTTCAACAGGTGCATTTGGAGGCAATAACCCCCTTTAAAGAGGCTGAATTGATTGGGTTTCACGGTCAAACCTTGGCCCATGACCCCCGTGGTCGTGGAACGCATCAGATCGGGGATGGCGCAGGTTTGGCACAGGCTTTGGGTCGTCCTGTTGCATGGGATTTTCGCAGTGCAGATGTGGGGATTGGTGGGCAAGGGGCGCCGCTTGCGCCGTTTTTCCATTTTGCCTGTGCGAAATGGATTGAGGCCACTGGCCCGATTGCCTTTTTAAATCTGGGCGGTGTAGGGAATATCACCTGGGTTGATCCGCAAAAATCATCGCCAGAGGAACGCGGCGCCTTGATTGCCTTTGACACAGGGCCAGCCAATGCGCCGATCAATGATTTGATGCGCGCGCGTCTGGCTCGTCCATATGATCAAGATGGCGCGTCGGCGGCGCAGGGGCGCGTTGTTGAGGGGGCTTTGGAATTGTTCTTAGAGGCTCCGTATTTTCGCAAGCTTCCCCCTAAATCATTAGATCGAAATGATTTTTCTGTGATGCTGGACTTGGTGCGTGAATTGAAAACAGAGGATGCAGTGGCAACACTCACCTCAATGGTAGCCGCCTCTGTTATGCAAGCGATGGAGCATTGTCCGATTGCACCAACGCAGCTCTTGGTTACGGGCGGGGGGCGGCACAATCCTGTTATGATGCAGATGATAGCGGCCTGTGTTGAGTGCGAGGTTATCCCTGTCGAAGAGGTCGGCCTTGATGGAGATATGCTAGAGGCGCAGGCCTTTGCCTATTTGGCGGCGCGTGTGGCGCGAGGGCTTGCGACATCGGCGCCCATGACAACAGGGGTGCCGATGTTGGTTGGTGGGGGCGTTGTGTCCTATCCCGATGGTGACTGACGGAATTTATCGGCTAAGGCGCGTATGTGCTGTGCAAGCGTAAATATATCGGCTCCAACGGCGGTAAATTCGACACCCATGTCAATGTATCGCTGCGTTTGAGCATCATCAAAGGACACGATCCCCGCGGGTTTCCCAGCCTCTTTGAGGCGTTTAAACGTGGCATCAATTGTTTGCTGCACCTCAGGATGATTAGGCTGTCCTGGATAGCCCATGTCGGCGGATAAATCGGCGGGACCAATAAAGATGCCGTCGATACCATCAACCTTTAGAATGTCATCTAACGCCTCTAATCCCGCGCGTGTTTCTATTTGAATCAGCAGGCACATTTGATCGTCCGCTGTTTGGACATAATCCGTTATCTTGTTGAATTGGCTTGCGCGTGCCAAAGCGCCGCCCATGCCACGACGTCCTTTTGGCGCATAGCGCATGGCGGCCACCAAATCGCGCGCTTGTTCTGCGCTTTCGACCATCGGAACCAAAAGCGTTTGTGCGCCAACGTCAAGGATCTGTTTGATGAAAACCTCGTCTCCGATCGGGATGCGAACAACAGGAGAGACATCAAATCCAGCAAGCACCTGTAATTGAGCGAGAAGGCTGCGGATATCATTTGGGGCATGTTCGCCATCCAATAAAATCCAATCAAACCCTGCTGTTGCAAGTACTTCGGTTGCATAGGGGTCGGCAAAAGAGGCCCAGCACCCGATTTGGACTGTGTCCGAGGATAATCGCTGTTTGAATTGGTTTATTGGCACTGGCATTGGATGTCCTATCGATTGTATCTTGGGCAATGATTGCGCAATTTTGTTCGGGACGTCAAAGCCTATTTCAGGATAATCCGCTTATGAACACGACGCTCCACCCAAGACACAGAATTTCGCGCAATGCGGATGATTAAGCTGGACAGGCTCTGCTGCTTCACTCAGGCTATGTCCCATTTCAAAAGCTTGATCATAGGCCAGCAAGGTACAGGCCAAAACAACAGGTTTCTCAGCCCCCTTACGTTTCACTACCATACGCGAAGAGGCGCACATTGGGCTATCAGGGGCTTTGCCTAAGATAGACCAACACTCAGTTGTGATTTCGGGGACTTCGACGGTTTCATCCATTTCGGGGAACAAAACCGTTTGCGATGGGGAAAAGGCGTCAATATTGAAATTATGGCTTTCAAACAAAGATTTATAGCCCGTTCTTGACTCTTCATCACTGTCGCCCCAAACGGTGCGCCCTGCAACGGCCATTTGAATTCCAACATCGCGGAGCCACGACATGCCTTCAAGCGTTATGTCAAAACTTCCCTTGCCGCGTTCCTCGTCATGGCGGTCTTTGGAATGATGATCCAAAGAAATGCGCAGGGTTAGTTTGTCACCATATGTTTGCTGTAACTCTTCTAAACCAGATTTAATCCGCTTGCGCATCATGGGGCGCATTGCATTGGTTAATACCAAACAGTCAAAGCCGCGACTTAGAACGTCTTCTAACATCGCAATAATGTCAGGGTTCATAAAGGGCTCACCACCCGTGAAGCCAATCTCATGAAAGGGCATGCCAGTCTCGGCAATTTGGTCCAAATAGTCGGACACTTCGGCCGCTGTCATATAGACAAGTCGGTCATTGGTGGGCGAGCTTTCAATGTAACAATTCACGCATTCGATGTTGCACAAGGTGCCTGTGTTGAACCAAAGCGTCTCTGGTCGCGAAAAGGCAACAGAAGCGCGTGCTTCTCCTTTGGCTGTGACAAAGGGGTCTTGGAATTTACCGATGTTCGCGGTTGGAGTGGTGACGTCTTTCATCTATCGGCCTTTTGAGAAAACATGTTATACAAGGCTTATCAAGTTTTTTGCGCAAACAAAGCAGCTATACCCCTAAATGACAAAAAAGTTATCACATTGTGTTACTAGACTTTCTCAGAGGGGTTCTGTAAATGAACCTCAAGTTAGCGCTAACAGGGATTGTTTGATGGTCCTGATGAGACAGAAAAAGAGGACTTAGACATGGTTTCACGCGTAATTCCTGTGGATCCCTTTGATTTGGTGATTTTCGGAGGCACTGGTGATTTGGCGCGGCGCAAAATTTTGCCCGGTCTCTATCGTCGGTTTGCATCGGGTCAAATGCCCGAACACGCCCGCATCATTGGTGCGGCGCGCACGGATATGGACGATGCCGGCTATCGCCAGATGATCTCAGATGCCATTGATGAATTTGGCGGTGATTTGGACAAATCACAGGTTCCGGCGTTTTTGGATAATTTGGGCTATGTCTGTATCGATGCCAAAGGGTCCGGCGGTTGGGAGGAATTGTCTTCTCGTATGCGCGAGGGATTCGTGCGTGCGTTCTATTTCTCGGTTGCGCCTTCATTGTTTGGGGATTTGGCCGAGCGGTTGCACGATCACGGAATTGCCCTGTCTGATAGTCGGATCGTTGTGGAAAAACCCTTTGGGCGCGATTTGGAAACGGCCAAGGAATTGAATGGGGTGCTTGCACGTCATTTTAACGAAGATCAGATTTATCGCATCGACCACTATTTGGGCAAAGAAACCGTTCAAAACCTGATGGCGGTTCGCTTTGGCAATATGCTGTTTGAGCCGCTTTGGAATGCGCAATACGTTGACCACGTTCAAATCACAGTTGCGGAAACCGTCGATGTTGGTGGCCGTGGCGGGTATTATGACAAATCTGGTGCTATGCGCGATATGGTGCAAAACCACTTGATGCAGCTCTTATGCCTGATTGCGATGGAGCCGCCAGCGCGGTTTGAACCAGATGCCGTTCGCGATGAAAAGCTTAAAGTAATTCGCGCCCTTGATCCTGTTGAACCGCACCACATTGTACGCGGTCAATATGGCAATGCAACTGATCCTGAAGGGTATCGTGCGCATGCGGAAAATCCGCGCTCGCGCACAGAAAGCTATGTTGCCATGAAAACCCACATTAGCAATTGGCGATGGGCGGGAACGCCGTTCTATTTGCGCACAGGTAAAAACCTACGAGCGCGCACCTCTGAGATTGCTGTTGTGTTCAAAGAAACGCCGCATTCGATCTTTGGTCCTGACGCAGGAAGCCATAGAAATTCTTTGATCATCCGCCTTCAACCAGATGAGGGCATCACAATGGACGTGACCATCAAGGAACCGGGTCCAGGGGGCATGCGTTTGATTGATGTGCCTCTTGATATGACATTCGCCGAAGCCTTGGGTCCAGATGTCGAGGATGTGCCTGATGCCTATGAGCGCCTGATAATGGATGTGATCCGTGGGAATCAAACGCTCTTTATGCGCGGTGACGAGGTTGAGGCCGCTTGGGCCTGGACCGATCCGATTATTCAGGGGTGGGAAACACGCAATGATGTGCCAAAACCTTACGACGCAGGCAGCGCGGGACCAGATGATGCGTTGATGCTCATGCATCGAGATGGACGTAAATGGCGGGAGATCCGATAATGGAGTTTAATGAATACCCTGATCGCGATATGTTGATCCTCGATTTATCTAATCAAATCGTGGATGATCTGAGCGATGCTTTGCACCACAAAGACCGCGTCACTCTTTCTGTTCCCGGTGGCACGACACCTGGCCCAATCTTTGATGAACTCAGCAGTGTTGATATGCATTGGGATCGTGTGAATGTCTGTTTGAATGATGAACGTTGGGTGCCTGAAACATCCGATCGCTCGAATACCACATTGTTGCGTAACCGCCTCTTGGTGGGGCAAGCGGCCTCTGCGACGCTCCTGCCGATGTATGCGGATTTTGCAACGCCCGAGGAGGGCCTGCCAAGCTTGGCGCCTGCCTTTGATGCGGTTTTGCCAATTGATGTGTTACTTGTTGGCATGGGTGCGGATATGCATACAGCCTCGCTTTTCCCCGGTGCGGATCAGCTTGAACTAGCGCTCTCCTCTCATGCGCCAAGCTTGCTTGCCATGCGGGCTGCGGGCGCGCCTGAGCCGCGGATCACTTTGTCAGCGCCCGTTCTGAATGGCGCGATTGCCAAGCATGTTGTGATCTTTGGTGATGAAAAACGCACAGCCTTAGAGGCAGCACAGCATTTGGACCCGATCCAAGCGCCGATTAAATCAATTTTGTCTGGTGCCAAGGTGCATTGGGCCGCGTAAATTAGGAACCACCTTTATGTTTGATACATTGAAATCCAACTGGGCCTCTGTGACAGATCGCTCAATCCTATCCCTATTTGATGACCCCAACCGTGCCTCAGAGTTTTCTGTGCGGTTTGAGGATATGGTTTTGGATTATTCCAAGACGAATATAGACCGTGACGCTATGGCGGATTTAATCGCTTTGGCAACATCACGAGACGTGGCACAAAAGCGTGATGCTATGTTTTCAGGTGCAAAAATCAATGACACCGAAGGCCGCGCTGTTTTGCATACGGCCTTGCGCAATTTAGACAATCGCCCGATAGACGTAGATGGCGAAAACGTCATGCCAGAGGTCTTGGCTGTTTTGGATCGTATGGGCGAGTTTGCTGAGGCCGTTCGAAATGGAACAGTCCAAGGGCAGGGCGGTGCGATTACCGATGTTGTCAATATTGGCATTGGTGGTTCTGATCTCGGACCAGCTATGGCAACTTTGGCCTTGGCCCCGTTTCATGATGGCCCCAAGTGTCACTATGTTTCAAACGTGGATGGCGCGCATATCAATGATGTGCTCGAACCGCTCAATCCTGAAACAACCTTGGTGATTGTGGCGTCCAAGACCTTTACCACTATTGAAACCATGACCAATGCACAGACGGCCAAGGATTGGATGGCGAAAACCGTCGCGGACCCTGCAGCCCAATTCGCGGCTGTGTCCACGGCGGCGGACAAAACCGCAGCCTTTGGAATTGCATCCGAACGTGTCTTTGGGTTCGAGGACTGGGTTGGGGGCCGTTATTCCATGTGGGGGCCGATTGGCTTGCCTGTCATGTTGGCGATTGGGGCGGATCATTTCCGCGCCTTTTTGCAAGGCGCCCAGGATATGGATCGCCATTTCCAAGAGGCCGAGTTTTCAGAGAACATGCCTGTTCTTTTGGCTTTGGTTGGGATTTGGCACAATCAAATCTGTGATTACGCAACCCGTGCGGTTTTGCCCTATGATCAACGACTTACGCGGTTGGCCGCCTATTTTCAACAGTTGGAAATGGAAAGCAATGGCAAGGGTGTGTCCATGGATGGGGCGGATTTACCCTATCATTCTGGGCCCGTTGTTTGGGGCGAGCCAGGGACCAATGGACAACATGCGTTTTACCAACTGATCCACCAAGGCACGCGGGTCATCCCTTGCGAATTTATGGTCGCGGCAAAGGGGCATGAGCCAAATCTAAAGCATCATCATCAACTCTTGGTCGCGAATTGTTTGGCGCAATCTGAGGCATTGATGCGGGGGCGTTCGCTTGATGAGGCACGTAGCCTGATGGCGGCCAAAGGGTTTGAGGGGGCCGAGCTAGATCGCCAAGCGCGTCATCGTGTGTTCAAGGGAAACCGTCCGTCAACCACATTGGTCTATCCCCAACTCACGCCTCAGATGTTGGGCCGCATTGTGGCGCTCTATGAACATCGCGTCTTTGTCGAAGGGGTTATCCTTGGGCTCAATAGCTTTGATCAATGGGGCGTTGAGCTTGGCAAAGAGCTGGCTACGGCACTGGGCCCAGTTGTTAGCGGTGCGACCTCATCCGAGGGTAAAGACCCCTCAACCCGTGCACTGGTTGATTTCGTGCTCAATAATCAATGAACCAATCAGCTCCACGCGAGCTGATTTTTTCGAATTGCGGCTATGCGGTCTTCTGTTTTGGGGTGGCTCATCATCCAAGCAGGGGTCGCACCGCGATTGCCTGTGAGCTTGTCCAAGTTTTCGAATAATGAAATTTGCGCATCGACACCGATGCCGGCTTTGATCATGAGGGCTGAGGCATATTCATCCGCTTCAAATTCATCGCTTCGGCTCAGTTTCGCCATGAGCAAGCTGCCGATCATATTGGCAATCCATGCGCCAATGCCAGGAATGAAGCGCGACAAAACCATGCCAAGCGCTACGCGCATTGCGTTTTGACCCGAGAAATCAATCATCCTACGGCGGGAATGTCCAAGGGCCACATGACCCAATTCATGCGCAATGACAGAGGCCAATTCATCAACGGTGACTGAGCCTTCATTCAGTTTGTTCATAAATCCGCGCGTGATGAAAATGCGCCCATCTGGTGCGGCGAGCCCATTGATTGGCTCGACTTCGTGGATATAGACCTTGATGTCTGTCACACCCAAGGCGGCGGCCATGCGATCCAAGACTGATTTAAACCGTGGATCATGCAGCCGCGTCGATTGTTGGTTCAACGACTGCTTGAGCCGCCAAGCCGAGAATTGATACATCACCAATCCATAGAGGATCGCGAGGAGGATGGGTGTAAACTTTAACATAGGCTGAATATGGCTGTTTTGCTTTGTGAAACAAGCCCTAACGCACCAATTCTTTGATGCCGCGCTCCAGCCCAGACAGGGTCATTGGGACCATATTTCCCTCAAAGATGGTCTGGATCATCTTGATCGAATGTGTATAGCCCCAAATATGTTCAGGAACAGGGTTGATCCAAAGGTTCGATGTCCATTGCTGACGCGCGCGCTCTAGCCAATCTTGACCCGCGATTGGGTTCCAATGCTCGTTCGCCCCACCGACATAGGCAATTTCATAAGGAGACATGCTTGCGTCGCCTACGAAAATACATTTGTAATCAGGGCCATAGGTGCGCAAGATTTCCTCAGTCGGGGTTTGATCATTCCACCGTCTCTGATTGTCCTTCCACACGCCTTCATAGAGGCAATTGTGGAAATAGAAATATTCCAGATGCTTGAATTCTGATCGTGCGGCGGAGAACAGTTCCTCTACCACTTGGATATGGGGATCCATGGACCCGCCGACATCAAGGAACAACAACACTTTGACAGCATTGCGTCTTTCGGGGCGGGTTTGGACATCGAGGTATCCGTTTTCAGCCGTCGCACGGATTGTGCCGTCAATATCCAATTCGTGATCAGCCCCATCGCGCGCCCATCGGCGCAGACGTTTTAAGGCAACTTTGATGTTACGCGTGCCGAGTTCGACATTGTCATCTAGGTTCTTGAAATCGCGCTTGTCCCAGACTTTGACCGCGCGTTTGTGACGGCTTTCTTTTTGGCCAATACGCACACCTTCGGGGTTATATCCATAAGCGCCAAAGGGGGACGTGCCCGCGGTGCCAACCCATTTGTTGCCTCCTTGGTGGCGCCCTTGCTGTTCTTCGAGCCGCTTTTTCAGCGTCTCCATCAGTTTATCAAACCCACCTAGCGCGTCTATCTCAGCTTTTTCTTCGTCGCTCAGATGCTTCTCGGCCATTTTCTCCAGCCAGTCGGCAGGGATATCAACGGCTTCTAAAACCTCGCTTGAGGAAATGTTCTCAAGGCCTTGAAAGCTATGAGAAAAGGCGCGATCAAACTTGTCGAGATTGCGTTCATCTTTGACCATAATTGTGCGGGCCAAATAGTAAAACGCATCAATGTCATAGGTGGCAAGACCCACATCCATTGCCTCAAGAAACCCAAGGTATTCGCGCAAAGAAACCGGGACGCCAATTTTCCGAAGATTTTCGAAAAACGGTAAAAACATCTCTTAGATGATCGTGCGATCAGCGATGATTGTTACAAACAACCCAAGCAAAAGAAAAGCGATGCCGAAGCCTGCTGCATATTGCGCGATGTCAGCTGTGCTGCCTTTGCGCTTTTTCGCTTTTAAACCACCGATAATTGCACCGATTAGTCCAAAGATTAGATACATACTGTTACCCGTCGTTGCGTTTTAGCGGGTTCAAAGCATGGATTTCCCGCAGTTTGGTGTTCATGTTCGTGTCTGATCCAAACCCGTAACGTGCCCACGCCAAACTGTCCAGTCGAATGGTTCGCGCCTCATTGACACGTCCCGTCATTTCCGTAGCTTCGGCCCTTAGGAACATCAATGTAGCAAGCAAACTGGCGTTTTCAAATTTATATGCATTATCGATGTGAGGCGCGAGCATGATAAGCGCGTCTTCGCCGCGACCATCTGCGATTGCATAGGAGGCCAATTGCGTTGCGACATAGGCGCTATGTAGGCCAGTATAGCGGTTCTGGCGGAAAATCGCATCTGACATCATGAACATTTGTTCTGCGTTGCCACTATCATGAAGCTGCATCAAACGGGCGAGAACATAATAGCTAAACCCAAGACGATGATCGCGCCATCCTGCTTGGTTGGCAAAATTCACAGCAGATTGCGCTGCTTGGAAGCGTTCGGAATTCGTGGTTGCACCGCCCAAAGCCTTGGAAATATAGGCTTTCCATTGGCGATGTGTTTTGCCAAGTTGCGTGGCTGGCACAGAATTTCCAACGGGATTGATGCGGGCAAAAATCGCAGGCAGGCGTTTTGCTACCTCGGCGCGGGTCATACCACTGCGCAATTCATCCGAATAAATCGCGCGCAAAATGAGCATGTCATAGCTGGTTAAGACCGTGTGCACGTTGTCGTCATTAAAGACGCTAAAGGGCAAACGGTAGAGATCATTTAGGGGTCCAAGAGACTGCGCGAATTCTTCGTGGAGACAATCTCTCAATTCTTGGGGCGTTCCATCGCTGGGTACAAAAACAGACACAGTCGTGCGTTCGCTAAGAGAGGACCAATTTGTCGCCGATGTTCT
>CBFHKO010000012.1:0-51373 GCA_965656445.1 uncultured Paracoccaceae bacterium
TTCAGATGTGTCGCGTAGGTTTTGACTGAGCCCGATTTCAACACGTTTTCCAACATGACAGCCAGGTCAATTTGACCACGACCCAAAAAATCAGCCAAGGAATGCGCAATGACATCTTTCTTTTGACCAACGTTCACCAAATCAAGGAAGCGTTCATTGGTATAATGAATCTTGCCCTGTCCATCGGTGAATATCATCGCATCCGAGCTATTGTGAAAGACAGATATCAGATTAGAAATAAACGTATCATCAGAGGTGCTAACATCCGTGTCTGTAAGGACTTTGCACATCAACACTTTCTGACCAGCGGTGCGGTATAACTCACACGAAAGCTCTAAGTCTTGCGCAGCTCCATTGCGCTCGAACTGTGACACAATGCTGTGGTTGTTTTGCGCGCAGAGAGTTAGGCGTTCCACAAAATCGCGCTTTTCGGCTGACTTGACCAAACGCGATTGAAATTTTGTTCCACTTAGACTGTCCATTTCGCTGCCGAACATGTCAGCGAGCGCTTGGTTGCAATGAAGGATAGTTCCTGAATCCGCATTGATAAAAGCAATTGGGTCCGTAGTGTGCTTCATCAACATTTTGAAATGAGCATCGAATTCGCGGCGCTCTTCGTTGCTTTTCTCAACGGCGAGCTGGGCTTGGACCAAGCGTTGCTGCGTTTCTGAGAGGCCACGCAAATCGCGTCCGAGCATGAGAATTTTGTTATGCGTTCCCAAGCAATGGAAATTATAGCGTACAGGGAACTTCCACTTTGCATTATCTTTGTGGTTTAGCTCTAAACCGTAAAGGATGGTCTCGCCACCTTGAAGTCTTTTGAGGGCCTTATCAAGCTTTGGGAGGCTATCTGGAGCCAAAAATTTCGTTAGTGGGTGCGTTTCCCAATGACTAAGATCACCGTATGACTCGTTCGGTGAGTTCAGCAAAACCGAATGGATTGTGCAATCCATGTCAATCAGGAGGGCGATATCAGATGATGTCGCAAGAATACCCCCGAGGTATTCTGGTTCGATCATCGGAATTGCACCGAATTCCCAAGACAGGCTTGAATTGCTCTTCATTATTTTGCTCCCTCAAGTCGCCGCAACTTTCGCAGCTTTGGTAGTCTATAGTCTATATTGCCAATCAGAACGTCAAGGTCATTGGTCGCTACGTCGAATTGGTTAGGTATCGTCTCTATACGGTCACAGTACAGAATTGGACCACCCAAAGCGAAAAGGGGGCGAGCCCCTCCTTTGGGGTGTATTGATTTAATGCAGTCTGCATACTGCTGCGTTATCTCGTTTTCAGCGGATGAAAAGAGGACCGCATCAAATTCTTGCTCGTGAAGGAGATCAACAATTTGTTCTTGGGTCGTCCCAATTTCAACCTTTACAGAGAGCCCTAGCCTGCGCAGCTTGTCGGTAAGCACCAAGGCGCCTAAAGTGTGCTGCTCTTGGCAGAACACAACAACAAGCACGCATTTTCCATCTTGGTCACGCAGCTCTTGTTCACGCTCATTGATAATTCGCTTTAAAAGCAAGTGGAGGTGTGATGTGCCGATGGTCACGTCAGAAAATCCCAACGTGTCGTCGGCCCATTTTTGGCCAAGTGCGCGTGCTGCGTTTGGGATAATGTGATCAATGATTGCATCGCCATTGACCCCTTTTTTCACTAAATACGCGAGGGCGTCATCTGGTGTAAACTTGCTCGACAACGAGTAGTTTTCCAACCATCCGGTGACCGTGTCAAATAACGCTGACTTTGACGGCCTGATATGCGTGCTGGCATCGGTCATGGCCTTGCTTGCAAGCCGCGCAATGTCGGATTGCTGAAGGTCTGATGTGTTCAAATTTGTTTTTTGTTTTTTCAATTTTCGTCCCCAGTCATATCAAACAAGGGCGACGCAAAAAAAGCACATGTTGTGTTAGACTTACACTAATGCTCTCAAATTTGGGGTGATCTGTCAATTTTTTCACTCACCTTTTCGTCGTTTTTATTGCAGGTTATCTGTGGTGGCGGTTCCCCAGCGCCAGCCGAGTTGCATTCTATATGTATAAAACTTTTTACACATATAGCGCCAATATGTAAGTTTTTATTGACATAATTTTTTACTAAGCGATACTTTGACGGAAAGAAGCGTTTCACAAAAGCGCCTGCACTGAGGTGCGATGAAACAAGGGAACATGGGGTTTTGCTCTATACATCTGAACAAAAACAACGCCGCGATTCGACTGTCTGGACAGTGGTTCAAGGTGTGTTAGCGCCGATGCAGTTTCTCGTGTTTTTGGTGTCTGTGGCGCTTGTCCTGCGATATCTGACGACAGGTGACGGATATGCACTGGCGACATATTCCATCATTCTTAAGACTGCATTTTTGCTTTTGATTATGGTGACGGGGGCAATCTGGGAAAAGGTTGTTTTTGGGCAATATCTTCTTGCACCAGCGTTCTTTTGGGAAGATGTGGTGAGCTTTTTTGTGATCGCGCTCCATCTTGGCTATGTTATCGCACTCATGACAAATATCATGTCAAAGCAACAGCTTATGGCTTTGGCTTTGGTGGCTTATGCCGCCTATGTTGTCAACGCCCTTCAGTTCATTTTAAAGTTACGCGCTGCGCGCCTGCAATCTACGACTGGAGCCAGTTATGCCTGAAGACATTCCTGTTATGGGCTGCGCTCAGGCGCCGATTTTGAAGGAACGTGGTCAGCACGAAGTGTTCTGTGGGTTGACCTCAATCATCTGGTTGCATCGAAAAATGCAGGATGCATTTTTTCTGGTTGTTGGCTCAAGAACCTGCGCGCATCTGCTGCAAAGTGCGGCGGGTGTGATGATTTTTGCCGAGCCTCGGTTTGCCACGGCGATCCTTGAGGAAACGGATTTGGCAGGCATGGCAGACGCGCATGATGAATTGGATCGCACCGTTGCAGAGCTACTGTCAAGGCGACCTGACATTAAGCGCCTGTTCCTCGTTGGATCCTGTCCCTCTGAGGTGATCAAGATTGATTTGGCGACGATGGCTGAAAAACTATCGCAGAAACATGCACCGGCTGTAAATGTCGTAAATTTTTCAGGCTCTGGTATAGAAACAACATTCACTCAGGGCGAAGATGCCTGTCTTGAAGCGATGATTCGTGATCTCGGCGAGACAGATAAAACCCAGCTCGCCATTCTCGGCGCTCTTCCTGATGTCGTGGAAGACCAAATGATGCGGCTCCTTGCTGACATGGGGCTGTCTGATGTTCTTGTCCTTCCGAATGCTAAGGTTGAGGAGGGATTAGCCGTTGGGCCCAATACGCACTTTATCTGTGCGCAGCCCTTCTTGGGGGCGACTTATGATGAGATGTGTCGCCGCAGGGCAAAACCGATTAACGCGCCGTTTCCTTTTGGGGTGAATGGAACAACAGCATGGCTAAAGGCCATCGCCGATCGCTTTGATGTGCCTAAGGCGACATTCCAAGCCGCAATAGCCGCCCCCAAAGCACGCGCAGAGGCGGCCGTTGCCAAAGTGTCTCATGATCTAACAGGACGCCGCATTTTCTTTTTCCCAGATAGCCAGCTGGAAATTCCATTAGCGCGGTTTTTGACCCAAGAATGTGGGATGGAGCTTACTGAAGTTGGAAGCCCATATATTCACCGCGACTTGGTGGGTGCGGATCTGGACGCTTTGCCCGACCACGTTGTGATCTCTGAAGGGCAGGATGTTGATAAACAGCTTGAACGTCTGGTCCATGTCGCCCCTGATTTGACGGTCTGTGGTTTAGGTCTTGCTAATCCTCTCGAGGCCCAAGGCTTAACCACGAAATGGGCCATCGAATTGGTCTTTAGCCCCATTCATTTCTACGAACAGGCGGCGGATTTGGCGAATTTATTTGCCCGCCCCTTGATCCGAGCGGAAAAATTAAAAGTGGGGCAGGTCGCATGAAGCTGTCTGTTTGGACATATGAAGGCCCCCCTCACATCGGTGCTATTCGCGTGGCAACGGGGATGCAAAAGGTTCATCTGGTCTTGCATGCGCCGCAAGGGGACACCTACGCCGATCTTTTGTTTACCATGATCGAGCGGCGCAATCATCGCCCGCCCGTCACCTACACGACCTTTCAAGCCCGTGATTTGGGCTCAGATACGGCGACATTGTTCAAAACAGCCTGCTTAGAGGCCTATGAACGCTTTAAACCCGATCTTTTGCTGGTTGGGGCGTCCTGTACCGCTGAATTGATCCAAGATGATCCAGGGGGGTTGGCTGAGGCGCTTGGGCTTCCTATTCCTGTGGTCGCGCTTGAGCTTCCGAGTTATCAGCGCAAAGAGAACTTTGGCGCGGATGAAACCTTTTATCAGATTGTGCGCAAACTGGCCCATCCTGTTGAAAAATCGGAAAACCTCACGTGTAACCTGATCGGACCAACGGCTCTGGGATTTCGTCACCGCGATGATATCGTTGAGTTGACGAAATTGCTGGATAGCCTTGGCATTGATGTCAATGTCTGCGCGCCCATGGGGTCGACGCCTGCGGATATCGCGGACCTTGGGCGAGCGCATTTCAATGTGTTGATGTACCCTGAAACAGGGGAGGCGGCCTGTCGGTATCTCGAAACCCATCTTGGTCAGCCTTATACCAAAACGGTTCCGATTGGGATTGGTGCAACTACGGATTTTATTCAAGAAATTGCCACTCTTATTGAGCGCCCCGACTTGCCTCAGCAGTTTGACTCGCGGCTTCCTTGGTATTCGGCATCTATTGACAGCACCTATTTGACGGGCAAACGCGTGTTTCTCTTTGGGGATGGATCGCACGTCATGACAGCGGCGCGGATTGCGCGCGACGAAATCGGTTTTGAGGTCGTTGGCATGGGATGTTTCAACCGTGAAATGGCGCGCCCCTTGCGTCAGTTCGCGAAATCCTTCGGAGTAGAGGCGCTCATTACCGAAGACTACCTTGAGGTGGAAAAAGCCATTGCTGATCTTTCTCCTGAGCTCATCCTAGGGACACAGATGGAACGTCATATCGGCAAACGCCTTGGCATTCCTTGCGCCGTGATTTCAGCCCCCGTTCACGTCCAAGATTTCCCCGCTCGCTATTCCCCACAGATGGGACCAGAAGGGGCAAATGTCATCTTTGACACTTGGGTGCATCCTTTGGTCATGGGGCTCGAAGAGCATCTTTTGACAATGTTCCGCGATGATTTTGAATTTTCGGATGCCGCAGGCCCAAGCCATCATCGCGCGCATTCCCCCAATTCTAATGAAACAGGTGTGCTGCAACCAGAACGGAGCAGTGCCGAAGTGATCTGGCTTAGTGACGCAGAAAGCGAGCTGCGCAAGATCCCGTTTTTCGTGCGCGGCAAAGCACGTCGCAATACAGAAAAATATGCAAGCGATCGGGGGGTCGATCAGATTTCCATTGATACGCTCTATGAAGCCAAGGCCTATTATGCGCGATAGTGGTCTCGATATCGCCCCCTATCGCATCGCGATTATAACGCTTGATGCGCATAACGCACGTCCGTGTGAACGCGCATTGGCGGCAATGGTGGGCGATTTTCCGGGTCTGCAAGTCAATATTTTTGCAGCGGCACAATGGGGCGAGGATCCCAAATCCTTTGATGCCGCAAAGCAGGCCATAGAGCAGGCCAATATAGTCGTTGTTAATCTGCTCTTCCTTGAAGAGCATGTGAAACCGCTCTTGCCTGTTTTATTGGCGCGCCGTGATCACTGTGATGCCATGGTAGGGATAATCTGTGATGCTGAGCTGGTCAAATTGACCCGCATGGGCACGTTGGATATGGGCGCCCCCGAAAGCGGGACAATGGCGCTTTTGAAGCGGTTACGTGGACCCTCTAAGCCATCCACGGAAACTGGCGAAAAGAAAATGCGCATGCTGCGCCGTTTGCCCAAAATCCTTAAATATATCCCTGGTAAGGCCCAAGATTTACGTGCTTGGTTCCTTGTGATGCAATATTGGCTTGGCGGAACAGATGACAACATCGAGGCGATGTTACGGTTTCTGATGTCACGTTATTGTTCGATCCAAGATTGGGCAGGGGCCCGTGTGGAGCCGCCCAAGGAATACCCAGATGTTGGCCTCTATCATCCAGACCTGCCAGATCGCATAACGGATAAGATGTCAGACCTCCCACAACTCAGCGCGCCTGTTGGGCGCGTGGGTTTGGTTTTGATGCGCTCTTATGTCTTGAGCGGAGATAGCGCGCATTATGATGCTGTAATCCGAGGGTTTGAGGCGCAAAATATTCAAGTTGTTCCAGCATTTGCGGGAGGCTTAGATGCGCGTCCTGCAATTGATGGCTATTTCCAAGACAATGGCGTTGCTCAGGTTGATGCGCTTGTGTCTCTGTCAGGATTTTCCCTTGTCGGTGGGCCTGCCTATAATAACACAGATGCCGCTGTCGAAATCCTGTCGGGTCTCAATATTCCTTATATTGCCGCCCATCCGCTTGAGTTTCAGACGCTGTCACAGTGGGCTGACTCCAAGGGCGGATTGGGTCCGATTGAAACAACTATGTTGGTTGCACTGCCTGAATTAGATGGGGCAACCAATCCAACTGTGTTTGCCGGACGTCACGGAGAACAGGGCGGATGTGAGGGCTGTGCCTATGCCTGTAAAGCCGCAGATATTCGTGCCATGGCCCCTTGTTTTGAACGGATTGATGCGCTTGTCGCGCGGACGAAAAAGCTTGTTCAGTTGAGAACATCAACGCAGGCAGACCGCAAAGTGGCCGTTGTCTTGTTTGGGTTTCCACCCAATGCAGGGGCGGCTGGAACGGCGGCCTATCTGGATGTCTTTGCCTCGCTTCACAACACATTGCTCGGCATGAAAGCAGACGGCTATACCTTGGATGTTCCTGACACTGTTGAGGAATTGCGAGACGCTGTTCTAGGCGGAAACGCCAAACAATTCGGCCAAGATGCCAATGTCGCGCATCGTCTTAGCGGTGACTGGATCGTTCGAAATACACCGTGGCTAGACGAGATCGAAGCCCAATGGGGAAGCGCGCCGGGACGTGTGCAATCGGACGGAAGTTCGGTATTTGTCTTAGGTCAGCAATTCGGAAATGTCTTTGTAGGCCTTCAACCTGCCTTTGGATATGAGGGTGATCCGATGAGATTGCTCTTTGAAGGTGGCTTTGCCCCTACGCATGCGTTTTCAAGCTTTTACCGTTGGCTTAATACGGAATTTAACGCGGATGCCATTTTGCATTTCGGAATGCATGGCGCGCTTGAGTTTATGCCCGGCAAACAAGTTGGATTAAACGGCAATGATTGGCCCGATCGTTTGATCGGTGATTTGCCCAATATTTATCTATACGCCTGTAACAACCCCTCTGAGGCGAGCCTTGCCAAGCGGCGCAGCAATGCGGTGACGATCACGCATTTGACACCACCTGTAAGCGCCGCGGGCCTCTACAAAGGATTACAAGAGCTCAAGGACAGCTTGACACGCTGGCGCGAGATGGCAGGTGATGATCCCCATCGCGCCGAGCTTGAGGAACTCATTGTCCAACAGGGCGAGGCCGTGGATTTTGATACCTCAGATGTCTCAAAGCTCTGGGTGACATTGCTCGAAACCGAAGAAGCCCTCGTTCCCGAAGGGCTTCATGTTGTTGGGCGGCCTTTGTCCAAGGATCAAAGTACAGCCTATATCACAGCAGCAGGTATAGACGACACAGATCAGCACGCTCCCCTAGCTGAGCTCTTGGGCCGATCTACAGAAATCCCTGCGATCTTGAATGCACTGAATGCAGGGTTTACATCGCCCGTGGCGGGTGGGGATGTTGTGCGATCTTTGGATATTCTTCCGACAGGTCGCAATATTCATGCCTTTGATCCCTTCCGCATGCCAACAACATTTGCTTGTCGCCAAGGGGATGAGCAGGCGCGCATGTTGCTTGAGACACACGCGTCATTGCCCAAAACAGTGGCTCTTGTTTTGTGGGGATCCGACAATATCAAATCTGACGGAACCCAGATTGCTCAGGCGCTCGCTTTGATGGGGGCCAAGCCTCGGTTTGACAGCTTTGGTCGTCTTTCTGGCGCTGACTTGATCCCGCTCAATGAATTGGGGCGTCCTCGGATTGATGTGATCATGACCCTCTCCGGGATTTTCCGCGATCTCTTACCGCTACAAACTAAAATGCTAGCTGAGGCTGCGTATAAGGCCGCCTGTGCGGATGAAGACCCTTCGCAGAATTTCATCAAGGCTAATGTCTTGGACCATATGGCCAAAACAGGGGATGATTTGGAAACCTCTGCGTTGAGGATTTTCTCAAATGCAGAGGGGGCTTATGGATCAAATGTGAACCAATTGGTTGATAGCTCAAGCTTTGAGGAAGAGGACGAATTGGCCGATGCCTATGAAACCCGAAAAAGCTTTGCCTATGGTCGATCTGGTAAACCAGCCCAGCACAAAGAATTGCTCAAAACGGTTCTGTCCAAAGTCGAGCTTGCCTATCAAAACCTAGAAAGTGTTGAGCTAGGTGTCACGACAGTCGATCACTATTTTGATACCTTGGGTGGTATATCTCGGGCGGTCAAACGCGCCCGCAATGGCCAAGACATTGATGTCTATATCTCAGATCACACCAAGGGGCGCGGGACCGTGCGCAGCCTGTCCGATCAGGTGGCCTTGGAAACGCGGTCAAGATCGCTCAACCCGAAATTCTATGAGGCCTTATTGGATCACGGAGCCGAGGGGGTTCGCCAGCTTGAGGCACATGTCACCAACACAATGGGATGGTCGGCCACAACGGGCAAAGTTGAACCATGGGTATATCAACGCATAAGCGAAACTTTTGTCTTGGACAAAGAAATGCGGGATCGTTTGGCGGAGCTTAATCCGACCGCAAGTTCCCGTATGGCCAACCGATTACTAGAGGCGACGGATCGCGCCTATTGGTCCCCAGATGCAGAAACCATCGAAGCGCTTCAAAATGCAGCCGACGCACTTGAGGACCGGATGGAAGGAATAGCGGCACAATGACCAATTTTCACATAGACCCCGTTCACACAGACCCCGAAAGGCATCTCTCATGAGCCCATTAGATAAAGCAGCCCCACAATTGCGTGGCCTTGATGGGGAAGGATCCGTCCAAGTTCACCAGGATCCAGAGACCCAGATCACGGGCGCCAAAGTCTTTTCCGTGTACGGCAAGGGCGGGATTGGCAAATCAACCACCAGTTCCAATTTGTCAGCGGCCTTTTCCAAATTGGGAAAGCGCGTGTTGCAAATCGGCTGTGATCCCAAACACGACAGCACATTTACCCTTACCGGATCCTTGGTTCCCACGGTGATTGATATCTTGAAAGAGGTCGATTTTCACGCCGAGGAATTGCGCCCAGAGGATTTTGTTTTTGAGGGCTTTAACGGTGTGAAATGTGTCGAAGCGGGTGGTCCGCCAGCGGGAACGGGCTGTGGCGGCTATGTCGTTGGTCAAACGGTCAAACTTTTGAAGCAACATCATCTTTTGGATGAAACAGATGTTGTTATCTTTGACGTGCTTGGGGATGTTGTTTGCGGCGGCTTTGCTGCACCTCTTCAACATGCAGACCGTGCGCTCATTGTGACCGCAAATGATTTTGACAGCATTTATGCGATGAACAGGATCATTGCGGCGGTTCAAGCAAAATCCAACAACTACAAGGTGCGCCTCGCAGGGTGCGTTGCCAATCGGTCCAAAGATACAGACGAAGTGGATCGCTATTGCAAAACCGTTGGCTTTAATCGCATCGCGCATATGCCTGATGTGGATGTCATTCGACGCTCGCGCCTCAAAAAGAAAACCCTGTTTGAGATGGATTTAGACGATGAAGTGGCCGCTGTGCAGCGGGAATATATTCGCCTTGCAGAAACACTTTGGAGTGGCACAGAGCCATTGGCCCCCGCCCCAATGGAGGATCGTGACATTTTTGAATTACTAGGATTTGATTAATGAACTACGCGAAGACCTTATCACGGGTTGAAACTTATTTTGACACAACGGCGACCAAGACATGGGAGCGTCTGACCTCTGATGCGCCTGTGTCTCGCATCCGTCAAACTGTGCGCGCTGGGCGGGATCAGATGCGTGCGAAACTCTTGGATCAACTGCCCCAAGATTTAACGGGCTTGCGTGTTTTGGATGCAGGCTGTGGTGTTGGGCAATTGTCTCAAGAGCTTGTTCTTCGCGGTGCAGATGTGGTTGCAACGGACATAAGCCCATCCTTAATTGATATTGCCAAGAAACGGATCGCCCCTGATTTACAAAATAAAATTGATTTCGTTGTGGGGGATATGTTGGATCCCGCTCTTGGACAGTTTGATCATGTTATCGCGATGGATAGTTTGATCTATTATTCCGAACCTGATCTCGCATCCGCCATTGGATCATTAGTGTCGCGAACCCGTGGGCAAGTGAACTTTACAGTTGCGCCAAAAACGCCATTGCTTATGGCAATGTGGTACGCAGGCAAATTGGCGCCCAAGGGCGACAAATCCCCAATCATGGTTCCCCAATCAGCCAAATCTCTTGATCGCAGGCTCGGGGCGTCCTCACAAATTGTTGACCTTGGCCGCATCACGTCAGGGTTTTATATTTCACAAGCTTTGGGAGCCCATTCATGACCTCTCACTCTTGGACACAAATGACACGCGCAATGTTGCCATTTGCGGATGCCGCAAGTGCGAGCTTGCCATTGGCGCAATTGTTGCGGCTGTCTTTGTTCCAAGTGTCTGTTGGTATGGCCAGTGTATTGCTTCTTGGGACACTCAATCGGGTCATGATTGTTGAATTGAGCGTTCCAGCCATGATCGTGGCGATTATGATCGCATTGCCGGTTCTGATTGCGCCGTTTCGCGCGGTTTTGGGATTTCGCTCTGATAATTATCGCTCGGCCATCGGTTGGAAGCGGGTGCCGTTCATCTGGTTCGGATCGTTGTGGCAAATGGGTGGTTTGGCTGTCATGCCCTTTGCCTTGATCGTCCTGTCAGGGGATCAAACATTGGGACCAGCTTGGGCAGGCGAAATCCTTGCGGCTTTGGCGTTTTTGATGACGGGCTTAGGCTTGCATATGACGCAAACGGCTGGGCTTGCCTTGGCCAGTGATCGGGCCAGTGACGAGACACGCCACCGCGTCGTGGCCTTGCTCTATGTGATGTATTTGATCGGCATGGGGATATCCGCTTTGATTATCGGCTATCTCTTGCGTGATTTTTCGAATTTGACATTGATCCGCGTGGTTCAAGGAACGGCTCTGGCGGGGCTCGTCTTGAACATGATCGCGCTTTGGAAACAAGAAGCGATGCGCCCCATGACCAAGGATGAACGCGCTGCGCCGAGTCCTGCGTTTGCGCAAGCTTGGGCAGATCTCATCGCGACGGGGGCAGCGCTCCGTCTGATGGTTATCGTGTTTGTGGGAACACTTGCGTTTAATATGCAAGACGTCCTGTTAGAACCCTATGGCGGTGAGATTTTAGGATTGAGTGTGGGCACGACAACCTGGTTAAGCGCGGCTTGGTCTCTCGGCGCTTTGATCGGTTTGGCCTATGCCGCGAGACAGCTAAAGCAGCATCAGCATCCGCATCGCTTAATTTTTCAGGCGCTTTTTGTGGGCTTGCTCGCCTTTCCAATGGTGATCATTGCAACGCCTCTTGGCTCCGCTGGCATTTTCTTTTTAGGCGCTCTCTGTGTCGGACTAGGCTCTGGACTTTTCGCAGTTGCCACATTGATTGCTGCAATGACCTTGCCCGTCACCCAAAACGCAGGTCGCGGGCTTGTGTTAGGTGTCTGGGGGGCGGCCCAAGCAACGGCGGCAGGATGCGCAATCGCGCTGGGCGGCATCTTGCGCGATGTTTTTGCTCAATTGGCCAATAGCGGCGTCTTTGGACCCGATTGGATGGGGCCATCCCTTGGCTATATCGCAGTCTATCAGACGGAAATTATCCTTTTGATCCTCTGCCTCATTATTCACGCACCTCTTTTGCGATTACCGCAATCGACAACTTCCAATTCTGAAACGGGATCAGAGGGCATTCGGCTCGCTGATTTCCCAATGTGATCAGAGTAATTTTGAAAGGATACTCACATGACGACAGCATTTATTGGAAACTTTGACCTCGCCAGTGCCGCGCTTTGGTTGTTCTGGATTTTCTTTGCTTTGCTCATTTTTTATATTCAACGCGAAAATATGCGCGAAGGATACCCGCTAGAAAATGACGATGGCACAGAAGCCGCGAACCAAGGGCCGTTTCCGTTGCCAGAGCCAAAAACCTTTAAGCTTCCGCATGGTCGGGGTGAGGCAACATTTCCAAACACAGACGGCGAACGTCGTGAGGTCGCCCTCGAGCAAACCAACAAAGCAAACGGATACCCCTTTGAACCAACGGGCGATCCTATGAAGGACGGCGTTGGTCCTGCATCCTGGGCGGCGCGTCGCGATGTTGCGGAGCTTGATGCACATGGTCATCCAAAGATCATCCCACTCTCGGGAAGTGATAAATTCTTTGTCTCTGCTGGACGTGATCCGCGTGGATTGCCTGTCATGGCCGGCGATGGTGAAATTGTCGGCATGATCTCAGACATGTGGATCGATGAACCAGAACAGCTTGTTCGCTATTTAGAAATCGAACTTGATGCCTCTTTCGGTGAGGGAATGCGTTTGGTTCCAATGACTTTGGCGCGCATTCATTCAAACCGTGTTGCGATCAAGTCGATCTTTGGCAAGCACTTCAATGATGTCCCCAAGCATAAGGCCGTCAATCAAGTGACCTTGTTAGAAGAGGACAAGATTTCTGCCTATTACGCTGGTGGAACGCTTTATGCCTCTGCTGAACGCCAAAATCCGCAACTCTAAATCACGTTAGGGACTTCAGATGTCACATGATGATTTCGCATTCGAACCAATCAAAGGCCTTCCTCAAGAACCGCCCCGCGGTGAGGTCATCCTTTGGCAGGGGAGACCACATTGGTGGCGTTTGACAGTGGAGTCACTCAACCTTTGGTGGGTTGTGGGATATTTTGTCTGTCTCGGCCTCTGGCGGTTTGTGAGCGTCATTGATGTGTTCACACTGTCACGCGCCATTGCGGTCTCGGTTCCCTTTTTGATCTTAGGGGGGATAACGGCGTTGATGTTGATGCTTGTGGGATATGTGCAAGCGCGCTCAACAGTTTACACCATCACGAACCGACGCGTGGCAATGCGCGTCGGGGCGGCGTTGACTGTGACGCTAAACTTGCCTTTCACGCAAATTGAAAACGCCTCCGTTGCGCGGGGCAAGTCGGGAACTGGGAATATTGCCTTAGACACAGTTGGGCACACACCGTTTTCTTTTCTCGTTCTATGGCCGCATGCACGCCCGTGGCATTTTGCCAAACCTCAGCCCACCCTGAGGAGCATTCCGAATGTGACAGAGGTGTCTGACATATTGGGCAAGGCGGCCAAGGCGCGCATTATCGAAGTCGAAAATACCCAAGATGCCTCAGCCCCAGAGCTGAGCATAGCTGCGCAATAGGATATGATGATGAGCTCAACACGACACAAAGACCAAGAAGAAACCATTCCCCGCATTGCTTTGTTGTCAATGTTCGCCTTGGTTGTTGTCGTGTTATGCGCGGTCAGCGTTGCGCGATATCTCGGGATGCCGACGGTTGCAAAACCGCCTGTCTCCGAGGTGCGCGCGCAGGCCTCGCTTTATCTCTTTGGACAACAAAGTGGTGCGGTTCGCGTTTTAGACGAACATGGGGCTGTCCTTGCCGATCTCGATGGTGAGGAGGGTGGTTTCGTATCCGGTGTTGCCCGTGTGATTGAACGAGAACGCCAAAAAATTGGAGCCGACTTAGAGGCACCCGTGCATGTCCGTTGGCATGAGAACAATCGTATTTCAATTTTTGACCCACAGACCAGTTGGCAAGCGGATCTGATGGGCTTTGGCGCGGACAATTCCCGCGCATTTGCCATGCTTGTAGCCAAAGCAACAGAAGGGAACTAAAAATGGGAATTTTTACACGCGACAGAGAACAGGTGCCTTGCACCGTTGAGATCAGTCATAAATTTGAAAGCCTGCATGCCCATGTCCGCTTTAATAATGGGGCGGTCATTCATCCAGGTGATGAAGTCCAAGTTCAAGGGCCTGAAATCATGGCGCCCTTTGGCGAAGTTGTCAGCGAAGATCGTGATGCAATTATCCTGCGCGCCAGTTTGCTTGAACGTCTCTGGACCAAAGCCACGGGTGATTTCGAGGTAATGGAACTTTGTGAGTTTTCATTTTCTGAGGAGGCAACGCTATGAATATGCATTCCGCCGACGCGACAACCGCCGAAGAAGCCATTTCGATCCAAGAGGCCATGGATAGCGACATGGCAACCGAAGTTGCGATGCAGGACACCTTGCTCACGCCACGGTTTTACACGACTGACTTTGACGAATTAGATGCCATTGATGTGAGCAATATCCGCGAAGAATGGGATCCACTCATTGCGCAAATGCTGAGTGATCCAAACAAAGGTCACTTTAAAAAGAATGCAGATTGGGATGAGGTCGATTGGGACGGTATGGAGCCCACCTTGAAAAAGGAATTCATCGATTTCTTGATTAGCTCTTGTACCGCTGAATTTTCTGGATGTGTTCTTTACAAAGAGATGAAGCGGCGCGGGTCGAACAAAGAGATCACGCAGCTGTTTCAACTTATGGCACGCGATGAGGCACGTCATGCTGGGTTTATCAACGATGCCTTGCGCGAAGCTGGGGTTGCCGTGAATTTAGGGTTTTTGACCCAAAAGAAAAAATACACCTATTTTCGTCCCAAGTTTATCTACTATGCCACATATCTGTCTGAAAAAATTGGATATGCGCGCTATATCACGATTTTCCGTCATTTGGAAAAGCATCCTGAATTCCGATTTCACCCAATTTTCAAGTGGTTCGAGGAATGGTGCAATGATGAGTTTTCACATGGCGAAGCTTTCGCGTTGTTGATGAAAACTGATCCGAAATTGACCAGTGGCCTCAATGTGTGGTGGATCAAGTTTTTCCTCACGGCGGTCTATGCAACGATGTATATCCGCGACCATCAGCGTCCTGCATTTCACAAAGCACTCGGGGTTGATCCAGATTGGTATGCGCATGAAGTCTTTACCAAAACGTCTAAACTCACCCAGCAAATTTTTCCGATCACTTTGGATATCGAACATCCCCGTTGGGCCCGTGGTTTGAAAAAACTGCAAGTGGCCAATGTTGATCTTGCAAATGCAAAACGGGACGGTCGCAAGTTTGCGCAGATGGGTGCGAGCCTGCGTGCAGGTCTTGCTTTTGTATCGCTCTATTTCATCCCTGCGAACAAACATAATGTTCCAGAGGTGACGACAATGGTGCCGGCGTATTAATGTCTAACCCGATTGTCATAGCGAGCCTAAGTGCGATATTTAGCTGGTGGTTGTTCACTGGTGTGATTTTGCTTGTGGTTCGGCTTGGCGATCGGTTTGAAACCTCGGTGCGCACCTCGTTGTGTTGGGCAAGCTGTCCCATAGCATTGCTTGGTGTTTGGGGAATGATGAGCACAGCGCATCTATCAAGCCTCGGCGCTGTCTATGGGGCGTTTTTATCGGCTTTGTTGATTTGGGGGTGGATTGAATTCGCCTTTTTAACAGGGGTCATCACAGGGCCAAATCGAACGGAATGCCCCAAAGATATCAATGAATTAGAGCGATTTATTCGTGCTTGGGGAACGCTTGCCTATCACGAAATCGCTTTGCTCATTGCTCTCATGTTGGTGATTTTTGTCACATGGGGGGCGACCAACACATTTGGCGCTTGGACCTTTATCATCTTGTATGGCGCACGTGTCTTTGCCAAACTCAACCTCTATTTCGGTGTGCCAAGGGTGAATGTCGAATTCATCCCCAAAGCCTTGACCCATCTGATTAGCCATTTCAAAATTGCAGCGTTGAATTGGTTTTTTCCACTCTCCGTGACTTTGCTCACCTTTGCGCTTGCCTGTTGGGTCGAGCGTATTTTTGCCTCCAGCTCGGTCGAAGAAATCACGGGGTTTACCCTCCTTGCTGCGATGACCTCAATGGCATTGCTTGAACATTGGGTGATGGTGTTACCTGTCCCCGATGCACGTTTATGGCGCTGGATGCTGCCACAAAAAGAAACTGTTACCACTCCGATACGTCGAAAGGATTCCCATGGATTATGATGCTTTGTTTGCCGATCAGATAGATCAGTTAAAAACGGACGGGAATTATCGAATATTCGCCGAACTTGAACGCCAATGCGGAGCCTTTCCCAAGGCCAGAAGCCATGATGACAATGCCCCTGATGAGGTCACTGTGTGGTGTTCTAATGATTATCTTGGAATGGGACAACATCCGACAGTTCGCCAAGCGATGAAGGACGTGATTGATATCTCTGGATGTGGCGCTGGTGGAACGCGCAATATTTCTGGCACCAACCATCACCACCTCTTGCTGGAACGCGAACTTGCGGACCTTCACGGAAAAGAAAACGCTCTTTTGTTTACCTCTGGCTATGTGTCAAACTGGGCCGCGCTGGGAACCCTCGGATCGCGCCTTCCCAATGCAGTAATTTTGTCGGACGCCTTGAACCACGCGAGCATGATCGAAGGCATTCGTCATTCAAGAGCGGATAAAGTGATTTGGACCCACAATGATCCAGAGGATTTGGATCGCAAACTGTCACGCATTGATCCAGATCGTCCGAAAATTGTTGCCTTTGAATCTGTCTATTCGATGGATGGCGACATTTGCCCAATGCAAGAAATTGTTGAAGTTGCGGAAAAGCATGGGGCGATGACCTATTTGGATGAGGTCCATGCCGTTGGGCTTTATGGTCCACGCGGTGGCGGTATCTCAGAAGAACTCGGCCTTGCGGATCGCATCACTTTGATCGAAGGTACCTTGGGCAAAGCCTATGGCGTCATGGGCGGCTATATCACAGGGTCCCATCAATTGTGTGATTTCATCCGGTCTTTTGCGAGCGGGTTTATTTTTACGACTGCGTTACCGCCCGCAGTGGCAGCAGGGGCAAAGGCATCTATCCAACACTTGAAAGTGTCAGAAATCGAACGTCAAAAACAACGACGCCAAGTTGCCAAATTCCGAGCTGGACTTGATCGTGCAGGCATTCCTCATTTGGATAACCCCTCACATATCATCCCTGTGATGATTAAGGACCCTGTCAAATGCCGCCAAATCGCGGATATTTTGATGCATGACTATGGCATTTACGTGCAGCCGATCAATTATCCAACGGTCCCCAAAGGTACCGAGAGGTTGCGATTTACGCCGTCGCCTTATCACACAGATGCAGATATCGATCATGTCATTTCCGCCTTGAGTGATCTTTGGAAACGCTGTGCCGTGTCTCATGCAGTGGCATAAAATTTGACTTACCCAAGTTTGAGCTAGCTTATTCCTATCTTTACGGGAGGTTTCGAATGACCAATTTTCTTAAATTAGTTTCCGTGCTCAGCCTTGTAGGCAGCACTGCAATTGCTGGTGGTCATGCCAGTGGTGACGCCGCTAAAGGCGAAAAGACAATGAAGAAATGCAAAGCCTGTCATCAAATTATCGATGACGAGGGGACTGTTTTGTTCAAAGGCGGTAAAACTGGTCCTAATCTTTACGGGCTTGCAGAACGCAAAGCCGCAAGCGTTGAAGGCTTTCGCTATGGCAAAAGCATTATGGCGCTTGGCGAAACAGATTTTGTCTGGGATGAAGCGGAATTTGTATCCTATGTTGCGGATCCGAACAAATATCTAAAGGCCAAACTGGAAGATAGCTCAGCCCGCTCCAAGATGTCGTTCAAGCTTCGCAAAGACGAAGAAGCCTTGAACGTATGGGCCTATATCGTATCGCTCTCTGAGCAATAGGATTGACAGAGAACACGGCGAAGCACCTCTGCAATTTGCTCGGGTGCTTCTTCGTGGATGAGATGGCCATATCCTGCACATTGGTGAAGCGTTGCATGCCTCATGCGTTTTGCCCATTTTTGCGAGACCGCTGCGGGCACGGTTTTGTCGTCTTCGCCGCAGATAAATGTAACATCATTTTCCACGGTGTCGAGCGAGCGCAGAAACCGATCTAGGTCCCAATCAGCCATTAATTGAAGCGTTCCTTGCACATGTCGCCTGTTTCGGAACAGCGCGCTGTAAGTGTCCAACATCTCTTCGGTAATGCGCGAGCCTGTCCCCTTAAGAATTTTCGCCGTTCGCTCTGTGTCTTGTGCGGCACGGGATAGGACCTCCGCGGTAAAGGGCAGGGCGCTCGCAATTTTGGCGATATATGGGAAAAGGACGCCAGCAAGCCCAGGAAATTGACCGAAAGCCGCGTTTATACAAACAATAGGAATTCTTGGCGATAGGGTTTGTGCGAGCTCTACCGCAATAGCGGCCCCTGCGGAGTGTCCGACAATCAGATCAGGGATCAATTCGGTCTTGTCACAGAGCTCTTTCAGCCCGCTGACACAGGCCTCAAGGCTGCTTTTTCCAGCGGGGGGGCGACGTGATTTACCATGCCCTGGGAGGTCAATGGCGATGAGTTGGGTCTCTGACATCAACTCATGGCATAAGGGTTTCCAGCTATCGGTCGAGGCGCCAGTGCCGTGAATAAGCAAGATACGCGGCCCCACATTCCCCCACCTTTGGCTATACCATTCATGGTGCCGTGTTCTAATGACACCCATGCCGTGTGAGATATGAGACGCCAGTTCCATCATGGTCTAAGACATATGCGACTGAGCAATATCAGAAAGACCTTGTGCGTCTGGTCTTGGCAAACACAGATATGTCCCATCCCAATCTTTCGCCAGTTCCACCAATTTTGGATTGGAACGACGTCCTGAGTCGATAAAAATGGATGGAATGGCAAGGTGCCTTGCTTGCCGCGCGATGCTTTGGGCATCTTTCATCGCTTGATCGCGTCCTGCGGTGCCCGCGAGGTCAATGTTGCCTTTGCCATCGGTCAAAAACGCAAGCGTTGGTAATTTGCCGGATTGCCGTACTCTTAGCGCCAGTTTTAATGCCGTTTCCAAGCCTGTTGCTAATGGGGTTCCGCCACCTGCGGCTAAAGTTCCTAGTTTTCGTTTGGTTTGCACAAGCGAACGGGTTGGAGGGAGCAAGACATCAGCGGTGCTATCACGAAACCCAATCAACGCCACAAAATCACGTTTGGAATAGGCTTGCGCGAGCATGAGTTCAACGGCGCCTTTGGCTTCGCCCAAACGACTTAGGGCCGCAGAGCCAGAGGCATCAACGACAAAGATCATCACCCGTTCCGTGCGATTTTCAAATCTTTGAAACTGCAGATCCCTCGGGAAAATAATGGGGCCGCTATGATGGGCGATATGTTTGCGGCGGATCTTTTGCCAAGGGGCCGCTGATCTGAGGCTTGCGATGATATCTATGCGATCTTGGCCCAGTTTGCCGCCTGCGATTGAAGGCAAAGGGCGTCCTTGGGATTGTGTTTTTTGGCGAACCCCAAATCCCGCCCCTTTGCTTTGCGAGTTTTTTGATTTGAGCGTTGTGCCCGTGTTCAACAACCCCTCAGGAAGCGCCGCTTTGATTGCATCGATGATCAAATCTTGTGGTAAAGGGGGCTGCGTATCCAGGTTCTCACTCTCAGAGTTTGGCCTATCGTTCGGTTGCTCTGGTGAGGGCGGCGATTGATCAACTGCCTCCTCTTGATGATTGGCACGGTGGGTAAACACCAAAGACGCAGCCAGCTCTAAATCCTCTTGGGACGCGTCTGTGCGGTTATTCCAGGCTGCAAAATAGCGCGCCGCCTGCTGCGCCATAATGACGGGTCTGAGGTCCGAAATGCCAAGCTGAAGCGCGGCATAGACCAAGGGGGTCGGATCGACTTGAACGTCATTTATCGTGCCCTTTGGTGAATGATGTAAAGGTGCATCAAAACGCAATTGCTGTGCCAACGACACCTCTCGTAAATCAAAGCAGAACGCTAATCTGCTTTCTACCGAAAGGGCGAGAGACGCCTCACTTGTTTCGCCTTCGTCAAAGGCAAAGAGCGGGCCAAGGGTGCCTTGATCCATACGCTGTGCGATCACTGCGGCTAAATCTGGTCGGAGACGTTCAAACATCGGGGCAAGGAACCAGCCTGCGCGATCCAACACACCGCTTTGCATCACCAAGCGACGCTCGGTGAGGCTTGCGATTGGGTCGGCCCCTCCGCAGAGCGTTTCTATGCTCGTCGAGGGATGAAGGATGTTGAGCTGTTGGGCCAGCTTTGCAATATCTTGTCTCAAGCTGTCCATTTGTGCACCAGCATGGGCTTTGAACAGGATCCCACCAAATTTTTGGGGATCCGTCGCCACAAGCCGCTGGGCCAAAGACACACGTTGATGCAAAGAGGTTTCCATGTTTACCCCAAGACGGCCTCAAGCGTTCTCTCAACCCGTGCGAGCGACCCTGTATCATCCAAAGGATCGCGTCTCAGGCGATGACTAAGCGCCATCGGTGCTATTCGCTTTAGATGAGATTTTTCGACAGATGGCGCGCCTTCATAGGCGGCAAAGGCGCGCGCCGTTTTGAGCAAGGTCAATTCGCCGCGCAAACCGTCGCTGCCCATCGCGATGCAAATTTCGGCGCAGGTTTCGAGAATGTCATCACCACAGTTGACAGTTTCTAATATGTTGCGCGCAGCGATGATGTCTGCTTGGATTTTGGCCGTCTGTTCCGCCCATGTAGCACAATAGCCTTGCGGATCTTGATCAAAGGCATCGCGGCGTTTAATGACGTCAACGCGGTCCAACACAGTCTGAGGTGTGCGCACCTCAACCGATAGCCCAAATCGATCCAAAAGCTGGGGCCGCAATTCGCCTTCTTCGGGGTTTCCAGAGCCGATGAGTATGAATCGCGCTGGGTGGCGAATGGACAATCCCTCACGCTCAACAATATTTTCGCCTGACTGTGCCACGTCGAGCAACAGATCCACGATGTGGTCTTCTAACAAGTTGACCTCATCAATATACAAATATCCCCGATTGGCCGCGGCCAACAGTCCCGGTTGAAAGGCTTTGACGCCATCGACCAATGCGCGCTCAATATCTAAGGCACCCGTTACCCGATCCGCGCTGACGCCGAGGGGGAGGTTGACCACAGGTGTTGAAATTTCCGTTTTGCGTTTGGAGGTGAGCTCAGCCCAGTCAGGAACGTCTTTTGCGGTCGGAGAATTAACCGGACACCCTTTGACCGCCTTGAGCGGTGGCAGTAAATCCGCCAAGGCCCGAATAGCTGTTGATTTACCTGTTCCGCGATCCCCAAAGACCAAGACCCCACCAATTTTTGGATCAATAGCCGTTAGCAAGAGCGCCAATTTCATATCGTCCTGTCCAACGATTGCAGAGAAAGGAAAGGCCTGTGTCATGACGGAAGCTCCGAAAGTTGTGTTGCATCGAAATCGGACCAATGTCCGTCGATGGAGATAATGTTAAATCGCGCATAGAGCTCTTCTTTAAACCAATTGCCCTTGCGGACCTGCTGGATCGCCCTGTGATGCGGCCCATTTTGATGGGCAAATTCCGCCATCCGAACAATATCTGGCCAAACGGAAAATGTGAGCTGTTGGCGCAAGGGTACTTCGCCAAGGCCGATTTTAAACATAACATCCGTGTTGTTTCCGATGCGAGTGCTGATCTCAGGAGAATGACGCCAGAATTGCGGTATTTTTTGCCATTTGACCGTGGCGCGCGTTAGAATTGCGACAGGTCCAGAATTCTGTGAGGGTGTCGTTGGTGGCATGTTGAAAGGTAAGGCGCCTGACCATTTTCCCCGTGCCGATGACACGCGAAGAAAAAGGGTCGCAGATTCAGCCGCGCGGGTTCGATAGGCTGTAAAGGGCCTCAACTTGGCAGTGCCTCTTTCCGCATCCTCTTGTGAGGCCCAGACCCCCAAGATTCCGTAAACCCCCCAATTCGGAATGGGAGTGAACCCTTGACCTGTGCCCGATCCCAACAATTTCCAAAAGGTTAAGCCGTGAATGCGCTTCAGCATTGGCCGCGCAAGCCCCATCATCACAAAGGCCCAGCATTTGTGATATGTGCTGTCAAAGCGAAACAAGCTCAGGGTTACAGTTTGGATAGGCCGTCTCCGATAAATGGAAGGTAAAAGTCTCATTTCAGTCAAACATAAAATACTTATGTTGTAAAATAAAATAGACATATGTACTGTAATTTTGAAATGACACAGCATGACCCCTCTTTTTCGATTGCGATCGAAGCTTCGCCTCAACCCACGGCAATCGTAATTGGTGCTGGGTTGGGGGGGTTGTCAGCAGCAATGCGCCTTGGTGCGAAAGGCTACCGTGTCCATGTGATTGATCGTTTGGATCGATTGGGTGGGCGGGGCTCGTCGATTGCGAAGGACGGATTTCGCTTTGATCTTGGTCCGACGATTCTAACCGTGCCGGATGTGTTCCGACGGCTCTGGGCGGACTGCGGTCGGGACTTTGATCAAGATGTGACCCTTGTTCCCGTTGATCCTTATTATGAAATTCGCTGGCCAGATGGGAGCAAGTTTCAAATTCGTGACTCTGAGCAGGACATGAATGATGAGGTGAGGCGCTGTTTTCCCAAAGATTACGATGGCTATCAAGCCTTTCTCAAGGATTGCGAAAAACGATATCAATTTGGGTTTGAGGGATTGGGCCGTCGTCCGATGACCAAGCTCATGGATCTGATCAAGGAATTGCCCGGATTTGTGCGGCTTCGTGCGGATCGCTCTGTCTATGGGCATGCTGCGATGCGCGTCAAAGATCCCAAGCTTCGGATGGCTTTGTCGTTTCATCCACTCTTTATCGGAGGGGATCCGCGGCATGTGACGTCTATGTATATCCTCGTGAGTCATTTGGAAAAAGCCTTTGGAGTCCATTATGTTCAAGGCGGTGTTCAAGCCTTGGCTGATGCGATGGGCCAGGTCATTTTGTCCCAGGGTGGCAAGATCACATTGGATGCGACGGTCGATGAAATAGTGGTCGATGGCGAACGCGCAACAGGCGTTAAGCTATCGAATGGTCAGGAATTTGGGGCACAGGTCGTTGTCTCAAACGCGGACCCCGGATGGACCTATGGAGCGCTGTTGCGCAAAGTGACCAAGAAGCGTTGGACACCTGCGAAGCTGAACCGTGCGCGGTGGTCGATGGGGCTGTTTGTTTGGTACTTTGGGACCAAAGGCACCGCAGGGGATTGGTCTGATGTTGGCCATCACACAATCCTAAATGGCCCAAGATATCGCGCATTGCTCAAGGATATATTTGATAAAACGCGTCTCGCTGATGATATGTCTATTTACCTGCATCGCCCATCCGTCACAGATCCCTCAGTTGCACCACAAGGGGATGATTGCTTTTATGCGCTTTCTCCTGTGCCGAACTTGAAAACCACATCACCCGTGGATTGGGCGCAAGAAGCTCAGCGGTACAAAGCGAAAATGACCAAAGTCTTAGAAGGGGTTATGCCGGGGTTTTCATCAAAAATCGTCGCCGAGCATATTCTAACCCCCCAAGATTTCAAAGAGCGCTACCTGAGCCCACATGGGGCGGGGTTTTCGCTTGAGCCGCGCATTTTTCAATCGGCTTGGTTTCGGCCGCATAACGTGAGTGAAAGCATAGAAAACCTATATCTGGTTGGGGCGGGCACGCATCCAGGTGCGGGTATTCCCAGTGTCGTGACTTCATCCGAAGTTTTAACGCAACTTGTTCCTGATGCGGAAAGTGTGATGCCGAAATGATATCCCAAGAACGTAGCGATATGGACTATTGCGAACAAGCTATCCGTCATGGGTCGCTGTCATTTCATGCCGCCTCTCTTCTGTTGCCGAGGTCGGTGCGCGAACCCTGTTTGGCGCTCTATGCGTTTTGCCGATTGGCGGATGATGAGGTTGATTTAAAAGATGACAAATCCGCATCTGTCCGTGATTTGGTCAAGAGATTGGATGATGTCTATTCTGGGCGTCCGCGTAATCGGCCAATGGACCGTGCCTTTGCGCGTATGGTCGAGACCTGCAATATGCCGCGCGCGCTCCCTGAGGCTTTGATTGAAGGGCTTGTTTGGGATGCGATGGGCAAAGAGTACAACAGCTTAGAAGATCTCACAGGCTATGCCGTTCGTGTGGCCTCTGCTGTTGGGGCAATGATGTGCGTGATCATGGGCGAGCGGAACGCAAATGTTTTGGCGCGCGCCTGTGATTTGGGGGTTGCGATGCAATTCACCAATATCGCGCGTGACATTGGCGAAGATGCGCGAGAAGGGCGTTTGTATATCCCGCTCGACTGGTTGGATCAGTATGGTTTGGAGCGCGAGCAGTTGCTTCAAAATCCAGAGGCAAGCCCTGAGGTCAGGGCCATAACCAAGGATTTGCTCGCCCAAGCCAGTCGACTCTATCACCGCTCCGAGGTTGGCATTGCCAGTTTGCCGTACAAAGTGCGTCCCGCCATGTTCGCCGCACGTCACATCTATGCGGCTATTGGGGATAGTATCCGTGAGAACCGCTATGATAGCATCGCGCACCGCGCAAGAACGAGCAAAGCAACCAAGCTTGGTTGGCTTGGTGTGTCCCTGGGAAAAACGGCCGCAAGCGCAGTCTTGCCGCTTCCTGCGACGATTTATGCAGAGCCTTTACCGCAGGCGGAATTCTTAGTACGAGCTGCTGCAGTTGAGACGTATCGTGCTCCTGGTTGGAGTGATCGATTTTTGTCAATCATGGAGCAACTGCACAAGCATGATCACAGAAATTTGGATGCTTGAGCGCAGAGTTAGACTAAGGGGATAGCTATGTGGGTCGATTTCGCAATATTTTTGGCGGCATGTCTGACCGCGGGGGCCACTGGTGGATTATTTCCCCCGGGTGAGTGGTACGACGCTTTGAATAAACCGCGTTGGACACCGCCTGGTTGGGTGTTTCCTGTGACGTGGATGACTCTCTACGTTCTGATGGCATTCGCAGGTGCGCAGCTTGCTCAGCTGAATGGCGCAGGAACGGCGCTTGCGTTATGGTCGCTTCAGATTGCTTTGAATGCGTTATGGACGCCTGTGTTCTTTGGGTTAAAGCGGGTCAAGCTGGCGCTCGGTGTTATTGCTGCTCTTTGGGTGAGCGTTGGGCTATGCGTCGTTGTCTTTTGGTCGAACTCAATGGTCGCTGGCTTGGCATTTTTGCCCTATTTTATTTGGGTTAGCATCGCGTCTGCGTTAAATTATTCGGTCTGGCGGTTAAATTCCGACTTAGAGTAATGTAAATTAATATTTACATATTGTGTAATAAATTATTGACACATACGGGATGATTTGCTTTCCTGAAATTGCTCTTTTGTAGGGCAGGCGTGAACAAGCTTGGCAATTGGTTCCTTTCTGCGCTGGGGTGCGTTCACGCCTAACCTATGTCTCACTTCCATGTCCACTTGGGTCGTCGCGGTACGCGAACCGCCAGCATCGCGAGTATGATCGGATTTCTAAAGCGGTGCAGGTTAAGAGCCTCAAAAACGCCGATAGATTTTTCACCTTTGAGATGTGTTTCAACAACGGCTCTGTTGTAGAATGGGGCATCCAATAGGTTTTGAATCTGCTTTGGCGTTTCTCCTACATCACAGCGTGTTCTGCGTGTGACCGCCCAAAGGCTTTTCCTGAATGAGGTTTCGGGTGGGGGCGTAGCGATGCCTTGCGTCGCACCCGTCCTATCAAATTGCACCGCATGATGCGTCTTTTGTCCATCGCGCAGTTCCAAATCATAAAAACAGCTTGTTCCCTCTGACGTCGGAAATCGACCCCATGTCCAATAGTTGAAATCTTGTTCAAGGGCGCGTGTTCCAAAGTTTGCGTCAAAATATCCATGCCCTGACCACGTCCAGCCAGGCATGTTCAAGGCAACGTCAATATCCGCAGTGGGGGCAAAGGGTCGCCACACATGCGCGCCGTCTTCCGTCAAAGGAAGCTCGGTATTTGTAATCCCCTTTGGGGTGATCGTAACGCGTCCTTTGATCTTGGAAATCAGGGGGAGGCTGCTAATTTCGTTGATATCAATGATAAGCCGTTGTGTCGCCTCGTCCCATGTCAATGAGGACGGCCCAATCGTCAATTGGTGCTCGGATTGTCGAAGGGCTGTGTGTCCCCTGTCTGTCATGGTGAAACGACCTTTGGGGCCGTAAGTGGCAACATTTATGCACACGTTGTTTTGGGGGCTTTTGCGGCCTGACCACTTGTACCAAGGGGAAAATACCGACCCGATAAATGCAATAATGGAAATAGCGCGTCCGCTAGTGGGGTCCACGCCGTCAATGTACCACCATGCGTAGCCATTAGGGGGGACGTCTATGTTGAAGTTAGGTGCTTGCCGATCTCCTCGACCGCGAGCTGGGCGCATAGAGTGGCCATCGGCACGCCCGCCCCGGGGTGCACTCCGCCTCCGACGAGAAAGAGGTTCTTGATCTTGGTCGTGCATTTCGGGCGTTTCAATGTCGCCGTCAGGCCATGCGGGCTCTGCCCGTAAAGGGATCCGTCCGAGGCTGGAAAAAGTGCCTCGAAGTCTTGGGGCATTGTGAGGTTTTCCCGCGCCAAAGTTGTCTCTAAGTCGAGCCCAAAATGTTTGAGGCGATTGAGTGTTGTTGTTTTGCATGTGTCAAAATCCTCTGGCATCGGTTGGCGTTTGGAAAGCGGCGGGGCGTTCAGGATGATTTCAAATCGATCGATCACTGGAATGGCTTTGCCTTTTCCGCGATCTTGAGCGCAGACATAAAGCGTGGGATCGCTCGGCATTAGCCCGCGTTCGATGTCATCAAATTCGGAATTCGGGGTATCTGCAAAAAATACATTATGATGCGCCAAATCGCTTTGCTTTGCTTTCGCTTCAAATCCCCAAACATAGGCAGAAAGGCTTCGACTGGCATTGCGGGCAGTTGGGGCGATTTTGCTGACCCCTTGACCGAGGCGTCCTGCGCTCAGCGCGCGCGGATCACCATTAAAGACAACGATATCTGCATCAAGCGTTTGCCCGTTTGATAGGCTCACCTGTTTGGAGAGATGTTTGTGCGTATGAATTTCGGTGGCCCATGTGTTGTAGGTAAATTCAGCGCCCCGTGCGCGAGCGATGGTTTCCAAGCTCTGCGCCAAAGCGTTCATGCCGCCTTGGATTGTCCAAACGCCTTGCGCTTCGGCTTGCCAGATCAGTGACAAGAGGGCAGGGGATCGCTGTGGGATACCACCGACATATGTGGCGTATCGCCCAAAGAGTTGGCGCAATTTGGGATCGCTAAACTGCATTTCGAGGTGTTGAGAGAGGCTTCGGCGCGGGCGCATTTTGGAAATGATGTCGGGCCGTTCAGAGACAACTTTGATCATATCAAAGAGGGAGGGCGCCGCCGCTTTCATGACGGGTTTATCAAAGCTTTCAAAGAGTTGTTTGGTGTTGTCGAAATAGGTTTCAAACTCTGAGGCAGAGGCGGCGCCGAAGACCTCTGTTATGTCGTGATGGGTTGCTTCAAAGCTATCGTGAAGATCGAACTGAGTGCCATCTGGCCACCAGTGGCGTGCCAAGGTGTTTTGCCGCGTCAGGGCAATATGATCACAGATGTCTTCGCCGATATCAGAATAGAGTTTTTGAAAGACAGGCAAAAGGGTGAGGACAGTGGGCCCAATATCGATGCGGCCATTGGTTCCCTCAAGCGTGCGCATTTTCCCACCTGGTCCTGAGGCGGTTTCAACGACATGCACATCGTGTCCTTGGTGTGACAGGCGGGCTGCGGTTGCTAGTCCACCGATGCCGGCGCCAATAATGACAATTCTCTGCTTCATGTGGGCTCTATTTCCTATGTGTCATTGAATTGTTGACACATAGCCAAGATATGTCCAGTATAATTTACATAAATATGTTAACTTTAATTGTCACATTGGGGGCACTGCGTGTTGAATAACCGAATAGAAGCTGCAATTCAGGCGAGAATTTGTAGTGTGTCGCAACGACAGCCTAGCCCTAATAAATTGAGGCAAGCGATTGATTACGCTGTTTTTCCTGGGGGTGCGCGTATTCGTCCAACGATTTTACTGTCTGTTGCAATGGCCTGTGGGGATGACAAGCCGAGACTGAGTGATGCGGCGGCAGCCTCGTTGGAATTCATTCATTGTGCAAGCTTGGTTCACGATGATTTACCGTGTTTTGATAATTCTGACACACGTCGTGGTAAGCCAACAGTGCATCGCGCGTTTTCACAATCAGCCGCCGTTTTGGCAGGGGATAGTTTGATCGTGAATGCCTTTTCCTCTCTTGCGATGCAGGCCGTGGATGATCCAAACCGAGCCTCTGATTTGATCTCAATTCTTTCAAAATATACAGGCTTCCCTGATGGCATTTGTGCAGGACAAGCATGGGAAGAAGAGCCCGTTGTTGATCTTGCCTCGTACCATCTGTCAAAGACGGGCGCTTTGTTCATCGCGGCGACGCAAATGGGCGCAAGAGCGGCAGGGGCCGAAAGTGAGCCTTGGTTTGAGCTCGGCGCGCGAATAGGGCAGGCCTTTCAAATTGCAGATGACTTGATCGATGTTCTTCAGGATGAAGCGCAAACAGGCAAGCCGTCCGGTCAAGATATCAAAAATGAGCGCCCTAATGCAGTGAGCGAATACGGTGTTGCGGGGGCGAAATCCTTGCTGAGAGATACGCTCGGAGGCGCCATCGCCTCTATCCCGCAATGTCCCGGTGAGGCGCAATTGGCCAAGATGGTGCAAAAGCAATCACAGCGCTTGATGGCTGTTGACCAGACTGTCTAATGGCGGAGGATGTGTCACAATCTGTTGGCGGTCTAGGGCTGTCGCGTTGGCTGGGATCGCTTCAGAATAGACTGTTTTCTAGTCTCAGGTTTCAGGATATCGCCTCGCGTTTGCCGTTTCTTTCCCGTGTTTCACGCAAGGAAGGTGAAGCGATCTTTCAGCTGATGAGCGGATTTGTGGATACACAAGTTTTGCTCAGCTTTGTGCGTTTAGGGATATTAGATGAAACAACGGATGCTCCGCAATCGTTAGAGGCGCTTGCTGAGCGCGCGTCTATAGAGCCCGACAAGATGGAGCTTTTGTGTCGTGCGGGGCAGGCTATTGGGCTTGTTCGCATCAGGGGGGGGCAAGTGCATATTGCACGACGTGGTCTTTTGGTGCGCAGCCTTCCAGGGATTGCAGATTTGATTGATCACCATACGGTGCTCTATCAGGATCTCGCTGATCCGGTTGCCTTGCTAAGGGGGCAGTCTGATCCCGATTTGGCGCGGTTTTGGCCTTATGTCTTTGGTGCAGGGCAAGAATTAGACGCGGATCAAGTGGCGCGATATTCGGGTTTGATGGCAAAGTCGCAATATATGGTGGCGCGCGATACCTTGGCTGTTCTCGATGTTGTAAATGGGTCTACTTGGTTAGATGTTGGAGGAGGCAGTGGCGCGTTTTTGTCCGAAGTTGTCCGCAAGCACCCCACTGTAAAGGCCTCAATCTTTGATCTGGCTGGCGCAAAATCTCCAAAATCGTCATTTGGATTTCATGCAGGATCCTTTTTTGACGACGATTTGCCAACTGGCTTTGATGTAATTTCCTTGATCCGTGTGTTGTATGACCATCAGGATCAAACGGTCGATGATCTGTTAGCCAAAGTTTACAGTGCGCTGCCGTCTGGTGGTCGGATAATTATTTCGGAACCGATGCTTGGTCACCCAAAGCCCAATCGGTTCGGGGATACCTATTTCGCCTTTTATACGCTCGCCATGAAAACAGGCAAAACACGCTCTCCCATGCAAATATCTGATTTGTTGACGAAAAATGGATTCGAGCACATCAAAATCCATAAATCGAGCAGGCCGTTTGTGACGCAGGTGATCCAAGCTCAAAAAAGTTAATTGGCGCTGTGTCAAAAAAAATTGACAGATTGAATTGTCAGGTTAAACTAACACTTAAGGCGACTCTATATAATCGCCATGACTTAGGGAGCTACCATGCGTACGTCAGCCGTCCTATTGCAGGGACCAAAGCAGCTATCACTTCAGGATGTCGGATTAATCGATCCAGTGGCTGGTGATGTCGTCGTGCGTGTGCATCATTCTGGTATTTCTACAGGAACTGAGAAATTGCTTTGGACGGGGGATATGCCACCGTTTCCAGGGTTAGGATATCCATTGGTTCCCGGCTACGAAGCTGTTGGAGAGGTCGTTGAGACGACGCCATCTTCGTCTCTTGCCGTTGGTGATTTTGTTTTTGTTCCAGGTTCTAGTGGATTCACTGAGGCCAAAGGGTTGTTCGGAGCAAGTGCCAATTTCCTCGTCACGAAATCAGAGCGGATCACGAAAATTGATCCGGGGTTGGGTGAGCTTGGCACGTTGATGGCCTTGGCGGCAACGGCGCGTCATGCATTGGCGGGTCTGACCGTTGATCTACCAGAGCTTATTATTGGTCACGGCGTTTTGGGGCGACTCTTAGCCCGCCTCACTATCATTGCAGGAGGCAAGCCGCCGACGGTTTGGGAGATTGATCCGCGCCGTATGGACGGGGCTGTTGGCTATGAGGTCATGTATCCAGACCAAGATAGCCGCTCTGATTACAGCGTTATTTATGATGCCTCTGGATCAACCGATCAGATGGATAACTGGATCAAACGATGCGCACATGGCGCGGAAATTGTTCTAGCGGGGTTTTATGCAAACCGCATAAACTTTGCTTTTCCTTTCGCGTTTATGCGCGAGATCAAGCTGCGGATTGCGGCTGAATGGACACCTGATGACATGATGACAATCAATTCCCTCGTGGATATGGGTGCCTTGTCTTTGGATGGATTAATCACACATCGCGCACCTGCGCATATGGCAACCCAAGCATATTCGGATGCGTTTGAGGACGTGGAATGCTGCAAAATGGTGCTCGACTGGAGGGCTATGCAATGAAAGATGATGTTCCAAATTTAAAAGATTATTCAGACCGTTTGCGGGATGAGGCCAATATGGATTTGGCGGATCTTCAGGCTGAACAGGGCGAAGTCACCAAGAAAACGCAAATCATCGCGATTTATGGCAAGGGTGGTATTGGGAAATCATTCACCTTGGCGAACCTGTCGCATATGATGGCTGAAATGGGCAAACGTGTTTTGCTCATCGGATGTGATCCCAAATCTGACACCACCTCGCTATTATTTGGTGGCAAAGCCTGTCCCACTATTATTGAAACCTCAACGCGCAAAAAGCTTGCTGGCGAAGAGGTCAAAATTGGGGATGTGTGTTTCAAACGCGGTGGCGTCTTTGCTATGGAATTGGGCGGACCCGAAGTTGGCCGTGGCTGCGGTGGTCGTGGGATTATCCATGGTTTTGAGCTTCTAGAAAAACTGGGCTTTCACGACTGGGATTTTGATTACGTCCTTTTGGATTTCTTAGGTGACGTTGTCTGCGGCGGTTTTGGGTTGCCCATCGCGCGGGACATGGCGCAAAAAGTGATCCTTGTTGGATCAAATGACCTTCAATCGCTCTATGTCGCCAATAACGTCTGCTCCGCTGTTGAATATTTCCGCAAACTCGGCGGAAATGTTGGTGTGGCTGGTTTGGTGATCAACAAAGATGACGGCTCAGGTGAGGCAGCGGCCTTTGCCAAAGCAGCCGATATTCCAGTTCTCGCATCGATCCCACAAGACGACGACCTACGTAAGAAATCTGCGAATTATCAGATTGTTGGTTCCTCCCAAAGCCAATGGGGCAGCTTGTTTGCCGAACTCGCAGAGGCGGTCGCAGGGGCCCCCCCAGTGCGACCGCAACCTTTGGATCAAGATGGGTTGCTAGGCTTGTTTGATAGCAAAGAAACAGGAGGGGACTTTGTTCTCGTGCCTGCGTCGGACGAGGACATGCGTGGAAAATATGCAAAGCCCAAGCAATCCTTAGAAGTCATCTATGACGAGGTTTAAATGAACGACGAGGTCACATATCAGGACATACCTTCAGGTGGTGATCCAGTCGGAGAGACTGCCTCTGTTGCTCAGGTTGATGGTGTGAGCTGTCATTCGACGGACCTCAAATCGGGGTTGGTTCAGAATTCTGAAAATGCGGATATTTTGGAAAAATATGCCCAAGATTATCCAGTTGGACCGCATGACAAACCACAATCCATGTGTCCTGCCTTTGGATCCCTCAGAGTTGGGCTTAGAATGCGTCGTGTGGCCACTGTGTTGTCTGGCTCGGCGTGCTGTGTCTATGGGCTGAGCTTTGTAAGCCACTTTTACGGCGCACGTCGCTCTGTTGGATATGTGCCTTTTGACTCGGAATCTTTGGTGACAGGTAAGCTATTCGAAGACATTCGCGACTCTGTTCATGAATTGGCGGATCCCGACTTATATGACGCGATTGTGGTGACCAACCTATGTGTTCCAACCGCAAGCGGTGTTCCATTAAGATTGTTGCCGAATGAAATCAAAGGTGTTCGTATTATCGGGATCGATGTTCCGGGATTTGGTGTTCCGACCCATGCAGAGGCCAAGGATATCCTTGCTGGGGCGATGCTCAATTTCGCCCGTCAAGAAGCCGAAGCTGGACCTGTTCAAGCCCCATCTGGGGGCCGCACGGATCGTCCTACTGTCGCGTTGTTGGGGGAAATGTTCCCAGCCGATCCGATGGTTATCGGAGGTATGTTGGCTCCGATGGGACTGGCGGCGGGTCCTGTTTTACCCGCCCGTGAGTGGCGCGAAATGTATGCCGCCCTGGATTGCGGCGCTGTTGCTGCCATCCATCCATTTTACACCGCAACTCTGAGAGAATTCAAAGCGGCCGGTCGCCCTGCGATCGGGAGCGCGCCCGTCGGATATGACGGCACGGCGGAGTGGCTCAAGAATATCGGCGAGGCCTTTGGTGTCGCTCAAGACAAAATTGCCGAGGCCCAGAACGCTGTCCTTCCTGCGATCCAAGGCGCGCTTGCGGCGCATCAGATATCGGGTCGTATTACGGTCTCAGGCTATGAGGGTAGCGAATTGATTGTTGCGCGTCTGTTGATCGACAGTGGCGCAGATGTTCCTTATGTTGGAACCGCATGCCCTAAGACCGAGATGTCGCAAGCGGATGCCGAGTGGTTGATCTCTAAAGGGTGTGTGGTCAAATTCCGCGCCTCCCTCGAAGATGACTTGGCGGCCGTGGACGCATTTGAACCCGATCTTGCGATTGGGACCACACCTTTGGTCCAAGCCGTCAAAGAAAAAGGTCGCTCCGCGCTCTATTTCACAAATCTGGTCTCTGCACGTCCCTTGATGGGATCCGCAGGCGCAGGAAGCTTGGCACAAGTGATCAACACGGCGATCAAAGGCGGGGATCGTATGGCCGAAATGCATGCCTTTTTCGAAGGTGTCGGTCATAGTGATACGGCGGGTGTCTGGGAAGGCGCGCCCAATTTGCGTCCTGATTTCCGCGCTCAAAACCTCAAGAAAATCGAAAAAGCCGCGCGTGTCGCCAAAGCGCAGGAGATGATCTGATGTTTGTTTTGGATCATGATCGGGCTGGCGGATATTGGGGGGCAATCTACGCCTTTTGCGCGATCAAAGGATTGCAAGTTGTTATTGACGGGCCTGTGGGCTGTGAAAACCTACCCGTGACATCGGTTTTGCACTACACAGACGCCCTGCCGCCGCATGAATTGCCGATTGTGGTCACAGGACTTGGCGAAGAAGAGCTTGGCCGTGACGGGACCGAGGGGGCTATGAAACGGGCATGGGATACACTTGATCCCGCGCTGCCTGCGGTTGTGGTCACGGGGTCGATTGCCGAAATGATCGGCGGCGGTGTCACGCCCCAAGGAACCAACCTTCAGCGATTTTTACCGCGCACCATTGATGAGGATCAATGGCAATCCGCGGATCGCGCTATGACGTGGATTTTCACGGAATTTGGGATGACCAAAGGACGGATGCCCCCTGAGAAAAAGCGCGAAGAGGATGCAACACCAAGGGTTAACATCCTGGGCCCGATGTATGGCACGTTTAATATGCCCAGCGATCTTGCGGAAATACGCCGTCTGATCGAAGGCATCGGAGCCGAAGTGAACATGGTGATGCCTCTTGGCGCGCATGTGGCTGATATGCGCAATTTAGTAAATGCAGATGTGAACATCTGTATGTACCGCGAATTTAGCCGTGGATTATGCGAAGTTCTAGGCAAGCCTTATCTTCAGGCGCCAATTGGTGTGGATAGCACGACGAAATTCTTGCGCAGTTTGGGGGAGCTATTGGGATTAGATCCTGAGCCCTTTATTGAACAAGAAAAGCATTCCACTTTGAAACCCGTTTGGGATTTGTGGCGCTCTGTGACACAGGATTTCTTTGGCACAGCAAATTTTGCCATTGTCGCCAGTGACACCTATGCCAGAGGAATTACAAATTACCTCCAAGAGGATCTGGGATTTCCTTGCGCCTTTTCCATTGGTCGCATTGCGGGCGCAAAGACGGATAATCACAACGTCCGTCAGCTTTTGCATCAGCACCGTCCTCTCGTTGTCTTTGGATCGGTGAATGAGAAAATGTATCTCGCTGATTTAAAGGCCGCACATGGTCCGCAGCCCTCGTTTATTCCCGCCTCTTTCCCAGGTGCGGTCATTCGACGGGCAACTGGGACGCCTATGATGGGCTATGCAGGGGCGACTTATGTTTTACAAGAACTCTGCAACGGTCTGTTCGATGCCTTGTTCCATATTCTGCCTCTGGCAAGCGATATGGACGCGGTTGAGGCAACACCAACCACATTGAAACGCGATCTCGCGTGGGCCGCTGATGCGCAACAAGAATTGGACCGCATCGTCGCCTCACACCCAATTTTAACCAGAATTTCAGCAGCAAAACGTCTTCGTGACGCAGCAGAAGCGCAAACGCTTCAGGCTGGTCAGGACTGCGTTGTGCTTGAAACTGTGACTGCCTTGGATGCCCAAGGTGGTTCATCATTTAACGGAGGATAATTCCATGTCTGATGTGTCTCATTCGGATCATAGACTACGCAACAAATCAACGGAGTCCGTTGAATACATTCTATTTTTTGTCTTGATCTTTGTCTTCGCAATTCCTTTTGGGATGGTTGGCTGGATCACAGAGCTCTTTCGTAAAAAGAGCCTTCTTATCAATGGTCCTTTAGCGCGCGCATGGCTCGAAGCGCATCGGATCACACCCGTCATTTTCTCGGTTTAATCCGAGGATCACAGGCTGCTCTACCAAAGGTAGAACAGAACTCCTTAGTGAAATCTAAGGAACCCGGCCACAGGGGTCCTGTGGCGCCATATATTTTCGGAGGAAAATTTCATGGCAGGAAAAAGCGATCTGTCTTTCACAGGTCTTACTGATGAACAAGCGCAAGAGCTGCATTCAGTCTACATGAGCGGGCTATGGTTATTCGTAACTATTGCTATCGTTGCTCACATAGCTGTCTTCATCTGGCGTCCTTGGTTTGTGTTCTGAGGGAGATTGAACAATGGCAAAATTTTACAAAGTCTGGCTCGTTTTCGATCCGCGTCGTGTGTTTGTTGCACAAGGCGTCTTCCTCTTTTTGCTAGCAGCGATGATTCACCTCGTCTTGCTTAGCACAGACCATTTCAACTGGTTTGAACTAGCGGCTCAAGCGGCTAACTGAGGAAAATTTGGAGACGCAAGTTTCTAAATTCACCAAACTGTTCATGGGCGGGTTTGCTCTGCAATCCGCCCATGAGCCAAGAACTCATCGGCCTTTCGACATCAAAGTATCGGCTGAATTCAACGGAGACAATCGATGGCATTGCTGAGCTTCGAAAGAAAATACCGTGTCCGAGGGGGCACATTAATTGGCGGCGATTTGTTCGATTTTTGGGTGGGGCCATTTTACGTCGGCTTTTTTGGCGTAACGACGGCATTTTTCTCACTCTTGGGAACAATTCTAATATTTTGGGGTGCCAGTCAACAAGGCACATTTAACCCATGGTTAATCAATATTGCGCCGCCTGATTTAAGTTACGGGCTGTCCTTGGCACCTTTGCTTGAGGGTGGGTTATGGCAAATTATAACGATCTGCGCGACTTTAGCCTTTATCAGTTGGGGGCTGAGAGAAGTCGAGATATGCCGCAAGCTGGGTATGGGATATCATGTTCCCTTTGCCTTTGGGTTTGCAGTTTTGGCATATATGACATTGGTTATTTTTAGACCATTGTTGATGGGCGCATGGGGCCACGGATTTCCTTATGGGATCTTTAGCCACCTAGATTGGGTAAGCAACACTGGCTACGCCTATCTGCATTTCCACTATAACCCCGCACATATGTTAGCTGTGACGTTATTCTTTACAACGACACTTGCACTGGCCCTTCACGGTGCCTTGATTTTGAGTGCAGCCAATCCAGAGGAAGGCGAAGACGCCCTGGGACCAGATCACGAAGACACGTTTTTCCGTGATTTCATTGGCTACTCTATCGGGACATTGGGAATTCACAGATTAGGATTTCTGTTGGCCATCAACGCCGTTTTCTTTTCAGCGGTATGTATCATCATCTCTGGGCCAGTCTGGACCAAGGGATGGCCTGAATGGTGGAATTGGTGGCTTGAGCTTCCGATTTGGCCAAGTCAAATGGGGATGTGATCATGATTGAGTATCAGAATATTTTCACACAAGTCCAAGTCCGCGGTCCTGCCGAAATGGGCATAGACAACGACAATAACATGTCGGCGGAACGGATTGGTAAACCTGGCTTTTCCAGCTTAGTTGGGTGGGTTGGCAATGCGCAACTTGGTCCAGTTTATCTGGGCTGGACTGGGATGATTTCACTGGCCACTGGCTTGTTGTGGTTCAACATTGTTGGTCTCAACATGTTGGCTCAGGTTGGGTGGTCCATTCCTGAATTCCTACGTCAGTTGTTCTGGCTTGCTCTGGAGCCTCCTGGTCCTGAATGGGGCTTGCGTATGCCGCCACTTGATGAGGGTGGGTGGTATATCATCAGCTCCTTGTTCCTCTTGGTGTCTGTGTGCACATGGTGGCTTCGTAGCTATCTTTTGGCGCAGCAGCATAAAATGGGCAAACATGTGGCTTGGGCCTTTGGTGCCGCAATCTGGTTGTTCCTTGTGCTCGGTCTCTTTCGCCCGATCCTGATGGGAAGCTGGTCCGAAGCGGTGCCGTATGGGATTTTCCCGCACCTCGATTGGACAACAGCCTTTTCAATTCGTTATGGGAACTTGTACTACAACCCGTTCCACGCTCTTTCGATTGTCTTCCTCTATGGCTCTGTTTTGTTATTTGCCATGCATGGCGCGACAATTCTTGCGGTGGCCCGCTTTGGCGGTGATCGTGAACTAGAGCAAATCTATGATCGCGGAACGGCCTCTGAACGGGCGGCTCTCTTCTGGCGCTGGACTATGGGGTTCAATGCCACAATGGAAGGCATTCACCGCTGGGCTTGGTGGTTTGCAGTCTTATGTCCGATTACAGGGGGAATTGGCATTTTGCTCACAGGGACCGTTGTCGACAACTGGTTCATCTGGGCGCAAGAGCACAATTTTGCTCCGATGTATGACGGGTCATATGGCTACGACAGCTACGGGTCTTATGAAACCTTTGTAGGACAGGAGAAGTAAGATGTTACCTAAGTGGTTTAATGCGTGGAACAAAGAAAATCCGACAAACGTCTTTGGTCCTGCGATCTTGGTTGGTGTACTTGGGGGGGCCGTCTTTGGTGCGATCATGATCGTAACTTGGGGCCAACCTGCCGCCACCAGTAGTTTGCAAACTGGTCCGCGTGGGATTGGGATGTCGGTGACGGAATTCAATTCGGATCTCAATACGCCCGATCCTGATATTGCGCTCCTTTACGAAAACGAACCCTATATCCCAGACGGGAGCGAAGCTTTGGCCAAAGACATTTATCAAAATGTTCAGGTCTTAGGCGATGTGACCGAGGATAATTTCAATCGCGTTATGGCGGCTATGACGGAATGGGTCGCTCCTGATGAGGGCTGTGCCTATTGTCACGGGGACGGAGATATCGAAACCTATGGTGAAGATACGCTCTATACCAAGGTCGTGGCGCGCAAGATGATTGAAATGACCCAGAACATCAATGAGGGGTGGGATGGCCATGTGAATGCCAACAAAGAAGTTGGTGTCACCTGCATGACCTGTCACCGCGGACAAAATGTTCCCTCTGATATTTGGTTTAAAATCGATCCTGTCAATGAGGCGGCATCTGGTTGGTCTGCTGTGCAAAACCGCGCAACACCTCTCAGCCAGTACACGTCCCTTCCGTCAAATGCGCTTGAGGCTTATTTGTTGAATTACGAAGTGATTGGGGTCCATGATCTTGAATCGCGTGTGGCAAATGAACCTGGGGATCCGCTTATTCAACATGCGGAACGGACCTATTCCTTGATGAATTACTTTGCGAATTCATTGGGTAAAAACTGTGTCCTCTGTCACAATACGCGCGCGTTTTATGACAGTGAACAGGTGACGCCACAGTGGTCTACGGCCTCGCAAGGCATTGCTATGGTTCAGGAAATCAACAACGATTATCTCGTTCCTCTCGAAGATGTCTATCCTGATAATCGGCTAGGTCCAGTGCATGCAGACGCCCCAAAAGCGGCTTGTAAGACCTGTCACAAGGGGTATCAACAACCTCTTCAAGGGAGCAATGTGATCAAGGATTGGCCGGAACTGGCGACGACAGGGGCGCCTGTCTACGACTAATTTCAGTCAATGAATAAGAGAATGGCCGCCGCACATTTAGATTGGTGGGCATTCTCTTTTAACAGTGCTTAGAACACTGGTTCAAAAATTCCCTGCCTGTTGGCTACAGGTACTTGCGTCGTCATTGCTTTGGCAGTGCGGCGCTTTTTTGGTTTAGAACGCGTCAAAAGCCCTGTCGCAGGATGCGGCCAAATCTAGATCAAGCTGGCTGAGACCTTGGGTATCATGTGTCCACCACGTGATTTCCGCGCGTCCCCAAGAGACCAAGATATCAGGGTGATGATTGGCCTCTTCTGAGATGTCGCCGACCAGATTGGCAAATGCGAGTGCCGATTTGAAATTTCGGAACTTATACCGACGCATAATTTTCGCAATCGTTCCATCCGTGATGCGGGACCACTCTGAGTGGGCTTGTAAAAAGGTATCAATGTCTTGGGGCGTCGCTGACATTTAAATGTCCTCTCAACAGGTTAGGGAAGCATATTCAACCACCAGGCGGCGGTTAAAATAGAAAGTGCCGAGCTAATTAAAACGGCAGAGGCGGCCACACGTTTTGCCCGCCCATACATATTTGCAAAGATATAGGTATTGATCCCAGGTGCCATAGCGCTGGTCAAGACAGCTGATCGCATTTCCGCAGTGCTAAGTGATGACGCACTGCCAACGCCCCATGTAATAGAGGGGTGGATTACGAGCGAGACAAGTGCAACCATGAGAATGGGTCCCATGTCGCCTTCTGGGCGATATTGATACAAGACACCCCCCATCCCAAACAGCGCAACAGGGAGCGCGGTCCGCACCACCATATCCAAAGCAGGGGTGACCATCGACGGCAGAGAAAGTCCAGCAAGGTTCACAATAAATCCAGCCGCAATTCCCAAAACCAAGGCATTGCTAAACATGGCGCGGGTGACATTTTTGGCCATAGCTATGCCACCACTTTGACGATTGCGCGCAATCTCCATTGCTGTGATGCCAATGCCATAACAAAACGGGGAATGGATCGCGACAATGGCAAAATTTGCGGCTAAGGCGTCGACGCCATAAGCCCGTTCTGTGACCGATAGGCCAAGCATGACGGAATTTGAGAACAAACAACAAAACGCAATCGCAACGGCATCCTCAACAGAGCGGCCAAAGACATAATGCGCTCCGACAAACCCAATAACAAACGCAGCAAAAGCACCTGAATAAAAGCTAATCAAAAGCGGCGCTTGAAAGGTCGCGCCGAGATCCATCGTAGAAATCGCGTTGAACAATAGGCACGGAATAGCAAAATTCTGTGCGTATTTCATCAGCCCATCAACGGCATCCGTCGAAAACAAACCGCGCCAAACGGCAACATAGCCAAACCCAATGACAAGAAAGACTGGGATGATGACATCGAGGAGGGCCTGCATGCCTACGGCTCAATCCGAAAACGACAGGCACATGCCATCAAAGGCTGCGGAGATGTGTTCGGGCGTTTCTTTCTCAACCGTGTCATAGTCTAGATCAATGTGCATATTCGTGAGGACGGCCTTGGGTGTTTGCGCATGGGCGATCCACTCAAGGCTTTGTTCGAAATGCGAATGGGTCGGGTGGGGCGTATATCGCAAGGCATCAAGAACCCAACACTCGGACCCTTGAACTGCCGTCCACGCAGCATCATTCATGGCCGACACATCAGGTAGATAAGAGAGCGGCCCCATACGGAACCCCAAAGCATTGATATTGCCGTGCTCAACCTCAAAGGGGTGAAAGGGGATATCCCCACCAGCCCCGGACACCACGAAGGGTGCGTTTGAAATCAAGTTCATATTCAAGATCGGCGGGTAATTCGATCCTTCCGGTTGGACAAAGGCATAGCCAAAACGTGCAATCAAATTATCACAGGTCTCTTTATCGGCCCAAACAGGCAATCGGTTGCGCATGTTGAACACAATCATGCGTAGATCATCAATGCCATGGACATGATCGGCATGCGCATGGGTATAAACGACCCCGTCCAATTCACCCACATCGCTGCGCAAAAGTTGTTCGCGCATGTCTGGGGATGTATCGATCAAAACACGGGTGACGCCTGCGTCCGTTTCTCGCTCAACCAACATAGAACAGCGCGTGCGGCGGTTCTTGGGGTTATTTGGATCACAAGCGCCCCAGTGCCCCCCAAGCCGAGGAACCCCACCAGAGGATCCGCATCCCAATATGGTAAAGCGCAGCTCAGCCATTTCTATGCGCCGACCTTGAGAGCGGCTTTGTCGAACAGACGTTCAAAATTGGCTTCGGTTTGCGCGGCGAATTCTTCAAGGCTTAGGCCAAAGACCTCGGCGCCCACTTTGGCCGTATGTGCCGTATAGCTCGGTTCATTACGCTTCCCGCGAAAAGGGGGGGGCGCTAAATAGGGGCTATCGGTTTCCAACAAAATGCGATCCACAGGCGCGCTGGCAAATATATCGCGAAGCTCCTGGCTTTTGGGAAAGGCCGCAATGCCCGACATGGACAAATAGAACCCGAGATCAAGCGCGGCTTTGCCAAGCTCTGCACTTGAGGAAAAGCAATGCATGACGCATTTATAGGGCGCGTTTTTGTGCTCAGCCGCCAATATATCCGCCATGTCCTCATCTGCTGCGCGGGAATGAATGATCAAAGGCAAACCCGTTTTCTGGGCCGCCTCAATGTGAATTCTGAGGCTTTGTTTTTGGATATCAGCGCTCTCAGAGGTATAATGATAATCAAGCCCTGTTTCCCCAATGCCCACGAATTTCGGATGCGCAGCAAGGGCAACCAGTTCGTCAACCGTGGCCATGGGTTCCTCAGCTGCGCTCATCGGGTGGGTGCCTGCAGCGTAAAACACAGGCGCATGAGCCTCGGCAATTGCGCGCACGAGGGGTTCATTGCGAAGACGTGTGCAAATCGTGACCATCCGATGCACGCCAGCATCTAAGGCACGTTGGATCAACTCCGCATGTTCCCCTTCAAAATCAGGGAAATCAAGGTGGCAATGGCTATCGGTAATTACGGCGTGCGACATAGACGTCCCTTTGTTGTTCTCACAGAGGAGGCCTTAGATGGTCTTGGCGCAATCCTCGATCTTGAACATGGTATCTAGGATCAATGACGAAGGGTCAAGGTTCACAGCACGTCCATGACGCAATCGCGTCGAAATATCTTGGGCCAAATTCGCCCAGGCCATACCAGCGGAGTGATGGGGCGCGAGGCGCGCTAAGAGCGCAGCTTCGTCAGGGTGGGCCAGATGCGTTGGGGCGGTTTGCGTTGCGCCAAACCGCGCAAGACGGCCAAGCGCCACTTCGATCAAGCCAATCATCAATTCAAAGCGATCTGCATTTGCTTTGCCCGACATGCTATCTGCAATTGCCATGGCTTTGGATTTATTCAAATTTGGCAAATCGCTCAGTGTTACAAGCAAGTTATGATAGAGAACGACTCCGTCAGAATGCGCCATACGCACCGCTTCGCCAACAGAGCCATTTGCAAGGGCGGGCAAATAGTTACGTAGATCATCCTCGATCGTAATATCGGCTTGATCCAAGGCGGCATCAATATCCCCTGAGGCCAAAGGTTTAAGACGGATTTCTCGACACCGTGAGCGGATCGTTGGAAGCAATTTTGACGGTTGATGGCTAATCAACAAAAGCGTTGATTTATTGGGGGGCTCTTCCAAGATTTTGAGCAAGGCATTTGCCGCATTTGGGTTCATCTCATCCGCTGCATCAACGATCACTACGCGATGCCCACCATCCGTTGTGCTCAGGGCAAAGAAATTCTTTAGTTTGCGGGCCTCATCAACGGTGATCACCTGTTGCATGGCCTTCTTTTTTGCATCCCACGCGCGTTTCAAAACGAATAAGCTGCCTTCGGACCCTGCGTTGATCCGTCGGATAATGGGATGCTCAGGATCAACATCCAAGGATGTCGCGGGGGCGGGCGCGTCGCCAAAAAGACCGACCTCGCTCTGTGGTGATTGGGTGAGCAAAAACTTTGCAATCTTCCATGCAAAGGAGGCTTTGCCAATTCCCTTGGGCCCAGTGATCATCCAACCATGATGCATCCGATCAGAATGAAAACTGTCTAAGAATTCAGCAATCGCCGCGTCATGCCCAAATAGGGTTTTTGTATCGCGCGGATGGGGCGCGCCGTCTAGTTGATCTGAGTGTGGAATATCGTCCAGATCGCTCATGCTAAAGCGGCCTCAATTTGCGCAAGGATGGCGGCGGATACGGTTTCAGGCGTGCCTTGCCCATCGATGACCTTAATCCGATTTGGCTCCGCTTTGGCAAGCTCTAGAAACCCGTGACGCATCTGTTCTTGAAACGATAGGCCAAAGTCCTCGAACCGTTCTTCAACTGTGTCGCGTGCCTTGGCGCGCGACAGGCCAACCTTGGGGTCCATATCAATGAGGATTGTGATATCCGGGTCTTTGGGGATCATGAGGTCGTGCAGCTGATCCACAAGCGCGCGCAAATCACCACGGCTCAGACCTTGATACATGCGCGTTGAATCTGCAAAGCGATCACAGATCACAATTTTTCCCGCCTCAAGCGCGGGTAAAACAGTGCGTTCCATATGATCGCGCCGCGCCGCTGTAAACAAAAGGATTTCCGTTTCCGCAGACCAGCGATCTGTGTCCCCTTGCAACACAAGGGCGCGAATTTCTTCTGCCCCAACGGATCCCCCTGGCTCGCGCGTCATGACAACGTCATATCCGCGCGCTTCTAGAGAAGACTTGAGCAGCTTGGTCTGAGTGGATTTCCCAGAGCCATCGATCCCCTCGAATGTGATGAAAAGGCCGTTAGAGGTCAATTCGCACCTGCTGACCGTTGTTCGAGTTTGGACAAAAGGGTTTTCGCCGCGACAGTCAGCTTTGATGTAAAACCACCGTTTCCAACGTTGGATTTGGCAACCAATGGAACATCAAACTGAGGCAATCCAGTGGGTTTAACCGTCAACGTACCATATTGATTGCCCTCTATGATTGGGCTGAGCAGAGGGGTTTGATACTTGGCCTCGAAAGTCACATCTTGGTTCGTCAGTATCGGAACTGTGACGTTCAAATCCTCAGCAAGGCCAAGGTCAACTGTTGCCGCATCCCCATCCCAAATAGGCGGGGAGACAATAGTTTGGCCTTTTGTGCCAAAGGACTTGGTTGCAAATTGACGGAAGGCCCAATTCACGATGGCTTCGGCCTCTTCTGCACGGGCTTGCGAGCTGTCCAACCCAGAAATAGCAAAGATAATTCGGCGATCCCCTTGTTTTGCGGACCCGACAAGGCCAAATCCTGCTTCTTGTGTGTGGCCTGTTTTCAACCCATCTGCGCCAATCCCCAACCCCAACAAGGGGTTGCGATTGAGTGTATTCGCAGGCGCGCGCCCATCAAATTTGAACTCTTTCTGGGCAAACAATCCGTAATATTCTGGAAAATCCGTGATCAAGAGGTTCGCAAGTAGCCCCAAATCACGCATGCTCATGACATGGCCCTGCGTCGGCCAGCCGTTGGAGTTTTTGAATATCGAATTCGTCATGCCAAGCTGTTGAGCGCGGATGGTCATCATTTTGGCAAATCCAGCCTCTGTTCCATCGGGGGATAAAGCTTCGGCCAAAACGGCACTGGCGTCATTGCCGGACAAGACGATGATCCCTTTGAGCAAATCTTCAACGCTCACCCGATCGGTGGTGTCCAAGAACATCGTAGAGCCGCCATAGTTTTGCGCATGCCGAGACACAGGAAGCTTTTCATCAAGGCGCAGGTTCCCCGCTTTGATAAACTCAAGCGCCATATAGAGCGTCATAAGTTTTGACATCGAAGCAGGGGGCAAGGCATCGTCGGCGTTCTTCGCCAATAATATTGTCCCTGTCCCTTGATCCAAGACATAGGCAGCACGTGCTTTGGTTTCAAAGGCAACGGCTTGGCCGGACCAGATGGCTAGGGATATGACTAATATGAGGGACTTAATTCGTAACAGCATATGCATCCCCGAACCCCGCTGATTTCACTTTTTTGAACAAGTCACTCCGCTCGGCTGTGCTTGCCGCGGGTCCAACAATGACGCGCCAGAATGTTTTGCCATTTGTTGTATGCTTTTTAACAATTGGAACAATACCTATACCACGCATCGACGTCGCTGTATTTTTGGCATTTTGCTCAACACTAAAGATACCGATTTGGATAAATGGTTTGCTCAAACTTGAAGCAGGCTTTGGTGCTGGCTGAGCCGGAGCAGGGGCGGCAGCTGCTACGGCTGTGTCTGTCGTCGGAGCGAGGGTCGATGTTTCAACCTCTGACGGGGCATCCAAGCTGACCTCAACGGGCTCACTGACCGCTTGACGCCGCAGTGCGGTGACATTTAGGTTGCTCGGCGCGCCCGCAAGCATGCCAAGTGCCGCCGCCGCATCAGAGGACACCTGCAGCCGTGGTCCCGCACTTTCGCGTTCACGCCGGAAAAGGGCACCGATCACAAATTTGTTGTTCTTGCTGTTGCGGATAATCACGCGTTCCGGATCCTGGACATCAGGATGCGCTACCCAAACGCCCCCCAAAGAGGGACGCCCATCCCAAAGGCCGGCTTCGGTAACTTGAAAGACATCAGGCGCCTCGACATCACGCTCGATCAACTCGACACTATTTGCGGCGGGCTCAGAGCTTGTCGCGCCGCCAAGGTTAAATCCTACGCCGTCTTCACATGCGCTCAGGAATGTGAGGCCCAAGAGGCCAATAGAAATATGGAGTGTTTTAATTGAATAAATAGAAAGATTTTGCATAAGCTGCCCCCTGCTTAAATCATCTGCTTTGATTGGCATCCTTTGCGGATTTATACCACATCTGCAAAGACTTTATCGTGCTTTTGACGCTAAGCAAAGAACATCTAATTGAAACAAGCGTAAAATTTCCGATCTTTACCCCTTTTAGAATCAAATTTCTCAAGTTAAACGGTGCCTGTCGGAGGAGTGGCAGAGTGGTTGAATGCACCGGTCTTGAAAACCGACGTAGGTGAAAGTCTACCGTGGGTTCGAATCCCACCTCCTCCGCCATCATCATGAAAATCTAGATCGGCAACTGCAAACGTAGGCTTCTGATAACGCTTAGTTTTTAACCTTGGCGCCATTGTGCCTTAGCCTTTGACTGACCGTTATGCAGACCCGATTACTGACCAAGCCTGTACCTTACACCTTCGTGCGTGGAGGCTACTATTACTTCACTCGCAGGGTTCCTGCTGATTTAAGACAGCATTACAAGTACCCTCGTATCGTCCAGGGATTGCGTACATCGTCGCCTCAGGAAGCGAAGCTGCAGGCTAAGATCGAAGCTGCAAAGCTAGATGCCTATTGGACGCAAATGCGTTTAGCCAAATCCGAGGTTTTAGGCCTTTCGCTAATTAGGGATGGGGTGGATGTCCCCGCAGTTAAATCGCAGAATATGACGCCAAACAGGGCTTTGGAAGGTCCGACATTGCTTGACGCCCTGGGGGTTTATCTGGAACAGAAAGGTAGCGGCAAAGCTAAGTCGTTTAGGCAATCTGCTGAAAGAGCCTGTGGTTATGTGATAGAGAATTGCGGTAATAAACCATTGGCGGCTTATACAAGACAGGATGCCCTGATTTTTAGAGATTGGTTAGTCGCCAGAGGTTTAACGGGATCAAGCGTCACCCGTAACTTTTCCTACGTCAAAGCAGTGATCAACTTTGCCCTGTCTGAATTTGCCTTGGATGTCCGTAATCCCTTTGTGGGCGTTTACCATGATCGGTCAAAGGGTGTTGTCTCCCGAAAGCCAATCCCAGTAGATGACTTGCGTCGTGTTCAGCATGAGTGCGTGCAGATTGATGATGATATCCGCTGGCTTGTTGCGTTGGTGTCAGACACTGGAATGCGGCTGGCAGAAGCTGCAGGGCTGTCAGTGGACGACTTTAACCTTCAGGCTGACATTCCATTCGTTGAAGTGCGCAAGCACCCTTGGCGCAGTCTGAAGACGTCTGCAAGTGCAAGAGTAATACCGTTATCTGGAATGGCCCTGTGGGCTGCACAGAGAATACTGCAAGAAGCGGGTACCTCATCTCATGCCTTCCCTAGATACAATCGTGGATCACGTACCAGTGCAAATTCAGCCAGTGCTGCAATTAACAAGTGGTTGAGGAACTATGTCCCTGAGGGCTGCACAATGCATAGCTTTCGACACTCAATGCGGGACCGATTGCGTGCTGTGCAATGTCCTGCAGACATCGCCAATCAAATCGGTGGTTGGGCAACTGAAAGAGTAGGGCAGGGCTATGGTTGTGGCTATCCGATCGAAGTGCTGATTGAATGGATGAAAAAAACGGTACTAGGCTTGGATTAACGAATGTTATTTCCATGAGACGGGAGTGACATACACGATGCTATCATTAACACTGACCATTAAATCACCCTCTTGAACATTCACCTGCAACTTCATTGAGCGCTTTGCTTGTTCGGCGAGTTCATTTGTTTCTGCCTCAGCCAAATTTATGACCTTCAGGTTTTCAAAGCGTGAGGTACTGTTTTTGATCTTATCCCACCAAATTTCTGCGTTTCTGCCGCCATATGAATAGATAATAACCTCTCTGGCTTTACCACAGGATTGCCGCACGATCTTTTCGGTTGGAAGACCCAGAGTTACCCACAAGTCAATCTCATCACTGAAACTCTTTTCCCAAAGGTCAGGTTCATCATCTGCCGATAGGCCTCTGGAGAATTCCAACTTCTCACGGGCATTCAGTGCAAAGGCAATAAGGCGCACCATTAAGCGTTCATCTGTTTCGGATGGATGTTTGGCTACGGTAAGTTTGTGGGTTTCATAATAGTGACGGTCCATATCCGAAACTGAAAGTTCAACTTTATAGATGGTGGCTTTTTGTGCCATGATTTATTCCTGTTTCGAGATGTTTGATGTACTTAGTGTGTCTGACGGCTAAGTGGAAGCAGATAAAAAGACTGCTGAGTAAAAGACGACACTGCATAACGGTCAGTCAAAGGCTAAGGCACAATGGCGCCAAGGTTAAAAACTAAGCGTTATCAGAAGCCTACGTTTGCAGTTGCCGATCTAGATTTTCATGATGATGGCGGAGGAGGTGCGGGTTAAGTTCCCTGATCATCCGTCAGCATTCATCTAACACTCTGATATTGTTGATAGCACTGTCCTGCAGTTCACTGCAATAAGGCGTAAAATGGTCAGTAATCGGGTCAGTAATGCAGGATGCCCCCCTGCGAGTGCCACCCCACCCCTTGGGGATACCGTATATGTGGCTGACCTGAGATTGGGTGAACGAAACCGTAAACTAACGAGCAATTTGTACTGGCCTTATCTGGGTTGACTGTTTTGATTAGACAGGGGGAAGGTTCAGGTCATTAGTGAATAACGTACTACATAGGGATTCACATCTCATTCAGTTTGAGGTATTATCTAAGTGATACTAGTATGGGGAAGAGCCTCCCCTAAGGAGGGTCTGACCATAACAATAAGCTTATGAATATATCAGGTAATTAGGGCTAGAATTATGACGAAGGATATTAGTGTGAAACCTAACCTTAATCTCAACTGGCGAGATAGAAGATATAAACGGTTTTACGAAGTCACAGACTTTCTGGTTACACAAATACAAAAAGCCCGATCGTGTTATTCAAAATCCCAAGTCAAGATCAACTTATCTTGTGTTCCAAATGTCCTAGACACCTTTTTAGCATCTAAAGGCGCAGAAAAACTCACATATAGACGCTCATTACCAAATAACTTGATTACGCCTTTAATTTTCAATACCTCATCAGCAACACTGTACTCTAGGTTATCACGACCAGAAACGCCTTCATCAGTAAAATCAACACCATCAATATCGATGATTTCACCATTAGTATTAAGATATATTGTATCTTCAGCTTCTAGATACTCCCTATAATTGTCATCACGCATCGAAACTGTCCATTTCAAACGTAATTTTGTTGTATTCACCGATCGTTTTTGTAGCAGGGTCTCATCTATTGGTTTCGCCAAGAACGTCACAATTTTTGATTTATTACGGTCTCTCAAGTCAGTTCCAGCCAAATCGATGAGACCATCACCATTAAAATCACCAATCACAATCTGTCGAATAACACGTAATTCTTTTGCCAACGACTTCTCTACGGGCAGAAAGGATCCGTTTTTGTTTCCAAGAAATATATACGGATACTTTGTAATTTCGTCATCCCTTTGCCGTGGATGAATTGACAGCCCTTGCAGAAGAATATCTAAACTACCATCCTGGTTTATGTCACCAAAATGAAACTTCTTAACGTACTTTGTGCTGTGATCGGGATCTATAATGCGGTTGTCAGCTTGGTCGGGGAACAATTCATCCGTCACAAGTTCGAAACATTCACCATGATTTAAATAGGCTTGGAAGCCAGAAGTTTCCCATGTTTCCGCTTGTATATATTGCCCTTCTAGGATGTCTAACAGTCCGTCAGCGTTGAGGTCAATCAACGATATATTTGATGTCCCAAATGAAATATTATTCGCTTGGTAATTTCTACCAGAGGGTTGCGCTCTCATCTTCGCAAATAACTCTAATGTATCTGGATCAAACCAATATTTACCCAACCTAGTTGTGCGATTATTTGAAAAATCAAAATCTCCGTCGCCGTAAATAATTAGAAGTGATTTATGATTTTTAACATGTCTAATAAGGTTCCATTTTGCATCTCTTGTCCAAGATGGCAGTTCTAAACTGATAACATAATCATCGAAACCATCGCCATCTAGATCACCAGCTTTACCATCTTCGATCCAATGTTTCGTGACAATTTGTGGTAAAGGATACTTTGATAACTCAAACTCGTTCCCGCCAACGTTTTTGATAGGATACGATCGCAAACCATTTCTTTCTGTAAGAGGAATAAGGTCTAAATAGCCATCGTTGTCTATGTCTGAAATAATGCCCCCATGGTTGATATCATTTTTATGCGCTTCAGGCACAGCAGTGGGGATAAATGCCTCACCTTTCATGTTTATGAGTACTAGATCGGGTTCACCAGGCGTTACCTTGTTAAAGCCTCTTTGCTGAAAGTATTCGACATGATCTGAAGTCACAAACCCAACAAAATCATTATAACCGTCATTAGTTAGATCTGCGAAATAACCCATGTTTATGGAACGCCGAGTTGTTTCAATGGGGTTTGGTAGAACTGTGAACGCACCAGTTGTTGTGCCGAGATAAATGGCTGGAGGTACTTGCGTCTCCGTATATTCCACATAAACATCGGTGATACCATCATTGTTTACATCTGAGGAAGCTACGATCCAAGCATCGACTTCCCCGCCATCTATGTCGCCAAAAGTTCCCCTGACATAAGCAGGGATTGTTGTTGTCACTCGATCATAATCAGGTAAATAAGCTGGAAATGTTGAAATAGCGTCATCGAGATCGGTTTGATCGGTGACTTTTGAACAGTTCCCGTATAAGCCATTTATCTGTGCTCTTAAATCTGCTACTTCATTAGTATCAATTGCACCATCAAATTTACGACCATTATCCGTGTAAAATGATGCAATGGCTTTCTTTGTTTTTCTACCAGCGATCCCATCAGGCACCCCTGCATTATAGCCGAGTTCGTTGAGCAGTCGTTGTACAGTTTGGGTTTGGTCACCAAAAACAGGATTCACAATTCCCATAAATGGCAGGGCGAATAGTAGGAATAAGCGCATACAGATAGATTACTTTTTCTATATATTACGGACTGATGTCGCAAAGATATCACAACGATACTCATTCAGCTATGTATTTTTGCAATTGTCTCGAACGCTGCCATTCTCGCTTCATGACTTTCGCCTAGTAATTTCAAAGTACTTGTAAGATCATCACCATCTTCAGATAAGGCATCGTCGGCTGCAACGTCAAAATATTTCGTATCAATCTTTGGCTTGTATTCCGTAACTCTCTGAAAGGCTAAGTCCATCTGCTGAGCCAGTTCAGCCTCATAACCATGATGCATGAGGAAGCTGTCATGCAGAGGAAGTATCGGGATGCCTTTAGTTGCAAAATGCAGCATCACCAGTTCTGCAATATCACTATCTATCCTTTGAAGACGCAGGCCGACACCCGTGTAAAAGTGACGTTCAATCGGTGCATGAAATTCTGTTATTGCATCAGATAATTCTGCCCACGTCAGGCCGAACTCTTTTGGGCGTACACCATTTGGGGCGTGAGCCATCGGTTGGTCAGCGTTCAGCATTGCATTGAAAGCCTGTTTTACCATTTTCCTTGCACTGGCACGACTTTTGCCGTCAGGAAGCTGTTTGTAATTGAGGACCTCAGAATAACAATCAGAAGGCCTTTCAGCTTGTTCCATAGAATACAAAATCGTGGGATGCTGATTAGAATAATCCAATTCTACAGTTGGCTTACGATTGATGATTAGTCTTCGACGATACTCCTTGGGAACATTTTGCCACCATCCACCATAAAATCTTCCACCAGTTTCAAGATTGGCGTCATTAAACACTCGAAACAGGGAACGTTTATCAAAACGTAGGCTGCGTTCATCTTCAGGATCTTTTGCGAGTTTATGCTGAACTCTGCATAATTCATCGTCGGATATCTCCAAATCGAACCAGTGCTTTGAAAGGGCAGTGTTAATTATGCCAAGATTGTCGGTCGTCAGATAATTTGGAACACTAGAGCTGTATGAAGCATGGAGGCTCTGGTACACCTATGATTTGATTATG
>CBFHKO010000013.1:0-51278 GCA_965656445.1 uncultured Paracoccaceae bacterium
GACGTCTACCGCAGCAGAAAACTATGCCGGTGTTGCTCTAGAATTTGAATTTGGGTGGGACAAGGGCACAACCATGGCCGATGTCCGCGATGCCATGAATTCCGCAGAAGCCCAATTTCCAGATGGCGCCGACAAATATTCGATTAACGAAATTAATTTTTCCGAATTCCCAATCATTATTGTCAACCTCACAGGGGATGTTCCAGAACGAACAATGACGCAGATTGCTGAACGCTTGCAAGATCGCATTGAATCTATGGATGCTGTTTTGGATGCTGTGATTTCTGGGAACCGTAGCGAAATGGTCGAAGTTACAATCGACCCCCTCAAGCTCGAAGCCTATAATGTGACTGCCGGCGAATTGATCTCTGTTGTTCGCAACAACAACCAATTGATTGCCGCAGGCGAAGTTGAAACAGAACAAGGCACCTTTGCCGTTAAAATCCCATCAAGCTTTGATGAGCCTCAAGATATTTACAGCCTTCCAATTAAAACAAACGGGGATCGCGTCATCACGTTAGGGGATTTGGCTGAGATCAAATTGACCTTTGAAGATCGCACAGGCACCGCGCGTTTTAACGGCGAGGATACAGTTGCCCTCCAAGTTGTTAAGCGCAAAGGGTTCAACCTTATTGATACAGCAAAAGAAGTGCGCCGTGTCGTCGAAGAAGAACAAGCCAACTGGCCCGATGATTTGAAATCCGCCGTGAATTTTGGCACATCTAACGATCAAAGCCGTTCGGTCGAAAGCATGGTAAGCCAGCTCGAAGGATCCGTTTTGACAGCGGTTGCTTTGGTGATGATTGTGGTTTTGACCTCGCTTGGAACACGGGCTGCATTGCTTGTTGGATTTTCGATCCCAACATCTTTCCTTTTGTGTTTTGTTTTGCTCGGTGTCATGGGAATCACCATTTCAAACATTGTAATGTTCGGCTTAATCTTGGCCGTCGGCATGCTGGTTGATGGTGCGATTGTTGTCGTCGAATATGCGGACAAGCGCATCAACGACGGCTCCGGCCCAATGGCCGCCTACACCGAAGCCGCCAAGCGTATGTTCTGGCCAATCGTCAGCTCTACTGCGACAACGCTTTGTGCATTTTTACCAATGCTCTTTTGGCCGGGCGTTCCGGGTCAATTTATGGGCATGTTGCCTGTCACGTTGATTTTCGTTCTGAGCGCCTCATTGGTGGTGGCTCTGATCTATTTGCCGATCATGGGTGGGGTTTCTGGTCGTCTCAGCCGCGTGTTTGAGAATAGCTCTGAGGCGCTGCGTCAAAGCTTCCCTTGGATCGTGCGCGCGGCATTTGTTCCGATCGCAATTGTTTTGCTGTTTATCGGTGCAATGCAGTTCATCAATCCGGCCTATGTGTTTGGCCTTGATAAAGACACAGGGATCATGGCCTATGTGCCTGGTTTCTTGATGTTTATCGCAAGCGCATTTTTGGCCTCAATCACAATGGGTGCAGCGGCGCGTCAAAAAACAGAAACAAAGGTGAAGGCCGGATATAACCGAACCCCGTTCGGATATTTCATCAAGTTCATCGCAGGCAATCCAATTATGCCACTCGTGACAATTGCCGCTGTTGTTGCCTTTACGATTTCGGTCTTTAGCTATTTCGGAGCAAACAATAACGGTGTGGAATTCTTTGTTGAATCCGAACCTGAACAAGCCATCGTCTATGTCAAAGCACGCGGAAACCTGTCCCTAAGCGAAAAAGACGATCTTTTGCGCACGGCTGAAGACATTGTTTTGGCCCATCCAGGCGTTGACAGTGTCTTTGCCTTTGCCGGTGAAGGTGGTCTGAACAGCAATACTGCTGGTGCCACAACACCTAAAGACACCATTGGACAAATCCAGCTCGAAACAATTCCATGGGAACGACGCGCAGACAACCCTGAGCTTGACGGTAATCAAGTTATGGCGGATCTCGAAGCCGAGCTAAACACATTGCCTGGCATTCAAATCGAGGTCTTGGAATTGGCCCGTGGTCCAGCTAGTGCGAAACCTGTTCATCTTCGTATCTTTGGCGATGATTTCGATCAATTGTTAGGGGTCGTCGGAGATTTACGGACAAAGTTCGATAATACATTGGGACTTGAACTTATTGAGGATACCCGCCCTCTTCCGGGTATTGATTGGCAAATTGACGTTGATGTTGAAAAAGCAGGTCGCTACGGCGCGGATGTTGCCACAGTTGGTGCTATGGTTCAGCTTGTGACACGCGGCGTCCTGTTGGACACAATGCGCGTCGACAGCAGCGAAGAAGAAGTCGAAATTCGTGTTCGCCTTCCTGAAGAAGATCGCCTCTTGAGTACGTTGGACACGCTCAAAGTTCGCACGCAAGATGGGCTGGTTCCTCTCTCAAACTTTGTGACCCGTCAGCCTGTCAAAAAGCTCGCGGAAATCGAACGCAGTGATCAGCGCCGTTATTTTGATATCAAAGCAGCAGTCGCCTCAGACCTTCGGGAAACGCGAATGGTTGATGGTAAGGAAACCGAAGTCATCATTAACGCAAATGAGCGGATTGAATATTTGACCGCTTATTTGACCGAGAACCCGCTTCCAAGTGGTATGGAGTGGGAATGGACCGGCGATCAAGAGGATCAAGCCGAAAGCCAGGCGTTCCTATCAAGTGCCTTTTCCGCAGCCTTGGCTTTGATGTTCATTATTCTACTAGCGCAATTCAACAGCTTTTATAATTCCTTCATCGTTTTGGTCGCTGTGGTTCTGTCAACAGTTGGGGTTTTGATCGGCATGTTGGTGATGAACCAAGCCTTTTCTATCATCATGACGGGAACAGGGATTGTCGCCTTGGCGGGGATTGTGGTGAACAACAACATTGTTCTGATCGATACCTATCAAGAATTCTCGCGCTACATGCCCAAAATCGAGGCCATTGTTCGCACAGCAGAACAACGCATCCGTCCTGTTTTGCTGACCACGATCACAACAATGGCTGGCCTCGCGCCGATGATGTTTGGCTTGTCGCTTGATTTCATCAACGGGGGGTATTCAATTGATAGCCCAACAGCTCTTTGGTGGAAACAACTTGCAACCGCTGTGGTCTTTGGATTGGGTATTGCAACGGTTCTGACGCTTGTCTTTACCCCTGCCTTGCTGGCTGCGCGGATTTGGTTTGTGACCTATGTGCTTGCGCTTCTCAAACTTCTTGCGCGGACATTCCTGAGCAAACAGGCCAATATCACTCGTGATTGGGTTTTGTCCCGTAGTGCTAGAAAAATGAAGCAATCCGAAATCATTTGGGATGACATGCGTCCTAGCATAAGCGAGGGAGACACCCCTGTTTTGCCTATAAAAGCCGCAGAATAGATGTCTTGCATCATGTGTTAAAAGACGAAAGGCATCTCAAGTTTGAGGTGCCTTTTTTTTTCGCTGACACCTGATTATAACCCAGTCGATTTTCCAACAAACGCGACATGCCTCCCCTTTAGGGGGATGCAACAGTGAATCAATGGATGATATTGTTTCCCTGTAGCGGCACAATAACCACCCTGTGTTCGTTATTTTTTAAAAATGTCAATTAAGGACTCAAACTTGTAAAAGGAAAACATTGTTGATTACTCTATGTTCTAAGTAAGAGATAACGAATTTTTAACTGTAGTCGTTCTACTCCCCATCCCCCCCTCGAACACTCAGTCTGTCGTTCATCTTCTTACTTAGGGCTGTTTTAGTTTCAACATTTGCACCAAAGAGAGCATGACATGGAAATTAAATTAACAGGTTTTGACGAAAGCAACAAAAGTGCCATCTGCCGTGCGGAGGATGAGACGTTACAGGACGTCGTCATACGCCGTGACGAGTTCGAACCCTTGTTTCACGAGCTAAAAATCGGAGATCGTCTTACTGTTGGTGCCTCATTTGACGAAGAAAAATGCCGGATCATCAGTATTTACTCCGTTAACGAACGCTCTGTCACAGCAAGCGGCACAATTCGCAAACTCTAATCAATGTGACGATGATTGCTGCATCGCCCAAAGCTCATGATAACGGCCACCTTGATCTAGTAACTCTTGGTGGCGGCCTTGTTCCACAACGAGACCTTTTTCCAAGACAACGATTTGATCCGCATCTGCAACTGTAGACAGGCGATGCGCAATCGTGATCACAGTGCGCCCCTCAGCCGCACGATTGAGGGCATCTTGAATGTCATGCTCGGTTTCTGTATCAAGCGCACTTGTCGCCTCGTCCAAGAGCAAAATAGGAGGGTTCTTGAGCAAGGTCCGCGCAATGCCTACACGCTGTTTTTCGCCCCCTGACAATTTGAGACCACGTTCGCCCACCTTGGTGTTATATCCCTCAGGAAGCGATTGAATAAAATCGTGGATTTGCGCATCGCGTGCGGCTTGTTCGATCTCGTCTCGGCTTGCCCCCTCTCGTCCGTAAGCGATGTTGTAAAGGATCGTGTCGTTAAAGAGGACTGTATCTTGAGGCACCACACCGATGGCTTGTTGCAAGCTTGTGAGCGTGACATCCCGCACATCTTGATCATCAATGCTCAAGGATCCGCCGGTCACATCGTAAAAACGGAACAAGAGACGTCCAATGGTAGATTTCCCTGACCCCGAGGATCCGACAATCGCCACGGTTTGACCCGCTGGAACATCCAACGAGACGCCTTTTAAAATGGCACGTTCCGGATCATAGCCAAAATCAACGTTGCTGAGACGAATATGACCGCCTGACACCGCCAAATCTGGCGCACCAGGCTTGGTTGTGATCTCAGCAGGCTGTTCGAGCAAATCAAACATTTCGCCCATATCAACGAGGCTTTGACGAATTTCACGGTATACGGTCCCGAGGAAGTTCAAGGGCATCGTGATTTGGATCATATAGGCATTCACCATGACAAAATCACCAACCGTCAATTCGCCACGTTCCACACCGAGGGCTGCAAAGACCATGACAATGATCAGACCTGTCGTAATGATAAAGGATTGTCCAAAGTTCAAGAAAGACAGCGAATAGCTGGTCTTGAGCGCGGCATCCTCGTATTTTTCCATCGCGCGGTCATAACGGCTGGCTTCGCGCTGTTCAGCGCCAAAATAGCGAACGGTTTCAAAATTCAAAAGACTATCAATCGCCTTTTGATTGGCATCCGTGTCTTGGTCATTCATCTGGCGGCGCAGTTTGACCCGCCATTCTGTCACCTTGAAGGTAAACCAAACGTAAATCGCGATCGTAACAACAACCACGATGAGATAAGACACGTCAAAGAAATAGAACAAAATCGCAGCCGTTAAAAACAGCTCAAGGATCAATGGCCCCACAGAGAACAACATAAAGCGCAGCAAGAAATCGACACCTTTGACGCCGCGTTCAATGATACGGCTCAATCCCCCCGTTTTACGGGTGATATGATAGCGCATGGATAGGCGGTGAATATGTTGAAAGGTTTCAAGCGCTAAGGCCCGCAATGCGCCCTGTCCCACTTTGGCAAAGACTGCATCGCGAAGCTGTTGCAACCCAACCGTCATCAAGCGAGACACACCATAAGCAATGGTCAGCCCAACGGCCCCCAAGACAAAATTGGACACACCTTCGCCAGACAAGTGATCCACAACTGCTTTGTAAATTTGGGGCGTTGTAACTGCGATAAACTTGGCCAAAACCAAAGCCAACAGAGCAATCACAACTCGATATTTGATCCATGCCTTCTCTGGGTCTTCAGGCCAAAGATAAGGAACCACCCGCATGATCGTGCGCCAGCCTGATTTGGCTTCGTTGGGTTCAAGGTCATCAGGGGTCGAATTGGCAGCAGAACGCATAGGGAATCCTTTATATCGTCAAGCACAAATAATATGCTTGGCCAAGGTTTCCCAGAGGCCCAGTTAATTTAATTCTATAGCCTTAGATTATTCCGCGACGTCTTTGGGAAGATCAAAGACCTGTCCAGGATAAATGAGGTCTGGATCACGAATTTTGTCGCGGTTAGCAGCAAAGACTTGCACGTAAAGAATACCTTCTCCATAGCGTTCACGCGCAATCGCCCAAAGCGTTGATCCCGGCTGAACGATCACGTTTTTGATCACGGCATCATCCGCAGACTCAGTGTCAGAGGCTTGGGCCAAGACCTCACGATCTTCACGTTTGAATGGCAATTCAATGCGTGACTGAACTTGGCTTGATTGATCAACTTCGTCAATCCGTAGCGTGTAGACACCCGCATCAACATTGTCCAAATCGGTTTCCCATGCCCCGTCTTCGTCTGTTTTCGTGGCCGTCGTCAGCGTATTGTCCACATAGACCTGAACATTAGTTTCCGAGCTCGCCCGCCCGCTAAGCGTCACGTCCCCTTGATCCGAATAGCTAATGGCATCCAAGGTGACATCATCCGTCTTTTCAACGGGTGCTTGAACAACTTTAACACCGTCTTTGCTTGTCATCAAAACTGCAGGGGCTTGCTCAATAGGCTCGGCAACAGGTGTTTGTTCAACCACCTCTTGTTCAGCTGCATCCTCAACAGGAATAGTTTGTACAGCCTCAGCCGTCACAGGAGTGTCAGATGTGTCCTCCTCAGCATTCGAAGATTCAACTTGCTCAACACTCCCCTCTTTTGTGACTTCAGCGTCACCCTGTGCGTCCATTGTTTCTGTCATTACAACGGCGTCCTCAACAGGCGTCTCTTCTGAGAGCATTGCCACAACGGTTTCTGCCTCTGTCTCGATAGCCTCAACAACCTTTGTCACCTCCTCAACTGGGTCAGGAGTGACCTGAACCTGAGTTGGCATGACGATCAAGTCTTGCGTCCCTTGCGCCTCAGGCGTCGCCACAGACACCACGCGGGCCGTATCAGAGGCGTCCATTTCGAAAATAGACGCATAATTGCCCGACCCATCTGTTTGGACTTCGTCGATGACTTCATCATCTACCATGATTGAGACGGTTTCATTCGGTGCAGCGCGCCCTGCAATAATTGCGGTCCCGTCGGCATCAATGCGAGCGGTTTCCATGACAGGTGCCTCAGCTGCGACAGCTTCCTCGGCCTCTTGCGCAACAACTGTCTGCGTTTCTTGCGCGACCACTGGCTCAGCTTCAGAAGCAACAGGTTCCGCTTCTGGCTCTGCGCCTTCTGTCGTTACAGGTTCAGGCGCTTGATCCTCTGAAATCTCTTCAACAGCCGGCTCGACTGACTCCAGAACCTCCTCGACACCCTCAGTAGGGTTTTCGACAGGTGCCTCTACTTCCGCGGCTTCACCATTTTGTTCAGGAAGGCTCGCGATAACAGGCGCGCTGGGTTGCACTTCAACGATCTCTTCACTGAGACTGGTTTCAGTCGTGCCCACGTCGCCAGAAAAAGGTCGATTTTCAAAAACCCACCCTGCAAATGACACAGCAATTAAACCACAACCGACAAGGACCCCTTTGCGGCTTACTGAACCAATTCCCATTTTATTCTCCCCAAGATCAAACGCTCTCTTGCCTCTCCTTAACAACAAGGGGTAGCAAGGTCAAAACAGTTGACAGATAAGGTGGTAAAATGGCGGAAAAGTCAATTTGTGTCTTTTGCGGAGCCCGTTCCGGCAATCATCCCGACTTCGAACAGGCAGCTGTGGACTTCGGAGCTATGCTTGGCCGCAAAAATTGGCGATTGGTTTATGGGGCCGGTGATGTGGGCCTCATGGGGACAGTTGCGCGCTCAGCTCAGGCGAATAGCGCGGACACTTTTGGTGTGATCCCCACTCATTTATTACACGCAGAAGTTGGGAAACAGGACTTAACAAGCTTTGTAATCACTGAAAATATGCATGAACGCAAAAAGGTTATGTTCATGAATAGTGACGCTGTGGTTGTATTGCCAGGTGGCGCAGGCAGCTTGGATGAATTTTTCGAAGTGCTGACATGGGCGCAATTGGGGCTGCATCAAAAACCAATTATCTTGATCAATATCAGTGGGTATTGGGATCCTTTGATCACGATGCTGGATCACATCATTGCCTCTGGCTTTGCCGACCCAAGCTTGACCTCACTCTTTTCTGTAGCGGCAACAGTTCAAGACGCCGAAGCCTACCTCAGCTAAGCTTTGCGCCATGTCGCGGCGCTATAAAGAATCAATGCAATCCAAATCATTGGAAAGGCAATCGCATACCAATAGCCAAAGGGCTCTTGCAGGATGAGCAAAGCGCAGAGGAATTGTAGCGTTGGGTTGAGGTATTGCAAAATACCGACGGTTGCTAAATCAACGCGGCGCGTGGCGTAGGAAAACAAAATCAACGGGATAGCGGTCAAGGGTCCCGACACCATCAAGAGGCCAATCGTCCAAATATCCCCCTGCACCCCAGATGTTCCTGTCGCACCGAAATACAGCATCAGCCCTAGTGCAATCGGCAACAACAAAATGACCTCCCCCGTCACCGAGACAACTGGTCCCATCTCTAAACGCTTCTTCAGTGCGCTATAGGCTCCAAAAGACAATGACAGGGCCAAAGGCACCCAGGGCACAACTCCCTGCCCCAAGCCTAATGTCAAAACGGCCACTGCCGCTAAGGCAATCGCTAGTTTTTGCCCAAGGCTCAACCGTTCCCCGAAAAAGACAACGCCAAGGCACACAGCGACAAGTGGGAAAATGAAATACCCAAAACTGGCCTCTGTCGCATGGCCAATTTGGATCGCATAGATAAAACAAAACCAGTTAAACGCGATCATGACGGAGGCAAGTCCAACAATGCCAATGCGGCTAAGGGATCCAAAGACCTCTCGCAACGCCATAAACCGTCTTTGGATCACCAAGACGATGGTGAAAAAGACGACTGACCAAACCGTGCGATGGGCAAGAACCTCGATCGCTGGGACATGCGAGAGCATTTTATAAAAGACCGAAGAGATGCCCCATATCGTACAGGCGGCAATCACCGCCCAGACCCCTTTTGTTGCCTCGCTCATGTCTGTCCCCTTAAACAAAAACCCCGCGACCATCGGGCCGCGGGGTAACCTTAAAATATCAGGCCTGAGTTAGAGGCGTGATGCAACGTTTTCCCAGTTGACCAAATTATCAAGGAAATTAGTCAAATACGCAGGACGCTTGTTGCGGAAATCGATGTAGTATGAGTGTTCCCACACATCACACCCAAGCAAGGCTGTTTGACCAAAGCAAAGCGGGTTCACACCGTTTTCAGTTTTGGTCACTTTCAAGCCACCATCGCTGTCTTTCACCAACCAGCACCAGCCGGAGCCAAATTGACCCGCGCCCGCTGCGCCGAATTCTTCTTTGAACTTATCAACGGATCCAAAGCTCTCTGTGATTGCTTTTTCAAGCTCGCTGGGCATCGCGCGACCCGTTGGGCCCATCATTTCCCAGAACTGCATGTGGTTCCAATGCTGCGAGGCGTTGTTGAAAATCCCATTTTGGGCAACGGCGTCCGCTTGGTATGTGCCTTTGATGATGTCTTCGAGGGATTTACCCTCCCACTCTGTGCCCGCAACCAATTTGTTACCATTGTCCACATAGGCCTTGTGGTGCAGGTCGTGGTGGTATTCTAGCGTCTCTTTGGACATGCCCAAATCAGCAAGAGCATCATGCGCATAGGGTAGATCAGGAAGTTCAAAAGCCATTTCAGGGCCCCCTTCTGTTAATAATTCATGCACTCCTAAATGTTGCCTTCCATGTGCCAAGGTCAACCCCAAGAGTTATTTTTTACTCTCTTTATTTGCACCATTTTCAACTTTGGCGCCAATGTCCTCGTCAGAGGACCATAAAACCTGTGCCGCCCCACAGGGCGGCCCCTTTAGAAATCACCCACTTCAAACCCTGTTTCAGAAGAGAGCGAAAGCAATTTAAAGATATACTCCGCAACAGAACGGAAACAGACAACATTCACAGCTTGTGAATCACTCATCCAAAATGCCGCCGCTTCTTGTGAAAAGCGTGTACGACGCAATTCACCCTCTGCAAAGGCAGTCATATCCACAGGGGCCAATTTCGCGATCACTTCGCGCACCCGATCACCCGTCACAACAAACCGCGCCCGTGCATCCGACACATTCACAGCTAGGGAATGTTCTTCCCCCATCAAGGACGTGAACTTGGCCACAATGTCATTTGCGCCCTCATACGCACAGATCACCAAAAGCTCATCTGGCGACATCCACCCGACACTGATATACCCTTGATGAGATATCATCCGCTGAGCAGGAACATCACAGCCCGTGATCTCTTTTACAGCCTTTTTGAACGCAGCACTGTCAAACTCACCGCGAAGTGTCACCATCCCTGTCAAAGGCGCTTCTTGAACAGAGACATAGCCCTCAGAGGACGCGCCATTTAATGCAGTCACAAGATTAGACATTTTGCTTGTCTCCGTTTTTGTCATAAAACACAGGATCAACAATCCGCGCCTTCATAATGTTTCCGTCCGTCGTTGGGAACTCAATAACCTCACCCATACGATCAGGACCATGTTTGATCAATCCCATCGCAATGCCGCGATCCAAGGTTGGGGAATAATAGGTCGATGTGACCCGCCCAATCATGTTGCGCTGACCATTGGCGTTGTGGCCTTCTCCAACGGCATAGGCCCCATCTGGCAAAACCGCGCCATCCAAGGTTTCCAAACCAACCAACTGCCACCGCTCTGGATCAACCATAAAGCGACGCTGTTGGGCCCGTTTGCCGAGGTAATCCTCTTTCTTTTTGGAAATGGCCCAATGCAGGCCCAAATCCTGTGGGATCACCGTACCATCGGTTTCATCCCCAATCATGATGAACCCTTTCTCGGCCCGCATCACGTGAAGTGCTTCTGTGCCATAGGGCATCACGTCAAATTCCGCACCCGCCTCTAGCAAAGCATCCCAAAAGGCGCGACCCTGACTGGCTGGAACTGCGATTTCATAAGACAACTCACCCGAGAAAGAAATCCGATAAGCACGGGCCTCAAAGCCGCCTAATGTGCCGTCTTTCCATTCCATAAAGCCAAGCGCCTCTTTGGACACATCCATGCCGCCGAGCTTTTCCAAAACCTTGCGTGCATTTGGTCCGACCACTGCGATCTGAGCAAATTGCTCCGTGACATTGGCGGTATAGACTTTCCAATCCCACCATTCGGTCTGAAGCCATTCTTCCATATGCGCATGAATGCGACCTGCGCCCCCTGTCGTTGTGTGACAAAGGAATGTCTCTTCATCAATGCGGGCGACAACGCCATCATCAGACAGGAACCCATTTTCAGAACACATCAACCCATAGCGACATTTGCCAACTTTGAGCGTGCTCATCATATTGGTGTAGAGCATGTCCAAGAATTTGCCTGCGTCCGGCCCTTTGACGATGATCTTGCCCAAGGTTGAGGCATCCAAGAGGCCGAGGGATTTGCGCGTTTGCAAGATTTCACGGCTCACCGCGTCGCTATGGCTTTCGCCATCCCGAGGGAAACAATACGGACGGCGCCAATGACCGACAGGTTCAAAGAAGGCATTGTTCTCTTCGTGCCACTCTTGAATAGGCGTACGCTGGATAGGCTGGAACACTTCGTCCCGCGCAGATCCTGCAATAGAGGCCATAGAAATCGGCGTATAAGGGGGGCGGAACGTCGTTGTTCCCACCTTTTGAATGGGTGCATTCAATGCATTCGCCAAGGTCGCTAATCCATTGATATTCGACAATTTACCCTGATCCGTCGCCATCCCCAAGGTCGTATAGCGTTTGGTATGTTCAACGCTTTCATAGCCCTCTTGCGCGGCGAGTTGAACATCGCTTACTTTGACGTCATTTTGATAATCCAGCCAAGCTTTCATACGCAGTTTAATATTCGCGCCCTGCGGCATCATCCAAACAGGTTCAAGCGGCGCTTCATTGCGCGGATCTGCTGTTGGCGTGCTCACCGCATCCGCTGTGCCGCCCATCTGCGCAGCGGCTTGAGAGCCTGCTTTGGTCGCATCAGACAGGATGTCATCCAACCCAAAATGACCTGACGCTGAGCCAGCCGTTAAAACAAAGGCCTCGCCCGATTTGCCGAGGGGTGCTCTGCTTGCATCAGGACGGAACATAGCGTCCGCGTCATCCCACGTTAGCTTGCCGCCACAATGTGACCAAAGATGCACAACAGGAGACCAGCCCCCCGACATGGCAACCGCGTCACAGGCGATTTCCTCTAATACAGCGCCTTCGCCAGCTTGGGCACAAATGCACACGCTTTTAACCCGTTTGCCGCCTTTGACCTTAGCAATGGCTTTGCCATTTTCAACGCGGATCCCTGCTGCGCGCGCTTGATCGGCCAAGGCGCCACCGCCCCCGATCCGCGCATCCAGAATAACAGGAACCTCAAGCCCCAGTTGTTTGAGGATCAATGCCGTCCGATAAGCATCGTCGTTATTGGTCACAACAACTGTGCGATCCCCAACAGAGACACCGTAATTCACAACATAATCGCGCAGAGCCGAGGCAAGCATCACACCTGGGATATCATTACCTGCAAAGGACAAAGGACGTTCAATCGCCCCAGTCGCTGTAATGATTTGACCCGCTCGAATCCGCCACAAGCGATGACGTGGGCCCGTTTCTGTTGGCGCATGATCTGTGACACGCTCATAGCCAAGCAAATAGCCGTGATCATAGACCCCCGCGCCCATCATGCGATTTTTGATAACGACATTGTCCATTGCCGCAAGCTCGGCAAGTGTGGCGTCGACAAAGTCTTCTGCAGGTTTTCCATTAATCAAACCGCCATCCACAGGCGCGCGACCGCCCCAATGCGCGGTTTGCTCCATGATCAAAGTCTTGGCCCCACCAAGAGCCGCCGCCTTGGCCGCCTGAAGACCCGCGATACCGCCGCCAACAACGACAACATCGTAGAAGGCATAGAAATGCTCATAACGGTCCATATCACGCTCTTTGGGCGCTTTGCCCAAGCCAGCGGATTGGCGGATGAAGGGTTCATAGACATGTTTCCACAAAGGCCGTGGGTGAATGAACATTTTGTAATAAAACCCAGCCGGTAAGAACCGCGCGAGGTAATTATTGGCGACACCAATATCGAATTCAAGGCTCGGAAAGTGGTTCTGTGATGTGGCTTTTAACCCGTCAAACACTTCAGTCGTTGTAATGCGTTGGTTGGGCTCAAATTCATGACCCTCGCCCATATTGACCAAGCCATTGGGTTCCTCAGCACCAGACGCCACAACGCCACGTGGACGGTGATATTTGAAGGACCGGCCCACCATCATTTGATCATTCGCCAACAGAGCCGAAGCCAGTGTGTCGCCGTCAAACCCTGTCATCCGTTTGCCGTTAAAGCTAAATTCGCGGGCGACGGATTTATTGATGAGGCGGCCGCCTGTGTTTAAACGTGTGCTCATATTACAGACCCTTTAGTTGGGTTGAAACCGAGGATGCCTTCGGCGAGGATATTTGTGAAAAGAAGAAGTTCATGAGAAGTCCCTCCATGACCAACCAGGGCGTTTTGCGCTTATGGCGTCTTTGATCGCTTGGGGTGGTTCGAATGTTTGGGCTTTGTAGGTTCCAAAGACTTCGAGTGTGACAGTGCAGCGCGCGGCGTGAAACCATTTTCCGCAGCCATTTACATGGCGCCAGCGTTCCAAATGCACGCCTTTTGGGTTTTCGCGCATGAACAGATAGTTTTCAAAATCATCATCCGATGCGTCAGGACCAAAGCGTTTTAGATGCGCTTCGCCGCCTGCGGAGAGTTCGGATTCTTCGGCGTGGAAGCCGCAATAAGGGCATTCAAGGATCAGCATGGGTGCACCTTTGGATTGAAAAACGCAGGGTTTGTCCCTATGTTTGATGTATGGAGATTATTTATTTTATTGTAGGTGGCGTGCTCGCCGTCGGTATTGGACTGTCGCTTTATGAATGGCGCAAAGGGCGTGTTCTTTTGAAGCATGATCTGACTCAGGCTCAAAACCCGAACAGCGAGGTTGCGCGTGAGTTGGAGCGACATCATCAAGCATACCGTGAGGCAATATTTCGCAATATTGGTGGCGGAGGACATTTGTAGCATCAGTGCGCCACTCCTGCGGCGACGCTTTCGTCAATGAATTTACCGTCACGGAAGCGCCACATGTTGAATTCCTCGGTCAGGGGTGAGTGTCCTTTGGCCATCAATTCGGCCATGGCCCATCCGGATCCAGGCGTCGCCTTGAACCCACCTGTTCCCCAACCACAGTTCACAAAGACGCCGTCTACGGGGGTCTTGGACAAGATCGGAGAGCGGTCGCCTGTCATATCAACGATACCGCCCCATTGGCGCAGCATTTTCAGACGGGCGATCATTGGGAAAGTTTCGACAAGGGCGCGGACGGTTTCTTCGATATGGTGGAAAGAGCCGCGTTGTGTATAGTTGTTGAAGGCATCTGTTCCGCCACCGATGACCATCTCACCTTTGTCAGATTGGCTCATGTAGCCATGCACAGTATTGGCCATGACGACCACATCCATGCAGGGTTTGATTGGCTCTGACACCAAAGCCTGAAGCGCCACGGATTCGATAGGAAGACGGAAGCCGGCCATTTCAGCAAGGCTAGAGGTGTGACCCGCCACAACGATACCAAGCTTGTCGCAATCAATCGCGCCTTTGGTTGTATCGACGCCGACCACTTTGCCGCCATCGCGGCGTACACCTGTCACTTCGCATTGTTGGATCACATCCATGCCCATGTCAGAGCAGGCACGCGCATAGCCCCATGCCACCGCATCATGACGCGCAGTGCCGCCGCGGGCTTGCCATAGACCGCCAAGCACCGGATATCGTGGACCATCCAAATTGATAATCGGCACCAATTCTTTGACACGCTTGGGATTGATAAATTCGGTTTTCACCCCCTGAAGCGCGTTCGCATGAGCGGTGCGTTGATAACCGCGCACCTCATGTTCTGTCTGAGCCAACATGATCACGCCACGCGGTGAGAACATCACGTTGTAGTTCAAATCTTGGGACATCGTCTCATAGAGGCTACGAGATTTTTCATAGATCGCAGCGGAGGGATCTTGGAGGTAGTTTGAGCGGATAATCGTCGTGTTCCGTCCCGTATTGCCGCCGCCAAGCCAGCCTTTTTCAATGATCGCGACATTGGTGATGCCAAAGTTTTTGCCCAAGTAATAAGCCGTGGCCAATCCATGCCCACCTGCGCCAACAATGATGGCATCATATTTCTTTTTCGGCTCTGGGCTGCGCCAAGCGCGTTCCCAACCTGAGTGATAACGTGCGGCCTCACGGGCTACTGCAAAGACTGAGTATCTTGTCATGGCGTCGAATCCGGTTCCCAAATGGTCAGGCTTAGCTTATCCATCACAGGCGCTATTTGCCACCGATCCAGAGCGTCACAAACCTGACCACTTGCGACATTTTTTGACAGTTCCTCGTTTGACCCTTTTTAATTGGATAAAAGCGCAGTAGATGTAGCTCAAATCTTGGAGGTCTCATGGAATTTTGGATTATAGCGATCGCCCTCGCCACGTTGATTTCGCTCGCGCTTGTTTTCGCTCTTCGGGTGCAAGCGCCGCAAAGTGATGACGATGTTGATTTAAAAGTCTACAAAGATCAACTGAGCAATGTTGATCGCGATGTTGAACGCGGCATCGTAAGCGAACAAGAAGCGCAGAGATTACGGACCGAAGTATCACGGCGCATTTTGTCGCTCGATGGCGACGAAAGAGCCGCCTATCAAACCTCGTCAGCGATGACGCGCTATGCGGTTTCTGCGCTCTGTGGTGGTGTTCTGATTGCTGGAACGGCTTGGCTTTATTCAAAACTTGGGGCACCGGGCTATCCTGATATGCCGCTTGATGCGCGCAAAGAACAGGCGCAAACCCTGCTTGAGACGCGCCCATCCCAAGCTGAATTCCTCGCTCAATTGCCAGCCTCGGTTGAAGCACCCCTTCCCGAAGGGCAATATGGTGAATTGATCATCAAGCTAAGAGAAGCAGTTGAGCAAAACCCGAATGACCTTCAGGGGCATGTCTTGCTTGCGCGTACCGAAGCGAGCCTTGAGAATTTTGAACAAGCCTCCCAAGCACAGGGACGTGTTCTAACCCTCAAAGGTGAGAGTGCGACCGCAGAGGATTATTTCGATTATGCGGAAATGCAGATTTTGGCGGCCAATGGCTATATCTCTCCTCAAGCTGAGGCGGCGTTGCGGGCTGTGTTAACGCGGGATCGCGACTATGGCGCGGCGCGCTATTACATGGGCCTCATGATGGTGCAAAACGGGCGCCCTGATCTGACCTTCCGCGTGTGGAACGATTTGCTTCGTAAGTCTGAGCCAAGCGATCCTTGGATGCCCCCTCTCCGCGCTCAGATCGAAGAAATCGCAGCGCTTGCTGGGCAAATCAACTTTGTCCTTCCGGAAGAAGAAAGCACGCTCAGCGGGCCCAGCGCACAGGACATGGCAGAGGCCTCCAACCTTAGCCCAGAAGAACGTCAAGAGATGGTTCGCGGCATGGTGTCTCAGCTCTCGGATCGTTTGGCAACAGAGGGCGGCACATCGGCAGAATGGGCGCGCCTCATTTCAGCACTGAGTGTCTTGGGAGATCAAGATCAAGCCATCGCCATCCTTGCCGAAGCGCGACAGATATTTGGTCAATCACCGCGCGATCTCAGCGCGATCGAAGCGGCCGCACGTCAAGCGGGCCTTCGCGAATGATTTATGAAGCCATAGAAGAGTTTCATCACACTCTGCGACCTATGACGGCTGTTATGGGGCTGGACCTCGGCACCAAGACAATCGGCGTGGCGATTTCAGATCGTCTCTGGTCAACTGCGACCCCAATTGAAACGATTAAGCGCACGAAATTTACAGCGGACGCCACTCAATTGATTGCCCTGATTGAGGCGCGCGAAATTGGCGGTGTCGTCTTGGGATTGCCGCGCAATATGGACGGAAGCGAAGGGGCGCGATGCCAATCTACCCGTGCATTTGCGCGCAATTTGGACCGATTGATTGACCGCCCTATCGGATTTTGGGACGAAAGATTGTCCACAGTTGCCGCCGAAAAAGCACTCTTAGAGGCGGATACGACACGAAAACGTCGCGCAGAGGTAATAGATCATGTTGCAGCGTCGTATATCCTCCAAGGTGTGTTAGATAGGTTTTCACATCTCTCATGAAACGATTTTGGCAGGGAATAGCGTAGTGAAAGACGACATTTGGTCCCGCGACGAAGTTCAGTCGCCATGCATTAAAATCTGTGTTGTTCATCCTGCTGAACGCATTTGCACAGGGTGTTTACGCTCGATTGACGAAATCACGCAATGGTCCAAAATGAGCAATGAAGCGCGCGCGCAGGTCATGGATGAGCTCCCTAATCGGGCGACTCTTCTCAAGAAACGTCGCGGGGGGCGCAGTGCTCGGTTAGAGCGCTAATCACCTCAACCAATGTGACCAATCCTTGAATTCTGGACGGAAATAGGCAATCATGCGGCCCTCTTGAGCTGCTTGGGCGCCTTGTTTCCAAGGTGCCACGCCGTGAACAGACAAGGAGTGAATGGCATAGGCCTCGCCCACATGCGCATGAACAATCACACGTTCGCAGGTGTCAAAGACGGCTTTGCGAGCGGCAATATATGTCTCAGTGAGGTCAATATAAGGCCATTGATCAACGGGTCTCTCAGCAAGAGCCGTGCGAAACGCCTGTTGCATAATGATATGAGAGCCTTCCCATACAACCATTGGGCTAGACCTGTCATCCGCTGTGTTGAGTGGAATGCCCAAGACAAAAGCATGCGCTTCTTTCAGAAACCTCCGTTTCGGCGTGCCAATTGCGTGCAACCCATCCACATGGGCCGCATCGCGATCACGCCGATATCGAAAGGCTGCGTCGCTGTCGCCTGCACGTGGTTTGGGATAGTCAGGATACATGATAGACAGCTGTGCCGCGGGCATGGGGGTAATTTCATATGAGGTAATGAATTCGGTTAGCTCAGAATCCAAGCACATGGAGCCCAAAGCGCCCATCGCATCGGTTGGCAAGGCCTCGACCCCAACGAACCAAGTGCCCTCACATTGCAGCCATTTTTTGATTTGCTCTGGATCACGGGAAATAGCTATGGCCTTCTCATGCGCCACCTCCGCCCAGCGCCGACGGTCCTGAGACATGGGAAATTTGTGCCACCCCCTGTCCAACAACATCTTAACCCCCAAGCGCCTTGCGCAGCATATTCAGAGCGACCAAAATCAAAAAAACACCAAAGGCCAGTTTTAGCGGTTTGGCATCCATTGAATGTGCCAGTCGCGCGCCAATAGGAGCAGTAATCAACGTCACTGAAATAATCACGACAAATGCAACTAGGTTGACCGACCCGATGGTCAAAGGGGGTCGATGCGCGGGATCGATTGTCACGAAGAGAAACCCTGCAACCGAAGGCACCGCAATCAACACCCCAAACCCAGCAGCCGTTGCAACAGCGCGATGTATCGGCACATTAAAGAGGCTCATGATCGGCACTCCAAAGCTTCCTCCGCCAATGCCCATAAGAACGGACATAAACCCCAAGACAGGCGACATGAGTGCGCGCAAGATGCCAGTTGGCATGGATTGCCCCAATCGCCACGTTGATTTGCCAAAAGTCATGTAGACCCCAACCGTCACCGCCAATATGCCAAATATCGCCTGAAGCGCGCTTGATCGAAGTTGCGCCGCGATAACCACGCCAATCAGCGCACCAACGGCAATCCCAGGTGCCCAAGTCCGCAAGATCGTCCAATCCACAGCGCCCTTTTTGTGATGGCTCATAACCGAGCGCACAGATGTCACAATGATAGTCGCCAAAGACGTCGCAAGACAGATTTGCATCAACTGCGGTCCCTCATAGCCAAGCGTCTGAAAGGCGTAAAAGAAAGCAGGCACCAAAACAATGCCCCCGCCAACGCCCAATAAGCCAGCTAGCACACCCGCAAAAGCGCCAATGCAGAGCAGCATCGCAATCATCATTAGCAGAAGTGTTACATCAGGCATTCCGGTGTCCTTTATTCGATCCCTTAGGCATAGCTATCACAGCCCCTGCCCACGACAAGCTCTATTCCACAAGGGCAAGCTGTTCTTGAACCTTGGCCAAGGCCTCACGCACCAAATCCGGCCCAGCGCGATGGGCGTTTTCGGACAAGGTGCGCCTCCAAAGACGCGCCCCTGGTTGGCCTGTGAATAGTCCCAGCATATGGCGCGTTACTTGGCTAAGTTTACCACCGTTTGCATAATGGGTTTCAATGTAGGGCATCATCTCTTGGACCACATCAATGGGATCACGCCGTGACCCTATTCCAAAGATATCGACATCAGCCGAGGCCAAAATCGTATTGGGCGTGTGATAGGCCGCGCGCCCAATCATGACGCCGTCCAAACCATTGTCCAAAAACGCTTTGGCCGCAGCCAAATCCGTGATGCCGCCGTTCACAGACAGGTGCAATTCAGGAAATTTCTGTTTCATTTTGTAAACAAGGTCATAATCCAGTGGTGGAATATCCCGATTTTCCTTGGGGCTTAATCCCTGAAGCCAGGCTTTGCGGGCATGAATTGTGAACCGCTTTACCCCTGCTGAGGCAACTTTGTCCAAGAACGCGGGCAAAACGAGTTCGGGGTCTTGATCATCCACTCCAATGCGACACTTCACAGTCACATCGACATCAACAGCCGCACGCATCGCAGCGCAACAAGCGGCGACATTCTCCGGGTCTCGCATCATCACGGCGCCAAAGGTGCCCGATTGAACCCGATCAGAGGGACAGCCAACATTGAGGTTTATCTCATCATACCCTGCCTGAGCTCCAATCCCTGCAGCCTCGGCCAATTCCACAGGGTCCGATCCCCCGAGCTGAAGCGCAACGGGATGTTCCTCGGGCGAATGATCCAACAAATGCAACGCCCCGCCACGCACCAAGGCAGGCGATGTCACCATTTCCGTGTAGAGAAGCGTCTCTTTGGACAACACACGATGAAAATACCGACAATGCCGATCTGTCCAATCCATCATGGGGGCAACAGATAAACGCGCTGCGCGATCCAAGTTATGGGTTTCAGTCATCCAATTCATCCAAGGCCACTGTTCGATTGGACTCTGCTCTAGCACAGCCAATCCCAAGAGGGGAGCCCCTATTGGATCATTGGCGATCTATGTCGAGTTGGGTGACTGTATATGTGCTTGAACATTCTGCCACATCTTCGGCGCCCAGACGTTCGATCACAGAGGCGCCCGTTTGAAGGAGGCTGTTGCTCTGGTTCTTGGTGAGATTACAGCCTTGGACCACCAACGGGCCTGATCCGCGATGATCATCACTGATTGTGATGTTTTCAAGCGGCAGGCTCCCAGTGTTGGTTATTGTGTAAACGTAGGTCACACCCTCCCCGACCGAAACGCTGACCCCCTCTGGAATAATCGTTCCATTCGCATAATAAGCCTCTTTGACGACAGAAACATCCACTTCAGGGTCCAACTCTGTTATAACAGTTGGACGGGTTTCTGTACCTGACGGGAGGTTTGATCCAATCGCAATTGCTTGTCCCCCTACCAAGTCGTTTTTGACCACGCCCGTTATGGTGAAAGAATTCTCTATGTCGCCTCCGTCGATAAAATTATCTTGGCTAAGCTGATAGCTTGCCTGATAGGTCCATATTTCCCCTGGTGAAAATTCGCCTTTACTCCCTGTATCTGTGGCGTCAACGAGGGTTACATCCGATGTAAAGGCCAAGGCTGCTCCACTTTGGGACAAGATATCAACAGGGGTATCAGGGATCACGGTTTGCGTGCCGGCGTTCTCAACAGTGATCTGGTAGGTTAAAAGGTCCAAATCAGAGGTGAGATCAATGTTGACAGATTTGTTCACCACGAATTTCGCAGGATATTCCCCAAATCCCCACCACGCCATGTATTCTGGTGACTCGTGATCGCGGTTCGTTCCTGAATGACCATATTCATCCACGGCAACGTCAATCTCGTTTCCTGTGAACGGATCTGCGCCATAAAGAATCCCAAAGGCCCCATTGTTTCCTCTTTGCCCCTGTTGGGTGACAGCTGCGGCTTGTAGGGCTTGGACGACATTGGCATCCGATGGATCGATGGTGTCGCTATAGGGCGGAGAATTATAGACGCCTTGGACGACGCGGTTAGAAATACCGCCTGCTTTAAAAATTGGAACACCATCGGCGGGGCGAACGAAAGTGGATACACCTGTTTGAAAGGCAATGTAGCCGACGGTTTCAGCACCGACAGTATAGGTTCCTTTCCCTGTATGACGCCCCAATAGGAAAGTTCGGCTACCATTGTCGAATGGGGGAAACCTCGTATCCGTGTCACGGCTCACGACCTCAGCCTGACCCCGTTCGTAATATCGACTGTCATCCGTCAAAATCTGCGCGAGCACGCCAACTTCGCCCTGTAAAGCAGGGTCCAAGGTCACTGTTTTCCCCCGACTGACGACCCACTTATTTCTGTACATTGTTGACGACGTGCTCACCGAGCCTGCCTGATAATAGGTGCCGTCTCGCAATTGGTTAACGCCCGTTTTGGCAACGATGCAATAGGCAATCCCACTTACAGCCGAACTGTTTGATTTAAAAAGCCGCTGTGTGCGAACGGAAAATCCCGTTGTCGAAACGTTATTCACGCGCACAATAGGCGCTTGTTTGGCACCACTGCTTTGACCGCTGCAGACGACAATTGGAGGGGTTGCATAGGTTTGCTGAAGCGACACCGTTGGGTTGTTGACGTAATCATTTAAGACTGTTCCAAGGGTAATTGTTTCCAAGACCCCCTCTTCTACCAATAGCCTATCGCGCACAGCAGCTTGAGCTACCAATACCGAGGGTATCCCCCCAATCACTACCGAAACTAAGAAACCAAAAACACTACAACGGGTAGAATGACTTGCGAAACGCAAGGCCATGCAACACATCATATTTTACGTCCTATTGTCCCAGACAAGCTCTAAAAGACCCCGCCGAGAGACAGATACTCTGACGCGTAGCAACCAAACTGATTTGATTAACTTACCGCATCTCCCCAATATGGAGAGGCTAACAACAGCTTAACTCAAAGTCAAAATATTTAAAAACAACACGGCCTTGGGGAAAGCGTATCAATTAAATTAACTAGCTGACAATTTGTACGTTCTGCTCTATCACGTCGCGAAGAGATATAGGACAAAGCATTATGCATGTATTTATCACAGGTGCCGCCAGATTTATCGGTGCAAACTGCGCACAACACTTGCTGGATCAAGGACATCAGGTCACTGGCATCGACAACATGAACGACTACTATGACGTCTCCTTAAAAGAGGCCCGACTTGCGCGATTAACTGCGGGGGATGGGTTTTCCTTTATTGAAGGGTCGATTGAAACCGAAGGATTGCTGATTGACCTTTTTGCTGAGCAAAAATTCGACGCAGTCATCCATTTGGCCGCCCAAGCAGGTGTGCGCTATTCCATTGAATCACCACGCACCTATTTGCAAAGCAATATAAACGGCACCTTTGAATTGTTAGAAGCCGCCCGCGCAACGCCTCCGAAACATATGCTCTTGGCCTCAACTTCCAGTGCATATGGGGCGAATACAGATATGCCCTATCAAGAAACGCAAAAAGCCGATCATCAGATGTCGTTTTATGCCGCGACGAAAAAAGCCACGGAAAGCATGGCGCATTCTTATGCGCATCTCTACAATCTGCCGATCACAATGTTCCGTTTCTTTACCGTTTATGGCCCATGGGGACGCCCTGATATGGCCCCGTTTTTGTTCACCGATGCCATCGTCAATGATCGCCCAATAAAAGTGTTCAATCACGGCAACATGCGTCGTGATTTCACCTATGTTGATGACCTTGCGCGCGCTTTGATCATGTTGATAGATACGCCACCAACAGACACGCCTGTTAACGAGGCCTCCGATAGCTTGTCCCCCGTTGCTCCGTTTCGCGTTCTCAACATCGGGAATAACGATCCAGTTGAATTGGGGGACTTCATCAAAGCGATTGAAACGTCCTTGGGGAAAGAAGCGAGTAAGAATTTCATGGATATGCAGCCAGGTGACGTGCCAGCGACTTGGGCGGAAACGTCCTTGTTGCAGGCCTTAACGGGGTACGTCCCGAAAACAGACATCCAAACAGGCGTTCAAGCTTTTGTAGACTGGTACCAAAGCTATTACGGGACCAAAGGAACCTAAATGACATCCTCCACAGACAACATACTTGAGAATGCAAAACGCGTTCTAACAATCGAAGCCGATGCTTTGATGGCGCTCGCCGATCAGCTTCCTCAAGATTTTCAAGCCGCCGTAGAAGCCGTGCTCACCTGCAAAGGGCGGGTGATCGTTTCTGGCATTGGCAAATCGGGGCATATCGGTCGCAAGATATCGGCCACTTTGGCCAGCACAGGAACACCATCGCATTTTGTCCATGCCGCAGAAGCCAGCCACGGCGATTTGGGCATGATCTCGTCCGATGACATGTGCCTCTTGATATCAAACTCTGGTGAAACCTCCGAGCTCCGCGATATCGTGGCCCATACACGACGCTTTGCAATTCCGATGATGGCGATATCCTCCAAGCTCGACAGCACGCTTATGAAGGCTGCTGATTATCAGCTTATCCTCCCCCAAGCTCCTGAAGCCTGTTCGATTGGGATGGCCCCGACAACATCAACAACGCTGGCTTTGGCCTTGGGCGATGCATTGGCGGTTGCATTGATGGAGCGACGCGATTTTCGACCCGAAAACTTTCGCGTCTTTCATCCCGGTGGAAAACTTGGTGCTCAAATGGCGACCGTTGGGGATTTGATGCATTCGGGCGATGACCTGCCTTTGGTTGAGGCAAGCACACCGATGCAAGAGGCTTTGATCACAATGTCGGCCAAAGGATTTGGTGTAGCCGCCGTTGTTAAAGAGGACGCCTTGTTCGGGGTTATATCTGATGGTGACTTAAGGCGTCATATGCATCACTTAATGGATCAAACCGCAGGTGGCATTGCCAGCCAAAATCCCATCACTGTCCAAGCCTATCAATTCGCAGCAGAAGCCTTGGCCATTATGAACGACAAGAAAATCGGCGTTCTTCTCGCAGTTGATGCCAACCATTCCCCCATTGGTATTTTGCACATCCATGATCTCTTACGCGCAGGTGTCGCATGAAAACAATCATTCTTATACCCGCCCGATATGCCTCAACCCGCTACCCGGGAAAACCTTTGGCCGAACTCACACTCCCTGACGGCACCCGTAAAAGCCTCATCCAAATGAGCTATGAGGCAGCTTGTCGTGTGACAGAGGTTGATCACGTTTATGTTGTAACCGATGATGATCGGATCAAAGCCGCGGCAGAAAGCTTTGGCGCCGATGTGATCATGACCTCTGAGGCTTGCGAAAACGGAACGGCGCGCTGTGCTGAGGCGGTCAAGAATGCCAACTTAGACGCCGACCTCTATGTCAACCTTCAAGGGGACGCCCCCCTAACACCGCATTGGTTTGTCGAAGACCTCATGACAGCTATGCGCACGGAACAAGTAGCAGGAATGGCCACGCCAGTTTTACGATTGGATCGCCTCACACATGGGCACTTCGTTGAGGATCGCAAAAACGATCGCGTAGGCGGCACAACAGCTGTGTTTGATAAGAACATGCATGCGCTCTATTTCTCGAAAGAGGTCGTCCCCTTTGTGGACATGAACAAATTGCCCGAGGACGCCCCTATTCCCGTGTTCCACCATGTGGGTGTCTATGCCTATACGCCCCAAGCGCTTGCCGCCTATGGGACTTGGTCAGAGGGACCACTTGAATCCCTTGAGGGATTAGAGCAACTTAGGTTCTTAGAAAACGGTCACAAAATCAAATGCGTCGAAGTCGACGGAAAAGGCCGCGTCTTTTGGGAGCTCAACAACCCAGAAGATGTTGCCCGCATTGAATCAGTATTGGACACCCTATGATTACGACAAAAACAGTCACAATTGGATCAATCCCCTTTGGTGGCGCAAACCCGATTTCCCTGATCCTTGGTCCCTGCCAACTCGAAAACCGCGATCATTCTATGATGATGGCCGAACATATTGCCAAGGCCTGTGCTCAGAGCGAGACACAGTTCATCTTTAAGGCCAGCTACGACAAGGCAAACCGCTCCTCCCTGAGTGCCCAGCGCGGCATTGGAATGGACGAAGGCCTGCGTATTTTGGATGATGTGCGCCGCGAATTTGGCTGTCCTATTCTCACAGATGTGCATGAAACAACCCATTGCGCGGCAGCCGGTGAAGTTGTTGACGTCATCCAAATTCCTGCGTTCCTATGCCGTCAAACTGACCTTTTGTTGGCCGCCGGAAAAACAGGCAAAGCCATCAACATCAAAAAAGGGCAATTCTTGGCCCCTTGGGATATGGGAAATGTCGCAAACAAAGTGGCGAGCACAGGGAATAACAATATCATGCTGTGTGAACGTGGCACATCCTTTGGCTACAACACGCTTGTGTCTGATTTCCGTGGTCTGCCGACAATGGCGGAAACGGGATATCCTGTGATCTTTGACGCCACGCATTCTGTTCAACAACCAGGCGGGAATGGCACCAGCACAGGCGGACAGCGTGAATTCGTCCCTGTCCTTGCGCGCGCGGCCTGTGCCGTTGGGGTTGCGGGTCTCTTCATCGAAACCCACCAAGACCCCGACACAGCACCAAGCGATGGGCCAAATATGGTTCCTGTGCATGAATTGGGCGATCTGATCAAAACACTTCGTGAATTTGATGCCCTTGCCAAAGGTCTGTAAGGCCGAATAGGGATAGCTTATTAAAGGGCGCAACAGGGCGCCCTTTTTCTATACAAGCGACGGTAACCACAAAACAATTTGGGGAAAGGCCACAAGCAAGGCAATTGTCACTGCATCCGCGATAAAGAACGGGGTTACGCCGCGAAAGACATCTTGAACGCTGATGTCATCATGAACCCCGGCGACAACAAAACAGTTCAATCCAATGGGCGGGGTAATTAAACAGAACTCCGCCATCTTAACGACCAAAATCCCGAACCATATGGCACACATTGTCCCATTCATCCCAAAGGCGCTATCAGCGGCTGTGATGTATTCCCCACCGTTCAGCGCCATCACCGCAGGATAGACCACTGGAAGCGTGAGCAAGAGCATCCCAATCGCATCCATAAACATCCCCAAGACAGCATAGGCCAGTAGGATCATCAATAGCGTAATCATAGGCGATTGCTCTAATCCCGCGATATAATCCGCAAAAGCCGAGGGGAGCTGTGCAAACCCCAAGAAACGTACATAGATCAACACCCCCCAAATAATGGCAAAGATCATTGCGCTAAGTTTCGCTGTTTCCATCAAAGCCGTGCGCAGTTGCGCCCATTTCATGCCCTTGGCAAGCGCATAGATCAACACAACAGCGGCGCCTAATGCGCCCCCTTCGGTTGGCGTACCAAAGGCTTTGTCACCAAAGGGGTTATAGATGAAAAAGATAATGATAAAGACCACGAAAAAGATCGGCAACGCAGGTGGCAAGGCCTTGAACCGTTGGGCCCAAGTGTATCCTGTCACAGGCGGGCCGAAATTTTTGATACTAAGCGCGAGCCCAACAATCAAAGCCCCGTAAATAAGCGCGGAAAAGGCCCCCGGAATAAATCCAGCCAATAGCAGCATACCAACGTTTTGTTCCACGATAATGGCATAGATCACCAAAATTGCAGAGGGCGGAATGAGCGAAGCCAATGTCCCCCCTGCGGCGACCACACCTGCGGCAAAGCGTTTGTCGTATCCCAACTTTAACATTTCAGGAATGGAAATACGCGCAAAGACTGCCGCCGTGGCGACAGATGCCCCAGAGACTGCCGCAAAGCCAGCCGTGGCAAAAATAGTCGATACCGCCATTCCCCCTGGCAGCCATCCAACCCACCGTTTTGCCGCCTCAAATAGGGCCTTGGTGAGGCCCGCATAATAGGCCAAATATCCAATTAGGATGAAGGTCGGAATAAGAGACAAGGCCTCTGTAGACACTTTGGAATGGGGCACCTGCCCTGCGGTTTTCATGGCCACACTAAAGGCCCACGAGAAATCTTCTGGGTCATAGCCTTTCTTGGCCCAAAAAATCCAAATCAAGCCCAAAAACCCAGCCAATGCCGCGGCAAAGGCCACACGCATTCCTAAAATCACAAACAGGAGCAAGACACCTGAAACGGCGATGCCAATATCAATCGGTTCCATGTGCTAGTAATCCTTTTCGTCAACAACAAGCGCGGCTTCAGCCGCCGCCTGTTCAGCAACAGATTGCATGAGGGGAACAGCAACGGGTGTCTCTAGCCCCAATACAAAGGCGCGCCCATATCCGATGATTTGAATAACAGAACGCAGAGCCAGAATGCTAAACATTGCAGGGACCAAGATTTTGGTCGGCCAAATCGGAAGGTTAAGATCAATGGTGCTATCACGGCTCCACATCGGAGCTGCCCAATCAAAGCTACGTCCAAAATGCGACCAAGACCCAAAAATAAGGACGACAACGATAAAAAGCGTAACAATCGAGGTTAAGCATTCCGCAGCCCAAAGCGGGCGTCCTCGCAACTGACCCACAACAATGTCCATTCGAATATGACCGCCGTCACGCTGTGTATAGGACAACCCGAGAAACGCAATAAATGGCAGTGCCTGAGAAATCCAATCTACATAGCCTGGAAGCGGTTGATTAAATGCAATCCGCCCCGTGACCGATACAACTGCCAAGACCATCAACATTAACGTAGCGACACCTGAAAAGATCGCAACTTTTTGTTCAACAGTGTATAAATGACGATCAAGACGGCTCAGCAATGAACCATCTTCTAACACAGCTCCACCTGCCATGCGCTCCTCCCTTATTGATGAAATGGGGCAAGACCAGCTTGCCCCAAACCAATATTAGCGCATGTCAGCCAATGTTTTCATGACAAGATCATAGAGCTCTTGGCCCGGGATCCCTTGGGCTGTCATATCTGCAATCCATTTCTCACGAATGGGATCAGCTGCAATTGATCTAAAGCTGTTGAGTTCGTCTTCTGAGAAATTAACTTTCTTCACATTCTTTTCTGCAAGAATGCTTTCCCAACGATCTAATAGGCTGCCGTAGTTTTCGAGGTAATAGGTAATCGCCTCGTCAACTGAGCTATCTAACGCCGCGCGGTGCTCATCAGACAATCCCTCATAGGCATCGACATTCACCACAACAGGACAATTTACAGTGCCTGGGTTCAAGTTCTCAGTCCACCAGGTCGCCTGATCAATTGTGCGGAATGACAAATGCGCGTGTTGTGCAAAGGCTACTGTATCCACAACACCAGATTCCATCGCGTTATATGCCTCAGAGCTGGTCACAGAAGTTGGAACCGCGCCCACAGATTTAAAGGCATCCCCGATGCCGCCAGTGGCGCGCACCCGCATGCCCTTCATCCCATCAAGGGTGTCAATAGGATCCCCTGTACCGACCAAGTTATATTGTGGCATAGGAGATGTCATCAAAAGCTTGGCATTCCAGCGACCCAAGTCTTTTTCAACAGCAGGGTGCGCATAGACTGCGTGGCTCACCGCGACTTCTTCGTCGAGTGTGTTCACACCCAAGAATGGAAGCTCAAGAACTGTGATGGTTGGGTTCTTGTCGCGGTGATATCCTGCACAAAATTGCGCCATCTCGAAAGCACCAATAGAAATCCCATCAAGGTTTTCACGGTTTTTCGATAGGCCACCATAGCTCACATTCATCGTAAATTCGCCATTGGTTTTCGCAGAGACCAATTCAGCCAATTTTTCGACGTGCTCAGTAAAGGCACGACGCTTGCCCCAAACAGAGACATTCCATTCCTCTGACATTGCTTCTGTGGCAATTGCCATTGAGACAGTCGCAATAGCGATTTTTGCAAAAGTTGATTTCATTCTTTCCTCCCATTTATTCTTATAAGAGGATGTTAGCGCGCAAACTGCACAACGCAAGGAAAGAAACAAAGAGATTGATTATATCCAAGCGCGAAGCAGCTCTTTATCCCAAACAACACTATAGTTTTGACGTGTTTAAATCGATCCCGCTTCGACCATATAGTTATTCGCGCTGCACATGGCCGAGTCATCCGCAGCCAAAAAGAATACCATTCTTGCGACATAATGCGGTTCGATCATATCAGGTAAACACTGACGATCCCGCTGTTTTTCCAATGCTTCAGGCGTAATCCAAAGATCCTTTTGACGCTGTGTCATGATCCATCCAGGCACAACTGTATTCACGCGGATCCGGTGATTCCCTAAATCCCGCGCCATAGTGCGGGTTAATCCATGAACAGCGGATTTTGCGCTGCCATAAATCGGGAAGCCTGCGCCGGCTTCCATCCATGAGTTAGACCCCATATTGATGATTGAGCCGCCCCCTTTTTCAATCATATCCGGCGCCACAGCCTGAATGGTGAAAAAGAAGTGTTTCAAATTGGCTTGAATGCGTTCGTCGTAGTATTCGCTTGTCACATCACGCCAATCATGGCGATCATCCCGCGCAGCATTATTGACCACTACGTCAAATCCACCAATGCGGTCGCGCAAACGATCTATAGAGGCCTTGAGCGCGTCGATATCGCGCAAATCACAGAGCTCATAGGTCACGGAACCGTCGATCCCATCCACCAAGGCTTGGCTTGCTGTGGCATCCATATCCAAAAACGCAACATGTGCGCCTTGTTCAGCGAAACCTTTAACAATTTCGGCTCCGATTCCCGACGCCCCACCGGAAACAAGAACGTTTTTACCTTTTAGGCTTGGGTATATTGCGTAATTCTGTGTCATGACGCGCCTCCTGTTGGAGGACACAAGAGCAAAGCTTGACCGCCTTTGCAAGTCCGATCTATTCGTCAGGATATTTGCAAAAGGAATGAGAGTGCTCTTTTAGATCAAATCCGCATTTTGCATAGAGACGATGCGCGGTGCTCTCTGCCTCTGCAATAATAACATAGGTCTCAACAGGTTGCCCAATTTCATTGGCGGCAAAGGCAATCAACTGTCCTGCTATTCCCTGTCCACGGTAGGATTTTTTGGTTCCAACCGATTGATACCGTGCAATGCCATCTGTCGCAAATAACCCCATGTCACCAATGCAGGCATCTTGATCAAACGCGGCCACCCAAATTCCTTTGCCTTGATCAACCAAGTCCCGCCGTGTCAGCATTTTCGAGCGCATGAAATCAGGAAAGCTCGGCTGTTTATAGGTCTCTGATCCGATTTCAATTTGGGACTGCGTCACAAGCTCCCAGTCTTGATCCGTCTGTATCACACGTAGCTCGTAGCTGTGGGACATCTCACGATGCGCTTTGGGCTGAGGGCTTACCAAAACAGCATCACGTGAATAAGTATATCCCAATTGCTTGGCCAAAGCCATCACCTCGGGTGAAGGTGCGATATCTTGGACCCACTGCAAGGTGACATGTTTCACCTCTGGATCCTGTTTGAACGCCGCCTGAAAGCGATCAATATAGGTTTGGAACATGTCCACTGTCGGCGCCTCATCAAAGACGAGAAAATTTCCGTAATAATAGTTCGGCAAATCTGGAGTTCGCACAACCGCGATATCGTCCTCATAGATTATCTGTGATCGCGCGCCCTCGACCATCAAATCCGTTTTAATCGCTAGCGATAACTCAATCGACATCTAACCCTCGTCGCGCCAGTGATGACAGGCCACATGATGATCCTCCGTGACCGCATCGGCAATTGGTTTGTCACGGGAACAAATTTCAGTTGCCTTGGAACACCGCGTTCGAAATACGCAACCTGAAGGCGGATTGATTGGCGAGGGCAAGTCACCTGCCAACATTTCATCCAACGGGGGGCGCGCGTAGGTCGGATCAGGGACAGGAACGGATGCGATCAAGGCCTTGGTATAAGGATGTTTTGCATTGGAATAGAGGCTTTTGCTATCGGCCAACTCCACCATATTCCCCAAATATAGAACCATCACGCGATCTGAGATATGTTTCACAACCGATAAATCATGCGCGATAAAGATGAGAGACAGACCCAATTCGGACTGTAGCTCCATCAAGAGGTTGATCACTTGAGCCTGAATGGACACATCCAGCGCCGAGACAGGTTCATCACAGACAATCAAGTCAGGCTTGGTGATCAACGCGCGCGCGATACCAATACGTTGACATTGCCCGCCTGAAAATTCATGCGGATAGCGGTTGATCATACTTGGCAAAATTCCAACCCGATCCAACACTGCGCGCACTTCTTTGTCACGCTCAGCGCGCGACAATTTCGGTTGATGCGTGATCAACGGCTCCGCCACGATTTGGCCGATCGTCATACGCGGATCAAGCGAGGCCAGCGGATCTTGAAAGATCATTTGAACATCTTTGCGAAGGGCTGTCATCTCCCAATGCGAGAGATCAAAGATTGGTGTCCCCATCCATGTCACAGACCCATTTGACGCAGGGAGCATGCGAATAACCGCGCGTGCTAAGGTGGATTTTCCACAGCCACTTTCCCCAACAATCCCAAGTGTTTCACCGCGTTTTAAATCAAAGCTGACCCGATCAACCGCCTTTAATTTGAGGGGACGTGTCCACGGCATCGCGCCGCGAGGGTTCACATCAAAGGTCACACTTAGATCGCGCACTTTTAGAATAGGTTCGCTCATGACAATTCTCCTGATGCGACGTGACAGGACCGATGACGTGTTTCAAACGGCGTCAAGCTTGGTCGCGCGCTCAGACAAATATCGCGCGTGAAATCACACCGTGGTGAAAACGGACACCCCTTGGGCATGTTCATCATATTTGGCGGACTTCCTGGAATAGACTGAAGCGCCTCTGTGTCCTGATCCAACCGCGGGATCGCATGCAGCAAACCGCGCGTATAGGGATGGCTTGGGCTTGCGAAGAGGTCTTTGGTCGTGCCCTGCTCCATCACCTGTCCCCCATATAGCACCAGCATCTCTTGGCAGTTGGCCGCCACGACACCCAAATCATGCGTGATCAAGATCATTGCCATGTGCAATTCTTTTTGCAGATTGGCCAAGAGATCCATGATCTGTTCTTGAACCGTCACATCCAAAGCTGTCGTGGGTTCATCCGCAATCAAAAGATCAGGTTCACACAAGAGCGCCATCGCAATCATGACCCGCTGCCGCATGCCGCCTGAAAATTCATGCGGGAACATTTGAACACGTTTTGCGGCCTCTGGAATGCGAACTGCATCCAACAAATCAACCGATCGTTTGATGGCATCGCGTTTTGACATGCCCCGATGATGCACCAAGACTTCCGCCATTTGATCACTGACCCGCATATAAGGGTTCAACGAGGTCATTGGGTCCTGAAAAATCATCGCCATGCGTTCAGCACGAATATGATTAAGCTGCGCCGTCGGGATGTTCAGGATATCCTGTCCATCCAGAACGGCGCACCCAGAGGCCCGTCCATTTTGCGCCAAAAGCCCCATGAGCGAAAACACGGTTTGCGATTTTCCCGAACCACTTTCACCGACAATGGCGAGCGACTGACCCCGATCAACAGAAAAGTTGATGTTATCAACCGCCTGTACACGTCCGTCATTGGTTTCAAATTCAACCGATAGGTTTTCAACAGAAAGTAAAGTCATCACAGCACCTATCGATCTTTGGGATCGAGTGCATCGCGCAATCCATCACCAATGTAGAAAAAACAAAACAAAACGACCGTAAAGAAGAACAGAGGGAACCCGATTTGCCAATAGGTCCCATATTGCATCGTGCTGGTTCCCTCTGAAATCAAAACGCCCCAACTGGTGTCTGGTTCTTGAACACCGACACCGAGGAATGAAATCACGCTTTCCGCTAGGATCATATCAGGCACCAAGAGCGATCCATAGACAATCACCACGCCCAAAAGATTTGGGATAATGTGACGTCGAATAATCGTAAATGTCGGCACACCTGTGGCGCGCGCCGCTTCGATGAATTCTTTGTTCTTAAGGCTCAGAGTTTGGCCACGCACAACACGGGCCACGCCGAGCCAGCTGACAAGGCCAACTCCGATAAAGATCATGAGAATGCTGCGCCCAAAAACCACGAGCAACAGGATCAAAATGAAAAAGAACGGCACCGCATTCAAGATATCAACAATCCGCATCATCACACTATCGACACGACCGCCGACATAGCCAGAAATCGCGCCATAAAGCGTGCCAACAAAGACCGCAACAAAGGCCCCAATAAAGCCAACCATCAAGGACACTTGCGATCCTTGAATGACGCGCGCATAAAGATCACGCCCCAAATCATCGACCCCAAAGTAGTGACCCGACTCGATCGACGGCCCTCCTTTTTCGGCGACGGAGCCGAGAATATTCCAGTCTATCTCTTCATTACTATATTGCGCGAATAAGCCGCCAAAGAGGGCGAATAGAACAACGGCCAGCAACACATAAGTTGACCACATCGCCGCGCGATTGGCGGCATAGCGTTTCCTTGCGTCGGTCCATAAGGACCGCCCTTTGACAGGGTCCATATTTGCCAAGTTGTCCGCCAAGGCATCCATTTTGTCTTTTTCAAAAACTGTCCGCATGGAATTAATACCTGATCTGAGGGTCAATCCAGCCGTAGATCACATCCACGACAAGGTTAAAGAAAATGGTCAAGCTTCCCAAAAGAAGGGTAATTCCCATCATCACGGCGTAATCACGATTATAGGCCGAGTTGATAAAGTAATATCCCAAACCGCCCGTCGAAAAGATCATATCAATGATGAAGGAGCCTGTGATCATGTAGACGAACACGGGGGCAAGATAGGAAATCACTGGCAACATCGCAGGCTTTAACGCATGACGCCAAATGATTGTTTTTTCGGGAATGCCTTTGGCGCGCGCGGTGCGGATAAAGTTGGATCGCAAGACTTCCAACATGGAGGATCGCGTCAAACGCGCGATTGAGGCCATATAGGACGTCCCCAATGCGATGACGGGCATAACGATGTTTTGCCACTGGCCCCCATTCCAACCTCCGCCCGGCAACCATCCAAGCCACAGAGTGAAAATCAAGATCAAGATCGGACCCATCACAAAATTTGGTAAAACCTGCGCGATCATTGTGAAGCCAACTGCCAGATAGTCAAATTTAGAGTTCTGATTAACGGCGGCAAAGACCCCTAAACTCACCCCAAAGATCACAGCAAACAAAAAAGCAAAGGTCCCGTATATCAACGTGATTGGCAAACCCTGCGAAATGATATCGTTGACCGTTCTGTCCTTGTATTTAAAGGACGGCCCAAAATCGAATTGGGTCACGATACCTGTGATATAATTAAACAACTGTTTTGGAAGGGGGTCGTTCAGCCCATATTTCGCCTCGATATTCGCCAAGACTTGGGGCGGTAGAGGTTTGTCAGAGGTGAATGGACCACCCGGTGCCGAATGCATCAGATAAAACGTAATGATCGTCAAGATCAACAACGTCGGGATCGCAATCGCAAAGCGACGCAAGATAAGATTTAACATGTTGGAAAGTGCCCTTGAGGACCAAAGTATGAGGGCACCCTGTTAGGAGCGCCCTCGCCTATTTGCTTAGTCAGCGACCTTATAGAGGTCTTTTGAATACCAGTTCTGCTCTGCGTTGTTCACAGGCCATGGCTTCAAGTTTGATTTAAGCATGTAGTTCCCCGCGTAGTGGTAGATCGGAATCAAAGGCATATCATCTGCGATGATTTCTTCGATACGCGTATAGTTTGGTTGCGGGTTGTTAGATGTTTTCGCATCCGCCAACAATTGATCAACATCTGCGCTGTTATATTTTGAATCGTTATATCCAGAGCCAGATCCAACAAGATCCAAGAAGGTGGACGCTTCGTTATAGTCACCACACCAACCGCCGCGCGCAACTTCGTAGTTTTGGTTGCCGCGCGTATCAAGGAAAGTTTTCCACTCTTGGTTCGCAAGAGTTGTTTGCACACCAAGTTTCTGTTTCCACATTTGGCTGACCGCGATTGCGATTTTCTTGTGGCTTTCAGATGTGTTGTAGACCAATTCAACGCTCAAGTCTTCGACACCAGCTTCGGCCAGTAATTCTTGAGCCTTCGCATCACGCTCCGCTTGGGACATTCCAGCATACTCAACACTTGGAACGTCAAAATTAGCAGTCGCACCAGGCGTAAATGTATAAGCCGCCGTTTGACCGCCCTGAAGGATATTGTCGACGATGATGTCGCGATCGATGGCATAGGATAGAGCTTGACGAACACGCTTGTCTTTCAACGCTTCGGGGCCAGAGTCAGCCAAGTTGAACATGTAGTAATAGGAACACAAGCGCGGGAATACGACCGTTTCCTCAGGATGAGACTTGCTCAACGCAGGGTACTGACCTGAAGGGATCTCTGTACGATCAACTTCACCAGCCATGTAACGGGTAAGAGCAACGCTATCTTCGTTGATGACCAAGGCAACAACCTTGTCGAGGATTGTGCCATCATTATCCCAATATGAAGCGTTACGTTCCCGCACAGAGCGTTCATTTGGAACATGCTCAGTTAGAACATAGGCACCATTAGATACAATATTTTCAGGAGCCGTCCACGCAGCGCCATGTGCATCAATCGCCCATTTTGGAGCGGGAAATGTTGACGCATGTGTTGTCGTCAAAGCAAAATAAGGAAGAGAATTTTCAAGTGTGACTTCTAATGTGTGATCATCAATCGCTTTGACACCCAATTCAGAGGGGTCCGCGTCGCCTGCCATAACAGGGCCAGAATTCTTAAGCCCCATCACTTCGACAAACCACTGGTAAGGTGACGCTGTCTCAGGATCCGCCAAACGACGCCATGCATAGACAAAGTCACCAGCCGTGACAGGCTTGCCATCTGACCATGTTGCGTTGTCGCGCAATGTAAATGTGTAAACAGTCTTGTCTTCGTTAACCGTATGGCTCAATGCAACACCGGGAATGAGATTGCCGTCGGCGTCTTGGTTATAAAGACCTTCAAACAAATCACGTACGATCTCAGAACCAGACACATCTTCAACGATTTGTGGGTCGACTGAGCTATGCTCGTCAAGAACACGATATGTGAAAGTTTGGTCATCTGCTAAGGCTTCTCCGGTCACTGGATGCGTGCCCGCAGCCCAAACAGGTGCCGTTGCAAATGTCATGGCTGTCGCCATCAAAAACGCTTTGGTCGAAAATTTCATAGTCTTCCCCGTGGTTGGTTTGAGTGATGTGTCGCGGCCTTCATATACTGACGATAGGATAGACCCCAATACATAAGTATATGCACGTCGATATGGAGTTGACCAGTATCAGTTTGACAAATTTCACATTCAAATCGTCAAAACTGACGATACAACAAGGCAAATCGACAATAATCTCACCAAGAGACTCACTAATTATTTTTATGAAAAACAGATACTTACATCTCAAAATTGAAGAATTTTGAAATTTGCACCCTTAGATTTTGCAAAATTGCAAACTCGACTTGCCGAATTTGCACAGCCTACAGGCTAATTGATTTCGGGTTCGTCGACGGGTGCCCCAAAATCTGTCCTGAGAAAGTCAAAATCGCACCCTTTATCGGCTTGCTCGATATGTTTTGTATACATATGCCCATAGCCTCGTTCATATCGCGGTGCTGGGGCGACCCATGCTTGACGACGCTTTTCCAGCTCTTCCTCACTGAGATCGACGCACAAAGATCGGTTTGGCACATCCAGTTCAATGATATCCCCAGTTTTTATCAAGGCCAGCGGGCCACCAATAAAGGCCTCGGGCGCAACATGCAAAATGCAGGCTCCATAGGATGTCCCCGACATGCGCGCATCAGAGAGACGCACCATATCGCGATGCCCTTGCTTAAGCAGCGCCTTTGGCATCGGGATCATCCCCCACTCTGGCATACCCGGCCCCCCGATTGGGCCTGCATTGCGCAAGACCAAGACATGATCTGGCGTCATTGGGTAGTCTTCATCATTTATGATGTCTTTGAGCTCTACGTAGCTATCCGCGACAATGGCTGGTCCTCTGTGTTTTTGAAACTTGTCCGCCATCGCCGCAGGTTTCACGACCGCCCCATCAGGCGCCAAGTTTCCCTTGAGAACCGCAAGAGATCCCTCGTGATAAACTGGATGAGACAAGGGGCGAATAACATCAGAGTTATAATTCACGGCCCCCTCCAATTCGGCCCCAAGACTGCGCCCTGTCACCGTCATTACATCAAGATCAAGCTTATCCCCGAGTTCTAGCATCAAGGCCCGCAAGCCCCCCGCATAATAGAAATCCTCCATCAAATAGTCGCTCCCAGAGGGACGAATATTTGCAATAACGGGAGTTGTCCGCCCGATGGCGTCCAAATCATCCAAGCCAAGATCAACACCCGCACGCCGCGCCATAGCGATCAAATGGATAATCGCATTCGTCGAACAGCCCGTTGCCATTGCAACAGTGACGGCGTTACGCGTGCTTGCAGGTGTCATAATTTTGCCCGGTGTCAAATCTTCCCAGACCATGTCCACAATACGACGCCCACAGGCCGCGGACATCCGCTTGTGACTTGCATCAGGCGCAGGAATGGAAGACGCTCCAGGTAGCGTCAAACCCCAACCATCCGCAATGCTCATCATAGTAGAAGCCGTCCCCATCGTCATACAGGTGCCGTAACTGCGCGCAATTCCGCCCTGAACCCCATCCCATTGCTCTTTGCTAATATTGCCCGCGCGCCTCTCATCCCAATATTTCCAAACATCGGTTCCAGAGCCCAGCTTTTCACCTGCATAATTGCCCCGCAACATCGCCCCCGCAGGCAAGTAGATAAACGGCAACCCCATGCTGACTGCGCCCATAATCAAAGCAGGCGTAGATTTATCGCATCCCCCCATCAAAACGACACCATCAACCGGATGCGATCTCAGCGTTTCTTCGACTTCAATTGCGCCAAGGTTTCGATAGAGCATGGACGTGGGTTTGAGAAATTGCTCTGCAAAGGATTGAACCGGCATTTCAACAGGCATGCCCCCCGATTGGTAAACACCCTTTTTAACGTACTCTGCGCGATCTCTCAGATGATGATGACAGGGTGATAAATCGGACCACGTATTGATGATGGCAATGATAGGCTTGCCGTCCCAATCCGCCCCATCAAGCCCCATCTGCATAGCGCGAGACCGATGCCCCATAGATCGAAGGTCGTCAGGCGCGAACCATTTTGCGGAACGTAAGTCTTTTGGTGATTTGGTCATGCGTTATCTCCCTCGTCACTGCCTTGATGGAGGACGGCTTAAGGTGAGTTTGACCTTAAGAGGGACAAAAGCCAACTAAAACATTTCTTAGATTTGGCCTAAATTAGCCGCGACACAGTGCAAGTTATGCGTCGCGTTTCATGATCCATTCAACTTCTGGCGCAGCAACAAAGCGCCACTTGCGCTTGGGCCCAGCCATAACGTTTAGATAGTACATTTCAAACCCATATGGCGCTCCACAAGGGTGATGCCCACGAGGAACCAGCACAACATCCCCATCTGAGACAGCCATGGTTTCATCCAATTGACCATCATCGGTATAAACCCGCTGGATTCCAAATCCATCTGCCGGGTTCAAACGGTGATAATAGGTTTCCTCAAGATAAGTGATGCGCGGATAATCATCTTCATCATGGCGATGGCTCGGAAAAGAGGACCAATGACCCGCAGGCGTAAAGACCTCTGTCACCAACAAGCTGTCGGCATAGTCTTCGTTTTCCATCGCTATATTGTTGATGTGACGTGTGTTCGTGCCCTTTCCACGCTCGGTCAAAGTAATGCCATCGGGACCAATGCGACGTGCTTCATGACCTCCCATACCAGGAGCAGAACAAACTGCGAGAACACAATCAGTTTCAGCAACCGCAGACCACTCCGTTCCATTTGGAAGGTACAAGCAATGTGGGGGCGTTTTTTCAAACACGTTCATTCGATCGCCCAATACGCCCCAGTCTTGCCCTGCTCCAGTCAGTGAAGCCTTGCCTTCAACCATGACCAAAATCACTTCGCGATCGCCCGTGACTTCGGCAGCAGTGTCCCCCGCCTTTAAGTGATAGAGAGAAAACCCCACATATCGCCAACCTGCACTTTCAGGGGTAATTTGATGAACTTTACCGCGTTTTCCAAAGGGCTTTCTCAAAAGGTCAGACATGTGCGATTTCCTTTAAACCGTTTTTTGGGTTGTTTTGTTACTGCGATACTTGTCCCAAGCATCATTCACTTCACGACGGACTGACACCTCAGGAACACCAACGTCCCACCATGATCCCCCATGCGGCGTGCTTGGGTAAGGGTCTGTGTCAATCACAATCACATAAGGTCCAGTGATGTCTCCCCGCTTTGCAAGGGCTTCTTCTAAGTCAGCAACCGAGGATACCTTGACTGATGTTGCTCCCATAGATGCTGCATGGGCTGCAAAATTAATGGCAGAAGGTGTTTCGTGAACTGTATCCTTCAGCAGATTGTTAAACTCTGCGCCCCCTGTGCCCATTTGCAAGCGATTGATGCATCCATAGCCGCGGTTGTCGGTCACGATCACTGTAAAGGAAGCCCCCATCATGGCAGCAGTCGCCATTTCAGAGTTGGCCATCATATAGGTACCATCACCTGTAAAGCATAAGACATCACGCTCAGGCTCCGCCATTTTGATACCCATAGCTCCTGCAATTTCGTATCCCATACAGCTAAAGCCATATTCCATATGATACGACATTGGACGATTTGCTTTCCAGAGTTTGTGCAACTCACCTGGCATCGTGCCAGCGGCACACATTACAACACTGTTGTCTTGCGCACTGCGCTGAACCGCGCCGATCACTTGCATATCTGTCGCAAGTGCATTGCTGTCTGTCGGTGCATCCGTGAGCGGGTCAACTTTTGCAAACCAATCGTCTTTCAACCCGTCAATAGACGCAGCAGACTTATGATCCGCCAATTCCTTTGACAGCTCACCCAATCCCACACGCGCATCCGCCAATAGAGGCATTGCCCCATGTTTCATGGCATCATAGGCTGCAACATTCAGGCAGGCGGTTTTGCGCTCGGGGTTTGCAAACAGGCTCCAAGACCCTGTTGTAAAATCTTGAAACCGAGTTCCAACCCCAATCACCAAATCTGCTTCAGCACAGACCGTATTGGCCGCCTCACCGCCGGTGACCCCAATAGGACCAAGGTTCAAAGAATGATCCCAAGGCAGAGCTGATTTCCCTGCCTGCGTTTCTGCAACAGGAATATTATGAGCTGTGGCAAAGGCTGCCAATTCAGCTGTGGCATCGGAATAGTGCACTCCGCCCCCTGCAACAATCACTGGACGTTTTGCCCCGCGGATCGCTTGGGCCAAATCGGCAAGTTCGTTTTCATCGGGCCGCACACGACGTTGGCGCCACACCTTGGGTTCAAAAAACGCTTCAGGATAATCAAACGCCTCCGCCTGAACATCCTGACAAAAGGCAAGTGTCACGGGACCACATTCAGCCGGATCTGTCAAAACACGGAAGGCACGTGGCAAAGCAGTCAAAATCTGTTCCGGCCGCGTGATACGATCAAAATACCGACTTACCGGGCGGAACGCATCATTCGCAGATACGGTGCCATCCTCAAAGTCTTCGATCTGTTGCAACACTGGGTCTGGGGCCCGGTTGGCAAACACATCACCTGGAACCAACAAAACGGGCAATCTATTGACATGCGCCAAAGCCGCTGCTGTTATCATGTTGGTTGCGCCTGGCCCAATCGACGATGTGACCATCATCGACCGTTTGCGACCCAACTGTTTTGCATAGGCAATTGCCGCATGCGCCATCGTCTGTTCATTGTGTCCACGATAGGTCGGCAGCTCATCCTTTGCGTGATAGAGCGCCTCTCCTAAGCCGGCGACATTGCCGTGACCAAAAATAGCCCAGCAACCAGCGATAAGAGTTTCGCCTTGTTCATTAAGTTGCGCCGCAATGTATTTCACCATTGCTTGTGCCGCTGTTAGCCGAATTGTTTTGCTCATATCATGCATCCATTACTTTGCTAAGGATGAGGCCGCCAGGCAGGCCTGATCCCATATATCACACAAGCGCGCATACCGCGTTTGCATCATGTCAACAGCGGCTGCGTCACTTAGATCACCTTTCATCCAAGCGCGGGCAGCATCGCCAAATATTGTTCGACCGACAGCAAAACCTTTGGCCAATGGCTGTTTCGCCGCCAATGCAAAACTTTCCGCCAAATCAGCCTCTGGCGCATCTAAACCTAGCACAACAATTCCACGAGTATAGGGATCGTTGCGTTCAATCGCATCAACTGCGTTTTGCCATGCCTCTTCGGTTTTAAAAGGCTCCAGCTTCCACCAGTCAGGGTAGATGCCCAAGTCATAAAATTGTTGGATCAATGTCGCCGTCGTGGTGTTATCGACCGCACCAACTTTGGACGGAATAACCTCCAGCAAGAATTCCAAACCATTGCGACGGCTTGTCATCCAGAGGCGCTTTACCACTTCTTCTTGCTGCTGGCGTGTCATCCCATCATCCTCTGGATGACAAAATACCAGGAGCTTGACCACGTTTTCGCGGGCCCATTCGCGCAACTGCCCCAAATCCTCTCCCAATTCAGGCTCTAGCTGAATAGGACGTGATCCTGGCAACTCGGTTGGGCGACCAATCCATAAACCAGTACCCGATGCTGCATGAAGTGCCGCACGACCGATCCGATTATCACAGAGAATACCATAACCTGGCTGACCAGCTTGAACCGCAAGAGCCGCTTGCAAGCATAGCTCTTTGAATGCACCGCCCTTTTCCAAAGAGTAGCCAGCCATCTCTTCTAATTGCATCCGGTGATCAAAGGCAAAGGTTTTCACGCTGGACCAATCCCCTGCTCGATTGGTAGCCCAATGCACTTGTTCCAGCTCTGCATCATTACGCAAATCGGCACGTTTGATGCCGCGTTCAAAGAAAAACTGCAGCTCTTCCCAACTTGGATAGGCGGGCGTGCATCCATGGCGGCTCACGGCAAAGGCACCGCAGGCATTAGCATATTTTAACGCAACAGGCCAAGTTTCCCCATCAAGCCATCCTTTAAGCAGGCCCGACATAAATCCATCTCCGGCCCCCAGAACATTAAACACCTCAATCGGAAAACCTGGTCCCGATTCACCCTCGTCCAAACTTTCGGGGATATCACCTGTAAAGGCCACAGCTCCTGCTGCACCGCGTTTGCAGACCAGCATTGCCGACGACACGGCACGAACCGCGCGCAGGGCCTCAATCGTATCAGTGCTGCCCCCTGCAATGTGAAACTCTTCTTCTGTGCCAACAATGAGATCAAACAGATGCAGAGTGCTTTGCAATTTTTGCGTCACCGCCACACTTTCGACAAAGCGGCTTTCGCCATCGCCGTGTCCTGCGACACCCCAAAGATTGGGACGATAGTCAATATCCAGCGCTGTTTGCATGCCCGCCTCACGAGCAATAGTCAGCGCCTTTAGTGTCGCCGCCTCAACCTGCGGATTGCTAAGATGCGTCCCAGTCGCAACAACGGCACGAGCCGATCTGATAAAGTCAGGGTCTATGTCATCCGCGTTCAGGCCCATATCTGCACAATTTTCGCGATAGAAGATCAAAGGAAATTGTTCTTCATCCCGAATGCCCAGCAAAACCAAGGCCGTTAAGCGATCAGGATCAATTTTAACACCCTCTGTCTCAACGCCTTCGCGCTGGAGCTGTTCGATGATAAACCGCCCCATATGTTCATCACCGACACCAGTGATAACGGCACTACGCAAACCAAGCCGTGACGTCCCACAAGCAATATTGGTGGGAGACCCACCAATATACTTGTCGAAGGATCCCATGTCCTCAAGACGACCACCAATCTGCGCGCCGTACAAATCTACCGACGAGCGCCCAATCGTGATGAGGTCAAGTTTAGACATCAGCCAACCTTACAGGCTGACCAGTTTTCGCCGATTTCGTTGCAGCTTCTGCCATCGCCAGTGCGGTAATGCCGTCGTCGAGCGTGACTGGTAGCGCCGTGCCCCCTGTCAAAGCATCAACAAATGCGCCCCATTCCTTGGCGTAAGACGGCATGTACCGTTCCAAGAAGAAATAAGTCGGCTTGGCACCGGTTACGCCAGCCGTCGTGGATTTGACCACTGTGTTCTCAAGCATGTTTTGAGCTTGCAAAAGCCCCTCTGCCCCCAACAATTCTACCCGCTGGTCATAACCATAAACCGCGCGGCGAGAGTTCTTGATGACGCAAATGCGCCCATCCGCATAGGTCATTGTGACGGCGGCCGTATCCACATCACCTGCCGCGCCAATTTCAGCATCCACAATAGAGGAGCCGGCGGCCATAATGCTCACTGGGGCTTCGCCCATCATGAAGTTAGCCATGTCAAAATCGTGGATCATCATGTCGCGGAACAAACCACCAGAAACTTTGATATAGGCGACCGGCGGCGGTGCAGGATCGAAAGAGGTAATCGACAGAAGCTCTGGCTTGCCGATTTCACCGGCGTCTAGTGCCGCTTTCATCGCGCTGAAATTCGGGTCAAAGCGACGGTTGAAGCCAATCATGATTGGCTTGCCTGAGGCAATTGTGTTCTCACGGCAGGCACGAGCTCGTTCGAGGCTAAGATCCACGGGCTTTTCGCAGAGCACGGCTTTCCCCGCTGCAGTCGCCTGTTCAATTAGGTCGGAATGCGTATCAGTGGATGTCGCGATGAGCACCGCGTCAATGCTGTTATCGGCGATGATCTCTTCGGTCGTGCGCGCCGTGCTGCCATATTCGGCGGCAAGCTTTTCAGCGTTTGCAGGGATATAATCCGAAACGGCAGCCAGAGTGCTTCCTGGATTCGAAGAAATAGCTGTGGCGTGTACACCGGCAATGCGGCCTGCGCCCAAAAGTCCAACTTTGATCATGATGAGGTCTCTCTCAAACGGGGGTTATAGTGTGAATGCAGCGCGGAAGGCGGCGAGCGCGTCTTCTGGCTTGTCTTTTGCGAAGGCTTCCATACCAACAGGGCCAGCATAGCCCATATCGGCCAATGCGCGGGCGATCATCGGCCAATTCATCTCACCTGTGCCAGGCTCGCAGCGGCCGGGGTTGTCAGCGACTTGTACTTCACCGATCCACGGCAAGCAGGCTTCAGCATGACGAATGACATCGCCCTCGCCAATCTGTGTGTGATAGAGGTCCAAGTTGATCCGTAGCTCAGGGCGATCAACCGCAGAGACCAATGACAAAACATCAGAGGTTGAATTGAACGGACAGCCGGGGTGTTCGCGCAGGTTCAGGTTTTCAAGCGTAAATGTCACGCCCTCTTCTTCCGCCATATCACAGATGCGATTAAGCGTATCGCGGGCGCGTAGCCACATCCCCGGTGCCACATGGGCCATCTGCTGAATTGGCAGGCCCTGATCCCCCAGACCCGTACCATGAAGGTTCAGCCGATGCACGCCAAGGCGTTTGCCAATTTGAGCCGTCTCACGCGCTGATTTAAGCAACATGTCAGCGCCTTCGGCATCAGCCAAACGCCCCTCTAAGTAACCGTTCATGATCGTAAAAGTCGCACCTGTTTTTTCCAGTGCGTCAAGATCCCATGCTGGCCAATTCCATAGGCCAACGCCAAACCCCATTTCGTGCAAACGGGCTGCTCGCCAGTGAATTGGTTTGTCTTGCCAAAGCATCTCTGCACAAGCTGCGAGTTGAAATGTCATATTAGATATCCTGCGGTTTATAGTCTGCTGGCTTGCCAGGCATGACGCCCAGCAAAAGAGAGACCGATTTTTCGAGTCCCTCAAGTGAGTTTAGAAGTACATCTTCGTGTTCTATAGATAACCAGCCGTCGTATCCAGCCATTTTGAGCCGATAACAGAACTGCCGCCACCATTCCTCGCCATGCCCAAAGCCAAGAGTGATATAGGACCAAGACCGCGCTGGAATATCCATCAGCGAACCATTTTCCAAAAGGCTGGTGGTGGCCTGAACAGGCGCATTCAAAAGCGTATCCTTGGCATGCACATGATAAATCGCGTCTCCTAATGCCTCCGCTGCAACCAACGGATCAGCCCCCATCCAAAAGAGATGCGATGGATCGAGATTTGCGCCGATCACAGGTCCTATCGCGTCGCGCAACTTTAACAATGACGGCACATTATAAACGCATTGGTTGCCATGCAACTCAAGCGCGATCCGCTCAACTCCGTTTGCCTGCGCCAAAGCGGCGATCTCGCTCCAAAACGGGATCAGCTTCTCTTGCCATTGATAGTTCAAAATCTCCTGCGTTTCAGGCGGCCAAGACGACACAACCCAGTTGGGCATGTTATCTGTTGGGTTCCCTGCGGGCAGGCCTGACATGGTGCAGACGGTCTTGACCCCCATCTCACCTGCAAGGCGCAGTGTCTTTTTCAAATCCTCGCCTTGCTTGGCATCTGTCGGATGGAGCGGATTGCCATTGGCATTGAACGCTATGATGTCGAGCCCACGATCTTCAAAGGCCTGTAGAAAGGCTTTCTGAGCTGTGCTGTTGCCCAACAGATCATCCATTTGACAATGCGGCGCAGTTGACCAACCGCAGGTGTTCACCTCAATCCCCGATACGCCCATACGGGCCGCGTGATCGAGCATCTCCTCGAACCCCATTCCACCAAGGCTATCGGATACAAATCCAAGTTTCATGCGACTAACCCCTTTTTAACGGAATAGAACTCAGGCTTTGGGATCATTGTGACAGGCTGCCTTTGACCCGTTTCGAGGGCTTTTACCCCAGCTTCAGCCACTATTGCCGAGCAAAATCCATCCCAGCAATCCGATGCGATGGTTGGGAATATTCCTGTTTCAACAAAGCGCAAGAAGTCGCGGTTTTGGCGAACATAAGCCTCGTGATAGCGCCCGCGCCAATCCGTGTCATATCGGGTGCTTGAGGCCAGCTTCATATCTGTGCGCGTATAGGCCACATTGTTCATGGCCATCGACCCCGCCTCGCCGACCAATTCGGCGCGCACGTCATAGCCATAAGCGGCGTTGTTATTTATTTCGATTGTCACAAGTTGATCATTCGCAGTCTCTAACACCATCACCACTGGGGCCACGCGGTCATCAGACCGACGCGGCTGATGCGCCGTGACGCTGACAAACTCTGTCCCAAGAATATGACGCACGACATCGAACTCATGAGGTGCTGAATTTGTGATGGCCATCGCACCTGTGAAATCTGCTGCAGGGGTTTCCACATTGCGGTGGAAGTTATGCATCATAAGCGCACGGCCCAATGACCCGTTGGTTAGGGCCTGTCGCATCTCAATATAGGATTGATCATAGCGGCGCATAAAGCCGAGCATGACCAGCTGTTTTCCTGCTCTTTGTTCAGCCTCGATCACCTCAAGACATTCAGAAGACGACTGCGAGAGCGGCTTTTCGCACAGGATAGGCTTGCCCAATTCGATACAGGCCTTGGACAAAGGTGCATGCGTAAAATCCGGAGAGGCCACAATGACAGCATCAACGTCTGGCCGTGCAATCACCGCTTGGGCGTCAGTGGCGACGTCCTTGGCACCCGTAGCATTTGCGACGGATTTCGCCCGCTCAATGTCCATATCACACACGACCTGAAGCGTGGCTCCGGATAGGTCTTTGGACACGATATGGGCGTGATCTTCTCCCATCAGCCCTGCACCAATGATAGCCAATCTGGTCATCGGAAATCTCCAAAATTTTGGTCGGGCACAGAACCCGTCTATTCGTTGCAATTTTTGTGCAACATCCTGTTTGACCCGTAACTTTAACGGACGGTTTGAACAACCCTCGTCCGACGCAGTTTAGCCTTCGATGCTTGCTTCGAGATCAATCATAGATTCCCCGCCCGCCATGAGGTCCGCGATTTCCTCGCGCGTTCTATCACCCTTGCGGAAGTCAGCCGCAATTGACCCACGGATCAAAACCGCAAAATGGTCCCCAACAGCCATTGCATGCATCACTTGGTGCGTGATGAAAATCACGGCCAAACCGCGGCGTTTCGCTTCATTCACAATACGCAAAACATGCGCAGATTGTTTGACGCCGAGCGCCGCCGTGGGTTCATCTAGGATCAAAACCCGTGCGCCAAAATAAACAGCCCGTGCAATCGCAAGGGACTGCCGCTCACCACCTGACAGGCCGCCAACAAGCCGATCGCCATCTTCGATACGTGTGATGCCAAAGTTGCGCACTTCGCGGACCGCAATTTCATTGGCCTTTTCACGGTCAAAAACCTTGAAGGGTCCCCAACCTTTGGTCGGCTCGACGCCTGCGAAAAAGCTTCGACCAATGGACATCAAAGGAAAGGTGCCTCCGAATTGGTGAACACAGGCAATTCCCGCCTCTTGAGCCACCTTTGGCCCACTGAAGCTCACAGGTTTGCCATCCATCAAAATTTCACCACGTGTTGGTGCGTGCACACCCGCCATGGTTTTGATCAATGTAGATTTACCCGCACCATTATCACCCAACAAACACAACACTTCGCCTGCTTTGACGGAAAGGCTGATGTTATGAAGTACGTCGATCGGTCCAAATGACTTATCAACATTGCGAAGTTCAAGAACGTTTTGTGTATCTGACATGACTTAGTCCTCCTTCTTGCTGGACGACCAACTGGTCGCAAGTTTCTGGAAAGTTCCGTTCATCAAAACAGCGATCAAAAGCATTACACCGATAATGAGCAACGAAAGATTGCGGTCGATGTCTGTGTAGTTGATCCCTTGCTGTACGATGCCAAGCGTCATAGTGCCAAAGACAACCCCAGCAACAGAGCCAAAGCCACCGTTCAAAAGAACCCCGCCAACAACACTCGCAATAATGGTGAAAAAGATCATGTTAAAGAAGGTAGCTGATTGAGCTGAATTGAACTGGATCACCTGACACATGCCGGCCAGCGCTGTGCATACAGAACATAGGATAAAGAGCCAAATTTTTAGCTTGTTGACAGGAATACCTGCATTCCGCGCGCTTTCTGGATCGCCACCAACGGCAAACACCCAATTACCCCAAGGCGATTTGTGCAAAAAGAACCAGAAAACAACGATCAATCCAATCCACCAGTATACAGCCGAGCGAAACCCGAAATACCGTGTTCCAAAAAGAGCCTTTGCCCAATCCGGAGATTGCATAGACACGTTCGTATTGTTTATCAAAAAGTCAGATAGAGCCAGCGTAAGGCCACCAACAGCAAATAGGGTGGCAAGTGTAACAATGAATGATGGCACCTGCGTACGCGTGACCAGCAGACCATTCACTAGTCCAACACTTGCGGCCATGGCCAGTGTCATCATAATGCCAAGCCACATCGGCAGCTCATAGTGATTTACGCTGATGCCAAGCATCATAGCAGAGGCAGGAAGGACAGCTCCTGTCGAAATATCAAGCTCGCCCGCGATCATTAGAAAGGCAACCGGAATGGCAATAATGCCAACCGTACTGGCAAAGTTCATCCAATTCGCAAAACCTGCAATCGAAAGAAAGTTCCGCGAAAAGCCAAACATTGCGAAGATGACAAAGACGATCACCATTCCAACAAAAGCACCCATTGCTGGGCTACGGATCAATTCGCCTAATGAGAAACTAGAACTGGCGGATTTGGGGCTCGGTGCCGGTGAACTGTTCGTATCTGTATGGGACAAGGGTTCTCTCCCCGCAAGTGTGCGGCTGGGTCAAGTGAGTGGAAATTTGGTAAAATGGTCAGCCAACACAAAGGCTGGCTGAACATGGAGCGTTATTTAGCGTGTACCTGCTTCAACACCAGCGAATGTCGCGTCGATGTTAGACGCGTCAACGATTGCTGGGCCTGTTAGGACTGGCTCAGTCGCAACTTTTGTACCAAAGTCGATGTGCGCTGCAAGTGTGGAAACTGATAGGAAGCCCTGATAGTAAGGCGTTTGGTCAATTGCCATAGTCTGAGTGCCAGCTTTGATACGGTCCAGTGTGGATGGGCTAAGGTCAAATGTCCCTAACTTAACTTCACCAGTTTTGCCGAGCTGCTCGATCGCAGCTGCAGACGCATCCGCCGCCCATGTTGCCAAGTTCACAACTGCGTCGATTGATGCGTCACCATTAAGTTCCGCTTCGATTGCCGCTGATGTACCAGCAACGTCACCGTCAAGGTTAGCAGGGACGCGCAAGATAGTTGCTTTTGCACCGGCTTCTGTTGCGCCATCTGCAACGCCTTTACAGCGCGCTTCTAGGTTCACTGTGCCTGGGATCTGAATGTGGCACAAAATGTGAGCCGCGCCAGAATTCGCCATGTATTTACCGCCAGCAACACCAGCAACATATTCATCAGAACCGAAGTAGTTAAGCGCGCCAGACTCTTCTAAGAAATCGCCACCACCGTTGAGCAATGTGACCTTGATACCAGCGTCCTGAGCCGCTTTGATCGCAGGCAACTGCGCATCAGGAACAGGAAGAACAGTCGCGATACCATCAACACCCTGAGCAGTCGCTTGCTCAATAAGTGTCGCAAGATCTGCACCGTAGTTGTCGTAATTATTTGTCTGCAAGATGTTCAAAGAGCCACCGCGTGCTTCGATCACCATAGCCGCGTCTTCTGCACCTTTTTTAACAACGTTCCAGAATGAGTCTTGGTTAGATCCGATGACCAATGCGATGTCAGCAGCAAAAGCACCGGATGCTGTAAACGCTAGCGCAGCTGTGGTTGTAATAAGTTTTTTCATGTCGATTTCCTCCCTTGGATAAAGCCGCATGCTGACGGCTCGACAATGTATTTTGGCCGAATTGGCCGATTTGCTCGCGAGAGAGAGCACAAGACAATTGGTCTGCCAAAGCAGGTCATTCATCTCTTAATTGTGTGTTGGGCCTCCCCCAAAACGTTGATTGCTCGGTTTTCTCGTGAGCTAAATCAACGCTCCATTACTGCATTGTTGACATCTTTCAAATCAACACCAATAATTCCAAAAGCGAAATTTCATATCATTTCGTTTCTAGCCGCACCAAGAATGGAATTTTTTGACATGAAAAGACCAACGATACCTGATCTTGCGACGGCCGCTGGCGTTTCGGTGTCAACTGTTAACCGTGTCCTAAATCAACCCGAATCGGTTCGCTCACCAACGCAAGAACGCGTTCTCGCAGCAGCAGAGGAGATCGGGTTTTATGGCTTAGGCACCATCGAAAACGCCGTAAAATCAACCCAAACCACACATCGACTTGGAGTGCTCTTACAGCGAGGATCGCGGAAATTTTACCGAAACCTTGGTGACACTATTTCAGACGTTGCACATACCTACGACGGTCACAAGATCGAGTTAACAGTAGAATATCTTGACGATCTAACCCCTGAGCGGGTCGCAGAACATATGATCTCTATGGGGAAACGGTGCGAGGCCTTAGCGATCGTTGCGCCTCAGCACCCGCTTGTTGCAGATGCAATCGACGCGGTTCTAGAAACAGGCGTTCCTGTTGTATCCTTAATCGGTCCCCTTACAGCAAAGGGAAACATTAGCTTCGTTGGCCTTGATAATTGGAAAGTCGGAAGAACAGCAGCCTGGGCCTTTGACAAGATGGTCCGTGATCCGGGTAAAATTGGCGTGCTGGTTGGTTCTCATCGGCTCCGCAACCAAGAAATGAACGAAAGCGGATTTCGCTCTTATTTCCGAGAGCACAACGCCAATTTCTCCGTTCTTGAGCCATTACCAACATATGAGTCCGCCGCAGTCGCCCGCGAACACGTGGAAAAATTACTTACCGACTACCCAGATCTGTGCGGACTATACATCTCAGGTGGGGGCGTCACCGGCGCAATTGCGGCCCTTCAGGCAATGCCAAAGCGAGATGATTTTGTTGCCGTCGGCTACGAATTGTTTGATGAAACACGCGCGGCCTTAATTGACGGCACTCTGTCCATGATAATCTCACACCCCATGGACCGTTTTGCCAAAGAAACCATAGCAACCTTATTAAAAGCCAAAAGCGGTGGTCGCGATGTTGGTGTTCACAGAGTAACTTTCGGCTTTGATATCTATACGCCTGAAAGTGTCTGATGACTTAGCTAAAAAAGTTTCACAGCAAGTCATTTGATTAAACTTGAGATATTTTCTGGATTGTGTCGCACTTGCTTGCAAACACTGAGCTACATAAGTGGATCACTGTGCACTGTTTATCTATATATAAGGGCTGATTGGTTGCGGGAGTAGGATTTGAACCTACGACCTTCAGGTTATGAGCCTGACGAGCTACCGGGCTGCTCCATCCCGCGACAGGATGTTTTAGATCGTATAGAGAGCTACATATATGTTGGTATTTATTAGGTTTGGCGGTGACTTACTCTCCCACACCTTAAGATGCAGTACCATCAGCGCAACGGTGC
>CBFHKO010000014.1:0-2960 GCA_965656445.1 uncultured Paracoccaceae bacterium
TTCACCGTCATAACACAGACGAGATCGGTCAAATCCAAGAGATGTTCGACGGCGCTTGCAGGGGTGCCGGGGTTGAGGGCGACGCCTGCTTTCATACCAGCGGCGCGAATGGCTTGGAGGGTGCGGTGGATGTGAGGACCAGCCTCGATGTGGGCGGTGAGGATGTCAGCGCCTGCATCCGCATAGGCGTCAATATAGGGATCGACGGGAGCAATCATCAAATGCACGTCCATCACAGTTTTGACATGCGGGCGGAAGGCTTTGACCGCAGGGGGTCCGAAGGTCAGGTTCGGAACGAAATGACCGTCCATGACATCGATGTGGACCCAATCGGCCCCTTGATCCTCGATGGCGCGAATTTCGGCGCCAAAGTTGGCAAAATCTGCGGATAGAATGGATGGGGCGATCTTGATGGAGCGATCAAAGGACATGGGGCTCTCCGGTCTGAGTAGTGGGGCGCAAATAGTCTGCGCCCCTGCTTTATTATGAGGATGGCTGTTGACGCAAGCGTTCTATTGCCCGTGATCGTGCCATGTCTCTATTGCGTTCATGGCCTCATCTGCGGTTTCAACGAATTTGAAGAGGTTTAAATCATCCGCTGAGATCGTCCCCGCATCCGCCAAGGCATCCCAATTGATGATCTTTTCCCAGAAGTCGCGCCCAAACAGCAAGAAAGGAATAGGCTCCATGCGCCCAGTTTGAATAAGAGTGAGAGCTTCGAAGAGCTCATCCAATGTTCCAAAGCCGCCAGGAAACACACAAATTGCCTTGGCCCGCATAAGAAAGTGCATCTTGCGAATGGCAAAGTAATGAAAGTTAAAGCATAGCTCTGGGGTCACATATTCGTTGGGCGCTTGTTCATGGGGTAAGACGATGTTCAACCCGATGGACGCCCCGCCCGCATCAACAGCCCCGCGATTGCCTGCCTCCATAACGCCCGGACCGCCGCCTGTCACAACGACGTTTTCGCGACCATAGCTTTCCATGCTTTTCGCCGTCATGATCCGCGCAAAATCGCGCGCTTCGTCATAGTATTTTGACAGATCAGCCAATGTTTTTGTCTTGGCTTTGGATTTTTGAGACGGCTCAGGGATGCGCGCGCCGCCGAACATGACGATGGTGGACTCGATCCCACGTTCGTCCATGATCATTTCAGGTTTCATCAGTTCAAGCTGAAGCCGAAGGTGGCGCAATTCATCACGACATAAGAATTCATCATCTGCAAAGGCCAAACGATAAGCGGGTGCACGGGTTTGTGGGGTGTCTGGAACCTCTTGTGCTTGGGATCGGTCGGCTTCAGCGTTTGGGAAAAGTCTCTTTGACTTGGTCATTCTAGTGCATCCTTACCTTGATTGTGGGGCAAATCGCCCTGAACCTTGAGAAACCATTGTACGAGGCTCGATAGAAAGATATAGGGGCTTCAACAAAAATTTGTCCGGAGTTCTTAAAATGTCGAATGCCCAGCTTGAACAAGCAATCGAAGCCGCGTGGGATGCACGTGATACCATTACCCCTGCAACAACAGGTGAAACACGCGAAGCGATCGAAGACACGCTCAATGCGTTGGATAGCGGAACATTGCGCGTTGCCGAAAAAATGGAGTCCGGTGATTGGCATGTAAATCAATGGGCGAAAAAAGCAGTCCTCCTTGGGTTCCGTATCAAAGACATGGAACTGCAAGAGGGCGGTCCTCAAGGCTCGGGCTGGTGGGACAAAGTTGACAGCAAGTTCAAAGGCTGGGGCGACAACCAATGGAAGGCAGCTGGGTTCCGCGCCGTTCCAAACTGTATCGTTCGTAAATCTGCCTTTATCGCGCCAGGCGTTGTTTTGATGCCGTCATTTGTAAACCTTGGTGCCTATGTTGATGAAGGCACGATGGTTGATACTTGGGCAACTGTTGGAAGCTGTGCGCAAATCGGTAAAAACGTTCACCTCTCAGGTGGTGTTGGTATTGGTGGTGTTCTTGAGCCTATGCAAGCGGGCCCAACAATCATTGAAGATAACTGCTTTATCGGTGCGCGTTCCGAAGTTGTTGAGGGCTGCATCGTGCGTGAAGGTGCTGTTTTGGGAATGGGTGTTTACATCGGTAAATCCACGAAAATCGTAGACCGCGAAACGGGCGAAGTCATGTATGGTGAAGTGCCGCCATATTCCGTTGTCGTATCAGGCTCAATGCCATCGAAGAACGGGATCAACCTGTATTGCGCAGTGATTGTTAAGCGCGTTGATGCGCAAACACGTAGTAAAACAGGTATTAATGAATTGCTTCGTGACTAATCTTAGCAGAACCTAGAATAGCAGGGCGGGACAGACATGTTCCGCCTTTTTTGTTTACGCGTCGAAATCCCAATCAATTGTATACCGTTGCTCGCTGATCGGGTTCATTATGATCGCATGGTACTTTGTGTCGGTGATTGTGATTTTTGCATTGGTTTGAGTGTTCAGATTGGTCGCAAGAACTCCTCTGAATACAGTTCCTTTGATATTCCTGGGAATGTGATCGGGAAACGTAACTTCTAACTCAAGCTTTTCTATTGGTGTCCCGACTGTGTTCGAGATTTGGAACATTTTGTCATTCAGCTTTGATCGCATCGAATATTCAATTTTACGTTCAAAAAAATCGCCATCTTCCAAAGGCGGCGAAATGGGCATTTGGTGAACGTGATAGGTTCCCGAATTTAGCGGTTTGCCTGTCACTGCTCCGTTGATCCGCACGTTAGAGCTTTGTTCGTCCGTGTTTCCAATCGAATAAATATGATGAAGCAGAGGGCCGTTCACGACATATCCTTTGGATATTCGGCTAATTTCGGCGGAGACGCGATCTGGGTTAATATCAACTTTGTGATGAACATGTGTCAGAAAAGTTTGATACCCAAACTCCTGCTCTCCGTAGGCAGAAACATATTTTGAAATCTCGTCAAATGCGTCGCGCAGGTTTTGGGCGTCAAATTTGTCTACGA
>CBFHKO010000014.1:3055-51156 GCA_965656445.1 uncultured Paracoccaceae bacterium
TCCTGCTCTCCGTAGGCAGAAACATATTTTGAAATCTCGTCAAATGCGTCGCGCAGGTTTTGGGCGTCAAATTTGTCTACGATGTTCTTTGTGTGAATTTTCACTGTTTCAGGTGAAATCTTAAGGTGCGACGCAATTTCATTGCGTGTCGCTCCTGCTACCAAGAGTTCCAAAATTTCTTTCTGGCGATTTGTCAGAATAGGCGGTTTCATTTTCGGGTCCCCTACGGAAACACTATGCAATACCCCAAAAGGGGAGGTAATCCCCCGTAGGGGGGATAAAGCGAAAAATCTTTGGGCAGCGGAGCTTAACGACTAATTGCAATTCAAGGGCCTTGAGCGTAAGCAAAAGGCAAGAGATCCGCATAAAATGAGGCAGTTCATGTCAGATAAGCAAAAAAAGCCGAATAAGCAGAAGGTTTACACGTTGTTGGTTCAAGTCGGCCGCTCTTCGGATGACGGATTGCCAAAACATGCGACTGGTGCTGCTTTGATGTGTTATGCAAGCGGCGTTGATGAAGCTGAAGCTGTGCGTGAAACAGTTGCGATCCTAAAACAAGCCGACCTCGCCCCTCTGGATGTCACGGGCTACGGTACCATCGAGGAACGCGAAGCGGACGGACAAGAGATCGATGCGGATGAGCGCGAATTGATGCAACGGGCTTTGGATGAAAACTCCGTAGTCGTTGCGCAAATGACGCCGTTTTATGACGACAAACCGGTGCAGTAGTGAAATACGTCTTTCTCGATTTGGACGGCACGCTCACGGATGCTGGCGTCGGCATTTTGAATTGCGTTGACTATGCGCTGGGCAGAATGGCGCGCCCCCTCTTGGACCGTACCAAAGATCAGTCTTGGATCATTGGCCCACCGCTCTGGGATACCTTTCGCACACTTGGCATTCCGGAGGATCAACTGGACCACGCGGTCGCCCTGTATCGGGAACGCTATTCGGTTGAGGGATACCTTGAGAACAGGCTGTATGACGGCATCCTAGATCAACTGAAACTCTTGGATGAGGCGGGGTACATCATGTGCTTGGCTACATCCAAGGCGCTGTCCTATGCAACAAAGATCACGGATCATTTTGGGATCACACCTTACCTTGCGGATCAGTTCGGATCCCAAGCAGATGGGACACATGCGGACAAGCCGTCCCTGATTGCACATGGGCTATCAACAATGGGCGCTCAGGCGGATCACGCCATCATGGTGGGCGATCGCAAATATGACATAGAGGGCGCCAAAGCCAACGGAATGAAGTCAGTCGGCGTGCTCTATGGATACGGTAGTCTTGCAGAGCTCACCGAAGCTGGGGCCGATGATTTAATCCAAACCCCAAACGACTTTGCCACCGTAATCATGCGCAACTTGCCGCGATAAAGGGCAAATTGAGTCATAAAGGGCGAGGCCCCTACAAGCGAGTGCGCATAATGGGATCCGATGTATTGGCCCACTCGAACAATAAGGACTATTTGCTAGGGGGCCATTGGGTCAGATTAGAATTACCAGCGCTGATACCCTCTAAAATGCATAGAATGGCTGTAAAGAGACGCAATTGTTTGAAGCTGCCTTTGAGACAAATGTCTGCTACTTAACGTCTACAGTAAGAAGCCACGTTTGGATGATCGAATTGAAGACACCTAAATCATAAAGCATCTCACATTATGAAACTCTTCGATTGGATACATTTGAAGTTTACCCGACATGAAGCTTGGGCGATTAAGTCAGCACGGCGGGTACCTTTACTCGCTCTATTCGCCTTCGGTACTTTGTGGCTTTGGGTCTTATTGCCAATGATCCCGATTAGCATCTTGAGTGTCTACTTACTTCAGGAAATGAGGGCCTTGTGGGCTATACTCAGCATGTTCCTAGGTTCTGTGGGTGTAGTAGTTATGTTTCTGTGGTTGGCTCGTTGGAATTTCATCTGCGTAGGCTTGATGTTTGGACGCACCAAAATGGCGCAGGCAAAAGAAAAAGAGGTTGCGGCTAGGCTTGAAAGGCTCACAAACACCAAAGCCGAGACAAACAGTTCTTGAGGTTTCACGCCGCTGACTTCAAATGTCCCAACGGGACTATCTGTTTTTTGGCGCAATTGGAGAAATTACTGCAAATTTGGCCAATTTGCGTCTGCTTTGGTAATGTTTCCCGGGATGTCACGCGCCCACAACCCTCGAACCAGTTTTGAATAGTTCAGGTACAGCTTGCCATCGTGAATGGTCCAGGCTTCTGGGTCGCTGGAGGCGGTGGATCCTTTGGCAACAGCATAGGCGCAAAAGCCGCCATATTGGGGGGCGTATCTTTCTGGCGTCTCATCAAACAAAGCTTTGTTTTCCGCCGACGCAAACTGCCAGGTTGATCCGTTCCACTCTGTTGTAAACTCAGCAGATCCAGCCACGGCTTGGCTCTCAGTGAAATAGGCCACAGGGTCCGTTCCGTGAATTGCGATGCCGTTGGTTTCAAATGTCTTGGCGAAGGGCGCAGTTGGAAGAACGGCCATCGACGCGCAGAGTGCTAAAAAAGTCCGACGTGAAAAAGAAGTGTAGTCTGTCATTGCTATTGTCCTTTTGAAATATCTCGTCACAGTTTGCTTGCTCGGATTGCCCCTGACTAGACCCTGCACGCGATTGTGAAGCTCCGTGAGCGTATTTCGGGGGTGGCTCTGGCGGTGAGGCTTCTGTAAGTTGCCCTTAAAGAAATACCAAAAAACGGCCCGTATATGACCCAGATCGACCCAGTTCAGCTCACGGCGGATTTGATCCGCTGTCCCTCTGTCACCCCAGCAGAAGGCGGGGCAATTACGTTGTTGGAAACCCTCCTGACGGAGCATGGTTTCGTTTGCACACGCATTGAGCGTGGCGGCATTCACAACCTATTTGCGCGCTGGGGGGCGGGCAAGAATGGGCGGAGTTTTGGGTTTAACGGGCACACAGATGTTGTTCCGATTGGGGATGCGTCCGCATGGACCGTTGATCCCTTTGGGGCCGAGGTAAAAGACGGCTTTATGTATGGTCGTGGGGCGACGGACATGAAATCGGGCGTTGCTGCGTTTGTCGCCGCTGCCATTGATTTCGTCAAAGACACGCCTCCGGACGGGTCACTTGTGATTACGATCACAGGGGACGAAGAGGGGGATGCCTTGGACGGGACAACCGCCATATTGGACTGGATGGATGCGAACGGGGAAAAGATTGATCACTGCCTCGTGGGTGAGCCGACAAGCCCGAACACGATGGGCGAAATGATGAAAATTGGGCGCCGTGGATCGATGACCGTTTTCTTTACGGCGACAGGTGTCCAAGGGCATTCCGCCTATCCTCATCGTGCGAATAATCCGCTCACGGCTTTGGTGCGGTTGATGGATCGTTTGTCGACGCATGAGTTGGATCAGGGGACCGAACATTTTGATCAATCCACATTGGCGATCACAACAATTGATACGGGCAATCCTGCAACAAACGTTATTCCCGCCCAAGCCAAAGCAACGGCAAATATTCGATTTAATGATGCGCATTCTGGCGACAGCCTATCGCGCTGGGTTCAGGACGAAGCGGGTAAAATTGCCAAGGACACGGGCATCACGATTGATCTGAAGATCAAGATTTCTGGCGAAAGCTTTATCACGCCGCCGGGTGAATTGTCTGACTTGATTGGCCAAGCGGTCAAGGATGAGTTGGGCGTTACGCCTCAGATGTCTACGACAGGGGGCACGTCAGATGCACGGTTCGTGAAAAATCATTGTCCTGTGACGGAATTTGGCCTCGTTGGGAAAACAATGCATTCCGTGGATGAGCGTGTTGAAGTCGCCCAAATCGGTCAGCTCAAATCCATTTATACTCGGATTCTACGTGGTTATTTCGGCTAATCCCAATTCGAGCGCGCATCGCCACCTTGTGGTGATGCTCAAAGAACCGCGTCCAGGGCGGGTGAAAACCCGTTTGGGCAAGGATATCGGAATGACAACGGCGGCGTGGTGGTTTCGTCATCAAACTGCCTCCCTCTTGCGTCGATTGAGAGATCCCCGCTGGGAATTGGTTATTGCGGTTGCACCTGACCGAGAAGGCTTGCAAAGCCGTATTTGGCCCACTGACATTGTACGTAGTCCCCAAGGCCAAGGGGACTTGGGCACACGCATGATCCGTCAAATCAATCGCTTTGCTGGTCCTGTCTGTGTGATCGGTGCGGATATTCCAGGTATTCAGCGACACCATATCAAAACCTGCTTTGATCATTTGGGGCGGTACGATTGGGTCTTTGGCCCCTCCGACGACGGAGGCTATTGGTTGGTTGGCGCCAAAGGATGGCCAAAGGTTGCGCAATCTCAATTCGCAGGTGTGCGGTGGTCAACGGAACATGCGCTTGCGGATAGTGTTGCCTGCCTTGGGCGTCAAAGTGTTGCCTTTGGTCCAGAGTTGTCTGATGTGGATTGTGTTGCCGATTTGGAAAAATAGGCCCCATCATGGCCGCCATACGAAATTGGCGATGACGGCTTGGGTTTTCCATGGTAGGCGACAGATATGAGCAAACTTCCCTCCAAAGCCGAAGTCCTAGATTGGATTTCCGCGAACCCGACCCTAACGTCCAAACGAGATATCTCCAAAGCTTTTGGGATCAAAGGTGCCGCGCGCATTGATCTAAAGCAGCTCTTGAAACAGCTTGAGGACGAAGGGCACCTACAAAAACGGTCAAGATCCTATCGTGATCCGGAGCGTCTTGCCCCTGTGTCGGTGTTGCAGATGATGCATCCAACCAGCGATGGTGATCTGTTTGCGCGGCCCGTCGAATGGCACGGAAGCGGTGAAGAGCCTCTGGTCCTTATGGTTTTGAAACCAACTGATCCTGCTGTGGGCTATGGGGATCGCGCATTGTGCAAATTGGTCGAAGTGTCCGGTGAGGCGTTTCAATATGAGGCGCGGATCATTCGACGGATTGGTCAAAGCCAAACCCGTGTCTTGGGCGTGTTTCGCAAAACCGCAGAAGGCGGGCGCATTGTTCCGATTGATAAGTCTGGCAAAGAGTGGCTCGTCCCCGAACATGCAACGAATGATGCCAAGGATGGCGAATTGGTCGAGGCACAACAGAGCGGTCCCAAGGGTCGTATGGGGTTAGCCCGCGCCAAAGTGGTCGAGCGTTTGGGCGATCCCTCCCAACCCAAAGCCGTATCCTTGATTGCAATTCATCAGCATAACATTCCCGATGATTTCCCCTCCGACGTTATTGACGGAGCAGAGCGCCATGAGGCCGCGGGCCTAAAAGGACGCGAAGATTTTCGTGATGTGCCGCTCGTCACCATTGATCCGCATGATGCGCGTGATCATGATGATGCCTGCTATGCCCATGCGGATGAGGCCGAAGATAATGTGGGCGGTCATGTGATCTGGGTCGCGATTGCGGATGTAGCACATTACGTCACTCCAGACAGCGCCCTTGATCGCGAAGCGTGGAAGCGCGGCAATTCCAGCTATTTCCCTGATCGCGTTGTTCCGATGTTGCCGGATCGACTATCAGGTGATCTCTGTTCATTGCACGAACATGTGGAACGCGCTTGTATCGCGGTTCGGATGCGGATCAATGCCGAAGGCGAAAAGATAGATCACAGCTTTCATCGGGGTTTGATGAAATCAGCGGCCTCCCTCAATTACGAAGAGGTCCAAGCCGCCGTTGATGGGCACGTAAATGACAAGGTTTCCCCCTTGTTAGAGACTGTTATTCGCCCCCTTTACGCCGCTTATGAAGCGCTGGTCCAGGCGCGGGAAAAACGGCAACCACTTGAGCTTGACCTGCCTGAGCGCAAAATCGTTCTGACAGAAGACGGCAAAGTGGCCTCGGTCAATTTCAAGGATCGCTTGGACGCGCACCGCTTGATTGAGGAATTTATGATCCTTGCGAATGTGGCCGCTGCTGAGACCTTGATTGCTAAGAAATCACAGCTCTTGTTCCGCGTTCACGAAGAACCCTCACAAGACAAGCTAGACGCCTTGCGCGAGGTGGCGCAAGCCTCTGGTTTGGTCTTGGCCAAGGGACAGGTTCTACAGACGCGCCATTTGAACAAACTCCTGCGCGCGGCGACGGATACCCCCGAAGCTGAGTTGATCAATATGTCGACATTGCGCTCTATGACCCAAGCCTACTATAGCCCTGTGAATTTCGGGCACTTTGGTCTGGCCTTGAAAAACTATGCGCATTTTACGTCCCCCATTCGTCGCTATTCCGATTTGATCGTTCACCGCGCTTTGGTGTCGTCCCATGGATGGGGCAAAGACGGGCTAAGTGTTGCGGAAATCGAACGGCTGGACGACACAGCGAAACATATTTCCGAAACTGAGCGGCGGTCTATGTTAGCGGAGCGCGATACAACGGATCGCTATCTTGCGGCCTATCTATCTGAGCGAACAGGCGAGGAATTCACAGGGCGCATTAGTGGCATCGCGAAATTCGGGGTCTTTGTCAAAATTGATGATAGTGGCGCGGATGGGATTGTCCCTATTCGAACGTTGGGGCGCGAGTATTTCCATTATGATGCCCAGACCAATACCTTGATGGGCTCTGATTCAGGTATGTTCATAAAGCTAGGTCAACGTGTCACCGTCCGCTTGACCGAAGCAGAACCTGTGGCAGGCGGCATCGCCTTTGAATTGCTCTCGATTGAGGATGCCGCGCTTCCAAAAGGACCGCGCAAGTTTTCCAAGGGGGCAAAACGCAAGCTTACCAAACACAAGCGCAGAACAGACAAGATCAAGCGTCAGGTCAAACGCAAGGCGCGATGACGGAGGGGGCGTTTCATACGTGGTGCCAAGCGCGCGGCATTCAGGCCAACTATCGCGAGGATGTGATTGAAAAAGATCGCTCACAGGCGGAATTTACTCTAACGCTTGCGCAGTATTTGGATCGTGTTTTGACTGAGGACCGTGAAAGCACGGGTCAAGCCATGTTGGTCCGCTTTGAGTGTGAGTTGACGCAAATGTCCGACCGCTTTGGCGTGGACCCAGCGGTGATCGTAGCAGTCTGGGGCGTTGAAACCAACTATGGACAGATGATGGGGGACATACCTGTGATTGATGCCTTGGCAACCTTGGCCTTCGATGGTCGCCGCGCGGCTTTGTTTAACGATCAGCTTGACGCGTTTTTGCCTTTGTTAGACACTGATATTGAGGTTTCAAACATCAAAGGAAGTTGGGCCGGTGCCTTTGGTCATACTCAGTTCATGCCCACCTCTTATCGTGATTTCGCAACCACCTTTTCCGGTGAGGGGATCGCGAATTTATGGGGAGCATCGCCCCTAGATGCGCTCGCGTCGAGCGGTAATTATTTGCGATGCCATAACTGGGCAAAGGACGCTGCTTGGGGGCAAGAGGTCCCTGTTCCAGATGGATTTGATCACACGCAACTTGGACGGCAGATCACGAAATCCGCGGACGCGTGGCGCGCTTTGGGTGTGGCGACAGACTTGGAACAGGATGCCCTGTCTTTGATCCTGCCAATGGGGATTACTGGTCCTGCGTTCTTGGTGGGTGCGAATTTCGCCTGTGTTGAAACCTATAATCGTTCGGAAACATATGTCTTTGCGGTCTGCTTGTTAGCGGATGCGATTTCTGGCCGTGCAGAGCCACCCCAATGGCCTACGGATCATCGCGCGTTGTTACGCGCCGATCGCATTGCCTTGCAAGAGGGGTTAACGCGTCAAGGATTTGATACCTTTGGGGCCGATGGCATTTTTGGGCCCAATACCTATGCGGCCCTGCGCGCTTATCAAGCAGCGCAAGGCCTTGTTCCTGATGGATACCCGTCCTTTGATGTGTTGAACAGGCTGATGGATCAGCCTTCGCCGTAAGGGATCCAGACGGTTTTTACCTCGGTTGCCGCGTTCAGGAATGTTTTTCCTTGGGCATCTAATGAGGTCCAATCAGGGTTGTTGCCATGATTAACCCAAGTCCGTTTCAAATTCGTGGCCGACCCATGTTCGATAGCCTTGGAAATGTCCGAGGAAGAAAAGCTCCACACCGCGTCGATATCCATATGTTGCGCCATAGTATCGGCCAAGGCAGCATGTGATCCCGTTATGATATTGACCACACCAGCAGGCACGTCGGAAGTGTCCAGAACCTGATAGAATTCAGTTGCGGTCAAGGGGAAGGGCTCGGATGCCACCAAAATCACCCTGTTCCCCATGGCGATGGCAGGAGCCATGACAGAGATCAATCCCAAGAGGGGGCTTTCGTCTGGGCAAAAGGCACCGATGACACCCAAGGGTTCGTTCATGGCAAGGGTCGCGCCGCGTAGTGGTGTGTTGCAAACGCGACCATCAAATTTGTCCGCCCATGCCCCGTAGGTAAAGAGACGATCAATGGCACAGTTGACCTCTGATTGTCCTGTTGTGTTCCCTGTCATGGCGTCAATGCGCTGGGCGAACTCATCGCCGCGTGCTGATAGATTTTCCGCGATATAGTACAGGATTTGCGCGCGAAGGTGGCCTGTTGTGCCGGACCAGCCAGAGGCGGCTTGGGCCGCTTCGACCGCGTTGCGAATATCCTTTTTGCTGCCGTTTGGCACATGGCTCAGGAAGTGACCATTCGCCCCGTAGATAGGCCGCGAATACCCACTGTCGGGTCGCGATTGTTTGCCGCCGATATACAATTTCGCTGTGCGATCTAGGCTCACATCCCCTGTATTAGATCCTGTTTTTGGCTCGATCAAGGCAATCGGATGCGAGGTTGTTGTCGGTTTGGTGTAGGCACGCAGCCCTTCCCAACCACCTTCGCGACCGAACCCGCTTTCGCGCATTCCGCCGAACCCTGCAGAGGCGTCAAACATATTGGTGCCATTGATCCAGATCACGCCCGCTTTGAGCTTGGGCGCAAGGCCAAGGCACAGGTTGACGTTCTCGCTCCAAACAGAAGCGGCAAGCCCGTAGCGCGTGTTATTGGCGACTTGAACCGCCTCGGAGGGTGTCCGGAACGTCATGGATACCAAAACGGGGCCAAAGATTTCCTCTTGCATCAAGGGATCAGCCGAGCCCAACCCAGTGATCAAAGTCGGAGGGTAAAAGCATCCGTCCTGTGTGGAAATGTTCGCTTGATAACATTCACCTGTTGTACAGCCATCGACCATAGTTTGGATGCGTTCTCGTTGAACGGGATCTACAATCGCGCCCATGTCGATTGATTTATCCAATGGATCCCCAATCCGCAGTGTGTCCATACGCGCCTTGAGCTTGGTATAGAATTTATCCGCGATGCCTTCTTGAACCAAGAGGCGCGATCCTGCACAGCAAACTTGACCTTGGTTAAACCAGATGGCGTCCACGACACCTTCAATGGCGCTGTCAATATCGGCGTCCTCAAACACAATAAACGGCGATTTCCCACCGAGTTCGAGGGTTAAAGCCTTGCCAGTGCCAGCAGTCGTTTGGCGGATCAAGCGACCGACATCCGTCGATCCCGTAAAGGCAATTTTGTTGATGTCCGTATGATTGGTGATCATTTCACCAACGTCGCCGTCACCGGTTACAATGTTGACCACGCCCTTGGGAACGCCGGCTTCTTGGCAAATCTCGGCAAATAATAGCGCGGTGAGGGACGTATATTCGGCAGGCTTGAGAACAACTGTGTTCCCCATCGCCAAAGCAGGTGCAATTTTCCATGCCAACATCAAGAGGGGAAAGTTCCACGGAATGATTTGACCGCAAACCCCAATTGGTTGGGCATCAGGTAACTCGGAGGGCATCAATTGCGCCATGCCTGCGTGATAATAGAAATGGCGCTGGGCGAGTGGGATATCGATATCACGAGATTCCCGAATGGGTTTGCCGTTGTCCAAGGTTTCCAAAACCGCAAAGAGCCGTGCATGCTTCTGAAGCAATCGCGCCAGTGCATAAAGCACCTTTGCACGTCCATGCGCCCCAAGTGACCACCAGTCAGATTGCGCCTTTTTGGCGGCCTGAACTGCGGCGTCAATGTCGGCTTGGGTTGCTTGGCTCACTGTTGCAAGGGGTTCGCCTGTTGCAGGGTTGCGCGTGTCGAACCCTGTTCCAGCCTCGGTGAAAGCTCCATTGATATAGTGTCCAAACTGGCCATTATGCGAAGCAATCCAATCCAAAGCGGCCTTGGGGGATTCTGGGGCTGTTCCATAGTCCATGGTGTCAAAAATCTCTTGTATCGTCATGTCTTTATCCTAACCCAAAGCGTGGCGGTTGGCGGCGGAGTATGCGCCCGTCACATGGTGTTCGAGTTGTCGTTCAATATCCCCAAGCAAGCTAGAGGCACCAAAGCGGAACAGCTCTGGGCGTAACCAGTCATTCCCAAGCTCTTCTTTTATGAGGCTGAGATAAACAAGCGAGTCTTTGGCCTTGGAGATACCGCCAGCAGGCTTGTAGCCAACGCGGAACCCTGTGGCGTTGAAATAGTCACGAATGGCGCGCACCATAACCAAGGATACAGGCAAGGTGGCGTTCACGCTTTCTTTGCCTGTCGAGGTCTTGATGAAATCGGCTCCTGCCATCATGCAAACCAGTGAGGCGCGCGCGACATTGCGGAGGCTGCCGAGTTCACCTGTAGCTAGGATGGCTTTGACATGCGCCTCACCACAGGCCGCGCGAAAGGCTTTCATTTCGTCATAGAGCGCTTGCCAATTTCCTGTGAGGACATGGCGGCGTGAAATGACGATATCAATCTCTTGGGCGCCTTCTGCGACGCTTGCTTCGATTTCTGCCACGCGCAGTGGAAACGGCGAAAGACCCGCAGGAAATCCAGTGGACACAGCTGCAACTGGAATGTCTGTTCCACGAAGCGCCTCAAGAGCAGGGGCAATCATATCGTGATAAACACAAACAGCCCCTGTTGTGATCGCAGGCATGCCCATGGCGTCCAGAAGGTCTTGGCGAACAGGTGATTTTGCCTTGGCACAGAGCCGCTGCACGCGCGCGGGTGTGTCGTCGCCCGACAGAGTGGTCAGGTCGATAAGGGTAATGGCCTTCAGGAGCCAAGCGGCTTGAAACTCCTTTTTAACGGACCGACGTGCTGCAAATCCAGCGGCCCGCCGCTCAATGGCGGATGTATTGGCCTGTGAGGACAGAACCCAATCCAGATCGAGCGCCATTCCTGGATTTCGGGGAATTGATCCCAGAGAAGAGTGATGTGTCATGTCTAACCTAATGCACTTAAACTTGTCTAAACCCTGACACGCCCTTTGCGGCAAGGCAAGATCGTTCGGGCAAACTTAATTGCGAATAATTCGCAATTGCATTGACTCTGAATACGCACAGTCTATGTTTTGATCAAACCAAAAGGGATAGGTTGATGTTTACCCGTCGAAATTTTACAAAATTGGTCCTGACAGCTCCGATGATCTCTGCACTGCCTGCATTGGCTCAGGATCGGTTAACCGTTGTTGCAACGACAAGCATGTTGGCGGATTTGGTTCGCGCAATTGGTCAGGATTCAGTCGACGTAAAAGGTCTCATGGGGCCAGGGGTCGACCCGCATTCCTACCGTCACACGCCCAGCGCGATTATGTCGATGACGCAGGCTGATTTGACCATTCGTCATGGGTTAGAGCTAGAAATGCAAATGGCGAGCTTCTTTGATAAATTGGAACGTCGGCGTCCTGTCATGGCCGCGACTAACGGGATCGATACGGACGCATTGTTGCCCTACGCGGTTGGATCAGACCGATTTGACCCACATGTTTGGATGGACCCCAGTCTTTGGATCGAGGTTGCCCAGACTGTGGCAAACGAGCTTATTCAGCGGCTTCCTGACCAAAGCCCCAGTCTTGAGGCGTCTCTTGACACCTATACTCAAGAGCTTGTTGCGCTGGATGCCTATGCGCGCGCTTGCTTTCAAACCATACCGACTGAGTCTCGCGTTCTGGTTACGGCGCATGATGCCTTTGGGTATCTAGGAAAAGCTTATGATATTGAGGTCATTGGCATCCAAGGTATATCCACCAATGCCGAGGCAGGTGTGTTTCGGATTACTGAATTGGTGGATGTCTTGGTCGAGAGAAACATCCAAGCGGTCTTTGTCGAAAGTTCCGTATCCTCACGGAATTTACAGGCCTTGATCGAAGGCGCCGCTGCACAGGGTCAAACCCTCGCTCTTGGAGGCGAGTTGTTCTCTGATGCGATGGGGGCTGAGGGAACCTATGAGGGAACCTACCTTGGTATGATCGATCACAACATTACCACCATCACCCGCGCCTTGGGTGGTGAAGCGCCCGAAACGGGTCGCCTTGGAAAGCTAGGTCAATAAATGAACGCACAGGGACACATCATCAAGGATCAGGCAGGGGAAAACCCTGTCCTTGGCATTCGTGGTTTAACCGTCTCTTATGGGGCGGAGCCAGCTGTGTTTTCTGTGGATTTGGACATTTCCCCTGAAACCATGACGGCCATTGTTGGTCCAAATGGTGCGGGTAAATCGACCATGCTAAAGGCCGCAATGGACATCATTCCGCGCCTCTCTGGTCAGATTTCATGGTTTGGTGGGTCGCTCACGACTAATCGTGATGCAGTGGCCTATGTTCCACAACGGGCCTCGATTGATTGGGATTTCCCTGCGACGGTTCAGGACGTTGTCATGATGGGGCTGTATTCCAAACTTGGTCTTCTGGGGCGGATTAAACGGGATCACAAGGCACGGGTGTCCTCGGCGCTTGAGCGTGTTGGAATGGTCGATTTTGCCAACCGTCAGATCGGTCAATTATCGGGGGGCCAACAACAACGGGTGTTTTTGGCACGCGCCTTGGTGCAAGACGCAGATGTTTATCTATTGGATGAACCCTTTGCAGGTGTGGATGCGGCGACCGAAAAAGCGATCATCACTGTCTTGAAAGACCTCCGTTGTGCTGGAAAAACAGTTGTTGTTGTCCATCATGATTTGGCGACAGTGCCAGATTATTTTGACCAAGTGGTGCTCATCAATAAATCCATTGTTGCCGCAGGCCCGACGGCCGATGTCTTTACAACAGATAACTTGCAGGCGGCCTACGGTGGAAAGCTCGCGACATCCCAATTGGATGTGATGGGGCTTGGCTGATGCTTTGGCAGAGTTTGACGCTTCAACTGGGATATAATGCGACGCTCGTGACGATAGGCGCAACTCTGTTGGGGTTGGCTGCGGGATTGTCTGGAACCTATTTGTACCTTCGAAAAAATTCTCTGGTCAGTGACGCGATTTCACATGCGACGCTTCCGGGGTTGGGCATTGCGTTCATCATCATGGCCATGTTTGGCGGTAGTGGGCGGTTTTTACCCGGACTATTGATCGGATCAGCAATCAGCGCCGGCCTTGGCCTTTGGTGCGTATCCCTATTGGTGCGCAAAACTAGGCTATCGCAAGACGCCGCAATCGGGGCTGTACTTTCGACTTTCTTTTCGTTTGGCGTTGTTATCCTGACGTTGATTCAATCGATGCCCTTTGGAAACCAAGCTGGATTGCAGAGCTTTTTGCTCGGATCAACGGCAGGTATGCTTTGGAACGATGCCCTCGTGATTGCGATGCTTGCCTCAGGGGTGACGGCGATCTTGATCCTTTTTCGGCGTCCTATGCGCATTGTGGCCTTTGATGAAACCTATGCCCAAGCGTTAGGGTATCGCGTCGGGCACGTGGATGCCGTTATTCTGGGTGTGACATTGACGGTCACGGTCATCGGGATGAGCGTCGTTGGCCTTATCCTCATTGTGGCCTTGCTGATTATTCCCGCTGTGGCCGCGCGGTTTTGGTCCGAGAAAAGCGATGTCATCTTGAAATTATCTGGTCTTTTCGGAGCGGCATCTGGCTATTTCGGCGCGACGCTGTCTGGGTTTGCACCGAACCTGCCCGCTGGTCCTATCATCGTCCTTGTGGCGTTTGCTATTTTTGTGGTCTCGTTTCTATTGGCCCCAGAACGCGGAGTCTTGGCGGCAAGCTTGCGGTTTTGGTCGTTTCAGTCGCGTGTTCACCTGACCCAAGGATTGCTTGCTTTGGCGCAGGATCGGCCGATTTATGAACCGCGAACACGCAGGTTGTTAATACGACGTGGCTACATCCGCGCGGATGATGTTCCAACTGAATTAGGACGGCAAAAAGCCATGGAAATCAAGCGAAATGAGGCACGCTGGGCCTATTGGAAACAAAGCGTTGAGGGGGGTGTTCTATCGCCTGATACTTCAATGGTGCATAGCCTGATCGACATCGAAGCCCGCTTGACCCAAGATCAAATCGCCGAAATTGATGAGGCCTTGGCGAACCGAGGTGTATCATGATCGCCTATGATTTCTTTGTTCTGAGCTTTGCGCCCTTACTCATTGGTATCCTTGCTTCTGTTGCTTGTGCTTTGCCGGGGAACTTTTTGATCCTGCGTAAACAAGCCCTCATTGGTGATGCTCTTAGCCATGTTGTTCTGCCTGGGATTGTTGTTGCGTTTTTGGTGACGGGGCTTGTTTCGACATGGCCCATGATGATTGGCGCATTGATCGCCTCTTTCGTGGCGGTGGGCTTGATCCAGATCATCCAACGCGTGGGGCGGATCGAACAAGGTGCTGCGATGGGTGTCGTATTTACCGCGATGTTTGCCTTTGGCGTCTTGTTATTAGAGCGCACTGACACAAGCAAAGTGCATTTGGATGTGCAACATGCTCTTTACGGTAACTTAGAGAGCTTGATTTGGCTGGACTATTCGGGTTGGGGGTCTCTGATGTCTTTGACCGATTTGTCCTATTTGCCAGTCGAGCTGTGGCGCATGGCGGGGGTCGCCTGTGTAATTATCCTGTTCACGGTCGTTTTCTGGCGTTCCCTAAAATTGATCAGCTTTGATGAGCAATTCGCAAGCACACAAGGAGTTCGCGTGGGGCTTATGTCCACGGCGTTGATCGGTATGGCTGCCTTGGCTGCGGTGGCCGCCTTTGATGCGGTGGGATCCATTATTGTGATCGCTATGTTTATCTGTCCCCCAGCCATTGCGCGCTTGGTGACGAATTCGCTCAGGTCGCAAGTCTGGTTAAGCATCCTCTTTGCGACGCTATCCACTATTTTAGGATTTTACATGGCGGCCTATGGCCCACGCCTTTTGGGATACCAAGAAAGCGTGAGCGCAGCAGGCATGATTGCAACAGTGAGCGGTGTCTTCCTCGCCATTGCCGCTATGTGTGGGCCGTATCGTAAAGCCAACAGTTAAGTCGCGTAGTTAGACCCTTCTTCGTCCAATATGGCCTTCAACTCTTCGAGGAACCGAGAATCCAAGGACGGGTAATCTTCGATCTCTTGCGCTGTTTTTTCCGCAACCGCGTCGGAAAGGACCCGAAGGGGCTGTCCCGTTTGAAGCGCCGTAATGTAGGTTTGTGCCGCGCGTTCAAAATAATAGAGCCGGTTAAAGGTTTCCGCGACAGTATCGCCAATCACCATAACCCCATGATTGCCCATGATCATGACCTTTTGCTTTGGATCAGAAAACAGGCGCGCACAGCGCTCGCCTTCTTCTTCAAACGCAAGGCCGCCGTAGCCGTCGTCAATGACATAGCGATTAAAGAACATAGTGCCGTTTTGATCAATTGGGGGCAGGCGGCTGTCGGCGAGACAGGCCAATGTGGTGGCATAAACAGAATGCACATGCATCGCACATCGCGCATGCGGACAATGGCGGTGCAATCCCCCATGCAATCCCCAAGCGGTTTCATCCGGCGCGTTGGGTTGGCTGAGGGTATCAGGATCGTTTGCATCAACGACCAAGAGGTCACTGGCTGTGATCCGCGAGAAATGTTTCTTGTCGGGGTTCACCAGAAACTTGGTTCCATCGTCATTGATCGCGAGGGAAAAGTGATTGGCCACAGCTTCATGCATATTAAAGCGAGCAGTCCACCGAAACGCCGCGGCTAAATCAACGCGCTCTTGCCAGTTTTCTATATTTGCCGTCATCGTGGTCTCCTTCACCGAACGTTATTAGGGGTCTTCATTTTGAATGGGGCGCGAGGCCGCCCAAGTATATCCATCCTTGCACATAATATAACATTCGCGAAGCCCATGTGGTTTTTCCATCGGGGCTTGCAAGATATGCGCACCAAAGGAGGCCGCTTTTTCCGCCGCTTGATCGGGATCAACGTCGAACAAGTGGACAATAACGCCCAGACCTCTAGGTGGGTTTTCAGGGAGAAAATCGTAAATCGGATGTGAGGCATATGTGGCGTCTTGGTGAAGTTGGATAATCTGATCACCTGATGTCATGATCGCAAAGTCCTTGGATACTCGATAGGCGGACATGTCCAAAACGGACACCAGAAAATCCACAGTATCCGCGATATTTGTCACCAGTAGGTTCAATCCAATACCGCGCAGAGATGCGCCAAAATCCTGAGGAGAAACGGTTTCAAAATCCATTATGTCGATCCCAATAAAACGACTGTTCTTGAATGCTTCGGCTGGGCATGGCATCTTTGCGCATGAAAACCCAACACATCATACCCAAGCTTGTCATGACTTTGTCATAGACACAAAGCAAATGTGGATGATGAAAGATAAATAAAAGGAAATAATAAAATGACGTATTTGACCCCCGATGCAGGTCCATCCAAATCTTTTCTCAATGCCAAGGATGCTGTGGCTCAGCTTCAGGCACTTTATACGCAATCCATCGAATTTTTACGCACTGCCTTTCATACCACAATGTCAGAGGGACCAACGGGTCAAAAATATCGTGCCTATTATCCAGAAATTCGGTTTATTACCGAAAGCTACGCCGTCGTTGATAGCCGCCTAAGTTTTGGCCATGTCTCGGCGCCCGGTACCTATGTGGCGACGGTGACGCAACCCGATTTGTTCGCAAACTACTTTGAACAACAAATTTCCCTATTGATCGAAAATCATGATGTTGCGGTACATATAGGACCGTCACAAACACCTATCCCTGTTCATTTTGCCATGATGAACTATGCAGCTGCGACTGTGCCAAATGGCGGCGCTGCTGAATTTGCGCTGCGTGACGTGTTTGATGTCCCTGATCTTGCCACAACCAATGACGATATTGTTAATGGAGTAGCAGAACCTGATGCCGATGGCGCAGAGCCCTTAGCCCCGTTCACAGCGCAGCGTGTTGATTATTCACTGGCACGACTGTCGCATTATACAGCCACAGACCCGCATCATTTTCAAAACTTTGTCCTCTTCACCAACTATCAGTTCTACGTCGCTGAATTCGAGGCCTATGCCCGCAAGATGATAGCGGACCCCAACAGTGGTTATACGAGCTTTGTCTCGACAGGAAACTTTGAGCTCACGGATCCAGCAACAGATATACCCACACCCGAAAAAATGCCGCAAATGCCGACCTATCATCTTAAACGCGCGGATGGGAATGGGATCACATTGGTGAATATCGGTGTTGGGCCGTCAAATGCAAAAACAGCAACAGATCACATTGCGGTTTTACGACCGCATGCGTGGTTAATGGTTGGTCACTGTGCGGGCTTGCGAAATTCGCAAAGCTTAGGCGATTTTGTGTTGGCCCATGCCTATCTGAGAGAAGACAAAGTTCTGGATGATGATCTACCCGCTTGGGTTCCCGTCCCTGCATTGGCCGAAATGCAAATTGCCTTGGAAACGGCTGTGGCCGAGGTCACCAAACTTAATGGATTTGAGCTCAAGAAAATTATGCGCACAGGCACCGTTGCAACGGTGGACAATCGAAATTGGGAGCTGCGCGAACATACGGGTCCTGTCCAACGTCTGTCACAAAGTCGTGCCGTTGCTTTGGACATGGAAAGCGCGACAATCGCCGCAAATGGCTATCGTTTTAGGGTGCCCTATGGCACGCTCTTATGTGTGAGCGACAAGCCCCTTCATGGAGAGCTCAAGCTACCTGGAATGGCGTCAGATTTCTACAAAACCCAAGTTTCGCGTCACTTGATGATTGGAATTCGAGCGATGGAAGAGCTTAGTGAAATGCCTCTTGAGCGCCTTCAAAGCCGAAAATTACGCAGTTTTTCCGAAACAGCTTTCCTCTAAACCGAAAATTTCGCAAAAAATGTCTGTTTTTATGGGAAATTGTCACTCTATTTGTTGTGTTCTCTTACAACATTCAGTTACAACTTTCTCATGAGGCCCCAATAGTTGGGCAGTTGAAGGAGAAAACTATGTCTAAACCAATGACGAAAACACAACTGGTTGCAGCGCTTGCCGAAGAAATGGGCGCCGACAAAAAAGCTGCTGGGGCGGCTCTTGATGCGATCTGCAACTTGATCACTCGCGAAGTTTCAGGCGGCGGCGCGGTCACACTTCCTGGCATCGGCAAAATCCAATGCCGCGAACGTCCAGAGCGTATGGTTCGTAACCCTGCGACAGGCGAACAGTTCAAAAAAGAAGCTGACAAGGTTGTAAAAATGACAATCGCAAAAGCTTTGAAAGACAGCGTGAACGGCTAATCCCGAACGACTGTAAGAATAAGAGGGGTCGCGTTTCGCGGCCCTTTTCTTTTTGTGGGGCCTGTGTCAGGGTTTTCGCAGTCAAAGGTAAAACGTCTTCATGAATATCAAAGCAATCCTGATGGGCCTGTCGTTTGCCCTCATGTGGTCATCGGCCTTTACCTCAGCGCGGGTTATTGTGACCTATGCCTCGCCAATTGCGTCGCTGTCCCTGCGGTTTTTGATTAGTGGATTGATCGGCATCGCAATCGCGCGCTGGATGGGGCAAAGCTTTTCTTTGACGCGGGCGCAGTGGCGCGCCACGATTATTTTTGGCATCTGTCAGAACGCGCTGTATCTCGGTTTAAACTTTGTTGCGATGCAGTGGATCGAAGCCTCGCTCGCGTCAATAATCGCCTCTACAATGCCTCTGATGGTTGCTTTCGCAGGCTGGGTGATCTTTCGCGATAAGCTGTCCCCTTTGGGAATGCTGGGCCTTGTCCTCGGAGTTTCGGGCGTTGGGTTGATCATGGGTGCGCGGTTGAACGCGGGCGTGGATCCCCTTGGTTTGGCGCTGTGTTTGATTGCTGCTGTTGCTCTCACTGTTGCGACGCTCTCTGTGCGAGGGGCCAGTTCGGGGGGCAATGTGATGATGATCGTGGGCATGCAGATGTTGGTTGGTGCGGTGACATTGGGCTTTGTCGCGGTACTGTTTGAGCCGTTTCACGTCGAATGGCATTGGTCACTGGGAGTGGCATTTATTTATACAACGTTGGTCCCGGGATTAGCGGCAACTTTTGTATGGTTTACCTTGGTCAATGAGATTGGCGCGGTCAAAGCAGCCACATTTCATTTCTTGAACCCCTTTTTCGGAGTCGCGATTGCGGCGGCTTTGCTGGGCGAAGCTTTGGGAATTTTAGACGTAATAGGCGTTGTCGTGATCGCAGCGGGCATCTTGGCGGTGCAATTGTCGAAACAGAAGCGTCTATAAGGTTTCGGATCGTCTTCGCGATCCGATCCAAAGGGGGCTTCGCCCCCGTCGCTGAGGCGACTCCCCCAGAGTATTTTCCGCAAAGATGAAGAAGACTTATCCGATTTTGCCGCGGTTTTCGCCGACTTGACCACGGTGGAGGAGCATGTGGTCGAGGATCACGCAGGCCATCATCGCTTCGCCAACGGGGACCGCGCGGATGCCGACGCAGGGGTCGTGGCGGCCCTTGGTAACAACTTCGATGGGCTCGCCTGATTTGGTGATGGATTGACGAGGCGTGAGGATGGAGGACGTCGGTTTGACGGCAAAGCGGACAACGATATCTTGGCCCGTTGAAATACCGCCCAAAATACCACCAGCATGATTTGAGGAATACATAGGCAAGCCGTTGTTTCCCATGAAAATTTCATCTGCGTTTTGCGCGCCTGTCAAGGCTGCAGCGGCCATGCCTTCTCCGATTTCAACGCCTTTGACGGCATTGATCGACATCATTGCAGCGGCGAGGTCCGTGTCCAGTTTTCCATAGACGGGGGCGCCTAATCCGGCGGGGACATTGCGGGCGACGACTTCTATTATGGCGCCGACGGAATTGTGGGACTTGCGGATATCATCAAGGTAGGTGGCCCAGTCTTGGGCGGCTTGCGCATCCGGTGTCCAGAATTCGTTTTGATCGATTTGGTCCCAGTCAAAATTCTCGCGATTGATCCCATGGGGGCCGATCTGGGTCATATAGCCTTTGATCTCGACTGAAGGGGCCAACGACGTGATTGCAGCGCGCGCCAAACCACCTGCGGCCACACGCGCCGCCGTTTCACGCGCAGAGGAACGACCGCCCCCGCGATAATCCCGAATGCCGTATTTTTGCCAGTAGGTGATATCCGCATGACCGGGTCGGAAGGTTTCGGAAATATTCCCGTAATCCTTTGATCTTTGGTCAGTATTTCGGATCATCAACTGAATCGGAGTGCCTGTAGATTGGCCTTCAAAGACACCAGAAAGAATTTCCACTTCATCCGGTTCGCGCCGCTGTGTGGTGAATTTATTCTGACCTGGTTTGCGCTTGTCCAACCAATGCTGAAGCATCGCTGCGTCCACCTCTACACCGGGGGGACAGCCGTCCACAGTGGCCCCCAATGCGGGGCCGTGGCTTTCGCCCCAAGTGGTGACGCGGAATAAATGTCCGAAGGTATTGAGGCTCATGTCATGGTGCTCCGATCCAAAGTTGCCCTTGGATAAAGCCTTGCGCGCCAAGGGGCAAGACCCCCCTGAAATCCCGATCTGTTTTACGTCGGTATCCCGTCGGTATTTTGTCGGTGGGGGTTAGAAACGAATTTGGGTTTTAAGAGTTTCTTTCAAAACAAGTAAAAAATACAGGTCCCATAGGTTTGTACCCATTTCTATTCCTCAAAACAGTTCCCGAATTCTCGTGCGGATTAATTTTAATCTTGTAATGCTAATTAGGTCCGTCGTGCTTTAAGAAAACTTGAAAAGAGTTTATTCGGTCACCACCAGACACATTTATGGCGGGGAAACCCTGCAATTTTATAGTCTGTGTGTTGACGGTAAAGTTTGCAGGTATCCAAGATTTTACGATATCCAGTTGTTTAGCCAAATTCCCAGTAGCTGCTCTCGTGGAATGTGAATATCCATGGTCCTTAGCAGAACAAGAATATTCAGCGGCTAAAGAGCTGCTTCCCAAGCAAATAATCGAAAAGACTATCGTGGTCAGTGCTTTACATTTCATTGTCAAATCTTCGGCTGCAATAAGTTACATCGGCATACCCCAATAGGTTGAAGTCTAGGTTTCACAAACTTTCAAGTCAACAAGTCACCTAGATTGTAAATCACAGCAAAATCATTTCACTTGGCGCCACTGGTTTAACATTGAACGGAGTGAGGCTGCAAAAAACCCAACACTTGCTATTGAACCAAGGCGTTTCCCGCATAGTTCCCACCGCCCTATTGATATCTCGTGCAAATCCGTTACATCTAATCCTACCTCGGGGTGCCTTGATTGGCTGAGACGCATGTGCGGACCCGTTGAACCTGAACCGGTTAAAACCGGCGGAGGGAAGGTCTGGAACGGTTCCTGATGCTTACTCTCCGCTTGCAAAAGGAGAGTTGAGTTGAAACACCTTACCCTTGCAGCGGGCCTCTTGGCGGCGACATCTGTCATCGCGGAAACCCCTGTCTTATCTATTTATGCGCCTGATTATTTCACCTCTGAGTGGGGGCCTGGTCCGTCCATTGAGGCGGCATTTGAAGCGCAGTGCGCCTGTGATCTGCAATTTTCAGCGGGCGATTTACTGCCGCGCTTGATGTTAGAAGGTGACAAGACCAACGCGGATGTTGTGATTGGTCTGAACACAGACGTTACCAAAAAAGCGCGTGGCAATGGGTTGTTTGCGCCTCATGGTCAAAACAACGGCGATCTTGATTTGCCGATTGCGTGGCAGGACGATGTGTTTTTGCCGTTCAATTGGTCCTATGTGTCCTTTGTCTATGACGACACACGGCTTGCCACGGCACCACGCAGTTTTGAGGATTTGGTTACCCTTCCTGAAGGGTCCAAAATCGTGATCCAAGACCCGCGTAGTTCGATTTCTGGGCTTGCCTTGGTGCTCTGGGTGCAGGCGGTGTATGGCGATGAGGCAGAGGCCTATTGGTCCCGTCTCGCGCCGAATATCCTAACCGTGACCAAAGGGTGGTCCGAGGCTTATGGGTTGTTTACCTCGGGCGAGGCGGATGTTGTGTTATCGTTTAACACATCGCCTGCGTATCACATTGCGGCCGAAGGGGATTTGACCAAGAAGGCGGCGATTTTCGACGAAGGGCATTATGCGTTTTTTGAATTGGCGGCCAAGGTTGCGGGAACGGATCAGCCGGAATTGGCGGATAAGTTCATGGAGTTTGTGATGTCGGATGATTTCCAATCCCTCATTCCTGAGACGAATTGGTCGTACCCGTCGGCGCAGCCTGCGGATCAATGGCCTGAGCTCTTTGCCAATTTGCCGGCACCCGCCAAAGCGATTTTCTTTGACGAAGATCAAGCGGCAGATTTGCGTGATCAGGCGATTGCACAGTGGCGTCGCGCGCTGTCTCAATAATTCTGGGCGCGGCTTTTGTGGCCGCGATCCTTTTGCCATTGGGGGCGGTGTGGTCCGCCTCTGATGGATTGGTGCGACCAAGGCCAGAGGACTGGTCCGCCATTTGGTTCACCCTGTATCAAGCAAGCCTCTCGGCTCTGTTGTCCGTCGGCTTGGCTGTGCCCGTTGCGCGCGCGCTGTTTCGGCGGCGGTTTTGGGGGCGGGATGGGTTGATCTTGATCATGGGCGCGCCCTTTATCCTTCCTGTGATTGTTGCAGTGCTGGGGTTGATTGCGGTCTTTGGTCAGAACGGGATTTTGAATAGCCTCTTGGGTGTTTTGGGTGTCAAAACAGTCTCTATTTATGGGATTCAGGGCATATTACTGGCGCATGTGTTTTTCAATCTACCCCTTGCGACGCGGATGATTTTGACGGGATGGTCTGGCATTCCTGCTGAGCGGCTGCGCCTTGGGCAGAGTTTGGGACTTGGCCCTCTTGCGTCCTTTCGGATGATCGAAGCGCCGATGTTGCGCCGCGTCGTTCCTTCGGCTTTGGCGATTATTTTTGTGATTTGTTTGTCGAGTTTCGCGGTGGCCTTGACCCTTGGTGGGGGGCCGCGTGCGACGACGTTGGAGTTGGCGATTTATCAGGCGGTGCGCTTTGATTTTAATCTGGGCACGGCGGCAAGCCTTGGGATCATTCAGCTTGTCGTGGCGGGATCAGCGGCTGTTGCCTTGGCCGTAATTGGCGTACGTACAGATTTTGGTCGTGGGCTGGATCGTAGCCTCGCGACGGTCGGGGATCCGATGTGGCGGCGCGTGTTGGATTCGGTTTGGATTATCTGTGCCGCTGGGTTTTTGATCTTTCCCTTAGGGATGGTGGTGGCGCAAGGGGTTTTAGGGCTCGCCGCGCTTGGGCCAGAAGTTTGGATGGCGGCGGCGCGGTCTGTGATGATGGCGCTGGCCTCGACGGTGCTGTGTCTCGGCTTGGCCTTGGGGTTGATGCATAAATGGGGCGAAGTGGTGGGAACGCTCGGGATTGCCGTGTCGCCTTTGGTCTTGGGGGTCGGCGTGTTTTTGATCATCCGACAGGTAGTAAACCCCTTTGACTATGCGCTCTATGTGACGCTCTGTGTGAACGCGCTTATGGCTTTGCCGTTTGTGTTGCGCATTTTGCGTCCTGTGGCCGAGGACACAGGCATCCTCTATGGTCCTTTGGCGATGTCATTAGAGATCACGGGATGGGCGTGGGTGCGATGGATCTTGTTGCCGCGTCTGGCAAGACCGCTTGGGTTTTGTGCGGGGTTGGTCGCAGCCTTGGCTATGGGGGACCTCGGTGTGATCGCCTTGTTTGGGACGGCAGAGCATGCAACATTGCCGCTCAAGCTTTATCAGCTCATGGGGGCCTATCGCATGGATCAAGCGGCGGCGGCGGCCTGCCTTTTGGTGTGTCTCAGCTTGGGGCTGTTTTGGGTCTTTGACAGAATAGGGCGGCGCTATGCTTGAATTTCGCAATCTCATCGTGACGCAAGGCAGCTTTGCCCTCACGGTTGAGGATATGGTCTTGGATCATGGGATCACCGCGATCATGGGGCCATCGGGGGCGGGAAAATCTACGATATTGGCGGCGCTGGGTGGGTTTCTACCTGTCCCACCCCGTCGCATTTTGTGGAACGGCGCGGATATCACAGCCTTGCCGCCGGCCAAGCGGCCATCGGCAATGGTGTTCCAAGATAACAACTTGTTTCCCCACCTTAGCCTCTTTCGAAATGTTGCCTTGGCGATCAGCACGAAATCACGGCTTTCGTCCGATCACCACGCGCGTGTGATGTCCGCTTTGGCCAAGGTTGGGTTAGCGGGTCTAGAGGATCGCCGCCCTGCGGATGTGTCAGGGGGCCAACAAAGCCGCGCTGCCCTTGCGCGGGTCTTGTTACAGAATAAGCCTGTTCTTTTACTGGATGAACCCTTCTCTGCCTTGGGGCCAGCCCTCAAGGACGAGATGTTAGATCTCTTGGCGCAAATCACGCAGGATCACGGGACGCTTGTTGTGATGGTGACCCATGATCCACAAGATGCCGAGCGGATCGCGGATCAAGTGATTGTGGTCGATCACAACCGTGCGGCGACCCCGATGCCAACCGCTGAGGCGCTTGCCAAAACTGGTCCGTTAGCTGGATACCTCAGCCGTTGATCGCACCTGTCGCAGACCGATCCATGCCATCAGGCTTGCAAAGACAAAATATGTTCCACCAAAGATATACTGTCCCCATAAATCAAACCCAAAATCAATAAAGAGACCTGTGATCCCTGGCCCAATCGCAGAGCCAAATACCATGATGGATGTCGCAAGTGCTTTGATTGATCCGATATGGGCCGTGCCATAAAATTCGGCCCAAAATGCGTTGATTAGGGTCGAATTCGCCCCGTTTGTGAAACCCACAAAGATCAACCCAACCATCACTATTATGAGGCTTGGGGCGAGGCCGAAAATGGTAAAACCAACAGCCATGGGTAGTAGAAATATCGGTAACATGCGTTCTGTCCCGAACTTATCCAGCGCCCATCCTGAGATCATCATCGAAAGCACGACGAGGGCTGTATAGATTGGGAAGAGAGCCACCAAATAGATATGCGAAAACCCGTTTATTTCCGTGTAATGGACCTGATGAAAAAAGAACGCCGTGTTAAACGTGGGTGGTCCCAAGAGCGCGGGGATCATGAACCAAAACAAGGGATGGCGCAGGGCTTCGTTGCGGGTCCAGTGGCGATCGTTCATGCCTGTGGATTGGGTTTCTTGGGCCATGGATTGGGGCGTGCGTTCGGTTGTGAGTAACCACCGAAAGAGCGGTATCGCCGCAATCGTAAAGAGCGCAACAGCGATCCAGAGGGTCTGCCATGCAAAGACGGTCATCAAGGACACAAAGATCAAAGGAAGGATTGCTTCGCCAATGGAAAAGCCCAAGGCCGCAACCGCCAAGGCCCGTCCCCGTGTCGCCACGTACCAGCGTGCCATTGCAACAAAGGCCAAATGCACCGCCATGCCTTGACCCGTAAACCGCAGGGCAAAGATCACGATCGGGAGCAAAAAGACCGATTGATTATAGGCCATCGCGAGACAGGACAAAGAGAGCGCCGCTAGCACAATGGTACCCAAGGTGCGCGCGCGTAAAATGTCACTCAGACCACCGGCCCAGACCATCACAATCGCTGAGGCCGTCGTCCCAAGGGTGTAAATCCCGCCCCATTGACCCGGGGACAGATCAAAGGTTTTTGAAATTTCACCTGCAAAAAGCGCGATAAAAAACGTCTGACCAAAGCTCGACAAAAAGGTCAGCATCGACCCAGCACTGAGCCAACGTACATTGTTTCTAAGGAATTCTAATGTGCCCATTGATCAGGCTCCGACCTTGTTTCGGTTTTGCTTAGATCACCTTGGGCACAAAAGATATAGTTTGTTCTACAAAACGTATCGGCTGAGGTCCGAGCTTTGAGAGAGGCTGCCAACATTGGTTTCAACAAAGGCCGCGTCAACAATGATGGCCTCGCCAGAGCGATCAGGCGCGTGAAACGATAGCTCTTCGAACACGCGTTCCATCACAGTATAAAGCCGACGCGCCCCGATGTTTTCCACGGACTGATTGACGTCTGCGGCGATTTTGGCCAAGGCTTTGATGCCGTCGTCTGTAAATGTCACCTCAACCCCTTCGGCACCCATCAACGCCGAATATTGACGTGTCAGAGCATTGTCCGTTTCCGTTAGGATCATGACAAAGTCGTCTTCGGTCAATGCGCGAAGCTCAACACGGATCGGCAAGCGACCTTGCAATTCTGGCAAGAGATCAGAGGGCTTTGCCACATGAAACGCGCCTGAGGCGATGAACAGGATATGGTCCGTTTTGATCGCGCCGTGCTTGGTGCTCACCGTGGTTCCCTCAATCAAGGGCAAGAGATCACGTTGCACCCCTTCGCGGCTCACATCAGCGCCACGCGCATCCGAGCGCGCACAGACTTTGTCGATTTCATCCAAGAACACGATGCCATTTTGCTCAACAGCCTCAACAGCGGTGCGCGTGACGAGTTCATCATCCAAGAGCTTGTCCGCTTCTTCGCCGATGAGGACATCATAGCTTTGAAGGACGGTCATTTTGCGTTTCACGGTGCGACCCGCAAAGGCTTTGCCAAAGATATCGCCAAGGTTCATCATGCCCATTTGCGATCCAGGTTGACCAGGGACATCGAACATCGGCATTGGGTTCGAGGAATCCGCCACGTCTAGTTCGATTTCCGTGTGGTCCAATTCGCCTGAGCGTAGCTTTTTGCGGAACATTTCGCGGGTGCCATCGCGTGCGCCGTCGCCTGCGATCGCATCAATGACGCGCTCTTCTGCGGCGGCTTGAGCGTTGGCTTTGACTTCGTCGCGCATGTGTTCACGGGTTTGGTTAATCGCGCCGTCGACGAGATCGCGAATGATCTGTTCCACATCGCGGCCCACATAGCCGACTTCAGTGAACTTGGTGGCCTCGACCTTGATAAACGGCGCGCGCGCCAGTTTTGCCAAACGACGGCTTATTTCGGTTTTCCCGACACCTGTTGGCCCAATCATGAGGATATTCTTAGGATAGACTTCATCCCGCAAATCTTCGCTCAATTGCTTGCGCCGCCAGCGAGAGCGCAACGCAACAGCAACGGCCCGTTTGGCATCATTTTGACCAATGATGTAGCGGTCCAATTCAGAGACAATTTCGCGGGGGGTTAGGTCGGTCATGTAAACCTCGGATCGTTAATAGGGGGGAGTTTTGATTTACCTGGAAAGTCCGGCAAGCGCATCATCAAGTGGCTGCGAATTTGAACCCACCATGTGCCAATCGCGGTGAAAATCGCCCCGACGACAAAAATGATAGCGACGCTGCCGTTCATGTCGCCCAAGCTATTGGTCATGGCCCATGTCAGAACGGCGATGAAATAGAACAGCCCTGCGGTCAAAAACGACCGCCGATCAATCACAATCGCAAAGAGCGTCACAATCGCCAGCAAGAGCGCAGTCAACCCAATCCCAACCGCGCCGCCTATGTTATAAGCGGTCATCGCGGCTGTGTTCACCAGCGCGGGCGCGGCCAAAATATGAAGCCAAAACCCCGTGACGCTATAGCGGCTAATCCGATGGGGGTCTTTCATATCAAACCAAAGCCCCAGAGCCATCATTGCAAACCCATAGATGAGCGAGACAAAGGCCAAAGACGACCCTGTGCGCAGGTCAAACAAGTTTTGTACGCCGCCATTAAACAGCATGTAAATTTCGACGTTTTGACCCACCAACGCGTAAAGCGCGAATAACAAGTTCACACCGAACAAAAACATCGCAAAAGGCAGACGGAAATAGACAAAATACCCAAGGCTCGCGAGGGCGGCAATGCCAGAAGAGATCAACACAGGGGTAGAACTTTTTAACGCGCCCTCGACCATCAGATCAACAATGAGCGAGGACAAAGGAAAGATCACAGCAATCGCCAAGGCAATGCTCGGCAAAGTCATGCGTCGTTTCAACGTATAATATCGCGCAGCCAAGATCGAAGCGACACTAACCCCAACACAGGCAACGGCAAAAGACCCAAGGAGCCAGAGCACCCCAAACAGACCCCATAACAACAGGCCAAGACCCAAAGTCACAAAGATTTCGGCAAAGCCTTTGAAAAACTCAAACGGCTCGTCGTCTTGGGTCATCTGGTCACGGTACCCTTGGCGCGATTGCATATGCGCCATCAAAGAGGCCGCTTGGGTTTCTGTCACGATGCCGGCTTGGACTGAGGATCGGATGTCGTCTGTGGTGAACTCTGTCATTGCGACAGGCTTTCAACCGTAAGACGTCCGTTAGTGTAGACACAGATATCGGCAGCAATCGCCATGGCTTCGCGGGCGACGGTCTCTGCGTCTTTGTCGGTATCCATCATAGCGCGTGCTGCGGCGAGCGCGAAATTGCCCCCTGAGCCAATGGCAGCAACATTATGTTCAGGTTCCAAAACATCCCCTGCACCCGTAATCACGAACAGAGCTGTGCCATCGGTGACAATCAACATCGCTTCTAATTTCTGAAGGTATTTATCCGTACGCCAATCCTTGGCCAATTCCACGGAGGCCCGCGCCAATTGACCCGGAGTGGCCTCAAGCTTGGCTTCTAAACGTTCAAGCAAGGTAAAGGCATCCGCCGTCGATCCCGCAAATCCAGCAACCACATCATATCCCCCAGGGGAGAGCCGACGCACCTTGCGCGCGGTCCCTTTGATTACGGTTTGGCCCAGACTAACCTGTCCATCCCCCGCAATGACAACCTTGCCGCCCTTTTTGACACCAATAATGGTCGTGCCATGCCACCCAGGAAACTCATTCTTTGACATTTTGCTCTCCTACGACTTGGTCCATATATGGGGTATCGCAGATCAAGGAGCAAGGTCTAGGCGGGGACGATGCTAAGAAACCTTGGCGATTGCGGAGGGCGTATCGAAGTAAGTGTCAAGCTCTGCTCTGGTTTGGCGTAGCTCATTGTCGCCTGATCTAAGGAAAGGAATGGGCTCCAATTCTGGGGCGCTATGGCGCAACAAGGCATCATTCACATGTAGGTCCGCGCGCATATGGGCAGGGAACGTCAGCAAGTCATCGATGATTTGGCGGTCATTCCCGGGTGATAGGTAGAAATTATGCGCATGTCCATTAAATGCATTCCCCAGACTATAGGGGCGATATTGCTCTATGCCCATCATATCAATGGAGCGTGCGTTCATGTTGGGTGATAGGCTTTTCATCCAGTTTTCATAAAGTGGGCTGTAGCGGTCGAAATCTAATTCTGTGTCACTATTTGGTCGTATCTGCAAAAGCCTTAACCCGATATTGCTAGATATCGGGGTGTCTCTGTTTGCCCTAAAGCGTCTGAGGCCTATCTGCCTCCAAAGAACAGCTTTTGAAATGTCCGTTACATGACCTCGAAGAATGACATTATCTTTGGGGACTGCATTGTGTGCCGCCAGTTCGATTTTCGTGAATTTTGATAGTTTTAGATCCCCTCTTTCAATCAAATATCATTGGCGCAAAAGCTGGCGACGACGGAGTTGAAAAAGAGTCAGGTCGGGCTTGTATTCAGCAAAATTACCTCTGACACGATAAACTGTATGTGAGATGTTTACTTCTTGACAAATTTTTTCTGCAATATCGCAGTCTCGCTGTGTATTGAAATTTGTAATATGCGTGTAGAAAGATTTGATTTTGTCTTTGTGCGGTTCAGCGAAGGCCACCAATAGACGTGAATCTTGACCGCCTGTCACAGGGATGCTGACGGGGAATGCCTCAGCTAAGGCGCCGATGATTTGGCTATGGCGGTGTGCTATACGTTCAATGGATTGATCAAATTCTTTTTGAGATGTGCATTCATAGACCGCATTTTTGTTTGGCCAATGGCGTGTGGATTTCCATGTCTTTAAATCAAGGTAATGGTTCGGCAAAAGCTGCTGAACGCGCCGATCTAGCGTCATGCCAAAGGCAAAGCGGCTCCCCCGTGGATAGGCCGCATTTTCCCAGAATGGATAGTCCAGGTTTGACTCTATCGGCCCAGGCACAGCCAAAGTTGGGATGGATGCAATGACCTTGTCGCCCGAATTACAAACCGCGGAATACATTGCCACGGGGTCCAAATAGAGCCGTTTCGTTTTACCATTCGACGCCATAAATAAATAGCGACCACCGCAATGTGAAAGGTAATCGCAGATTTTGGTTATGGTGTTCTGGGTTTTGATGATGTCGCTCAGGCGCTCTGAGGTGATCACAACGCCCGCAGGGTCAACACCAATCCCAAGAAAAACAATTTGAATGCCGCCAGTGTTTGCGGAGCTGACATTTAGCTTTGCGCCGTGATAGAGATGATAGTCATCGAAAGAGCTGGTTATAAAATCATGGCTATTGCTTAGCTTTTGGGCGCTGAGGATAAAGTGATAATCGAACACGGGACCATCCGCGCGGGCAATATCATATTCCGTGTAATCAAATGCAAAAGGTGTCCACATCTTAGCCTACCTTTTTTGAGTGTGCTGCGAGGATGTCGGCATGCACAGTGGCGTCGATGTTTCCACCTGTGACAATGCACAAGATATCGGTAGGTTCAGGTCCGTCATGGGTGAGGGCCGCGGCCATTCCTGCGCTCGCGCCGAGTTCTGCGATGATCCCAAATTCAGAATAGAGCAACCGACATGCATCGCTAAGCTCTTGTAAAGACACAGATGAGACGGTTAAAGCCGCGCAAGATTTTATAATTGCCCGATTAGAGGTCCCAAGGGTTTTGATCGCGATGCCTTCGGTGGAGGGTTCCGCGCGATAGTTGGTTTGGATATCCCCGCTGAAGCCATCAAGGGCCAATTTTTGAACCCGTGCGTAAGGGGCATATTCCGCGGCAAGTATCGTTTGATCCCCATCTGTGAATTCTTGAACCGCCGCTGAGACACACCCGCCGCCGCCAACAGGAACCGCAACAAGCGTTGGAGTACAGGGCATCTGTGTCATGGCCTCTTGGTACAATCCGCGATTGCCTTGGATAATCATAGGGTGATCGTAACTGGGCAATAGGGTCTCACCACGTTCGATTGCATGTGTCTTAGCCCGTTGCAAGGAGTCCTCATAAGTGCCTTGGACGGGAATAATATGTCCGCCTGCTGCTTTGATCTTTTGCCTCTTTTGCTGAGGCGTTGCTTCGGGGATATAGATCGTTGCTGTGGCGTTGTGTTTGCGTGCCGCAAGGGAGACACCAATGGCGTGGTTACCACTGGACGCTGTGACAACAGATTTGACCTCAGGGTGGTGTTCAAAAAAATGATCCGGACCCCGAAATTTGAACGACCCACCCGTTTGTTTGGTTTCGTCCTTGATCCAAATCGTTTTAGTGCCGTGCTCAAATTTAAAAACCGGAGTTCTTACGAGCTTGTTCTCTAAATACGTCATACCCATGTCACTAATGCCACACATTACAATTACGAATTACTGACATATTATATAAAAATGTGACGAAAGTTTGGAAAATATCCGTTTGAGCATTGCTAAAACAAAAAGGCACCGCAATGGGTGCCTTTTCATTCGTCAGATGTATACCGATTTAGATGGACTCGTTGATCCAGCTTTGAAGGGCGGCTTTGGGGGCTGCGCCTGCGCGGTTTGAAACGATTTCGCCGTCTTTGAAGATGAACAAAGCAGGGATGCCGCGCACGCCCATGGCGGCGGCTGAATTTGGATTGCTGTCTACGTCAACTTTGACGATTTTAACGCGGCCTTCGTATTCGGCAGAGAGCTCTTCTAGCGCTGGGCCGATTTGTTTGCATGGACCGCACCATTCGGCCCAAAAATCGACGACGACGGGTACGTCTGAATTGCGGACTTCGGCGTCGAATGTGTCATCAGTTGCTGCAACAGTTGCCATGGGGATCTCCTAAGCGGTCAATGTGGTTGTGTCTGGTTGTGAGGAACCTATGCAGCAGGGTCGGAAAGGTCAAGACTTGTGTCTTGAAGAGCTTGCATCACAATATCTTGAGGAAGCTCCATCAACTGCGCAGTCGCCGTCCAAAGTATAGCTGTTTTCACGAACTTATCCGGATAAATGGCGCTAAGGGCGGCATGATAGGCCCCCATTTGTCGCAAGAGACCATCAGGGGTGTCTTGGGGATTTTTTGGCACGCTCGCGTTGGTTTTGAAATCCACAACCAAGACTGAGTCGTCCTCGATAACAAGCCGATCAACGATGCCGCTCAAAATACGGCCTCCAAATTCAGCAAGCGGTGCTGACAGGCTAACCTCGGCGAGTGATCCCTGCGTGAACAAAAATGCCAACTCAGGATTTGTTAAAACCGTTTTGGCCTCTTGCACGAGATCGGCTAAATCACCGCCATCCGCGGACAGGCCCGCGTGATCCAAGATGTCACTTGCGGCGCTGTCCCAGTCCTCTTGGGGTAGGTGTGGCAACATTTCGAGCAATCTGTGACTTTGCGACCCGCGTTGTTTTGCGGCCTCTGCGTCTAATCCGCTCTCGGAGGGCAATGCCTTGGCGCCGCCTAAATCAGAAGGCGACAGCGTTCCAAGAGGTCGAACAGGCTGTGGCGCCACGGATTGTGCCCATGGGTCCAATTCAGCAGGTGCCACAGGGGTATCGGCCTCTGGCTCAATCACGGGCAAGGACCAATCGCCATATTCATACCTCAGACCCGTGCCTGTTGGTGTGTCACATTGAACGGATCCTGTGTGCGCCAATCCCTGTTCAACCTGTTGATACCATGTGATTTGGCTCTTGGGCGCAACCTCGCCCGCCCCCGCAACAATCAACCATTTTTCCGCACGCGTCAGAGCCACATAAATGAGACGGTCGTTTTCATAGCTTTGATCCGTGGCTTTTTGCTGTTTCATGAGGCTTGTCATTTCGGGCGCTTCGTCATTGCTCGCCCGCCAAACAAGCTTGTCGGCGTCGGTTATCACAATGTCCCGATCATTTTTGCGCGACTCTGCGGTATCGGGTAGAATCACAATGGGGGATTCAAGCCCCTTTGCCCCATGCACCGTCATGACCCTGATTTGATCACTGGCTGAATCAAGCTGACGTTTGATTTCTAGATCATCTGTTTCCATCCAGACCAAGAACCCAGTCAAACTCGGCACCTCGGTCATTTCGTAGGACAAGGCCTGTGACAAGAGCGCATTGATGCCATCCTCGGCCTCAGACCCAAGACGGGCCAAGAGCCTGCGCCGTCCGTCATGGCGCGTCAAAATGCGTTCTAATAGATCATAGGGGCGCAAGAAATCCGCCTGTCGCCGCAAATCTTCGAGCATTCCAACTGTGTCGGGATATGTGTCGCGTTGTTCAAAGAGCGCACGCCAGAGGTAGGGTTCTTTGCGGTTATGCGCGAGGGAATAGAGGTCTTGTTCTGACCATCCAAAGAGAGGCGATTTCAGCGTCACAGCAAGGGATAAATCATCCTCTGGTGTGTCCAAAAAGGCCAAGAGTGCCGCCAAATCTTTGACCGCCATTTCCGCCCCAACCTTAAGCCGATCTGAGCCCGCGATAGGAAGGTCATGGCGTTTACAGGCGCGAATGATTTCTTGGAATATATGCGACCGTTTGCGCACCAAGATCAAGAAATCCCCTGCCTTAACAGGGCGCATTTGATACTGACCGCTTTGCTTTACTTCGATAGGAATTGGAGCAGATTCATCAATCATACGCTTGATTTCACGGGCAATTTTGTCTGCAAGTTTTACGTTGTGGTTTTCTGCGCCCAATAGGTTTACGGGGTCTTCCCAATGGCGATCTTTTTCGACCTCAACCTTGTCCACTGCGGGCCATAAATCGACACGTCCCGGCATGTTGGATTTGAACGCTTTGTGGGTATTTTCGGCGGCAAATCCGCTGGCTTCTTTGTTAGTAAATACCTCATCGACAAAGGATAAAATTGCATGGGAGGATCGGAAAGAATATTCCAATGTCATATCCTGAAGCGGACGATTGGCATCTTGGAGGCGCGCGCCGAATTCGGCCTTCATCCGATCAAATTCGCGTGGATCGGCCCCTTGGAATGAATAGATCGATTGTTTTTTGTCGCCCACAACGAAGATTGTGCGCTCTTCATCGCCGCGCGCGCCTTCGCCTGATGTGAATTCCTGAGCCAGCTTTTCGATGACGTCCCATTGGGTTGGGCTGGTGTCTTGGGCTTCGTCAACGAGGATGTGGTCAATTCCCCCGTCCAAACGGTAAAGCACCCATTGCGCAACCTCTGGAGATGTCAAAAGCTGTTGGGTTTTTTGGATCAAGTCATCAAAATCCAACCATCCCCGAATTTGTTTTTGACGTTCATATTCTGGAAGAAAATAATGCGCGAATTGCAAGATGTTCCATGTCTTTTCCGCGCTGGCAATATTGATGCGCGCGTGACGGGCCGCTTCGATGCGTTCCATCAAATCATTGAGGGCTGGCATCGAATTGGCCATGCCCTTTTGAACCTTTTTAGACGGCACGCTCCCGATCTTGGCGGCAAAGGGTGTCTTGGTTTTTGCTTTGAATAAAAACACATCTTCCAACTTTGCCAAAGCCGATGCGTTCAGGGCGGAAATGCTTGCGAAAATATCCGCGTGTTTTTGATCAGTTACGCCGCCGCTGTTTTTACAAGGCTCAATAAAGGAATGCAGAAGGTCCAAATCATCAGGTTGAAACACGCTGTCGTGAATGTCGTTTGTGGTTTGATATTCATTGACCTCAAACCAGCCAAACACATCAGCTTTGGAAAATGGCTGTTGACCCAGCTCTTTGTTGGAAATCAGGGACTTTAACAAGGAATCAAGCGTCGCATCCGAGATGACCGATGTGATCGCGGTCAAGAGCCCTGCATGCTCTGACGTTGCCATGTCCTCTAAAATGTCAGTGCAGAGCAGATCAACAGCGCGGCCTTCGATTTCCTTGAACTGGGGGCTGACACCCGCCTCTTTGGGAAAACGGCGCAGGATGCTTGAGCAAAACGAGTGGATCGTTTGAATTTTCAAACCACCCGGGGTTTCAATCGCGCGGGCAAACAGAGTGCGCGCCTCGCTTAATTCCGCGTCGGTAATATCACGCTCAAACCCCAACTCGGTCAGCTCGTCTTTGAGGACAGCCTTATCCTTCATCGCCCATTCACCGAGGCGTTGGAACAACCTGTTCTGCATCTCGGACGCAGCCGCCTTGGTATAGGTAAGGCATAGGATGTTTTCTGGTGAGACCTTGTTTAATAGCAACCGTGCAACGCGGTCCGTTAGAACTTTGGTTTTGCCCGACCCCGCATTCGCCGATAGCCATGTCGATCGAGAGGGATCCGCCGCCGCAATTTGGCGCAGGGTGGCGTCATTTCTTATCATGTCACGTCCTCGCCTTCGGGGTTTTGGGTGATCTGCCATTCTCCAAAGCGAGAGAGTTGATCATAGTTTGAGTAATCTTTGACATCAAACATGGCGCGACGCGGTGTGTACCCTTGGGATGGGGTGGCGTAACTGTTGATAAGGGTTTCAAATTTCTCCCAAACCTCAGCGATGCTTTCTGTTTCGATGGGCGCTTTGGTGTCCTTGCCAGAGCTGGCAACGCCCAAGAATTCCGCCGAGATCACCGGTGCGGCGTCCAAGTTTTTGAACCCACCCTCTTCGGCAATGGCGGCGAGTAAGTAGAGCTGTTTGTCGAACTCTTTTTGCTGCGACACCGTAGGGATAGCCCCTGTTTTGTAATCGTAGATGAACAACCCACCTGTGCTTGTTTGATCAATGCGATCTGCCTTGCCTTTGAGGGTAAATCCAATGGCTTTGATCTCACGCGTGCCTTCGGCTTCAAAATCAATGGGGGTTGCCGTTGTGCGGCGGTTTACTTCCGAGTCAAGGAAGGCCTCTGCTGATTTTTCCAACCGGGATTGCCACAAGATTTGCGTCGTCGCCCAAGGCGCATTTTTCTCAAGATTGTCCCAATTCGCCTGTAATAGAGCCTGTTTTAGTTCATTAGGCGGAATGCTGTCCCATGCTTTGACGAACTGTTCTAAGGTCTCGTGGATGATCGTCCCCTTGAGCGCGGCGTCGGGCGTTTTCTCAATTGAGTCAAACGGCTTTAGCCCCAAAACATGCTTGGCATAGATGGCATAGGGATCTCGGCTCAGTGTTTTGATTTCGGTCACCGAGAGGCTATTGGGACGTGCCTCAAGAGGGGGGCGCGGCGATGGCCTTGGGGCAGGCTCGACGCGGTCATAGGCCTCTAAGGCGTCAACCTTGGCCAACCATTTATCCCCCTGTTCAATCATTTTCTCAAAAGACTTTGGCCCCCCTTGATCGGGCAAACCCTTGAGCAAGTTTTGCAACCGATTAATCCACCGTGAGGCGACGGTCTCGGCATCATCTGATCGAATGGACCGCGTGATCCAAACCTCTTTCGAAGCAACCGCGATTTGAAAATCATGTGCAGATAACCCAATGCGTCGCTCTGGTAACAACAATCCAGCCTCAAGGCGCATTTTGCGATTAAGCCACGGATCGGGCGTGATAGGTTCGGGCCAGCTGCCTTCGTTCAGACCGGCCAAAATGACCACATCGGCCCCTTGAACACGGGCTTCGAGCGTGCCCCAGATCAAAACATTTGGATGGGGTGCGTCGCGATCGCGAAGCGTATCTTGGGACAAAACGCCCCCAAAGATATCGCCATAATCCCGCGTGTTTATATCAATGGCGTGCGGAGCCGCGTCGATCAACCCCTCAACAGTTGCCCGCGTTTTTAATCCCGCCCGTTCCTTCCAAAGTGCTCCTGATGTTGTATCCGCTTCGGGCGTTGATCCATTGGCCAAGGCCTCTGCGTGATCCAGATGGTGTTTAAGCAAATCGCTTAGGCTCTGCTCACTAGTGACACCAAGAGATGTGGTGCATGCGATGACCCACTCGGCCCACTCCGCTGTTTGGGGGTCTTTTTGCTTGGCCGCCCAGTCCATCAAAAGCGCATCGGTCGGATAGGGAATGCCCTCTTTGCGCAACCACAGTTCAAGATCACGGGTAAAGCGAAGATGGTTGTTCCGACCACCCCCCGAATGCGTGAGCGGATGTTTCAACACCGCCAACAAAGCAGACGAGGTGATTTTGCGCGTCATCAATCCCGCGACTTGGCGCAAAAACCGACCCGGTGGCGTCAACTGTAGCGGGATACCCGCACTATCATCAGGAACGATGTCCCAACGGTCCAAAGCGGCAGCCACTTGGCGCGTTAACTGACGATCTGGAGTGATCAAGGCAGCCGTTTCGTTGTTTTCCGCGGCTTGGCGTAATCGCAACGCAATGGCAAGCGCCTCGATCCGTTTTGTCGGTGCTTCGACCCATGTGATATCTTGGGTAGCTTGATCCAAATTCCGCAAGCTTGGCCCCTCTTGCAACCAACTATCCGTCACTGGTGCGGGCCTCAGCGCGAGTGAGACAAGAGCGTTGCGATCAGGGTGCAGCGGGGTTTCAGGCATCCATGGTTTTATATCGGACAGGTCCAGCCCCAAGGCATGGGCCACTTTGATAAAGCGAAACTGGGGATGATCCTCGGTCATGCCTTTGTGGTCGCTTTGGCCTGACAAATGGGCCTGCATATGCCAATCAAACCCAGGAAGAATAACGCCCCCGTTCTCAAGCTCTGCAATGGCTTGCATCAATAACAACGTGGTGCCGCGCGATCCTGTTGATCCAACGAGATAAACAGGCTCTAACATTGGGGATTTTGACCATTTTTCGGCCAAATACTGAATTTTCTGCCTCTGAAAACTTTCCTTATCAGGGGTCTGTTCCCGATTGCTGAGATAGGTCTGAACAATGGTTAAAAAGTCTTTGGTCCGTTCCCAGTGGCCTGAGGAATCCGTCACAGTTAGGGATTTGATGATCTCTGGATCAACGCCTTCACCTTGGATTTCATCGATCAAATTGGCGAGGCTATCGCTGAGGTCATACAAAGAGGCCCGCGCCGCAAAATCGCGCTCGGTTTCCAGTAATTTCGCAACGAGGGAAATCAATTCAAACCGATTAACCAAGGGCGATTTGGGCGCGCCAAAGGGCAATGGACCGGTGAGGTCATAAAGGTCGGAAAGAAGATGAATTTTCGGATGGAGCAATGCGCCCCGTTGTGTCAGGATTTGTTTAATCCTGCGACCCATGCGTTCGGTGTTCACAATCACATGAACACGCGCCAAATCTTGGGGGGAGCGGGCGCCATGCCGCTCTATCAATCCATCGACTAAGGCCTGTGGGAAATCGACCCCTAATCCAACACCAAACAGCTTAGTCATGGCCACCCCCAATCAAGAGCGCTTCGCCAAGCGCGATCCCCGTTGGCGTCCCCACATCAACCCAAGACCCATCATACACAACGGCCTTGACCCGCCCAGCTGGGATCAACCTGTCCCAGACTGTGTTGAGTGAAAATTTTCGCTCAGCTATGTCCATGATTGGCTCGGTTTTAATGATTTGAACACCAGTATAAACAAAGGGTCCAGAGCGGCTCACCACCCCTTGTGGATCAATGTCGAAATCACCCGCGCCTTGATAGCCAATCGCCTTTTCCTTTGGCAGGCAAAGAAGGAGCGCATCCATCTCATCACCGTCCCAATGGGCGGCGACGTGATCCAATGGATTGCCCCCGCGCCAAATCGCATCCGAATTCATCGTAGCAATGGGTGATCCGCCCAAATGCGGCATGGCATTCACGACGCCCCCGCCTGTTTCCAATAGCTCAGCTTCATACACAGGGATCACAGCGCGATCCGCCACATGAGCGTGGATCTGGTCCGCGAAATAATGCGTGTTGATGACACAGGCCTTGGGGCCAAACGCCTCAACATTATCCAATGCATAATCCAGCAAAGCGCGCCCATTCACCTGAACCAAGGGTTTGGGCTGATGGCGTGTGAATTCACCCATGCGCGTCCCTAAACCTGCGGCAAAGACCATGACAGAAATCGAGGAAGGATGAATCATGCAAGCTCTCTCAGGATGGGATTAATCAAAGGGCGCATTGGTGCGAGCGACGTGTGATCCAAGTTATGCCGCAGGATTTGAACGACGTGAGGTGTAAATTGCACATACTCGGTCTTTCCAAGATCAGCTAATTCTTGGAACCGACCCAAAATGCGGAAATTTCGCAAAAACCCCAAGGCAAAATACCCGTCCTCAAACCCATCCATAGCAGAGTGAGCCTGAAAATAACGCATCATCTCGGCCTCAAACTGGGGATCAAATGGCCTTCGCACATCTTGGAGCAAGGACATCACATCATAAGCAGGATGACAGGCAAAGGCATCTTGAAAATCCAAAAGCCCAATAGATCCCAATCCACCCCGACCCTCCAGGATCATGATATTTTCCGCGTGCACATCGCGCAAAGACACGGTTTGCGCGGTCTCTAAGGGTTCAGATAACACATCACTAAAACAGCTCCGAATGGCGCGCTTGTGCTCTTCATCTTTGACAAAATACTCAAACGCAGGATCGACCATACGCGTTAGGTTGTCTATGTTAGAGGGCGCTATCCAATCTGGAACATCGCAACGTCCCAAGGCAATCAGCACGTCGATAACCTCGCGATACAGGTCTTGTTTTTGATCGGGTCTTTGAGAAATCCGATCAGACAAAAGCGTGTCGCCAAAGTCCTCGGTAATCAAAAACCCGTGTTGGTGATCTGCTTCAAATATCTGGGGTACACGCAAGCCTGCACCGCGCAAAAATTCCGCAACGCGCACAAATTGTTCTGTATCCTCACCGCGCTGAGGGTCGGCGTCCATTAGAATTGCAGTTCGCTGTGACACAAGGCGATGATACCGCCGCGCAGAGGCATCCGCCTTCAACGGGATTTGGCGGGCGGTGTCCCATCCTGTGTGCTGCAAAAACGCGGCTTTGGCGTCATCACGCATGGATCACGGCCTTTAATCTGTCGTCCCATTTGGGATCGCTCCAACGTAGGTCAACATCACGCGCATCCTCTTGCGACCCTTGGCTGAGGCTGAGCGTTAATGCGGATTTGGGCGCGAGGTCTTGCAATTTGTCTGGCCATTCAACGAGGCAAATCGCTGTGTCAAAGGCCTCTAGTAGACCCAGTTCGATAATGTCATCGGGACCACCCAGACGATAAAGGTCCGTGTGCCAGATTTCACCAAGTCGGCTGTCATAGGTTTGCACAATGGTAAAGGTCGGCGAGGGGACGTCTTCTGGATCGTCTTGGGCACTTTGAATAAGCGTGCGGGCAAAGAAACTCTTGCCCATTCCGATATCGCCCTCAAGCAACAGAACATCCCCCGCTTCCAGAAGGCTGGCAAAGCGTTCGGCGAGCGTTGCGGTGTCGTCCAATGACGCAAGAGTGAGGGACACATGGCTATCGTGCATGTCCCAATCATGGCAGTCTCGAAAGGCTGATACAAGTCAGTTTCCGCCTCATGAAGTGACTTCCAAGAGACTGTGGTTTTTGGCTGATGGTGCGAAGCCAACCTCTTGGAACAGGATCAAAGTGGCGCCTCCTCCGATCGGTGATACACGGCATTGAAATATCTGGCCCGATTGATGTTTGATCTCGGCGTCCCAATCTGTTCGGTTGTTGTTTGTCATGACAAATTCGCGCAGATCGCCCCAGATCGGCGAGGGTGCGCAATGGGTTTGCCAAATCTTGGACGCGTCCAAAATTGAGTGGTCATTCATAGATGTTTCATCCACATGCCCCCAAAGCGCCCCATAGCTTTCATTACTCAGCAAGAGTTGACCTGAGGCTGAAAAGACAACGACGGCGGTATCGATGGTATCAAAGACCGAATGGACCAAGTCTAGTTCATAGCGAAACTTGCGGGTTAGTGAGATTTCGGCGCTAATATCTTCAAATAGAAACGCAATTGCCCCGTCTGGATGGGGACGGCCCGAGACGCGATAAGTTGACCCCGTGGGTAAATTCCAAACTTCGGTATAGGTGCCCTCGGCGGAGGCTGCGACCAATACCGCAAGCTTTTCGCGCCAATGCCCATAATCCTTGGGCTCAGGCATGATGCGGTTGTCGCGCAATTTGTCAAACACGGCTAATAAGTTGGGGCGTGCGCTTAGAAATTCCGCTGGGAGCTCTGTGAGGTCTATCAAGGCGGGGTTAAACAAAACCAACTGGCGGTTTTTGTCGAAAATCGCCAATCCGATTGAGAGCTGCGCAAAGGTTTTGGTCAGAGTTTGCACAAAGTTGCGCTGGGCGATCTCAGCTTTGACGACGGGGCTGACGTCGAGGGCGTAGTGCAATGTGGTCAAGCCATCTTGCGCTGAGGTGACATCATACCAGTGATGTTGCGCTGTGTCGTCATTCACAATTTTGATCCGAGTAGGGCGCGTGGTCATCGACAAATCAGATGTGTTCATCGTGTGAATGCGCCCTGCATTGTCATTGCTCAGGGCATGAAACGCGGGGTTTCCATAGCTGATCTGAGTGTTGCTCTCGATCGTCCAAATGGGATAGGGGGCTTTTTCAATGATCCGCTTTAAATCGGCACAGTCTCGTGTCAATTGGTGGATCTGATGGCGTTCAAATCCCGTTGTGTCATAGTCTTGCAAGACTACTCTGCACCCTGTTTTGGTGGGTTTGATAATAAGCTTTGCGTGATCTTCTGGGTCGTGGGGAGTGAGTGTGATTGCTGCGCTTGGATTTAAGCTCGACAGGGTTAATTCGGGAAACCGGTCCTGAAACAATGTGACGATATCTGAGGATTTCGGATCATCAGTGTTTGGGAATAAGATATCTTTTGAGATCGACGCCGCGCTCAGCCCATTTTCGTCGAGGTCCAAAATGAGATGCGGCGCAGGTCGCCCCAGTGATTGCGCCTGAGCACGCGCAGGCCACATCAAAAACCCAGCGACGCAAGCCGTTACACAGACGCTCAGCGCGATTTCTAACCAAAGCTCCATACCCATCCTCACTATGATGCAGCCAAACTGCGCAAAGATGGTTAATTATTGGTTAATATTTGATCTGCTGGTTTTGACCCGTCACTGTCTCGGATTTCTGAATATCGCTGCGCGTCCAAATGATTTCCACAACGGCGCCATTGGGTTCCCCCTTTTTGCGCTGATAGCGCGGCAAGAGTGACATATTCGCAAAACTAAGATCCGCGCCCGTCCGCTCTAGCAAGGTTTTCGCGATAAACAGCCCCAACCCCATTCCTTCATATTCGGGACGTGCTTGCATATCGGCGTTAGATCGTCTGCGCTTTAGCAAAGGATCACCAATGCGTCCCAAGAGGTGCTGTGGATAGCCTGGGCCATCATCAATAATGCGCAGCGTGATCTTGTCTTCATTCCACGTGGCCTCCACCCAAACAGTTGTTCGGGCGAAATCGACCGCATTCTGGATCATATTGCGCAGGCCGTGAATGATCTCTGGTTTGCGAAGGATTTCAGGATGATCCATGAGATCGTCCAATTCGGATTCAAACACCATTTCAATGGTTTTTCCGCGCTCTTGGTGGGGGTCGGCGGCCTCTCTTATGACTTCGCTGATCGGTGCGGAGCGCAGATGCAGATCGTCTTTGCCGGCGCGTCCCATGGATCGCAAGATATCGCGACATCTGTCTGCTTGTTCCCGAATAAGGGCGGCATCCTCGTAAAGGTCGGGCCGATCCTCAAGCTCTTCCATTAATTCAGCGCTCGTCAGTTTGATTGTCGCCAAAGGTGTCCCAAGCTCATGCGCAGCAGCGGCCACAACGCCCCCCAAATCCGTCAGCTTTTGTTCCCGTCCCAAGGCCATTTGCGTGGCCATCAATCCATCGCTCATTGCGTTCATTTCATTTGCAACGCGATAGGAATAGATGCTCACAAAAATCAGAGCGATAATAATCGCGGCCCAATTCCCAAATATAAAGATCTCAGGCATACGCAGGATAAAGTTATATTCGATCCGAATGGGGACACTGAAAAACACCATCGCTGTAATCAACGCGATGGCTGTTGTTCCAATCACAAGAGTGGATTGCAGTCGCAAAATCGAGGCGGAGACAGCAACAGGTCCAATGACAAGCATTGCAAAAGGATTGTTGAGCCCCCCTGTTAAAAACAGCAAAATACACAGCTGGAGCAAGTCAAACATGATCAAGAGCGCATTCTGTCGTTCGGTCAGGCGCTTGTTATGGGGATAGATCACCATTGCAAACAAGTTAAAGGCTACTGAAATCCCAACCACCAAGATACACAGTTCAATTTCAATGATCAGATCAAAATAATAGTGCGCTGTTGCCAAAGCTGCGCATTGACCAATGATGGCAAACCATCTGAGCATGGTCAGCGTGCGCAGTCTAATCCAGCTGCTCCGCTTGTTAGATGCGAACAAATTTTTTGACTCATCTGGCATACTGTCGCACCTTCTTATTCGCGTTGCCCTCAGGTATTAGGTTGCATAGGACTAAGTATCAACAATGTTGTAAAGGACCTTTGATCATGATGCGGATGATGAGTGCAGTTGCCGGCGGTGTAGTTGTGGTGGGCCTAGGGGTCACTTGGGCTATGACAGGCGGAGTTTTTAACACCAGTGATGATCCTTTTGCGAAATGCCGAACCAGCGCCATTGCAGGTGGTACTGCGCAAATCGGCGGGCCCTTCACCTTGGTGAATGGCGCAGGTGAAACCGTCACAGACAAGGATGTTATAACAGAGCCGTCATTGGTTTATTTTGGGTACACATTCTGCCCTGATGTTTGTCCTTTGGATATGGCGCGCAATGCTGAGGCGGTTGATTTGTTGGAGGAGCAAGGGAAATCTGTAACCCCAGTCTTTATCACGATTGATCCTCAGCGCGACACGCCTGAAATCGCAGCAGAGTTTGCAAGCATCATTCACCCCAAAGGCATCGGTCTCAGCGGATCAAAAGAACAAATTGATGCGGCGAGCAAGGCCTATAGAACCTATTACAAAATCAATGACTCTGGCGATGATCTCTATTTGATTGATCACTCGGTATTTTCATATTTGGTCTTGCCGGAACATGGGTTTGTTGAATTCTTTTCACAGTCTACATCACCAGAAAAACTAGCTCAAACAGCGGCCTGCTTCATAGACAAAGCATAGCTTTCAGGGTTTGACCTTGGTGGTCGGCTTGTCTAGAGTGACACAAAGCCGATCGATTTCGTGGGAGGAACACGCGTGTCGAATATGTCAGCCAATATTGGCCCTGATAAAACACTTCTCTTAGTTGATGATGATGAACCGTTTCTACGTCGTTTGGCAAAGGCGATGGAAAAACGTGGGTTCGAGGTTGAAACTGCGGGATCTGTGGCCGCAGGTCGTGCAATCGCAACGGCGCGTCCCCCTGCTTATGCTGTGATTGATTTGCGTCTTGAGGATGGTAATGGCCTTGACGTGGTTGAGGTTCTTCGGGGCAAACGTCCAGATAGCCGCATTGTCGTGTTGACGGGCTATGGGGCCATTGCAACGGCTGTGGCTGCGGTCAAAATCGGCGCGACGGATTACCTCTCTAAGCCTGCGGATGCGACAGATATCACCAATGCCTTGCTCGCCACGGGCGATGACCTTCCGCCGCCACCAGAAAATCCAATGAGCGCGGATCGCGTGCGTTGGGAGCACATCCAGCGCGTCTATGAACTTTGTGATCGCAACGTGAGCGAAACGGCGCGCCGTCTGAATATGCACCGTCGTACATTGCAACGTATTCTGGCCAAGCGTAGCCCGAAATAAGACCTCTCTAAGCAAAAATCAGACTATTCAAAACCAGCTGTACCGGCTGGTTTTGTGCATTAATGCACAGTGATTGTGAATTTACTGCAATTTACGTGATATTCAAAACCGCTTATTTCAACTCCATCACGAATTTTCGGAGAGACCAGAAGAATGAGCGAATGTGGATGCGGGCGTAGCCCAACGGGGAAATGTGTCGGTTGGCACGCCCTGAGCGAAGAGCAATATCAAGAGAAAAAAGCAGCTTGGGAAGCCAAGCAAGCACTTAAATCAGAAGAAGAAAAATCATGAAATATCTATCTATGGGCCTTCGGGCGTTTTTGGCAGCAGTCTTCATTTTCGCAGGCGGATCAAAGCTTGCTGGCGTTGAAATGATGGTGCAAACATTTGAAGGCATCGGGGTTGGGCAATGGTTCCGCTATGTCACAGGCGCGATCGAAGTTGGCTTCGGCATCGCCCTATGGATCCCAAACCGTCAGCTTCAAGCAAGCTTGGTTTTGGGTGCAACTATGGTTGGCGCGATCTTGGCACACCTCTTGATCCTCGGCCCATCAGCGGTTCCTGCAACTGTGTTGTTGGTTTTGTTGGCAATCGTCGCCTATCTTCACCGCGATCAGGATGAATTCAAAACAGTTTAATTCTGCTTTAACGCAAGAACTTTTTGAACACGATCAACGCAGGTCCCATCACTCAGTGGGACCTGTTCGTATGTGTGGTGTCCAAGAATTTCAGTTTAGAATAATATTGCAAACCACCAGGATCACATACGATCCATCAAGGTTTGAAATGTCGAAATATAATCGGCTCTCACCTCCCGCGGCGCGCGAAGTGTTATGGTAAGGTCTGTAATCAGTGTCTTGTCGATCTTGCCAAAAAACGTATTGGCCTCGGACTCAGAAAACCCTGCGATTTGGGTGGCTTCCATCCATGCGCTGATATGGTCGGCCTTTTTGATTTGGCGCTTCATCAGGGTAGGAATTTTTGCAGGCAGGCCAAATTTGATATGAATCGCCGCGGCAAGGCGGTCGTCTAATTCGTCATAGCCCGATCCAACATGTGCTTTGACAGGGGAAATCATATCGCCAATCACATATTCAGGCGCATCATGCAAAAGCGCGGCGAGTTTCCATTTTTCGGCCACCCCAGGATTCATACGCGTGAAGAGTTCGGTCACCAACAAGGAATGTTCCGCAACTGAATAGGCGAAATCGCCCTGCGTTTGCCCATTCCACCGCGCAACAAAGGCAAGCCCATGGGCAATGTCCTCAATTTCGATGTCCATCGGTGTCGGATCCAACAGATCCAACCGCCGTCCAGATAACATCCTCTGCCATGCGCGTTGCTGTTTCATGGAATCCTCAGTGTTCTTATTATGTTCCTTTTTAATCAAGTAAATTAAACTTTGACAAGTTTGTTTTCCGTGTCGTGCTAAACTGTGATCCATTTCGGTCGAACAGAAGTATATACTTATCATACCGTGGTTGCTCGGCTGACATACGTTGTCTCCTGCGTGCATGTGTGATACCGCCCTCTCAAGCAAACGGAGATTACAAAGTGACGACGGATTATATTGTAAAAGACATCAGCCTTGCGGGATTTGGCCGCAAAGAATTGGACATCGCAGAAACCGAAATGCCAGGATTGATGGCCTGTCGCACGGAATTTGGCGAGAGCAAGCCATTGAAAGGCGCGCGCATTGTTGGATCGCTCCACATGACAATTCAAACGGCTGTGTTGATTGAAACATTGGTCGCTTTGGGCGCGGATGTGCGCTGGGCCTCATGCAACATTTTCTCAACCCAAGATCACGCAGCCGCAGCGATTGCCGAAGCGGGTGTTCCTGTCTTTGCGATCAAAGGTCAGTCGTTGGAAGAGCATTGGGATTACCTTGATAAATCCTTCATGTTCGCGGATGGACCAAACATGATCCTTGACGATGGTGGCGACGCGACATTGTACGTCTTGTTGGGCGCGCGTGCAGAAGCGGGCGAAGACATCATTCCCGTGCCGCAATCCGAAGAAGAGGCCGTAATCAAAGCACAAATCGCAAAGCGTATGGCCGCTTCACCAGGCTGGTTCACGAAAACGCGTGACGCGATCAAAGGCGTTTCTGAGGAAACAACAACGGGTGTTCATCGCTTGTATGAATTGGTCAAACAAGGCCAATTGCCGTTCCCTGCAATCAACGTGAACGACTCTGTGACCAAGTCCAAGTTTGACAACAAATACGGCTGCAAAGAAAGCCTCGTTGACGGCATTCGCCGTGCAACCGACACAATGATGGCCGGCAAAGTGGCCGTTGTCTGTGGGTATGGCGATGTGGGCAAAGGCTCTGCTGCATCTCTTCGTGGTGCGGGTGCACGTGTGAAGGTAACTGAGGTTGACCCAATCTGCGCACTTCAGGCTGCAATGGACGGGTTCGAAGTTGTCATCCTTGAAGACGTTGTTGATAGCGCGGATGTGTTTATCACGACAACGGGTAACAAAGACGTGATCCGCATCGAACATATGCGCGAGATGAAGGACATGGCGATTGTTGGTAACATCGGCCACTTTGACAACGAAATCCAAGTGGCGAGCCTCAAGAACCACAAATGGACGAACATCAAAGACCAAGTGGACATGATCGAAATGCCCTCTGGGAGCCGCATCATTCTCTTGTCTGAGGGACGTTTGTTGAATCTTGGTAACGCAACAGGTCACCCGTCCTTCGTTATGTCTGCTTCCTTCACGAACCAAGTCTTGGCCCAAATTGAGCTTTGGACGCGTGGTGATCAGTATAACAATGACGTTTACATCTTGCCCAAACATTTGGACGAAAAGGTTGCGCGCCTGCACCTTGATCGTATTGGTGTGAAGCTTACAAAGCTGGACAAAGAGCAAGCCGACTATATCGGCGTGACCACCGAGGGTCCGTTCAAGCCGGAACATTATCGGTATTAATCAAAATAATGCATGCACTGTCGCGGGGATAGCCTCGCGATAGTGATTCATTCAACACACTGCTTTAGTTTGTGTGGTGTGTGACAAAATAAATCTTCCCAGACTTTTGATACCTGCGAGTAATGTACTGTCTATTAAAAAGGGAGTGCACAAAATGGGTGTTTGGAATTTCGTTAAATCCGCAGGCAAATCTTTGTTCGGCGGAAAAGGGGCAGCGTCAGAAGCGGCTCTAATGCAAGAGGTCGCAGATCTTGGACTATCCTCCGATGACGTTAAGATCAGTTTAGAGGGTGACAAAGTTAAAGTTGACGGTGGTGAAAACCTATCCCCAGAGCAAAAAGAAAAGCTCATTCTAGCGGTTGGTAACGTTGAAGGCGTGGCCGAAGTAGAAGCTGACTTGGACGATCCGTCGTTCCACACAGTTGAAAAGGGTGACACCCTCTGGGCAATCGCATCCAAAACTTTGGGAAATGGCGCGCG
>CBFHKO010000015.1:0-49152 GCA_965656445.1 uncultured Paracoccaceae bacterium
CTTCGGTCGTTTGTTCGTCATTATCGGTCCTCCGTTTCCTAAACATAGCGCTGGACCAGTTCAGATGGGGAGGCTCACGTCGCTGATGAATTAATTGTTGTTTGTGGTCGCACACATCCATTTGCAAATGCAGGCGTAATTTCAAGTGAAAAGCTTGGACAAGCAAAATGGCTATTGAACCGCGTTGGGTCCGTCGCTCGCAAACGATTTGAAGAGATAGCAGAAGCAAATCAATGGCCGTCTTCAAGTCGATGCCATGTGGTCATGCACATCCCAGATTTGACCAAAGAGATGGTTTCTACTGGCAAGTATCTCGCCATTCTTCCACGCAGCGTAGCCCTTCCGTGGTTAGATAAAGGCGAAGTGCAAGAGTTAGATACAGAAATTCATGCCCCTCTGCAGCCGCTTGGCTTTCTTTGGTCCAAGTCCAAATCAGGCAAAGCAACTGCTGCATTTGCGGCACATTTACGGCGGTCTCACGTGAGCTCTGATTCTCAGACTCACAAGTGATGCAGCGCTAGATATTGTCGCCTCTGATTGCTTCACAAACCGCGTCTGTGACATCTTGGGTGCGCGCTGATCCACCGACATCTGGCGTCATAATGCCATCGGCGCAGACCTTTTCAACGGCTCGCATTAAACGAGTGGCGGCGCTGGACTCTCCGAGGTGCTCAAGCATTTGAGCGGCTGTCCAGAACGTGGCAACAGGGTTTGCGATGCCTTTGCCAGTGATGTCGAAAGCTGATCCGTGAATAGGTTCGAACATTGAGGGATAGCGGCGCTCTGGGTCAATATTGGCCGTAGGCGCAACTCCAAGGGATCCCGCGAGGGCACCCGCGAGGTCAGATAGAATATCCGCATGCAAATTGGTGGCGACGATGGTGTCGAGGCTTTGTGGTGATTTCACCATCCGCACCGTCATCGCATCAACGAGCATCTTGTCCCATGTCACATCAGGGAATTCTTTTGAGACCTCCAACGCGATTTCGTCCCACATCACCATACCGTGCCGTTGAGCATTCGATTTAGTCACAACAGTCAACAGCTTGCGTGGACGGGATTGGGCGAGCTTGAAGGCGTATCGCATGATGCGTGTTACACCGACCCGGGTAAAGATGGCGACTTCTGTTCCAACTTCCTCTGGAAGGCCGCGGTGCGCGCGTCCCCCCATGCCTGCATATTCACCTTCCGAGTTTTCGCGCACGATGACCCAATCAAGGTCGTTGGGTCCGACATTTGCCAAAGGCGCTTGGATGCCAGGCAAAATTCGTGTCGGGCGAACATTCGCATATTGATCAAACCCTTGGCAGATTGGCAGGCGCAGACCCCAAAGGCTTAGGTGATCTGGTACATCAGGGGCGCCAACGGCCCCAAAAAAGATTGCGTCAAAATCCTTGAGGGTCTCAGTGCCGTCTTCTGGCATGAGCGCTCCCTCGCGCTTGTAGCGCTCTGATCCCCAATCAAACTCAGTTATATCAAGGTCGAATTCCCCAACCCGTTTTGCAAGAGAGTCGAGCGCTTGAAGTCCTGCGGCAATGACCTCAGGGCCGATGCCGTCTGCTGGAATGGCTGCGATTTTATACGTCTTCATGTCTCTCTCTTTCGCTAAACGATTGTCGGAACCAAAGTCAAAGGATCTGATCCTGATCTTGCCGTACATATCTTTGCTTGACGCGGCTTTGGCAATCGTGATCAAATCATATAAATTATTCATATAATGGACAGAGCATGCAACTTCACCAACTTAGGTGCCTCATTGCTGTTGCGGAAACAAAGCATTTTGGTCGCGCAGCCCAGAACCTTGGAATGTTGCCCGCGTCGTTGGGGCGACATATTAAGTTGTTAGAAGAAAGCCTCGGCGGTCCGCTTCTTATTCGGACAACGCGGCATGTTGCGTTGACAGATGCTGGTCGTGACTTTGTGGTTAAGGCGCGTGACTTGATTGACCGCGCTGATCAAATTGAGCGGAGCTTTCGGGAAGCGTCACAAGAGAAGGGTCAAATTCTCAGAATAGGCGCTATAGACAGTGCCGCCGCAGGACTCATGCCGCGATTGTTTCCGAAATTTCGTGAAGCGTATCCTGAAATTGACGTGGAATTACTGGAGCAAAAGACAATTCGTTTGATACCTAGGCTGCTTTCTGGCCGCCTTGATGTTGCGATCGTTCGTCCATCTGAGGCACTTGATAGCAGTTTGGAAATGTTGCCCCTGTTTTCAGAGACGGCAGTGGTCGCGATGCCCTCCGATCATGTCTTGGCGCATCGCGAAAGTCTTAGTGTCGCAGATATTGCCGAAGAACCGCTTATTGTCCCCGATCGGCGATCCCGCCCGCATAGCCATGATTTGACAATCAAACTGTTCCTCGAAGCTGGCTACACCGCGCGGATTGCGCAAATAGCCGAGGAAAAGCAAACAATCGTAAGTCTGGTTGGTACGGGCGTCGGCCTTGCAATTGTTCCAAAGTGGGCCTCTCGCCTAGCTGTTGGAGGGGTAAGCTTTGTCCCTTTGGAGCGCGAAATTGACGTCACACGCAATAGCTTAGCTCTTGCGGTTGTTTGGCCAAAGGCAATACGCCACCGTGCACGAGACGCCTTTTTGGAACTTCTGCAGGACAACATTGAGGATTTATCCGAAACAGCCTAAAAATTATATCTAATTTTTGTATAAAAATTTGTTCATCACAGTCTGGTATTTTTTTGTTTCACACTATGTCAATCTATATTACCGTGGCACGACGCGCTGACGCGAAAGTGCACTTTATTTTCTGGGAGGAAAACATGACTATAAACACAGTTGCGAAAGCAACCGCGATTGTTGCAGCAACCTTTGCTTTGACAGGAACCGTATCTGCTCAGGACCGCACAGGCTGGCCTGAAAGCTTTACAGTTGGAACAGGGTCACAAGGCGGCACATATTTCGGTTACGGCTCTGGTTGGGCGGGTATTGTATCCGAAGCCACAGGCGTAGCTGGCGGTGCCGAAGTCACCGGTGGCCCAATGCAGAACATGGCGCTTGTGCACACAGGCGACCTGCCGTTCGGTATGACAACAATGGGTCCAGCAGCTGAATCAATTTCCGGCAACAACCCAATCGCCCCCGGTCTACAGATGACAAACGCTTGCGCGATGTTCCCAATGTACCAAACGCCGTTTTCTATCACGACCTTGGCATCATCTGGCATCACAAGCGTCGCGGACATCCCAGCAGGAGCGAAAATCGGTTTTGGTCCAGCAGGCTCAACATCAGACACATATTTCCCGCGCATGATGGAAGAACTCGGCGTTGATTTCGAGCGTCGTAATGGCGGTTGGTCCGACCTTGGTGGCCAGCTTCAAGATGGTCTTTTGGACGTGATTGCCTTTGCTGCTGGTGTTCCAGTGCCTGCGGTTTCACAACTTGAAGTTCAAACAGATGTGAACATCATCGAATTCACAGAAGAAGAGCAAGGCAAGATCACTGCTGCGTTCCCAGTGGCTCAGTTCAACATTGCGGCTGATACATACACAACACTGACAGCGCCTGCGCGCTCTGTGTCCATGTGGAACTTCGCTATTGCAAACTGTGATCTACCAGCGAGCTTCATCTATGAAGTTGTTGACGCAGTTATGGGCGACAACGAGCGCATGGTTGCAACACACAAAGCAGCGCGTTCATCATTGCCTGAATTCTGGGATCGTAACCAAGTGATGAAGTGGCACCCAGGTGCGGCTCAGTGGTTCACAGAAAATGCAGGTGCGGATATCGCAGCTGACATGATCGATAACTAAGTCGTTCAGCTCATGGCTTGAACTTTGACCATAATCCGTGCCTACACTGGGCACGGATTTCTTTTGCGCAGTTGGCGCTTGAAGTGGGTAGGATAATGGCGGATCATCAAGAAGACATCAAAGTAATCGCAGAAGGCGTGGACGAGGAGCCCCTAGAGGCGAACCGTCGGTTATACACTGGCAGCTCATATATTATTCTGGCCATTGTTGCGACGATCTATGCCGCCTTCCACATGATCGCTTTGAACGGTGTCTCCGTCTCAGCTATGACGGGTGTCGACATTCCGTTTCTGCCACAGTTTCCACTTGAGACATGGAATTTTCGGATCGCGCACATTGCAGGTGCGCTCGCACTAGGCTTTTTATTGTTTTCATCCCACTCATTTCATTCAGATTTCCAAGAAGGCAGCCGCGTTATAACTCTGCTGGGTAGCCTCCTTATCGTCCCAGCCGTTATTGCGGGAATTACGACGATTGGTTTTTCACAAACCATTGCATCTGGCGATTTGCCACAAATGGGCGGTTTAACGACATGGGCCGCGTTCCCAGGTACAGATATTTACAATGCTGAAGTGCGTTGGTTTGGTATACCTCTCTTGATTGCGACGCTTTCTGCAATTGTTCTCAGCTGGTTCGAACGTCGGCGTCAGTCTCAGTTTTCCGCGTCTGATGTTGTGTTAGCCCTCTGTGGTATCATCGTTGCGATGTATTTGATCACCATTTATGGCACAGCAGCGCGTAATTCGGTTGGCACGCCGTTTGTCCCGATTGGGGTCGCCTTTGCCGCGACAGCGGGTGCCGCGATGATCATGGAACTAACGCGGCGTGTTGCGGGTATGGCGCTTGTTATTATCACGGGTATCTTCCTTCTATACACGTTCACGGCGCATCTCTTGCCCGGTATTTTGGCTGTTCAGAATGCCTATTCGTGGCAACGCTTCTTTGGTCACGTTTATTCGGATGCAGGCATCCTTGGACCAACTACAGCCGTATCCTCGACCTATATCATTCTGTTCATCATCTTTGCGGCCTTTCTACAGGCGTCAAAGGTCGGTGACTATTTTGTGAATTTTGCCTTTGCAGCGGCTGGTCGTGCCCGTGGGGGCCCTGCCAAAGTTGCTATTTTTGCGTCAGGGCTTATGGGCATGATCAACGGAACATCTGCGGGTAATGTTGTTGCGACTGGATCGCTGACTATTCCGTTGATGAAAAAGGTTGGGTATCACCGCAAAACTGCAGGCGCCGTTGAAGCAGCGGCCTCCACTGGTGGTCAGATCATGCCGCCTATCATGGGCGCAGGTGCGTTCATTATGGCTGAAATGACAGGTATTCCTTACCAGGAAATCGCGATTGCTGCTATCATCCCAGCGGTGCTCTATTTCGTATCTGTTTACTTTATGGTGGACTTCGAGGCTGCTAAACTTGGGATGCGCGGAATGCGTGAAGATGAGTTGCCTAAATTCAATAAAATGGTGAAACAGATCTATCTGTTTATCCCGATCATCATTCTGATTTATGCGCTTTTCCTTGGCTACTCTGTGATCCGTGCGGGTACTTTGGCAACTGTTGCGGCGGCCGCAGTGAGCTGGCTTACGCCCAATTGGATGGGCTTGCGTTCAATTCTGCGCGCCTTTGAGCTCGCTGGGATTATGTCGATCCAGATTATCGCAGTCTGTGCCTGTGCAGGTATTATCGTTGGGGTCATTAGCCTGACAGGAGTTGGAGCTCGGTTTTCCTCGGTTCTGCTTGATCTCGCGGCAACTTCACAGCTTCTTGCGCTGTTCTTTGCGATGTGTATTGCCATACTCTTAGGGATGGGCATGCCGACAACGGCCGCCTATGCCGTCGCCGCAAGCGTCGTGGCCCCGGGTCTTGTACAGCTTGGCATTCCTCAATTGACGGCTCACTTCTTTGTCTTTTATTTCGCCGTCTTGTCCGCCATTACGCCGCCCGTGGCTTTGGCCAGTTACGCAGCAGCGGGGATATCGGGGGCGAACCCGATGGAGACATCTGTGACGTCGTTTAAGATTGGGATCGCGGCCTTTATTGTCCCGTTCATGTTCTTTTACAACTCCGCACTCTTGATGGAAGGCACAACTCTTGAAATCCTTCGCGCAGGGGTAACGGCAATTGTCGGCGTCTTCCTCCTCTCGAGTAGTGTTCAAGGGTGGTTTATTGGTGCACGGTCGGCGTGGTTCATACGCATGCTCCTCCTTGTGGCGGCGCTTTTCCTCATCTCGGGTGGCATCGTCACCGACATTATCGGTGTCGGGATCGCGGTCGGCGCGTGGCTTGTGCAAAAGCTGTTTAACCCAAACCCAGATGTTGGCATCCGAGTACGCGGCGCGGATTGATCTTAGCCAAAATAAACCAAGAGCGAGACTATTCTCGTCTCTTGGATCAATTGGTAAGGTAAATTTTGATCCAGCACTCAGTAATCAGACTCCGGAAATCTTGCTAGGACATCGGATTGCTAGAGTTCTGTGACCTTGGCAAAGGGCGACACAAAGAGGAACCAAGACATCGCGAGGTGGTTGGCGTCGTACTCTTTACATCAAAGTTCTTTCTAGTTGCTCATGTCCAGTTCGTTGCAGCTATTCCTATGCTTCACCCAAAACGCCACGAGAAGAGGCCAGCTAGAATGATGAATGTTGCGCCGATTAAAATAGACGGCGTCGGAATATCCGCAAAAAATACGACGCTGGCGATCGTTAGGTAAATGATAAAACTGTATCGAAATGGGGCGAGGGCGCTGGCTGGTGTATGACTGTGCGCGCGGGTTAGGGCCTCGTGTCCAGCCCATGCAAAGGCGCCAATTGCGCATAGTACCACCCAAGCAAGGGGTGTTCCAGGCGTTTGCCAAGTCCAAGCCTCAAAGGGGGCAAGTGCAATAGTGCCTATGGCGCCTGTATAAAATTGTAAAACACCCGGTTTGACGTGACCTGATAGCTTGCGTGTTAAGACTTGGTAGAGTGCCATGCCCAGAGCTGGGTAGAGCACTAAAACTGCATACCAATTTACAGGCTCTCCAAAAGGCCATAAAATGATCAATACGCCAATCATGCCTAATGCGATTGAAATGATATGCGAGCGTTTAATTTCTTCTCCAAGGACCAAATTGGCAAATCACAAATGAAAATTGGCGATGCAAATTAGATTGCTCGCCTATTTGTGAGCGACGGGTTCTGGCGCGATTATCTGCCGTTTGGATGGACATTACAAACAATTGAGGGGCCGGATGCGATCGCGGAATTCGGCGTCCAAACTGGCCCGACTTCGGGTTTTGAAATCCCTGCATTCGAAGGTCAGAGTGATGAGACAGAAGGGTTCTTTCGTTTTGTGACATCTGATGGGCCTGGACGCGGGTATATTCGTTTGGAAAATGGGTCCTGCAAAACTGTATTCACACAATTGGACAGTTTAACAAATACGCCCAACCTGTCGGCTGGGGCAGCTGAACCCTACGTATTGATCGTAGGAGGAGGTCAAGGCGGCCTTGCTTTGGGTGCGCAATTACAAGACCTTGGGGTTCCATATTTGATCGTTGATAAATATCCTAACGTCGGAGATCAGTGGTGTTCACGGTATGAAAGCCTCGTGCTTCATGATCCTGTTTGGTATGATCACATGACGTTTAAGCCGTTCCCCTCTGATTGGCCTGTGTTTACGCCCAAAGATCAAATGGGGGATTGGCTAGAGGCTTATGCTGCAGATTTGAACTTAAATTTGTCGACAAATACGTCGCTCGTACGCGCTCAATATAATCAAGTGTCTGATCAATGGACCGCGCAGATCGATCAAAATGGTGTACGCAAAACGATAAAGCCCACGCATTTGGTGATGGCTCTTGGCCTGTCAGGTTTTCCAAAGATACCTAGTTTTAAAGGCCAAGATATCTTTAAAGGTCCACAATTTCATTCCAGCGCATTCAAAGGCGGCACTGATGTAGCAAACAAGAATGTGATTGTCGTAGGCGCCAATAATTCTGCACATGATATCGCGTCTGAAATTGTTAGGATTGGCGGCAGGCCAACACTGATTCAACGATCGTCTACACTTGTTGTGGATCAAACAGATTATTGCGAACGTATTTTAGGACCTTTATATTCGGAAAAAGCGCTAAATAACGGGATAAGCACCGACAAAGCGGATATCCTCCAAGCCTCTATGCCTCTGCGCATGATGGAGATGACCCATAAAAAACTCTGGGATGGGATACGCTCAGACCGCGCCCAATTTTACCAGCGCCTCACTGATGCCGGGTTCGCCGTTGATTTTGCCGAAGACGGCACCGGTTTGGGTATGAAATACCGTCGGACTGCTTCTGGGTACTATATTGATGTTGGCGGCGCACAAATGGTTATAGACGGCCAAATTAAGGTTTGCTCAGGCTCGGGTGTCAGCCACCTGTTGGAACACACGGTCCATTTAGATAACGGCGACAGCCTGTCAGCGGATGCAGTGGTATATGCCACAGGCTACGGCGATATGACGGATTGGGTTGCAACATTGATTGATCAGGAAACGGCGGACAAGGTTGGACCGTGTTGGGGATACGGATCAGGCGCCAAAGGTGATCCAGGTCCGTGGATCGGCGAACAGCGCAACATGTGGGTCGAAACAGCTCAGAACGGTCTATGGCTCACAGGTGGGAACCTCAGCCAAGCGCGTTATTTTTCGTGCCTATTAGCATTGCAACTGGCCAAGCGCTTTAGGTAGTGAGAGGATGCTTCATTGTTCCCAACCAAAATCAATGCCACTTTTGACAAAAACCACTCAGCTCATTTGAATTTCTTTGCAAATCTTAGCTCCTACAGTCATATTAGACGTCATGAAACCCTCCCTGACGCATCCCAATTTATAGCCCCAAAGTATGACAAATGATCTGACCAAGGGCCCTTGTTGTCCGAGCACCAAACTTCGGAAATTGAACGCAGACCAATTGTCCAATCAACTGATCATACCATGCGTTCAAATCCCCGATGATGCGGTGTATATCGACCAAAGTAGTTCTTTGATTGGAACAGACAGTGCAGGCATTCCCGATGACGGCGAGACCCCACTTCGCACAAGCAAAGTTAAAGCGTTTTATATTGGCGCAACGACGGTTACTAATGCTCAGTTCCGCGAATTTGTCGATGCGACTGGCTATGTCACCGAAGCAGAACGCTTTGGCTGGTCCTTTGTTTTTGTATCACAGTTGCCGGAAAATATTGGACTGACACAGGCTGTACCGGGCGTTGAATGGTGGCGGCGTGTGGATGGCGCCAATTGGCTGGATATTAACGGTCCAGATAGCTTTGAAACGGCGTGGCAACCCAATCATCCGGTCGTCCAAGTATCGTGGATTGATGCCAAAGCCTATGCGACTTGGGTAGGGGGCCGATTGCCCTCTGAGGCAGAGTGGGAACACGCCGCGCGCGGAGGATTGGGCGATGTGAAATTTCCATGGGGCAACCAAGAGCCCGATGACACAGATTTCCAACCCTGTAATATTTGGCAGGGACATTTCCCACATACCAACACAGCAAAGGATGGATTTGTCACCACTGCACCCGCTAAGCATTATGAACCTAACGGATATGGTCTATACAATATGGTTGGAAATGTCTGGGAGTGGACGTCGGATTCATACCGTATCAAATCACTTAAAAAGCATGTGCGTCAACGCTTGGATGGCATGAAGGGGTTCAAAGTATCCAAGGGCGGTTCATTTATGTGTCACAAATCATATTGCTATCGCTATCGCATCGCCGCGCGATCAGGAACCTCGCCAGACAGTGCCGCAACCCACCATGGTTTTCGGGTTGTATGGACGACTGATAAAATGAAACCATGATTTGGCATAAAGTCCTTGTCAGTATCACATAATGGTATGTAACCCATCACATGATTTTGGGTACAGACGCAATTTCAAGCATTAAAAGCACAATAGCTTTCTATAAGGCACTCAGGGCATGTTGGCCGCTGCAACACTTGACGACCCAAGCATAAGACTCGTTGCAACCAGTCTTAGACAGGTCGCGAAAACTATAAGATGTGAAAGTGTCACCACGTCATTTCACCTAGCCGAACTCTTTATCATCTCCTCTTCTTCAGCAAAGATTAGTTCGACGGAGAAGTGCAAACCGTCATATAAATGATCCAACCGCTATATCACATCACTCAGCTAAGAATAGAATGCGTATAATATATGTTATGTTAATTAATTGCTGAAACGGGTTCTGCACTCATCCCTATAAACATCTCACCAAAATCGATCATAAAATTTCCTTACAACTTAAAATTCATTTTGTTTTTCACAGAGCTAATAAGATTGTTTATTAGCCGGCAGCAAACATCCAGAGCAAGACCCAAATCCGATGGAATATCCGTCCCCCTGTGCTCTTCCCCGTAGGGTCACTGTGTCCCCGTTTTCAAGAAAGCTGCGCTCTTCACCTGTATCGAGGGTCAAAGGGGTTTTACCGCCCCAGCTTATCTCTAACAATGATCCGCGGTTTTCACGATTGGGTCCCGAAATCGTGCCAGACCCCAACAAATCACCAACCCGCATTGGACATCCGCTTGTTGTATGATGGGCCAATTGTTGTGCTGAGGAATAGTACATTTCTTTATAATTCGTGCGCGCAATAACGGTTTCAGAAGTTCCGTTGGGAGCCAGGCCAATTTCCAGATCAATGTCATACAGCATTGGACTAGGTTCCCTTAGATAGTCCAAGAGAAGGGTTTCACGTTCAGGCGTACCAGTACGAAACGGAGACAGTGCCGCTGCTGTAACGATCCATGGCGAAATTGTTGTCGCCGTTGCCTTGGCCTGAAAGGGTCCGAGGGGTTGATATTCCCATGCTTGGATATCGCGGGCTGACCAATCATTGAGTAGGACATAGCCAAAGATATTTTCAAAGGCTTCACTCACGCTGATTGGTCCATTTGAAGCTTGCCCAACAACGGCCCCTATTTCCAGTTCGATATCAAAACGTTCAGAAGGACCAAAGCGTGGGATGTCATCATTTGGCCCCTTAAGCTGACCACAAGGGCGCGTAATATCTGTTCCAGAAACCACGACTGACGATGCCCGTCCGTTATAGCCAATGGGCATATGCAGCCAATTGGGCGGCAGGGCATTTTCTGCTCCACGAAACATTGTTCCTACATTGGTGGCATGATGTCGACCTGCATAAAAATCAGTGTATTCAGTGACTGTGAATGGCATCATTAAGGTTAGGTCACTCAGCGGAACAAGGAATGGCGCGATTGTGGACTGTTCAACTGCGCCTTCGCCCAGCAGTTTGATCAACTTTTCACGCAATCGGGCCCAATCTTTTGAGCCTAACGCCATAAATGCGTTCCAGCTGCCTGTTGTTAGTGTGTCCCTAAACTCAATGACACCCGCCAATTCCAAGCCATGCAGGTCCAGAACAAAATCACCAATTGCAGTTCCGCAATGGGGTGTTCCATCATCCGCGACAAAGACGCCATAAGGCAGATTATTTAAAGAGAAGTCAGCACCTGATTTATTTGCGCTATCAACCCAAGAGCGGATTAAGTCTGACATGGGTCACTCTTTCCGATTGGCAGCTTCATTTTTTGCCTGGGGTGCCATCAAATTTCTTTTCCAATGATGTCCAGCAGTCAATGTAGTCGTCTTGCATTGGGGCCTCTTTGCCTGCGAATTCAGTCAAGTGCTGAGGAAAGCGGGTTTCGAACATAAAGGACATTGTGTGTTCTAATTTATGTGGCCCAAGGTTCGCATTCGATGCCTTTTCAAAGGCATCCCGATCTGGTCCATGTGGTAACATCATATTATGCAAACTCATGCCTCCTGGGACAAACCCCTGCGGTTTGGCGTCATATTGACCATAAATATTACCCATGAGCTCGGACATGATATTCTTGTGATACCAAGGGGGGCGGAATGTATTCTCTGCCACCATCCACCGTTCTCGAAATAGCACGAAATCAATATTCGCGGTTCCCGAAATACCCGACGGCGCAGTAAGTACGGTAAAGATTGACGGATCAGGGTGATCAAATAAAACTGCACCCACTGGACAGTAGTTTTGAAGGTCGTATTTGTAGGGAGCATAGTTTCCATGCCATGCGACGACGTCTAGAGGGCTTTGGCCAATCTCAGTTTGATGAAATTGCCCCGCCCATTTCACAGTCAGAGTCGAGGGGACTTCACGATCCTCAAAGGCTGCAACGGGTGCCTTGAAATCACGTGGGTTAGCCATGCAATTCGCACCAATTGGGCCACGACCAGGTAAATCAAATTTTTGGCCATAATTTTCACAGACAAATCCCCGACAAGGTCCTTCCAGAACTTCTACGCGATAAACAAGGCCGCGTGGGATAATGGCAATTTCTTTTGGCTCAATGTCTATGATGCCCAGCTCTGTTGCAAAGCGCAGCCGGCCCTCTTGTGGCACCACAAGCAATTCACTGTCGGCAGAGTAGAAATAGGAATCTTGCATGCTTTCGGTCACAAGATAGACGTGACTTGCCATGCCCACTTGTGTGTTCACATCCCCAGCTGTTGTCATAGTGCGCATGCCAGTTAACCATGTCAGTGCTTCGCCAGAATGTGCGATAGGGTCCCATCGGTATTGGCCCAGACTGGTCACATCCACTGGTGTATGTGGCGCCGATTTCCAATATGGCAGATCAATTCTCGTGTACCGGGACGAATGCTTGACCGAGGGCCGAATGCGGTAGCACCATGTGCGCTCTGGTCGCTCAGCTGTAAAGGCCGTACCAGAAAGCTGTTCTCCATAAAGGCCGTAGTTACATTTTTGCGGGCTGTTCATCCCCTCAGGCAATGCCCCTGGTAATGCCTCGGTTTCAAAATCATTCCCCCATCCAGGCATATATCCTGGAGCAATTAAGCGGCCATCAGATTGAGTCATATCAGAAGGTTGAGGTGCTTTCATTATTCGACCCCTTTTGCGGCAGCTTCCAGCGCCGCATTTAGCACTGCACGATCGCCAATATGATTAGAAAGGATTAAGACAAGGCGCGCATTAAACGCAATGCTGTCATCATCACTTAGCCCCTCATGGGCTGCAAGGAGATCGGCATAAAATCCGTCTGGATCGGTGATATTTGGCTCAGTGTTCACGGGCATCAGAGTTATCCTTTCCAATTGCGCGAGCAATGGCATTTGAGATGGCGTCAGTATCAAAAATTTCCCAACGGCCTGCAACATGTTGATCAGGGCGAATGAGATAAACAGCGTGCGGGGCGTCCCCCAAATAGCGCTCTTTCAGCGCGGTATTTAAGGGTGCATTCAAACATTTTACGACTAAACCGTGCGCGCCAAATTTTTCGGGTAGATCAATTCCTAAACCCATGAGGCAAAAGTCACCCCCCAATTGGTCCAGCAAAAACTCATCCCCCAAAGGCGCATCAGGACAGGGTGCACCGGGGCGTGTGCGTGTGGGTCCCTCAAGCATATCAGGCGAATTCAAAGGTAATCCATCGTAAGTGCAGGGCACAGATAATCGCCCAGAATTCACCAATGGGCGTGCAAAGGCGTGATGCTCGGCGAGGTCCAGAACAGCATTTCGAAATACATGGCTTATTTTGGATTTTGGCGTGATAAAATCGGTTGAGCGAGAAGAATTCAAGATATTTTCATCCGCTCCGTAGCGCCGTTCTGCGTCATAGCTGTCAAGCAAGGTTTCAGGGGCTTGTCCCTTCAAAACAAGGCCCAGTTTCCAGCCCAAATTATCGACGTCCTGAATGCCTGAATTTGCGCCGCGCGCGCCAAAAGGTGAGACTTGATGTGCGGCGTCGCCTGCAAACATCACGCGACCATGGCGGAACTGTTTCATACGGCGACATTGGAACGTATAAATAGAGGTCCAGACCAGCTCATAATTTATTTCAGAGCCCAGCATGGCATCTAAACGGCGGCGAATATTACCTTCCTTTAACTCCTCTGCACGGTCGATATCCCAGCCGAGCTGGAAATCAATGCGCCAAACTCCATCAGGCTGTTTATGCAGCAAAGCGCTATCCCCAGATTTGAAATGTGGCTCAAACCAAAACCATCGCTCTGTTGGGAACTCAGCTTGCATTGTGATGTCGGCAATTAGAAAATTATCCTCAAAGACACGACCCTGGAAATCGAGGCCCATCATTTTGCGAAGTGGGCTTGAGGCACCATCACACCCTATCAGCCAATCCGCTTGTAGCTGATAGGGGCCATCGGGCGTCGTGATGTCGATCACAACGTGATCAACCTTTGTTTGAACCGCATCCACACGGTTCTTTCCCCGTAACTCTATCGGAGCGCCCGCTGCTTGAGCCTCGCGGACACGTTCAACAAGATAACGTTCAAAGTACGGCTGTTGTAAATTTATAAACGCGGGATAACGATGACCGTCCTCTGGAAGCAAATTGAATTCATAAATCTGGCGATCATCGTAAAACACTTTGCCCAAGTTCCAGACGACACCTTTGTCCAGCATGGGCTCACCACATCCATAGCGGTGTGCAATCTCTAAAGTACGCTTGGCAAAGCAAATCGCGCGACTTCCCTGCCCGACGCCTTCGTGATCATCCAACATGACAACTGGAATGCCCTGCAAACCTAGATCCAGCGCTGTTGCAATCCCAACTGGTCCGCCGCCCATTATGACGACAGGATGGCGCACAGGGGCCGCGGCCTCTTGATCCGATGAGCGTTCATAGGGATATAGCTTGAATGCAAGTTGGTAGCGATCATCAAGCGGCATTCCGCGGTCTCCTCTGACGATTTTTAGCTCTGCGGCTTAGCCTTGCAGCGCCTCCCACATGTCCAAATCTCGTTGCGCCGTCCATATACGGGGATGCGCAATTCCGCGTGCTTCGTCATAGGCGCGTGCAACATTGAATGGCAGGCAATGCTCATAAATAGCATAGTCTTTGAACTTGGGATCACAGGCATCTCGCACGGCATCCCATGCTTGCTTCAGCGTTCCGCCCTTTGCAGCGATTGGTTTGACGGCATTAAAAGTACTGTCCACAAAGTCACGCGTATTCTCGAGTGCGGCGTCCACCATGTCTCGTCCGATCAAAGCGTTACCACGACCGGGTGCGATGCTTTGCGGATCATAGGCTTTGACATTATCAAGCGTTGCTCCCCATTCTTGGAAATACCCATCCCCACAATAGCAGGCAGAATGATATTCCACGATATCGCCAGTAAACATCGTTTGACTGTCGGGTACCCAAATCACACTGTCACCTGCCGTATGAGCACGACCGATCTGTTTTATCACAACTTTGCGGTTCCCAAGGTACACCGTCATTTCATCGTTGAAAGTGGTGGTTGGCCAGGTCAGCCCAGGGATGCTTTCATGTCCTTCGAACAATCGGGGAAAGCGTTGAAATTCACTATCCCAATCCTCTTGGCCCCGCTCAACCACCATTGCGCGCGCGGCATCCGACATAATGACTTGGTCAACATCAAAGGCACTGGCACCCAAAACGCGAACTGCGTGGTAGTGGGTCAAGACAACGTGGCTAATCGGTTTATCCGTTACACTCCGGACGCAATCAATCACCTTTTGCGCCAATCGAGGTGTGGCCTGAGCCTCAACAATCATCACACTGTCATCGCCAATTATGACTCCAGAATTTGGATCTCCCTCAGCGGTAAAGGCATAAAGCCCCTCGCCTATTTCGGTAAAGCTGATCTCTTTTTCTGCGGTGTCGCCTTGCGAAGCGAATGCCTTGGCCATTATATTTCCTTTACGTTTTGTAAGCGCAAGCCGCCAAAGTAAAACAGCCACCAGCGCTTTTTTCGTGCAGTGAATTGAATGCCAATAGCTCGTCGGCACCTGAGAACCATCCATGTAAATCATGTCAGGTTATCGTCACTGATTAAGGATTACGCTATGCCTGTCTTGATTGTGTTGCAAGCCCTAGACGAAAGACAGTTTATGCGTTGGAATTCTTGCAGAGTCCAACTTCTCAATTTAATTCGTTTATGTCTGAAGAGCGCGATCAACGTTACTGTCAGCTCATCCAACGACTGCTGTGAAGTTTGACCATGAAACAGGCCTTCAGCAAGATAAATTCAAGCTAATCGGTAAAGGTCGTGCCAAGGCGAAGTCTCTTAGGCGAACATGCTCTTGGGTCGGAGAGACATCTGCAATACGTGCGCACACCGCGCGATGAAACAAAGCACAGCTCAATTGCGCAAAATCATGTGCTAGCTGTGAAGGGTCCTCGGAATTGAGGACAAAATTTCGCGCCTTACGCCATCTTTCGCGCAAGTCTAACACATGCAAATTATCGCTCAGCTCTTCTATTAATGCATCAAAGGCATCTGCCCCTCCTGCGATACGCAAGCCACGGGTTGCAACTGCATTTTCGTGAATCCCATTGGCCCCCTCATAGATTGCGGTAATTCGGGCATCTGCCCAAGTTTGTGCAAGGCCATATTCAGTCAGATACCCATACCCACCTAAAATCTGGATGCCGAGGTTTGCTGACGTAATTCCAGCCTCTGTACAGAAAACTTTGCACAGAGGTGTGAGAAACTCTACCAATTCGGGCCGATCTGCTCGCATCATTTCAACAATGGCGATATGCGCCATTCCTCTTGCACCAATTTCCAGGCATCGCTGTTCATCAAGCATTCGGCGCACATCTGCATGATCGCTTAACACGGCATCTGTGCCGTCTTTGCGCCGGCCTTGAGTGCGCTCATCCGCATAGGCTTTGGCGATCCGATGGGCATGGCCTGCGAGTGCAACACCTTGCAGGCTGACATCCAAGCGCGCATGATTCATCAAGACAAACATCGCCATAAGCCCAGTGCCCTCTTCGCCAATCAGCTCAGCAGGGCAATCATCAAATACCATCTGACAGGTCGGCGACGCGTGGAGCCCCATCTTTTCTTCAATACGCGTGACGGAAATGGAGGCGCCGGCCTGTTTTTTATTTGCAAGGAACAAGGATAAGCCCTTTACCCCATCTTCTGTAGCTCCTGTTCGGGCGAGAACGAGGTGAAGGATATTTTCACTTAAATCTTGATCCCCGCCAGAAATAAATATCTTTTCGCCGCTCAGTTGCCAAGCGTCACCCTCACGAGTGGCTTTGGTCCGAATACGGGAAAGATCAGAGCCGGCGCCTGGCTCTGTCAAACACATGGTTGAAAGAACCTCACCCGCTGCTAATTTCGGGATCCAAGCCGCCTGTTGCTCGGCACTTCCAAAGCGGCGCAACGTAGAGATTGCACCAGGTACAAGATTACAGACCATTTGCAGCGACAGATTGGCGCCCGAAAAAATTTCAGACACAGCTGAGGCCACAAGCGCATTTTGTTCCATTCCGCCATGTTCTTCGGGCGCCGTGAGGCCCTGCCAACCCATATCAATCAATTGCTGAAACGCAGATCGAAAGCCATCGGGCATCTGAACCTGATCCTCTACCAATCGACACCCTTGCGCATGGCCAGTTGCGTTCCGAGGTGCAATAACTCCCTCGGCAAAGGCAGCAAAGTGAGTGATAATTTCAGAGGCAAGTTCTCTGTCCCAGTCTTTTAACTGACCCGCGCCAGCAACGGTTTCTATAGAAAAAAGAATATCTTCAACGGGTGCTGTAAAATGCGGCATGTCTTTCTCCTCTGGCGATGTTCCCAAGGTACGCATGTCAAAATTGGGATATTCAGACAAAATGCGCATTCCATTAAACTGTTTACTTGATAAACAATTTTTATCTCAATGCCAGAGATTATTTTATCTTTCCTGCAAGCCCGCTTGGTTTTTCGCCAGAATGCACCATAGTAGAATATGCAATTTACGATTTGATGAATGAGAGCCCCATGACTAATCCTTGCATTATTTGCGTTGCCATTACTGGATCACTGCCGACTAAGGAGAATAATCCGGCGGTTCCAATATCGATTGCTGAACAAATCGAAAGCACGCAAGAGGCATTTGAAGCGGGGGCCACTATTGCGCACTGTCACGTACGTGATGATCAGGGAAAACCGACAGCGGACCCAAAGCGATTTGCACGCTTACAAGAGGGTTTGAAACAACACTGTCCAGGCATGATTATTCAGCTATCCACTGGTGGACGCACGGGTGCGGGCAAGGACCGTGGGGGCATGCTCCCCTTGGCTCCTGACATGGCGTCCTTGTCTGTTGGGTCAAACAATTTCCCGACACGTGTTTATGACACGCCCCCTGATTTGGTGGATTGGCTCGCCTCTGAAATGGTGACGTACAATGTGAAGCCTGAGATCGAAGCCTTTGACCTCTCACATATTCTCAAGGCGAAAGACATGTTTGAAAACGGTCAAATCCTAGAGACGCCTTATGTGCAATTTGTGATGGGTGTCAAAAATGCCATGCCGGTTGATCGGGACGTCTTTGACTATTATCTCCATACTGTGCATCGTTTATTTGGGCCTGATACGCCATGGTGCGCCGCTGGAATTGGGGCCAATCAGATTGTCCTAAATGAATGGTCCATCGAAGCAGGGGGACATGTGAGAACGGGTCTTGAGGACAATGTAAGACTTGATCGCCATACGCTTGCGCCCTCAAATGCATCCTTGGTGGAACGCGCTGTCGCCTTATGCGACACATATGAGCGCCCTGTCGCGACATGGCAACAAGCACGCACCATCCTCGGCCTCGCATAAAAAATTGGTTTAGTCCGTCTTTAAAGTCCGTTTCATCAAACCCAAGAGAATACCCTGATCCTCTTGGCTCAGACCTCCTATGATTTCATTTTGCAGAGCATGAACGATGGGGGTCATTTCTGTCAAAGCGGCCGTGCCTTCGGCGGTCAAAGTAACTTTGAAGGCACGGCGGTCCGCGTCATCTGACATACGAACGACCCACCCCTTTTGTGCCAACCGTTTTACGACGCCACCAATTGTAGCACGATCATAGGCAATCCGCTTGGCAAGGCTGGCTTGATCCAGACCCGGCTCGGTCGCCAATGTCGATAAGGCTGCGAACTGAACAGAAGTGACATCAAAACCAGCCGCTTTCGTTCTGTCTTGAAACACCGCTGCAGACTGTTGTTGAAGCCGTCTGATCACGTGCCCAGGAAGGTCAAGTAAGTCGCGTGAGTGTACCATTGTGAAGAGTGCCTATTTTGTATGTATACTTACTATATTGACATACGGACCCATCGTCTAGTAGTTAGTAAGCATGCATACTAATTTCGGAGATGGCACCACATGCAATATCATCTGAACGGGGTCACACTGGGTGACCCATCTATCGCACCGTCGTCAAAAAATCGCGACCAAAACTCAGACCATGTGGATGTTCTAATTATTGGAGCCGGACCAGCCGGCCTAACCCTTGCGGCACAACTCTGCGCGTTTCCCGATATTAAAGTGCGCCTTACTGAAAAAAAGGCAGGACCGCTACAAGTTGGACAAGCCGACGGCATCGCGTGTCGGTCTATCGAAATGTTTGAGGCATTTGGGTTTGCCGAACGCGTTATGAAAGAAGCTTATTGGGTCAATGAAGTTGCCTTTTGGCGACCAATCAAAAATGGAGTGGGGCTCCATCGTGCAGATCGCATTCAAGACGTTGAAGACGATCTATCCGAAATGCCTCATGTGATCTTAAGCCAAGCTCGTATTCATGATTTTTATCTCGACATCATGCGAAATTCGGCATCAAGACTGGAGCCAGACTATAACCTTGATCTCATAGACCTCGGCTACAGCAAAAATGAGGACTACCCTGTTATCGCGACGTTGCGTGATGCAAATGGGCAAAACCATATTATCCATGCCCGCTACGTCGTAGGATGCGATGGCGCACGCAGCACCGTCCGTAAATCGATGGGACATGAGTTAAAGGGCGAAGCAGCGCGCCAACTCTGGGGCGTCATGGATGTTCTAGCCGTGACAGATTTCCCTGATATCCGCCTCAAAGCCGCTATACAATCTGCAGACCACGGTAGCATTCTGATTATCCCTCGCGAAGGGGGGTATCTCGTAAGAATGTATATTGAACTTGATGAACTTCACGGAGATGAACGCGCCGCGGATCGTGGAGTCACCTCAGAGATGCTCATTGCCAAAGCACGCGACATTCTTAACCCCTTTACACTTGAGGTGAAAGAGGTCGCTTGGTGGTCGGCCTACGAAATTGGCCAGCGTGTCTGCGATGCTTTTGACGATATTCCCTATACAGAACGTGACAATAGATTTCCCAGAATATTCATTGCAGGTGATGCTTGTCATACGCATAGCCCCAAGGCTGGACAGGGCATGAATGTTTCGATGGCGGATACGTTCAACCTTGGTTGGAAATTGGCGGCCGTTCTGGGCAGCCAAGTGACCCCTGCTCTGCTGCATACCTATTCCCAAGAACGTCAGGCAAAAGCGCAGGAATTAATCGATTTTGACCGCGACATGGCCAGATTATTCAGCGCGAAACCCAAAGATGCCTCTGAAGCAGCACAGTTCCAACGCTATTTCAAAAAACATGGCCGTTACACAGCCGGTGTTGAAACAAGATACGATCCCTCATTGATCACAGCACCCGACGACCATGCTGAGCTTGCGCATGGTTTGAAAACGGGGATGCGATTTAACTCAGCGCCGGTTATCCGAGCAGGTGATGGAAAGCCCATGCAACTCGGCCATACACTCAAAGCAGATGGTCGTTGGCGCATGTTTGCCTTTGCCGCGTCGCAGGATAAGGGGCAAGCCAAAGGCGCGATTGCTCAGCTCTGCGATTTTTTAGTCAATACTGCTTCGAGTCCCATGAAAAAATATACACCAATGGACGCTGACATAGACAGCATCATTGATCTGCGCGCAGTGTTTCAATGCACCCACTTTGACCTCGATCTTACGTCGCTTCCTAGCTTACTTTTGCCATCTAAGGGACGTTATGGCCTCATCGATTATGAAAAGATTTTTTGTCCTGACCTGAAACAAGGGAAAGACATCTTTGACATGCGCGGGATCAGCCGAAATCAAGGGGCGTTAATCCTCGTTAGACCCGATCAATATATTGGCAAGGTGCTTCCCTTGAATGATTTCATTGGGATATCCGAATATTTTGACGCGTTCATGATCTCATCCGCAAATGGCTCGGATCATAGGGGGACGGCAAAATGACTTCGGCGTCGATAAGCTCGCCGCAGAGGTCTAGCTCCATCTTTGATCCGACCTCCGCCATCTGCGGCACCACAAAGGCATAGGCGAGATTAAGACCAAAACGGTGCCCCCAATCGCCAGAGGTTATCGTTCCAACGACGGTATCCCCTTGCATTAATGAGGCGCCACCATGTGCCGGTGCTTTGTCTGTCGCAATCTTGAGCGTGACTAGCTTTCGATGTGGACCTGCCGCAAAGCGTTTCTTTAGCGCGTCTTGACCAATAAATGGCCCTTTCTCTAATTTGACAAACCGCTCCAACCCCGTTTCAAAAGGATCAAATTCCGTCAATAAATCTGATTTCCAGTGCAAGAACCCTTTTTCCATACGCATAGACTCGACCGCACGGGCGCCAAATATGCGTAATCCAAAGGCCTCACCTGCCTCTCGCAATGCGAGATAAGCTGCATAGAGTGAGGCGTTTGGCACATGAATTTCATACGCCAACTCACCAGAAAAGCTAACCCCGAGAACCGTCGCGGGGGCATACCCAATAAAGCATTCACGTACCGATAACCACGGGAAAGCCTCTTTGGACCAATCTCCACGCGCACAGGCGGAGAAGACGTCGCGTGCCTTTGGCCCTGCCAAAACGAGGATTGTTTGATCATTGGTTAAGCTGTGAATTTGAACGTCCTCTTCAGGACGTCGATGCGATGTTAGCCAATCCATATCATGAAATTCAGATGCTGCTGCAGAGCCATACCACACACGCGCAGGACCGCGATCGGAGGCTGGTACATTCGCCACCGTCGCCTCAGCCTTAATCATACCATGGTGATTTAACAAATATCCCAACCCGACGCGGCCGTCTCGCTTGGGCACAGCCCCACAAATCAGGCGATCAAGGAAGCTATGCCTATCAGATCCCGTTATTTCGATACGATTAAAACCATTGACCTCGCAAAGGCCAACATTGTCTTGAATATTACGGACATCTTGAGCAATCACATCGAAGGCCTCGTCAAAATCAAAACCGAGGCTCGGATGAAATTCAGGAGATGGCTTGATATAATCAACCCGTTCCCAACCATTCACTACTGTAAATTCCGCACCTTCGGCTGCGAAAACGGGCGTGAGTGGCGTGGTCTTTGCGTTGCGCCCTGCGGGGCGATGTTCGTGGGGAAAATGAAATCGGAATTCGTTTTGATAGTCTTCAACCGCTTTGAGCGACGTTAGCTCAACGTTGGTGTGACCTGTGAACCGGCGCGGATCGAGGCACCAAGTGTCATATTGGGCTTCTCCGTGGACAATCTGTTGCGCTAGCAACCAGCCATGCCCGCCCCCCTCGCCGACACCAGCACGCAGTCCAATGATGCAAAAGGCATTCCTTTTCCCGGGGATTGGCCCAACAAGCGGCGCGCCATCAATGGTATAGGTTATCGGCCCGTTAACCACGCGTTTTATGCCAACATCCATCAAAGCAGGCATCCTCTCGAAAGCCCCTTCCAAGACGTCCATGACCCGATCCAGATCATCAGGGCACAAATCATTGGCAAAGCTTGGGCTAATGCCATCCATGCCCCAAGGCTTGCAATCTTGTTCGTAGAACCCAACCAAGAGACCGTTCTTTTCCTGACGCGAATAATAATCGCTGATTGGACAGCGCAACAAAGGCATCCGATGCCCCGCCTCAATAATTGCAGGGATGTCTTCTGTGACGAAATACTGATGCTCCATCGAGGCCACAGGGTGATGCACGCCCATCATCGCCCCGACTTCGTTCACCCGATAACCGCATGCGTTCACCACAATATCCGCATCAATTGAGCCCTTGTCCGTGACGACCGTCCAAGTGTCATCTTTGTGCTGCGTTAACGATGTCACATTTGTATGGCGATAGACCTCTGCCCCTGCTTTTCGGGCGTGAAAGGCCAAAGCTTGACACAGCTGAGCCGGATCGATGTCGCCATCTTCGCCGTCCCATAAGCCTCCAAGTAAATTATCCGTCGAAATCAGAGGATGCCGCCTTGCGCATTCTTTGGCGTCCAAGACCTCAAATTCCACACCCATACCACGGGCCATCGAGGCAAAATGTCGATACCCCTGCATTTGCGCTTCGGTATTAGCGAGTCGAATACCGCCGTCCCCATGATGATATCCAACAGGATATTCAGGGTTGTCGCGGAGTTTCTTATATAGGTTGATAGAATGTGATTTCAGGCCAATCATCGTTTGGTTCATCCCAAAATTAGTCACCTGAGCCGCAGAGTGCCATGTTGTTCCTGATGTCAGCTCATCCCGTTCAATCAATACAACATCGCTCCAACCTTCTTCGGTCAAATGATAGAGCGTTGAACACCCAGCGATCCCACCACCAATAACAACAACTTTAGTCCGTGATTTCATGACAGGTCCCTAATTCGTTTTGAAAACGTTAGGGTATGTTTAAAACGAGTGCTACAGATTTCATTGAAATTTCACGGGCGGCCCTATCTAGGCTGTGTGGCGAGAATGAATAGAATTCTATGTCAAACCGCTTTGAATATGTAGGGATAGAAAGTTAGATTGAATTATTTTGTCCAATATTCTGCAATATTTTATTGACAACTGGAATATAATTGGCAATGTTTTGCCATCCAAAGCGCTTTGGAATATTCGATTCCAAAGCAATCAGAAATTCTTGGGAGGTCTAGAATGTTTACAAAAACCCTATTTACAAGCACCGCAGCTTTGGCGCTTGTTGCAACAGGCGCATTGGCTGGCGGCCATCTTGCGTTCGGTGAAGACGATGCGCGTTTCTCATGGGACAGCTATAAGGCATGGGCGGCAAATGCCCCTGATCTAAGCGGTCAAACTGTGACAATCGCAGGTCCATGGATGCAGCCAGAAGACGCCGTCTTCCGTTCAGTCGTTGCATATTTTGCTGACGCGACAGGCGCAGAAGTCATCTACACTGGCTCAGACAGCTTTGAACAGCAAATCGTGATCGACGCTGAAGCAGGCGCAGCACCTAACATGGCTGTGTTCCCACAGCCGGGTCTTGCAGCCGACTTGGCCTCACGCGGTCTTTTGGCGCCGCTCCCAGCAAGCATGGGTGCGTGGACAACCGAAAACTATGGCGCGGGCCAGAGCTGGGTTGATCTCGGTACATACGCAGATGCGGATGGCAACGATCAATTGTTCGGTTTCTTCTATAACGTGAACGTTAAATCCCTTGTTTGGTACGTTCCTGAAAACTTTGAAGATGCAGGCTACGAAGTTCCAAAAACAATGGAAGAGCTAAAAGCATTAACAGAGCAAATGGTTGCTGACGGCGAAACACCTTGGTGTATTGGTCTAGGTTCAGGTGCCGCGACAGGTTGGCCAGCAACTGACTGGGTTGAAGATATCATGCTTCGTACACAGCCAGCAGACGTTTATGATGCTTGGACATCAAACGAAATGGCGTTTAACGACCCACGCGTTGTAGAAGCAATCGAAGAATTCGGTTGGTTTGCACGTGACGATGCCAAAGTATCAGGCGGCGCAGGTGCTGTTGCAACAACAGACTTCCGTGACAGCCCTAAAGGCATGTTCTCATCTCCGGCTCAGTGCTACATGCACCGTCAGGCGTCCTTCGTTCCAGCCTTCTTCCCAGAAGGAACTGATTTTGGTGAAGACGTAGATTTCTTCTACTTCCCATCCTACGCAGACAAAGACTTGGGTAACCCAGTTTTGGGCGGCGGTACAGTTATGGCGATCACTGATGCATCAGACGCAACAAGCGAGTTGATGGAATTCTTCCAACTGCCTTTGGCACACGAAGTCTTCATGGCGCAGTCTGGTTTCTTGACACCACACAAGCAAGTTAACTTGGATGCATACCTCAACGACGCTTTGCGTGGTCAAGGTGAAATCCTTATCAACGCGACAACGTTCCGCTTTGACGGGTCCGACCTAATGCCAGGCGCAGTTGGTGCAGGATCATTCTGGACTGGCATGGTTGACTACGCAGGTGGCAAAGACGCCCAAACAGTTGCTGACGAAATTCAAGCAAGCTGGGACGCGATCAAGTAATCGCTCTTACTAACACCTATTCGGGGGCTCCCTTGGGGTCCCCGTTTACGTTCCACTCAGAACACAAAAAGTAGTCGGCAATAGCTGGCTGGGAGTTTATCATGCATCCGGCAATTCTCGGCATAGCGACCATTGTCATTGGCGTAGGTGGCTGCCTGCTCTATTTCTATTTTTCAAATGTCATTCTCGACAAGGTTCTGTTTCCGGCCAAAGGCCCAAATGCTGGCCGTAACATCAACCGTGCCAATCAAATCCGCCCATGGCTGTTTTTGTTTCCGGCTTTGGCGGCACTTCTGCTTTACCTCGGATATCCTGTGATTGAGACTCTCCGCTTGTCTCTCACTGACCGAAGCCAAGGCGGCGCTTTTGTTGGGTTGGATAATTACACTCAAATGGTCGCTGAGCCAAAATTCTGGGAAGCGATCCGAAATAACATGCTGTGGCTTATCGTGGTTCCCGCCGCATCCACAGCATTTGGCCTATTGGTCGCACAACTTACAGATCGCATCTCTTGGGGCAATATTGCCAAGTCATTGATATTCATGCCAATGGCAATCTCATTTGTGGGTGCTTCTGTTATCTTTAAACTCGTCTATGACGCCCGTCCTGCAGATGTTGGTCAAATCGGGATTTTGAATGCAGTTTGGATGCAATTCGATGGTGGGTTTTGGTCAATCGCTATTTTGAAACTTCTACCTGCGGCCCTGTTTTTATCCTCAGCCGCCGTTTTTGCCTATGTAGCTTGGACCCAGATACGTCCCATATTTACCAATACTCAGGGCACAGTTGCCCTTAAAGGGTTGCGGCTCGTTTTGGGATCATTTGCAGGTATCTTAGCCTTCATGTCCATGCGCTCCATTTGGGACGTGACAACAGCGACGCTTGAGTACGGGGCACCACAAACTTGGATAACGATGCCATTTTATAACAACTTCTTTTTGATGGTTGTTTTGATTTGGATCCAAACCGGCTTTGCGATGGTCATCCTGTCCGCCGCCCTGCGTGGTATCCCCGAAGAAACGATTGAAGCGGCAATCATTGATGGGGCCAACCCATTTCAGGTCTTTTTCCAAATCAAGGTTCCACAGATCATGCCCACAATCGTGGTCGTTTGGACCACCGTTACCCTCACCGTTCTAAAGGTCTTTGACATCGTCTTTGCGATGACAAACGGCCAGTGGGAAACGCAAGTTTTGGCGAATTACATGTATGACAAACTGTTCCGCGCTAACGATTGGGGCGTTGGCTCTGCGGCGGCAATTGTCATCATGCTATTGGTCACCCCGATCCTTGTTTGGAACGTCTACAACGCCCGCAAAGAAATGCGCTGAGGAGAGTGTTATGGATAATATAGCAGGAACAAAATCTCGCCTCACATGGGCCGTTCATCTCTCAGTTGCCGTTTTGGTCGCTTTGTGGCTATTCCCGACTGTCGGCTTGTTGGTGTCCTCATTTAGAACAGCGGATCAGATTACAAATTCTGGTTGGTGGGCGTCTTTGACATCGTCAGAACAAGTGCTTCAGTTGCGCACTGGCGGTAGTGAACAAGCGATTGAAGAAAACGGCTTGTTCGTTGTCACTGGGAACCTCCTAGCCGATTCAGAGGATGCAGAAGGTGTCACCAAAATCGACGCATTTGGCGTCTCATCTCGTGCTATCGGCGTCTTTACACCTGGCGAAACGGTCAGCGCTGGGGACGGCGAAGAGCTAACATTGGCAGAAGATGGCACCTATCGCTATACAAGCGTCGAACAACCTGGCAAGCGCGGTCAACGCGTCTTTATCACGGCTCTCGTGCCGCCAGAATTCACGACCAATAACTACAAAACAATATTGTTCAGTGGAACGGGCCAAGACAACTTGGCAAAGGCCTTCTTTAACACTCTGACAGTCACCATTCCAGCGACCATCATCCCAATCGTCGTTGCGGCATTCGCGGCCTATGCGCTTGCTTGGATGGAATTCCCGGGGCGCGCCTTGTTAATTGCGTTGGTCGTGGCCTTGTTGGTTGTCCCCTTACAGCTTGCTTTGATCCCGTTGCTCAAGCTTCACTTGAACATTGGAATTGGCAAAGGATACCTAGGCGTTTGGCTGGCACATACTGGATTTGGCTTACCTCTGGCGATTTACCTTCTCAGGAATTACATGGTCGGTCTTCCCAAGGATATCATTGAAAATGCCAAGGTCGATGGCGCAACAGATTTTCAAATTTTCACGAAAATCATCTTGCCCTTGTCCTTCCCTGCCCTTGCCAGTTTTGCAATCTTTCAATTCCTTTGGACATGGAATGACCTTCTCGTCGCTAAGGTATTTTTGATCGATTCAACGGGTCAAACCACTGTCATGACAAACCAAATTGTCGAACTTCTTGGCACACGCGGCGGGAATTGGGAAATCCTCGCAACCGCCGCTTTTGTCTCAATTGCTGTCCCATTGCTCGTGTTCTTTGCACTGCAACGGTATCTCGTACGCGGCCTCTTGGCTGGCTCTGTAAAATAGGTAAATAAAATGAACGTAACGAACCCTATCACACATGCAAACAAAGCCGCTTTGGTGGCTAACCCAGATTGGTGGCGCGGAGCAGTCATTTATCAAATCTATCCGCGCTCGTACCAAGACAGCAATGGCGATGGTATTGGCGATTTGCGTGGGATTACAGAGCGTCTCCCGCACATTGCGTCCCTTGGTGTGGATGCAATCTGGATTTCACCGTTCTTTACGTCCCCTATGCTCGATTTCGGATATGATGTGTCTGATTACTGCGACATAGACCCGATCTTTGGAACGCTTGCCGATTTTGACGAAATGATTGAGCGCGCTCATGAATTGGGTTTGCGTATTATGATCGACCTCGTTCTGAGCCATACATCTGATCAGCATGATTGGTTCAAAGAAAGCCGATCAAGCCGTGATAACCCTAAATCCGATTGGTACGTTTGGGCCGATCCAAACCCTGATGGAACGCCTCCAAATAACTGGTTGTCCATTTTTGGCGGTCCCGCATGGGAATGGGATGCGCAGCGCATGCAATATTACATGCACAACTTTTTGCGCGAACAACCAGATCTCAATTTTCACTGCCCCGATGTACAGGACGCGCTGCTTGACGTCACACGGTTTTGGCTAGATCGCGGTGTGGACGGGTTCCGATTGGACACGGTTAATTTCTATGTTCACGATCAAGAACTCCGGAACAACCCCCCTGTTACAGCTCACGAGAGCACGATTGCGCCTCAAGTCAATCCATACACTTGGCAAGAACATGAGTTTTCTAAATCACGTCCTGAGAACGTCGCATTCATCGAAAAATTCCGCGCCGTTATGGACGAATACCAAGACATTGCTGCCGTCGGAGAAGTGGGCGACGATCAAAAGGGCATCCAAATTCAAGCAGAATACACCGCAGGCACAAACCGTTTGCAGATGTGTTATGGCTTTGAATTCCTATCCCAGCCCTTCCCGACAGGTGAGCGTATCTCAAAAGTGATGACCGACTTTATGGAAGGGGCCGCAGAAAGCTGGGCCTGTTGGGCGTTTTCAAATCATGATGTCATCCGTCACACATCACGCTGGGATCTAAGCCCAGAGGCACAACAACTCTACTTGGCTGTTATTCTATCTCTGCGCGGGTCTGTGTGCTTGTATCAGGGCGAAGAGCTAGGACTGGGCGAAGCAGACGTTGCCTTCGAGGATTTGCAAGACCCCTATGGCATCCGTTTTTGGCCGAAATTCAAAGGCCGCGATGGTGCGCGCACGCCGATGCCTTGGGAAAGCAATTCCACAAACGCTGGTTTCTCTAATGCAAAGCCTTGGCTTCCTGTGTCTCAGGACCATGTCGCGAAATCCGTGAATGGCCAAGCAAGCGAGCCGTCATCCATGTTGGCCTTTTACCGCCAAATGATCAGCTATCGCCAAAAACAGCCTGCCTTGGTCAAAGGCACGTTTGACATCATCTCTGCGAGTGAAACCCATATTGCAGTCACGCGCGAGCACGAAGGTCAAAAGATGCTCGTGGTGTTTAACCTGTCCGATGAAGCCCAGGCAATTGAGTTACCAGATGGCACATGGACGGTCGACACATCTGCGCCGTTCACTGCTGAGATTGCAGGAAACTCCGCGAAACTAGGACCTTGGCAAGCACTCTTTGCCGCTGGATAATGAGATAAAGGAAATCAAATGGCCAATCTATCATTAAAAGGCGTCGCCAAATCTTATGGTCCCGTGGACGTTCTGTCGGACATTGATCTAGAGATTGAAACAGGTGAATTGATCGTTTTTGTCGGTCCCTCAGGCTGTGGAAAATCCACGCTTCTTAGGATGATTGCAGGATTAGAAAAAATCAGCGGAGGGACGTTGGAAATCGATGACATGGTGGTCAACGATGTTCCCCCGAGCCAGCGTGGCATTGCGATGGTGTTCCAATCCTACGCCCTCTACCCGCATATGACGGTCCGCGAGAACATGCAATTTGCGTTGAAAATCGCGAAAATGACACCTCAAGAAATTGATGAGCGGGTTGAAAAGGCAGCGAAAACGCTTCAGTTGCATAATCTTTTGGACCGTTTGCCCAAGGAATTATCAGGGGGTCAACGACAGCGTGTTGCGATTGGCCGATCCATCGTCAGAGATCCAAAGGTGTATCTATTTGACGAACCGCTCTCAAATTTGGACGCCGCACTGCGTGTTGCAACACGGATCGAGATTGCACAGCTCAAAGAATCGATGCCAGAGTCAACAATGATCTACGTGACACATGATCAGGTGGAGGCCATGACTTTGGCCTCACGCATTGTAGTGTTGGCAGGCGGCGGCATTGCGCAAGTGGGCACCCCGCTTGAGCTATATGAACGCCCAGAAAACGAATTTGTGGCCCAATTTATCGGGTCGCCCGCGATGAACTTGTTCCCTGGCAAAATTGTCGGAACAGGGGAAACGACAACGATCGAGCTTGCCGATGGGGGCAAGGCTGTGTCCACTGTGCCAACAACTGAGGCTGACATGGGACTAACGGTGAATGTTGGTGTTCGCCCCGAAGATTTTGTTGAGGCCGGTGAAGATAATTTCATCTTTAAAGGAGACGTCAAAATCACTGAGGCCCTTGGTGAAGTGACGCTCTTGTATTTTGATACAGTCGCGGATGAGGATTCTAAGATTGCCAAGCTACAGGGTATTCATAAAGACCGCAGAGGCACAACAATCGCCCTGACTGCGACACCTGAGAAAGTGCATATCTTCCACAAGACGCAATCACTTTTGTATCGTGACAAGCCAATCCGTCATATTGAGAAAAACGCACACTAACCTAAAAAAGATGATTGGACGAAAGCCCAATCATCTTAACCGTTCTCAAATCAGCGCTTCGCTTCAATTCCCATTGACGCGCAACAATTCTATGACCATCGCCGCTGTCCAAGTGAACTGGCCGCCCCCGCATCCCTCACCTGAATGAGGATCGTAATATTCCGCAAATCCGCTTTCATTGATCAATTGAACGCTATCTGCATCAATTTTTGCAGCCATATCCGCACGACCAGCCTGTTTCAAACCATAGCTAATCATATAGTTCACAATGAGCCACACAGGACCACGCCAGTACCGCTTGGCGTCGAACCTGTCATCCGCGGGATCGTGGCTTGCGACCAAAAATTTGGACTTGGCCGCAATGTCATTGATCACCTGCGCGACCCCATCCGCGCGGTTCTTTGGAACTGGTGCAAAGACCGCAAGCAACCCACCAATGGAACCGCTTTGGATATGGTCCTCAGTTACGCGATCATAACAGAGGTATTGGCCGAATTCATCACTCCACAAAGTGTCCATCGCCTCTATCCCGCGCGATAGCTGATCCTGTGATCCTGAGGCTATGTCAGTGTCCCCCAATTCAGTAGCCAATTCGGCTATATCCGCGACAGAGCGCAACAGGATACCATTAAATCCAGGATCAACAATTTGAAACGGCGACGCATCGTGAAGCTTTGAATTGTCCCAGTCCAGATTTCTAAAGGTTTGCACCAACCAGATATACCGTTTGTATTGTTCATCAGTCGGGCGATGCGTTGGATCTGCGTGCTGGATATCACGCCTCTGAAATGGCAAGACGCCCTCTGTCGGAACCCGTGCAAAGGCGGCATCCCAGTCAACGGAATTGTCGCGCCCAGATTCCCATGGGTGGATAATGGCAACGAGGCCAGAGCCCTTGGGATCACGACAGCGATAAAACCATTGATGCCACGCATAAATCTTTGGCAATAGCGACTTGGCGCGTTGCGTTGCACGCTCTTTGTCCAGTGATCGCTCAAACAATTGTTTAACGGCAAATCCCGCAACGGCTGGCTGTGTGATGCCAGATGTCGGCGTCGGACGCCCCGTGTTCCAAACTTCTGGTCCTGGGAAATAGCCATCATCATGCTTGTGAAAAATGATATGCGGCACCATGCCATCATCCCATTGATGATCAAACAGCGTTTCAATTTCTGTCCATGCGCGCTCTTCATCGAAATAGCACTGACCTAGGGCGGTTAAACAGCTATCCCAATTCCATTGAAACGGATAAAGCCCATGCGTTGGGACTGTGTAAGAGCCCAAGTCATTCAGCTTTAGAATTTTGGTCGCATTCTCGATTAAATCAGGTGTCATAGGAGTCTCCGATGTTAAAGCAGGGCCATTTTGGTGTCAGGATCAAACCAACGAATACGATCCAATTGAGGCGCGACGGTTAAGGTGTCTTTAGGATGAACTTTGCTGTCACTGTCTAAAATTGCACGGAACAGCGTTCCCTCAACATCACAGGTCACAAGCAGATGCGCACCTAGAGGTTCAACAACGCGGACCTGCGCCGCAATACCAGTATTAGATGGGGCCATGTCTTCGGGTCGGATCGCAAATTCAATGTCCGAGTGATCGACATCTGGACCCTCAAAGATTTGTCCAGCCACGCGCCACTGACCATTGCCAGCTTTTGCCGCTTTGAGGAAATTCATGGGCGGGTTGCCAATGAAGCTCGCTACAAATTTTTCTGCTGGGTTGCGATAGACATCGACGGGGGAGGCATTTTGAACAATATGGCCTTCGTGCATAACGCTAATGCGATCCGCCATAGACATCGCTTCAACTTGGTCATGGGTCACGTAAATGGCTGTTGTTTTGCTTTCTGCGAGCACGCCCTTTAACTCCGCCCGCATTTCCATACGCAACAAGGCATCAAGGTTCGACAAGGGTTCATCCATCAAAATCACATCAGGCTCCATCGCTAAAGCGCGCGCAACCGCAACACGTTGACGTTGACCCCCTGACAATTCCCCAGAATACCGTTTCAGGAGCTGTTCAATATGCATCAATTCAGCAGTGCGCTGCACTCGTTTTGCAACCTCTTCATTGGGACGCTTTTGCATGCGCAGGCCAAAGCCAATGTTTTCAAACACTGTCAAATGGGGAAACACCGCGTAGTTTTGAAAGACCATCGCAATGCCACGATCTTTGGGTGACAAATGATCGATACGGCGTCCCCCTATCCAAATTTCACCCGAGCTCGCCGTTTCCAACCCCGCAATGATGCGCAAAAGTGTAGATTTCCCACAGCCTGACGCCCCCAAGAGAACCATAAATTCTTGGTCCTCAACCGTCAGATTGATATTTTGCAAAGCCTGATATGATCCAAACGTCTTTGCGACATCTTTGATTTCAATAACTGCCATATGTTTTCTCCATCACACGCGCCCTAACGGTTCGCGATGCCCCACATTGCAAAGAGGTATTTTCGAACAGCAAAGATAAAGACCAATGCTGGGACTACCAGAATGAAGCCACCTGCGAATTTCAAATGAATGGGCGAGGTGTCCAAGTTTTGTAACAAGAATGCCGTCAAGGTTCGGTTTTCGATTGTGAGAACCGCGGCCGCGAAAACTTCGTTCCAAGAAATGACAAATGCAAAGATCGCAGACGCCGTAATTCCAGGCAAAATCAGCGGCAACACGACCTTTGTAAAGGCAGTATAGCGAGTGCATCCAAGCGTCCAAGCCGCCTCTTCTAACTCGACTGGTATGCCAGAAAACAAGGAAAACGTGATCAAGACAGTGAAGGGAATAGCCAAGGTCGTATGCACGAGGGACAGGCCAAATATAGTATCGTCTAAGCCTGTGCGAATAAACATCACAGCCAAGGGCAGCGCCAAGAGCGGCAAAGGAAACGCGCGCGTCAAAAGGATCAAAAAGCGGAAGGTTTCTTTGCCTCGGAATTCAAACCGCGACAGCGCATAACCCGCAGGAGCGCCAATCGCGATTGAGATAATCATCGTCAATCCTGCAACCAATATCGAATTCTTAAGAGCCGTTAACATGCCCGCAAAATTTGCGAAAAAGACGACAGAGGCTGTGTCAAACTCTGGTGCAAATGGTTTTGGAAAACTATTCACCGTTTCTGGCGATGAAAACGTATTGATCACCAAGAAATACAAAGGCACCAAAACCCAAGCACAGAGCAAGACAACCGAACTTATGTAGACATAGCGCCCCAGGCTTTTTGGTTTTTCGACAAGAGTGCTCATATTGTTGCCCCCTTAGGTACGCGTAGGACACGTAGGATAACCACGGTAAAGGCGATGGAGATGCCAAGGATAATCAAGGCAACCGCCGCCGCCGCGCCACCGTTCAAAAGCTCGAATTGATATTTGTAGGTCTCGCCCATCAAGACGGGGAAAAGCGTTCCGCCCAAAGCCTGCACAACTGCAAAAACTTCGAAGGCGAGAATGACGCGCAACACCAAAGCCGTAGAAAGCGAGGGCCGCAAAAGAGGCAAGGTGACCCGTGTGAACTGTTTCCAACGGCTTGCACCAAAGACTTCTGCCGCCTCATAGTATTCCTTGGGGATGAGACCAATTCCTGAGACCAAAATGACCAACATAATCGCCGTTGCGCGCCAGATTTCCGCCAAGGCAATCGCCACAAAAACCAAAAGAGGGGATTGATAGCTGATAAAATTCATGGGTCGGTCGATAAAGCCCAAACCGTACATCATGGAATTCAAAAATCCGGATTGCTCAAAAATCGCCAACCAAATGATCCCTGCCGCCAAATCGGAAATACCAAGGGGGATGGTCCAAACATAAAGGATTAGATCCCGCCCCTTTTTCATCTTGCTGACCATTGTCGCCATCAACAGGGCCAAGGCGAGCTGAATAGGCACAACCACTGCGGCCAAGATCAAAGTGTTTGTAAATGAAATCCCAAACTTCCAATGGCTCGTGACCTTGGTGAAATTATCAAGGCTGAACCCTGATCCAGTTGTGAACGCCGTTTGCGCAACAAGGACAAAAGGAAACAGAAAGAACAGGCACAAAAAGACCGTCACAGGCAGTATCAGTAGATAAGGCAATAGGCGATTGTTCATCTCACAACCTGCTGATGTTAAGGGAAATTGGAATGTGAATGGATAGTTTAGGCGTTAAAAGTGGGGATCGTAAAGACCCCCACCCTCAATCACTTATTCAACAGGGCAAGGACCATCTGAGGCCGCATCAGGCGCCCAGCATGGTGCTCCGCTGTCATTCATGATCGCTTGCAAACGAGGCTTGTGATCATCCAGAACCATACGAATGTCTTGGCCCCCTAGAACGATACGTTCAAACGTCTCTGTATAAAGCTGGCTGAATTCGCCACCAAGAGATCCTAGACCCGCTGGCAACAGACCAGGGTTCGCATCTGCTGAGCCTGCCATTTTGGCGACGGCACCACCTGCGGCTTGCACAGCTGGCGGTAGATCATCTGGCAACTCAACATCCACAACTGGGAAGAAGTTTGTGGCACGCAACGTCGCGATCTGTGTTTCAGGCTTTAGCATATGCGCCACAACCGCCATTGAGGCGTCCATGTCAGGCGCTGTCTTTGGAATTGCGACACCTGCGATCACAGGCATAAATCCACGACCTGTTGGACCTGCGGGTGCAGGGAACGCAACGAAATCGTCTGGACGTTCGTTAAAGGCACCAGCCAAACGAGACGTGTGATCAAACGCGATCCAAGCATCCCCATTCAATAGCTGTTCCTGAAGAGCCGAGAAATTTGTTGAGGCAGGGTTTGTCACCGCCCATAGCTCACGCATCTTTTCCCAAGCTGTTACAGCCGCATCAGAGGCAAATGTCCGAACAACGCCATCTGTGTAGGACGGATACAAATACCCTTGGAAGAAGCGGTGCTTTAGTCCTTTGGGACCTGCTGGGAACCCAAACTTGGCCTCGCCTGTCGCTTCTTTGATGTTTGCCGCCCATGCAATCAATTGATCATATGTGAGGGTATCAATATCGGCACCTTCTGGCAAATAAGGCAAGGCTTCTTTGCTGGCGGCCATGATGTAGCTGGCTTGCATCCATGGAATATACTGCATGTTACCAGTGCCAAGCTTTGCAAGGTCATTGAACGTATCAGACGCAGACATTGCCACACCGTCAAGGTCCACAAGGTTTGCAGGGTCCATTGCCGAGAAATCACCATGCAAGGCACCTAGGACACCGATCGAGCCAGAGCCGGCCGCAAGTTCCGCGTTCAAACGGGTTAGCCAAGGCCCACCGTCGTTTGGTTGGAAATCGACATCGCCTGCACCAGCTAGCACCTGCTCACGCATGGCTTGGGCTTCTTCAACAGGTTTGGCCTGAGTTGACCAAAACAGGACTTCGGCGCTCGCGGCACCCGCAGCTAATGCGATTGTGAGGCCCGAAACGGCGCCCATGAGTTTATTTTTGAAGTTCATAACTTTCTCCCTTGGTGTGAAATTTGGTGTTGTAGTCTCAACACTCATTGATGGCTGTTAGATATTTACTGATTCATTCCTTGTCTGATTAAGTTGATATAACGTTATATCAAAGTCAATAATGAATTTAAAAATCTCAAATTTGAAGAGCCTCCATGTCTTTGATTGATCTTCAACAGACAGCAAATTATAAACCGTTAACCCTAACAGGATGACGGCACCAATGAAACGACCCAAACTTGAAACAGTAGCAAACAAGGCTGGGGTGTCCGTCGCCACGGTAAGCCAGGTGTTGAATGGCACTGGTCGGATCTCTGAAAAAACACGGGCGAAAGTACTCAACGCAGCGAGCGAGCTGCAATATGTGCCTGATGGGCGTGCTGCATCGATGCGATCAGGAGACTTGCGCGAAATTGGCATGATCATCCACTTTATCGCCAACCCCTTTAATGCCGAAGTGATCAGCGGCGTCAGCGATACATTAGAAGCCAATGATTATTTGGTCTCTGTTCTGGATTCCCAAGACAACGCAGACCGCCAACGTAGAAATTTAGAGGCCTTCATCCGAAGCTCACGAGGGGGGCTTTTGTGGGTTCCGGCACAGAACACGCCTGATGACACAATAGACCTGCTCCGCACCCACAATATCCCGACCGTTACCTTCTTGCGAGAGCCCTATGATACAGACTTTGACCACGTTGGGATTGAAAACACTCAAGCCACACAAAAGGCCACAGAACACCTCATCGAATTAGGCCATACCAAGATCGCCTATTTTGGAGGCACTGATTTAAACATTGTTCGACAGAGCCGAATTAACGGATATCAAGCAGCCCTGAAAAAACACGGCTTGGAAAATTCTCTGATCTGGGATGCGCAGAACACCAAATCAGCCGGACTGTCAGCGATGCTTGAATTGCGCGAAAAGCATCCTGAAATTACAGGTATTGTCTGTAACGGGGACGTCGTCGCGCTTGGCGCCTGTCATGCGCTGAGGCGGCGGAATGAAATCGCAGGCCAAGATGTCTCTGTCATTGGCTTTGATGACATTCAGGACGCCCTAACCGCAACACCCCCGCTCACCACAATGACCGTTAAGCCATACGAGTTGGGCGTCAAACTTGCGAACACGCTTTTATCACGGATAAAAGCACCAGACGCCCCAATCACCTCAACCTTTATGCCCGCCGAGTTGACGATACGTGACACGACGAAGGCTGTCTAAAATCTTAAAATATTAAGCCGGGTCCAATGGTTCACGAGTGACAGAAATCGGGTCTAGCTTGCGGCCATCAATATCCTGTTCGACGGTGTCAAAATTAAACCAGAACCGTTCCGTCGCCGTATCTCGGATCCGCACACTATCGGGAAGAGTGATCGTCTCTAACCCTACTTTATAACAGACATCCACAATTAGGCGTTTCCAGCCAGCCAAATCCATCATTGCGCCGACATAGGTCATTTGACCATTGCTGACACTGACGGTTTGACCAGCTTGCGTGCGCGCTGTCACCGTGGCAGTTCCTTCAAGCTCTTCGCGATAGAGCTGAACCGCGCCCTCCCCGTCCAAGGCGATTGGACTATCGGGCCGCAAGCTTTCTATGCGCGCGACCGTCACATCCAGATTTGGCAAATTCGGAGGCAGTGGAACAGGCAATGACATATGTTCATCGCGCGCCGCAGCACGTGGACCAATGATAACATGACCTGAGGCATTGCTCAGCGCCCGTTTCAAATCATCGGGCATGTGCATCAAACCAGGGGCAAAAACTATCTGATACCCTGAAAAATCACGTTCTGTTGGAGGTAAAATATCCACGGATAAACCTAGCGATCTAATCGCGCGATAGACATCAAGGATGAGCCCAAAATAGCTGAGCCCTTGCCCATGAGGTTGAACTGTCCATGCCGCATCAGCTTCATAATCAAAGATAATCGCAACTAGCGACTTATGCGGGGCAACATCACCCGCATCCTCAAGCTCTTGGGCGACTTGCCGTGCCTCAATGATAGCAGGTGCCTCTTCGCTGTCGGGGCGCAATAGTCCAGAGTGCAATTGCTCTTGGGCCATCGGCGCTTGACGCCATCGGAAATAGCACACGGCCTCTGCTCCATGGGCAAAGGCCTCCCATGTCCAAAGCCGCACCATTCCAGGCAAAGGTTCGGGATTATATGGTGCCCAATTTACTGGGCCGGGTTGTTGCTCCATGACCCACCAACGCCCTTTGCCGACAGCGCGGTATAAATCATGGTGAAGCGCTTGAAAATCTGGATCGCCTTGGCGTGAGAATTTCTTTTGATGCGCGGCACTAGCACCGACGCGGTCCTCTAAGAACCCGAGTGGATAACTATCCCAGCTCGAGAAATCTAAATCATCTCCGACCTTGAAATGATCAAAATCCGTAATCCGACCCATATAATTATGCGTGATAGGGGCGCTGGAATGCGCGCGTATGATATCAACTTGGCGTTTGTTAAAAGCGACAACTTGATCAGATGCAAACCGGCGAAACGCCAAAGAATGGGCTGGGTTTGGTTCGGTCACAGTGAGGTTAGGTAGGTCAATCTGATCAAAGCTGTCATAATTCATCGACCAAAACACATTGCCCCATGCTTCATTCAAGGCATCGATATCCCCATCATTGCCCTCGGTCGAGAACTGCGCCCTTAGCCAAGCTTGAAAGCCACGACGTGCCGCATCGCTATACGAGAGAATTGTATCGTGGCAGCCATATTCATTATCCGTTTGCCATGCTGCCACATATGAGTTTGAGCCATAGCGCTCTGCCAATTTGGTGACAATTGTTGCACAGTCTGCTTGATACCCTTCATGGCTAAAACAGTAATGCCGCCGTGATCCAAATTTGCGAGGCCGCCCCTCTGCATCGACGGCAAGCATATCTGGATGACGATCTATCATCCAACGCGGTGGGGTGGCTGTTGGGGTTCCAAGCACCACTTTCAAACCAGCGCTGCCGAGTACATCGATGGCTTCATCGAGCCATTCAAATCGATAATCGCCCGGTTGAGGCTCAAGGCGGGACCATGCAAATTCCCCAATGCGCACCCATGTGAGACCTGCTTCCACCATTCGACGCGCATCATCTTGCCAAATGTCACGGGGCCAATGTTCAGGATAATAACAAGTTCCAAGAGTACGCTTCATGACCGCCCCACTATTGAGTCTGCTATTTGAAAACTATGTCGTATTGCATGACGATGTTCTGAGCCTTTTGACGCACAAGCTCGGCTGTGTCCCCTGCTTTGTACAAAGCGGATCCAATCCCAAACCCACTTGCGCCAGCAGCCTTCCAATCAGCAAAATTTTCGGGTCCGGCGCCGCCCACAGCCAAAATTTCAGTGTCCATGGGAAGGACAGCGCGTATAGCTTTGACCCCGTCGGGTCCAATTAGGTTTCCAGGAAAGAATTTAAGCCCGTCCGCACCGTTGCGCAAAGCGCTAAAGCATTCCGTTGGTGTCATAACACCAGGATAAGACAGCATACCCGCGGCTTTTGTCGCGACTATGACCTCCGGATTGCAATCTGGTGACACGATTAATTTTCCACCAATAGACGCTATGCGAGCGACATCATCAACGGTCAACACTGTTCCCGCACCAATGACAGCCTGCGTTCCGAAATGTTTGACCAAGGCCTCAATAGACTCAAACGGACGGGGTGAATTCAGGGGGACTTCGATCTTGGAAATACCGCTTTCAATCAGGACACCACCGATCTCGACAACTTCGCTCGGCTGAACACCCCGCAAAATTGCAACTATGTTTCGATCCATTAGGACGTTCCTTTCAAATGCCGATACGCGGCGAAGAGGCCCGATAAAGTCAGCTGATCTGCATTAACGGTCTTTGCAGGGGCGTGTTGCATCCCAAGCCCCTGAACATAAACCTCAGACAGCTTTGGATCCCCAATGACGACAATTTCTTGCCCTAACCAATAGGGCTTGGACCCTGCTAGTTCCAATCCAATTAACATCCCCGACAAGCGCGATCGTGCAACGGACGGCGTCATGCCATTAACCAATCCTTCGGCGCGCAGACCAAAGAGATGCGCCGCCGCCATTTGCGGGGCCGAGATAGAACTGTCCAGCCCTGCCTCAAATGCAGATTGATCCCAATCCCCACCCATGACGCTATATTTTAGAACTGAATGATCAGAGAGCAAAGCAAAAAGCTCACCGGTCATAAAGGTCCGGAAACTCACAATTTCGCGCGCGCTGATATGTACCCATTTTGTATGGGTTCCAGGCAAACAGAGCACCCCTTCAAAATCAGGATGCGTGTCGATAAAGCCTGCGATTTGGGTTTCTTCTCCGCGCATCACATCGGCGGGCGCGCTTTGGCTCATACCGCCTAAGATATGAACGTCTAAGCGTTCATCCTTGGTCGGTACGTGAATAGTGCTGTTGAATTGAGCTGGCTCGCAGGGGACTTTGGCGTAAGGCGCTTCTTGCCACCCTTGTTTTGCGCCCACCATTCCGCAGCAGATGATTGGCAAGTGTGCTGAACCCAAAAACGGCTGGATGGCATCCAACAACACAGCTTCAAAATCCTCAGGAGCAAGCTTGCCCATCCCACGATCCGATTGAACCTGTTTCAAAACAGTCCCATCGCGCGAGCACGCCCAAGCGCGGAAATTGGATGTTCCCCAGTCAACGGCGATCCAGTCAGCTTGTGTCATCAATCAAATATCATCCTGTTGTTACGACGCCACCATCCACCGCCATCATTTGACCCGTCATCATCCGACTGGCATCTGAGGCCAAGAACAGCGTGGCATCTACAATATCCCTTGGTGATAAATGTTCTTTTAGACATTGGCGATCTAAATGTGCTGCCAAGGCCTCTGGGGTGGCCCATTTATCTAACTGCTTTTGCGTCAAAACCCACCCCGGTGCCAAGGCATTGACCCGTATTTTATCTGGACCCAATTCACGGGCCAAGGATCGGCTCATCCCATTTATTCCTGCATTTGCAGTGGTATAAGACGCATAGCCCGCATTCCCCATCATGTAGCTAATGGAGGAAAAATTCACAATCGCGCCACCCCTACCCGCTCTCATTGATTTGGCCGCCATTTGGCAGGCAAAGAAATAAGCCTTGAGATTGATCGCCTGAGACCAATCCCAGAACTCTTCTGTCACATCCTCAACAGCATGCCTTTGATCGTTAGCCGCATTATTGACCAAGACATCAATCGACCCATGCGCGTTCTCGGCGTGTTGAAAGGCTGCCTCCAACGCAGAGATGTCAGTGATATCACAGGGAATAAATAAGGGGCGGACGCCATGTTTTGCCTCCATATCCGCGCAAAATTGTTCCGAATTGGACCGCTGGACGAAGGCAACTTTGGCACCTTGTTCTAGAAACCCTTCGCTGAGAGACGCGCCAATGCCTGACCCACCACCTGTTATAAAAACACTTTTGCCCTCTAGGTCGTGGAACGTTGCTGTTTTGCTCATTGCATAGCCTCTTTGTGACGGATGCGATAGCGCATCACATTAATGTGCCTTTGATGACCCACATTGTTTCAGGGAATGCCCAAGGCAGTGTAATGCCATGGTTCATCAAATAGGCACCGCTCAAGGTCAGCGGCTCGGATTTAATGGCCTGATCCCCTCGCGACAATCCCGGGGCATCGGCGCGATTGACCAACTCAATTCGATACTGCGCATCTGGCGTTAGCCGCGTCAATCGTAAGGGACGCGGCGCAATTTGATCTGACGTGGTTGCCTTGCCTGCGAAGACAACAAATGTCTCACCATTCTGGGACAATTGCTGTTCGGCAATTACTGCAGGATCAGAGCTATCCAAACGCAATATGTCCGCGCCATACATCCAGTCGCGATTGTCTTTCCACCACTGCGTCACCTCACAAAGAACATCGCGTTCCTCGTCGGTCAATTCACGTGGGTCCATTTCAAAGCCCATATGACGCTGTGCAGCCACCCAAGCGCGAAAACGGATATCGATCATCCGCCCTGACGTATGGCATTTTCGGGGTCCAACATGGCTTCCTGTGACGGCGAGGGGTAAAAAGATGGCTGCGTTATGCTGCATCTTGAGACGTTCAACGGCGTCGTTGCTGTCGCTGAGCCAAACACGATGGGTGCGTTTTAAGATACCAAAATCAATACGACCCCCACCCGATGCGCAGCTTTCAATTTCGACATGGGGATAGGCCGCCCGCAAGCGATCCAAAAGCGCATAAGATCCCCGAGTCTGCGCCGCATCCGGGGTTGGTAGAACGCGGTTATGGTCCCATTTGATATAATCAATTGGATGATCCGCTAGAATTTTGCTCATCCGATCAAAGAGGAAATCACGAACTTCGGGCATTGCCATATTCAGCGCCATTTGTTGGCGGCCCAAAATCTGATCTGCCGCCCCCAAGGCCCAATCAGGATGAGCGCGGAATATATCACTATCTGGGTTGATCATTTCTGGTTCAAACCAAATTCCAAAGGCCATGCCTTCACGATGGATATGCTCAATTAATGGGTGCAGACCATTTGGGTATTTCCTTGGATCAACTTCCCAATCTGAGAGCGCCTGAGTGTCATCATCACGACGACCAAACCATCCGTCATCCAAAACAAATCGCTCTGCCCCAAGGCCAGCGGCCATAGTCGCGATGTCCTTGAGCTCATCCAATTTGTGATCGAAATAGACGGCTTCCCAGCAATTATAATGCACAGGGCGCGCCCGCGCGGGATCGGGGAAATCGACTATGCGGTCTCTTAGGTGGCGTTGAAAGGCAACAGCACATCCATTCAGGCCATCATCGGAAAACATTGCATAAAGTGTCGCTGACTCAAACCGTGTTTGCGGATCGTTCTCTAATCGGGAGGCATGCCCAAACTGTATCTGACGACGACCATCAGACAGCTCTTCGGCAATCATGCGATGGCCTCCTGACCATCCATAATGAAACCCATAGGCCGGACCCGTTGCATTTGTAGCGCCCTGACAGGGGACAATAAGACCGGGGAAATGTTCGTGCCCAGTCCGCCCCGTTCTATTTTCCCGATACCGCATACCAGCAGACCAAGGCGTGCGGTTCATCTGGAATTCACCACACCACCGTCCTGCGAAATCGATCATCTCATCACTTGATTGAGGCGCGGGAAACACAGGGGCGGCGAGCCAATGCAGGTGCATAGGCTCCCTAGCCTCTATCGATGATTTAGCCTCTATGACATGCGTTTCGGGATCAATGGAGAACCTTGCACTATATGTTAGGATCTCGTCTTGATCCTTGAACCATAGCTCCAAGGTGTTTTCAGTTTGATCCACACGATCAAAACAAAACTTGGGAAGATAAGGCCGCCCATTTTCGCGGCGAATGACCAATCCCGGTTGTCCCGGAAAGCTTCGCGTTGCTTCGGGACAGATGGAGAGTTCAGGGTTGATATCCAACATCCCCCCTGTCACATCAATCGCATGCGCGCGATAAATGACCTCTAAATCCGCATCCTTTGGCAAACAAGGGCCCCAATAGACCACTTCGGCCAAATGATCCCGATCAGATCCCAGAACAAGCGTTTGACGTGAATCGTCAAGCCTCCATGTACGCATCATTTAACAGCACCCAAAGTCAGACCAGCGATGAAATGTTTCTGCATCATAAAGAACATCAAAACAGGCGGGATAGCGGCAACAATCGAGCCTGCTGACATCAAATGATATTGCGCGATGAACTGCGAATTGAACTGTGTAATGCCTGCAGTGACAGGCTGGGCATCTGGGCCTTGGGTCAAAACAATTGCCCAAAAATAGTCGTTCCAGATAAAGGTAAAGATCAACACAGAGAGCGCCGCAATCGCAGGACGCATCAAGGGGAGTACGATGAACCAGAAAATGCGCCACTCCTTGACCCCTTCGACACGCGCCGCTTCGACAAGCTCATATGGCAAGGCGCGGATAAAGTTCCGCATGAACAGCGTACAAAATCCTGTTTGGAACGCGATATGGAACATGACCAAACCCATTTTGGTGTCATAGAGGCCAATGCTTAGCGTTAAATCACGAACAGGCACCATCAAAATTTGGAATGGCACAAAGTTCCCCGCGATAAACATGAAAAAGATGATCAAGTTACCACGGAAGCGATACACCCCCAAGGCAAAGCCCGTCATCGTCGATAGAGCAACCGCCCCGATCACCGTAGGAACCGTGATAAACACAGAATTCAGCATATATTTGGGCATGTCACTATCTGTAAACACACGCCCGTAGTTGGTGAAAAACTCAAAAGTGCTCGGCACACCCCAGTAATTGCCGTTGGTAAAATCAGCTAAAGGGCGGATCGAAAAGAGAGCAACCGCAATCAACGGCAATAGCCAAATGATCAAAGCGAATGGCACGAGCGCCTGATACGACACCTGCGCCGCACGAGACCGTTTTTCTATGGGAGTTGGAAACATCTGTAGCGTCCTTTAACGTCGCGCTTCGCGTTCATCGCGATACATAGACCACAAGAAATAGGCAATGAATACCAGCATAATCAGGAACAAGACCACGGCAATCGCCGACCCATATCCCATTCTAAAGCCATATTCGGACAACGCCTTTTCAAACATGTAAAAACTTAGAACCCGCGTTTGTCCAAAGGGGCCACCATTGGTCATAATGGAAATCAAATCGAACGAGCGCAACGCGCCGATGATTGTGACGACAAAGGCGATAAACGTCGCAGGCCGCAACTGAGGCAAGATGATGTGCCACAACATGCGCACACCCTTTGCACCATCCAAACGACCTGCTTCGATTTGTTCGGGGTCTACTGCGTTCAAACCTGTCAAATACAAAATCATACAATAGGCAGTCTGAGGCCAAAGGCCGGCTGCAATAATCCCATATGTCGCCATGGACGGATCGCCCAAGACGTTGATTGTGTCGAACCCGAAAAACGTCAAAACTGCGTTTAACAGGCCTTCTCTTGGGAGGTAGAACCAAGAAAACACCAAGCCGACGACAACTTGGCTTAGGACGAAGGGAAAGAAAAACAGCGATTTATAAATACGGATCCCAACAACGTTTTGGTTGAGAAACAAGGCAATCATAAGCCCAAGAGGAATTGCCAAGAGATAGAGGGCCAACCATTTCAGGTTATTCCAAATCGATATCTCAAAGGCGCGATCATCCAACAGTTCCTCGTAATTCGCCAAACCAACATAGGTTGCCTGACCCATACCATCCCAGTCATAAAGCGAAATGTTAAAGGACTGGATGATAGGGCTAATCACGTAGACCACAAAAAACAAAACGCCTGGCGTCAAAAACAGCAAAGGCGTGAGTGTCATTCTGTGGCGCTGTATCCAGCTTCGTTGAGTGACCAACGTAGACATATTTGTACCCCCAAATGGTGGCTCAGAGCCTAGGTGCCCTGATCGTACAATTTCAAAGAATTCAAAAGGGCCCCGCCCAATCGGGCGAGGCCAAAGTCATCGATTACTTGTAAACACGCTCACGTGTTTTTTCGAGACGGTTCAAGATGTCTTCTAGGTTGTCTGGGAACACCATGAATTCCTGAAGACCTTCCATGCCCGCTGACGCCATTTCCGCTGGGAAATCACGGTCAAAGAACTGTGCCACGCCGCCAGTTGCGTTTTGTGACAACATTGCAAAGCCTTGCTCGATGAACTCGTCTTCCGCAACGCTTGAGTTCGCGTTGATTGGCAATTGGCCAAGCCCATCAGGTCCGTTGATTTCTGTCTGAACTTCGGCAGATGTCACGTACTGAAGGAATGCTTTGGCGGCTTCTACGTTCTGTGCACCGCTAGAGATGTGGAACGTATCTGTCGGCGCATCTTCACCCATTGGGTAATCACCAATTTTCGGGAACTGGTAGAAATCCAATTTGTCGTCAGTCAAACCTGCTTCACGCAGATGTGGAACAGCGAAGTTACCGATCAAGTAAGCAGTCGCGTCACCTTTGACGACGAAGGACAAGGCATCCTGCCAGTTGTAAGACTGGTGATCGTCAATGAAGGCGCCCATGTCGATAAGCTTGCGCCAGTTTGCGAATGTTGCGCGGACTTCGTCGCTTTTCCAAGACAACTCACCACGTGCAAGCGCCATGTGGCTGTCAAAGCCATTTGTGCGCATGTTCATGTAGTCGAACCAGCCGCCCGCAGTCCAAAGGAATTTTGACCCGATGGAATAACACTTACGACCAGAGTCGATGATTGCCTGACAGTTTGCAATTTCTTCGTCAAATGTCGCAGGCTCAGTGAGACCCAACTCTTTGAAGATATCTTCGCGATAATAGATGCCCCATTGGTAGTATGTGTATGGAACGCCCCACTGTTTGCCATCAAGCGTCATCGCACCTTTGACGGCATCCAAACCTGGAAGATCACCGTTTGAGTACATGTCTGAAATATCCATGAACAAACCCGCATCAACAAATGGGCTCATACGGTTTGCAGCATACCAGTTCACGACATCTGGTGAATTCGCTGTCAACGCGTTCCGGATTTGGCTTTTCCATGCTTCGCGATCAACAACGTCCAATTCAACCGTTAGGTTTGGGTGCATTGCGTCGAAATCAGATGCTAGACCTTCCATGATAGCGCGTGGCGCTGGGTTGGACATGTCTGACATAATGCGAAGTGTGCCGGATAGCTCTGCATAAGCAGGCGCTGCGATCGCGGTTGTCAACATCATCGCCGCCGCGGTTTTTGTGAATTTCTGGAACATCATTTCCTCCCTGTTGTCCCTGTGAGGTCAGGTTTCATTATGTGAAACTTTATCTCAAGTATTGAAAACACTGACGCGAATCGCTACAGATGTCAATAATGTTGTTGGCGCTGACACAGCCCCAATGCACGGGAGGACAGTATGAACAAGCCTATCGCAAGTGACGGGACCGTTGGCAAAGCCCTCGAGGTTTTGGACGCTGTTGCCGAGTTTGGTAAACCTGTTCGTTTCTCCGATTTGCTTGAAAATAGCCCCTATCCCAAGGCAACTCTCTATCGGTTTTTGCAAACGCTCACGAACCAAAACATGCTAAGTTACAACGAACAGCTTGGGACCTATAGTTTGGGCGTGCGTCTCATGAGACTGGCCCATGGCGCATGGAGCAATGCCACCTTGGCCCCCATCGCGCGCGCGTTTATTCAAGACCTCGCGGAGCAAACATCAGAAACAATCCACTTGGCTCAACTTGATAATGGGCAGGTGCTTTTCGTCGACAAAATCCGCAAAAACGCCCGATTTGACACCTTGGCCCGTATTGGCCAAGTGGCGCCAACCTATTGTACAGGTGTTGGCAAAGCGATGTTGGCCTTCTTAGCGCCAAAGAGGTTAGAGATCGTCCTACAGCAACAAGCCTTTTACCAATATACGCCAACAACGCATACGAGCCGTGACAGCTTGATCAAAGAATTAGATATGATCCGCGAGACGAGCATTGCCTTTGACCGCGAAGAACATGAACAAGGCATTGCCTCTATTGCCACGCCTATTTTGTCTGCGAATGGCCGCGTTCTAGGAGCAATCTCTATCGCGACGTCGACGATGTATTCCGATCCAACGGAATTGGAAAAATTTAAACCAAGTTTAATCGAAACAGCCCAAAAAATTGGTGAAGAAGCCACATCGTGGCAATTCCCCTCTTAACCGACAAAGGAACGTTGCATGTCAGGTGTCACTCTAAATAATGCAATCAAACGCTACGGCGATGTGCAAGTCATTCACGGTGTTGATTTGACCATCGAAGAAGGCGAGTTTTGCGTCTTTGTTGGCCCATCAGGGTGTGGAAAATCCACTTTGTTGCGCATGATCGCAGGCCTCGAAGAAACAACAGAGGGCCAAATACACATCGGAGCAAATGATGTGACCTCGGCGGACCCTGCGGATCGCGGCGTCGCAATGGTGTTCCAAACCTATGCTCTGTATCCGCACATGAGCGTTGAAGAAAATATGGGCTTTGGCCTCAAAATGAATGGCGTTCCCAAAGCCGAGATCAAACAAAAAGTCGATACAGCCGCAGATATTTTACGGCTCGGTCCTTATTTGAAACGCAAACCAAAAGCGCTTTCTGGCGGACAGCGGCAACGTGTTGCGATTGGCCGCGCTATTGTTCGAGGGCCAGAGGTCTTTCTTTTTGACGAACCTTTGTCAAATTTGGACGCAGAGTTGCGCGTTGATATGCGTGTCGAAATCGCGCGCTTGCATAAAGAAATCGGCGCGACCATGATTTACGTCACGCATGATCAGGTCGAGGCCATGACCCTAGCCGATAAAATCGTTGTGCTGCGCGCAGGAAAAATTGAACAGGTTGGCAGCCCAATGCAGCTTTACCAAGATCCCGACAACAAGTTTGTGGCAGGATTCATCGGTTCGCCAAGCATGAATTTCTTGGAAGGTCTCGTTGAAAACGAGGGCGTTCGCGTCCCAGCTCTGGATGACAAGGTGATCACAACAAACGTGGCTCTCCCAAGTTTTGGGTCAAAGGTCACTGTCGGACTTCGCCCGCAGAATTTGTCGCTGACCCCTGGTGAGTCATCCGTCTCAGTTGATTTACGAGAACGTCTAGGCGGTGTTGCATATGACTACCTCAGTGCAACAACGGGTGAGCGTTTGATTGTGGAAACGCGCGGCGACGACTTTATTGCCTCGGGAACAAATGTAGTGATCGATTTTACACCCGATACGGCGATGTTCTTTGATGCTACGACAGAGACGCGTTTGCGCTAATTGCTAACCATACAAATTTGTAACCTAGCGAACAGGCAACTGTAAGAAGCGGTGTTTAGTTGTGTCATTGTCAGCCAATAAAGGTTGATTAAACAAAAGGAAAATTTGATATGACACAACTTAAAATCGCATCTCTTACTGGTCTTCTCATGGTTGTCCCATCCACATGGTCGGACCGCATTGATCCGTCCAAGCCCATTCAATTCAGCGATACTGACTTCTCATTGCAATGGCCGTCAGTAGACTTGAAAGACATATCAACAACGCCCCTTAACAAAATATCTGAACCTGAGTTCGCACAAAACTACGGAGGCGAAATTCAAACTGCGGTCAATGATGACAGCCGTCCCAAAGGAACTTGGTATCGAGCCTCTAGTCAGCAGTTCAAACGCCCCGATAATTTCCCATCCACAGAAATCACGGGCACCGCCACTTTGCAAAGCCACCCTATTTCTTATGCTCAGCGAACATGGGCAAGGATGTCACAAGTCCTTATCCAAGAGTGGCAGTTTTAGCCCTACACCACCCCTTATTTCTCGGAGACATCGAGAAGAGGAAACAGGGTCATGGAAACTCAAGAGCAGAAAAACAATTCGAGCAATTGAATAGAAGGCGCATGTAATGGAATAAGCCTACAAACTAATGCGAGGCATTTAATCTCTGGAACAGCGAACCTCGCAGTTGCATAGCATATTTTATAAAATGTTTATTATTGGTTGCGGGAGTAGGATTTGAACCTACGACCTTCAGGTTATGAGCCTGACGAGCTACCGGGCTGCTCCATCCCG
>CBFHKO010000016.1:0-46228 GCA_965656445.1 uncultured Paracoccaceae bacterium
TATATTGTCGCGAAATTTCTGCTTTTGGATATCATTGCCGATTTCTGGCAACGCATACAAATTGTCCGTTGGAATGTCAAAAAAGCCTTGAATTTGGCCTGCATGCAAATCCATTGTCAGAACTCTATCTGCTCCTGCCTGAGTTATCATGTTCGCAACTAACTTCGCAGTGATTGGTGTTCTTGGAGACGATTTGCGATCCTGTCGTGCGTAGCCAAAATAAGGTATAACAGCTGTGATGCGCCCGGAAGAAGATCTACGCAGTGCGTCAATAAGCACCAATAACTCCATCAGGTTGTCATTGGCTGGATATGACGTAGATTGAATAACATATACGTCATCCCCGCGCACGTTTTCCTGTATTTCAACAAAGACCTCTTCATCAGCGAACCGGCGCACATTGCACTGGGCAAGAGGGACCTTCATATGCGCTGCAATCGCTTCGGCAAGCGCACTATTACTGTTTCCACAGATCAATTTCATCTGTCGACCCTCTCTCAAATGAACGTTTTAGAAATTGTCGCTGAAGCGTTACCTAAACCGGGAAAGCCATTTCAGGTTTGTAAGTCTTAAAGCTTTCAAGATATTGTGCGTTTGCTTGGCGCTGCCATTCTGTGCCCGGCTGAATTGCCGTGACAACTTTGTATCGGTCTCGGTAGGATTTTGTATTTTCATTCTCTTCCATAACAATCGCCACCATGCCCGCAACCGTACCTTTTTGTTGTTCAACCAGCTGTACGGCACCGTGCATCGTACCGCCGGTTTCGACCCACTGGTCCACCAGCAATACCCGTGTTCCCGGAGCAAAGGCAGGCAGGCGCATCTCCATCGATTGGGTTTGGCCTGAATAATTTGTCATGGAAGCACTGTCTGTATCCACACAGAGCTTACCTGATTTGCGTATAGGCAAAAAGCCCTTTCCAATACGCGCCGCGATTCCCGCCGCTAAAACGAAGCCCATTGCATCAAGACCCGCAACAACATCAATGTCGTCCTTATTGAGATCGGCCACTAGATCATCCAGTAAATCATGATACGCTTTGCCATTGATATAGATCGAGGTCGGGTCAAGCCATGCAAACTTATCACCTTTGGTGTTTGGTGCCATTAGCGAGAAATACCAACGATCGTCTCTAGGTCCCTTGTCTTGTGCCATACTGTTTCTCCCTTATGTCTGTGTAAGATCCATGAGCCTCTTCAGTCGCTCAGGATCGATATTGTAGAAATCGCTGTTATGATTAATGCCAGTAGCCACCATGAAAAGATCAACCGCATCGGTATACTCCTCCGCGTTTTCAGGTGTGATTCCAGATGCAAGGCCTAGCGCAGTATGGCCGCAGTTTTCACGGAACGTGCTGATCTTGCTCACATCGGCTGCATGACCAGTTGCCACGCCAGACGTTACTACGACGTCCATGTAGTTTGTCGCTATACGCGCACTTTTCCCATACTGAGCTGGATCAACGTCCCGCTGCTTTTTAAACGCAGTGCCGCCAATATAGAGTCCGGTCCAACCGCTAGACGCACGAACCGATGCTATTTCATCTGCTTCGGGTTGATCATCTACCGCACGTCGTTCATCAATGCGTGCATCATCGGCCCAGTAACCATCGACCTTGCAACCGTTTGCTTGTAGCTCTCCCAAGATGGGGAAGGCGAATTTTCCGGTAACCGCGAGGAAATTGACACCAAGCCAAATGTCTGGGAACGCTTGCCGCATCTCTTTAATTATTGGAACCAACTTCTCCTTCTCAAAGTCATGGTTGATCAAAAAAACACCAGGACAACCACCAGCTATTGCAGAATTGATATTTCGCCAAGCCTGCTTGCTTTCAAGGACGTGGATTACCGGAAGGATAACTGGGCCAGAAGCACCAAACTTTTTTTTAAACTTTTCTCGATCCATTTCAAATCACAAAATTAGTTGTTGGAAGAGAGGCTATCATTGAACTTTAAATTACAAAAATTTATTGTTTTTATTGCGCCATTAAAATCATAAATGATTAAGTCATATCTAGGGGAGGAGCCGTAGTCGTTTCAACCAATTGATGTCAAACACCATTATTCATGTAATACGAATTGTCATGACATCTTAGAGAGGTTTCGACCTTTCATCTTTTCAACTAACGAAGAGTTATGTATTCTCACCTGCCCGCATGAGCAGCCTCATCTTACTGGGCCATGTTAATTGTTAGTGCATGATTGGCCTCTGATCCAGTGGTATTATGGTTTCAGGAGCTGGCGGGCGATAGCCCAACGCACTGTGTGGTCTCTTTGTGTGCTAGATGCTCTTGTACCATTTGCGACCACAAATCAGCTTCGCGGCGCAGTTCTGTTTGCTCGTGTGTGTATGCTATAAACTGATCCTGCAGCCATCAGTGCTTCGTCCGAATGTATTCCGAATATGCAGCAGCCCAAATCATGTCTCGATCGTGCTTTAATCCGACACGCTTGATATCCGAAACGGTACTTTCTAATTTACCTCTGGCAAACAATCACAACGTTTCATGTGGCTTTACACACGGCTGTCGGCTTCTAAAAAGGAAAACCAGGCCGTTAGGAGTTTAGCCCTATGATCTAACAAATCAGTTCTGTAGTAGGAGTGCTCAACTTTGCTACTAAATTTGTGTGCGAGTTGTAGTTCTGCAGCCTCTCGAGATTGTCCAGTTTCAGCAACCGAATCCCTGAATGTAGACCTTAACCCATGTGGCACAGCAGGTCTTTGATTGTCGCGATCCAGAAACCCAAGATCATCTGCCTTGTGCATGCGCTTCATTACAGCAGATAATGTACTGGAGTGTTATTTCGTAAAGTTTTAGTGAAGGCAATGAAACAACACTCACACTAAATTGCGCCTGAATAAATTACAAGAGATCGACTTCCATGTAAATTCTCCGAGTGCGTCAGAGACGTGGTAAAGTATGAAAATGATTGAAACAATGCGGTATTTCGCTAACGTGATGTTGCAAAACAGGGAGAAACAAATGAACAAAGTTATTAAATCAGTTTTATCAATGACGGTTGGCGTCTTTATGAGTGCCTCAGCCATGGCTGGACAAGCTAATGATGGTATAAACAGGCTCGCTTTGCAGGTAAGTGACAATGATCCTGCAACACTTAATAAGGTGTTGAATGTTGCTGGAAATTTTGCTCGCATGCAAAGTGAAAAAGGTAACTTATTTGAAATTGAAATTGTTGCGTTCAATGCAGGGCTGCACATGCTTCGTGAAGATACTTCACCAGTTCTTGAAAGAGTTAGAAGCTTTTCAGCGAGTATCCCTGATTTACGTTTTAGCGCATGCCAAAATACGATTAACGGTATGACTAAAAAAGAAGGAAAAGCTCCTGATATTATTGATACAGCCGTTGTTGTTCCCGGCGGGGTTGGACGTCTTATGAAGCTTGATGACAACGGTTATTTTGTGATCAGACCGTAAGCGTATTTTTTATGTCTGCTCAAGTGGCAGGTGACTTTCAGCCACTTGAGCAGAAGATAAGTCAAAAATCTATTTGGCAATTATGCTTTAGCGTTAGTCATGTTGCGCCATCATTTTTGTTAAGGTTATGGCAGCCGGGCGCATGGCGTGGAATTATGTCAACTGAGGGAAGGGGAGGATTAAGTGCCCTTTTCCTATCCAGGTAGCCTTTGCATGTATTGTTATCCTTAGTAACGACGTATGGCAGTAGGGGCCGACATTCACCTGTGTTAAAATCAGAAAGTTTTATCGACAAAATATCCAATTCAATGCTTACTCCCAGTATTTTCTGACTTGCTCGTTTCATCGCTCGTTGTAACTCTTTTGATTCTTTAAATGCCACAATAAAGCTGTCATGAATGCAAAGGACTGGGATATTTTTGTCTGTTAATTGTTCAATTATTATCTCCGCTATCCGACTATCGAGATACATAAGTTCAAGACCTTTACCAGTACCCAGGAAGGGCTCCAACGTGGGATTTTTATCAATGAACGCTTCAAGTAGTTGCGATAGTTCGTTATTTTTCAATTTCTTCAAAGGGTCTCCGTGTGCCTGTTTTTTGCGAAATGCTAAAAAGGCGGATTCGCGAGAATTAGCATTAATTGCCATCAATACGAGTTGCTTCACGGCCTTACGTTGATCGAAACCAATTTTATTCGGAAATACTGATTTCTTCAGCGTATAAGGATCATTCTGAGCGTCCAACGGTTTTCTTATATTTACATCGGGAGTGATAGCTAACATTTCTGCTGGACTCAAAACTTTCTTAGCCTTCTTTTCCTTTATTTTAGTTAGGTTTGGCCTTGGCTTTTCATTAACCTTCGCCTGTAACAACGAAACGTGCATGGCAGTAAAATCAATTTCAATTACTGGCTCGCCATTTATAATAATGTCTGATCGGAGCTCTTTGTTCATCTGCTGCCACCAGCCGCCATAGAACCGGCCTCCTCGTTCCCAACTCCCGTTGTTAAACACGCGTCTCACGAAATGATTTTGACCTGTGATATAGTGACGGACGATTTTATCTTTTTCACCTTTTTGTTCCTCAACTCTCTCAAAGTAGGGTTCCTCTAGAGAACAAACGTCCAAATAAGTTTTGTTGAGTAATTCATTATATTTGGTCAATACTCTACGCATCCGTTCCGTTTCAGGAGTATCTTCATATTCTAATGCTGGCTTTTTCTTGTGTGATTTCATCAATACTCTCGAACAGCACTATCCAGAACTTATCATCTTGTTCTTTCCACTGCTCACCAAAATAGTACTCATTGATTGCCGTTTCTATCGCTTTGATATGCGATAACGCCTCATCCAAAGTGACTTGCAGATCAGACGAATTCTTAAATTCGCCATAGAAACAATAGTCTTGCTTATAGAAGAACTCTAAGACGTTTATTCTGTCCTGAAGGTAAGTTTCGGCATACTGGCTGATTTCTGTGTTAGTGTGTTCACTGTGTTCGTTGTTGGTCATTTTTCATTTCCTGTTTATCTATTTTTTGAGTGTACAGCACCATGCCATACACCACTATATATCATTGTTTTTAAGAGGTATTTTCGGCTGTTGAGCTGCAGAAATCCTAGCAACTAGCTTACTGCAGACTTAATAGTGCCGACTAACTGATGAGGTACTCATTTTTATCGCAATACCGTTCTTTGACGTGACTTTTGAAACATCTCTTCAATAGCACAGAGATCTTCAAATAGTGGCTCAGCTGATGAATGCTTATCCTTTGGTGGATAAAGATCATGCGGAAAGACACTTGGCATATAGGTAACAAGACCATGCCTCTGTGCATGATGATCTGTTTTAAAGATGTAATTGATATAGTTTGAGAATGGCGTGGAAAACCTGAATACTGGCCTGTTGTTGTTTTCAAATGGCTTGATCCAAATCGTGTCCCAACGACATACTCCATCACTATCAATCAAGGACGACTTAACTTCACGTATGTCAGAAATAGCAGATTTTACTACTATCTTCGTCGGGGAAGTGTTCAAACCATAATTGATCAACAAGTTGTCCTAATACCAGTGTATCAGACCACACATTGATATCAAAACGTCTAGAGTGGTTGATATCACTCGAAGTTGAAAGATAATTCCTAATGAGACATCACCTCTAAAAGCTGTAACACACTAATATATAACGTATTTATCACACTACAGGAACGAAGTATACCATTACCAGTACCTATTCAATTTTACTTAAAATGCAGATCGGTCACTCAGATTTGATCTGTGCAAAACACAAGCCCTACAAGCCACTCCTAGAGCCCCTTAGTGCAACTAATATAACACATATGAGCCGCAGTAAACTCGTACAGGCTCTCAGGCAGCCACACAGTGCAGGTAACGTCTGTAGCTTGGATGACTAGCAAACAAACCGTAAGGCCGCTCACGCCCCCCTTTATCAGCACAGCAAAGCTTTACAGAGATCTGATGGTACACCTTATAGAAATACCTAGCCAAGGCCATAGGCTTCTAAATTACAATGCACTAACAAAAACGATGTAGACCATATCGTAGACCAAAATATGCCTGTTGCAGGAACTAGATTGAAGCTTTATCCTTTGTTTTGTGGGGTTAATGCTTATCAATGGTGCCTACTGGCAGAGCCAACACCCGTGTGGGGGCACCACTTTATAGTTTCAATAAATCCCATGACATCCGAAATATACCTTGTCAAAAAGGGCTCGACGCTTGCCGTTGTCCATTGTCGTCTTTTGTGATGTAGGGGTATTTTGTCCAAATGGGGCATTTTAGGGGGCATTAATTATTAGGTGTAATTAATGCCCCCAAATGCCCCTGACAGATGTTGCGATAAAGAATCTTAAAACCAAAAGTAAATCTTATAAAAGGCGGACTTTGAAGGGCTATATATTGAGGTAATGAAAACAGTTTCAAAGCTCTGGAGGTTAAAGTATCGCTATCTCGGAGTAGAGAAGAGGTTATCTTGCGGTAAGTATCCAGAGGTTTCACTTCAGCAAGCTCGAAAGCTGCGGGATGAAGCTAAGTTTGTACTGGCCTCTAGTGCCGACCTTGGGGAAGTGAAGCAAAATGCGAATGTACGTCTTTCTCTTGCAAAACCTTTAAGGCATCTGCATAGCTGTAAAGTTTTCTAGCCATTATCTGAACCTCCTATATTTAGAAAATAAAGGCACAGATTTAGGGTGCTAAGACAATCGTTCTCAATAAATTTTAGACAGTTAAATCAGCAAGATAAAGACATGGGATAGAGTGGGGGCATTTTACGACCAGTATGGGCTTTGCAAGGCGCGGACGCATTATTGAAATGTGTGAGCTATTGGCCTTATCCTTTGAAATCGGTAGGGGCCGTTTGCTTGAAATGTCGCCAAAGGGGCTTACAACTCAATCATCGAGTGCAAGGCGAGGGCAGCAAGAGATGACGCATATGACAACACTCTCAGGGGATGACTTGGGGGCGCTGTGTTTTGGGACGATGCAATTTGGCCAAGGGTCAGATGAGGCCGTCTCGCAAGACATTTATAAAGCCTGCCGTGCCGCTGGCATCCGGCATTTTGACACTGCTTGGGTGTATACCAAAGGGAATTCCGAACGGTTTCTGGGACAATTTGTTCAGGAAGAGCGGGACCGCGTCTTTATAGCCTCCAAGGTTGGGTATTCAGATGGGGCAGGGGCATCTAATTTGACGCCGCACTTAACTGAGAGCCTCAAGCGACTGGACATTGATCAGATTGACCTGCTCTACTTGCATCGCTTTGATCCAAACACCCCCTTGATCGAAACATTGACTTGGTTTGCTGAACAACAAAAGCAGGGGCTTATTCGTTATATAGGGCTTTCTAATTTTGCCGCATGGCAAATTGTTATGGCGCAAAATATTTTGGAGTCGCTGGGAACCCGTGTAGATGCCGTGCAACCGATGTATAGTTTGGTTAAGCGTCAAGCAGAGGTGGAAATTTTCCCCGCCTGTGAGGCATTGGGGATTTCGTGTTTTTCCTACTCTCCTTTGGGGGCGGGATTGCTAACTGGAAAATATTTTCGGGCTGAAACGGCCTCTGGGCGGTTGGCTGATAATGCCCGCTATGCCCAACGCTACCATTTAGAGAGTATGCATAAAACAGCGGCGGATCTTGTAGAACTCTCTGCTGCTTTTGAACAGAGCCCTGCGACTTTGGCGATTTCTTGGATCCGTCAAACGCAGTTTGCGCCGACGCCGATAATCTCTGCACGCACTATGGAACAATTGGCCCCATTGCTTGCGGCACAGCAGGTGACATTGACAGCCGACCAATTTGCACAAGTTTCAGAGGTGTCCGTATCACCGCCCCCCGCAACGGATCGACTAGAAGAGGCAGTGTAACTGCTTAAAAGGCCGACTGACCTTTGGTCCAAACGTGGTTAATAATGCCCAATTCTTGATCCCGTTCAAAGGCGATTAAATCAGCGCGCTGTCCGATTGCGATGCTTCCGCGGTCGGTTAGACCAGCCGCACGCGCAGGCGCTTGGGTCACAGTTTTAAAGGCACGCGGCAGATCGCCCCATATCTGCTCCAAGGCCAAAGCGGATTGAAACAGGGAGGCGGGCACATAATCTGATGAGACGATGTCCAAGAGGTCTTGGCGGGCCAGATCGCCGGCTGAGACGTTCCCTGAATGGGATCCACCGCGGATTAGGTTGGGTGCGCCCATCATAATGGCAATGCCATGATCACGACAGGCTTGGGCGGCGATTTGAGTCGTTGGAAATTCAGCGAATGTCATATTGCGCTTTGCAGATGTTTCTACGTGGTCAATCTCTGTGTCATCATGACTGGCCAAAACCGCACCAAGCCTTTGTGCGGCATCACAGGCGGCCTGTTCATGGCGCTTGGCGTTTCGCGCGGAAATCGCCTTGAGATTTGCGACGTGTTCATTGAATTCCTGATCCGTGAGGCCGCGTTTTTTCGACATATAGGTGCGCAGCTGGGTGAGGTCCGCAAACTGTCGCGCGCCGGGGGTGTGGTCCATAACAGAAATAATTTGGACCCGATCTTGCGTGGTGAATTCATCTAATTCTTGTTCTAAGGTTTCAGAACAGACTTCGGCTCTGAGGTGAATAAAATGGCTGATTTTCAAACGATCACGGGTTTTGAGATCGAGGAGAACATCCGCCAATTCACGGGCATAGTTGTCATAACGTGCCTTGCCTGAAGAGGGCAGAGACCCGACGCGCATTGCATCAAACACCGTCGTAATGCCACAGACCGCCAATTCCGCATCATGCGCCAAAACCGCCACGCGTTTGGGCCAGTTGACCGCAGGGCGTGGTTCAAGATGGCGCTCAAGGTTGTCAGTGTGTAATTCTACCAATCCGGGGGCCACAAACATTCCGTTACAATCAATCGCGCCGCTGGCTTGTGTTGACCCATTGGAGATGTCCGAAATCACGCCGTCTTGGCACAAAAGCGTTCCAGACATAACTTCGTTTTCTAGAATTAGGTGTGCGTTGGTCAGGATAAGAGGTTGTGTCATGTCAGACCTTTTTGCGCGTGGTGCATAGCCGTTGAAATCAACGCCAGAGTTTCAGAAATTGTCCCAGAATTGTCGATTTTGAACTGTGTCACATAGTCTGGCAGGGGATCAACGACACGATTTAAACGGTGTTCAATCTCTTGTGCGCTTTCGCGACCACGCGCGGCCAAACGCTGGGCCAAAACTTCGCGTGGAGCGGTGAGTTCAACCACGATAAAGCGGTCAAACTGGTCATGCGCCTGCGCCAATACCTTGCGCGAGAGATTGATCAAAACATCTTTGCCCGCGCTCATCCCCGCGACTGAGCTATGTGGAATACCATAGCGCAAGCCATGTGCCTCCCAATGCAAAGCATATGCGCCTTGATCCAGATTGACTTGGAACTGTGGCTCTGACACGGGGATGTGGTTTTCCCCTGCTGGATCAGCCGCGCGCGTAATGTGGCGCGTGGCCCATATCAGGTTGGTATCTGATTTGAGCATTTCTGCCATGACCGTGTCTTTGCCAACTCCCGAAGGTCCAACGACGGCGATGAGGTGTCCTTGTGTCATTAGGCGGCCTTTGGGCTGAATTGGGTCACGTCAATACATCGATCGCACACACGATCCCGCGCCTCTTGATCATGGAAAATGCCGATAATTGCTGTTCCACGCTGTTTGGCTTGTTCAATGAGACCCAAGACAATTTCACGGTTGGTCGCATCAAGGCTTGCCGTAGGTTCGTCCAGCAAAAGAGCGGGATAGTCATGCACAAAGCCACGTGCGATGTTGACCCGTTGTTGTTCGCCGCCTGAAAATGTGGTCGGGGACAGGGACCAAAGCCGTTCTGGAATGTTCAACAGGGCCAGCAAGTCTTTTGCCTTGGCGCGCGCGGTGTCTCCATCAACACCAATGGCCAATAGGGGGTCTGCGACGACATCAATGGTGGGGACACGTGGGACCACGCGCAAAAATTGGCTCACATATCCAAGGGTCGTGCGGCGCAGTTGGATAATGTCGCGTGGATTTGCGCCAACAACTTCGGTCTCGCCAATTTTGATGGATCCAGACTGACAAAGGTAATTGCCGTAAATCATGCGCATCAAGGTCGATTTGCCCGCGCCTGAGACACCAGATAACCCGATACATTCACCAGCGGCGACGTTGAATTCAGCGTCTTGCATGACGGGAATGCGGGTTGCCCCTTGGTTATGAAGGATGAAATGTTTAGAAAGCTTTTCGATATGGATCATGGTGTCTGGCCTTAAACTTGTAAAACAGAGCTTACGAGCAGCTGCGTATAGGCGTGTTGCGGATCATCTAGCACTTGGTCGGTGAGGCCGGTTTCGACGACATGGCCGTCTTTCATGACCATCAAGCGATCCGCCAATAGGCGCACAACGGCCAAGTCGTGTGTTACAATGATTGCAGACAATCCCATATCACGGACCAAATTACGCAACAAATCGAGAAGACGTGCCTGAACCGATACGTCCAAACCCCCCGTGGGTTCATCCATAAAGACCAAACGCGGTCCCGTCACCAAATTACGCGCAATTTGAAGCCTCTGTTGCATCCCACCAGAAAAGGCAGTGGGGCGATCATCAACACGATCGGCGGCAATCTCAACGCGGTCGAGCCAGTCTATCGCTTTGGCGCGGATGTTGCCGTAATGTCGGTCCCCAACGGCCATCAGCCGTTCGCCGACATTGCCGCCGGCGCTCACTGACATGCGCAGCCCATCGCGGGCATGCTGATGAACAAAGGCCCAATCGGTTCGCGACAGAAATCGTCTTTGCGGCTCTGACATCGCTAACGTGTCTTGCATGCCATCATGACGGGTATCGAACAAAACTTTGCCAGTATCAGGGATAAGATGCCCCGCCATACAGTTGAGCAAAGTTGATTTGCCTGATCCGCTTTCGCCAACAATTCCGAGGACTTCCCCCGGGTAGAGATCAAAGCTCACGTCTTTGCACCCGATGCGGCTGCCATAGCGTTTGGTGACGCCTTGAATGGACAATAGTGGTTTCATTGCACAGTCTCCGCATTTTTCTTTTGCTGTGTGGAACAAAAATCTGTGTCCGAGCAGACAAAGATGCGCCCCCCCTGATCATCAACAATGACCTCATCGAGATAGGTGTGATCGGCCCCGCAAATTTCACATACGTGATCTGCTTTGCTAGCCTCAAATGGGTAATCTTCGAAATCGAGGCTGACCACTTTGGTAAAGGGTGGCAGCGCATAAATGCGCTGTTCGCGACCTGCTCCAAACAGCTGAATAGCGGGCATTTCCATTTTTGGATTGTCAAACTTGGGAATGGGCGAGGGATCCATGACATAACGATCTTGGACCATGACTGGATAGGCATAAGACGTTGCAATCGCCCCATGTCGGCTGATGTCTTCATACAGTTTGACATGCATCAAACCATATTCCTCAAGCGCGTGCATTTTGCGCGTTTCAACCTCAGAAGGTTCCAAAAACCGCAGGGGTTCTGGAATAGGAACCTGATAGACAAGGATTTGATCCTCGCTCATTTCGGTTTCGGGAATGCGGTGGCGCGTTTGGATGATAGTGGCCTCAGATGTTTTTTCGGTCACTGCTACGCCAGAGGTTTTTTCAAAAAACTTGCGAATAGAAATCGCATTGGTCGTGTCATCGGCCCCCTGGTCAATGACCTTGAAAGTATCCTCTGGCGTTAGTGTCGCGGCAGAGACCTGAACACCGCCAGTGCCCCACCCATAAGGCATAGGCATTTCGCGACTGGCAAAGGGGACTTGATACCCTGGAATTGCGAGGCCTTTCAAAATCGCGCGACGGATCATGCGTTTTGTTTGTTCGTCGAGATAGGCAAAGTTATAGTCACTCATGATCAGATGCCTCTTGCTGCGATTGCTCTGCTTGGGTGCGCAGTTTACGGATCAGTTCCAATTCCGATTGAAAGTCCACATAGTGGGGCAATTTGATATGCTCCAAGAACCCAGTCGCTTGGATGTTGTCACTGTGATAGAGCACAAACTCAGCATCCTGAGCAGGGACGCCCACGTTGTCTTCGCCCAACTCTTGCCACCGCAATGCGCGATCCACCAAGGCCATTGCGATGGATTTACGCTCACTATGCCCCAACACCAATCCATATCCGCGCGTGAACTGCGCTGGTTCGGTTTTTGACCCCGTGAATTGATTGACAGTTTCACACTCGGTCACCTCAATTTCGCCGATTTCAATGGCAAACCCGAGTTCCGGAATATCCATTTCAACAGCAACTGTCCCAACTCGTAATTCCCCTACAAACGGGTGGTTGCGCCCGTAGCCGCGCTGCGTGGAATAGGCCATCCCCAAGATAAATCCCTCATCCCCACGTGTCAGGGATTGAAGCCGTAAATCGCGCCCTGCCGGTAATTCCAATGGCTCGCGTGTTAAATCGCGCGGCTCTGTGCCTGTATCAGGTTCGGTTTGAATAATCCCCTCTTGGTTGAGGTATTCAGTGATATGGGGCAAGTCATCTGCGATGCCTGTATCGGCGGGTTCCAAGGAGGGGGCGTCCCCTTCGGCGGCCAGTTTGAAATCGAGCAAACGGTGCGTGTAATCAAATGTTGGGCCCAATATTTGACCGCCAGGCGCATCTTTGAAGGTCGCGGATATGCGACGCACACAGGCCATTTTTTCCGTCTCAATGGGGCGTGTCACGCCGAAGCGCGCCAAAGTGGTGCGATACGCGCGGATTAAAAATATTGCTTCGATCAAATCACCACGGGATTGTTTTATGGCAAGCGCTGCGAGGTCTGGATCAAACAAGGATCCTTCGGCCATTACACGGTTGACCGCTAAGGTCAGCTGTTCGCGTATTTGATCGACGGAGAGTTCGTCCACATCTGTGTCACCGCGTCGTTTTTCTTCTAGCCATGTGTGGGCGTTGTCGATGGCTTTTTCACCACCCTTTACCGCTACATACATCTGTGACCTCTCAATCTATTTTGGTGCTGCGCGGCAATCCCGCAATGGAATTGCCTGAGCAAAAAAAGAAATCCAATCCCAGAGGGAAAAGACGGGCGTTCTCTTTGAAAACACCTGTGTCAGGCAGTGAAAATTCAATCTGCGTTTGGATGCCGGGGCCAGACAACATCGCCCCATGGTTTTCTATGGTTGCGTTATCGACAATTAGGCTTGCTGATCGATCCGGATATTGCGCATCCCCAATTGCAAAGCGATCAAGAGGGATCATTTCCGCCCATGTCCCAATCACAAACTGCGCGCCCGTGGCCTCTGTGATCGGGGCGCCAGTGTGAAAGGTCACCCAGTCGCGCGTGATTTGCGTGTTGTGATCCCCAAGCAAGGCAATCGGTGTCTCAGGATCGCAGAGGGTTAACACAACAGTGGCGGCCGCTTGAGAAAAGGGTGCAGGGGCCACAGCACCGGTGAGGTCAAAGATTTGCCCCGGTTTCGCTATTGCATTCATGATAGAGCGAAAGGCACGGGCGCTCTCGATAGGTGGGGTTGTAAAACCGCCTTGTACCGCTTGACTGTGCATCAATCTTCTCCTCTCACAAGGGTAAAGAAATCGACCTTGGTTGCGGCAGCTTTCTTTGCATTTGTATCTTGGGTTGTTGCCATGTTTTGCTGCAATGGGAGGACTATGTCGCGCAGCAGGGCATCGGCGTGCCGCGTTTGTAAGAGGGCATCGAGGACAGCAACCTGTTCCGCTTTGACGCGGTTGCGACCTTGCACATAGCCGTGACCGATTTCTCCACTGGCCAGCTCAATGGAGCACCGCGTTACGGTCATTTCGCCAAGGTTAAAGGCATCACCAGTTCCGCCCATACGACCACGCATCATAACCGCGCCAATTTCTGGGGCCCGCAATTGGGTGTAATCCGTTTGCACATCAAGTGCTGTAAAGTGTTTGGCCACTTCTGCAGCGGGGGCCTTGGCCAAGATAGAAAGCCAGGCTTTCCTGTCTATTTCTTGCATCACAGATTCCTATACAACTAGACAAATTTTAAAAACGTGTTAATCTAAAATCCAAGAAACCAAAAGTGAATTTTTTGTAACATGCCGTCACAGTCCATTTGGAAAACCATTTCAAACGATCTTTCGCGGGCGATTGGCCAAGGTCAGCTCTCGGCTGGAGATAAATTGCCAACAGAGCAAAATTTGGCGGCTCAGTATGGTGTGAACCGACATACAGTGCGCCAAGCGCTCGCTGATTTAGCTGCGCAGAATCTGGTCTGGTCGAAGCGTGGGAGCGGTGTGTTCGTGACCCCGCAGAAAACCAGCTACCAGATGGGCAAGAGGGTGCGATTTACCGAAAATATCCGCGCCTCAGGGCGGACACCGACGCGCGACGTTTTGCAGATCGTCACACAGCGCGCTGACTCCAGCGCGGCCCAAGCTTTGGGCATCACAGCGGGGGATGACGTGCATGTCTTTTATGGGATTTCTAAATCTGATGATGTGCCTGTTGCCTTGTTCAAAAGTATTTTTGATGCACAGCGGTTTCCAGAACTAAAAGCTCAGTTGGAACAGTATTCCTCTGTGACTCAGGCCTTGGCCGCCAGTGGAGTGATGGACTATACGCGGCGCTGGACGCAGATCACTGCCGTCTTGGCGGATCCTGTTCAGGCCAATCATCTCAAAATAAAATCGGGTGATCCGCTCATGCGCGCCACCAGTCTGAATACAGACGCATCAGGCGCCCCCGTCGAATTCGGATCTACGCATTTTGTAGGGGATCGCATTCAATTGACCTATGATGACGATCCGTCACCGAACTGATACATTCCGGCTTTAGGACTTGACCGAAATAATTAGGATCAAGACCATGACATTTAGCATATCAAACGCAACGGTGCTTTTGGACGATGAGCTCATCGACACAGGATTGCAGATCGACAATGGCAGCATTTCTGCCCTCATTGGTGATGGTTTGGATGCGACAGGGTATTACGTTCTTCCTGGAATAATTGATTTGCATGGTGATGGATTTGATCGCCAAATTTTCCCACGTCCCAAAGCAGGCTTTGATCAACGGCGCGCTTTGCGCCAGATTGATTTGGAATTGGCCTCTTGTGGTGTCACGACAGCGTGGTTGGCGCACAGTTGGTCATGGGAGGGCATGAAGCGCAGCCCAAAGCAGGCGCAGCATTTTGCTCAGACGTTACAGGGCTACAAGCCCAAGTCGCGGACCGATTTACGTCTTCACATTCGGTTGGAAACGCATACTTGCGATATGTATGATGCCCTCATAGAGACGATTGATCAATTCGGTATTGATTACCTTGTGTTTAACAATCACTTGCCTGAGGCCAAAGAAATGGTTGATCGCAATGATGGATCGTTTCAGGCATGGGCGGCCGAAATCGGGCGCAATGCCGATGAACATTTTGACGCCTTTCAAATGGCCTTGGGTCAGGAAAAAGACATGCCTGAATTTCTTGAGAAATCAGCACGTGCCTTTGATCAACGCGGAATACGCTATGGGTCCCATGATGATCCAGATGCGCAGACACGCAAAGCCTTTTCGGATTTGGGCGCGCATATCGCCGAATTCCCAACAACTGTGGCGGCCGCACGTGCGGCGCATGAATTTGGCAATCCCGTTTTAATGGGGGCTCCGAACATTGTGCGCGGGGGATCACAATCGGGGAATATTGCGGCGATTGACCTCATTCGCATGGGGCTATGTGATGTGTTGGTCTCGGATTATTACTATCCCGCCCTGTCTCAGTCCGCGATCAAGCTTTGGCAAGATGGTGAGTGTTCTCTACCTCAAGCGTGGAAAATGATTTCCACAAACGCCGCGGATGTCATGGGGTTAGAGACCATTGGACGGATTGATCAGGGCATGCGCGCCGATTTAGTGTTTTTGAACAAAGAGACCTTGGAAATTGACGCCACGCTATGTCGTGGACAGTTCTCGTTCGTGACGGGTCAAATTGCAAATCGCTTGATGCAATACGAGCACGGAAACGCACAGATAGCGGCGCAATAAGCCGCTGCACTCACTCGTATTTATCTAAGAACGCTTCAGCGGGCAGGGTGCGAAAATCCTCGAGCCTGCTGCGCAAAAGATCATGATCCCAATCCCACCATGCGAGCGTTATGAACCGCTCTGCGATCTCGGCTGGTTGACGAAGTCGCAAGGGCTTGGCTGGGATGCCTGTCACGATCGTATAGGGGGCCACGTCCTTGGTGACGATTGCACCTGATGCGACAACGGCGCCATGGCCAATGGTCACTTCGGGTTTGATTTGAGCGTTATGACCAATCCACGTGTCATGCCCAATATAGGCTGTGCGAGACTGACGCTTTTTAAACCAAGCGACATCATCTGGGGCATCTGACCAATAGTCTGCAGAGCGATAGAGAAAATGGTGCAAGCTTGCGGTTTCGAGTGGATGATCCGTTGCGCCAATGCGGGTGAAGCTGGCGATATTGGCAAATTTCCCGATCTCAGCATTTGCAATATCCGCGTACCGGTCGCAGTAGGAATAATCGCCCAAGGTCACATTTTGTAAACGTGACCCTTTGCCAATTTCTACAAATCGCCCAAAACGGCAGTCTCTGGTTTCGCACTCAGGGTGCATAAAGGGATCTGTTTCGTTCAGGCGTGTCATTTGGTTGCTCTATAGCGTGTCATTAGACGATCCCTTGACCAAGGCGCGGCGCAAAATGCCAGATAGCCAGTCCATCGCAACCACCATGAGGATAATAAGGGTAATGTAATAACTGACTTCTTCCCAGTCTTTTTGCGTATACATCGCTTGGGTCAAGAGTAGCCCGATACCACCCCCTGTAATGGCTCCGATGATTGTCGCGCTGCGGGTATTGGATTCAAAGAAATAGAGGACCAGTGACATCAAAACAGGGGTCACTTGCGGCAATACCCCAAAACGATATCGCTGAAGAGGCCGTGCACCAGTGGATTGGATACCTTCGACTTGTTTGTCATCGATATTTTCCAATGTTTCCGAGAACATCTTACCAAAGCCGCCCGTATCCGTAATCAAAATAGCAAGCGCACCTGTCATGGGGCCGGGGCCAAAAGCGCGTGACAGCATGATGGTAAAGATCAAAGCATCTACACCGCGGATAAAGTCAAAGATCCGGCGCATGAAAAACCGAAGTGATTGAAAGGGTGTGAAATTCTTAGCGGCGAGGAACGCAAGCGGTAGGGCCACGATGGCTCCGCCAAATGTTCCAATAAAGGCCATCAAGATTGTTTCATAGATCGCCCAGGCAACGTCCTTGTGCAACCACATCCGGTTGTTCCAGAAATCAGACAAGATCGCGCCCGCTTCGCCATTGAAGGCGCGTGACATGACTTCGCCAAAAGGCATGTTATGATAGGGGCTATCAAGCGTGAAAAAGAATAGCTCCCAGCCGACAAAATAGCGGAACACTTCGGTTCTGTTGCGTGTGACCGTCAAACGTCCTTGGTCCGTAATAATCATCAAACGGTTTTTGGATGCGCTGATATAGTCAGGAACATCCCCGTCAGGGTACTTGGTTTCGACCCCTTTGCGGGTTGGGTTGGCCCAAACGGTGCCATAGCCCGGAATGTTATAGGTGACCTCTGTTTCGCCGTAGGTCACAGTGTGACCTTTTCCCAAGTCGATAACAGTGTTCGCGGGGGCAAGGGCCACCCAGTCAGGCGCTTCGCCTTTTGGATAGGCGCCTTTGTTTTCGCCTTCGATTTTGATGTCAATTTCGCTAGAGCGATTGTCACGCGCGACATGCACTTTGTAAGAATAGCTATCACGCACCAGTGTCATCGCGTTTTTGGCCGATGCCGACTGATATAAGCCAATCAAATCAAAGGCGAAAAAGATATAGACGAAATAGGCCAAAACAACCGAGAGGCCTGCAAACGTGGTGAATTTCTTGCGGGAAATATGCTGTATCGCGTGATCAGTGAGATGATCCATCGAAGCTGTGGTTGTCATGATAACACCTCGTTTGATTTACGCCCATGAGTGAGGCGGTTGCGATACATGGATGAGATTTGATCAAACACAACAATCGTGGCGAACAACATTAAGAAGATTGCCGCCGCCTGATCATAACGACCCTGACCCCAAGACATGGCATTCTTGAGCTCGTAGCCAATACCGCCCGCACCCACAAAGCCCAAAATAGCAGAGGCGCGGATATTGATTTCAAAGCGCATCAATGCGTAGCTCATATAATTAGGGGCGACTTGAGGAACGACACCTAGGAACATACGCTGTGTCCAACTTGCCCCAACCGAAGCCAAGCCATCAACAGGTTTGAGGGAGGCGTTTTCGTTCACTTCGGAAAACATTTTTCCAAGCGCGCCCGTGGTATGAAAGGCGATTGCGATCATTGCAGGGACGGGGCCGCCCCCCATTACAAAGATAAGCACCAAAGCAATGACGATTTCAGGAACCGCGCGCATTAAATCAAGGATGCGCCGAAAGACTGGAATGAGACGTGGCCATTTCGCCAGTCCACGCGTCGCCAACATAGAGAAAATGCCACCTAAAATTGCCCCGACCAAGGTTGAGGCTGCGGCGATGTTGATCGTTTCCAACAGTGCGGGAAAATAGGTTGCCATGTGAACTGGCAGCTCGGCCAATTTTTCGACCGCTTCGCTTATCACGCTAGATGGAAAATCAAAAATACGGTGAATCCCGTCCCAGAACGACCCCGCATTGCGGTCCTGTGCCGTGCGAAACCCGCTGACCATTAAGGCTATGAAAATTAGCAATAAAATGGCGCCATAGCTGCGCTTGCGCACCGTCATGGCCATATAGCTGTCTTGAATGTGTTTTACGGATGGAGTGGGGTGATTTTGGGTCATGGACTACCTGCAAAAAAATAACGGGGCGCCTGTTGGCACCCCGTTAAGAAACAATGCTATTATTGCTTTGCTTTACGCGCTTCTACGATAGAAACATATGCGTCGTGTGTGATTGGCATAACGCCTTGTGCGTCGCCAGCAAACACGTTGTATGCGCAATCAGGATCAACAGTTTTCAAAGATGCCATAAGGGACGCCATTTTGACCTGTACGTCTGTTGGCAATGCTGTGCGAAGAACAACAGGGCCTTCTGGGATCGGCTTTGATTTCCAGATTTGAACCAAGTCGTTCATGTCAACCAAGCCTGCGTCAACCGCACGACGCAAAGCGCCTGAGTTGTAGCCATCTTCCCAGTTGCCCAAGCCATCAGCCCAAGTCACACCACCGTCAACGTCACCATTGTTTACGGCAACGATTGTTTGCTCGTGGCCGCCTGTGAACTTAACGTCACCGAAGTAATCGCCTGAGTCCATTGTCGCGCCAGTGATTGTTGGGATTTCGATGGATGGGATCAAGTAACCAGATGTTGAGTTTGGATCACCAAAGCCAAATGTCTTGCCCTTCATGTCGTCAAGCGATGTGATGCCGCTGTCTTTGCGTGCAAAACCGATTGAGTGGTAGCCGTAACCACCATCAACGTTTACTTTAACGACAACAGGTGAAACAACTTCTGGATCTTCTAGATAGATTTTCGCGTAAGACGACGCGCCCAACCATGCCATGTCGATTGTGCCGCCCAAAAGACCTTGGATAACACCGTCATAGTCTGCAGGTGCGAACAATTTTGTTTCAACGCCCAACAAATCCTCGGTACGCTGACGCAAGCATTCTTGGTTGTTCAAACGGTCTTGAGCGTTTTCGCCACCCAAGATACCGATGCGGAATTCTGAAATTCCACCGTGACCGTCTGCAAATGCAGGTGCGGCTAGTGCTGTTGTTGCCAAAATGGCTGCTACGAACTTTTTCATCTTATCTCTCCACAGTTTGATTGTTGCCGGTTGGCAGTTGATGAAAGCTATGCGGGAACCATGTATTCAAGGTCCCGTATCTCGGTTGATGTCGCTTCTTCTGAGAAGGACTGATCCGCGCCGTAGATGTCGCGCGCCGCGGATGTTGTTAAATCTTGAGGGGATCCGTCAAAGACGACTTTGCCTTTGCGCATGCCAATGATGCGGTCGCAATAACGGCGCGCCGTATCCAATGTGTGCAGGTTCGCGACGACCATTCTGTTATCTTCTTCATGAATACGACGCAGGGTATCCATCACGATTTGCACATTCATTGGGTCAAGGGATGCAATTGGCTCGTCGGCGAGGATGATTTTTGGATCCTGCATCAACGCGCGCGCAATGGCGACACGCTGTTGTTGGCCGCCTGACAAAGCCTCAGCCCGTTTTGACGCATGCTCCGCAACGCCCAAACGGTCTAGAATTTCAATTGCTTTTACGATGTCAGTGCGTGGGTATAGGTTAAATAAGGTCGCCAGAGTGGACCGCTTGTTCAATGTTCCATGCAACACATTGCTGACCACATCCATGCGGGGCACCAAGTTGAATTGTTGAAAGATCATTGCGCAGTCTGATTGCCATTGACGTTTGGCCGGTCCCTTGAGTTGGGACACTTCGACGTTCTCATACGTAATCGTCCCAGAGGTGACATCGCCCAACCGGTTAATCATACGCAAGAGCGTGGATTTACCTGCACCTGAGGCGCCGATAATGCCGACCATCATTGGTTTATCAAAGGTAAACGATACAGTATCTACAGCGGTGCTGTTGCCAAATACTTTTGTTACTTTGGAGGCTGTTAACAATTTCTTCCCCTTCACTGACTGGATGGGGTTTATGTGTGAATTGTCAAAGTTCCGTATCAAATTTGTAACGGACTCGTGAAATTTAAAAATGTGTAAACGGGCCTCAAATGAGCCTAAATTGTAAGGCGCATTTGGCAAACAGCTTTAAGGAAAGTTGAGATCGAGAAACCTAATGTGGCATCAAGAACTATGGTCGCAATGAGCTGTTTCGGTGTCCTGCGGCCCGGTTCTCTTAGAATGATGTGAGACTAATCAATAGAATTCGACAAATTGTTCTCGGATCATCAGAGATGCTTTAACTTGGTTTAACCTGCTCTATGTCTTAGGTCTTGAGGTGCAGACATTTAATGAGGTTGCAGAGATATCACAATGACCCCCGATGATTTTGAGAAAGTTGAGATAACGCGCGCGAATGGTCTGTGGGACTGGCTTGAATCCAATCATTCAAACGGCCCAACAGTATGGCTTGTCACATGGAAAGCGCTGCATCGCGATAAATACGTTTCTAGAGACGAGGTTTTGGATGCCTTACTTGCATATGGTTGGATTGATGGACGGCGCATGAAGTTAGATGATGATCGCACTATGCAGCTTATTTCTCCGCGAAAAGCGCAGGACTGGACGAAAACATATCGGGACCGCGCAGATCGCCTTATCAAAGAGGGGCGGATGCAGGCCGCAGGGTTGGCACGGATCAATGAGGCAAAAAGAGCGGGCTCTTATAACGTCGGACAGGATATTGATGCTTTGATCGAGCCAGATGATCTGGTGAAGGCGCTATCTGAAGCAGGCGCCAAAGAATGGTGGGACGCCTCAGCACCGTCATATCGACGAAATATTTTGCGATGGCTCTCGCTTGCGAAACGCGACAACACTCGACTGTCGCGCATGAACAACATCGTTAGTTTTTCAGCCGACGGGAAAAAAGTGCCCAATTACTGAACGCGGAGAGATTGAGCTGATCTAACCAGCTCTCACCCAATTACCCAAGTTGAAGCTTGCGTGCCTGTGCAAAGGATACCAGTTTCTTGCGCTCTTCATCCCACAAATGCAGCCGCGCCGTTTGGAGGCTTTCTTTGATGGTCATGCGATTGGTCGTGGCAAGTGCGCTGTGTTCCTTGAGCACCTTCGGCAGTTTGTAAAACGGAATGCGGCTGTAGAGGTGGTGGACGTGGTGAATGCCTATGTTGCCTGTCAACCACTGCAAGACAGGGGGGAGCACATAGTACGAGCTGCCGTGAAAGGCGGCTTCGTGGATGTCCCAATCAGGTTCTTGTTCCCAATGGGTTTCCTCGAATTGGTGCTGCACATAAAACAACCACACGCCACAGGTTGCGGCAATAAAGGTGGAGGGGAGGAAAATTAGGAGGATCGGCATTAACCCACCGAAATAATAGATGATTGAGAGCGCTGTCAGAATGACCGCGTTTGTGCCCATGGCGCTGACCCAATATTTTGCCTGATGTGTCAAGCCAAGCGGCAATCTGTTCTGGAGAAAGAACAAATACCCTGGTCCGAGACCAAACAAGACCACAGGATGACGGTACAGTCGGTATAAGAGGCGCCCGGCGGCTGATTTATCCTGATACTCAAAGACGGTGAGTGTATGGACATCTCCCATTCCTCGGCGACCAAGATTACCTGATGAGCTATGGTGCAATGCATGAGAGCGTCGCCACACATCGTACGGTGTCAGCGTTGCAACCCCTATGATGCGACCGAGCCAATCACACAGAACGCGGTTCTTAAAGAATGAGCTGTGACCGCAGTCGTGCTGGATGATGAACAATCGCAACAAGAAGGCCGCGTTCAAAACAGAAAGGGCTAGAGTAATCCAAATATTGATCGATATTGTATGCCATGCAAGCACCCACAATAACACGAAACAGCCCAGAGTAATGCCGAGCTCCAGACTGCTGCGCGCCGCGTTGGGTTCGCGATAATCCGACAGTAATTTGATCCAGTCACGGGCCGCGTTCGGTGGGTAGTTGGGGGCTTCGGTATTGGGCATGAATTCATCATTTCTGTTTTTGCAGTTACCGCTTGGTAAACGATGTCGCGAAATGTTCAATCAATAAAAGCGTTTAACTTATGAAATTCGCGTGTTGTGAGGACAGATCAAACGAAACGATCCTTAAATCTCAATAGCAAAATGTACTTGCCCACATGGTGGCATTTTATGTCAAGGCTCTTGATTTGGCATGTCATCTGTGCGGTGATAAATTGGCGAACGTCTCGGCGAAAGGGTGCATGTCATGAAAGTCGGATTAATTGGATGCGGTTTCTTTGCTCAAAATCAATTGCAGGCTTGGCGCGATATCATTGGTGTTGATGTGGTCGCGCTCTGTGATACGAACACCAGTCACCTCAACGAAACAGGGGCACGTTTTGATATCGATCAGCTTTATACAGATGCTGACGCGTTTTTTGCGGATATAGAGTTTGATATTGTTGATATTGCGACAACTGTTCAATCTCATAAATATCTCGTTGAGATGGCGGCTCGGCACAATAAACATGTAATCTGCCAAAAACCTTTTGCCGAGTGGATGGATGATGCACGAGCAATGGTGAATGCTGTTGAGGCAACGGGCAAAACTCTTATGGTTCATGAGAATTTTAGGTGGCAATCTGCTGTTCGTGCGGTGATTTATGAGGTGCGGAAAGGTACAATTGGTGATCCGTTTTTTGGACGTGTCAGCTTTCGCTCAGGTTATGATGTTTTTTCAGGTCAACCTTATCTCAGGGAGGGCGCGCGGTTTATCATCGAAGATTTGGGCATTCATATCCTTGATATTGCCCGTGCGCTTTTTGGGGACGTGGCGCGTCTGTCTGCCACAACCCGCCGAATAAACCCCATGATCAATGGCGAGGATGTCGCGACAATGTTGCTCGAGCATGAAAACGGAGTGACTAGTATTGTTGACTGTTCCTATGCCACTCAGCGAACACCTGAAACCTTTCCGGAAAGCCTGATTGAAGTGGACGGTGTTAAGGGTACAATGCGTTTAGATGCTGGGTATCGCTTGACCGTACAGGCCGATGGACACACAGAAATTCGGGATTTGTCGCCACCTATGTTAGACTGGGCGTCTAAACCTTGGCATAACATCCAAGAAAGCGTTCTTACGATTCAGCAACACTATATTGATTGCCTGAGAGTGGGGCAAGAGCCTGAAACAAGTGGGCGCGATAATCTGCGAACTTTGGCTTTGGTCGAGGCGGCCTATCTCTCGGCATCTGAGTCGCGTATTGTCAGAACAAATGAAATTTGAGACCCAACTGTATTTGTAAGTATGAATTTAATCCCTTTATTCGGGCACTAATTAACGCATTTTGTTCCAATATTTGAAACGAATTGCAGTGGGTTAGGGTCATTTTCACCCCGTGACTAGATTTTTATTGTGTCCTTTGGTTCCGCAGAGCACTCTCCTATGATTAGGCATTAAAGAATCACTTCCAAACTGGCGGAATGTTAAAAATGACGAAAATGACGAAGGACAAATTACGCTCTCGCGATTGGTTCGCACGGGAAGGGGATCCCGAAATGTCAGCACTCTATTTAGAGCGCTACTTGAATTATGGTCTCACCCGTGAAGAGCTGCAATCTGGCAAGCCAATTATTGCCATTGCACAAACAGGCAGCGATTTGTCACCCTGTAATCGTCATCACCTCGAATTGACCAAACGTGTCCGCGACGGGATTATTGCGGCTGGAGGCACGCCTATCGAGGTGCCTGTGCACCCTATTCAAGAAACGGGAAAACGCCCGACGGCGAATTTGGATCGCAACTTGGCCTATTTGTCCTTGGTCGAAACGCTGCAAGGGTATCCGCTTGATGGGGTTGTGCTAAATATTGGCTGTGACAAAACCACGCCTGCTTTGTTAATGGCGGCGGCGACAGTGAACATTCCTGCGATTGCTTTGTCTGTTGGGCCTATGCTGAATGGATGGTGGAACGGGGAACGCGCAGGATCGGGAACGATTATCTGGAAAGCCCGTGAAATGATGGCCAAAGGTGAAATTGACGGCGAAGAGTTTATGGATATCGCCGCCTCTAGCGCACCTTCTGTTGGCTATTGTAATACGATGGGCACGGCGACAACGATGAATTCTTTGGCCGAAGCTCTCGGTATGCAATTACCAGGAAGCGCGGCTATTCCCGCTCCTTACCGCGAGCGTGCGCAAATTAGCTATGAAACAGGCAAGCGTATTGTCGACATGGTCTGGGAAGATTTGCGTCCATCGGATGTCATGACACGCGCGGCCTTTGAAAATGCGATTGTTATCAACTCCGCCATCGGTGGATCCACCAATGCACCAATACACCTCAACGCGATTGCGGCGCATCTTGGTGTCGAGGTCAATAACGACGACTGGCAGGAATTGGGTTTCAAAGTTCCACTATTGGTCAATCTTCAACCTGCTGGTAAATACCTTGGCGAAGATTATCACCGCGCAGGGGGTGTGCCCTCGGTCGTTGCAGAGTTGCTCAAAGGGGGGCTATTGCCTAATCCAGATGCGATCACTGTGAATGGCCTCAGTATGAAGGCAAACTGTGACGGCAAAGCGGCGACAAACACAGATGTCATTCGCACGCTAGACAATCCACTTGTTGAGGATGCGGGTTTCTTGAACCTCAAAGGCAACCTCTTCAATAGTGCGATTATGAAAATCAGTGTGATTTCCGAGGATTTCAAAGCAAGATACCTGTCCAATCCCGAGGACCCAAATGCCTTTGAAGGACGTGCAATTGTCTTTGACGGGACTGAGGATTTTCACAAGCGGATTGATGACCCATCCGAAAACATTGATGAAAACTGCGTCTTGTTTATGCGAGGGACAGGTCCCAAAGGCTATCCTGGGGGTGCCGAGGTCGTGAATATGCGTGCGCCATCTTATTTGCTAAAGCAAGGCATTCAAGCCTTGCCCTGTGTCGGCGATGGGCGCCAATCAGGAACATCTGGATCGCCCTCTATTTTGAACGCTTCACCTGAGGCCGCAGAAGGCGGCGGATTGGCCTTGTTGCAGACGGGGGATACAGTTCGGTTCGATTTGAATAAATGTAGTGCCGATATTTTGGTTCCCCTTGAGGAATTGGCGGAGCGTGCCCGTGCATTAGAGGCCGCTGGCGGTTATGCAATTCCAGATAGTCAAACGCCCTGGCAACAGTATTTCCGCGAATTGACAACAGGCTTGGACAAGGGAATGACATTACGTGATGCCCCTAAATATCGTGATACCGCGCGCGTGTCTCGACCAAGAGACAGCCATTAGTCGGATCAAAAGCAACCTCATAGGTGTGGCCTCTTGCGAGGTTATCACCTGTGGGCAAAGCGCTTGACATCCTTGGCGCGCTTGGTTTCAAAATTATGCAACGGTAACGAGATACGGAGATTGGCATGTATCCCTTTGATTTGACGCAGCGCCCCACTGGGTTTGATGCTTTGGACAAGGAGCCAGTGTTTGAGGCATCAAAGCATCTACAACTCGAAGCGCCAACCGACGTCTACGGATTGGACGATCTGAATTACGACGCCGAGACCATTGCTCAAGCGCCTGCTAAATTTGCCGCCACCTCTGTATTTCGTGTGCTCTCGGATGAGGGGGCCGCTCTTTTGTATGAGACAGTGAAACGACTAGAACCCTTCGCCACCTCCAACGCGCGGATTGAGCGATGTGTCCGAGGTGGGGTCTATCGGTCTAAATTCCTACGTGATTTGTGCCTTAGTCCAGAAATTACCGATTTTCTGAGTGATATCGCAGGGCTTGATTTAATGCCTCATACGATCCCGCATCAATTGGGGCATCTCAATTATAATCCCCAGGAAATCGGCAAAAACGTTGATAAATGGCACGTCGATACGCTGCGCTTTGATTATGTGATGTTTGTGACTGATCCGACCAAGAATGAAGGCGGACAGTTTCAATATTTCAAAGGTACCAAAGAAGACATGGCCCAGCTCAAAGCCTCTGGACAGCCTATCCCAGAGGACAAAATAATATCACCTGATATGCCTGGACCTGGATATGCCGTGCTTCAGCAGGGGAATTTGGTCGTGCATCAGGCCAAGGGTTTGACCGCACCCGGGGAGCGAGTGACAATGGTGAATGGCTACGTCCCAAGGGATCCGAATTTCCCCGATTATTCACGGTATGATCAATTGGCCAATGTGGATCCAGAGCATGTTGTGACGAGCGAATATAGCCGGCATGCTGCACTTCAGGCGCAACGTCTTTTGGATCAAAACATCATTAATATTGCCCCTCAAGAACAGGCGGAAGACTATGCCCAGTCGTTAGAGGCAGCGGCCCAATCTCTTTTATCTGCTGCGCAAAATATTCGAGCAGGGGCTAAGAGCATTGAACATTTTGGGGATTGATTACTGTTTGTGATCTGACAGAGCTGAGGACACAATCCAATCGCGCACAATTTCGGCGTTTGGGATAAGAGAGCGTTCCTTGGACCACACCAAATAAAACGCTTTTCCCGTGGTCCATGACCAATCGGATCGACCAGCAAGCAATTCCTTTTCAATCAGCGGGCCAACGATATGGTGCCACCCAAAAGCGAACCCTTCGCCCGCCATGGCCGCCTGAAGCACCATCGCATAATCATTCAAGCGCAGCCCACTTTGTGGAGGCTGTTCCGTGATCCCAAATTCGCGGAACCATTGAGCCCATGAGGGGCGTTCGCGAATTGGTTCTTCGAGGTGGATGAGGCGTTGGTGCAAAAGCCCCGTAATATTCCTGAGGTGCACAGCCGAAGCCATGACGCGAGGTGCGGCAACAGGATAGATGATTTCTGGTGCGATCAATGCGCTCTCGTATCCGGGCCAATGTCCGTTTCCCAAACGAACCGCAAGGCTAATGGGTTCGGCGTTCAGATCAGGTTCGCGATCACTGGATTGTAGCCTGAGATCAATATTGGGGTAGCTGTGTTGAAATTTGCTCAAACGCGGTAGCATCCAATAATTCGTAAAGGCAGAGGATGCGCTGAGTGTGACATGATCGTTGCTGGCGGATTGTCGTATGGAATTAGCGGTTTGCTCCAATTGCTCAAAGGCGCGTGTGACATCCGCAAAAAGACGGTCTCCTGCATGTGTGAGGCTTATGCGACGATGATCGCGGTGGAACAAACTAACGCCGAGTGCAGTTTCCAACTGTTTGATGGACGCGCTCACAGAAGGTTGCTGAACATTCAACTCTTGTGCAGCCAACGTAAAAGATCCGCGCCGTGCGGCGGTTTCAAATACAACAAGGTGGCGCGGGGATGCCAAATGTGTCCAGAGGTTTTGCATAATCTGAACTTATCCAAATCATAAATTTTTTCAACCGTCACATCTCGGATTTTTACGGCTACGGTTCGATAACAATAGGGGAGAAGTTTCAATGGCTAGACGTTCACGTCCATCGCGCGGTCGCGACCAAACGGGTGGTCGCGTTAAAGCCTCGCCGTATGTGCAACGCTCTTTGGCGTTTTTTGATCCGCTCGATGAGGATAGTATTGAAAAGCTTGAAACGCAAGTGGACTGGATACTCCAAGAGGTCGGTATTGCCTTTCGCGATGATCCAGTTGCTTTGGATCTGTGGCGCAAAGAGGGGGCGAAGATAGAGGGTGATATTGTCACGGCCCCTGCGGATTGGATTCGCGCATTGTGTCGCAAAGCCCCAAGTGAATTTACCCAGCTCGCCCGCAACCCCGAACGTTCGGTTCGTATTGGGGGTCGCAATCAAGTTTTTGCGCCCATATACGGTGCGCCTTTTGTGCGTGATCTAGAGCAGGGGCGTCGCTATGGGGATATGGCGGCCTTTCATGATTTGGTGAAGCTTAGTTATATGCACCCTAATCTGCATCACGGGGGGCTGGTAACAGTTGAACCCTGTGATGTTCCGGTCAGTAAACGACATTTGGATATGTTGCTTGCCCATATGACTTTGTCGGACAAACCGCATCTTGGCGCGATAACGGAAATGAGCCGTGCCCAAGATAGCGTCGATATGGCCGAAATCCTCTTTGGCAAAGAGGTCATGGATGAGAATTGCGTCATCATGGGGAATGTGAATACCAACTCGCCGCTATTGGTTGATAAAGTCGTGACCGAAGCCGCGCGCGTTTATTCATCGCGGGGGCAGGGCATGATCGTCGTGCCCTTTATCCTGAGCGGTGCGATGGGCCCAGTGTCCACCGCCGCCTCTGTCGCACAAGCGATGGCCGAGGCGATGATGGTCTGCGCCTATGTTCAACTCTTGCGCCCCGGTGCGCCCTTTGTTTTGGGGAATTTCCTGTCGTCGATGTCTTTGAAATCAGGCGCACCGACGTTTGGAATGCCAGAGCCTGTGATGTCGAATTATGCAATTGGGCAATTGGCACGTCGCGCTGGGCTGCCTTTGCGCTGCGGTGGGTCCCTGACAGCGTCCAAAATCGAAGACGCCCAAGCCGCCTATGAAAGCGCGGATAGTATGCATTCGACCATGCTTGCGGGTGCGAATTTTGTTTTGCACTCTGCGGGTTGGCTCGAAGGTGGGTTATGTGTGGGCTATGAAAAGCTCATCATGGATGCAGATCGTTTGGGGGGATATCAAAAGGTATTGTCGCAAGGATTAGATGTCTCAGATGAGGCCTTTGCACGTGATGCCTATGGAGAAGTGGATGCAGGCGGGCATTTCTTGGGATGTGCGCATACCATGCGGAATTATCAAAGCGCCTTTTATGAACCCGCCCTCAGCGACAGCGAAAACGTAGAAAGCTGGGAAGAAGGCGGAAGCCAAGATATGCGCGTTCGCGCGAACAAACGCGTGAAAAAAATGTTGGCAGATTATCAACAACCGCCCATAAATTCAGACACCAAAGAGGCGCTAGAGGCATTTGTGACCAAGCGCAAAGAAGACTTACCGGACGCGTGGTATTAGGAGGACGACATGCCAGACATTCAAAAAGACGAAACAGCAACCAGTAAACCGCTTCCAAGTCATGCCAAAGTTGTCGTCATTGGCGGTGGTGTTGTGGGGTGTTCGATCCTCTTTCACCTCGCTAAATTTGGTTGGAAAGACGTGGTCTTGTTGGAACGCGATGAGCTAACATCTGGATCCAGCTGGCACGCGGCTGGTCAAATTCACACGATTTCAAGCGATCCCAATATTTCCCGACTTCAGGGGTATACGATTGATTTATATAAGGAAATAGAAGAAACTTCTGGTTATTCCGTTGGCTTGCATATGACAGGTGGGTTCTATGCGGCCTCGACAAAAGAATGGTACGATTACCTTAAACGCGAACGGTCCAAAGCGCGGTATATGGGGCTTAATCAAGAATTCATCAGCCCCAAGGAATTGGCAGAGCGCCATCCCTTGATTGATCCCAAACATTATCATGCGGCCCTCTGGGACGATCAGGATGGTGATTTGGACCCCTCTGGTGCGACCTATGCCTTTGCTAAATCCGCACGGGTGCATGGGGCGCAATATTTCACGCATTGCGGTGTGAGCGCGATGTCTCAGCGGCCTGATGGGTCTTGGGATTTGGAAACGCCAAAAGGGAAAATCAACGCGGAACAAATTGTGAATTGTGGTGGTCTCTGGGCCCGCGAAGTTGGGCATATGTCTGGTATTCACTTACCCGTTCAGCCGATGGAGCATCACTATTTGATCACCGATAAAATCCCACTCATTGCCGAGCGCATGGACAGTATGGGCGAAGCAGGGCGGCTTCCTGCGGGGATTGATTATGAGGCGAATATTTATTTCCGCCAAGAACGTCAGGGCATGTTGCTCGGCACCTATGAGCCGAAATCAACACCGTGGAAAGTGGATGGCACGCCTTGGGATTTCGGTCACGAATTGCTTCCGCCTGATTTGGACCGTATCGCGGATCGTTTGGAGATGTCCTTTGATCGGATACCTGCGATTGGCGAGGCGGGGATCAAGGATATGATTAACGGGCCGTTCACCTTTGGGCCTGATGGTAATCCCATGATCGGTCCAGTTCCGGGGATGAAAAACTATTGGGTCGCTGTCGGGGTTATGGCGGGCTTTTGTCAAGGTGGAGGCGTGGGCCTCACAATGGCGGAGTGGATGATTGACGGCGAACCCAGCATTGATGTCTGGGCTATGGATGTTGCGCGGTTTGGCGAATTCGCGACGCCAGATTGGGGAACCATCAAATCCTCAGAAAATTATGAACGCCGATTTGTGATGACCTTCCCGAATGAAACTTTGCCCAAGGGACGGATGCAAAAGACAACAGCGCTTTATGACCGTCTTGTCGCCAAGGGGGCTTTGATGGGACAAGGCTTTGGCTTGGAGAACGCACTTTGGTTTGCAGATACGCCTCAGGATGCGCATGAAACACCGACTTTTGAACGGAATCGATCGCATGACTATGTCGCCCGCGAAGTCAAAGCCGTTCAAACCTCAGTAGGTGGCATTGAAATTGCCAATTTCGCCAAACATGAATTCAAAGGCGCTGGCGCACGTGCCTATTTAGATCATATTTTGGCGGGCTACGTGCCCAAGCCCGGTCGCCTTGCCCTGACACCGATGTTGACGCCTAAGGGCAAGCTTTACGGGGATTTGACAGTTGCCTGTTTGGATGAGGATCATTTCATGCTCTTTGGATCGGGTGCGATGCAAGAGGCGCATCGTCGTTGGTTTGAAAAGGATCTGCCTGAAGGCGTGAGTTATCAAAATGTGTCGGATGAGTGGCATGGAATTGCCTTGTCTGGTCCAAAATCACGTGACCTCTTGGCGAGGTTAACGCGCGATGATGTGAGTGCTGAGGCGTTTAAATTCCGCGATGTACGGCAAACCTTTGTGGGTGGCGTGCCTGTGATTTTGAACCGTATTAGCTTTAGTGGTGAGCTAGGCTATGAAATTTATTGCAAGCCGCAGTATTTGCTTCGCTTGGCCGAAGCAATCGAAGAGGCAGGGGCCGATTTCGATTATCGCTGGTATGGCGCGCGCGCTTTGATGTCGATGCGATTGGAAAAGGGCTGGGGCGTTTGGACGCTTGAATTCCGCCCTGATTTTGATGCGGTTGAATCGGGTATGGATGTCTTTATCAACTGGAAAAAAGACTTTGTTGGCAAAGAGGCGACATTGGCTGTTCGCGACACTGGACCCAAACAGAAATTGGTCACGATGACCATTGACGTAAACGGCATTGATGTTAGCAACGATGAAGCCATCCTCAAAGACGGCGAGGCCGTTGGCTATGTGTCCTCTGGTGGCTATGCGCATCGGGCAGGGACGTCTATGGCTATGGGCTATGTGGGCGCGCAATATGCTGTCCCAGGAACCGAATTGGATGTGGAAATCCTCGGGGAATTCTACAAGGCCAAGGTTTTAGGAGCGCCAATTTATGATGCGAACGGGTCAAATATGCGCTGTTAAAGGGCCGCTCGGTTCGGGATTTTGCAAAAAAAAATGGTTACACACGGGATTGTTTGTGACAGTCTTTTGAGCGTGAGTTAATTGCAAGAGGGGCATTAGATGGACAAGCAGCCAGTTAAGGGATGGAACCATGTTCCCAATGTTCCCATCCAAGTGTCGCCTTTGTTTCGCTGGCCCTTGCGCCCTTGGGACATCCTGCGGTGGTTTTGGTCGTCGTGGTTTTTGATCACCGAAAAGCTGATCATTGTTGGATTGGCGTGCATTTCGTTTTACTGGTTTCAACCCCCTCTTGAGGAAACCAAGACACTCGCTGTTGGCTGGATCGGCGAGATGTATCTTCGCAACTTAGCCTTGATGACTTTGGTGGCTGGCGGGCTGCATCTCTATTTCTACACCTTCACGAAACAGGGCAAACAATTACGCTATGATCCGCGTCCTTTGATGAAAAACGGGCGTCAGTTCACATTGGGCGGGCAAATCCGTGACAACATGTTTTGGACCCTTGCAAGTGGCGTGACGATCTGGACCGCTTATGAGGTTTTGATGTTCTGGGCTATGGCAAATGGCTATGCGCCTATGCTGACCTTTGCAGGGAACCCCGTGTGGTTCATCCTTTTGTTTTGGCTCATACCGATTTGGGAAAGCTTTTATTTCTATTGGATCCATCGGTTTTTACATATCCCGTTTTTCTACAAACATGTGCATGCGCTGCATCAACGCAATATCAATGTCGGGCCGTGGTCTGGCCTGTCTATGCATCCTGTTGAGCATGTAATTTTCTTGGGCTCTGTGATGATCCATTGGATCGTCGCCGCTCATCCCATCCATATTTTGTACCACCTGCAATATTATGCTTTGACCGCGGCAAGCACGCATACAGGGTTTGAGGGGCTTGTGGTCAAGGATAAAAACCGTCTGGCTCTGGGAACGTTTCATCACCAAATGCATCACCGCTATTTTGAATGCAATTATGGATCGCTCGAAATCCCTTGGGACAAGCTATTTGGATCGTTTCATGATGGCACAACCGAAGCCGATGAACGGATGAAAGAGCGTCGTAAAAGGATTATGGGCGCTTAGCTTAACGCCCACTCCAATCCTCTTTGATCAGGTCTGATGCCTTTTCCCCAATCATGATGGCAGGGGCGTTGGTGTTCCCTGACACAATTTCAGGCATAATAGAGCAATCTGCAACGCGCAATCCTTGGATACCATGCACCCTTAGGCGATCATCGACGACGGCCATGGGATCTTGGCCCATTTTACATGTGCCTGTCGGGTGATAAATGGAGGCCGTGTTATTGCGCGCCCAATCCAAAGTGGCGTCATAATCGTCCATATCCAAATCCGCATTTGGTCGGAACTCTTGGGATATTTTGGAGGCAAGGGGCGCGGCGCGTGCAATACGGCGTGCGATTTTGACACCTGCAACAACAGTTCGGCAATCCGTTTCCGTAGAAAGGTAATTGGGTTTGATCTTAGGGTAGTCCCGACCATCCGCACTCGCTAATCGAATTTCGCCTTTTGATTCAGGACGAAGCTGACAGACCGACATCGTAAAGGCGGAAAACGGATCCGCCCCTTTGCCTGGATTTTCGGCCGAAAGGGGCTGGACATGGAATTGAATGTCAGGGGTTTCTAAATCAGGCGTTGTTTTCAAGAAGCCTGTAGCAAGACTTGCGGCCATAGACATGGGGCCAGTGCGGTTGAGCATGTATTGAACACCAATTTTTGCCTGACCAAAGATATTGGACACTTCGTCGTTCAAAGTAGGTTCATTGCATTTATAGACCAACCGCGCCTGAAGGTGGTCTTGGAGGTTCTTGCCGACACCGGGCAGGTCTTTGATCACGGGAATAGCGTGGTCTTGTAATTGCTCGGCCTCACCAATGCCTGACAACATTAAGAGTTGCGGTGAATTTATTGATCCGCCTGATAAAATTATTTCTCGATCTGCGGTGATGGTGACTGGGTCACCTTGGCCGCGTCGATACTGAACCGAGGTTGCGCGTTTGTCTGTGATGCCGATTTTTTCAACCTGCGCATTTGTGATGATTGTGAGGTTTTTGCGCGATTTAACGGGATTCAAAAACGCAACTGCCGAAGAACAACGCCACCCCTTTCGGCTGGTAAGTTGGAAAAACCCAACGCCTTCTTGGGTTTCACCATTATAGTCTGGATTAAACGGATATCCCAATGTTTGGGCGGCTTTCACCCACGCGTCCGTTATAGGACGCTCTATTCGCATGTCCGACACTGAGAGCGCCCCAGTGTCACTGTGAAATTCATCTGCTCCGCGCTCATTGTTTTCGGATCGCTTGAACAGGGGCAGCACATCTTGCCAAGACCAACCGCGATTCCCCATTTGCGCCCAACGATCATAATCTTGGGGTTGGCCACGCACATAAAGCAAACCGTTCAAAGAAGATGAGCCCCCCAGAACTTTGCCACGCGGCCATTCTATTGAGCGGCCGTTCAATCCAGGATCGGGTTCTGTTTTGTAACACCAATCTACCTTGGGGTTATGGATGGTTTTGAAATACCCAACGGGAATATGAATCCACGGATTGCGATCTGCTGGACCCGCTTCAAGCAAAATAACAGAGACATTTGGGTCCGCACTAAGACGGTTAGCAATCACACATCCCGCTGATCCCGCGCCGACAATAATATAGTCTGCTTTCACTGCTCGTTCCTCCGACTTCAAAAAAGACTATACAAAAGCAAAAAGCTATTCTACCATTTTTTGATAGTAAACGTCTCAATAAATGACAAAATATCAAATAGGGAGAAGATTATGAAAATCAATGATCGAATTGGTGGCGTCTCGCGTCGTGATTTCTTTAAGGTTGCAGGGACTTACGGGCTTAGCTCAACGTTGCTTGCTGCAAGTGCATTCGGTGGGGCCATGACAGCGGGAAACCTCGCATCTGCCGCAGAATCAACTTATACGCGTCGCTTCAGCAAAGAAGCGAAATTCACACTGAAGTTCGGTGCTGCAGGGTTTAACCCGCAAAACCTTTTGATTGAACGCGCCGGTGCGCTTGTGAATTTGCGCGTGATATTGAATCCCGCACGGATGGCGAAATTCGCGTTGAATTTATCGGTAACAACCAAATCTGTGGTCAAACCTCTTGTGTTGAAAAAACCCAACAAGGGATTACAGATATTTATGCGGCGTCTACGCAGAACTCAGCTGGCGGTGCGCCATATCTGAACGTTTTGGACTATGCTTATATGTTCCGCAACCGTGCGGATCAATATCACTTCTTGTATTCCCCAAAATCTCAGGCGCTATTGCGTGATCCATATGAAAAGAACCACGGCTTGAAATTCCTCTTTAGCCACGCAGAATTGCGCGGTATTCAATTGGGTATGGCCTGGGATGACAAACCAACAGTGACCTCTGTTGAACAGCTTTTTGGCACGAAAAACCGCGTCACAGGAACACAGCTTGGTCGTATTGCGATGAAAGCCTTGAATCTGAACCCAGTTCCAGTTGCATGGGAAGAAACACTAGACGGTCTGAAGCAAGGCTTGATCGATGGTGCGGAAACATGGGCGTCAGCTGTGGCGTATGCGAATATGTCCCCAGTGGTGTCTCAGTCTGTTCACTTGAACTTCTTCTGCGGGACTGAACACACAGCGATGTCTGCGTCTGTCTTTGATAGCCTCGGTGGTGAATTACAAGACGCCGTTATGGAATCTGCATATTGGGCACAAACCCATGTTCAGGCGGCCAATGAGGCGGCTCTGGTTAAAACGGTTGGTATGTCTGATCCAATGCTTCCGAACACAATCTTTGCCAAAAACAACGTGCGCAACGCCTTCTTGTCCAAGGCCGAGCTTCGCAAAGCCGAAGAAATGTGTTCACCAGAATTCCAACCACAACTGTGGGAACAATGGCGTGAGCGCATTAACGGATGGCAAGGTGGCGCAGACACCTACCAAGAAATCTATGACGAAGTCCGCACAATCTCTGAGGATACACTTCCAGAGAACGTTGAGCCACGTCGCTGGTGGAAAGGCTAAGTTAGCCCAAGACTATGATCAGCCGACCCATGAATTTGGGTCGGCTTTTTTGTCAAACGATGACCCACCACAGCAAGAATAGTGGGCAAAATCCAAGGGGGATAAAGATGTCGATTTGGGCTGACGCAGCTATGATCATCACACGAACAGCAAGCGGTGATATTGATTTTCAAGTGGTCAATGCGTATCGCGGGCCAGCGGCTTGGTTGGTTTTGGCACCTTTGACGTTGATCGGGGGGGTGGCCGTTTATTATATTTATAAAGCAGTGCCATGGCTTGAGCGCAATTTGGAACGCACGATTACCGTCTGGTCCTATATTATTATGGCAGCCATTATCTTTTTTGGCGTGATCCAGAGATTTTTCTTGTCGGGTCAACCGGCATGGTCAACGACTATCCCACCGCTGATCTTTATGATTATGGCGTGGTATGGCTGTTCGTTTAATGTCAGGCTCCGCACACACCTTAGTTTTAGCGAATTTAGAACGAAATTTTCACCCTCCATGCAAATCGCAGTATTAAGCCTAGATGCTATTTTATGGCTCGGCTTTTGTATCATCGTCGTTACCACAGTCTCGCGCGAAGTTGTTCGCTCCTTCACCAATTTTCAGATTGTCTTAGGAACAGACAACACGATGCAGTGGTGGTTCCTTATCACGATCCCAATTGCGTTTATGTTGATGGCGGGCCGTGTTTTTGAAAACCTGTTTGAGGATTGGTCAAACTATCGTCGAGGTGAGCCGATTATCAAACAAGCAGTTATTGGGGGAGATGTCTGATGGCTGATGGGACACTCATTACATTCATGTCGCTCGGGGCGACTGTCTTGTTCATGATAGGGACGCCTGTTTTATTGGTCATCTTCTATTGGGTTGTTGGTTGTAGTTTCATTATTGATCTGCCTTTGGACAATACGGGCGCTGAGATGCTGAACGTCTTTAACAAAGGCTTTGCTTTGCTTGCGATGCCTCTATTTATTTTGACGGGGGATTTGATCAACAAGTCTGGGATTGCGCGGCGATTATCGGATTTTGCCTATGCCTGCCTGGGATGGCTGCGCGGCGGTTTGGCAATGGCCTCAATCGGGGCATGCGGTCTGTTCGCGGCGATCTCTGGGTCAAACTCAGCGACCACGGCAACGATTGGATCCATGCTTCACCCTGAAATGGTGAAGGGTGGATATGATGAACGCTTTTCTGCGGCGACTGCGGCGGCAGGGGGCACAGTGGGCATCATTATTCCGCCCTCGATTATCTTTATCGTTTACGGATTTTTGCTTAACCTGCCGATTTCGGATCTCTTTGTGGCTGGGATTATCCCGGGGACGTTGATGGTGTTGGGCATGATGCTGACTTGTTTCGTGATCTGTTCGATAAACGGGTGGGGCTATTTGATTAGTCTGTCCTTTTCGCGGGTTATGAAAACGGGGATTGGCGCATGGCTTGGGTTTTTCGCGATTGGTTTGGTCCTTTGGGGCATTTACACAGGCAAGTTTTCCCCGACCGAAGCGGCAGGTGTCACAGTTGGGTTCTGTATTATAGTTGGATTACTGTCCTATCCGTTGAACAAGTTTTTCGGAATGACATCTGAGACGCCAATATCAGAACGCTCTGTCACATCCATGTTCGTCGTTGAAGGGTTCAAAGTGTTTGATATCCCGTCAATCGTGGTACGCTCAGCTCAGATTACGGGTATTTTGGCGCCGCTGATTGCAGTCTCTGTCGTTATGCAACAAGTGCTCTCCGCTATGGGCGCTCAGGAAACAATCGGCAGCTTTGTCACCAGCATGGGGGGCTATTATCCTGTGTTGTTCACAGCTATGGCCATGGTTTTTGTTGCTGGTATGATCCTTGAATCGCTTCCTGTTACCATCATACTTGCCCCCATATTGGCACCAATTGCGGCCTCAGTTGGCGTTGATCCGATCCACTTTTCTGTGATCTTCTTGGTTGGTGCCTCTATTGGATTTATCACGCCACCTTATGGGTTGAACTTGTATGTTGCGTCAGGTGTGACGGGTGTGCCGTATTTTAGGCTGCTTCGGTATTCATCCCTATACCTAATTTCATTGATTGCGGTTTGGATATTGGTTGCATTAACGCCTGAACTTGCTCTATGGCTTTTGCCGGATAGATAACGAGGACAGCATGTTGGAAAATTTGTCAGAACCCGCCGAAGGCCAAATTCCGACAAATCTACGGCTGCTTTACTTGATGGAGATTATCTCCTCTCAAGGAAGCCCAATGACAGCGAGTGATCTCGTGACTGTGCTCGGGCTTCCTAAACCAACTGTCCATCGTCTGTTAAGCACAGCAGAAGACGAAGGGTTTCTGCAACGTGACATCGACGGCCGCGCTTTTGGCCCAGGGGCGCGCTTGCGCAAATTATCGGCAAATACGCTCTCGTCTCAACGACTTAGAACAGAACGGTTGGTCATTTTGAGATGGCTCGCTGAGGAAGTCGGGGAAACTTGTAACCTCGCCGCGCCGGGTCGTTTTGGGATGGTCTATTTGGATCGCGTAGAAACGCATTGGCCCTTGCGCATTCAGCTCCCGATTGGCACCAAAGTTCCGTTTCATTGCACCGCAAGCGGTAAAATGTATCTCTCATCCCTGCGGAGTAGTCGGTTAGAGCGCATGTTGTCGACTTGGGACCTTGATCCTTACACGGATCACTCAATCACCGATTTGTCGGAGTTGGTGACGCATGTCGCGTCCATTCGCAAGAACGGATATTCCACCGATAATCAAGAGTTTATGGATGGGATGGTCGCAATTGCTGTGCCGATTTGTGATGATCAGGGCAGATTGCTCACGACGTTATCGCTTCATGTTCCGGTTCAGAGAATGTCGTTAGAGACATTAAAAACACATGTCCCAGTTTTGAAGCAGGCGGCTGAGCGCTTAGAGCAGCTATTGGATTAGAAAACCCCACCTCACGCTGTGAGATGGGGGTGTTTTGGCTAGGTTGTTTTGAAATTAAACGCCGCGCGCTGTGCGGACCCATTGTTCGATTTCATCTAGGTTTTCAGGAACCGGCAATCCACATTCCCGAAGCTCCAACGCCAATTCAAGAGTGATCCCTTTCTTGCCTTCGCCCAATGCGCTTGAAACGGGTCCGCTTGAGACTTCTGTTTTGGCATTGGCAATGTCGGAGGCCTCTTGGCAAAGGTGCACAACTCCGCCACCTTTGCTCCACCAGACCAAGTCTTGTCCGACAAGCTGTGTCACAACTTGGGATTCAACTGCCATTTGCTCTTGGGACATAGGTTTGAAATCGATGCCAAGAAGTACGGCAACCACACCAACGATCACGGCCGCGGATCCTGCAATTCCTTTTTGCTTGCTGTCCATGTCCTTGTTCATAAAGATCATCGCGATCAGTGGCAGGAACGCCAAGAGAGCAATAAAGGCACCTAGTTGATTTTGGATAAAGAATTTAACTGGTTCCTTGCGTGTCGCAGGGTCCAAACGGTTTGCGGCTTTCCAAAGCAAAGAGCCGATAACGGTGAGAACACCAATTACACCGATAAAGCCCATAAGCGTCCACCAGCGCCACTGTGGGAAGCCTTGGTTTGCAGCCAATTCTTCGAATGGTGGCCGCAAGAGCCAAACGATTGCAACAATTTCCAAGATAATTGCAACGGCCCAAAGACAAAGCGCAATGATGCGTTTTGATTTTGCTTTGGACTGCGCCCCTGGTGCGGGAACAAAAGTTGGCGTTTCCGCCTTGGATGATTTTGACATGTTTCTTACCCCTGTAACACGTATATCTGAAACTATTTTCGTAGCCGAAAGTATATAAATGTATCAAAAAGGCGAGGGGAAATTTTGGCGATTTAGCAATATTTTTACGCTTTGGCGCGGGAATTTCAAAATTATAAGGCGAGAGGCCTACATGATGGTTAATTTATCATCCACCAAACCAACCCGTTTGATCCGACCTTTTGCCTTTAATCGCTCAGCTGCTTGAAGGATAAACTTGTCTTCATTCGATTTGTTGAACTTATCATTGCTAAGCACAGTGAGGTCATTTCGGTCTGCGTAACGGATGATCAAAGGGTCGGCTGTATACCCTTTTTTAGAAACAGTTAAATTGTAGCGATCCCGTCCCAAGACACGACAAATGGCAATCGGCACTGTCTCGTTTGGCAGCATAAGATCGTTCTCTTTGAGAGTGCGCCGAATGCTGTAATCAAAAAAGAGATGCGTATGAAGGCCGTCCCGTTCGAGTTCATCAACGAATTCGGAAAATCGATTGAGGTCCCAATCTACCAGTCCAAGCAAGTTGTTAGAGTCAATCACAAACGTGACATCAGTGTCCTCTTGGTTTGTTGATGGGTCGCTCAGGCCGCGTTTGATATTTAAAAACCCAAAGATCATCAAAGATGCGGTCAGGGCATAGATCACCAAAGTGACGATACTGTCTTTGTCAACGATATAGAGAAAGAGGACTGCAAAGGTCAAAGACACCCAGAGCCAAATGCCACGAAATGTAAGGCCGCCTAGAATGGCGATCAAACTGATGAGAATAGGAAGTTGAGAGTAATCAAAATTGGGCAAATCTGCACTGATCCTATTCAGTCGTGTTGTCCCATCTGTCTACGGGGTTGTCGGTGTGAAATCAATAAATCTGACTATGTGTATCCACAGTTTCTATCTCATGACCATTGTGCAGGGATTGAAAGTAGTCCTTTAGGGTGTCCTGTCCCGTGGACGGGGTTGAATATGAGCAATAGCTGTTTTGATGTTGATCCCAGATCAGCATGGATTCCGTCGCATAGTAATGCCCGATTTTCATCAATTCACATTTATCGCGGATGGTTTCGGACAGTGGGGCGAAAACCCCCAAAACCTTTCCAAGTATCGTGAAAATGCGGGGGGACATTGATCGCATTTTGACAGGGCGATCGAAGGTGTCAAACATCATATGCCCGATGTCTTGGGTCGTGAGAGCCGGATGTGGCCCGCCAATGGGCAAGATCTTATTGTGTCGCGCCTCCAAGTCTAGACACTCCAGCATAAAATCGGCGAGATCGCGTTCTGAAATCGGGGTGCAGGCGGTGTCTTGGCCCGTTCCGAAATAGAGGTAAGGTTTGCCGGATTGGACACGTTTGATTTGACCCGAGAGTGATTTGAAAAAGGCCGTGGGGCGCACAATGCTATGGGTGAGGGGGCTTGCTTGTAAATCGGCTTCAAATCTAAGTTTTTCGAGCTGAAACGCCAATTTGGGTTTTTGAACGCAGATGGCAGAGAGCATTATGAAATGCTCTACCTGACTTTGTTCTGCATGCGTTAAAAGCGCCTTGTTCATCTGATAATCCACCAGATGCGCATCCTTTGGGGTCCCTGTTCGGCTTGCGAGGCACGAGATCACGACATCGGCTTTTGGTAGCGGAGCGGTCCAACCAGTCAGAGGGTCAAAATCCGCATAATGGCATGTTAAATTGGGATGCTCCTCAAGCTTTACCTGTGAGGAGGGGCGCATCACGGCATGTATCTGATGCCCGCGTTTGAGTGCCCGCTGAACAACCATTTGGCCGATATAGCCGCTAGCCCCTGCGATCAAAACACGTTGGGTTGACTTTGATGTCATTTGCAACACTTGAAAGTTATGGGAAAAGGAGACCTATCCGTGGATAAATCAGAAATGAAGGCTCGATATGATGCCGCTCGCCAAGACATCGACGCAAAGCGCCAATTAGATGCAGGAAAATCATTTGCCTCAGGAGCGGCGATTATGCTGTTCAATGACAATCCTCTATTCAATGCCGCTGCCTTTTGTGCCAAATTCTTTTTGCTGGTCTTTGGCATTTTTGCGGCTTTCTACCTCACAACATTGGTTTAAACGGTTTCCGCTTGGCTGTGGGAGAACAGGCTGTAATAGTGGTCCCGGACGTAGATTTTTAACCACTCGGTATAGGTATTTGGCGAGCTTGCGATGCTGGATTTCAAATCCTCAACTGTGATCCAAACGCTGTCCATGACCTCATTCGGGTTCAAGTCTATGTGTGGTTCATCGATGCAATGAGCCACATAACAATCAACCACCTCGTGCTCGATCATATCCGCGCCGACCTTGGCGCGGTATTCCAGCGTTTTGGCAAACTCTAAGCTGAGCCCTGTGATCCCCATTTCGTCCTTTAGCCGTCGGGCCGCGCAGATGTTGCTTGGCTCATCCCAGTCTGGATGCGTGCAACAGGTATTCGCCCATAGTCCCGGTGAGTGATATTTTTCCAACGCGCGTTGTTGAAGCAAAACTTTGCCCTGCCAAAAGACAAAGACCGATACGGCTTTGTGTTTTAGACCCAAGCGATGCACCATGAGTTTTTCCATTGGTATCAATTCACCGTCTCGCCATGCGGGTATCAATATTCTCATACATGCTCCTCCGAAACGATCCCTGTTAAATGCATCAGGTTTTTGACCGAAATCTTGAGGTGGGCGAGGGGGCGCGCACTTGTGAGTTTCTTGTTCATATAGGCTTCAAACGTCATCTTTTGGACGTCCACATCATGACAGAGCGACACAAACCGTTCCCGACGCGCGTCGCTTTTGTAATAGGCGTTTTGCATCGCTCCCAAGACTTTGAATACAGTGCCATGTTGTTTGGTAAAGGCTTTGCAGGCTTTGCGAAGATGTTTTGCATCCCCCGTCCGTAACGCCTCTGACACCGCTTGTGCCGCCATTCGGCCCGAGCACATAGCATAGTAAATACCTTCGCCCGAGCTTGGGGCGACAACACCAGCGGCGTCACCTGCCAAAACAACATCGCGATCATTGTCCCATTTTTTCAGAGGTTTCAAAGGAATGGGCGCGCCTTCTTTGCGCAAGGTTTTGCAGTCCGTAAGCCCGTTTGAGTGACGAAGGTCAGCGGTGGCCTGTTTGAGGTCAAACCCATTGATCCCCGTTCCCATACCCACAGACACCGTGTCCCCATGAGGAAAGACCCAGCCATAGAAATCAGGGGACACCTCACCGTCATAAATCACATCACAGCGTGTTCCCTTATAAGAACTTGAGGGGTCAGGCGCGCTGATGATTTCATGATAGGCGATGACATAGGGGATATCTTCGGCATTTGGAATTTCGGCCTTGGCAACTTTGCTCCGTGCGCCATCTGCGCCAATAACAAAGCGCGCCTCAAGGGTGGTTGGGCTGTTATCCTCAGCAGTGCGATAATGGATCAGGGGGTGCCCCTTGGGTCGCGCGATCTTTTCAAAAGCACCACGCAAGACTGTAACACCATGAGACGCCGCACGATCGCGCAGAAATTCATCGAACTCTTCGCGATCAACCATGCCCACAAAGCCATTGTCAATCGGGATATCAACGTGGCGACGTTTTGGCGACACCATGCGCGCGGTCACAATTTTCGCCTTAAGAAGATGATCTGGGATATCAAATTCATCGATCAAAATCGGGGGGATCGCCCCACCACAGGGTTTGATCCGCCCCGGTCGATCCAATAACGCAACGGAATAGCCAAGCTTTGCCATATCCTCCGCAGCGGATGCACCACAGGGGCCACCGCCAATAACAACGACATCAAACATTGGTTAATTCTCCTGATAGAATAGGCATTGGCTGGTTTTTCTTGGGTTTCAAAATAGAGGTGCTTGCTAACACTGCCGCCCAGACAAAAAGGCTAGCTTCAAATAAAAATACGGTTCCATAGGCGTTGAGCGTACTCAGCTGAAGGATCTGTAAGATATCCACCAAAATCGTTCCCAGCAATCCGCCAAAGCCTGCGGCGATGGCTTGCGCAGCGCCCCAAAGCCCCATACGGGTTCCTTCGCGCGCTTTTTCGCCGCTGCCTGCAAGGGTCATCATGGATCCGATTGCGGCAACAGCAAACATGCCGTTAAACACGCCTAATCCAAAGACCACAGCATCAAGAGGAAGGGTCGATGGAGCATGACCCAACGCCATGATAGCCACCAACATCACCGCTGATCCGCTGCATCCAAGTTTCACCCATGTGCGCAGTGAGCCAATTTTTAACGCAGAGGCCAAGATGCCCACCATGAGCATGCCGATAAACACGCCCCCGTTTTGCACCCCTGAAAGGGTTGTTGTTTGACCGGGCGTATAGGCAAAGACGAGACCGGCATAGGGCTCTAATATGAGCTCTTGCATAAAATAAGCGGTCATCGACAAAAAGACGAATATGGTGAAATTCCGCGTCTCACTATGGGCCCAGACATCTTGGAGCTCGGCCAAGAGCGTTGTTTTTTCGCCCACAGGTGATGTCACTTGGACAAGGCCTCGTTCGATCCGCCATGTTGCAATGAACGTCAGAACAAATGTGCCAAGGGTTAGCCCCAAGACCAATGTTGTGAGGCGTGCGTGACTATAGGGGGTTAATAGCTGGCCCAATATCCCCGCGGTCAACGCAATGCCTAGGATCATCATCAGCCATGTGATCATTGCGGCGGCTGGGCGTCTGCGGTCTTGGGTATGTTTGGCCATAAGAGCCAAGAGGGACGTACCTGACGCGCCCACTCCGATGCCGATCAACGTATAGGCCAAGGTGGATAGGGCAAAGGCAAAGACAGGGCGCAGCTCAAAATGCGTCAGGCTGTAGGTTGCTAAATTCGCCCCTATGCCAAGGACCAGCATACCCAAAAGGATCCACTTGGTTCTGTTGTTTTCTAAATCAGACACGAGCCCCCATTTTGGACGCGAGAGTTGGACGATATAATGCAGGCCCACCAAAAAACCGGGTAATGTGGCGGCCATGGCCAATTCAACCACCATGAGACGGTTCAAGGTGGATGTCATGACGACGACCACAGCACCGAGGCACATTTGGACCAAACCAAGCCTAAATATCGCAAACCAACTCAGTGTCATATTCTGTCCAATCTCATTTAAAATGATATTCCGCTACGCAGGCCAAAGGCGCAAACCATCATGCCCGACACGAACATCAAGACGCCCGTTGCATTGTACCAAGGCGCCAATCGTTTCGGATCCTGTAGGAGGCGGTGAATGGCAAGGAGTTGGCCGCCTATCAATGCGGCAATAACCATCGCATAGCTCGTCAATCCCCAAGAGGCCAAGAGGCCGACCAGAATTGTCTGGGGGACAACCATAATGATTGCGGCGGCTCGCGCTGCGTTTACGGGGCCTAGGGTAACAGGCAATGACCGTATGCCAAGTTTTGTGTCACCCTCTAACGCTTTGAAATCATTGAGGGTCATGATGCCATGCGCGCCAATGGCATAGAGCAGGGCGCTTAGCAATATTTCGGTGCGGGGCAAGTCTTGCAACATAATGGCCGCGCCCGTGAACCAAGGGATGCCTTCATAGCAAAGTCCGACCAATCCCGGGCCAAGCCATCCAGATCGCTTTAGTCGAACGGGTTCAGCGGAATAGGCCCATGCTGCAATCACAGCAAAGATGGTTGCATAAAACCCCCATTGACCAAGGGTCCACCCCACAAAGATTGCCGCTAAGGACATCGCCAAAGCGATCCACAGCCCCCAGAGACCAGGCATACGGCCCGAGGGAATAGGGCGGTGGGGCTCATTGATAAAGTCGACGTGTCGGTCACACCAATCATTCGCCGCTTGGCTCATGCCACAGACCAAGGGTCCAGCGAGAAAGATACCGACTAAAACGATCCACCAGTTTTGCAGGATCGGCATGCCTGATGAGACAACACCACAGGAAAACGCCCACATTGGCGGGAACCACGTGATCGGCTTTAGCAGCTCAAGTGCGACGCTCGGTTTAGGGAAGCGCGTAATCTGTTCTAAATTTGTGACACTCATGCGTCTACTATTGTTTACATTTATCTGCCTTGCAACAGAAATCTTAACCCAACCGCCAAGGTGATTGGATCAATTTTGCAAACGGGAGTAGGTTTAAATGTCGAACTTGCTCAGTTTGACATAGAGACTTTGACGTGACAATCCGAGCATCTCAGCCGCTGCCGCGCGATTGTTATTGGTCATTTCCAGGGCTGTTTCGATACAGATTTTTTCAATGACATCTGTGGTCTCTGATACAATCTCTTTCAGCGTTGCGTTGCCAACCAAATCCTTGGCAGATCCCTCATCGCGCGGCATCGGGGTTGCGGCCCCTTGTTTGGATTGTGCTGCTGCCTCAAAGCTCGACGTTTCTCGAAGGATAAAGGCAATAAGGGCGTTTTCGCTCGCTTGGTTTTTGGATACCGACGTTTCAACTTTGATCTTTGATCCAAAGGTG
>CBFHKO010000017.1:0-28475 GCA_965656445.1 uncultured Paracoccaceae bacterium
TCAGTGCCGGTAGACGCGCTTCTAATACCACCTGCAAATACCCGCAACCCCTAATTACAACTTTTAACACCTTTTTTAAAAGTTTTTTCCGATCCCCTCTATATCTGGGGGTTGGCGGCTAAGTTATCCACAATTTTTCAATGTTATCCACAGGATAGGATGCACAATCCATCTATCCAGCACTCTGACGTAGCCTAAAGCGAGTCGATTTGACGCCTTATTGCAGCGTACCGTAGAAGGATGCCAAGTAGGCAGCCCCCCCTGTATCGTCCGACACGATAATGCCCCCTACCCCTGAACCCGTGGTACCCATTATATTGCCAGCCAAAGTCGCCGTCTGCGTCGCCCCCATTACGGGTCCAATTTCTACTGACGATGAACTCAGTGCGGTTGTCTCTTTGTCCAAGGCAACGGAGGCACCCACAAATATATACCCGTCCGTTGCACCAGAAATCCGCCCAATTGGCGCGGATTGGGAAAAATCCAATGACAGGTCGAAATTTCCGACTTCTCTAAGCTGTGCACCCGTTGCCGTATTAGAGACAACAATTTCTGCAACGCCCGCATAAGTCGCGCTCGCATTCTGCAATTGCTGAACCGGCGCGCCCGCGACAACATACGCGGTGCCTTCGCTTGGGCTCGTCATAAAGACACGCGCAACATACTCCTCGCCCCCTGAGGTTAAGTTGAGCCCACTGATCACAAGATCAATCGTTTCATTTGTGGATGTTTGCGCTGTGCGCTCTGCCTCAAAACGATCGCCCTCTATAGAGAGGGACACATTTTGAAAATTCGTGAGCGTATTATTCTCTAATTCTGATAATAGAGAATTGCCACCTGTGAGGCCGACAAAAATTTCGTCAGTTTGCGGATTATAGAAACGGACCATTTGTTGACCATCTGCAAATGTTCTCAGATTTTGAAGCCCCTCTAAGAGAGCAACATCTGAAGACACAGGCGGCGTGACATTGCCCCCGTTTCCCTCACCTGTCGACGGAATAACGCTTCCATTATTTCCGGAAGGTGTTTCATCACTTGTGTCAGGATCAACAGTGACTGGCACCTCGCCACCACCGCAGGCCGCAAGGGTAACAAAGGACGACAGCAAACAATATTTAAACAAATTGGGCATTCTCACACCTGATCAAAACAAAATTAACAGTAGATAAATTATCAAAATGTTTTTCTTTTCGCGCGGTCCCTTCAGGATAAATCCAAGGAATTGAGACCTCAAAAGGATATCAAGTGAATATAGAGCTATACATTTGCACCGTTTCACAGTAGTGAGCCGCCAGACTGTAGAGTGCGCGGCACCAATACGCAGCAAGACGGAGCGTGGCGCGAGGGCTGGTCACAACATCCGTTCAACCAAAGCCTGAAACGGATGAAATACGTGATCCAAACTTTATCGGAAGCATTAGCCAATCGCGGCTATGAAACTTTAACCCCTGTTCAAACTGCGGTCTCTGACCCATCATTGATCGAACAAGACTTGCTTGTCTCTGCGCAAACAGGCTCTGGCAAGACTGTTGGATTTGGCCTCGCAATTGCGCCAAACCTTTTGGATGAATCAGGCAAATTTGCCAAAGCGGCGGCGCCTTTGGCCTTGGTCATTGCGCCAACACGTGAGCTTGCCATGCAGGTCAAGCGCGAATTATCATGGCTTTACGCCAATGCAGGCGTTGTTATGGCCTCTTGCGTTGGGGGCATGGACATGCGCGACGAACGCCGTGACCTTGCGCGCGGAGCGCATATCGTTGTTGCGACGCCAGGCCGTCTTCGCGATCACATTCAACGCGAGTCAATTGATCTTAGCACTATTCGCGCTGTTGTTTTGGACGAAGCGGATGAAATGCTCGACCTTGGGTTCCGCGAAGATTTGGAATTCATTCTGTCCGAAGCACCAGAAGAGCGCCGCACCTTGCTATTTTCTGCAACGGTTCCAAAATCCATTGTGACGCTGGCAAAGAAATATCAAAAAGATGCAGAGCGGATCATCACAACGTCCGAGCAAAAACAACACAGTGATATCGAATATCGCGCCTTTAGTGTTGCAGATCGCGATCAAGAGAACGCCATCATCAATGCGCTCCGCTTTTACGAGGCTCCAAATGCGATTGTGTTCTGTAATACACGTGCGATGGTTAACCGCCTCACCACACGGTTTTCTAATCGCGGGTTTTCGGTTGTGGCGCTGTCGGGTGAATTGACTCAGAATGAACGCTCGCATGCGCTTCAGGCGATGCGCGATGGTCGGGCCCGTGTCTGTGTGGCGACTGATGTTGCTGCGCGCGGTATTGACTTGCCGAACCTCGAATTGGTGATCCATGCCGAGCTTCCGTCCAATTTTGAAACCATGTTGCACCGTTCGGGTCGCACAGGTCGTGCAGGACGCAAAGGGGTGAGCGCTCTTATTGTGCCGCCAAAGAGCTATAAGAAAGCGCAGCGTTTGCTGAGCATGGCCAAAGTGACCGCTGAATGGGGATCCGCCCCAAGTGCGGATGAAGTCATTGCCAAAGACCAAGAGCGTCTTATGAATGATGAAACTTGGACCACACCTATTAAAGTGACGGAACAAGAATTCGTCACCAAATTGGTCGACGCCTTTAGCGCAGAACAAATTGCGGCCTCTTATATGCGTCTTTATACGGCGCGGGCCTCTGCGCCTGAGGATATCAATGATGCGCCTGCACCGCGCGATGATCGCAAACCGCGCGAAAACTTTGGGCCGACTGTTTGGTACAGTATGGATTTGGGACGTGACAAGGGCGCCGATCCGCGCAGCCTCTTGCCGATGATTTGCAATGGCGGTGACATTACCAAAAACGAAATCGGCGCGATCCGTATTCAGGACGACAAAACCTATTTCGAAATCAAGGAACATGCCGCCAAAGGATTTAGTGCCTCTGTTGGGCCGTCTATGGTGTTGGAAGACAATGTTGTGATTGAACAACTTGCAGCCGCACCTGATCTTGGACCACAGCCGCGTCGTGGCTCTGGCCCACGTGAGGGCGGTGGCGGACGCCGTGATGATCGCCCGCGTGGTGGAGACCGTGGTGGTGAGCGTCGTGGACCGAAGAAAGACTTTGGTGGCCGCGGTGATCGAGGTGATCGCCCTGATTTCAAAGGCGGACGCCCAGCGCGTCGTGATGATCGTCCCGATTTTAGCGAAAACCGCAAGCCGCGCGCGGATAAAGTAGACAAAATGGCCGAGACACCGCGCCCTGAAAAATCGCGCCCTGATGGCGTCGTTGTTCCGCGTAAACCCAAGGCAAAGCCTGTCTTTGGCAAGGACAACTTTGACAAACCAAAGTCTGATCGCGGAGATCGCAAAGAGGGCAAACGTGATTTCGGTGGTGATAAACGCGGCGGCGGCAAACCAGAGGGCAGCAAACGCGGCTTTGGTGGCGGATCGCGCGATGATCGCCCAAAACGCGACGGTGCTCGCGATGATCGGCCCAAGCGGTCAGGATCCTTTGGGGACAAGCCCTTTGGCGGAAAACCAAAAGCGACGGCAACAGATACATCCAAACGCTTTACGCCTCCGGGTGCAAAGCCCAAGCGCGGCCCAAGTGGCGGCGCAGGCAGGCCAGCGCGTCCTGGTGGACCCGGTGGAAAGCCTGGTTTTTCCAAAGGTGGCGGTGGCGGAAAGCCCCCGTTCAAAGGCAAACGTTAATTGATCACAAGCCGCTCTTTCGAGCGGCTTGTTTTTTGCGATAATCTACCCGATAGTTCTCATATAAAAGGGGAACCATTATGCACGACCTTGTCACACAATCTGATATCGATACATTCCAGCGCAACGGAGTCGTTTTGATCAAGGGACTTTTTCGTGATCATGTAGACACCTTGCGCCAAGGGATTGAACGCAACATGCAAGACCCCGGCCCCTATGCAGCCGAAAACCTCAAGGATGGCGAAGGGGGACGATTCTTTGATGATTATTGTAATTGGTCACGTATTCCAGAGTTTGAAGAGGTTATTCGCACATCCCCCGCCGCCGAGGTTGCCGCTGATTTAATGCACTCTCAGCGCGTTCAACTCTTTCATGATCACATCTTGGTCAAAGAGCCCGGAACGTCAAAGCCGACCCCATGGCACCAAGATGGCCCCTATTATTTCGTAGACGGCAAACAAACCGTTAGCTTTTGGTCCCCTCTTGATCCCGTCATAGAAGCAAGCTTGCGCTGTGTCGCAGGATCGCATCTTTGGGAAAAGCCTGTTTTGCCAACGCGGTGGGTGTCTGAGGAAAATTTTTATCCCAATCCAGAAGATTACATGCCTGTCCCCGACCCAGACGCCGAAGGGATGAAGGTTGTTGAATGGGATATGGAACCCGGTGATGCCGTTGCCTTCAACTTTAACATTCTGCATGGCGCGCGCGGCAATGAAACCGCGCAACGCCGCCGCGCCTTTAGCCTCAGATTGGTTGGCGATGATGCACGTTATGTTGAACGCCCCGGCCGCACATCGCCTCCGTTTCCGGGACATGACATGCAGGCCGGACAAACCCTCAGGGAAGACTGGTTTCCCTACCTTAAGTGATCAAAATTCAACGGCTTGGCCTAACCGCGCTGATAGCTGGGCCGCCTGCCCCATGCGAACGGCCCAAATGCCGTCATCGAGTGTGACATCAATCGACCCTGTGCCGCGCACAACTTCCAAGAACCTCTGATGTTGATAGAACGTTGATCCATTGTGATCCCCAGCCGCAAGCAAAGTTGGATCAACGGGGATGTCTTGTTCAACAACGCCTGATAAGTCCCTTGGGCTTATAACAATTTTGGGCTCAGGTGGCGCGCCAAGATGATCAGGCCAGAACCGAGTTGGACCTGGAACAAGGGCTTCGATCTTGCCATTTGGGCCAACGGCGCTGATTTCTTCTTGGTACTTAGAGCCTTCTGCGAACATACAAAGTTCCAACATCGCCCGCGCGCCGTTTTGGAAATCAACGATCACATACCCATGATCCCAGATATCGGGCGTGCGGCCATTATAGGTTTCGTCCAGATGGTTGACCGCCTGCCCCCCGCTACACATCACACGAACGGGGTCTGAGCCAATCAAAAGCCGCATCAAATCAAAGAAATGACAGCATTTTTCAACGAAGGTACCGCCGCTATTGTCATTAAACCTGTTCCAATCCCCGACCTTTTCCAAAAACGGGAATCTATGTTCGCGAATGCTCAGCATTTTGAGCCCACCTGTGACATCGACCATTTTCTCGCGAAGAGCTGCGACAGGTGGCATATAGCGATATTCCATCGCCACCCAAACAGGTGCTGGATACGTCGTTGCAAAGGCTTGCACCCGTTCCAAGTCATCAGGATTGGTAAATAGAGGCTTTTCCACCAAAATGGGGCGCGGCGTTGATGTTGCCAGTACTTCCAATTGATCAAGGTGCACATGATTGGGAGAGGTAATCACCCAGCAATCAACAGTGTCTGAGGCAAGCATGTCGCCCAAATCATCAAAGAACACAGCCTCTGATGAAAACTTAGACGCCATCTCCCGCATTCCCGAATCAGGCTCATAAATAGAAGTCACAACCGTCTCAGGTAGCAAGGCTATATTGCGCAAGTGCTCTTGGCCCATCATGCCACAGCCAATCATTCCATAGCGCGTTTTTTGTGTCATTGTCTTATCCTATTCTTGCGACATAATGAGCAACGTCGCTGTTGATCCAGTTCACTGAATATTCAACGGCCTGCCCATCTTGATTATAGCTGAGACGTTCCACACAAGGGGTCGGCGCCCCGTGAGATACGTCAAATTCTTGGGGTGCCCAGTCTGGCACTTGTCTTTGACCAATGCGGTCCTCTGCTTTGGTAATCCAAAGATTAAGCGAATTCCGGTAATACAAATACAGAGACTCGCCCAATGTTCCTTTGCTCAGGCTTTTCGCTTGAGCTCCATCAAGCCAAATTTCCTCGAGAACCGCTGGAATCGCGTTCAGTTTTCTGAGTCGGCGAATCCGATATCCATTCGATGCGGTTCCGAATTTTGGTGCTCCTTCGGGTTTTGATACACGATCAACGGAGAGGATGTCCGCTGTCGGCAGACCGCCCCCTGAATGAAGCTCTACCCTAAAAAAGGAATAGACTGAGGCCACATCAGATTTAGCTCGGACATAATTACCTGACCCATGGCGACGCTCCAAAACACCCTTTTCTTCCATATCAGATAGGGCTTTTCGAAGAGTTCCGACAGAAATCCCTAACTGTTTCGACATTTCTCGTTCTGGGGCAAGGCGTTCCCCATCGACCAATCGACCCGCCATAATATCACGGATCAGCATCTCGCTGATTTGTACATATATTGGCAAAGTTTGAGTCGGACGCATCGCGGTATTTCCTGAATTGATACACTATTGATTTACATCAAATGGAATGCTACGCAATAGGAAATCGACTGGAGGGCCAAATGACAATCGTACCCATTACATCACCTGATCTAAACGCCGCTGAAGTGTCTTGGTTTTCGGCTCTGTGTTCAGACGATTACCAATTCTTAGGCGTCCCTGATGGGTCACTAAGGTCGAGCTGGGATCATTGTAGCGCCATCGTAAAAGAGGCGGAACACCAAGGGTTTGGCAACATTCTGTGCCCCTCGTCTTATCAAGTGGGTCAAGACACGCTCAGCTTTGTGGCGGGATGTGCGCCAATTACGGACACGATCAATATGCTGGCCGCTGTGCGCTGCGGTGAAATGCAACCCATTATGTTGGCGCGGACCTTAGCAACGCTTGATCACATGATGAAAGGTCGCCTGACCGTTAATATCATCAGCAGCGATTTTCCGGGTCAAAAAGAGGACAGCTCTTATCGGTATCGCCGCTCACGCGAAGTTGTAGAAATTCTGAAACAAGCCTGGACCCAAGACGAGATCAACTATCAGGGCGAAGTCTACAATTTCGAAGGTCTAACGACAGATCCGGCAAAACCCTATCAAACAGGCGGTCCATTGCTTTATTTCGGAGGATATTCTCCCGATGCCTTGGAACTTTGTGGCCAACACTGTGATGTGTATCTCATGTGGCCTGAGCCCAAGGATCAATTGGCGGATCGTATGCGGGCCGTGAATGAGGTCGCAGAGCGATATGATCGCACGCTAGATTACGGTCTGCGGGTTCATGCGATTGTGCGCGATACAGAGCAAGAAGCGCGCGAATATGCCGAATACATCGTTTCCAAGCTAGATGATGAACAAGGCCGCGCCATTCGCGACCGCGCCTTGGACAGCACATCCCTTGGCGTATCCCACCAAGCGAAGAACCGCGATTTGGCGGATATGGACGGATTTGTCGAGCCGCATCTTTGGACTGGTGTAGGCCGCGCGCGCTCTGGCTGTGGGGCCGCTCTTGTTGGATCAACGGATCAAGTGCTCTCAGAACTGGAAAGCTACCAAAAAATGGGAATGCGTGCTTTCATTTTGTCGGGATACCCACATATTGAGGAATGTAAACATTTTGGATCCCGTGTATTGCCTCAGATGAAGACATGTTCTTTGCCAGAGGCTTATGGACGTGTTCCAAGCCAAACACCAATGACACCGCTAGGCGCAGGAGACCGTCGTTAATGGACCGTATCAATCTAACTTCAGACATTTCTTTTTCTCGTATCGTTTATGGAATGTGGCGCCTAGGGGATGATAGCGACACAAGCGTCGATCACATCCGCAACAAGATCACCGCATGTTTAGATCAAGGCATCACAACCTTTGATCAAGCAGACATTTACGGCGGATATGAGGCCGAAGAACTCTTGGGCACTGCGTTAAAGGGGTCCAGCCTTCGGGACAAAATGGAGATCGTCACGAAATGTGATATCGTGGCGCCTGCTGGGCGCTATAGTGATGCACGTGTCAAATATTATGATACGAGCCGTGATCATATCCTGTCGTCAGTTGATCATTCACTGCGCTTGATGGGGATTGATCATATTGACCTTTTGCTGATCCACCGTCCTGATCCGCTGATGGATCATCATGAAACGGGTGCCGCCCTTGATGAGGTTATCGCAAGCGGGAAAGTCGGCTCTGTGGGTGTCTCAAACTTCCGTCCCTATGATTGGGAATTGTTGCAATCAGGCATGAAGAACACATTGGTCACGAACCAAATTGAGCTAAGCGTTTTGGCACATGACAGTTTTGTGAATGGCGACGTTGCCTTTCATCAGCGCATTGGAACCCCCTTGATGGCGTGGTCGCCTTTGGCAGGTGGTGCCTTGTTTGATGGAACCAACAAAGGCGTGTTGGACGCGTTGAACAAAGTCGCATCGGCACAAGGCGTGGATGCCAGCGCCGTTGCGGTTGCGTGGCTCTTGGCGCATCCCTCAAATATTATGCCTGTCTTGGGAACCAATTCCATCGACCGTATCAAAGCCCTTTCAGATGCAACCAAGGTCGATTTGGATCGTCAAACTTGGTTTGAAATCTACACAAGCGCATTAGGACGCGAGGTCGCATGAAAATGGACACCAGCTTGGCCAAAGGCACGCCCTTTGCCCCCTCTGAGGCAACAGCGCGCGCCTATCGTACCGCTTTGGGTCAATTTGCAACGGGGGTTACGATTATCACCTGCGACAGCGCCGATGGCCCCATGGGTATGACGGCAAATAGCTTTTCAAGTGTTTCGCTTGATCCAGCTCTTGTTCTCTGGTCCCCAGCCAAAACATCGCAGCGCCATGAAAGCTTTGTTTCTGCGCGCCATTACGCGATCCATGTTTTGACCTCGGATCAAGCGGACCTGTGTAGTGCTTTTGCCAAAGAGCCACATGCCTTTGATAAGGCGGACTGGATGCTCAACACGCAAAATGTTCCACTATTGCAAAATTGCTTGGCACGATTTGAATGTACACAGTATGCTGTCCATGATGCGGGAGATCACTCGATCATTTTGGGACAAGTTGACTTGGTTTCGCAAAATGAGGGAACCCCTTTGATTTTCGCTCAGGGGAATATTCTCTGAGGTGACATAAGGATAAAAGAGGCGCAAAAAACAATAAAATCGCGCCCTTAGGGAGGAAAATGAATGTCGGCAATGCTTTTGCTTGCACGTCTATTGGGATTTATCAACTCTGTGCTTGGCCGTATTGGGCAAGCGCTGTCTGTGACGGCCATTGGCCTCATGGTTGTGGTGATCTTGATCCAAGTGTTTTGTCGCTACGTTCTAAACAACGCCCTTCCGTGGCCCGACGAAGCCGCGCGCTTTTTGATGCTTTGGCTCACGGGATTGATGGCGCCTGTTGCGCTGCGTCAAGGGGGCTTTGTAGCGATTGATACGTTGAAACTGGCTCTACCGTCGCGTGCGACATCCATCCTAAGCCTTGTTCTCTTGGTCATGACCTTGGCAATCCTTGTGGTCGCTGTTCAACTTGGCGCAAATCATGTGAAGTCTGGATGGCTTTTTGCGTCCTCCTCTCTCAAAGTGCCCTTAGATTTGCTTGGTATGAAACCTGTCAAAATCAAGCTCGCTTGGTCCTTTCTGTCGCTTTATGTTGGGGTGTGGCTCATGATTATTGTGAGTGTCGAACTCATCTTGCGCGAAATAATTACGATCCTCGGATCTGGTGACAAATTGCACGACATCCCCGATCTTAATACACAGGGAGTGAGCTGATGCTGATCTGGTTTTTACCGCTCTTTTTGGTGTTTTTACTTATCGGCCTGCCAGTTGTCTTTGGCCTGTTACTTGCCCCTGGTTTATTGCTTTGGATGAATGGGCAAGAACGGGATATCGCGCTGTTGTATCGCAATGTTTATAATGGGATGGATAGCTTTCCTTTGATGGCGATCCCCTTCTTTATGCTTGCAGGTGAATTGATGAACCGTGGGGGCATTACCTCGCGCCTTGTCGAATTTGCCCAAGCTTTGATGGGGCATTTGCGCGGGGGCTTGGCGCATGTGAATATTCTCTCATCCATGTTGTTTGCAGGCCTCTCTGGATCGGCTGTGGCGGATACATCCGCGCTTGGGTCCATGTTGATCCCTGCGATGGAAAAACAAGGGTATTCCCGCAAATTTGCCGCCGCTATTACCGCTGCAAGTTCAGTGATTGGACCGATCATTCCGCCCTCAGGCATTATGATCATCTATGCCTATGTAATGGGCGAAAGCGTGGCCGCCCTGTTCTTGGCGGGGATTGTTCCGGGAATATTGGTCGGTCTAGGTTTGATGCTCATGGTCAAGGTCATGGCGGATAAATATGATTTTCCTGTCGCCAGCCGTAAATATACGTGGGGCGAACGGGGACACGCCAGCCTCAAGGCGTTTTTCCCCCTTCTCACACCTGTGATCATTTTGGGCGGTATTTTGGGGGGCGTGTTCACCCCGACCGAAGCAGCCGCCGTCGCCGTGGCCTATGCCGTCTTTATCGGGATGTTCGTTTTGAACACGCTCAAGCTGCGCGATTTGCCCAATGTTCTGACGCGTGCGGCAATGACGTCCTCTGTGGTTCTTCTCCTAGTAGGGGCCGCTATGGCGTTCAAAACTGTGGTCAGCCTTAGTCATGCGCCCGAAATAATGGCGGATTTTGTGCTGTCCTTGACAGAAAACCCTCTTATCCTCTTGTTCCTCATCAATATTCTCCTGTTCATTGTGGGAATGTTCTTGGATGCAGGACCGGCGATCATTATTCTTGGGCCAATTTTAGGACCCATATTTGTTGAAATGGGGGTTGACCCAATTCACTTTGCCATCATCATGAGTGTGAACTTGACCGTTGGATTGGCGACGCCGCCGATGGGATTGGTTCTATTTGTGGCGTCTTCGGTATCGGGGGAACGTGTCGATGCAATCGCGCGGGCCATCCTACCGTTCCTACTTGTCGAAATAATTGTGATTTTCTTGATCACATATGTTCCGGCGATTTCCATGACGATCCCAAGATTAACTGGGTTCGTTAACTAACAGAGTACATAACTGGGAGGTTCTAATGCTCAAAACGACAATCAAATCATTAGCAATGGCGGCCGTATTGGCAGCAGGTGCAATTGCAGCACAAGCTGCGGATTACACCATTCGCGCAACAGCCAACTCAAACGAAAACGACGAAGACTATGATGGTCTTGTTGTCTTTAAAAACTATGTCGAAGCGGCGTCAAACGGCGCTATCGAAGTTGAAATGTTCATCGGAACACAGCTTTGTTCAAACGGCACAGAATGTCTTCAGGGCATCGCGGATGGATCAATTGATGTGTATGTGTCAACATCTGGCGGAACAGCGGGTCTTTTCCCATTCGTTCAGGTTCTTGACCTTCCTTACCTCATGGCAGACGACCGCGTTGCGGAAACTGTTTTGGCGAACGGCTCAGAGTTCATTACAACAATGCAAGACATGGTCTCTGAGACATCAGGCGATGCAATCCGCTTGATGACAATCGGTAACACAGGTGGCTGGCGCAACTTTGCGAACACAAAGCGCCGTGTTCAAAACCCATCCGACATGGACGGGCTAAAAATCCGCACAGTTGTTGCAGACCTTCCACAGGAATTGGTCCGCGCCTTGGGTGCATCGCCAACGCCGATCCCATGGCCTGAGCTTTTCACATCGTTCCAAACGGGCGTTGTTGAAGGATCCAAAAACGGCATCACAGATATCATGAACATGAAGTTCCCAGATGCAGGCCTTCAGTACGTCACATTGGACGGACACGCCTATATGGGTGCCTTGTGGTTCATGAACAATGCAAAATTCGAAGGGATGCCTGCGGAAATGCGCACTGTGATCGCAGATGGGTTCTATCAGCTTCAACAAGCAACATTTGCTTCACCCAAGCGTAAATCAATCCAAGCCTATAGCGACTTCGTAGCTGGCGGTGGCGATCTTTATGTTCCAACACCAGCAGAGAAAGCCGCCTTCAAAGAGGCCGCAGCCCCTGTTTATGATTGGTTCAACTCAAACATCGATGGTGGCCAAGCCGCGTTTGACGCATTGGTGTCATCCGTTGCCACAGCAGAAGAGCAAATCAATGCTGTTCGCGCAATGGACACGAAGTAAATAAAAATTAGGCGCGTTGCTATCAACGCGCCCTTTCCTTTTCCATTAACCTGCTATGTCCTCATGCAGGTTTATCGAAACGGATATATCCACACTCGATAATCATCGATCAACTTATGGGCTTGTTCAATTTGTTCTGGCGTCATCTTCTTAATGACTTCTTCTTGACTGATCGCCGCATCGGGATCACCGCCGATCGCGGAGAGAACATACCAGACATAGGCCCGCATCAAATCGGGTGCCGGCATGCCAAGACCAACCTCATAGTACCATCCAATCCCAGATTGAGCACCAGGGTGACCTTTGAGGGAGGATCTGAGATACCAATCAAACGCGCGTTCATAATCTTGCTCAACGCCAAGGCCAAGCGCGTACATCACGCCAATCAATTCCTCAGCATCCGCATTCCCAGACCGGGCCGCTGGCCACAGCTCTTGTCGGGCCTCAACAAACTTACCCTCTTCCATAAGGTCACGCGCATGTTCAATATCCGCATTCGCAAACGTGGGAACCAACAATCCCGCCAACAGAATAAAATGTTTCATGGTGCTGTCCTTCTTTGGGCCTGTTTTGCCAGTTCAACTTACGCTCAAACCCCTGCTTTGTCACCAGATCAGTTCTTTGATTTTGATCCTAAAAAGGCGGAAATTGGACAGCTTTTGTTTTATGATAAGATCCTGTCAGGCAATAAAAATATCAGCTGCGGCACCTGTCATCATCATGACCTCGGAACTGCGGATGGGCTCAGCCTTGGGATCGGTGAAGGGGGTCACGGGATTGGCCCTAACCGTACACCGGGCGAAGGCGCAGATCGCATTCGCAAACGCATCCCCCGCAATGCGCCGGGGCTTTGGAATTTGGGGCATCGCTCTATCACCACAATGTTCCATGATGGTCGACTTGAGGTGAGTGATCTCTACGAAAACGACTTTAACACGCCCGCCGAAGAATGGTTGCCGATGGGGTTCAATTCGCCTCTTGCCGCGCAAGCCGTATTTCCAATGGTGGCACAGTTTGAGATGTCGGGAAATCCGCGCGAAAATGAAATTGCAGGGGCCATTCATGATCGCATTGACACGGCCTGGCCCATTTTGTCCAAACGTATTCAGGAAATTCCGACCTACCGCGATATGTTTATTGAGGCCTTTGATACTGTAGAGAGCGAAGGCGACATAACAATCGTTGAAATTGCCAATTCCTTGTCTGACTTCATGAATTCAGAATGGCAAAGCTATGATAGCTTCTATGATCAATTCCTCACGGACGGCACCCCCCTGCCAGAGACCGCAGAGCGCGGGCGACAGTTGTTTTTTGGCAAAGCCAATTGTAGCCAATGTCACAGTGGCCCACTGTTAAGCGATCAAAAATTCCACGCCCTTGGCTTGCCTCCCTTTGGTCCCGGGCGCACCCGTCGGTTTGACCCAATTCCGCGTGATATCGGACGCATGGGCAAGAGCGATGATTTGGACGATATGTATCGCTTTCGCACGCCTGCCTTGCGCAACGTGGCCCTCACTGCCCCCTATGGTCACAACGGGGCCTATCCAACACTTGAGGGCATTGTGCGTCACCACTTGGACCCTGTTGCGGCGCGTGAGCAGTGGAGCATAGAGGTTGCCAACCTTCCCAAGGTTCCTTGGCTCGAAGAGATTGACATGGTTATTCAAAGCGATGTTCGGGAAATGGCACGATTTGAATCACGTCTTGATATTGAACCCATCTCACTTAATGATGGTGAGGTCGCTGATATCGTGGCCTTTCTCAACACCCTTACGGAAACCACCAAAGGCCCCTTTGAATTGGGTCGCCCTGAGAGCGTTCCAAGCGGTCTAACTGTCGATTAAGCCTCATTAAACCCTTTGCCACGCAAAATTTGCGCGCGGTATTTGGCAATGCGGTTAAGTCGCGTCGATTTCTGTTTGGCAGACCCGATTGTCATGCAATAGCCCCGTTGTCGCCCGGGCGTAAGGGCGTTAAACGCCTCTGCCAGTTCGGGATCCTCATCCATCACAGTGACCAAATCCTCTGGAATGTCGAAGCTTGGCTTAGGTTTTACTAGCTTAATGCCTGATTTTTCAACGGCAATCGCCTCTTGTAGATAGGACCGTATGACAGACAGTCGGTCTTTGACTTGATCAGTATTGGTGAATTGTAGAACCGAGGCAACTTGGGTGTGTTCTCCGCGTTTAATGAAAAGACCGCTTTCGTCTTGCATCAGGGAGGCCTTGAAAAAGGACATGTGAAAATCGGACTTAAACGCACCGAGAATGACAACATTTGCACTGTTAAAGGTGTAACAAGGATGCCCCCATTTGGCCTCTTCTGTCAGGCCCGCATCTAGGCATGCCTGCCGTAATATGGCGAGCCCATCCCCCCAGCGCCGCGCATTACAGTCATCTGTGGCAAAGTGTTTGCACCGCCCACAGCCATCTTGAAAATAGAGAGCGGGATCCTTAATCATGAATTGTGTGCCTTTAGCCCCGCAGCGCGAATGTCGGATAGACTCGCCCGTGGCGTCAATGCCTCAGCGGAGATCACCAAATCCAACACCGCGCCCGTCTTTGATGCCTTGGCCCGCTCAAAGGCCGCTTGGAAATCTGAGGTCGCCTCAACGCGTTCACCGTAAAATCCATAGGCCCGCGCAAGAGCGGCAAAATCGGGATTGCCTGACATGTCAGTTCCAGACACGCGTTCAGGGTAATGGCGTTCTTGATGCGCCCGAATTGTGCCGTACATCCCATTGTTTAAAATCAATATTATCGGATAAGCGCCAGCTTGTGCAGCCGTTGCCAATTCTTGGCAATTCATTTGGAAATCCCCATCCCCTGCAAAACAAATCACAGTTCGATCGGGGTGTGCAATCTTGGCTGAAATCGCCGCAGGGACGCCATATCCCATAGCCCCTGCTTGGGGTGCCAATAGGCGCGCTTTGGGGCCAAATTTGAAAAACTTATTCGGCCAAACCGCAAAATTCCCCGCCCCGTTCGTGAGGATCACGTCATCTGCAAGTGTGTCGTTCAAATAGGCTGTCACTTTGCCCATATCAACGGGACTAGGAAGGTCAGCCAGATCAAAGCCGCGCTCCCATGCCGCTTTGGCCTCAGACCGCCATGCCGACCAATCGCCCCTGACTAGATGCGCAGCAATCGCTTGAGCAAAGGCATTTGGACAGGATTGGATTGCCACGTCAGGCTGATAAATCTTGCCCAATTCATGTTCTGAGATATGAACATGGATGAGCTTTTGCTTAGGCTTAGGGACGTCTAGCAACCGCCACCCATCCGTTGAGTTTTCACCAAAGCGATTGTTGATCGCCAGAATGACATCCGCCTCTTGGATAAGAGCGCGCACATTGGGCATCATACCAACGCCAGCCTCGCCACAGAAGCATTTGGAATGATTGTCAAATTGGTCTTGATAGCGGAACACAGACACGACAGGGATATCCGAGACTTCTGCAAAGGATTGAAGCGCCTGAGACCCCTCCTCGCTCCAATTGCTTCCACCATAGAGGATAAGGGGGCGTTTTGCTTGATTTAGCAGGGCTATCGCCTCTGGGATCGCGCCAACATTTGGTGCAGGCGGCATAACGTGGCTAGGCTTTGTCAAAGTGGGCACATCAGTCTGGGCGCTCAGCATATCCTCAGGCAAGGCCACGACCACTGGGCCCGGACGACCAGAGATCGCTGTTTTCCATGCACGAGCGAGGATTTCAGGAATGCGAGAGATGTCATCAATCTCAACGGCCCATTTCGCCATGCTGCCATAAACCGCGCGATAGTCCAATTCTTGAAACGCTTCGCGCCCCCGCATATGCGTGCCAATCTGTCCAACGAAAAGGATCATCGGAGAACTGTCTTGCATGGCCGTATGCACGCCAATAGTCGCATTGCTCGCACCAGGGCCGCGCGTGACCATACAGATCCCAGGCTCTCCCGTCAGCTTACCCCATGCCGCCGCCATAAAGCTGGCGCCACCCTCGTTCCGGCAGTTCACAAAATCAAAGGCACCTTGCGTGTCATGCATCGCATCCAACACGGCGAGATAGCTTTCACCGGGAACCCCAAAAGCCTTGGTCGCGCCAAGTGCGCTTAGGCATTGCACCAAAAGATGGCCACCATGTTGTCTCATAAACGTCGCCTCAAACAAATTGATCGTTGAGGCCACTTTGTCTTGGGAATTTTAAACTTGCAAGCCTGCGCGGATTAGAACTTGGCGATCAGGTTCACAAAGACGCCATCGTCGTCATTCACCAAATCGTTCAAATCGTCGCTAAAGGTGCCAAAGTTATAGCCAACACCCAATTTCACATTATTTCCCAGATACTTGTAAGCTGCAGCCAATGTGCTTGTTTGCTTGGATTTGGTTTACTCTTGCCACAACACGCGATTTTCAATCAAGAGATCCCAATCGCGCACCGCATGATAGCGTGCATTGATTATCGCAAGACCCGCATTGTTTTGGGAAAACTCGCTTTGGCTATCAGGGGATGTTTCTGCCAATCGATAGCCAAGTTTTCCGCCAATCGTCCAATTCTTGTTTAGATCGTAATCCGCATCAATGCTGAACACATGGCTTTTTTGGCGTGGACCACTGTTGTCCTGACCGTCTACGGTTTGACCATACATGTCATAAACAAAGCGATAGCGCAGGAGCATGTTGAGTTTGTCATTATCAACAGGACGGAAGGCATAACCAATCGTTCCATCAACATAGGTCCCCTTCGCAATATTGGCGTTGTTTGCACGCGTCTCAATCGCATCCAAAGAGGCAACGACACGGGCTTGTTCACTAAATTTTTGCTTCAACTGGGCTGACAGAGCATAGGTCTCGTTTCCGCCCTGCCCGTTTGCAACACCTGTGTCACGGCGATATTCGATGCGGCCCTTTGCCAAAACATCCCTCTGCGCAAATTGCGCACCAACAGAATAAGCATAACGATCAAAATTTTGCCCTGTGGCATCGTCTACGACACGGCCAAGGCGTGCCGCGAACGAATATGTCATCCGCTCATTGTGTTGGTAATCAACGCCGTAATTTGACGAAAATGTACGACGGTCTCCAAAGATGTCATAGATGTTTTCCCCAAAGACGGAGACGTTTTCGTTCACCTGACGACGCCCGCCTAGGATAAATTTTCCGTTGTCTGATCCACTAATGGATTGGTTGGCCATGCGGCTTGAGTCAACTTCGTAGCCGAAATAATAGCTTTCATTGCCTTCTTTTTCATAAGCGGCAAAGACGCGACCACTTTGCCCACCTGTTCCGTCAGAGACCTCTGCATCCATGCGCCATGTGTCACTAAGTTGTGCACTCACACCAGCGCCATAGCGATTATACGCATCGAGGCCATTGGAGTTAATCGTGTTTTGCGAATAGATGTAATAGCTCAACGCGTCGCTCGGACTATAGGTCAGTTTGGCTTTGGCTGAGGTGCGGGAGTTCTCATCAGATGATGTCGCTTGCGTTAACTGTTCCGCAGCGACAGAGACGCTGAGCGTGTCGGTCAAATCACCGTTTAGCTCTCCGCCCACAGTGGCGTTATTCACCCCTTGGGTGGTTTCCTCGATGTCCGCATAGAGTTTCCAAGACAGGTTTTCACCGTTTTGCGCGTTGATAAAGGCACCATACAGCGTGCGATCCCCTGTGCCCGTTGCCGCTTGATAATCAAGGGTTGCAAAGCCTTCCGTGCGGGTTTGATAATAGCCACCTACAACCGCGTTCATATTTGGATTGACGTCGTTGAGGTCCAATTGTCCCTCAATATTGACCGCCTCGCCAGACCCCGTTGATCCAACTTCATTATCAACGTTAAATCCGCCATCCTGACTGTAAGATTGCGCATAGCCCGGGCCACGGCTTTCTGCGTAGTCAAGTTGCACGAAACTGGTGTCGCTGTGTTGATAGCGAATATCCGCACTGTAGCTTTCGTGATTGTCCCCTAAAGAGGTCTCATCACTGATCCCAGTTACCCCAATGCGAAATTTGTCTGTGACCCAAGCTTCGCCGCGCCCACCAAAGGCGAGCGTTTCTGTATCCGATGTGGTCGGTGTGAATTCATATTGCACGACCAAATTTGTGATCGTGTCCCCGCCTGCGTTGTTCTCAATGAGGCGGCCACTGTCTCCATCTCCAAGGGGCGCATTCAGCGTCACAACACCTTGGAAATAATTCACGCGGTAATCTTCGCCCACAGCCAGTGGGGTTGTATTTAGGACGCGACCCGTTTGGGCATCGCGCACCTGAACGCTTATGCTTTCCGTTCCAACCGTAACATCTTGGCGTTTAAGGAAGAACACAGACCCACCTGTGGATTGAAACACATCGCGTCCAATCTGCGTCTCAGGTTGAGCAACAAACACATCGAGGCTCGCCCGTGCCTGTCCTTGGGATGTTTTCGCGTTCGTTTCCAAATGGGCTTGCGCCCCATAGAGCTCACGCTCATTGCGAACGAACTTTGATCCAGAGAGGTGACTACGATAATCCCCCCAAAGAGCAAAGCTCTCGCCCTTTTGGGCGCGCAGGTAAAACCGACCTGAAGTCGGTGTGTTATCCACCATGGAACTGTCGTCACCAAAGGTTGGATAGGTGTCTTCGGGATCTATCCGAGACAGGACACTTGCTGGATCTTTGCGATCTAACTTGCGGAATACATCGCGAATGTCTTCTTCGCCTGTATCAACCGAGGCCGTGATTTCAAACCCATTTGCGGTAACACCATCAACATACCCCGTTAGGCGACCTGTCGATTTGGTTTCCGAAATTCCGCCAATATTTGTCTTGCTCCACGTCAAATCAGCTGTTGCAAAATAAAACCAATCTGAACGCGGTTCTTCAACTGAGGACTGTTGCGCCGTTCTGGCCGCGGGCAAAGGCGCGCGTGCTTGGGTCACGGGGACCTGGCCTGTTTCTTTGCCGATGCTGGCTTGTTTCTCGAATTCAGCATCCGCATTCACTGCATAGCCATCTAATGACAATACAAAACCTTGCGAATTTGACACGGGTTCAACTTGGTCAGGGTTCGTGGATGTTGCGACTTGATTAATGACGTCGGAGGTACAAGAATTTGCCCCCCCTGCCAGTGTATCCTCACAGATTTCTCTGGTTGCCACAGGCGTCGCGAGAGCGGAACTGAGTGCAATCACACTCGCCGTACAGGCTGTCATTGTAAATTTGTTACGCATCATACTCTTACCCCTAACGCAGCGGTCGCACAGATTTATCAATCACCAGCTCATAGGCACCATTGCCTGCACGCCATTCGCGATTGATAAACCTTTCTACTCGACGCATGCGTCCGTTAATGACAGAGCGCGGTTCTCCGTTTTCAAAATAATTCAAATCAATTTTTGACGGCGTTGTTCTTGCGAACAACAGCAATTGCTTCAACCCGTTTTCAAGCTCAGGTGTCATGGCATCATTCACAAAGGCACGTGCACTGAGATCAATTTCCAACAGTCGGGCTTGAGCGGCGCCAAAGTTCAACTTGGCAATCTTACCAGCCGTTAGTCGCACGGAGCGTGGGTTTTCCGTCGTAACAATGTATCCCTCTGGCAAGCTACGTGTATCTAGCTTCAGGATTACATTGTCCCCCAAGGCATCCGGTGTCGCAGCACAAGGCACGTTAAAGCGGCCATGAGCATCCGTAGAAATCAATGTCCCTGTGGTGGTTGAGATACGCACGCCAGAGAGACCTGTTTCACCTGATTGTGCTCCAGTTGCCCCATCTTGGTACCCGTTCATGTTCCCATCTTCAAAGACAGTACCGATCACATCGGAACACTCAAAGATTGCTTCTGCTTCGCGCGCCACTTCGGCCGTTGCAATCTGGGACATGACACGCCCTGTAGATAGCTCTTCAACCCATGTCTTGTTCACAAAGCTTGTTCCATCAATCCCAGCCCCAGCAAATGCCGTGAGTTGGATTGTGACTGTGGTATCCGCAGCAAGCGTTTGGTTTGGCCAAATCAAACGGCGACCATCAAAACTAGGTTCGATTGGCTGACCGTCCAAGGTTGCGGATTGTGGTTTATAGACGAACCCGCCTGGGAGCTGATCAACAAAGGCAACCCCCGTCAAATCAAAGGCATTCGTGTTTTCATACGTCAATGTATACGGCACGGAGCCACCAAGCATGACCGAGCTAACGCCAGCGGTCTTAGTCACTTTGATTGAGTCGCGATCTGGCGCTGGGAAGAGGTTCACAGACACGGAGGCCGTCGTTGGCTCCAACACATCGCCCGTCAAAGGTGACGAACCACCGACTTCTACAGTATTCTCATAAGCTCCGGCTGTTGGCGCATCAACGGAGAGGTCAAGCTGAACGGTGATCTCTTCGCCAGGTTCAATGTAACCGGCACTCGACAAGATAGACGTATCACTTGATCCATTAAACCCGGGGTTCAATGCTCCCGTGAACCCAGAGGGGGCCGCAACAAGGCGCGCGGCTAACACTGCATGGCGTCCAACACCAAATGCGGCGTCGAGATCATCCACCATTGTTGGCAAAACGACCCGCGTGTCGCCGATATTTTCGATGCCAATCTCATATGTCACACGTGAGGTTAGGTCTGCTCCAAAGGTCACATCCCCTATGACCTCTTTGCGGGCGCTCAATTCAGGTGTTCCACAGAATTGTAGAGGAATGTTGTTGTTCAAGATCAACGGAGCACCGACTTGGATATCAAACGAGGTGTAGAATGGATTTGCCGAGGCAGTAAAATCGGCAATCTTACGGCTCGTTCCAAATTCGGAGCTGCCGACAGAATAAGGATCCAAGTTGATTGTCGTTGTGTCCAATTCCCCAAGCGTTAAACGCGTCTCACTAGCGACACCACTTGTCGGGAGCTGATAGGTCATCGTGTAGTTGCCAACGGCCGTTGCATACCACTGATAGACACCATCTGTGCCGTCCTTGACGATACGAATGTTGTTAGAGGTGCCAACACCTGTCTGTGATCCCAACGGACCCGTCACCGTGATCAAACCCCCTTCGAGGATATTCCCGTTTTCTTCACAATAAAAATAACCGTGCGGGTCGTAATCCACGTTGTTCGGAATACCGTCACCATCCCGATCACCCTCGGTCTCTGCTCCATCGGGGGCACCATCGAGATCTGTGTCAACAATATTGTGGGGTGTCGGCGATGGCTCTGTGGTCACGCCTGTCTCAGGATCGACAATATTAGACAGATCGGTTGGATCTGTGGATACAACAGCCTCGCTCAATTGCGCCGCTTGCGCGAGCGCAATATTATCGTTTTCTGTAATGCCATTTGCAAAATCCACACGCACGATGAGATTAACATCGGCTTCTTCATCAGGGGCCAAGACACCCAATCCATCAAAGAGCGCTTTATCCGCATCCCCGTCAAAATTCGGGTTGGGCGCGACAGCACCGTCAAACCCAGTCACAATCAGCTTTTCAATGCTAACAACTTCGCCAGGTTCAAAAGCGGCACGTAAATCATCCAAGAGAGCAATATCGGTAAGCGTTTGGTTACCTTTGTTCTTGAGCGAGAAATCATAGGTAATGTCATAGATGAACCCAAAGGCCTGTTCAAAGCTTGGCGAGACTTTTTCCAGCATCAAATCAGGCACTTGCGCCAATTCTGTACGCGTCACATCATCTGGGTTGCCGTCTCCATCGGTATCCGCATCTGTGCTGTCTTCTGGATCATCTGAAAGATCCGCAATGACAGTGTCATCCAACGGACCCTTTGACGCCACATCCGCCCAATTGACCACTTCCCCCGTATCGATGTCGTCTTGCGTCACCTCGTAGGTTGCCGTGTACGTGGCGATTTCGCCAACTTGCAGGGTTCCCTCAACGGACCCCTTATCAGCCGACACAAAAGCAGGTGGGCTATCAAGGCTCAAGGCCGTATCGGTCAGCATCACATCTTGTAAGGTTACATTACCGGTGTTCTGAACCAAAAATTCATATTCAATTTTGTCGCCTGCGCGCACAGGATCGGAAAAGCCCGATGTGTCATCAGACTTGGTCACAATAATAGAAGGAGCACCCGCAACGACAGGGACAGATTGAGACGACGTCAGGGAGTTGATTACCAAATCCCCGTATCTGCCCGATGCCGTTGCGGTGTTGTCAATATCGGCCATAGCGAAACCAGAGCATAGGCTCAGCCCTGCTGCAAAGATCATCGATATGAATGGCCGAAGTTTCATGTTTATCCGCTACCCACCGTCAACTTCGGCTTGGGTAACAGTGTGAACATAGGTAAAGGTCACGACCGCTTCGGGCTGTAAGAGGTCCCATGTGCCATCCGCTGCAATCGACTCATCCTGAGATGCGTCGGTTGAAGTTTTGGTTGTAACGACCGCTGCAAGCGGCCCTTCTTTTGTCAGCGTTTCCGCAACAATTAACCCGCTTGCCAAGGCCGCATCTTCGTGAATATCGGCGATGCTGATACCTTCCAAAGGTACGTTGCCTGTGTTGGTGACAGTGTAGGTATAGGTGATGGTTTCACCAACCTGCGCTTTGTCATCATCCTCGCCGACATCGTTCAATACAGCGGTTTTCACAAGACTGATTTCAGGCGTCGGGCTCAGCGCAAAGGCAACTGTGGACTTGTCTTCATCCTCGTGAACACTTTCGTCGGGCTTGATGCCCTTGCTGGTCGCCTCATTCACCACCAACTTCTTGGCCTCATCATCGAGACCATGAATATCGGCTGCGTTGTAAACGTCTAGCTTGCCCAAGGTATAGACCGCTTCAAACGTCGCAGTTGCATCAGGCGCGAGCTCAACTGTGTTCACCGCAGGATTAGAGCCCACCAAAACAAAGGCCCCAAGGGACCCAGTTGCGGCCTGACCGTTAAATGTTGGACCAACGTCAACAGGCGTAACACCGGTTAGCGTTACGTTGCCGTCGTTTTTGATCACATATTGATAGGTGATCGTATCCCCCGCATCCCAGCGATCATCCGCCCCCTCATCATCACTGCTGTCCTTGACGGTTTTCGTGATTGTGAGGTTAGGCGCCGAAGGAACAACGTCAACGGATTCATCATCAGAGGCGTTATAGGTTTGCCCCCCATAGCTTGCCGTTACCGTTGCGATATTTGTAATTTGCGCGACTGTTGGGACTGGCACCATGAATGCCAGCCCTAAGGTCACGAGAGTTGTCGTATTACGATAACTCATCATTTTCCCCAAAATATCCGAGTGCTAAAAAGCATTAATCGACCGCCGGAGATCCTGATGTCTCCGCTGCCTTTTGCAACGTATCCACGTCAGCCTGCTTAACCGTATAAGTCGATGTACAATCGACGATTTCGTTTGGCGGCAAACTTGTTATTGTTGTACCTGTTACGGCGGCGATCCCTTTAGACTCCGCAACTGCAGCGCCATTAAATGTTGGGCTCGTTGCAGTGATAGGGGCACAACTACTCAATGTTAACGGCGCCCATCCTTGCGTAGAAGCAATGCCTGCAGCACTATAATGCTGATCCTCTATACCAACATTAACCAAGGTCACATTACCTGAATTTCGAACACGATATGTATACGTGATAACTTCATCCGCTGCAGCGTTCTCTGTTTTGCTTGCTGTCTTTGTAATTTGAACACCAGGCGTCGCAGAGACAACATCAACGTTTTCAAAGGCTGTATCCTTTACAGTGACATTGTCATCCGTCGCAGTCGCATTCCCGTCTGGGCCCGCGTAGGTCGCGGTCACAGTAACAACGTTCTCGATGCCTTTCCCGTCCGCAATATTAACACCATTAGAAAATGAGCTATCTGTGTCTGTATCGCCGTTACTGTTGCCATAGGCTGTACCCAAGATTGCAGTCGATGGAAGCGTTGATGTTTGAGCAATCACAGCACTTGCACCCACAGCAACTACAACAGCCGCTGCACCCATTAATTGTACTCTAGTTTTCTTTTCCATGGTCGTCTCCTCTTGGAAAAAATTTCAACACCGCGAACCCATGCGGCGCGCTTTGATCGCAGCTTGCTCTTGCCCAACACACAACACCGCCATCGACCAAAGGCTGAACCATTGGACACCATGAGCATGAAAATTTGGAAGCAAACTGAATGAAGGAACGCGGTCGTCAAAATGACATAAGTTAACGCCACGCAGATAGATGAATGTAGCTTTAAATGGCGCCGCAATCTGAAGGAGGCTTTGGCCAATACCGCGCAAAAACGCCGCGCTTAGGTTCACCCCAAACACCGCCAACGCCGATAAAATCGCCCGATTCACCCTCATATGACCTGCACCACTTAATAACTGCTATATTAATTGGTATGTTTTTCCATACCTTATGGATATAAAAATTACACAATATTAACTAATTGTCTAGACTTAGTCACAATAAGACAACAAAAGGTGGGGTTTCCTGCAACATTAGCCATAGTTACCAATGGTAAACTACAACTTATAGAGTTAGTGGCGGTCAATATCCGCAGGAGGCGCGCCTAAAGACGCGGGTTTGTCTTCGCAATCCAACGGACCAGTGCCCGCTGTCGCGGCCTTGGTGGCAACACTATGACGATCCGTATCGTCATAGTGACGTTTCACAATATGGATAAAGTTGTTATTACCTAAGGGGCGTTATCGTTACAGGGTATCGCGCGCGGCATGTAGGGCTTCTAATGCTTTGGCAATATGGATTTGCTGAATATTATAAGCCCCTTCTGCAACTCGAATGCGATGAGCGCGGATCATAACATCACTTACACGGTGCCCTTCTGGAACAACAAAGGTATAGTAGGCGAGCTCAATGAGCAGCCCGAGTGGATCACGAAAATAGATTGATTTCATAAACCCGCGATCTTTGGGACCAGCATAGGCAATTTTTCGTGCCTTCAAGCGATCTTCGACTTGTTCGAACGTCGCTTGGGAAAGTTCAAAGGCAAGGTGATGCACTGCACCGATATCCTGAGGAACACGTTTATTCGCAGGCTCCCTCGTTTCATCCGTAAAGATCGTAATCAACCGCCCATCGCCGGGATCAAAATAGAGATGCGATTCATTGGGATCATCTAAATTGGGCTGTTCAAAGACGAAGGGCATCCCAAGGACACCTTGCCAAAAATCAATAGACACCTGGCGTGTTGCCCCAACTAGAGTAATATGATGCACGCCCTGCGTCGGGATCGTTGGAGTTGAATTGGTGGTCATGCCTCTAGTCCTTTGAAGTCCGAAAGAATACGATGTAAAGCAATTAGAACGTTACACAAACAATCAATAGCCAACAATAAATTTGAGATCTATTGCACTTTTGGTGCGCCTCGGAGCCGCCTTGTTGTGCTTAATAAGGAAATAAGTTGGCTTTGCGGCAGTCTCGCCATCGGCGGTGGATATGACGACAGGATTTTCCAACATATTCTGCGCTTAAAAAACCAAGGATTGAATAAAGCGGGCCGCATACTTACCTCTTGGTTGAAACCTCCCGTGAAAGGACATCAATCATGAGCTGGCAGTCAAAATTAGAAAACCGCCCAGAACCAACCATTACCGAGTCTATTGAAATCGACGCAACACCAGAGGCAATATGGGCTGTTCTAACTGATTTTGACAAGCTTCCAGACTGGTGCAGCTCCTTTCAAGGAGTCGAAGGTGAAGTGGCTGCTGGAAAACGATCAACTGCCTTTTTCAAAAATCCTCTAACAGGTAAAAACATGGCCTTTGAACACGAAGTCGTCGTCTTTGAAGAAAATTGTGCGATGGGCTGGACTGGCAAAGCCTTCTTGGGCCGTGATGATTTCCATGTCTATAGCATCGAGCCATTAGCAAACGGCAAAAGCAAATTCATCCAAGAAGACGGATTATATGGAAAACCGCGCAATTTTATGGTGACACTCACAGAAATGACAATCAGACGCGCCTACAAACAGTTCAACAAAGAACTAAAAGCCCGTGTTGAAGGTTGAGAAAAATTTTTCATGAACGCAAGTTCTCCGCAATTCTGTTTCATGTAGGATGAAAAATCGTTCGATCACGAGACAACTCTGCTTTAGAGGCAAGAAATTATACCCAATACACCACGTGAGTTTTAGCCAACACTCTCAAGCATTCTACCATAAAACTAGGCATTCTGACCTCAACAAAAGAAGAGGTACTCCTTTAAATGAGACGTTCAAACATGTTTTGGTCAAATTGCCGTCAATACTTGCTTGCGATTTCTCTGTTTTTTGAGCAAACGTCTTATTGTTTAAGGGCGCCAACGATAGGTCCCGAATATTCAACAACATATCTCCGTCGCGACAAGTTCGAATGCTTGGAACCCACACATGACCAATGAAAAAAATTCAAATATATTGCCTTGGTTGCTGAGGGTCTATCTAATATTTTCAAAATCTAATGCTATTCTTTATCGTTATCTGCTAAGAAACCGATTAAAGAAAGGTAAGGAAGATCCAGAGCGAGTAAGCGAGCGCTTAGGGCAAACCTCAAGGCCTCGACCCGATGGGAACTTGATTTGGTTCAATGCAGTATCAATAGGTGAAGCTTTAGCCCTTCAGCCAGTTATTGATAATCTATTAGGTCGAGATGGCAGTCTAAACATTTTGGTTACGACTACAACAGTGACATCAGCTAAAATTATGGAGGAGGTACTTCCAGATAGAGCAATTCATCAATTTTGCCCTGTTGATACTGAGTGCGCTGTAACCTCATTTTTGGATCATTGGCGTCCCGATACTGCTGTTTGGTGCGAAAGCGAACTTTGGCCACGTTTGATTATTCAAACAACCAATCGCGCAATTCCCATGTACATAATCAACGCTAGAATTTCTTCGCGTAGTGCAAAAACATGGCAAAAGTTTCCAAAAACTATAAAGGCAATTTTAAACAACTTTGACACAATTTTTGTTAATGACAAAGGCACCTTGAACGTTATCAACAAGATTGGAGTAGACGAGGAAAAATTGGTTTTGTCTGGTTCTACCAAAGAAACCAAAATTGCCTTATCCTATTGCCAGACAGACTTCGATGGGATTAGGTCTCAGATCGGGCCCAGAAATGTTTGGCTCGCCGCATCAACCCATGATGGTGAAGAAGAAATCTTATTTGAAGCACACAAATTGCTTGCATTGGAAATGACAAGCCCTCCGTTGTTGATACTTGCACCCAGGCATCCAAATCGTGCTAATGGCATATCTAAGCTTGCAAACTTAAACGGTTTACATGTTGCTCTTCGCTCGAAGTCAGATCCAATAGATAAAGGTACCGACGTATATATTGCAGACACGCTGGGAGAAATGGGTTTATGGTACAACCTTTCAACTGTGTCATTTGTCGGCGGGTCTCTCGTTGAAGTTGGCGGTCACAATCCATATGAACCGATCGCTTGTTCATCAGCGATTATAACAGGGCCAAACGTCCACAATTTTAGAGAAATTTATGGTGATCTACTCGCCAATAATGCTTGCCAAGTAGCAAAAAATGCCAGCGAAATTTCTTCCTCGATCAAGCTTTTGTTAGACACAGAAATTAACAGAAAGCAAATTTCGCATGCTAAGTCTTTAATCAATGAAACCAGTACTGCTACTGACCTAATTTCAGATAAAATTTCGGCAAACATTACTTCTACATTTGGTGATTTGAATAAAGGTGATCCTGCTTATTAGAGCAATTTGCAGGCAACGTAAGATGGACTAGAGTTTAATCTAGACTGCAAACCTAATCGGTTATTATGTGCCGACTTAGGCTTGAATATGGATCAATATGTTATGAGTCTAATAGGAACACTCAACATTGCAAAAGGTCGACCGTTTGCAGATCCAAGCCAGCATTTCAGAACCCGTCTCTTAGGCGTTATAATGGATACATTCATTCTTCAACGGTCGCCACAGCCTTTACATCACCCGGTTGTCGCGCTCAGTACGCTTCATGCGCCGAGCCATAGCACGGCGCTTTCACCAACTGGCCGATTTTGAAGTGCTGGTTGGTGAAATTGCTCTGCGTCTTTTACAGAGAGGCGAAAATTGATCTCGCAATAGTGAGGCAAATAAAGTCCTACAAAGTATCACATCAGGAAAAAATGTTCCAATGTTGATATATTTTTTTGGAAAAGCTATCGTAATGATTTTCGGAAGGTAATTATGGCGTTGAAGTCAAATAAAGCTTTTAAAGCAGTTTATGGACTAGCTCTTCTAACCGGAGTATTTTTGTCTTCTGCGAACATCGGTGCCGCTCAGAATGCTTGTGACCGATCCGCGATTAAGGCAACTCGTTTCAAAAAGGAATTGTTAGTGACTTTTCCTGGGTTTCCATCTGTTGACCTACGTACGAATAGAAGTTGTGATTTAATATCAAAGTGCAAATTTGATCTTAGGTCGGTGGTTAACAACGAACATCAAATTCACGCCTCTTATAGTACCAGCAATTTTTGCGGGTCGTCCAAATTATTGGTGTCGGTCGTCAGTGTCTAACGTCATCGCCTTTGGGACAGATTTGTTGAATTGAGTTAGGAGGATTTCTGGTTCATCGTAACCTTCATGG
>CBFHKO010000018.1:0-22815 GCA_965656445.1 uncultured Paracoccaceae bacterium
CACTTTTCTGCCTACACGCTTAAGCAGCAAATTTGGCCGATATGTGTTCGCATTTTGACTAAATTGCAGTTTCCCAAGAGAGCCTCTCACAACTGGGGTTTTGGCGATAAATTGATGTTTAGGCATGGAAAAGTGACCTATTGGACTTTATCAATCGGCGTCAAAGCCTTATCAGAGCGGTAACACTTTGGTCAAAAGGACAACGGGCATGTCACAGTATTCACCAGCAGACATCGAAGCCAAATGGCAATCGGCTTGGGACGACGGTCAAGTTTTCACAGCCGTTCGAGATGAGAACAAACCTAAATATTACGTGCTGGAAATGTTTCCCTATCCATCAGGGCGGATCCACATGGGGCATGTCCGCAATTACACAATGGGCGATGTGATCGCGCGATATAAAATGTCGACGGGTCACAATGTATTGCACCCGATGGGATGGGACGCCTTTGGCATGCCTGCAGAAAACGCTGCGATGGCAAGTGGCGGTCACCCCAAAGAGTGGACATATAATAACATCGCCGTCATGAAAAATCAGATGAAGCCACTTGGGCTGTCGATTGATTGGTCACGTGAATTTGCCACCTGCGATCCGGAATATTACGGTCAACAGCAAGCTATGTTCTTGGACTTCCTTGATGCGGGATTGGTCTATCGCAAGAACGCGGTTGTGAACTGGGATCCAATTGACATGACCGTTTTGGCGAATGAACAGGTTGAAAACGGACGCGGTTGGCGCTCGGGCGCCTTGGTTGAGCGCAAAGAGCTAACGCAGTGGTTCTTTAAAATATCAGATCATGCCGAAGATTTGCTTGATGCGATTGATAATCTGGATGAGTGGCCGGCCAAGGTCAAACTGATGCAATCAAACTGGATCGGCAAATCGCGTGGTCTTGAATTTGCCTTTGACCTGATTGATGGCCCAGAGGGTCATGAGGACATCACAGTCTATACAACACGTCCAGATACCTTGATGGGTGCCTCCTTTGTAGGGATTTCTGCGGATCATCCCCTCGCGCGCCAATTGGAAAAGGATAACGCCGACCTTGCCGCGTTTAATGCCGAGTGCCGCCAAATGTCGACCTCTGAAGCAGACTTGGAAAAGGCCGACAAGAAAGGGTTCGATACAGGTTTACGTGTGCGCCATCCGCTGAACCCTCAATGGGAACTACCTGTTTGGGTCGCAAATTTCATCTTGATGGATTATGGCACTGGCGCGGTCTTTGCCTGCCCTGCGCATGATCAACGCGACCTTGATTTTGCCCGCAAATACGACTTACCCGTCATTGACACCTTCTTTGCGCTTGAAGATGACACACCCGTTGAGAAAACCGCCTTCGTTCCCCCTAAAACCGAAAAGGTGAAATGGGTGAATCACTTTGCTGGTCTCGACATCGCAAGTGGTGACGAGGCGATTGAAGCGACCGTTGATTTTGCTGAACAGCAAGGTTGGGGTAAAGGCGTGACAAAATTCCGCCTGCGGGATTGGGGCTTGAGCCGTCAGCGTTATTGGGGATGTCCAATTCCCGTGGTGCATTGTGAGGACTGCGGCGTTGTTCCAGAGAAAAAGGAAAACTTGCCTATCGAGCTTCCTGATGACGTTAGCTTTGATATCCCAGGTAATCCGCTAGATCGCCATCCAACATGGCGCGATTGTGCATGCCCCTCTTGTGGCAAAGACGCAAAGCGTGAAACGGATACAATGGATACCTTTGTTGATAGCTCATGGTATTATTCGCGCTTTACATCTCCGCGTGCTGCAACGCCGACTGATCCAGACGATATCAAATATTGGATGAATGTGGATCAATATATTGGGGGCATTGAGCACGCAATTTTGCACCTGCTTTATTCCCGCTTTTTCGCGCGTGCCATGCAAATCACTGGTCACTTGCCAGAATCAGCTGCCGAACCATTCAACGCCCTATTCACGCAAGGCATGGTGACGCATGCAATTTACAAGACAACGGGCCAAGATGGTCGGCCGGTTTATTACTATCCTGAACAGGTCGAACTGCGCGATGGCAAAGCCTTCGGGATTGAGTATGGCAAAGAGCTGGATATTGTTCCTTCGGCGAAAATGTCCAAGTCCAAGAATAACGTTGTGGACCCAGTCAACATCATTGAAAATTACGGTGCAGATACAGCGCGTTGGTTTGTCTTGTCTGACAGCCCGCCCGAACGCGATGTTGAATGGACCGCATCAGGTGCAGAAGCTTCATTCAAACACCTCTCACGTGTTCACCGGATCGCAAGCGATATCGCAACATCAGATAGTGCCCCGAACGACCAAGATCAGGCATTGCTCAAAGAAATGCACAAAGCGATCCATGATGTCACGCAAGGCGTCGAAAGTTTTGGCTTTAACGCCTCTATTGCGCGGCTCTACGGATTTACCAACACGCTCGCTAAATCCAAAGCGGGGACCGAGGCCAAACGCCAAGCTGCACGTGCCTTGGCTCAGCTGATGTCCCCAATGACGCCCCATTTATCAGAGGATATCTGGGCAATGCTCGGCGGTGAGGGATTGATCATCCACGCCCCTTGGCCCGTTGCAGATGAGGCCATGTTGGTGGATGATACTGTTACGTTGCCGATCCAAGTCAACGGAAAACGACGCGCGGAAATCAGCGTACCAGCCGATATGCCAAAGGAAGAGGTTGAAAAACTTGCTCTCGCGGACGAAGCTGTCGTGCGGGCGCTTGATGGGGCGAGCCCCAAGAAAATCATCGTAGTCCCCGGACGGATCGTGAATGTCGTGGTGTAACCGCCGAAGTTTTATAATAAGTGCCATGGCCCTTGGGGGCTGTGGCTTTCAACCCGTCTATCAACAAAATGCGCCTAGTCGCGCTTTGTTGGGAACGATTGAGTTGGATACCCCCCATAATCGTGACAGTTACGTCATGAATCGTCGCATCGAAGAGAGATTCGGCGCGGCAGTCGACCCTAAGTTTGCTCTTAGCTATTCCATTTCCAAATCATCCTCACGGGCGGCAATCGGGACCGATGGCCAAGCAAACAGACGTATAACGACTGGCACGGTCACCTACACACTTGTTCGTTTAAGCGATAAAAAAGTGATCTCGACGGGTAAAGAAACCGCATTTGTTGGATCGTCAACTACAGGTTCAACAGTGGCGACACATGCTGCGGATCGAGATGCAATTGAGCGGCTGATTATTCAGCTCGCTGACCGTATAGTTGATGACTTGCTTTTACTGTCCCAAGAGGAATTGACGTGAAATTATCAACGCGTGACGCCGTTTCCTATTTCACAAACCCTGATCCCAAGAGAACAGGTTTGTTGATCTACGGCGCCGATCCAATGCGCGTCGCGCTGAAAAGACAAGAAGTTCTCGCAGCCCTACTTGGTCCAAACGCAGACGAAGAAATGCGGCTCATGCGCATGTCTGCAAGCGAGGTTAGAAAAGACCCAGCCATGCTTCAGGACGCGCTGAAATCCCAAGGTTTTTTCCCTGGTCCCCGCGTCGCCTTTGTCGAGGATGCCAATGACACCATAGCTCCGATTATCATTGCGGCTTTAGCCGAATGGCAACCGGGAGATGCTCAGATTGTCGTGACGGCAGGCGCATTGAAAAAGACATCGAAAATTCGCAAAGAATTTGAAACCCATCCCAATGCTTTTGCGGCCGCTCTCTATGATGAACCCATGAGCCGCGCTGAAATAGAAAATGAACTCAAACGGGCGGAATTGACGGTGTCAGGGGATGACGCGATGACTGCTCTAACAGGTCTGGCAAGGACTTTGGAGCCGGGCGATTTTCGCCAAACATTGGAAAAGCTCGCACTGTACAAGCGTAATGACCCCTCCCCTATTTCGAGTGAAGACATAGATAATTGTGCTCCTGCGACTCAGGATGCCGATCTTGACGAGATTTTGAATATTATTGCTGAGGGTCAAACCCGAAACATCGGCCCAATTCTCAGGCGACTCAAATCCCAAGGCGTGCAACCTGTCGGGTTGTGCATCGGTGCAAACCGCCACTTTAGAACACTTTATACCGTCGTAAGTGATCCCGGTGGCGTATCAGCCGGTATGGGAAAACTGCGTCCGCCTGTGTTCGGTCCGAGACGCGATAAAGTTCAACGCCAAGCAAGCCGTTGGAACAGTGACAGATTACAGACGGCTTTAGCGATGATTACCGATACCGATCTTCAGTTACGGAGCGCCAATCAACATGCGCCTGCAATGGAGCTGGTTGAGCGCATGATGGTCCGCTTGTCGATGATGGTGAGATAATAAACGAACCCTTAAACATAAAAAAGCCCGCCAATGGCGGGCTTTTTTTGCAACTGTCGTTTGACTTAGTCTGCGTTCAATCCGATATGACCGCCCAATGCAACCATGTCTGACAAAAGCTTTGCAGCATCATCAACTGGACCTGGTTCATTTTCGAAAACTTCCTTCGCATTATTCAAAGCAGCTTTCGCTTCTTCGATAATCTCGTTGAATGTTTCCTGTGTCATCTCAGCAGTCGGCAGTGCCTTTTCAGCCAGAACAGACAAGCCTTCACCAAGCTCGGCAAACCCACCAGTCACAACATAGTCCGTTGTACCCTCTGCGCTTTCGACGCTCAAGATACCTGGACGCAATGTCGTAATCAAAGGAGCGTGACCTGGCATTGCTGTCATGTCACCGTCTGCGCCTGGAATTTGGACCGCTGTAACCTGAAGCGACGCAATGCGACGCTCTGGGCTAACAAGATCAAATTGCATAGTGTCCGCCATATTGGCCTCCTTTAGGCCGCGTCAGCAGCCATTTTTTCGGCTTTAGCAATCACTTCATCAATGCCGCCTACCATGTAGAACGCACCTTCTGGAAGGTGATCGTATTCACCGGCAACAACTGCCTTAAAGGATGAAATGGTGTCTTCCAAAGGAACCTGTTTACCATCTGCACCTGTAAAGACCTTCGCAACGTCAAACGGCTGAGACAAGAAACGCTCAAGTTTACGCGCACGTGCAACAGTCAGTTTGTCCTCTTCGCTCAATTCATCCATGCCCAAGATGGCAATGATGTCTTGCAAAGATTTGTAACGCTGAAGAACCTGCTGAACATCAGTCGCGACTTTGTAGTGCTCTTCACCGATGATCAATGGGTCAAGCAAGCGTGATGTTGAACCAAGTGGGTCAACCGCAGGATAGATCCCTTTTTCAGAAATCGCACGATCCAAAACTGTTGTCGCATCAAGGTGCGCAAACGATGTTGCCGGTGCAGGGTCAGTAAGGTCATCCGCTGGAACATATACGGCCTGAACAGACGTAATAGAACCTGATTTGGTTGACGCAATACGTTCCTGCATCGCACCCATGTCAGTCGCCAATGTCGGCTGATATCCAACCGCAGAAGGAATACGACCAAGAAGCGCAGACACCTCGGAACCCGCTTGTGTAAAGCGGAAGATGTTATCAACAAAGAAGAGAACGTCTGAACCAGATTCATCACGGAACTGTTCCGCAAGTGTCAAACCAGTCAACGCAATACGCATACGCGCACCGGGAGGCTCGTTCATCTGACCGTAAACGAGAGCAATTTTTGAGTCGCTCAAGTTATCTGGAACGATAACGCCAGATTCGATCATTTCGTGGTAAAGGTCGTTTCCTTCACGAGTACGTTCACCAACGCCCGCGAAAACAGACAGACCGGAGTGCACTTTGGCGATGTTGTTGATCAATTCCATGATCAAAACTGTTTTACCAACACCAGCACCACCGAATAGACCAATTTTACCACCTTTTGTATAAGGCGCGAGAAGGTCGATAACTTTGATACCAGTTACCAAGATTTCGGTTGCTGTGGACTGTTCTGCGAATGCAGGGGCGTCACCGTGGATCGCACGACGTGCCTCCGCGTTCACTGGACCTTGTTCGTCAACAGGATCGCCTGTGACGTTCATGATACGACCCAAAGTTGCGGATCCAACTGGAACCGAAATTTGCGCGCCAGTATCAGATACGTCTTGTCCACGAACCAAACCTTCAGTCGCGTCCATCGCAATGGCGCGAACAGTGTTTTCGCCAAGGTGCTGAGCAACTTCTAGAACAAGTTCTTTTCCGTTATTGTCTGTGGTCAATGCGTTCAAGATCTCAGGAAGATGATCCGCGAACTGCACGTCCACAACGGCGCCGATCACCTGCGTGATTTTGCCTTTTGCGTTTGCCATAGTTTCGTCTCCGGTTCTTAGAGCGCTTCTGCGCCCGAGATAATTTCAATAAGCTCGTTGGTAATCACAGCCTGACGCGAGCGGTTGAACTCAACTGTCAGTTTGTCGATCATTTCGCCCGCGTTACGGGTCGCATTGTCCATAGCCGACATACGGGCACCTTGTTCAGATGCGCCATTTTCCAGCAATGCAGCAAAGATCTGAGTTGCAACACCACGTGGCAACAAGTCGGCCAAAATAGCCTCTTCGCTCGGCTCATACTCATATAGAGTTGATGCGCCATCATCCTCTGCTGCCTCGAAAGACGCAGGGATAATTTGCTGAGCCGTTGGAATTTGGGACACAACGTTGACAAATTTCGCGTAGAAAATTGTCGCAACGTCGAATTCACCCGCTTCAAAGCGGCCCAAAACATCCTTGGCAATGTCTTGCGCATTGACGTAGCCAATACGCTTAACTTCGGACAGATCAACATGTGCAACAAAATGATCGCCAAGGTCACGACGGATTGCATCGCGGCCTTTCTTACCAACTGTTACAATTTTGACTGTTTTACCTGCAGCGATAAGCTTCGCTGCATGTTGTTTCGCAAGTTTTGCAATGTTTCCGTTGAAACCACCGCAAAGACCACGTTCCGCTGTCATGACGACCAACAGATGCGTTTGATCATTGCCCGTGCCGCGTAGCAACAAAGGCGCAGAGTCAGACCCGCCTACAGAAGCAGCAAGCGACCCAAGAACGGCGTTGAACCGTTCTGTATAGGGGCGTGATGCCTCAGCCGCTTCTTGGGCGCGACGCAATTTTGCAGCCGCGACCATTTGCATGGCTTTCGTGATCTTACGAGTGTTTTTCACACTCCCGATCCGGTTTTTTAAGTCCTTCAGACTTGGCATAGCCTCGTCCCCTTACGCGAAATCTGCTGCGTACTCGTCCAGAGCGGCGCGGATTTTTTCCTCGGCTTCACCTTTGATCTTTGGATCTTCCTTGGTGATGTAGTCTAGCAAACCAGAATGCTTACCACGAAGGTGAGCCAATAGGCCCGCTTCGTAACGGCCAACGTCGCTTACTTCGATTTTGTCCAAGTAACCATTTGTACCCGCATAGATCATGCAAACGATTTCGGCGTTTGTAAGAGGCGCATACTGTGGCTGCTTCATAAGTTCTGTAAGACGCGCACCACGGTTCAACAACTGTTGTGTGGATGCATCGAGGTCTGAACCAAACTGAGCAAAGGCTGCCATCTCGCGATACTGAGCCAAAGACAATTTAACCGGACCCGCAACTGATTTCATCGCGTTTGTTTGCGCAGATGAACCAACACGAGAAACGGAAAGACCTGTGTTCACAGCTGGACGGATACCTTGGTAGAACAATTCAGTTTCCAAGAAGATCTGACCGTCTGTAATCGAAATCACGTTTGTCGGAATAAACGCAGAAACGTCACCGCCTTGAGTTTCAATAACAGGCAAAGCAGTCAAAGATCCGTTTCCGTGATCATCACCAAGCTTCGCAGAACGCTCTAGCAAACGTGAGTGAAGATAGAAAACGTCACCTGGGTACGCTTCACGTCCTGGAGGACGACGAAGAAGAAGTGACATTTGGCGATAGGCAACCGCTTGCTTTGACAAGTCATCATAGATGATCAAAGCGTGCTTGCCGTTATCACGGAAGTATTCCGCCATAGATGTCGCCGCATATGGTGCCAAGAACTGCATAGGTGCAGGATCGGAGGCAGTCGCCGCAACAACGATTGAATATTCCATCGCACCAGCTTCTTCTAGCTTTTTAACAAGCTGAGCAACTGTTGAACGCTTTTGACCAACCGCAACGTAGACACAATAAAGTTTCTTTGAGTCGTCGTCGCCTGCGGCTTCGTTGTATGATTTCTGGTTGAGCATCGCGTCCAAAGCAACCGCAGTTTTACCTGTCTGACGGTCACCAATGATAAGCTCACGCTGGCCACGTCCGATTGGGATCATCGCATCAACAGATTTCAAACCAGTCGCCATCGGCTCGTGAACCGATTTACGTGGGATAATACCGGGTGCTTTTACGTCCGCAACGCGGCGCTCAGCTGTTTCGATTGGACCTTTGCCGTCAAGCGGGTTACCCAAACCATCAACAACGCGACCCAACAGAGCTTCGCCCGCTGGAACGTCAACGATAGAATTTGTACGCTTAACAACGTCGCCTTCTTTAATGTCGCGGTCTGAACCAAAGATAACAACACCAACGTTGTCAGCTTCTAGGTTCAAGGCCATACCCTGGATGCCACCAGGGAATTCAACCATCTCACCCGCTTGGACATTGTCCAAACCATGTACACGCGCAATACCGTCACCTACGGACAGTACGCGGCCAACTTCTGCCACTTCGGCGTCTTGGCCAAAGTTCTTAATCTGGTCCTTAAGGATCGCAGAGATTTCGGCTGCTTGGATTCCCATTATCCGACCTCTTTCATAACATTCTGAAGGGAGTTGAGCTTGGAGCGGATCGACGTATCGATCATCTTCGAGCCTACTTTAACAACAAGACCGCCGATGAGGCTTTCATCCACGGTCGCGTCAATTTTCACATCCTTGCCAATTTGAGCTTTAATAGCTTTTGCAAGTTTGTCTGATTGTGTCTTTGTCATTGCTTTGGCAGAGACCACTTCGGCGGTCACTTCACCGTTTTCCTCGGCGATACGTGCGCGAAGCTGCGCAATTAATGCTGGCAACGTAAAAAGACGACGTTTACTCGCCATCAACCCCAAGGTGCTTGAGACGATTGGCAATAGTTTCATTTTGTTAGCAACAGCCATAATCGCTGTGCCCTGCTCTTCACGTGAATACACAGGTGAGGCGATCAGATCACGAAGATCATCGCTTGCGTCCAATGCGGCCGCAAGATCGTCAATGTTGCCTTCTAATTTCTTTAGTTCCGACTGGTCTTTTGCAAGATCAAAGACCGCTGACGCATAGCGCGCAGCAATGCCGGATGAGATCGAAGCTGGTTCGGACACGTCCACCCTTCCGATTGTTGGCCCCATTTTCTGACTGCAAAAGCAGGCTTTCAATAGGGGGTTGATTGTTCTTTGCGAATGCAAAGCGTTAAGATCAGCGCCGATGTAGCAGAGGTGTTCCCGTGAGGCAACATTGTTGATGCACTAATTTCAAACTCATTTTCCATTAAAAATAGTGCCTTAGCAAAAAGTGCGACGTAATGCGCACTATTGTATCCATAAAATTGGGCGTTTTTGGGTCAAATACGATTCCATTTTAGTACAAAAGTTGAAATTTTATTTAGTCACGGGTCCGCATTGCCGGCTTTGGAGCGACATTCGTTAAGCCCTCAAGGATACCCAATGTTCGCGTGCTTTTGTCTCGCACTTTATTTCCCGGTGGCAGAAGTGCAGATTTGCTGACTTCAACAATAATCACACCGCCTGTGCCGACGGGAAGTTTTCGACCAAGTTTTTCCATCACTGGGCTTGCACGCCGCCACATGGATTTAAAAGAGGGCGGGAAAAAGAGGGCCGCAGACTGCCGGATAGGGGCAAACCTATGGATGCGCAGCTGTGTTTCCAATTGCCCCGGAGAATAAGGACGCCCAAATCCGAACGGCGTGGCATCATTGCGCGACCACAAACCTGCGCGATTGGGCACAATAAATATAGCCCGCCCGCCAGGACCAAGAACGCGCTCTGCTTCACACAGCATCGCAGACATGTCGTCGCTCGTCTCCAGACCATGGAGCACCAATAACTTGTCCACATGACCTGTTTCTAGCGGCCAAAACCGCTCATCTGTCAAAACGGACACATTAGATTGCCCCGCAGGCCAAGCCATCACCCCTTGCGGGCCCGGCATCAATGCGATGACTCGACGGGCATCTTTCAAAAACGGGCGGAGCAGAGGCGCAGCAAACCCAAATCCAACCACCGTTTGACCTGAAACATCCGGCCACAACTCAGCAATACAAGAGCGAAGCGCCTTTTGTGTCGCCCGCCCCAAAGCTTGGCGATAATAAAAATTTCTAAGGTCTCGCACGTCAAGGTGCATTGCATCGCCCTCTCGGATCGGCAACATTCAAGATCAACATAAGCGATTAATCTGGAAATGCTATGACTTTTGAACTTGTTACAATCCCATGCCTCCAAGACAATTATGCCTACCTCCTTCACAACAGCCAAGACAATACGACATTGGCCGTGGATGTCCCAGAGGCCCAACCCATATCTGATGTGCTAGCGTCCAAAAATTGGACTTTGACGCATATTCTCCTGACACATCACCATTGGGATCATGTAGATGGATTGGCGGATCTTTTGAATGATCATCCTGCTCAAGTCATCGGCGCCACAGCAGATGCGGATCGATTGCCGCCGCTTCAGATAGCAGTCAGCGAAGGCGAGACCTTGGAACTTGGCTCCGCGCAAGCTCATGTTTTGGATGTCTCAGGCCATACCCAAAATCACATTGCTGTCTATATCCCTGATGCAAAAGTGGTCTTTACAGCAGATAGCTTGATGGCATTGGGATGTGGGCGTCTCTTTGAAGGAACACCAGATCAAATGTGGACGAGCCTCAGCAAACTTGCACAGCTTCCAGCGGATACGGTTGTCTGTTCGGGGCATGAATACACGGCAGCAAATGCCGAATTCGCGATTACTATCGATCCTGACAATGAGGCACTCTTGCAAAGGAAACGGGACATCGCCGAGAAACGAGCGAAGGGCGAAGCCACGGTGCCATCTCTTTTGGCCCTCGAGCTTGCAACCAATCCTTTCCTAAGGGCCGCGGATCCAAAAATCCGCAGGCATCTCGGCATGATGGACGCAACTGATGCAGAAGTTTTTACGGAAATTCGCAAGCGCAAAGATAATTTTTAAACGCAAAACTAACGGAAAAAGGCATAAATTCAAAATTTATGGCACAGAATTTGTAATTACCCCTTGAAGAGTTCGCAAGATCGACCACACTTTAGACATATCGAGACAACGTTTGCGACCACTGCAAACTAAACGAAAGGAGCACCCATCGTGCCTTCATTTTCGAATACACTAGAACAAGCAATCCATGCATCCCTCGCGCTCGCCAACTCGCGATCGCACGAGTTTGCAACGCTCGAACATCTGTTGTTGTCTCTTTTGGATGAACCCGATGCGCTTCAGGTTTTACATGCCTGTGACGTAAACGTGGACGAACTTCGCGAAACACTTGTTGAATTCATCGAAGACGACTTGGCGTCTTTGACGTTGGAAACCAAAGACACCGAAGCTGTGCCAACAGCTGCGTTTCAAAGGGTAATTTCGCGCGCGGCGATCCACGTTCAATCCTCTGGTCGCAACGAAGTGACCGGCGCGAATGTTTTGGTTGCCATTTTCGCCGAACGCGAAAGCAATGCGGCCTATTTCCTTCAAGATCAGGACATGACGCGCTATGACGCCGTTAATTATATTTCTCATGGCGTTGCAAAGAACCCAGCCTACGGCGAAAATCGCCCGTTGACAGGGGCCGATGATGACGGACAAGACGGCGCGTTTGACGGATCAAAACCAGATCAACAAGAAAAGAAAGAAAGCGCGCTCGCTAAATATTGCGTGGACTTAAACGCCAAAGCGCACGAAGGCGATATTGATCCGCTGATCGGCCGCTCCAGCGAAGTGGAACGCTGTGTTCAAGTGCTCTGCCGTCGCCGTAAAAACAACCCTCTCTTGGTTGGTGATCCCGGCGTTGGGAAAACCGCGATCGCCGAAGGACTAGCCCGCAAAGTTGTTTCAGGCGATATCCCAGAGGTTTTGGAAAACACCACTATCTATTCGTTGGATATGGGCGCTCTTTTGGCGGGCACACGGTATCGTGGCGATTTCGAAGAACGCCTCAAGGCCGTCGTGACCGAGCTTGAAGATCATCCAGACGCGGTTTTGTTCATCGACGAAATCCACACTGTGATTGGCGCTGGTGCAACATCAGGGGGAGCGATGGATGCATCCAATTTGTTGAAACCCGCTCTGCAAGGCGGCAAACTTCGCACGATGGGCTCAACAACCTACAAAGAATTCCGTCAGCACTTTGAAAAAGATCGCGCCCTTAGCCGTCGTTTCCAGAAAATTGACGTAAATGAGCCAAGTGTCGAAGATACGATTAAAATCCTCAAAGGGATCAAAACCTATTTTGAGGATCATCACGGGATCAAATATACGGCAGACGCGATTAAAACGGCTGTTGAACTGGCCGCCCGCTATATCACTGACCGCAAATTGCCTGACAAAGCGATTGATGTGATCGACGAAGCTGGTGCCGCACAGCATCTCTTGGCTGAAAGCAAGCGGCGCAAAACAATTGGCGTCAAGGAAATCGAAGCTGTCGTTGCCAAAATTGCGCGTATCCCGCCGAAGAACGTGACAAAAGACGATGCTGTTGTTCTGAAAGACCTAGAGAAAAGCCTCAAGCGTGTGGTGTTTGGTCAGGATTCGGCGATCGAGGCTCTGTCGTCGGCGATCAAATTGGCGCGTGCTGGACTTCGTGAACCCGAAAAGCCCATTGGTAGCTATCTCTTTGCTGGCCCAACTGGTGTCGGTAAAACCGAAGTCGCCAAACAGCTAGCGGATACGCTTGGCGTTGAATTGCTGCGGTTTGATATGTCTGAATACATGGAAAAGCATGCGGTTTCGCGTTTGATTGGCGCACCTCCCGGCTATGTCGGATTTGATCAAGGTGGTCAATTGACCGACGGCATCGATCAGCATCCTCATTGTGTTCTCTTGTTGGATGAAATCGAAAAAGCGCACCCAGATGTCTACAACATTTTGTTGCAGGTTATGGATCACGGAACATTAACGGATCACAACGGACGTTCCGTTGATTTCCGCAACGTGATCTTGATCATGACGTCTAACGCTGGGGCCGCTGAACAAGCTAAATCCGCAATTGGATTTGGTCGTGACCGCCGCGAAGGTGAAGATACCGCCGCAATTGAACGGACATTTACGCCTGAATTCCGCAACCGTTTGGATGCGGTGGTGAGCTTTGGTGCCCTTCCAAAAGAAGTGATCATGCAGGTCGTTGAGAAATTCGTCCTTCAACTCGAAGCGCAGCTCATGGATCGGCATGTGTCTATTGAGATCACCAGCGCCGCAACAGCATGGCTCGCGGACAAAGGCTATGACGATAAAATGGGGGCACGACCTCTGTCCCGTGTCATCCAAGAACACATCAAGAAGCCATTGGCCGAAGAATTGTTATTCGGAAAACTCGCCAAAGGTGGCTTGGTCAAAGTGGGAGTCAAAGATGGCAAATTACACCTAGACCTCAAGGGGCCGGACAATCCACGTCTTTCCAAGGACAAGACGCCATTGTTGACCGCGGATTGATCAGAGCATCCAAATATCTTGCACTGGGCGCCCTCATCGCGCCCAGTTTGCTATTTGCCAATGATCTTTCGCTCTCAATTCCAATTGACTGTGAACTCGGCAAATCCTGTTACATCCAACAATACGTCGATCATGATCCCTCTTCAAAATGGTCTGATTATCGGTGTTCCTCCCTGAGCTACGACACGCACAAAGGCACTGATTTTGCCCTGCCCACTTTGTCGGACATCAATAAAGGCGTTGCAGTTTTGGCCGCCGCTGATGGTATCGTTGCCGCCTTTCGCGATAATGTTGAGGACAAACTCTATAGACCGGAAAATGCGGCTGAGGTCGCTGGCAAAGAATGCGGAAACGGCGTTGTCATAAACCATGATGGAGGATGGCAAACACAATATTGCCACCTTAAAAAGGGCTCGGTCTCTGTCGTGAAAGGGCAACAAGTCAAAACAGGCGACATGCTCGGTCATGTTGGGCTCAGCGGCAAAACACAATTTCCGCATGTGCATTTATCGGTCAGAAAAAACCAAATGGTGATCGACCCCTTTAGCCCCAAGGGTCGGCTGTCCTGCAACCCAGATCCAACGGAATCGTTGTGGGTAGACGAATTGGACTATGTGGCCGGTGGATTTTTAAACGTTGGATTTTACGACGCCGTACCAAGTTTCGAGGACATCAAAGCAGGCACCATTAACGCGGATCATCTAACCACATCCTCTGACGCTCTGGTCCTTTATGCCCATAGCTTTGGAACTCAAACGGACGACATCATTCGCTTTACAATCGAAGGTCCGCGCGGCGTGATCCATGAGCAGGAAACCACAATGACCAAGAACCAAGCCATGGCAATGCGGGCCTCTGGTCGAAAATCAAAGCGGCGCTATTGGAACGCAAGTGACTATCTCGGCATCGTCGAATTGGTGCGGGACGGGCTCGTCATCGATCAGTCTGAGACTACGATAACATTGAAATAATCACCGCTCTGTCAGTTTCAGCTCAATACGTCGATTTTGCGCGCGGGCTTCATCCGTATCATCGAAATTGACCGGTTGATGTTCCCCAAATCCATTGGCGGCCAATCGCGATGCGGGCATGCCCAATTCAGAGATCATGAATTTCACAACCGACAGCGCGCGCGCCTGTGACAATTCCCAGTTATCCTTGAACACCCCGAAGCCTGACAGCGGTGTATCATCCGTATGCCCATCCACGCGAATGACCCAATCAATGCCGTCGGGGATGTCATTCATAACAGTCTGCAGCAGACTGCCGACTTTTGTGATCTCTTGCTCGCCTTCAAAGGAAAGCGTCGCACCACCGGGAGGAAACAAAACCTCTGATGAAAACACAAAGCGGTCGCCGACAACTTTGACCCCTTCTTTGCCGCTCAGCACTTCCCGCAAGCGGCCAAAGAATTCGGATTTGTATTTAGCCAAGTCCTCAGCCGTCGACGCCAAGCGATCCCGTTCCGCCTCAAGTCTGAGCCGTTCAGCTTCTTCTAACTCTCGACGTTTCTTTTGCTCTGATGCAGCGCGCGCTAAGGCAGCGTTCAAGCGATTGCCCAGGTTTTGCAACTGGGCCTTTGAAGCAGCATCCGCCTCCTCAGAGATTTCAAGGATTGACTGCAATTCACCTAGCTGTTTGCGCAGCTCTGTGACTTGTTGGTTCAACAGGGCTGTTTGCCGTTCCGCCTCAAGCAGTTCTGAGCTAGTTTTGTCGGCAAGCTCCGATTTTTCAGCCAAGGCGTCTTGAGCCTCTTGCAATAGCAATTGACGCTCTATGGACTCGTTGAGCCGTACATCAGCCAACTGCTCGGCTGCAAGTTTTGCGGCCAAGGCTTGTTCCAATTGATTTTGCACGTCTTCGACAGAATTCTCAGCAGATAACAGCGCTGCCAATGCCGTGGCCAATTGCTGTTCAAGGCTTTGCGCCCCCTGTTTAACCTCGGCCAATTCAGCAAGCTGGTCTTTCAACGTCGCGGTTTGATCTTCGGCGTTGGCCTGCGCTGTGCGGGCCGCTTGCAAGTCGATCAAGGCTTGCGCCATTTCAGATTGCAAGTTCGACAATTGGGTTTCGCTCGCACGGGCCTGAGTACCCGCTGCATCGGCTTGGTCGCGCAATGCATTAAATTCTGTTTCCAAATTTTGGATCTTGGCCATGGCAGCCGCTAGCGCGATATTTGCCTCCGATAGTTCCGTTTGCACGCTATCGCGTTGCTCTGAAACGGAATTCAGCTCTGCTTGTTGATCCGCTACACTTAATTGGCTGGCCTCTAAGGCCAAAAGGGTTTGCGTTAGGCTTTCATCCAGTTTTTGCTGAGCAGCCTCGGCCGCAGCCAACAAGGTCAATGTGTCCTCTGCCCGCTGACGCTGTTCCTCAAGGGCAAGGGTCATTGCCGTCAACTCGGCATCCGCAGTTTCCAAACGCTTTCGCAATTCCTCTGCGGCGGCGGCCTCGACCAATCGCGCGGCTTCAGCTTGGCTAAAGGCTTCTGTTTGTTCGGCTAAATTGGCTTCAGCATCTGACTTCGCTTTTTCTAGACTTGCAACCAAGGCTTCAAAGGCATCTTTTTCTGCCGCATCGCGCCGTGCTTGCTCTGCGGCGGCATCGATTTCAGAGCGCGCAGACGCCAATGCCAATGACAATGACTCTTGTTCGCTGAGCAGGTTTTGCTTTTCGGTCTCAAGTTGGGAAATGACGGTTTGTGATTGCGCTTGCGCTGCCAACAGCCCTGCCACTTGGGCCTCAAACGACGTGATCTGATCGCGCGCTTGGGCCAATTCTGTTTGCTGAGCATCCCGCTCTGCGGTCAAACTAGCGATTAAGGCGCTCTGCGCGCTCAACTCATTTTGACGCTCGTCCAAAGTGGCGCTGAGAACACCCAAATCGCTTTCGAGCGTTTGAACGCGATCACGTTCTAATCCAAGAGCCGCCGCGATTTCGGCAATTTCCATGTTCAACGTATTGAGCTCAGTTTCTTGACCCATAATTGTTTCGCGCAAGACAAATTGAATCACCATGAAAATGGTCAAAACAAACATCAACACCAATAAGAGACCTGTCATGGCATCGACAAATCCGGGCCATATGGAGGCTTGAAAGCGTTGACCAGTGCGACGCGACAGAGACATAGTTATCTCCCAGCGTCTTTGTCGAAATCTTCAGTCGCGCGAAGAATGCTATTGGTGAGCGCAGTAATATCTGATCGAATGGCGACAATGCTTTCTTGGCGTCCTGCGGCAATTTCTTCGGACAGACGCAGAAGTTGAACATCGAGGGAGCGCAACCGCATGCGCGCCTCCGCATCGCTTTCGCTTGCATGTTCCATTTTTTCGAGAACCGTGATCAATTTCGCCTGACCATCCGCAACGCGTGACAGAGCATCATTTGACGTCGCACTTGCTTCCATGCGTTGCGTGAGACGCTCCATGCTATCGGCCAATTGTGCGAGCTTGCCATCAACTTGGGTGCGACCCACTTCGGCCTGAGCAAAGAGAACTTTCATTTGTTCCATCTGCTCAACCATATGATCAAGAACAGCCGCAACAACAGAGGTCTCCCCTTCGCTATCAGATCCTGCAAAGCTAATGCGGGTAATAGAAGATAACCATTCTTCGAGTTCACGATAAAACCGATTTTGGCCATGACCGGCAAAGAGCTCCAGCAAACCCACCACCAAAGATCCCGCCAACCCCAAGAGAGAAGACGAAAAGGCGATGCCCATGCCTTCGAGTTGGCTCTCTAGGCCACCCATAAGCCTGTTAAAGACTTCGAACCCGCTTTCCCCATCTTGTGGTGCGAGCGAGCGAATAGTTTCAACAAGGGCTGGAACAGTAGTCGCCAAGCCATAAAAGGTGCCCAAGAGGCCGAGGAAAATTAACAAGCTCACGATATAGCGCGTAATTTCGCGAGCTTCTTCGATGCGCGTCCCAACGGAATCCAAAATAGATCGCGTAGAAGAGGCGGATAGCTGCATAGAGCTGGACCGAGATCCGAGCAAATTTGCCAATGGCGCCAACAAAAGAGGTGCCTTTTTTTCACTATGCGCCCCGTTTTGCGCAAAATTTTCGATCCAGCGCGTGGAAAAAACCAACTGACCCACTTGAACGAAACAACTAATCACACCGACGGCAAACACCGAGACGATCAATCCGTTCAACCAAAGGTTAGACGTCAAAATAGGAAGCAGCTGACCCATAACCAAGAAAGCGCCAAATCCGACCAATCCGACCACGATCAACATTAACAAAATTTGTCGCACAGGTTGGCTGAAATGTGTGACCTGTAATCGAGTTGTATCCATGGTCCTGCACCCCATTGGTTCTTTTAGTTGAGTTATAGTAGTCTCACATTGTCACTGAGCCAAGCCATTATCTAGCAAGGCCTTCACTTGGTCCGATAACCATTGCAGATCGGTATCCGTTATACCCAAATGGTTCAAGTGATCGACCGTATTCCAAAGGTATTCGCTATTTGGCCCGCGACCCCCAACAGCATGGGCGATGATCTCGGCCTGCTCGCTCAGTGGAAGGTCGCCGCAATATTGATCATGATCTTCGTCAATCACATAAACAAGGGCGGGGATTTCACCGTCTTCGGTAGTCAACGTGACTGCTTTTTCGACGTAGGCGGAGGAGATCAGTTCACGTTCCCGCAAATAGGCCAATGTTTGGTCTTGATGCCCATCCCGCACTCGAAACGCCAACCCGTCACAATGAGCTTCGGCTTGTTCATCTAGGGCCAAGACCAAACCCGGGTCTTCAACAGTTCCGCGGTGATGAATTGACCGCATACAAAAACTACGGCGATATCCGTTCAATCGTGCCAATCGTGTTTGATCATACTCAAAGCCTGGATTCCACAAAAGAGATCCATATCCAAACACCCACATATCCATCGCTCTGGTCCTCACGCTTTTGACCCTGTAAACACGATTTCAAACGAAATCAAAAGAGGCAGTTATGCTACGTATTATTTTACCTTTTTCTGCGGCTCTGATGCTGGGCTGGTTTGGATACTGGTTCTGGGGGGCTAAGGACAATAAAGCCGCTGTTGAGGCATATCTTCTCTCTCAGCCTCATTGGTCTGTGACCTACACCACGTCAGAGCAACGCGGTTTCCCAAATCGGTATGATGTCACGTTAACGGATGTTATGATTACCTCAAAAGACGGCAACGTGAGCCTGAATTTTCCCAAGCTTCAAATCATGCGATTGATGTACAAGACCAATCATTGGATTGTTGGCTTTCCGCAAACCCTCAGCATCACGGGCCCTTTTGGAACTGCAACGGCATCGCATAGCAAAGCAATTGCCTCCGTTGTTCTTGACGACCAACGTGTAAAGCTGGCCGTCGAGATACGTGATTTTGAATTTTTACTAGGTCAAAGCTACACGTCCCCAAGTGTGATCCTCTCAGCAGCATTCAATTCAACTGACCAAGTTTTGGGGGCTCGTATCCTCAATAAAAAGGGGGAAGAGCTTCGCCTAACCTCATCAGGTCCGACTGAACTCGATCACGATTTACCAAGACTTCCAATTCAAACTCCGATCAAAGGTCAAGCCGCTGTCTTCACAGAAGGCGACCTCATACGCGACTATGCCTTTCCCAATCTGACCGTTCCATTAAGTCTGTCAGAGACGGACGGTGCCTGTCGAAGTACAGGCGAAATTTGGGGTGCTTGCTAGACCGAAAAACAAACAAGACGCCCTTTTGGGGCGCCTTGTTGAAAAAGCTTTCGCTCATCCTGTTGGCTCTGTTGAGCAAAAAATGTTGCCGTAAGGAACAAAGCCAGAAACGTGAGTAGGTATTAATGACCCCACCATACGGCAAGTTCTCACCGTGTCAAAATACTAAAAAGTATCAGAATAAATTTTCCTATAACGGTGCAGTTTCAAACAAAAAATTACTCTAACAGGAAGAGGCATTTTTCACCCCCATACGAATGGACTATGGGAAATAGCTTATTCTCAGCCCTTTTCATGGAAGTGATCATAGATTTTTTCTGCTAAGGCGTCAGATACGCCGTCCACCGCTTTTAGATCCGCTAGCGCCGCGCGACTAACCGCTTTGGCAGACCCAAAATGCGCCAACAACGCCCGTTTACGCGATGCACCGACGCCCGAAATATCATCAAGTGGATTAGCGCTCATGGATTTGGCCCGTTTTGCGCGGTGGGTTCCAATGGCAAAACGGTGCGCTTCGTCCCGCATCCGCTGAACAAAGTAAAGTACGGGGTCATTACGCTGTAACGCAAACACGGGTCTACCTTTGACATAGAATTCTTCTTTGCCATGATCGCGATCAACACCCTTGGCAACGCCAACCATGGGAATGTCTTCTACACCATATTCAGCCATGATTTCCGCCACAGCAGAGACCTGCCCTGCACCGCCATCAATCAACAAGAGATCCGGCCAATTGCCTTGTGATCGGTCTGGGTCTTCGCTTAAGAGGCGTTTAAACCGACGGGTCAGGACCTCTTTCATCATACCGAAATCGTCGCCAGGGGTGAGGTCTTCGCCTTTGATGTTAAACTTGCGATATTGGTTTTTCATGAACCCGTCAGGTCCCGCAACAATCATACCGCCGACCGCATTTGTTCCTTGGATGTGTGAGTTATCATAGACTTCGATCCGACTTGGAGGCCCCTCTAGTCCAAAGACCTCAGCAAGCCCCTTGAGCAATTTGTTTTGCGTCGCACTCTCAGACATTTTGCGCGCCAAGCTTTCTTTGGCATTGCGCAGGGCCCCAGATATGAGATCAAGCTTTTCACCGCGCTGTGGCACGACCAGTTCAACTTTTCGTCCTAATTTTTCGCTCAGCAAATCGATCATCAAATCCCGATCATCAATATCATGCGAGAGGATCAATTGTTTGGGGGGCTCTTTCGTGTCGTAAAACTGCCCTATGAAGGCTTCCATGATTTCCGAATGGCTCATGTCTTCGCTCACTCTGGGGTAAAAATCCCTATTTCCCCAGTTTTGGTTTCCTCGGATAAAGAAAACCTGCACGCAGGCTTGGCCATGATGTAAATGCAGCCCAATGATGTCGGCTTCTGGAACGGTTCGTGGATTGATCCCTTGGGTCGTTTGAACCTGGGTCATGGCCCGAATGCGATCACGCAAGGAGGCTGCGCGTTCAAACTCCATTGCTTCAGACGCCTGCATCATCTCAGTCGCCATTTTCTCTTGGATTTCGCTAGAGCGGCCTGACAAAAACCGCTGAGCATCTTTGACGGATACGGCATAATCTTGTTGCGAAATTTTCCCCACACAGGGGGCCGTGCAACGCTTTATCTGATATTGCAGGCAAGGTCGCGTTCGACTTTCAAAAATATTGTCCGTACAATTTCGCAGCATAAAGATCCGCTGCAACTGAGCCAAGCTGTGATTGACGGCCCCCGCACTTGCAAAAGGCCCATAGTACGCACCCTTTTCTTTTCGCGCGCCTCGATGCTTTTTGATCTGAGGGAAATCATGTTCCGTGGTGACCAAGATATTTGGAAAGGATTTATCATCGCGCAAAAGCACGTTGTAACGCGGCTTGAGCTGTTTAATCAGGTTCTGTTCGAGCAAGAGCGCTTCGGTCTCTGTTGAGGTCGTCAGAAACATCATAGACGCTGTTTCAGATATCATTCGCTCAATACGCGCTGAATGCCCGCCCTGCCGTGCATAATTAGACACCCGTGCGCGCAGGTCCCGCGCTTTGCCCACATAAAGCACCTGAGACTGATCATTCAGCATCCGATAAACGCCTGGAGATTGATCCAGCGTTTTTAGATACTTTTGAATGATTTTATATCCAGACATCGACATATACTTACTTTGGTCTTTCTATTCTCAACAATCTTTATGATTCTTGACCTGCCTGCAATGATACACCGATATACGCAAGCCTAAACCTTTCCACGGTATCTGTGGATAACTTTGGGTGTAACTTCGTGAAACACCAATTTTTTCGTTGTTTTTAGCCTACTTCTTCGGTTTGCACAAAAAATAGGCAAAATTTTAAGTTGTTGTAATTAAACGGAAAAATTTTATTTGTTAGCACAAACATATGATTTCTTTACGTTTTTGTAACAACTGAGTGTCAGTTTTCCGTCAAAGTGCACAACTTTCGCTGAACCCACCGTCAAAGCCTACTCAACACCCAAGACATCTGGTGTTTCCCAACCCAAATGTTGACCACCATCAATGCACAATAATTGCCCTGTCACCGCAGGCGCATCTAGGAAATAACCGAGAGCCGCCGTTATGTCCGAAGGATTAGAGCCACGCTGTAAAACCGTGTTTTCACGCTGATTTTTGAAATGCTCCGAGCTTTGACGAGATCCAATTAATGTCGGACCCGGTCCAATCGCATTCACCCTAATATGAGGTGCAAGGCCACGCGCGGAGGTTTGGGTAAATGCCCACAAGCCCATCTTAGCAATTGTGTAGCTCATAAACTCTGGCGTTAACTTCCGGACACGCTGATCGACCATATTCACGACCAACCCCTGAGCAATCGGTTCATCCGCCTCGTCAAGTGTTGCATCTGGGCATTGGGCGGCAAATTTTTGTGTCAACACAACAGGTGCGCGCAGGTTGCTTTCGATATGGCGATCCCAGCTGTCTCTGGTGCCAGTTTCGATATTATCATACTCAAAAATAGACGCATTGTTGATCAAGCACGTTAATGGTCCACCCAGAGCATCACTGGCTTGATCCACCAAGGTTTCAACTTCGCTCTCAATCAAGAGATCCGCACGAAGCGCAACTGCCTTGCGTCCCATAGATTGAATATCACGAACGGTCGCATTTGCATCCTCCGCTGAGGAGGCATAATTAACAGCCACATCGTATCCGCGTTTTGCCAAATACACAGCCATTTCACGACCAAGTCGTTTGGCCCCACCTGTTACCAATGCGCGCATATTTCACCTATGTTGTTAAGAGATCACTACCAACACATAGGCTATATAACTGGCAGTCAAGACCACGCCCCACAACCTCGTGATATTCCACCGTAAGACGACAAAAGGAAATAGCAACGCAGACGCCCCCAGCATGATCCACAAATCAAACGACAGAAAGCTCTGCGCAACAGGAATTGTGCCAATCAAGGATGTCACTCCGATAATCGCAAGAAGGTTGAACATGTTCGAGCCGATCACATTCCCCAAGGCCACATCTGCTTGTTTGCGTATGGCCGCCATTACCGTTGTTGCAAGCTCAGGAAGCGATGTGCCAATGGCAACTAAGGTCAGCCCGATCACTGTTTCGCTCACACCAT
>CBFHKO010000019.1:0-22525 GCA_965656445.1 uncultured Paracoccaceae bacterium
CATCGTCTTTAACCCGTCAATGTCGGCCAATTCGGTTTCCATCGGCCGCACCAATAGGCTTTCGCTGTCGATCGCTGAAATTCCGGGAAAGGGGACTGAGACGAAGAGAACCGGAATTTCAATGTCCGGTTCGCCTTCTTTAGGAAGGCCCGTATAGGCAAAGGCACCTGCCGTAAGCGACACGATGATCAGTGCAATGATCATCCGTGCCCGACTGGCGGCCCAATCAATTATTCTAGTCATTGCGTCATCTCCCGATATGTCGGTTCAACAATAATACCATCTTGGACGTATTCTTGGCCAACCAAAATCACATTGGTTTCCTCTGGCAGCCCTGCGAGCCAAACCCCTTGGGCCGTATCCCGTAAAAGGGTTACTTCGTGGAACATGGCTGAGTTGTCAGCTTCAATCGCCCGAATACCCAAGGCACCTTCATCATTTAGGGTCAATGCAGATTGCGGAAGCAAATGCGCTTTGAGGCCGCGTGCACCGATTTCAATCTCAGCTGTTTGACCGTCACTGATCACAAGATCTGGGTTCGGCACGTCAATCTCAACGGCGAATGTCCGCGTCAGCTGATCGGCAGAGCGGGAAATAAAGGTGACTTGGCCTTCAACGGTTTGACCCGAAATCAATGCGGCGCGGGCAGGGGCGCCCATTTCCACGCGCGGCAATTCTGTCTCAGAGACAAAGCCTACGATTTTGATTGGATCCAGTTGGATAACTGTTCCACACACCGCACCAGGTTGTAGTAGTGACCCGATTTCGGCTGTGTCCGTTTCGAGCAATCCGGAAAACGGCGCTCTTAGGACGAGGCGGTCGATCTCCTTAGCGGCGGCGGCAACAGAGGCTTCAGCGGACTGAATACCTGCGCTTGTCGCTTCAAAACCAGCCCGCGCAGCTGCGACACCAGATTCAGCAGAGCGCACAGCTGCTTGGGTAGAGGCAAGGCGCGTTTCCGTTGCATAGCCTTCTTTGGCTAATTTCTCAGCTGCGTTAAAATTGATTTTGGCTTCTTCTAAGCGCGACTGAGCTTCGTCCAAGCGTGCCTCTGTTTCTGGGACGCGCGCTTTGGCTTCAGCAAGGCGGGCCTGTGCATCCGCAAGCATCGCAAGGCGGGTTCCGGGGTCGAGTTCACACAAGAGTTGGTCTTTCTCAATCAGGGCCCCTTTGCGAAGAGGGTCTGAAATAACTTGACCAGATGTTTCGGCGCGTACATCCACAGAACGGGCAGCCTTAGTTTGCCCTCGAAGAATAACGGCTGTGTCAATTTCACGCGCCACAGATTTGACGGCGATGACCTTGATCGGTTGTTTTTCTGATTTGTTTTCGTCTTTTGCGCCGACAGGTGCGGGCGCGTCAGTCTCAGCATCTGTGTCTTGCGTCGCGGCATCCACGAGGGTGCTCACTGGTGCGCCGTCCGATACAGCGCGCAGGGCGTTGCGTTCAAATACCAAAAAATAAAGGGAAATAACCACAACAACTGCGGTTATGATTGAAACGATACGCATGTAAGATATTCCTTGATCGTGTGGTGCTCTAATGGCTGAGACTATTATGTTCCCGCATATATGCATTATACTCAGCTGAATCTAGATTAGATCACAATTATTAATAGGCGAGTTCAGGCGCAAAAGGATGGCTTTTGCCTTGGCACCGCTTAATTGACGCGCTAAGACTGGCAAAACTCGTCCAGTATTGGGGATTGCCATGAGCGAAACAGACAGCTTTATTGAAGAAGTGACCGAAGAAGTCCGCCGTGACAAACTTTTTGCACAGATGCGCAGATATGGCTGGATTGGGGTTGTTGCCGTTGCGGCAATCGTTGGGGGCGCGGCCTATAATGAATATACCAAGGCGCAAAAAACATCGCGGTCTCAAGCTTTTGGCGATGCAATTTTAACAGCGATTGAAGCCGATAGTGCAGAGGCTCGGACCAGTGGATTGGCTGGCATTGATGCGCCAACGCAACAAGGGCGCGTTGTTGTGTCGCTTCTTCAAGCTGCGGAAGAGGCGGCTGAAGGCGGAATTGGGGCTGCGACGGATATTTTGGGAACAGTTGCCAATCAAACCGACGTTGACGCGCAATATCGTGATTTGGCCTTCTTTAAACAGCTTATCCGCACAGGCGAGGGCGCATTGCCCACACCAGAGCGCCGCGCAGGTTTGGATGAGCTGGCAACAGCAGGCAACCCATTGCGCCTCTTGGCAGAAGAACAGATCGCATTGATGGATGTTGCTGAAAACGACGTTGATGCGGCGGTTACACGCCTATCTGCGATCCTTGAGGACGCTGAATTAACTCAGGGCTTGCGTCAACGCGTGACCCAATTAATGATTGCACTGGGACAAGATCCAACTGCGCTCGCGCAGTAAAGATCACTAGGCGAAGGGGTGCAAACGTGAAACTATCTTGGATGTCGATGACGGTGCTTTGTGCGACTATGGGTGTCTCTGGGTGTTCAGACCGAGAACCTATTTTGCCAGGCCTTCGTGAAAATGCGAATTCTGTATTTGAAGATGTCGCCACAGATCGTCGCGTTTTCACCAATGCTAGCCAGTCTTTTGCAGCTCCACGCCAAGTGAGCAATGCCTCTTGGTCGCAAGGCCATGAAACCGAAAAGTCACGCACAACACATCCTGCACTAGCGGCCTCTCCTAATTTGATTTGGAGCGCCGATATCGGCACGGGTGATTTGCGCCGAACACGCATTATCGCGGACCCTGTTGCCGCGAATGGTGTTATTTACACGCTTGATAGTATGAGCGTTCTCACAGCCACATCTTCCAATGGCGCAACTCTTTGGAGCAAAGATTTAACGCCCTTTGGCGAAGCGTCAGGGGATGCAGACGGCGGTGGCCTTGCGATTGGTGACAAAACCCTCTTTGTGACAACGGGCTACGGAAGCTTGTTTGCCTTTGATCTCGCAACAGGCGCGGAAAAGTGGGAACAAAGCCTCCTTGGGGCGGGCAACACGCGTCCGACTTACTATTCGGATCTCGTTTACGTGGTGAGCAATGACACAACAAGCTGGGCTATCGAAGCAGACACTGGGCGCGTGCGTTGGCAAACAGATGGGCTTGGCGATAGCAATAACCTCAGCGGATCTACGGGTCCTTCGGTATCCTCGAAATATGTGCTCTTTAGTTATGGGTCAGGCGAAGTCCAAGCTGCCTACCGTCAAGGTGGGCTTGTCACATGGAGCACGTCTTTGGCGGGTGGATCCAGCGCGCGCGCAGTGAGCGCGGTTGACGATATCACAGGCGCGCCAGTTATTGTGAACGGCATTGCATATACCGCAAATGGGGTCGGGCGCATCGTGGCGATTGACATTGCCAGTGGCGATCGCAAATGGAACGCTCCTTTTGGGGCGCGCAGCCCTCTTTGGGTGGCCTCAGGGTCGGTGTTCTTTGTCAATGATGATAGCCAATTGATGCGCTTGAATGCGCGGACGGGCGATCCTATTTGGGCTGTTGACCTCCCCAAATATATTTCAAACAAGCCACGCCGTCGCAAAGAGCTTTGGACGCATCATGGGCCTGTCTTGGCAGGTGGCTTGCTGCGAGTCGCCTCTAATGATGGTGTCTTGCGGTCCTTTGATCCGAGCTCGGGGACATTGGTCCAATCAGTTGAAATTCCCTCGGGAGCCACAACAAATCCGATCATTGTGGATAAAACTTTGTATGTTGTTTCAAAAGAAGGTCAACTCCACGCTTTCCGTTAGTGAAAAACTGGTGTAAAGCGCAGAGCTTAATCCCCGTTGGAGCACAGTATGAGCTTTACTCTCGCTATTGTCGGACGCCCAAATGTTGGCAAATCGACTCTCTTTAACCGACTTGTCGGCAAAAAACTGGCCTTGGTTGACGATCAACCTGGGGTGACTAGGGATTTGCGAGAAGGGGCCGCGCGATTGGCCGATCTCCGCTTTACTGTCATCGACACGGCAGGTCTCGAAGAAGCAACGGATGAGAGCCTTCAGGGTCGCATGCGTCGCCTGACGGAACGTGCGGTTGATATGGCGGATATCTGTTTGTTCATGATCGATGCGCGCACAGGCGTGACGCCAACGGATGAAGTTTTTGCGGATATCCTTCGCAAGCGCGCCAAACATGTGATCGTGGCAGCAAACAAAGGCGAAGGCAAAGCTGCGGATGCAGGTGTGATTGAGGCGTGGAACCTTGGCCTTGGGGAACCTCTACGCCTGTCTGCGGAACATGGCGAAGGCATGGGCGATCTATTGCATGTGTTGATGCCATTGGCGGATAAGTTCGAAGAAGACGCTGTGAACGATGAGCCCGTTATTGAAGTGGATATCGAACATGAGGACGAAGACGACGTCGAAATCGCCTATATTCCACCGAGCAATTCCAAGCCGCTTCAAGTTGCTGTGGTTGGGCGTCCCAATGCCGGTAAGTCAACGCTCATCAACAAAGTTCTTGGCGAAGAGCGGCTTTTGACTGGGCCAGAAGCCGGAATTACGCGGGATGCAATTTCACTCAAAATCGATTGGAACGATGTTCCAATGCGGATTTTTGACACAGCAGGCATGCGCAAGCGCGCCAAGGTTCAGGACAAGGTCGAAAAACTATCGGTGAGCGACGGACTGCGCGCGGTAAAATTCGCCGAAGTGGTCGTTGTATTGTTGGATGCGGCCATCCCGTTTGAGCAGCAAGATTTGCGAATTGCGGATCTTGCCGAGCGTGAGGGTCGGGCCGTTGTCATCGCTGTGAATAAGTGGGACATCGAAGACGAAAAGCAAGACAAGCTAAAGGCGCTTAAGGAATCCTTTGAACGTCTCTTGCCGCAATTGCGTGGGGCGCCGTTGGTGACGGTCTCTGCCAAGACTGGTAAGGGTTTGGAGCGGTTGCATGCGGCTATTATGCGCGCGCATGAAGTGTGGAACCGCCGGATTTCGACATCTCAGCTGAACCGTTGGTTGGCTGGCATGGTCGAAGCGCATCCGCCGCCCGCTCCAAATGGACGTCGCATCAAACTTCGTTATATGACACAGGCAAAAACACGTCCGCCTGGATTTGTGGTTATGTGTTCAAACCCCGATAAATTAGCAGAAAGCTACAGCCGCTATTTGGTCAATGGGTTGCGTTTGGATTTCGATATGCCAGGGACACCGATCCGTTTAACCATGCGGTCACAGGCGGATAAGAACCCGTATAAAGACAAAAAGAAAAAGGCGCCGTCTCGGTTGAAAAAGCACCTTTAAGAGTTTGTTTTATTTCTGTAATTCGCTTTGAAAAGAGGCTTTAACAAAGCCCAATTCATTGCTGGTTACAATGTGGCCGGCAAGCGTTTCCGCGCCATCACCATAGAATTGTGCTAAGGCATCATCATGGGTTTCTGATCCGATAAGCTGGACAGGTTGCCCGTTCTTGGTGACAACAATGTCTGTGCCCCGCAGGGTTGTTCCAGTCAGGGCCATGTCCGAGACGGTTATTGAATCAAAACCCAAGTCAACCGCGGTTACAGACTCTGCCGATTTCAAACCTGATAGCACAACGTCAGCCGTCATATTTGCATTTGTCCCTGACACGTTGATCTCACTCGTGCCATCAAAATCGGCTGTTTCTATAGAAGAGTGTATAGCAAAGGCGCCGTTTGTTGTGCCTTTAAATCTTGCACCAACATGTTGGGATACATCGCCGATGGCACTTGGCTTGCCAACAAATGATTTCAACACATAAGATTCTGAACCGTCGTCAGTTATCGAGCGATCAATCAATTGAACAGTCTCAGGGTCACTAAGGTGATTATAATCAATGCTTTGGGATCCGCTATTTAGGCTATTGCGAGTTGCATTGTAACTCCAATCACGGGTCTCGAGCTGATTTTTAACGAGGCCCTCTTTATTATTAAGGCTAACCGTTCGAAAGCTGGCTGTCTGAGACTGCGCGGCTTGCGACGGGGCGGGTGCATTGAGAGCTTCCATTGATGTTGGCGCTGTGCTTCCCCCTCCGCATGCGGAGAGGGTTGCACTTATGCCCAAAAGGGCAAGGTACTTTGTTTTTACGAACATTGTGATTTAACCAAATACAAAGTGATCAACGTTGAGATCATCTGCTGTTATGCCATAGAAGACGATGCTTGTGCCTTCTGCACTAAAGACGGCGCCTTGGGCTGTTTCTGTGATGTGATTGAACAAGGTGTCTTGAGTGACGTTCTCAAACCCTATCAAGTGAATGCGATCTGCGCTTGTCCAATCGGATGAGAACCCGAGTTCGGACATCGCCAGAGTTTGCGCCGCAATCACGTCCACACCTGCGATAGTGTCGACACCTGAGTTGGGTCGGAAGATAAACGTGTCGCTCCCGATCCCACCCATTAAGATGTCATCACCATCACCGCCCTCGATGGTGTCAAGACCACCGAGATAAGTGGAGATGTCACCGATGACGACATCGTTCCCCTGACCGCCAGCCAAGAGGTCATTATTGTAGCCGCCGATGATGATATCCCCACCTTCGCCGCCGTCAATATGGCCCTCACCGCTGAGCTTTTTGAGAACATCGTCACCAGCACCGCCCAAGATTGTATCCTTGCCGTTGCCTGCACTAATGCTGTCGTTGCCAAGACCTCCTTCGATCAAGTCATCGCCGTCAGAGGCGTAGATCTGGTCATCGCCAGAGCCGCCATAGAGCATGTCATCTCCAGAGTTTCCGTAGACCAAGTCGTCCCCGTCCTTGGCAAAGACCGTGTCATTGCCTTCAAACGCAAAGATTTGATCTGCGACATTTGTGCCTTGGATGTTATTTGAGTGCTCATTGCCAAGGATTTGGTTGTACGTGATCACACTTGGTTTGGAGGGTTCTGGATCTGGGCTTGTCCCTTCGTCTGGCGTGACCTCTGGTTCTGGATCAGTGGTCTCGAGGCTTGGTGTTGATGGGTCTACCGTGCCTGTTGGAGACGGGGGGACGTCAATTTCTGGAACAATGATCTCGCCCGTTGGAGCAGGGCCCGTTGTCCCGTCAATCTCCCCTGATCCCGCTTTGTCCGTGGTGCTCACACCGGCGCCAACGATTGTCTGCGTTGTGTCATCACCATCGTCGCCGTCATCCGTCTCAGGAAGCTTACCTTCACCTTCTTCACCATCAGTTTCGATGGTGTTTGTCTCGGGTTCAGTCGGGACAGGGTGCTTGCCTTCACCTTCTTCGCCATCGGTTTCGATGGTGTTCGTCTCGGGCTCAGGCGGCAAGGGATGCTTTCCTTCACCTTCTTCGCCATCGGTTTCGATAGTGTTGGTCTCAGGTTCAGTCGGGACAGGGTCCTTGCCTTCGCCTTCTTCACCGTCGGTTTCGATTGTGTTTGTCTCGGGTGGAGGGAATTGGCCATTGGGTGACACGAGAAGCGCCTCTTTCAGCTCTTCAAGTGTTCCTGAAAATGGTGTTTGCTGTGTTCCCTCTATTTCAGACACTGCAACCGAGGTAATATTATGACCATAGGTGATGGAGTTACTCTGTGTGTAGGTCTCCATCAGGAAATCACTCGCATCTTGTTCGGAAATTGTGTCTTCTTTAACAAGTGGCGTGCCATCGAGAGTGAAGTAGTGGATGTTGAAATCAGGAAGGATGACACAGATCATGTCCGCGCGCGTTCCATCTGACAAGATCATCTCCATCGTATCGAAATAGAAAAGCTCTTCGATATTCAACGTCTGGCCGTTGATGTTAATCCATTGAACATTACCCTGATTTATTTGGAAATTATCTCCTCCCACCTGTGGTGAGATATCGAAATTTGCATCAGGAGATCCCCAAATTTGTAAATAGCTGGTTTGGAGGACACCATTCATGCTGCCAATGCCGCGTACGACAGTTAGCTGTTGGTCCTCTGGTTCTACCTCAACAGGCGAGATGGCCTGAGGGTCGTTTACTGGTTCTTGGTTAACAGAATACTCGTTATAGGTTACATTGCCAAACTCACGGTCCATATCAGTGTCCTATAAGGTTTAGCCCCCACAGACCGTGCTAGTTTACAAGAATGGTTAAAATTTAACGCAAATTAGGCAAAAATGAGACCCATCGGGGTTTCTAAATCTAGCTTTGAAATTTTTAGAAAAATTGTGTAAGTTGTACGAATTGATTTGATATTTTATTAATTTTTTGACGCTTACCATGAATATTCGTGATGCGATGAGGCCCTATAGCGTGCCTAATGACACCAAAGCTTGGATGAACTTGCTCGGAACATTTGGCGCTTATGTCATTTGCATGGCACTTGCGCTTTGGTCTTTACCTGCCGTTGTTCCGACGATTTTCTTTACGTTTTGGGCGGCGGCCTTTGGGGTTAGGCTCTATATGATCCAACATGACTGTATGCATCGGTCATTTTTCTCGCACCGTCATTTAAACGATATTGTGGGAACACTCGTGTCGCCTGTGACAATGACGTCCTATCAGGCGACGCGCTATAATCATAACTTGCACCACGCCCATGTCAGCGATCTGGATCGTCGAGATGCATTTGAAATCTATGTGATGACGCTGGAGGAATATCGCGCGGCCCCTTGGGGACAACGAATGTGGTATCGCTTTTATCGAAGCCCGATTGTCATGTCGTTGTTTGGGCCATTTGTGCTTTATCTGGTTCTGCGTCGCTTTCCCAAACATGCTGTGAAAACAGGGGTCTGGGATGTGGTCCTCCATGATGCGGCTATTCTCTTGTACGGGGTGATTTTATATCTCTTCTTCGGATGGGGCGGGGTTGCCGTTATGGTCGGCTCCGTCTATTTCGCCACGCTTTTTGGCGCTTTGATCCCCTATGTCGTTCATAATTTTGAGGATATCCATTGGGGACGACGCCCAGAGATGGATTTCAAAACGGCCGCACTTAAGGGATCAGCTGTCTTGGACTTTGGATGGTTCTTTGATTTTATGACGCTTAATATTGGCTATCATGATTTGCATCACTTGAATGCCAATATCCCAGGCTATCACCTCAAAGACTGTCACAAGGCCTGTGAGCCCTTTTTGGACTCGCGCAAAATCACGCTGTTAGAGGGGATCGCCTGTCTTCAATGGAAGCTTTATGATGAGGAAAACCGCAAAATGATCCGGTTTCCCCCGTTAGTCGACGATTTAAACCAAGTCGCCAGAGGCGATTAACCGCGTTTTGCCGCCCAAATAGGGGTGCAATACAGCAGGCAGATCTACAGACCCATCTGCCTGTTGACCATTTTCCAACACCGCGATCAAGCACCGCCCAACCGCAAGGCCAGAGCCGTTCAATGTGTGCACAAACTCAGGCTTGCCACCACCTGCTGGTTTAAAGCGCGCATTCATGCGACGCCCCTGAAACGCACCACACACAGAAACAGAAGAAATTTCACGATAGGTGCCCTGACCCGGGAGCCAGACTTCCAAATCATGGGTTTTCATCGCCCCAAAGCCTGTATCACCTGTGCACAAAACGACCACCCGATAAGGCAGCTCTAGCTTTTCCAAAATTGCCTTGGCGCAATCTGTCATACGCTCATGCTCTGCCATGGACTGATCGGGATGCGTGATGCTAACCATTTCGACCTTTTCGAATTGGTGCTGACGCAACATGCCTGCTGTATCCTTGCCCGCGGATCCCGCTTCTGAGCGGAAACACAAGGTATGCGATGTCATGCGGATCGGCAATTGCGCCTCATCCAAGGTCTCGCCATTCACTGTATTGGTCAATGTCACCTCAGAGGTCGGGATCAACCACCAGCCATTCGTGGTCTGATAGCTATCTTCGGCGAATTTTGGCAACTGATTGGTGCCGTACATGGCCTCATCACGCACCAAAACAGGGGTCATCGTTTCGGTGAGCCCATGTTCATCCACATGCGTATCAATCATGAATTGAGCCAAGGCGCGATGAATGCGCGCTACCGCACCGCGCAGCAAAACAAAGCGCGACCCGGACAGCTTGGCCGCGGTTTCAAAATCCATCCCCGGCATGACGCCTGCGATATCAAAATGCTCTTGGGCATCGTTGATCGTTTTGGGCGTGCCCCAGCGATGAATTTCGACGTTATCCTCCTCATCCGCCCCATCAGGAATATCAGCATGGGGCAGGTTAGGGATGCGCATCAAAGCATCGGTCAGCTCGCTATCAAGCTCTTTTGCGCGGGCATTCATCTCGGCCACTTCGGCCTTTTTCTCGGACACAAGCGCGCGAAGACGTTCAAATTCTGCCTCATCCCCACGCCCTTTGGCGGCGCCAACTTCTTTGCTGGCTTTGTTTTGCTCGGCTTGCGCCGTCTCCGCCGCTAAAATCGCAGCCCGCCGCTTTTCATCAATCGCCAGAACCTCAGAGGACGCCGACACCACCCCACGCCGCGCAAGTGCGGCATCAAAAGCATCTGGGTTGTCGCGAATGGCACGAATATCATGCATGTCTTTGGTCCTTTGTGTTGAAACAATATTGAATCGATGTGGCGACTTTTACGGCAATCAGAGTGGTTTGCACAGAGGGGGTGGGATATATAATGAGCCGAACCCCGAAAATCATTGACGGGTGGGATGTAGCTTAATCGGTGTACACCCTAGTCTCGAAATGGAAACCCAACCAATCCAAGTTTATCCCAAAGTCTATTGATATATTGAGAAGTTGCGAGATCATCTGCATTATATGCTCTCCAGTGTAATAGCCCTTTGTTTTCAATCTCCTTTTTCTCCTCGTTAGTCGCCTGACCTGTGTCAACCTTCCACATTATACTCTCTAGCCTTTCAATGTCTTCTAGCGGATTTATTGATTCAATGGTTTCTTTAGAACCAAAAGTTTCATTCACTTTTGATTTTTGAGCAATCGGTCGGCCTTTTGCTAATGTTGCACCATACAATAATAGGCCTCTTATCGAACTTGCCAGAACGAATTCACCTCGAACTTTTAAATTAACAGCGTTGCAATAACCAAAATTTGCTCCTGTTAAATCAACTCCATGCCAATCCAAGTAGCTTAAGTGGGAATAGCTGAGGCGCGCTCCAACGAGTTTAGCGTCTCTAAAATTTGTGGCTTCAAAAATGCAGTTTTTGAACAGGGCTCCAGTAAAATTTCCTTTTTTAAAGTCAAAGCCAGCGAAATTACAATTTGACAAGTTCAGTCTGAATTTTTTTGAATGCTCAAAGTCTATATGTGAATCAGGCCTTCTGCGAAGAACATCAATAGCAAGCTGTAGGTCGTTACGAGGGATCGCCCTATAGAATTCGTCTTCTCGCACTTGGTAATATTTGCCAGCGTCATTAAGTTTGTGTTTGGCATTCTCCCGCAAATAGCTACACAAAATTTCCATGATCTGGACATGCACATCGACGTTATTTTGTGCCAATCGTTCCAAAGCTAAAATTGCACCGACGCGCACCTCTATGTTGGGTTCTGTCGTTTCTCTGCCCTTTGATCGTTTAACAATCTTATCCGCCCCAAGGCTCGCCACCGCCGCATTGATCCGATCCGTAATCAAGCCTTCTTCTTCGGCTTCTGTTTGGCGTCGGTTATAGTGTTGGCGCAACACTGTGATTGGAAAGGCGATGAGAGCCGACAAAGGAACGACCATCGCGGGCAAAGCATAGGCCGAAACACTCAGCGACTCGAGCTTGGTATCTGGGCTGCTGATCATCAAAATGATGTTATAAAGCGCGTATGAAATGCTGAACAGCATTGCCATAAACAGAATGATCCATAGATACCAAATGAGGCGAATGACGTATTTGGGAACGTGGTTGAGCCCGAAGCTGGTTTGGATAAACCCCGTGATGTCAAATAGGGTTCCCTTTTGCGAGACAAGCCATTGTATCGCATAGAACACCCCAACCAAACCAAGTCCAATCCACAAAAACGGATGGGTCACGACACATAAAAAAATTTCCACAAAGCCACCTATACTTCATCTTTGAAATAAATACTCAAAATAACGAGCGATCCCTCCCAGAATGAACGCTTAAATTTGGGCACCCGTCAAGGGGGAGGCCACTATTGCGACGTTGCGGTCAACTATTCCCCCAATCGCCCTTGCAAACCCTCTGATCAACGCATAGGTTCCCCTCGAAATTCAACAAAAGGTGACACGCACAATGGACGCTTTCGGCCAGTTTATACCACTCATTCTGATCTTCGGGATCATGTATTTTCTCTTGATCCGCCCACAGCAGAAAAAAATGAAAGAGCACCAAAATATGGTGAGCTCGCTGCGTCGTGGCGATCAAGTTGTGACGCAAGGTGGTTTGATCGGCAAGGTCGCCAAGGTCAAGGAAAACAACGAGCTCGACATCGAAATCGCAGAAGGTGTCAAAGTCCGCGTTGTGCAATCCACAATCGCTCAGGTCTTGTCCAAAACTGAACCTGCCGATAACGCCTAATAGACCAAAGGGGCCCCAATATGCTTTATATCGATCTATGGAAGCGGATCGTCATCTTGGGGCTTTGTGCCCTTGGTCTTTTGCTTGCTCTGCCCAATGGGTTTTATAACCGTGTTGAGCAATATAATGACGCCACTGCCGCCCTTGAAATGGGCGCGAGCGGCGAGGCGTTAGAACAGCAAGCCACGCTTTGGCCCTCTGTTTTGCCATCTGGTTTGGTGAACCTTGGGCTTGATCTTCGTGGTGGGGCGCATCTCTTGGCCGAAGTTCGTGTTGAGGATGTCTATGCCGCCCGCATGAAATCGCTTTGGCCCGAAGTGCGCAATGCCTTGCGGCCTGAACGCGCCACAATCGGCACCATTCGTTTACAGCCTTCTGCCCCCAATGAAGTGCGCGTCCGTATTTCTCAGCCCGATGGCATGCCGCGCGCGCTCGAAGTTGTACGTGCGCTGTCGCAGCCTGTTGTGTCCTTAACAGGAGCAGGTGCGCGCGACATTGAGGTGACCTCTGAAGGTGATGTGATCATCGTGACCCTCTCTGAAGCTGAGAAATTGGCCACGGATGAGCGCACATTACAGCAGAGTTTAGAAATTATTCGCCGTCGTATTGACGAGGTTGGCACCCGCGAACCTACTATTCAGCGTCAAGGCAAGCAGCGGATCTTGATCCAAGTGCCTGGCATTGGATCTGCGGCGGAATTGAAAGAGCTGATTGGGACGACCGCTCAGTTAACATTCCAACCCGTGATTGGCCGTGGAACCAACCCAGACGCCAACCCAGGTATTGGCAATGTTCTTGTTCCATCACTGGATCAAGAGGGGGTATTCTATACCCTCGAAGCCGCGCCTGTTGTTACGGGCGAGGAATTGGTTGATGCACAGCCTGCCTTTGACCAAAACGGGCGCCCCGCGGTGAATTTCCGCTTTAACCCAACGGGTGCGCGTAAATTTGGCAATTACACAGCCGAAAACATCGGCAGCCCCTTTGCGATTGTTCTCGATAACGAAGTGATCAGCGCCCCAGTTATCCAAAGCCATATTCCAGGCGGGTCGGGGATCATCACGGGTGATTTCACTGTCGAAGAAAGCACGAACCTCGCGGTCCTCTTGCGAGCGGGGGCTTTGCCTGCGGGATTGGATTTCCTAGAAGAGCGCACAATCGGTCCTGAGCTTGGCGCCGATAGTATCAAAGCAGGACAGATTGCCTGTATCGTCGCTTTTGTTGCCGTGCTTGTCTTTATGTTCCTCAGCTATGGCACTTTTGGGCTTTTTGCCAATATTGCCTTGTTGATCAACGTTGGTTTGATCTTTGGATTGCTCAGCATGATTGGTGCAACGCTGACCTTGCCGGGTATTGCTGGGATCGTTTTGACCATCGGTATGGCAGTTGATGCGAATGTTCTCGTTTTTGAGCGGATCCGCGAAGAAATCAAAGCCAAACGCGGGCCCGCGCGGTCGATTGAGTTGGGTTATGAAAAAGCGTTGAGCGCGATTATTGATGCAAATATCACCACATTTATCACCGCTGTGATCCTCTTTGTCATGGGGTCGGGTCCGGTGCGTGGATTTGCTATTACGCTTGGACTGGGTATCATGACATCGGTCTTTACTGCTATTTTCGTAACACGTTTGTTGGTTGTCATGTGGTTTGAACGCCGCCGACCCAAAACATTGGAGGTGTAAGATGCGCCTAAGACTTGTTCCTCAAGAAACCAACTGGGATTTCTTTGGCCGCTCTAAGCTTTGGTTGGGCATGTCCATTGCCGCGGTCATTTTGTCGATTGCGAGTTTTTTCATAAATGGCCTGAACTACGGCATTGATTTTCGTGGTGGGACAACAATTAGAACAGAGTCCGCAACCCCTGTGGATGTGGCGCAGTATCGGGATGCTTTGGCAAGCCTTGAGTTGGGTGATATCACGATTTCCCAAGTGTTCGACCCAACCTTTGAAGCGGATCAGCATGTTGCCATGATCCGCATCCAAGCCCAAGATGGCGAAGAGGCCGTCACAGCCGCCGTCACGCGTGCGGCTTTGGCTGCGCTTCAAACTGTTGTGCCTGATGTAAAATTTGTCTCCGTCGAAAGCGTGGGGCCAAAAGTGTCAGGCGAGTTGATCCAAACCGCGATTTTGGCGGTGGTCTCAGCGATTGGTGCGGTTTTGATCTATATCTGGCTTCGGTTTGAATGGCAGTTTGCCTTGGGTGCGGTTGCCGCGCTCGTTCACGATGTTGCCTTGACGATCGGTGTGTTTTCATTGGTGGGGATCAAATTTGATCTGGCCATTATTGCGGCCTTGCTCACAATCGTGGGTTATTCATTGAATGACACTGTGGTCGTCTTTGACCGTGTGCGTGAGAACCTACGCAAGTATAAAACCAAAGCCTTGAGTGATCTTTTGAACCTGTCGATCAACGAAACGCTCAGCCGGACGGTTATGACATCTTTTACCACATTGATTGCGCTTGTTGCGCTTTTTGTTCTGGGGGGGGATGTGATCCGAGGGTTTGTTTTTGCGATGATCTGGGGCGTTCTTGTAGGCACCTATTCATCGGTCTTTGTGGCCTCGACTATTTTGCTAAAGCTTGGTGTCAAACGGGACTGGAGCAAGCAAAATAACGAAGCTGGCACACAGGTACCGCAAGAATGATCGTGTCCTCCCTTCAATCCGCATTTGCTGTTGAAGGGATCTATTGGATTATCGCGGCCGCATTTGTTGCAGGTATCGTGCGCGGCTTTGCAGGGTTCGGCACGGCCATGATCTTTTTGCCGATTGCCTCACAATATCTAAATCCCTTTGCGGCGATTGCGGCCTTGACGGTTATGGACCTTGTTGGACCGTTGCCAATTGTGCGCTCTGCATGGCGGGATGCCCATCAAAAGGATCTGTTTCGCCTGATAATCGGCATGATCGTCATTTTACCATTTGCTCTTTGGCTATTGGTTCAGCTTGATCCCATGATCTTTCGCTATCTTGTGTCTGGTATCGCGTTGTTCATGCTGATCGCACTCTTGTTTGGTCTACGCTACCGCGGGACCATTCGCGCGAAATGGGTCTATTTGATAGGGGGCTGTGCAGGTCTAACAGGTGGATTGACCGGTGTTCCTGGCCCGCCAGTTATATTATTTTATATGGCAAGCCCGCATGGGCCCAGTGTGATACGCGCCAACAATCTTTTGTTCTTGATGGCTTTTGATTTGGCCATTTTGCTCTATTTCCTCATGTTAGATCGGCTCACACTGACGATGGTTATAACGGGGATCATTCTGATCCTGCCTATCATGGTGGGAAATCTTATTGGGACGTATTTCTTTGATCCCGAAAAAGAAAAGATGTATCGCAATGTGGCCTATCTGGTGATAGCTGTCTCTGCTATCAGCGGTTTACCATTTTTGCACTAGGACGAGAATATGCGTTTAAATGAAATCACCTTTACAGATGCCAAGCCGATTGATGGCTATGGGCCGGGATTCTTTCGCGTTGGCGGCGAGCGATTTGAGGGGGCCATTCTCTGTACGGGAGCAGGGGTCACGCCTTGGAAAGGCTACGAAGACGACGCAGCGCTTTTGGAATTGGCGCAAGACATCGATGTGATTTTTGTGGGAACCGGTTCTGAAATCGCTCATATCCCTGCGCCGTTGCGCGCAACGCTGGAACAGGCGGGATTAGGCGTCGAAGTTATGAACAGCCCCTCTGCCTGTCGCACCTATAACATCTTGCTGTCAGAGGGTCGCCGCGTTGCCGCAGCTCTGTTGCCTGTCGACGCAGTTTGACAAATTCGCCTTTTTATATGTGAGGAAATAGGCTAGGCAAGAGCTATGAAATTAAGTGTTCAAAACCTGTCCGTATCTCGCGGTGGCCAACCTTTGTTGGCAGATGTGTCCTTTGATGTGTCTGCGGGACAAGCCCTGATTTTACGCGGTCCCAATGGGTTGGGAAAAACAACTCTCTTGCGAACGATTGCGAGGCTCCAACCTCCGAACGTCGGCACAGTTGACGCCCCAGAAGATAGCCTTGTCTATGCTGCGCATTCGGACGGGATCAAATCGACGCTAAGCGTGCGCGAAAATCTCACCTTTTGGGCGGATATTTTTGGGCAAACCGCCATTGATCAAGCACTGGATGATTTCGATCTCCATGACCTCATTGATCGCGCCGCTGGCACCTTGTCCGCTGGACAAAAGCGCCGCCTAGGGTTGGCGCGGCTCTCGGTGACAGGCCGTGGCATTTGGATATTGGACGAACCAACAGTGTCCTTGGATAAATGGTCCGTTGATCGCTTTGCCAATGTTATTCGCCGACATCTTGCAAATGGTGGGATAGCGGTGATTGCAACGCATATTGATCTTGGACTTGAGGATAGCACCACTGTCCTAGATCTTGAACAATTCAAAGCCCAAGAGGATCAATCTCCGACGTCAGACGAGGCGTTTTTATGATTGCGTTACTGGTTCGTGATCTCAAACTCGCGATCAGGGCAGGGGGCGGTTTTGGCCTTGGGCTTGCCTTCTTTTTGATTGTGGTCGTTTTGGTGCCTTTTGGCGTTGGTCCGAATATGGATCTCTTGGGGGAAATCGCACCAGGTATTTTATGGATCGGCGCCTTGCTTGCCTGCTTGCTGTCCCTTGATCGCATTGTTGCGCTGGATTTTGAAGATGGGTCGTTGGATTTGCTCGCCACCTCCGCCCTTCCTCTTGAGGCCGTCGTCACGCTCAAAGCGGTGGCGCATTGGATCACAACGGCCCTGCCTTTGGTGATTGCTGCACCTGTCTTTGGTGTTCTGTTAGGTTTGCCAAGAGAGGGATATGAATGGATCATTTATTCTCTTCTTGTTGGCACACCGGCGCTGAGTGTTATTGGAACATTTGGCGCCTGTTTGACCGTTGCTCTGAAACGCGGCGGATTGTTGCTTTCGCTGCTTGTGCTGCCGCTCTATGTGCCCACGTTGATATTTGGCGCCGAAGTGGCCCGTCGTGGGGCAGACTCGCTTGACACCACAACACCGCTGTTGATGCTTGCGGGGATTACCTGCGGTACAATCGCTCTTTTACCATTTGCCTCTGCTGCAGTCTTGCGCATAAACCTGCGATAGGCTCTGTTAGCTCAGAATAAGGAAAATTGACATGTCTCTTTGGGAATATGCAAATCCAGTCAAGTTTTTACGCCTCTCAGGGCGCGTCCTGCCATGGGTTTCTGGACTGGCTGCGCTGTCCTTAGCGGTTGGATTGATCTGGGGGTTTTTCTTTACGCCTGATGACTTCCGCCAAGGGTCAACTGTGAAAATCATCTATATCCACGTACCCGCCGCCTTAATGGCAATTAACGCATGGCTCATGATGCTTGTGGCCTCGCTGATATGGCTTGTGCGCCGTCACCATGTCTCCGCCTTGGCGGCCAAAGCTGCGGCACCTGTCGGCGTTGTGGTGACATTGATTGCGCTGATTACAGGGGCGCTTTGGGGGCAGCCTATGTGGGGAACATGGTGGGCGTGGGATCCGCGATTGACTTCATTTTTGATCCTGTTTCTCTTCTATCTCGGCTATATGGCACTTTGGGCGGCGATTGAGGATCCTGATAGCGCGGCTGACCTCACATCGGTCCTCTGCATGGTTGGATCTGTCTTCGCGATCCTAAGCCGCTATGCGGTCAATTTCTGGAACCAAGGCCTGCACCAAGGGGCCACTCTATCCCTCGACAAAGAAGAAAACATCTCAGATGTCTTCTTCTTCCCATTGATCACATCGATGGGCGGATTTATCTTATTGTTTTTTGCACTCGTTCTTGTTGGAACACGCACAGAAATCATGAAACGCCGCACAAGCGCACTTATCGCACGGGAGCAGTCCAAATGATGCCTGATCTAGGAAAATACGCACAAACCGTTTTGTCTTCTTATGGTGCGACGTTAGTTTTGCTTGCTTTCATCATTATGCTCACATGGGTCCGTCACAAGCGTGCAAAAGCTGATTTGGACGCAGTAGAGGCGCGCAAGAATGGCTAAGTTTTCCCCTCTCTTAATCGCGCCTCCCGTATTGTTTGCTGCCTTGGCTGGTGTGTTTTACTTTGGAATGCAACGCGATAATCCAGATGCCCTTCGGTCTACGCTGATCGGAAAACCGGCTCCCAATGTCCCTGATAAGACGCTCAAGGGATATGAGCAATTGACGGCCGAAGATCTTGCCACAGGTCGCGTTACCTTGGTGAACTTCTGGGCAAGCTGGTGTCCCCCATGCCGCGCAGAACATCCCAAGCTTTTGGAGATGGCCGAAAGTGGTATCCCCATAATGGGCATCAATTTCAAGGATGATGAAACCCAAGCCATCACCTACCTTGATCGGGATGGGAACCCCTTTGAAAAAACAGGCTTCGACCCAAATGGCCGCTTCGCCATTGATTGGGGCGTTACAGCCCCACCTGAAACCTTCATCCTCGATGGCGACGGCACTGTTCTCTATCGTTATGCGGGTCCTCTGGTTGGGGATGACTTTACCCAACGCTTCTTGCCAGAACTCACCAAAGCCCAACAAGCTCAGTAAACTTCATTTTTTGTCGCCAAATATCCTCTGGGGTGAATTGGCAAAGCCAAGAGGGGGCGAAGCGCCCCTAAGATTATTCAACAAAAGAATACTCCATAAAAAAAGGGCCCCGAAACGGAGCCCTTTTTCATTTATGCTGTTCCGCTTATGACGCTTTTGCAAGGTCACGAAGAACGTAATGCAACACACCACCATGTTCGATGTATTCAATCTCAATCGCTGTATCGATACGACACTTGAGCGTGATGGATTTCACGCTGCCATCCGCCATTGTGATATCACATGGAACCTCTTGAAGCGGTTGGATTGTGTCCAACCCTTTGATCGACACAGTTTCTTCGCCTGTGAGGCCAAGGGATTTGCGCGTATCGCCACTTGTGAACTCAAACGGGATAACGCCCATACCAACCAAGTTTGATCGATGAATACGCTCAAAGCTTTCGGCGATTACGGCTTTTACACCCAACAGCGCCGTGCCTTTGGCCGCCCAGTCCCGTGAGGAACCCGCACCATATTGTTCACCACCAAAGATGACCAACGGTGTGCCTGCCTCTTGGTAGGCCATAGCAGCATCAAAGATAGAGGTTTGGTTTCCATCAGGGCCGTTTGTATAGCCGCCTTCAACACCGTCCAACATTTCGTTCTTGATACGAATGTTTGCAAATGTTCCGCGCATCATGATTTCGTGGTTACCACGACGTGAGCCATAAGAGTTGAACTCACGCACTGGAACCTGACGATCAAGCAAATACTGACCCGCAGGTGTTGTGTCCTTGAAGGAGCCCGCAGGAGAAATGTGGTCCGTCGTGATCATATCACCCAATACGGCCAAGACCTTGGCACCTTCGATGTTTGTGATAACGCCGGGCTCTTTGCTCATGCCTTGGAAGTAAGGTGGGTTTTGAACATATGTGGAGGTTGCAGGCCAGTCATATGTTTGACTGTCTGTTGTTTCCACACCTTGCCATTTGTCGTCCCCTTTGAACACATCCGCATATTTGGTTTGGAACGCTTCACGTGTAACGGTTTGTTCAACCAATTCCGCAACTTCTTGCGATGTTGGCCAGATGTCTTTGAGGTAGACATCTTTGCCTTCTGGTGTCTGCGCGATTGGATCAGTGGCCAAGTTAATGTCCATTGTTCCGGCAATCGCATAAGCCACAACAAGGGGAGGCGAGGCAAGGTAGTTCGCACGTACATCTGGGCTGATGCGACCTTCAAAGTTACGGTTGCCTGACAACACAGACGTTGCCACCAAATCACCTTCGGAAATCGCCTTTGAGAGTTCTGGCTGAATTGGGCCAGAGTTCCCGATACATGTCGTACAACCATAGCCAACGAGGTTAAATCCAACCTTATCAAGATCTTCTTGAAGTTCTGCGGCTTCTAGATACGCGGATACAACCTGTGACCCTGGGGCAAGTGATGTTTTGACCCATGGTTTACGGTTCAACCCGAGGGCCGCCGCTTTGCGTGCAACAAGGCCCGCGCCGATCATCACGTAGGGGTTAGAAGTGTTTGTGCAAGACGTGATGGAGGCAATAACAACTTTGCCTGATTCCATTGTGTAGTCTTCGCCGTCCACGGCCACTTCTTTGCCCATTGGACGTTTGAAGGTGTTTTCCATTTCTTGGCGGAACGCATCTTTGGCGCCTGTCAGGGCGACATAGTCTTGGGGACGCTTTGGACCTGAGATGGCTGGAACGATTGTTCCCATATCAAGGTGCAATGTGTCTGTATAGACAGGCGCATAATCCGCACCACGCCAGAATCCGTTTTCTTTCGCATAGGCTTCAACCAAGGCCACGCGATCTTCGTCGCGACCTGTGTTACGGAGGTAGCGAAGCGTTTCATCATCAATTGGGAAGAAACCACATGTCGCGCCATATTCTGGCGCCATGTTCGCGATCGTTGCGCGATCTGCCAATGGCAAGCGATCCAAACCTTCGCCATAGAATTCAACGAATTTCCCAACAACGCCTTTGGCGCGCAGCATCTCAACAACCTTAAGAACAAGGTCAGTGCCTGTGGTGCCTTCTAGCATGGAACCAGTTAGCTCAAAACCAACGACTTCTGGGATCAGCATGGAAATAGGTTGACCCAACATCGCAGCCTCAGCTTCGATGCCACCGACGCCCCAGCCAAGAACTGCCATGCCGTTTACCATTGTTGTGTGGCTGTCTGTGCCGACCAATGTGTCAGGGTAGGCAACTTCTGCACCGCTTTGGTCCGTGTCGGTCCAAACGGTTTGCGCGAGGTATTCCAAGTTCACTTGGTGACAGATACCTGTTCCCGGAGGGACAACGCGGAAGTTGTTGAACGCGCTTTGACCCCATTTAAGGAATGTATAGCGTTCCATGTTGCGCTCATATTCGCGATCCACATTCATTTGAAACGCGCGTGGGTTCCCAAATTCGTCGATCATCACGGAGTGGTCGATCACCAAATCAACTGGGTTCAACGGGTTAATCTTTTCAGCGTCACCACCAAGAGCAACAATTCCGTCGCGCATCGCAGCAAGGTCAACGACCGCTGGAACGCCTGTAAAGTCCTGCATCAATACGCGGGCAGGGCGGTATGCGATTTCGCGAGGGTTCTTGCCACCTTTGGCGCCCCACTCAGCGAAGGCTTTGATGTCGTCAACAGAAACTGTTTTTCCGTCTTCGAAACGAAGCATGTTTTCCAAAACAACTTTCAACGCGGCGGGCAGATTTGAAAAATCGCCCAAGCCTGCGTCTTGAGCCGCGGGAATGGAGTAATAGGAAATGGATTTTCCGTTAACTGTAATTGTTTTACGGGTTTTGGCCGTGTCTTGGCCGACAACGATGGGCATGATGGCTCCCTTTCATGAAAAATAGGGTGAAACTGCCGCTCTTTTGGCCTAAGTTTGTGTTTGGATCAAGTGCAAGAATTCAATTTGTATACTTTTGTACACAAAAAATCGTGGAAAAATTAGATCGTAACACTTTTCACCAAAGCTTGATTGGCTTTTTGGGGCGGAATAGGGGTAATTTGATACGATACTTCAGCGCAAGGACCCTTTGTATATGCTCTATCGACTCAGTTTGATGTTTGCCCTCTTGATGTTTCCCTTTGTGGCAAAAGCAGAGATTAAGCCTGTTGTCTTAGTTGAACTATACACATCACAGGGGTGTTCCTCATGTCCGCCTGCGGATGCCTTGTTACAACGGCTTGCCGAGCGCAGTGATGTTTTGCCCTTAGCGCTTCATGTGGATTACTGGGATTACATTGGGTGGAAAGATGCCTTTGCCAAGCCTGAATTCACCAAACGCCAAAAACAATATGCTCGCGTGATGCAGGCAAAATCCATCTTCACCCCGCAAGCGATTATCAATGGTGCTGTGTCAGTCGTTGGATCGAACAAAGGGGCCATGGAAGCGGGAATTGCGACCGAGGAAACAAACTTGGCTCCCATTACGTTAAGCGCGGCTTATGAGGGCGAGCAATGGGAGCTTAGGTTCACAAATTCTAATCGAGCCCTAAATCAACGCGTCGCTGTGACGTTTGTACAAATTAAGCCGCACGCTGATGTTAACATCAAGGCAGGCGAGAATGCTGGGCGGTTACTGAGCTATGCACAGATCGTGACAGATTTGACCGTCATTGATCGACGCGCGTTGAGTGTTTCATGG
>CBFHKO010000020.1:0-19613 GCA_965656445.1 uncultured Paracoccaceae bacterium
TTTGGGAATAATTTTTTTATTATTAATATCAATAACTTAAATTAAAGGAATTGTAATCTCTTATCACCCACCATCCTCCCTTCTAAAATGACACAATCACTTAAACGATGTGTTGTTTTCCTAAAATTTGACATAATTCATCGGTAAACCTCACCCAAGTCAGTGGAGAGTGTCTTTTGTATTTTAATCCTGAATATATTGCGAATGTAGTGATGTTTCTCGGTCTGTGTATCGGGTTTCTTGATCTCTCTCCCCTTTTTGGCTCTGACGATACAGACGACGCCGATACAGCGACGCCTCCTGAACCAGAAGACGTCGTAACGCCAGAATTAACAGGCGAAAACAATCCATTAGAGAGCTATATCGCAGAAAACTTTAGCCAAACGGAAACGGGCACCGAAGCCCCTGACTATTTAGAGGCGCTCACATCTGGGGCGTTATTTGGCCTAGAGGGCGATGATCAAATTCAAGGCAGCGCCGAAAATGATCACCTTGAAGGGGACGCTGGAAATGATTCTATGTCAGCGGCCGACGGTGACGATTTCGCCGATGGTGGGTCTGGAAACGACACGATCTATGGGATGAATGGCAACGACCAGGTTTTTGGCGGTCTGGATGATGACCTTATCGAAGGCAACAACGGCGAGGATATTGTAGACGGCGGTGATGGCAATGATACCATTTCAGGGGGCGCCGGCCTTGATGCATTGGTTGGCGGTGCTGGGGATGATCTAATCGCCTCAGATCGCGCGGATAATGAGGCCGACTTTACCCGCGGTTTTGGTGATAGCCTGAATGGTGGCGAAGGAAACGATAGGTTGTTCTTTACCAATGGCGACACTGTGATTGGGGGGACTGGTGAAGATACCTTCCATATGGTCGACGTCAACACAGAAGCCGATCCCAATTCCGCCTATATCTTGGATTTTGAAAGTGGCGTGGACACAATCCAAGTCTATTATCAACCAACAACAGACGAAACAGGGGCACAGATCACACCTGAGATCGGCACTCAGATCGACTCAGATCGACTCAGATCGACTCAGATTCCGGTTGGACAACCGTCTTTGTCAACAATATCCCCGTTCTCGTGGTCAATTCTGCCGTCGGCATAGCAACGGATGACATGCAATTCGTCCTGCCTGAGACATTAAACATTGTTTAATTAAAGCGGATCAATGTCCCCTTGGGCCCGCCCCTCGTGAAATGCTTTTTCCCATTGATCAAACGTACCAGCGGCAATCGCATCGCGCATACCCTGCATGATATCTTGGAAATATCTCAGGTTATGCCAGGTGAGCAACATCCCCGAAATCATTTCTTGCGACTTGAAAACATGGTGCAAATAGGCCCGTGAGTAATTGCTGCAGGCAGGACATGCGCATCCTTCATCCAAGGGGCGTGGGTCATCTTGGTGTCGGGCATTTTTGATGTTTACCACTCCGTGGCGGGTAAAGACCTGCCCCGTGCGACCAGACCGACTTGGTAGAACGCAGTCCATCATGTCAACACCGCGTTTGACGGCGCCGACGATATCATCAGGCTTGCCGACCCCCATCAAATAGCGGGGACGATCCACAGGTAACATATCCGGCGCATAATAAAGTACGTCAAACATGGCCTCTTGGCCCTCGCCCACGGCAAGCCCACCAATTGCATAGCCGTCGAACTCAATATCGCGCAATGCATTGGCACTTTCTTCGCGGAAATCGCGCTCTAGCCCACCTTGTTGAATACCAAATAGAGCATGGCCTGGACGATCCCCAAAGGCATCACGTGAGCGTTGCGCCCATCGCATAGAAAGGCGCATGCTCTCGGCAATACGTTTGCGATCCGCAGGCAAAGCCGGACATTCATCAAAGCACATGACGATGTCGCTTCCTAAGAGGCGCTGAATTTCCATGGATCTCTCGGGCGTGATTTCATGCCGAGAGCCGTCAATGTGGGATTTGAACGTCACACCATGTTCTGTGAGCTTGCGCAAATCCGCCAAAGACATCACTTGAAACCCACCGCTATCCGTTAAAATCGGGCGATCCCAATTCATAAACTTGTGAAGGCCCCCAAGCCTATCAATGCGTTCCGCTGTTGGACGCAGCATCAAATGATAGGTATTCCCCAAAAGGATATCAGCCCCCGTTGCACGCACGCTTTCGGGCATCATCGCCTTTACCGTTGCAGCGGTGCCAACAGGCATGAAAGCAGGTGTGCGAATGTCACCGCGCGGGGTTGAGATTACGCCGGCGCGGGCTTTGCCATCGGTGGCATTGAGTTCAAATGAGATACGTTGTGTCATAGGGGTGAATTGGCTTAGTTGGCAAAAAAAGAAAACCCCCAAGTTCACTTTTTGTTAGATTTTATCCCCAATCAAGGATCAAACACAGGCCAAAAACAAAAAAGCCGCTGATAAACAGCGGCTTTTGAGATGCATTTGTAAGACAGCTTACTCAGCTTCTAGTGCATCAATCGCTGTTTGAAGTTCGTCTTTTGACACTTCTTTTTCGCTCACGGATGCGTTCTCTACAACGTGATCAACAACTTTATCCTCGAACAATGGCGCGCGAAGCTGTTGTTGCATTTGTGCGTTTTGCTGAATGAATTCAAAGAACTGACGCTCTTGACCAGGGTACTGACGTGCCTGCTGCATGATTGCTTGAGACATTTCCGCATCTGTTACTTCAACGTTTGCTTTTTGACCGATTTCAGCAAGCAAGAGACCCAAACGTACGCGACGCTCAGCCAATGTGTTATGCTCTTCTGTTGGCTCGATCTTTTCGTGATCGTGACCTTCAACTTCTGGGTTTTCTTCGTGCCAGAGTTGATGCGCGATTTGATCTGCTTCAGCAGTCACCAAGGATGGTGGAAGGTCAAAAGAAACAACCCCGTCCAAAGCATCAAGCAAAGCACGCTTCATAACAGCGCGGGACGCGCCTGCATATTCGGCTTCTAGACGCTCAGAGACTTGGCCTTTGAGACCCTCAAGATCTTCTGCGCCGAATTTCTTCGCCAATTCGTCGTCGATTTCCGCCGCAACAGGCTCTTCGATTTTCTTGATTGTGCACTCGAATGTTGCGTCTTTGCCAGCAAGGTGCTCTGCGCCGTATTCCGCTGGGAACTGAACTTCGACCATTTTCACGTCGCCAGTTTTAACACCAACCAATTGCTCTTCGAAGCCTGGAATGAATGAGCCAGAGCCAAGAACCAATGGGTAATCTTCTGCGGATCCACCTTCAAAAGCTTCGCCGTCAACTTTGCCAACGAAGTCAAATGTGACTTGATCTTTGTCTTTTGCTTTTGACGCTTTGCTGCGCTCTTTGAAGTTCTGGGCAGTTGAGGCCAAGTTTTCCAAGGCTTCAGTAACAGAGGCGTCGTCCGCTTTGACAACCAATTTCTCAAGCTTGATGGCCGAAAAATCAACTTCTGGGATTTCTGGAAGCGCTTCGTATGACATGTCAACTTGGACGTCGTCGCCCTCTTTCCAGTCTTCGTTTGTCATTTTGACTTCTGGCTGCATCGCTGGGCGATCGCCTGATTTTTCAAAGTGCTCGTTCATTGCGCCATCGATGGTTTCTTGCATCGCTTCGCCCAAGACACGTGGACCGAACTGTTTCTTTAGCATCGCCATAGGCACTTTGCCTTTGCGGAAACCCTTCATTTCGATGTCTGGCTGCGCTTCAACCAATTTTTCGTTTACTTTCGCGTCCAACTCAGCTGCTGTGACGACGATAGAATAGGCGCGCTTTAGGCCTTCGTTGAGGGTCTCTGTGACCTGCATGAGAATACTCCGTTTAGTTAAGCGCGCAGTCAGGCACGCAAGACAAATTTGGGACCTTCTATTTTGCAAAAGGCCGCTGTGCAAGGGCTTTGATCAAGGAAACTGACGCAGGCCCGATGAGAACGTCAAAAACTTGGGAATTTTAGGATTATTTTGGCAAATCACCTGACAAAACATAACGCAAGATTTGCGCAACTTGCTCAGGTGTTTCGACAACAGCCAAGGCCGCAGCGTCCACTTCTTTCAAGGCATGTTGATGATCGGCACCATGCATAACAACAAGAGATTTGCCCAAGGCACTTGCATAGCCTGCATCAAAGGCCGCGTTCCATTGTTTGTACTTATCGCCGAAGCGAACAACAACGATATCCGCCTCTTCGATCAATTTACGAGTGCGAATAGCGTTTAGCTTGGCCCCTTTGTGATCGTGCCAGAACTTATTATCCTCTGCCCCCATGATCGTCACACCGCAATCGTCGCTATTGCCATGATCGGTTACGGGTGCGGAAAAGTGAACATTCAACCCATCACACAACGCCATAATCTCTTCGCGCCAAGATGTGTGGATTTCCCCAGAGAGGTATACAGAATACATAGCCACGTCCTTTGATCATTTCTTTCGCACATAAGGTATCAAAAACACCAAACAGGCAACCAAGAAGAAGAGGCTGCCAAACATTGCCCAGAAATCACCGAGACTGGCGATGATAAAGCCAATCGCCGAGATGATGAATAAAATCCAACCAATGAGTGTGATGGTGTGATCGCTCATGTTCTCGTGGTCCTTTGGTCAATTGTCTTAAGGTGCATATACCCATTCACCGCGTTTGAATACTGGCTTTGCTTTAGTCAGCCCAACTGTATGAGACGCGATCAACCTCGCCTCAATAGTGAAACCTGTGCCCATTACACACCCGCCAAAAAGCGTGAAATCTCATCGCTGACGGTTTCAGGATGGGAGAGCGGCACCATGTGGCCTGCTTTCTCTATCACTTTGAGTGTAACATTCGGTAATCTTGCACCTAATTGCGCCGTTATGTGACGCATGATGTCAACGGTATGTTCGGCTTCGATCACCAAGGTCGGGGCTGTGATGGCCTCGATTACACCGGCTGTGGTCAACCCCGCATTGTCGTCAATGAGCGTGCCATTTGTGGCCGCGACTAATCTGATACGGTCGCTCATGTAAGTTTGGAGATATTCGGGCAATTGCGACCACCGATGACCACCCCAGAGCTCACTAAAGAGTTCTGTGGCTAATTGCGTATCACCCCGCTGAAAGGCCTCAAAAAACGCCTTGTGATCTTGATCATAAACCTGACGTAGGCTTTGATCCCCTTCAAAGGCCAGTGCAAACAACACCGGCTCAATCAAGGTAAGGGACCGTGTATAGTGTGGAAAGTCTCTCGCCAACCTCAACGCGAGCGTTGCGCCAAAGGAATGCCCGATGATGTCAGTGGGCTCCGTCAAAAACGTGGCGGCAACCTCTGTGCAAAGGGTATGATAATCGCCCTCTCCGTCCCATGGACCACTTTGTCCATGACCCGGAAGATCAACTAAGGTCATCGTGCATTGATCCGACAGGCCTTTGGCAATCGGGGTCCATGCCGAGGCCTGCCCTAGGGAGCAATGCAACATGAGAGCGTTTCGCTCCCCCGACCCGATAGTTGACCAAGACGTGGGATGCCCCGCGCGAATATCGTTAGGCATAATTTGACCTCACATTGTGCTGGTGGTGCATGAACTGGATTCGACCACTTTGGCAAGCGTCCTAGGTGCAATCGTTGGGGGCGCAGAATTCAACGTATCTTTGGCAAAACCCGCGGCCGCCTTGTATTTCGCCATAAACTCTAGCCGCTCATCCTCAGGAATGACTGCGTCGATATCATCGAAAATACCACCGCATCGTTCATCTAGAATATTCAACAATCCAAACGGGCCAGAGCCACGATTTCGCAAGACAACTTCTGAAATTGGACCACAAAGCTGTTCATCATAGGCGGTCAAAGCCGTGGATGTCACACCGAACTCAATCATTTTTGCCCCCAATACCCGTGCATCAACGATGGCTTGGCTCGCGCCATTTGACCCTGTTGGATACATGGCATGGGCCGCGTCCCCCATCAAAGCGACGGCCCCATCGGTCCAAGACGGGATCGGGTCGCGATCAATCATCGGGTTTTCATAGGCGCAATCGGCCTGTTTCAACATCTCGGGCACATCCAGCCAATCGTATTTGAAACCTTCAAAATAATGGGCGAATTCGTCAATCTCCACAGGGCGGAACCAACCATCTTGGGTCCAACCGTCTGCGGCATCGGTTGTATATTCCGCAATCCAATTAATCAAAGCATAGCCTTCATCATCCGTTTGCGAAATCGGATAGATCACCATTCTATTTTGATGCGTTCCAAGACCGACAAAAGAAGACTGCGTGCGCAAAGGCTTGGCGCGCACGGTCCCTCGCCACATGATGGCACCGCCCCAATGAATGGGCGGTTGATCAGGATACATCTGTGCACGGATCGCAGAATGTATGCCATCGGCACCGATTAACAATCTGCCGCTCACATCACGGGATGTTCCATCGCTTTGAGTGATCTTGGCTACTACGCTTTCTTGTGTTTGCGCATACCCAGTGACCCTTGCGCCCAACTCAACACAGTCCACCCCAGCACGGTCAATCAATGTTTGATAGAGAAGCATATGAAATTGCCCACGATGGGCCGCGTATTGGGGCCAGTGGTATCCAGCATGCGTTCCACGTGTCTCGGCATAGACTTCTTTGCCATTCAACCCAACCAAGGCCCATTCTTCGGCCGCCACACCAATTTTGTCCATTTCGGTTGCAGTAATGCCAAGATCAAACAATTCGCGCACTGCATTTGGTTGGATATTGATCCCAACACCCAAGGGACGCATCTCTTTTGAGGATTCAAAAATTTTGAACGGCACACCGATTTGGTGCAAGGTCAGTCCCAAGGTCAGGCCTGCTATGCCACCTCCAGAAATGAGGACATATTTTTCAGTCATATTTCTTGTAATACCTTTTATTTAGCGTCCAACTATTGCAGTAGGACAGGAATTTGCACTGGCCCTCGAAACCCAAAACCGCGCCAAATCACATCATCGCGGTTTGGAATTTCCATATTCGGAAATCGGTCAAACAATACAGGCAGCATGATATGACCAACAGCACGGCGGGCCACATGTGTGCCCTGACAGAAATGCGGACCGTTGCCAAAAGATTGATGCACACAATCCTCGCGATACACATCAAACGCTTCGCCATTTGACACGACATCCTCGTCACGGTTGGCACTGGCTTGGATCGTCATGACTGTATCGCCTTTGGGAATGTGATAGCCCCGAATTTCGGTATCCTCAGTCACAAGACGAGATGAGGCTGAAATAGGGGCAACCCAGCGTATGCCTTCTTCTAAGGCGCGGATCCAATCATTGTGTTTCTTGACCTCGCTCAATTGGTCTGGATTGGTCAAAAGCCCGTACAAGGTGGTATTCAAAGCATCGCGTGGCTCGTTAATACCTCCGCCGATCGCAATTTTGATATTGGCATAAATTTGCTTTTCAGGAATGGGATCATCTGCATTCAACATGACCGAAAAGGCCGAATTATTCGGATTTGCGCGATGACGATCTTGTATCCGATCCAACAGAGCATGAATGCCCTCGTTTGCGCGATCTGACCGTTCAAACGGCGCATCACGCCAGCCAAAGTTTCCAGCCCCTTCAATCAACGCCTGCGACCATTCCATCATATCGGCGTCACTGGCCTCGTCCATGCCCAGCAATATAGCAAGGCCTCGCGCCGCATAGGCTCCTGATAACAGCTCAAACAGATCAACAACCTCGCCCTTGGGAAGGCGGGCAACATAGGCCTCGGCAATTTTTTGATACTGGGGCATCCACTCTTGGGTGATCACTTTGGGCGCAAAAGCCGGCGCCATTGCCATGCGCTCTCTTCGATGCGCTTCGCCATCTTTTCGCATTAAGGTATGCGCCCAAAATGCGCGTTTCATTGGGGTATTTGGATCATCCGAGCTGAAAATTTCAGGGTTGTCTTTGACGTATTTGGTGTCCTCGGCCTTGGTCAGCAACGTCCGTCCAGCCGATTTCACACGACACACAGGGGCTTGGGACCGCAATCGCCGATAGATGGGGAACGGATCAATATTTAACTGATCCAGCGTTATCTCAGTATCTACAGGAGCCGTCTGCACCATGATGTCCCCCTAAAATTGGATTAACCAGTTTCGCCCAGCAAACGCAGAGCATTTTCTTTCAAGATTAACGGGCGCACCTCATCTTTGAAAGGGGCCGCTTCAAAATCAGCTAACCACCGATCCGGCGTGATTGCAGGCCAATCAGATCCAAAAAGCATTTTCTTTTTCAAAATAGAATTCGCATATTTGATAAACACCTCTGGGAAGTACTTCGGCGACCATCCCGACATATCATAATAGACATTAGGTTTATGTTGCGCGACGGCAAGCCCCTCTTCTGTCCAAGGGAAACTAGGATGGGCCAAAACAATCGGCATATCAGGAAAATCCACAGCCACATCATCAAGGTACATCGGGTTGGAATATTTCAAACGCATCCCCATTCCCCCACGCATTCCTGAGCCAACCCCAGTCTGGCCTGTGTGGAACAAAGTGATTGCCCCCTCTTCTGCACAGGCCTCTAACACCGTGTAACAGGCCTCTCGATCATTGGGGAAAAACCCCTGCATCGTGGGGTGAAATTTGAAACCACGCACACCAAAGTCGCGCACGAGACGGCGCACTTCACGCGCTCCCGCCTTGCCTTTATGCGGATCAATCGAGGCAAATGGGATCAAAATATCGTCATTTTCCGAACAAATTTGCGCAACCTCTTCGTTAGAATAGCGACGAAATCCTGTTTCACGCTCTGCATCGACTGGAAAAATTATAGCCGCAATATTGCGTTCACGGTAATACGCTGCGGTGTCTTGAACCGTAGGCAACATGCCATCCGCGCCTGCGGGGTTTTTGAAATACTTCGCCATGCCCGCCTGAAACTCATTATACCCGTCATCCCGACATTGGTTACAGGGTTCTTCGGCGTGCGTGTGAAAATCAATGGCTTTTACCGATTTAAAATCAACCATGTCATGTCTCCCATATTGACGAATTTTCATATTCTGTAAAAATGCTATACATGGAAACTGTTTACATATACAACAAAAACAGAATACCTCAGAAAGGCTTTTAAGATGAACGCTGCACAACACCCTTCGTCTCCTGTTATTAAAACAGTTATTGATGGCGATATTGCAACGTTAATTTTTAATCGCCCTGACAAGCGTAACGCGATGAATGACGCGCTTGTTGATGGACTAGATCAGTTCTTTTCAAATCCACCCAAAGGTGTGAATGCCGTTATTTTGCGTGGTGAAGGCGGGCATTTTTGTTCTGGCCTTGATCTCGCTGAACATGAACACCGCGACCCTGTAGACGGTGTGCATCATTCGCGCAATTGGCACCGCGTCTCGGAATTAATTGAATATGGCGGTTTGCCTGTTATTTCGGTACTTGCAGGTGCCGTCATTGGGGGTGGCCTCGAAATTGCGGCCTCGACACATGTTCGTATTGCAGAACCGAGCGTGCGGTTTCAATTACCCGAAGGACGGAGAGGCATTTTTGTCGGAGGCGGCGCAACTGTACGCGTCAGCCGTATCATTGGCGCAGATCGCATGCGGGAAATGATGCTAACAGGGCGCAGTTATGGCGCGGATGATGGATTACGTTTGGGGCTTGCGCATTATACTGTCGGCGAAGACGAAGGGTTGGCTTTGGCGAAGAAACTCGCGCGCAAAATTGCAGACAACGCCCCATTTTCAAATTATCTCATGATGAATGCAATTTCTCGGATTGGGGATATGTCACGTTCAGATGGTTTGTTCACCGAAAGCCTAGCCGCGGCCATGAGCCAAACATCTGACGGAGCCAAAGAAGGCCTACGTGCCTTTTTGGAAAAACGGGAGCCAAAATTTAGATAGACAGGTTCCTATATTCATCGCACAAAGAGTGGGGCACACCCCAACATGCGGTGATACTATTATTTCAACGATCTCAATTCCAAAGGGAGGAAACATGGAAAAAAGAACGTTTTTTAAAGGAGCAATCGCGGGAGCGATTACCTTTGCCGTAATGGGCACAGCCGCAGCAGCGCAAGATGTTACTTTGCGTTTGCATCAATTCTTGCCACCCCCCGCGCCAGTTCCGTCGTTGATCTTGAAGCCATGGGGCAAAATGGTTGAAGAGGCATCAAATGGCCGTATCAAAATTGAACATTTTGACGCGATGTCATTGGGTGGTCGTCCACCAGAGCTTATGGACCAAGCGCGTGATGGTGTTGTCGATCTGTCTATGACAGTTGTTGGATACACACCTGGCCGTTTCCCAAGAACAGAAGTCTTTGAACTTCCGTTTATGATGACAAATCCCGTAGCGACGTCTGCTGCGTTTTGGGAAATGGTTGAAACAGACCTTCAAAGCAACGAATACAAAGACCTAAAAGTTTTGGGTGCTTGGGTACACGGTCCTGGTGTGATCCACACCAAAGATGGTGTTAGCAGCCTAGAAGACATGAAAGGCCTTACGCTACGTGGTCCAACACGGATCATCAATGATATGCTTGGCGAACTTGGTGCCGAGCCTGTTGGTATGCCTTTGCCTGCTATTCCAGAAGCTATTTCAAAGGGCGTGGTCAAGGGAACTGTGATCCCATGGGAAGTTACAACCGCGATCCGTTTGTCTGAATTGGTTGGCAATCACACTGAGTTCTCAGGGGATGAGGCGCTTTATACGGCGGCGATTGTTCTTGTGATGAACAAAGCCAAATACGAAGCGCTTCCTGATGATCTCCGCGCAATCTTGGATGCAGAATCTGGCATGAAATTGTCAAAATTTGCGTCACAAATCATGTGGGACATGGATGCTCCAGCCAAGAAAATCGCCGAAGATGCGGGGAATTCTGTAACTGTTCTGGATGCAGACGAAGTTGCACGTTGGAAAGCCGCGGCTGAACCTGTTGTGAACCGTTGGGTGGACGACATGAATGGCAAAGATATTGACGGTGCAGCCTTGATCGACAATGCAAAAGCGTTGATCAAAAAGCACGGCGGCTAAGTCATACTTACATTAAAATTGGAAGGGCGGTTTAGGCCGCCTTTCTTTTTCTCTAGCGAATGGGGTCTATGCATGTTCCGCTCTGTTGATCGTATTGTTGAGGCCATTGCAAAACTACTTGCCCTCATGGGGGGGGCTGTGCTTTTGGGAATCGTCATTCTTACCAGTCTTTCCATTATCGGTCGGGCGTTGGTCCCCTTAGATATTGGCATAGGACCAATTCGTGGAATTTATGATTTTACAGAAATTGGGATGGCTATTGCGATTTTCGCTTTTCTGCCGTTGACGCAATATAACGCGGCGCATGCCCGTGTTGATCTCTTTCAATTCGCAATTCCGACCTTTGTGTCCAATCTTCTCGACGTATTATTTCAATGCGCCATGTTCGCGGTTGCCTTGATTGGCACCTATCGGCTTTACCTTGGAGCAATGGATAAAATGTCCTACGGCGAAACAACCTTGATCGCACAAATTCCAGTTTGGTACGGCTATGCTGGAAGCCTGATTGGAGGCGTCGGCTTTATCCTCGTTGCGGCCTATTGTGTCTTCAAAACCTTAGGCACCCTATTCGGCTTGTCACATCAAGGAGACGCGTCATGACCAATATCGAACTGGCCCTTTGGTCTTTTCCCGTTCTCTTGGGGTTAGTGTTTCTGCGTGCGCCCATTGCCTTGGCGATGATTGCCGTTGGCGTCGGGGGAACATGGCTTGTCATCGGAACCCCAATGATGACTTTAAACCAGCTGAAAACGCTGACCTATGGCACCTTTTCCAATTATTCGTTTTCCATCATTCCTCTGTTTTTGCTGATGGGGCAGTTTGCGACCCTCTCAGGTATGTCCGCTGCCCTCTTTCGCGCAGCTGAAAGCTTTCTTGGACATCGCAAAGGGGGCGTAGCCATGTCGGCTGTAGGGGCCTGTGCTGGGTTTGGGGCGATCTGTGGATCCTCTTTGGCAACAGCGGCCACGATGGGTCAAGTGGCCCTCCCTGAATTGCGCAGATACGGCTATCCTGGATCCTTGGCCACTGGCGCATTGGCGGCGGGGGGAACTTTGGGCATTCTCATCCCGCCAAGTGTGATCTTGGTGATCTATGCAATTCTAGCCGAGCAAAACATTGAAAAACTCTTTGTGGCGGCCCTTATTCCCGGAATTCTTGCCGCTATTGGCTATATGGTTGCGATTTCGATTTGGGTGCATCTTTCACCCAATAGCGCAGCGGTAAAAGATCGCGTGCCTTGGGGTCAAAGAATAAAGTCACTCGCCGAAATTTGGCCAGTAATGGCAATTTTTATTGTTGTTGTGGGCGGAATTTATGCTGGCATCTTTACTCCAACCGAGGCCGCCGCAGTCGGAGCCGCTGGAACAGGCATCGCAGCCCTTGCCGCAGGCCAAATGACATGGGGACGCTTGCAACAGGCCATCCTTTCAACGGCCTCTTCCTCGGGCATGATCTTTTTGATTATCTTGGGGGCTGGAATTTATAACAATTTCTTATCCCTGACACAGCTGCCACAATTGGCCTCTGTTTGGGTGGGTGATCAAGGGTTTTCCCCTTGGTTCGTCCTAACCCTTGTCCTAATCATGTATTTGGTCTTTGGCTGCGTCATGGATAGCTTGTCCATGGTCTTGCTAACAGTTCCGATCATTTTCCCAATCATGTCCGCCCTTGATTTCGGGATGAGCGTGAACGATTTTGGTCTCTGGTTCGGTATCTTGGTCTTGATCGTGGTCGAAGTGGGCCTCATCACGCCGCCCGTGGGGATGAATTTGTTCATTATCAATTCAATGGACAAAGACACACCAATTTCTCAAACCTATAAAGGCGCCCTGCCCTTTGTTATCACTGACATGATCCGCGTTGTGATATTGGCAAGCTTCCCTGCGATTACGCTCTGGCTCGTTTGGGTGATTGATGCGTTGTAAATAAAAAGGCGTCGAACTGGTTATCAGCCCGACGCCTTTTCCTATTTCTAATGATAACACAGTTACACAGCGATGACCCCATCACCCCCAGCGTAAAGAGTGTCAATCAACTCAGATGAATGCGCTCTTAGCGCGCGTTGATTGAGCGAGCCTTTTTCGGTGATTTCGCCTTGATCAAAGCTAGGGTCGCGCGGCAATATGATCACACGGCGCACACGCGTTGCGGACCCCGTAGCCTTTGCAGCAGCTTGTTTTAGCCTCGTTTCGATCTCTTGGGCCAAAACAGCCTCATCCAGTGTTTTGCCATGTTCTGACACCACCAACAAAGCCCCCAATTGTGCCTCGTTTTCGCCGACGATCACCGCGTCACGGATCAAACCCTCAAACGCATCGACTAAAGCTGCGCGCACAGACCCAACAGCAACCCAAGTCCCCGTATTGAGTTTAAAGTTTTCAGCAATGCGGCCATCAAAATAGAACCCTTTTGCAAAGTCATCAGGATCCATAGGACGTAATGCATCGCCCATTTTATAGTAGCCCTCTTCATCAAAGGCCTCTGCGGTCTTTTCTGGTTCTTTGTAATAGCCGGGCGTGATGCTTGGTCCTTTTAGGCGCAATTCCAACTTGCCACTGTTTGGGACCAATTTCATCTTGAGCCCTTTTGAGGGCACCCCAACATTGCCTGAATTCTCCTGAACCTCGGTACAAGCCAGCGCAAAAGGCGCGGTTTCGGTTGATCCAAGACTTGTCGCCAATAGAACCTTATGGCCTGTCGTCTTGCGGGCCACAGCGCGCAGGCGATCCCATGTCAATTGCGCCATACCAGCCCCAGCATAAAACATCATCGACAATCGGGCAAAAAATGTTTGCGCCATTTCAGCGTCACGCTCAAGTTCATCGACCAGAGTGTCCCACCCGATGGGGACGTTAAAATACCAAGTGCAAGAAATCTCGCGCAAATTGCGCAATGTCTCATCCAGCTTGCCTGTCGTTGGTTTCCCGTCATCGATGTAAAACGTGCCCCCATTCGTCAGAGCGAGGTAAAATACTTTGTTCCCTGCCGCAGTGTGGTTCCATGGCGCCCAATCTAGAATGACGGGGGGTGTCTCTTGGACAAAGCGATAGCAATCGCGCACCATAGCTTGCATGGCGCAGATCATCCGATTTGTGTTTATGACCGCTTTTGGCGTTCCAGTAGAGCCTGATGTAAAGAGATATTTCACAACGGTATCTGGTCTCACTAATTGACGCGCGAGATCAGCCTTTTGTGGGTCTGCACGGAGCAACTCATCAAAATGCGCGGCATTCTCTTGAACGTTGTCAAGCGCGATAACTTGGCTAGATTGGGCCTCTATTGCCTTTAACGCAGGTCCAAAGGCCACCATATCATCCACATAAAAAGCCCCAGGCTCAAGGGTTTGCGCAATGTCCTTCAACTTGGCATGGTCTTTGGAGACCAAAGAATAAGCAGGCGACACTGGTGCATATGGGATGCCTGTGTAAAAACAAGCCAACCCAAGTAGACCATGTTCAAGCGAATTGCCTGACATGATGAGCAAAGGCCGATCTGCCCCAAGCCCCATATTGAGCAAATACGCCCCGATCCGTCGGGCTTTGTCGCGCGCCTCGCCATAGGAGATGTGGATCCACTCACCATCAGCCCCGCGCCGTGCAAGCCACGTTTGATCTGGTGATAGATCGGCCCACTTATCCAAATAATCTGCCAAAAGCGGCAAATGCTCAGGCAAATCTTCGGTTTGTTGCATGACAATTGTGCCATCTGCGCGATGGTCGTACTCAAAGGACGGGGACCAGAACTTTGGCATTTTAAGAGGGTCTGAAGATGTCATGAGGGTTGGGTCCATAATATATCGTTTAATTTGAGCTCAAAGCTCAATGCTCCGAATTTTGTACAAAAGCTCTTTGAGGGTGTTTACTTCGTCAGAACTCAGGGATGATAACATTTTGGCTTCGTGCGCTTTAACGGTCTCAAGGGTTTTGGCATAAAAACCTGAGCCGCTCTCTGTTGCGATCAAAGCTTGCACTCGGCGATCGCCTTTGACGGCTTGACGTTGCACAAACGCCCTTGCCTCAAGCTCATCCACAATTTTAACAAGCCCAGAACGTTCAACTCCGAGATGTCGAGCAAGTGTGCTTTGTGTAACCCCGGGTGCTTGGACAATCAAAGCCAAAGCAGAGAATTCGCGCGGGGCCAAACCATCCTCGCCAAGCGCGGCTCTGTAGTCTGCATTGATCACAACATAAGCGCGTTTAAGGTTATAGCCGACCAAACTATCCAAGTCGCCATGCCCCTCTTTCAGGGTAATGTCTCGTTCTGCTTTGGTCATTGTCTTTGTCATGGCATCCTCGTTACTTGCGTGAACTATTATTATCTGGCATTGTTAACTCTGTAAACAATTAAAGGTTAGACACATATGGGCCTCCCAACACCAAAGCTGTCTTATGTTTGCTCACTTGTGGTCGAGCTTGATCCCATCAAACAGATGGGGGCTGGGCGCGCAGGCGAGCGGCGAATTATTCCGATTGTTGGGGGAACTGTCACGGGGCCAGAGCTGAGCGGGCGTATTCTCAACCTAGGTGCGGATTGGCAAACGATCTTTGCAAATGGCGTTGCAGAACTGGACACGCGCTATGCGATGGAAACCGATGATGGCGCTTTGATTGAAATTATCAACTATGGGTATCGCCACGGCCCCAAGGACGTGATTGACGCGATTGCTCGTGGTGAAAATGTCGATCCAGATAGCTATTATATGCGCACACAGGCACGGCTTGAAACCGGTGATCCGCGATATGACTGGGTTAACAAAACACTCTTTGTCGGTACAGGCGATCGCAAAGCCAACAAGGTCCATGTGGACCTTTATGCGCTTCGCTAGATCCCGCGGGCAATGGCCGTTTAACGTGTTTGACGTTCTCTAATCCAAACATAAAGCCCACCTGCCACAATCACGGCGGCCCCTAAGATGGTCCACGCATCTGGATAATCGCCAAACAAAAAAATCCCATAGAGCGCCGCCCATATCAGGCCTGTATAGGCAAACGGAGCAATCAAACTAGCCTCGCCGAGTGTCAAGGCCCGTATCAACAAGAGCTGACCCAAGGTCCCAAACAACCCCATAAGCGCCATCAAAATCAGTGCCTCACCCGACAACGGCACCCAATGAAACGCAATGTAGGCAGAAAAACATAAAGCGCCGACAACAGCGGAATAAAACAGGGACGTCCATGGGCTCTCGTCTCGACCAACAAATCGCGTGGCCAGACTATAGGCCGTGTAGCATACCGCTGCCCCAAGAGGCATCAAGGCATAGATAGAAAACACACCTGCCCCAGGCCTAATGATAATCAGCGCCCCAACCAATGAGACCGCAACACCGATAATCCGTCGTATCCCAATGCGTTCACCCAAAAACAAAAATGCCCCTAGCGTGATCAAAACAGGATTTACATCCATGACTGCCGTCGCCTCAGCAAGACTAATCTGTGAAATGCCTAAGAAAAACAAAGTCGTCGCTCCCATCAATGCAATAGAACGCATCAGCTGCAATTTGGGATATCCTGTTCGAGCGAGCTGATTAAACCGAGGAATGACAATTAACGTCACAATGACCGCTTGCGAGATATAGCGCGCCCAAATCGCCTGTGCGGGGGGCATGATTTCCATCGCGGACTTGGCAACGGCATCCATGGAGGAAAAGCAAAATATCGCTCCAATCATCAGTAAAATTGGAACAGAATTGGATTGGGACTCAGGCATAGGGCGCTCGCTTTGGTTTGCGAAACTATGCGCCTGGTATTGGCAAATGGAAAGAGATTTGCCGAAATATCATCAGGAATTCAAACGGCGTGCCTAGACTGCATGCGGTCTGAGCACGTTAACCTCATCACGATAGGGCGCGGCTCCCTCTGGGAGATCATAAATGATCACAGCTTTCTCATCCTTCAACTGGCGCCATAGAACAGGCAACAGCCGTCGGTAAGCCTGAGCAATGCTTGGCTCTGCGTCTGGTAAATCATGTTGGATTAACTCACGCAGCGCTGGAAGGTTATAATATGGGATCATCGTAAACATATGATGTTCAACGTGATAGTTCATATTAAGATACAAAAACCGATTGATCGGGTTCATCATAACAGTGCGCGTATTGAGCCGATGGTCTGTTACATTTTCAGCCAATCCCAAATGCTGAAGCGTCCCTGTCATGATCATCTGCCAATTGCCATAAATACGCGGCGTGACCACAAGCAAAATAGGCACCCATGATCCCAGCGCTATCGCCGCTATGATTACAGCCACAAAAATCACACCCCAAATTCGGGCTATGCGGTAGACACGCGGCAAATCTTGTTCTCTGAGATAGGTGGCGTCCTGTGGGTCAATGCGACCTCTTACGTGATCAAACCACCGTCCAAGGTTAACATAGAGTTCTACGACCCCGAAAAAGCGAAAAGCATGATTGATCAGATCAGGCGGACGCATATTCGCAATTTCAGGATCACGCCCCACGATAATCGTATCCGTGTGGTGTCGCACGTGGCTCGCACGCCAAAGAACGGGAGATCGCAACAGGAAAAAGGACGCAATTTGATAAATCACTTCGTTTTTCCATTGAGTTTTAAAAGCCGTCGAATGACCGCATTCATGCCAACGCGCATCAGAGGCCGAAGAATACAAGACGCCATAGATCAGCCAAAATGGAAGCCCCCACCAAGATGGAAAACTATAGGCGGCAATACCACCAGACAAGACAAGTAGACCAAGCCAAACAAAGGCATCTATCGTAGGACGCCGATCCTGTTTTTGACTAAGGCGGCGAATATCTTCGGGGGATACTTTCGGGCGAAACCAATTTGGTTTTGCAAGCCCTGCCTCAACCGCAGCCTTGCCAGTTTCGCCCAGCAATGAGTAGTCTTGCTTCATTTCCATTTCCCCCAGACATCAAAACGAACAGCTTATGAACGCATTAGCGACCGGAGCAGTCTACTTCGTTTCACGACCACAGCAAGAAATTCCTTATCTTAAGGCCCCAAAATCAAGGCATCTTAATAGCGGAAAGAATGGAAAGTGGATCAAGATAGATTGGAAGGTCAGCGTCTATCCCCAAAACACAAATGTCGGCCAACGCTCTGTTATTAATGAAAAAATGCTATTGGAGAGATAACTGGTGCGGGTGGAGCGCATTGAACAGCTGTGTTTTGATGCGCGCGCGTATATTTTTTATACATAAAAATCAATACTATAATTTGTTTCCATGTATTTTATTGTTCTTTTAAGTTCATCAATATCTATGTTAAAAAGGTGGATAGAAAGGTGGATTAAATTTTGACCAAATTAAACGCTCTCAGCTCAGCCTTTGTTAAAAACGCCCCCCCAGGCAAGCATTCAGACGGGGCGGGTCTTTGGTTGATTAAACGCGCAGACGGAGGCGCCCAATGGGTGCTAAGAGTTTCTCTCGGCGGGAAGCGTCGAGAGATGGGTTTGGGTAGCCTGATTGAAGTTTCTCTAAAAGAAGCACGTGAGCTTGCTTCAGAATATCGCAAGCTTGCCAAACAAGGCATTGATCCAATCTCTCAGCGCCAAGCGCAACGCCGAGAACAATTACGCCCAAAAGGTAATTTAGCAACAATAGCAGAGTTGGCGTATGAAGCCAAAAAGTCTGAACTGAAGAACGATGGTCTGAACGCTAGATGGTTCAGTCCGTTGCAGCTTCATGTACTCCCAAAATTGGGTAACATGAATGTTGAAGAAATTTCTCAACAAGATATTGCGCAAACATTGAAGCCGATCTGGGATGAGAAAGCTGAAACTGCGAAGAAAGCAATAAATCGACTAAAAATTGTTTTAACCTATGCTGCAGCCGCTGGTTATGACGTCGATCTAAACGCTATTTCGAAAGCAAAGGCACTACTTGGTAAGCCAAGGCAGCATACACAGAATACCCCTGCCCTAGCTTGGTCTGCTGTGCCTGACTTCTATAGCAGCTTAGAAGAACCAACTACCGTACATCTTGCGTTGAAGCTCTTGATCCTGACAGGCGTTAGAAGCTTTGCAGTACGACATGCGCATGTAGAGCAATTCGAAGGCAATACTTGGATAATTCCAGCAAAAAACATGAAGGGTCAGCTACACCAAGTGACAGACTTCCGTGTGCCTCTATCGGATGAAACGGCCTTGGTAATTGAGAATGCCAAACAGTTTGAACGAGACGGCTTCTTGTTTCCAGGAGTTCGGAGGGGCGTGATTTCTGATGCATCGATGTCACGGCTTATGGAACGACGCGGCATGATAGAGCGACCGCATGGCTTTCGGTCAAGCCTGCGCACGTGGTTAGCAGAGTGCACCGATGCCAGTGAAGAAATCGCAGAAACGGTGCTTGCTCACAAAGTCGGCAACAAAGTCGTTCGAGCTTACCGTAGAACCGATCACTTTACCGAACGTGCAGCGCTTATGGAACGCTGGGCACAACATGTAACAGGCTCAGTAAAATCGAATGTAGTAGGTTCTACTAATGCCTAGAGAACGAGTTTATCAATTATTTGAAGAATACTTCAATAAATCCCCTTTGTTACAGGTTTGGGAAGTTGGGGCAGACATTGTCTATGGGTCAAAACAAGAGATTGGCTATAAGCTGCTTACAGAAGTTGATCCAGTGCAACTGTTGAGCGATGCCAGAACTGATCCAAAGGCATTTGAATTATTTCATCAAGGAATGA
>CBFHKO010000021.1:0-14089 GCA_965656445.1 uncultured Paracoccaceae bacterium
CCATGCGCTGCGAAACAACTTACAAATCCCCATACCAGCGCAACAGCTATTAGCAGAATATCTGGACAATCCAAAAACAAGACCAAAGGGTAAGCCAGGCCCAAAGACCGATTTTGAATTTAATTGGCGTTTGCGGGTCTCATTGTTGGAACTTGAAAGCGAAGGCATAACGCCAACACGAAATCCAGCAACTGATCCAGACAATGTTACATGCGGTGTAGACGTTGTGCTCGACGTGTTATGTGAATTTGATCAGTCCAATGAATATACCTACGAAAATCTAGCCAAACGCTACTTCGAGACGTTGAAAAGATTTCCTAAGCGCCCCGAATGAGCTATTAAAATAATTAGGTCATTCGAGCGATAATTAACTTTCCTACACACTGCTGCACACCGAAACATTTTGGAGTGCACAAATGGCAACTTTACTTTCATTCGAAGCCGTTCGCGAAAAACTCGGCAACCGTTCACGCAGTGCTTGTTATGAGGACATGGCATGTGGCCGGCTCCCCAAACCGATCAAAATCGGTCGACGCCTATATTGGCAAGAAGATGTCATCGATCAGTTAATTGAAACACTGGGAGATGGGTCAAATGGATAGGACAGAAAAAATTCCTCGCTCACTCTCTATGGAGCTTGGCAGTAAACGGACGAGTAGCGAGTTACTCAAGGAAAGCAGCAGTGATTATCATCGAGTGGTAGCACACGTTAGGTTCTACTACCGCATAATTGAATGTTCGCATGGCAAACAGTGGATATTGCAAAAGCAGGAAGCCTCCCATGCAGCACTGTGGAGAGCGCTGGGCTATGCTGCGACAAAAAAAGGTCTAATCAATCTCTGTGCACGCTTAAAATTGCTCCCAGTGCAAAACATTGAAAAAATTGTAGAAGGCATTCCACAATTATCTTCAAAAACTGACCGAAAATAGAAACCCGCCAGCCATAAGTATGGTCGGGCGGGTGAAGTTTAGACATTTTATCTTACCACGACTGTAAGCTGGCTCCAAGTGCAGGAGAAATATTTATGACACTGGAACCAAATCGAAAAGACATTGAACGCCATATTGAGCTTCTCACTCAGCCGTGGAGGGACGCAGACTTGGTTGCGAATACCGAAATCCGTTGCCTAAAAGAAAAATCAGGATCAAAATCTATTTTATTTGATCCAGCAGATGGCGATGAAACAGATGATGCAGTAAGCAATTTGATTAGGCTGAATGAAGTTGAATGGAACTGCTACATCTGTGTGAACCCAATTGACCCGGTTCATCTCGCTCCAGCCCGCGATAAGGACATTATAACAGCATTCTATACTTTCATCGATGCAGATGATGAAAACGCGGCGAACAATATTTCACAGTCCCCGTTACTTCCTGATTTTTGCGTGCAGACAGGGACTGTTCCTGAGAAGCGCATGCATGCCTACTGGTCTGTCAGTGACGTACCATGCCTAAAAGAGTGGAGCGAAGTGCAATCCCAAATAATTGGCTATTTCGGCAGTGATCCCGCAATCATAAATCCGTCGCGGATCATGCGTTTGGCGGGAACAATCGCCTACCCACTTAAGCGTAAAATTTCGCGGGGCTATAGTCCAGAAGTTACTTGTCTGATGGAGTATACAAAATGAAATTTGAGGATTTTAGAGCAGTCTTTGGGGCGGTTGTTGGAAGCGAGAGTGAGACCACCCCTCCTTACGTCAATATCGACCTGGGGGACACGGATGAAGCATGGCTAGCAGCCATCAAGCGCGGTGAAGAGTGGCACAATAATCTCCTCAAATGGACAGGTTCAATGGTCCAAAGAGGACTGTCCGATCAGGATATTCTGGCAATCGCGCCGCAGATCACACTGGCAGGCTATACTGTTTCCGAAACAGAAACAGAAATGCGCAGGATGATCGCGGGAGCAAGGCGGAAAGGCTTCGAGACCGTAACAGAAACAGACGTGGAAATAGATTTAGACGATCCTCTATCAGGGCTGAATATACTATCGGTGGACGAGTTAACTTCGAAAACCTTTCCACCCATAAAGTGGCTCGTTGAGCCTTTACTTCCGCAGCCGTCGTTAACAATGATTGCTGGCCCCCCCAAAGTTGGCAAATCATGGCTTTGTCTGCTGATTGCGTTGTACCTAGCAGAACATCAGCATCAGATCGTTTATGTTGCAAATGAAGATAACGAACGCAGATTGCAAAGCAGGCTTGTGAGCGTTAATCCATTTCCGCCAGAAGGTATCTTTTTCCTTGCGGGGCTATCTAACGAAGTTCAGATACCAAAAGGTCAAGCCTCTCATGCCTTTATTAGAGCGCTAAAGGCCAAGTTTCCCAACTTAACATGCATAGTAATCGACACGTTTGCTTCAATTCGAGGCGAAACGCCTAGGGGCAACAAAAAGGATGAGTATACACTGTTGCATGACGAGATTTCAGCCCTGCGGCGCATCACTTATGAAACGGGGGTTTCGATCATCTTGGTTCACCACACTCGTAAGGCAAGCGACAGCGATCAAAATCCAGTTGAACGCTTACTAGGGTCTCAGGCCATCGGGGCAACTGTTGATACAATCATGGTTTTGAAACAAGCCGCTGGCAGCCTCGATGTCGAGCTACACGCAAAAGGCAAAGACATTGAGCAACAGGATTTACTTCTTGAGTGGCAGGGTCCGGGGTTTGGTTGGCCTAAAGAAATCACAGAAGCAAAATTAGGCCAATTCCAAGAAAACTGTTTAGAGCTCATTCGCGAGCATCCAAGATGTACTCGTACGTTTCTCTGTGAAGAACTCGATCGTGACAAATCTCAAGTGAGCCGAGCTGTCAGTCGCCTGATGGAACTTGGGTTAGTCGAGCAGAAGGAAATAGGCCAATTGTTCGCTCTGTAACCTATGTCAACCCTATCAACGTTATCAACCAAGTTGACAGGGTTGATAGGGTTGTGATGATTAGTCTTAACGTGCCCGCTGACACTGAGTAGAGATCAAATCTAGAAACTCACAACCTTATCGCCTACTTTTGAAATACGGAAAACCTAAATTTATCCGTTCTGATAATGGAGGAGAGTTCTTAGCCCAGAACCTTCAGGACTGGCTCAAGAAGATTGGAATTAAGCCGATCCAAATCTACCCCGGCAGCCCCTGGGAGAATGGATATAACGAACGGTTCAACGGGGTCTTGCGCCAAGAATTTCTAAATGCCGAATGGTTCCACAGTGTCAAACAGGCGCAAGTAGCTATTAATATCTGGTTCAGAGAATACAATCACATCAGACCCAATCACGCCCTTGGGATGCGCCCGCCTCTACCAGAAACCGTGTTAGAGAAAAGCCAAATTAGTGGCACGAAAATTGGGAGCTAGACACGGCTATGATCTGTCGATATTCCTATCTATACTCAGGAGTAGCAGTCATGCAGAAGTTAATAATTTCTTGTGCGATAGCACTTACCGCGGCATCGCAAGCAGTCGACGCCCAACAAGCAGAAACTACAATTTTCGAAAAGCATCCAATTTTCACAGCGCAATTCATACTGAACCAGCTTGGATATGACGCTGGTCGTGTTGATGGCGACTATGGACCTAGAACAGCTGCCGCAATTTCTGAATTTTATCAGGAAACAAATCTGGATGATGTCGATCCCACTGTAGTCGATACCTCAGACCTGCTTGCTCTCCTGAATGTTGCGGAAGAAGCAGGGCTAAGAACAGCCCCTTTCTCTGGCTTTGAACACGAGAATTCTAATTCTGAATTTCTCTATCCACCTATTAGTCCGGCAATCACTAGAGAGCGATATTGGTTCGGGCATTTTTGGTCGAACTACGACTTCAACAACGATGGGCTACTCGATTTTGTCTATACGGGAACCATGAACCCAGAAAACGTTGAAGTGACGGGCGATGATACTGCGGGACTGTGCGGTGGCCGTGATTGCGAGGGCGACATGCCAGGGCCAACGCTTTTCTTGCAGGATCAAAATGGAGCTTTCATAGACCGAAGTGACCTCTTTGTAGATTTGCGCAGTGTTCCTGGCCAGTCTTTAGCAAGACAAAACTTAGTCGCTGACTTTAACGGTGATGATATTCCAGACCTGTTCATTGCTGATCATGCAATCGGTCATCATGACGGTATTCGGGACAGTTATTTCCTGAGCCAGCCTGATGGGACATGGTTTGAAAGTTCAAACACGCACCTGAGTGATCCAAGCTACCAACTTTTCGATCACGGTGGTGCTGTCGGCGACATAGACGCTGATGGAGACGTAGACATTGTTCTCACTGAACTAGCAAACAGGCTGACTTGTTGGATCAATGATGGTTCTGGATTTATGTCTAGGCGGACATGTGGCGATATTAATGCGTTCGCGATTGAACTAGGCGACATGGATGGAGATGGTGACCTGGATTTGGCTCATTCTGGTCATGAATATGGAGACTCATCACCAACAGGTATCGCTTTAAATGATGGCCGAGGCAATTTTATTCGCTCTGTGCGGCTGCCTATTGTTGAAGATTGGGGAACAGTTCCCGAACTGAGCCTATGGGACCTAGATACAGATGGTGATCTCGACATCGTCTTATCACGTGCGGGTATCCTATACGTTGGCACCGGTGTGCAAGTTATCGAGAACCTCGGCGACGGTTCCTATGACTCCTCATTCTATCCAATCGTTACTGCGCCAGCTGAATATGTTGCAGAACATGAAGGCAATGAGTGGAGCAATTTCATTGAAAACTTCCGGTTTCATGATGTTGATGCGGATGGCCTTGTAGATGTGGCATTTATTGGCGGTGGAGGGGACGGTCAGCAAAACGCTCACATGGTCAGAGGCGCGTATCTCAAAAATCTTGGTGAGTTGGCTTTTTCACACATTCCGGCGAATGACCCACAAAACCATGTGCTTCGCGTTCCTGAGAGCCTGTTTGATGGGTCCGGTAGCCAGGTCAGAATTCTGCGAAATGCAGATATTCCCTCTGGTAATATTTATGCTGCAGCATTTGATGACTTTGTGAGTGGCTACTCCAGCCGGCCATTTTCTCTTGATGATTTCTCCATTTTGGACGCACCAATCGAGTTGCCAACGTCTGGTGCTATCATCACAGCAATGGGCAATTTAGAGATCCATGATCGTGTTCTGGCTGGCAAATACGATGTGATCATTGAATGGGCCGGACGAGAGTTGGTTGCTACGTTGTGCCAAGAATATTACCCTCAGTATGACTTTCTTGCGAACCGACTGGTTTTAGGCGCAGATCGGGGTTTCGGTGGCTTTGATCAATTGGCGAAATTCGCAACAAGCTCTTGCGCATTCTATCAAAGTCGTGTCGCTGTCGGCGCCTGGGAAGCGGACCCTGCCATTTCTGTGACTGGCTTAGATGCCATTTTAAAAGATCTAAACCGCCAAGAAGTTGGTCTAGAGTTGATCGTCAAAATGCCAATGCTAACCAACGAGCAGCGCAATGAAGTTCTCACTGCCGTAGGTGGCCAAGTTAATTAAGCTTGGTTATCTATTCATAGGCTGGATGATAATTGTAGCACTGATTTTCGGCTTCGTTCTATTCATGATCGCGGATGAGCCAGTAGAAGATACGAAAGAAAAGATTGCTTTGTGCGAAGAGCATCATCCGAAGCTAACCCACGCAGAATGCTCAAAAGAAGCGGGTTGGTGATGTAGTCCCGCTAAGCGACTTGGAAGATCCAGAAACGCTATAAATATAAGTACACAAACTTCCGACGCGAAGGAGCGCGGGCGCGCGCGCACGAAGCATACCGATGGAGAAGCGTCAATAAAAAGGTGGATGAAAAGGTAGATGAAATGCACACCCACCCGACAAGTATCTGTATTTAATTGATATTATCTGATTAAGTGGTGCGGGTGGAGGGACTTGAACCCCCACGCCTCGCGGCGCTAGAACCTAAATCTAGTGCGTCTACCAATTTCGCCACACCCGCACGTTCTGGAGCGGTTTGTAACAAAGATTCTTTTGGGATGCGAGACCAAAAATGCATTTTTGTAAAAATTTTTAGAATTTATAAGGAGGCAAAAGTTCACGCGTTTTGTAACGGAACATCTCGCCTTCGAATCTTATTAATTCATTGAAACAAAAACCTTATTTTTTCCGTCATCCGTTCACTGTAAAACTTGCCCCACCACGCAGGTTTCAAAACTGATTAATTTTTGTGCAATTGGATTATTTTTTAATCCCTCCCCAAGAAGTGCCCGTTTTGTCCACTCAGCTTTTGCGCTAGATCTTGCGAGGTAAAGCGCCCTATGGTCAAACGGTTCCAGACACTGGGTACGTTTAGGAGGCCTAAATGAAAAAGATCGAAGCCATCATTAAACCATTCAAACTGGATGAAGTAAAAGAGGCATTACAAGAGGTCGGTGTACAAGGTCTTTCTGTGATTGAAGTCAAAGGCTTCGGCCGTCAAAAAGGCCACACAGAATTGTACCGCGGCGCAGAATATGTTGTTGATTTCCTACCGAAAGTGAAAATCGACGTGGTTTTGGACGACGATCAAGTTGACGCCGCCATCGAAGCCATCGTAGACGCCGCAAAGACTGATAAAATTGGGGACGGCAAAATTTTTGTAAGCCCCGTAGAACAAGCCATTCGCATCCGCACCGGTGAGACCGGTTCAGACGCCCTATAATCACGATCAAGAGAGGAAAGATCATGAGCGCAGAGAAAATGCTAAAGCTCATCGCAGACGAAGGCGTTGAATACGTTGACGTTCGCTTTACTGACACACGCGGCAAGCTACAGCACGTCACTGTATGTGCAGATCTCGTTGACGAAGACTTCATCGAAGAAGGCTTTATGTTCGACGGTTCATCTATCGCAGGTTGGAAATCAATCGAATCTTCTGACATGAAATTGATGTTGGACACAGACAGCTGCTATGTTGATCCCTTCTACGCGGAAAAAACATTGTGCGTTCACTGCTCTATCGTTGAGCCTGACACAGGTGAATCATATGAGCGTGACCCACGTGGCACAGCGGAAAAAGCCGAAGCTTATTTGAAAGCCTCCGGCATTGGTGATGTGGCATACATGGGCCCAGAAGCCGAATTCTTTATCTTCGATGATGTTCGTTATTCAAACACAATGAACAAAGTCTCTTTCGAAGTCGACGCAATCGACGGATCATGGAACACAGATACAGAATACGAAATGGGCAACACCGGTCACCGTCCTGGCGTTAAAGGCGGATATTTCCCAGTTAACCCAATCGATGACGCGCAAGACCTACGTGCAGAAATGCTTTCAACAATGAAGCGTATCGGCATGAAAGTTGACAAACACCACCACGAAGTGGCGTCTTGCCAGCACGAGCTTGGATTGATCTTTGGTACGTTGACAGAGCAAGCTGACAACATCCAGAAATACAAATACATCATCCACAACGTTGCGCATGCTTACGGCAAATCAGCGACCTTTATGCCAAAGCCAATCGCAGGCGACAACGGCACAGGGATGCACGTAAACATGTCTATCTGGAAAGATGGCAAGCCATTGTTTGCAGGTGATAAATACGCGGATCTTTCACAAGAAGCCTTGTATTTCATCGGTGGTGTTTTGAAGCACGCGAAGTCATTGAATGCCTTCACAAACCCATCAACAAACTCTTACAAGCGTTTGATCCCAGGGTTCGAAGCTCCTGTTCTTCGTGCGTATTCTGCGCGTAACCGCTCTGGCTGTGTTCGTATCCCTTGGACTGAATCACCAAAGGCAAAGCGTGTAGAAGCCCGTTTCCCTGATCCATCTGCAAACCCATACCTTTGCTTTGCAGCCCTCTTGATGGCTGGCCTAGACGGCATCAAGAACAAGATCGATCCAGGTGAAGCAATGGACAAGAACTTGTATGACCTGCCTGCGGAAGAATTGGCAGAAATCCCAACAGTTTGCGGATCACTGCGCGAAGCAATGGAAGAACTACAAGCGGATCACGAATACCTCATCGCAGGTGACGTGTTCACCAAAGACCAAATCGAAGGCTACATTGGCCTCAAGATGGAAGAAATCGAACAGTACGAGCACACACCACACCCAGTGGAATACGGCATGTACTACAGCTGCTAATTTGCAGTCTTAGATTACGGAAACGGCGGTCCAAGTGGCCGCCGTTTTCTATTGAGCCGCCCTTCAAACAACAAAAAAGTGGGACAAGCCCACTCTCATTGTTCAGGCTACACCCCTAAATTAATTAGTTGCAGATACGCACCGGCGGTCCATAAACGGCCGCAATCACGGTTACGCCCTTCTGGCATTCTTCCCAATGGCTCATATAGGTCGTTGCAATATTTAACTTGCGCAACATGGGGTCCTTCAAGGCGCCTGCTGCGGCGACACTCCCTGCAACAGCAACCGCAGTTAAGACAACCCAATCCACTGTGACGGCACCTGATTGATCACTCCAAAATTCTCGTAAACGCACAGAGAATACTCCTTACTCTCGATATTTAGTCGGTTTTGTCAGGAGATTGTGTTCCGATTGAGGCAAAAACTGTGCGATTTGCGGACCATCGTTAATTTGGCTAAGCAGGTTTTCTTAGGACAAAGGTGTGAATGCCGAAAATAACAGCTTGCGTGTCGGGCAGTTTGACAAGAGTTTGCCGCTCTGACCTCAGAAAGCGATCCTGCGAACGCTCTTCCTCGCTCCGCTCCAAGCTGCGGGTTTGAGGTAAATGCAAGGTTGGCACATCATAGGTAAGCACATTGAACCGCCACAAAGGGCGGTCCACCTGAAGCCCATCAAACAATCGCTGGACACGCTTGGCGATGTTCGCATCATAACTATCAATTGGCTCGTGAATGGCCCCAAGAGGCCGCATAAATTTATCTGCCAATGACCAACTGGCCGGAAAACAAAGGCATGCCCCCGTCAACACATGCTCGTCGCCCTGTTTTTGCAAAATGCAAAAGTCATTTTGGACCAGACACGTCAGGGTTCCCATGGGGTCATCGAAATCGATCGACACCATTTTCTCATCAGGACGCACAACAGTGCCAGAAGAGACACGATAATCGTCCCTTTGAGCGAGATAGTCCAATAACACACTCAACAATTCATCCGCTGCTGGTCTTGCCCTGTCATCTAAGGCAATCACGTCGGAGCGATAGTCCCGCAACAGGCGCTCGCGTTCCCCCATTTGACCTGAAAAGGCGTCATCTACATGAATCCAGTCGCTTGGATCAAGCGGTTGAACCCCTGGTAAATTCCGAGGGTTGGTATGATCAAAGGGAAGCGTGGATTGCAAAATGTCTGTCATTTCTTCGAGAGTTTACCAATTTGCGGCACAGATCAAGTCGTAAACAGACAGGACGTGATCAAAATTCTCTTGAAAGCTGATCGAAACGAGGAGGTCCTGATGAACACGCATTTTCGAGATACCCGCAAGATTGATCCAACGCGCGGCGAGATGCTTGCCGATAATACTCCCAACGATCAAAACAGAGTGGAAATTGGCCCAACACGTTTAGCCATTTCGGAATGGGACGCTGCGGGTTTGATCATGCCTGATTTACAGGCAATGCGCCGCTATCGGTGGGAACGGTTGACCCAACACATCGTTGATCGCGATTATGGCGGCATCCTCATGTTTGATCCCCTCAACATACGCTATGCAACCGACAGCACAAATATGCAGCTATGGAATACGCACAACCCATTTCGGGCGGTTCTTGTCTGTGCGGATGGATATATGGTGATATGGGATTATAAAAATTCACCTTTCCTGAGCGAATTCAACCCCTTGGTGCGCGAACAGCGATCAGGCGCTGACCTGTTCTATTTTGATCGCGGAGACAAGGTTGATGTCGCTGCGGATAAATTTTCTAACGAAGTTCGTGAATTGATCCAAGAGCATAGCGGCGGCAACAAGCGCCTCGGCGTGGATAAAATCATGCTGCATGGTCTGCGCGCTTTAGAGGCGCAAGGCTTTGACATCATGGAAGGCGAAGAGCTCACCGAAAAAGCGCGCAGCATTAAGGGTCCTGATGAAATTTTAGCAATGCGCTGCGCCTCTCATGCCTGTGAAACAGCGGTTGCCGAAATGGAGCGCGTGGCGCGCAACGGTGTCCCACAAGGAGATATGAGCGAAGATGATATTTGGGCGGTTCTGCATGCGGAAAATATTCGCCGTGGCGGAGAATGGATTGAAACACGTCTCTTGGCCTCTGGCCCGCGAACAAATCCGTGGTTCCAAGAATGCGGGCCTCGTATTGTGCAAAACAATGAAATCGTGGCCTTTGATACGGACCTCGTCGGGTCTTATGGAATTTGTGTCGATATTAGCCGCACCTGGTGGATCGGTGATCAGGCCCCTCGCCCCGATATGATCTATGCGATGCAACATGGCCATGAACACATAATGCAAAATATGGAGATGTTAAAACCTGGGGTCCATATGTCTGAGCTCAGCCGACACACTCATGTCTTGGATGCTCAATTTCAAAACGGCAAATATGGATGTTTGATGCATGGTGTCGGGCTCTGTGATGAATGGCCCTTGATCGCCTACCCTGACAAAATGGTTGAGGGGGCTTATGATTATCACCTCGAAGCAGGCATGGTGCTCTGTGTTGAGGCTTTGGTTTCACCTGAGGGCGGTGATTTTTCCATCAAACTTGAGGATCAGGTTTTGATTACAGAAGATGGATATGAAAACCTGAGCAAATATCCCTTTGATCCCCGCCTGATGGGCACATAAACAAAGGGGCCGTCAGGCCCCTTGATTAAGTGTGGATCGGAATGGACATATCAAAGAGCCATTTTTGAACCGGATCGCGTCTTGTGCGGGCGACTGAGATTTCTGTGCCATCCTCAACCACGATCACCAGCTTTTCATCCCGACAGCGCGCTTCGCTGATTGAATATTTCGGAACCCAGTAAGAGCGATGTGGCTGAATGCCGTCTTCTGAGCTGAGAACATTGACCAGATCCTTCATGCGCGTGCGCTCAACAAAGGAGCCCGATTTGGTATAAATACAAACGCGGTGTTCATTGGCGCGCACATACAAAAGGTCATGAATGGAAAATTCCCGATCCCCAATCATGAGCAAGTCTGACTCTTTCTGATTCAGAGGAAAGAAAAAGATGTGGTGAAAGAACAGCCACTCAAACGGGATCATCCGCAATACCGCAATCCCATACATCGATGCAAAACTGGCACCAATAAGGTCAGCAGGAAGCAAAACCACCGCGCCAATTTCTAACATAACAAAGGTAGAAGCAGCCGTTGCAGCCAATGTTCCAAAGATTTGATTATAAATTGGTGTCTTGCCACTAGGCCAGAGCCACAAGACTGCAAAAATGATCGACAAGTGTGTGGCTAGGTAAACCATGCTCCCGACAATCCACAACACAGCAACAAGACCATAACGTTCCGCTGAGTCAAAGGCGCTGGGATTAAAGGTCGTGTGCAAAAATCCAACAATGAGGAAATACGCCAAGACACGCGGGCTCAGCATGCGTTTCCAAAATTCTGGCCATGAAACACGCTGTGTCTGACAGAATGGAAATGCAAAATCAAAGTCACGCATCTTGTTCATATGGTCCATCCTTTACAGTGAGATTCTTTTTCGATTGTCAGAGATGCCATGGCAATCGTTCGAATTTCAGGAAAAACTAAGGCTGGAATGTGTCATACTCTCCCAAACAGGGGCCACACCCTTGTTGTTCAATGAAATAGGCGGTAAACGCAGGCCAACATCCCTTAGGAAAAAGGCACTTCTTATGATCCCTCGTTATTCTCGTCCTGACATGGTCGCTATTTGGTCCCCCGAAAGCAAATTTCGCATTTGGTATGAAATCGAAGCGAACGCCTGCGAAGCCATGGCAAATCTCGGTGTGATTCCTCGCGAAAATGCGGATGCTGTTTGGAAAGCCAAGGACGTAGAATTTGATGTCGCCCGCATTGATGAAATTGAAGCGGTCACAAAACATGACGTCATTGCATTCCTCACGCACCTTGCCGAACACATCGGCAATGACGAGGCACGCTTTGTTCACCAAGGCATGACAAGTTCTGATGTTTTGGATACTTGTTTCAATGTTCAATTGGTCCGCGCCGCTGACATTCTTCTTAAAGACATGGATGGTCTCTTGGCCGCCTTAAAAAAACGCGCCCATGAACACAAGGACACCGTTCGCATTGGCCGCAGCCATGGCATCCACGCCGAACCAACAACGATGGGTCTTACTTTTGCGCGCTTTTATGCGGAAATGGATCGCAACAAACGCCGCCTCGAAGTGGCCCGTGATGAAATCGCAACTGGTGCGATTTCCGGCGCGGTAGGAACGTTTGCCAATATTGATCCACGTGTCGAAGAATACGTCTGTGAACAACTCGGCCTGCAGCCTGAGCCCATTTCCACTCAAGTGATCCCACGCGATCGCCATGCCGCCTTTTTCGCAGCACTTGGCGTTGTGGCGTCTTCTATTGAAAACGTTGCAACTGAAGTCCGCCACATGCAGCGCACCGAAGTCCTAGAGGCCGAAGAGTTCTTTTCCAAAGGACAAAAAGGCAGCTCAGCGATGCCACATAAACGCAACCCTGTTCTGACTGAAAACCTAACAGGCTTGGCGCGTTTGGTTCGTATGTCTGTTGTACCTGCGATGGAAAATGTGGCTCTCTGGCATGAGCGTGACATTTCGCACAGCTCCGTTGAACGCAACATTGGACCCGACACAACAATCACCTTGGATTTTGCCTTGGCGCGTTTGACTTCTGTTGTTGAAAACTTGGTGATCTATCCAGACAACATGCTCGCGAACATGAACAAATTCCGTGGTCTCGTAATGTCACAGCGTGTTCTATTGGCCCTCACCCAAGCAGGTGTTAGCCGCGAAGATTCTTATCGCTTGGTTCAGCGCAATGCGATGAAAGTCTGGGAACAAGGCAAGGATTTCAAAACAGAATTGCTTGCCGATGCAGACGTGACAGCGGCGCTCAGCGTCGAAGAGATCGAAGAGAAATTCGACCTCGGGTATCACACCAAACATGTTGATACGATCTTTAAACGGGTCTTTGGAAATTAATAAAAATTAAGGGGCCTACGGGCTCCTTTTTTAATTTAAGCGCACCGCAGAAGGGACTGTTTTTATTAACAATCTGTTTACACTTAAAGTGTTATAAAAGTGGTCTAAATAGGATTAGGACCACCATGTCTGCGGGAAGCTTATCACTCTCACCATCAACTGGGACGCCACCACACGGCGTTCTCACCCCGCGGAAAAAAGCCGCCATTGTGGTTAAGTTCCTAATGCAAGAAGGCGCGGATATTTCTGTGGATCGCTTGCCTGAAACTTTGCAAGCAGACCTCACTCAGACCATGGCAACGCTCGGCATTGTTGATCGCGCCACTTTGGCCAGTGTGATTGAGGAATTTGCTGACACCCTAGGAAATATAGGGCTTGGGTCTTCAGACGGCTTGGCAGGGGCCTTGGCCTTTCTTGACGGCAAGATTGCGCCCCGGACAGCGGAGCGTTTGCAAAAGGAAGCTGGCTTGCAAAAGCTGCTTGATCCATGGGATCGTCTGCGCGCCCTTCCCGCATCAGAACTTGTCGAGATTGTGCGCAATGAGGGGATCGAGGTCAGCGCGGTGCTTTTGTCCAAACTTGAGGTCAGTGTGGCGGCCGACATCTTGACGGCTCTAGACGGACCTCATGCGCGCTCAATCAGCTTTGCCATTTCCAAAACAGGCGATGTTACCCCACAAGCCGTTGAGCGGATCGGTCAAAGCCTAGTTGCGCAGCTCGACAATCAACCCGATCGCGCCTTTGCTCAACCCGCAGAAAGCCGCGTGGGAGCCATCTTGACCATTGCGAACCCTGCCCTTCGTGAAGAAGTCTTAACAGGTCTAGAGGAAACCGATCCAGACTTGGCCGCCCGTGTCCGCATGGCCGTCTTTACCTTTGAAGATATCCCCAAACGTCTCAATGCGCGTGACATCGCCAAAGCAATCCACCCTGTCGCCGCCGATGATTTAGCCTGTGCTCTCAAATTTGCAGGGCAATTAGGGCATCAGGAGAGTGTGGATTTCATCATCGACAATCTCTCTAAACGTATGGGGGCAAGCTTAACCGAGGAAATGGA
>CBFHKO010000022.1:0-12400 GCA_965656445.1 uncultured Paracoccaceae bacterium
CTTCGGTCGTTTGTTCGTCATTATCGGTCCTCCGTTTCCTAAACATAGCGCTGGACCAGTTCAGATGGGGAGGCTCAAGCCCATGATCAGTATAAATGCGATCTTCAGCTACGCCGAGATTGATGAGCGCTTTGATCTGTGCCGACAAATCTTGTTTGTCGGTTGAGCAGCGTGCATATCCGATTTTTGTTGAAGTCATATCCGCATTGTACGGATAGGGGGCCTTCAATGCAAATTTATCCGTACCATTTATGTGAGACGCCGCAGGGCGCTATTTTAATGGGAAGGGCAGGGGGCTTGGAAAGTGTCCGTTGAAGGATCGGGTTACGGACAGACAATTCCTAGTGTCATTTTTCTATTTTCATACAGAAATTGCACTTCGGATGTGAATCCACCACGAATTGTTGGTGGAACCAGATAAGTAAAGGTCGCAGCGCCGTGTGAAATTTTGAATAGTCCTTGGTCTACCCAAAGTAATCTATAATCGGACAATCAGGCCTGTGATCGCCGCGACATGCTTGGACCAGGTGCGCCAGTTCGTCATGTAGCGATTGTAGTTCACGTTGCTTTTCCTCAATTTTTTTCAAACGCTTGGAAGCAAGACTTTTTACGTCCGCGCTGGATCGATCACGATCTTCGAAGAGGCTTAACAATTCCCGACATTCCTCGATCGTAAAGTCAAATTCACGGGCACGCCTAACGAATATCAGTTTTCGAATTTCTGTTTCGGAATAAGTACGATAGCCAGCTTGTGACCTACCCTGAGATTGGACAAGGTTGATGTCAGCGTAGTATCGGACGGTTTTTGTCGGCAAGCCCGACATCTTTGCAGCTTGTGAAATATTCATCGATTTGCCCGTTGACCTTCCTGTTGGTGGAAACATTAAATCTCTAACTGACAGAAATTCAATGTGTATGCAAAAGGCAATCCGATGACAAAAACCGCAACGCTTTATCGTATGGTTATGACAGACCACATGTGTCCTTATGGATTAAAGGCAAAGGACCTGTTGGAACGCAACGGATATACCGTCGATGACCAGCATTTGACGTCGCGCGAAGCGGTTGATGCTTTCAAAGCGGACCATGGCGTTAAAACCACCCCGCAAATTTTCATTGATGATGAACGTATTGGCGGATTTGACGACCTGAGTGCGCATCTGGGCCAGCCTGTGGCAGAAAAGGATGCAGTTACCTATCGTCCTGTCATTGCAATTTTTGCAGTCGCCTTGGCTTTGGCCGTGATGATTACTTGGCTTGTCCACGGGACTTTCTTTGTCGGGCAGACGATTGCGTGGTTCATTTCTGTATCAATGGTTTTGCTTGGCTTGCAGAAACTGCAAGACGTCGATAAGTTCGCAACAATGTTTTTGAACTATGACCTGCTTGCCCAACGATGGGTACGCTATGGTTACGTTTATCCTTTTGTTGAAACGGGGGCGGGCCTTTTGATGACTGCTGGATTGCTGACTTGGTTGTCTGCACCTGCCGCTTTGGTCGTGGCAAGTATCGGTGCGATCAGCGTCTTCAAAGCCGTTTATATTGATAAACGTGAAATCAAGTGTGCTTGCGTCGGGGGCGACAGCCGTGTGCCGTTGGGCTTTGTATCATTAACTGAAAATCTGATGATGATCGGCATGGCTGTATACATGTTGTCGATGGTTTAATCTGTATTAGGAACTCTTGAAATGAAATTTTCACGTCGAACTTTTCTTGGCTCTACCGCCGCTATGTTGGCATTGCCAAACTTTGGAAACGCTGCGGTCAATCGACTGACTGCATCCGAAATTTCTGCGCAGATATTACCTTCTGGGCAGCCACAAACTGATATGTTGGGATTTAACGGCGTATCGCCTGGACCCGAAATTCGGGTCAAACAAGGGGAAGCTGTTCGGGTCCAGTTTCAAAATGGTTTGCAGGAAGGCAGTGCAATTCACTGGCACGGGATACGTCTTAACAACGCGATGGACGGGGTGCCAGTGATGACGCAGGACCTGGTTAATCCCGGGGACACGTTTGATTATAGTTTTACACCACCAGATGCTGGCACTTATTGGTACCATTCCCACTACATTTCTTATGAGCAGGTTGCGCGGGGGCTTTACGGCCCTTTGATTGTTGAAGAACAAACACCACCGGATGTGGATCACGACATCACAGCCGTGATTGATGATTGGCGTGTTGAAAGAAATGGGCAGTTAAGCGATGATTTCGGCAATCGCCATGATATGTCCCACGGTGGTCGGATGGGGAATTTCGCCCGCGCCATTTTGTCTAAGACGCAGGTGCAGGCCGGTGATCGTATCAGATTGCGTATGATCAACGCTGCTACTGCGCGTGTGTTCCCGATAAAATTGAATGGCCTAGAAGGCAAAGTCGTCGCATTGGATGGAATGGCTGTTTCGCAGCCCTTGCCGTTGTCAGATATGGTGCTTGCGCCTGCGCAGCGCATGGACGTGATTGTCGATGTTGTGGGAACCCCTGAAATTGTATTTGCGTCGCGGGATGGTGATTATCTTTTACGCAGTCTTTCAGTCGAGGGAACCAATACCGAACGAACCAAGTCTGATATTCCAGCATTGCCGCAACCGGACCTGACCAAACCAAATTTGGAAGGTGCACAAAAACTTACAATGAAGTTGCAAGGCGGTGCGATGGGCAGGCGTCATGGTGGAGATGATCTTTGGGCGCTGAATGATGTCTCGGGCTTACCTTCGAAACCATTCGGATCTTTCAAGTCAGGAGAAACGGCACTGATAACCTTGGTGAATGACTCCTCGTTCCCTCATGGGATGCATTTGCACGGCCACCATTTTCGGGAAGTGAACAGTGACGGTTCCCTTGGCAATTACCGCGACACAACGCTTGTTGCGGCGCGTCAATCCCAAGTCATTGCATGTGTGTTTGATAATTCCGGCAAATGGCTTTTCCATTGTCACATGCTGGGCCACCAAGCTGCGGGAATGAAAACGTGGGTAGCGGTGGCTTAAGCGCAAATGTCCCAGCAAAATTTGCAGCCAATGGATGAGCGACGTCACATTTTGATAGTCGATGATCATGCGGACATCCGTCGGTCCGTGGCTGCATATTTATCGCGAGAAGGGTTTCAATGTGGGACGGCGGACTGCGCTCGCGCAATGGACGCTTACCTAGTCCAACATTCGGTTGATTTGATAATTCTGGATGTCATGATGCCAGGCGAAGATGGGTTAAGCATTTGCAAAAGACTTACTTCATCGCAAGACCTTCCAATCCTTATGCTTTCGGCTTTGGATTCAAGTGAGGATGCTATTGCGGGGCTGGATTTGGGAGCTGATGATTATTTGGCTAAGCCTTTCAACCCCAAAGAACTGGTTGCACGCATTCAATCAGTTTTGCGCCGTAGGGCACGTGTAGATTCGGAACCAGTTTCCTATGCGGGGCAGGTTTTGAAGTTTGGTGGTGTCGTTTTGGAATACGATGCACGGTTGATAACCCGTACTGATGGCCAAAAAGAAATCCTAACCTCAGCCGAGGTGGTGCTTTTGACTATTCTATTGGAAAGGGCGCGGTCTGTTATATCGCGAGAGGATCTTCTGAAATTGTCAACCGGTCGGGAAGCCGGTCCGTTGGACCGAACAATAGATAATCAGATCAGCAGGCTAAGAAAGAAAATTGAACCTGATGTCCTGCGGCCAAGGATCATTTCGACAGTGCGCAACGGTGGTTATTCACTCAGTTGCGATGTGACAATAGTGAAATGAAGTTCAAACACTGGTCAATGCAGTCGCAGATCTTCTCTGTGATCCTTGTCGTTTTCGCTGCAGGTCAAGGTATCGGTTTTCTACTTTTTTCTGGTGAGCGGTCTTTGGCAATTCAAGCCGCCTTGGGTGCAGAGGCGGCAGGCCGGGCGGCCAATGTAACGCGCCTTATTGAAAATGCGCCGATATCGCTTCACGACGAGATCATTGCGGCCGCTACATCCCCTTTGATCAAATTTAGCAGATCAGAGCGTCCAAGTGTTTTTGATGGTGAACACCATGATGACCAGGCAGTGGAGATGCGCATCAGAGCCCTTTTGAATGATCCGTTTAGCCGAGACATTCGTGTTGAAGTACATGAAGTTGAAACTTCAGTTTTACCTGTCCCCAACCTGTCCCCTGAATTGGCAGAGTTACATGCGGATATGATGCGTGGAACCCTGTCTGCGATCGAATTGGAGATTTCGATCGCGTTGGACGGCGGCGGCTGGCTCAATGTTGAAACACGTTTTGAACGACCACCCTGGCAAATTGAAAACAGTACAATTGCGACTTTTCTGATTTCTATCAGTCTTGTCATGCTGGTTGTCTTTCTCTTCATATTCTTTTGGATAACGCGGCCACTGGCAGTTCTGCAATCCGCCGCAGACAAATTTGGTCGTGGTGAAGGGATACCGAAACTTAAAGAGTCTGGCCCGCCAGAGGTGCGCAGTCTGAATCGTACTTTTGCTAAAATGCGAGAACGCATTTCAAAATTCGTAACAGATCGAACGATGATGTTGGCCGCTTTGGCACATGATCTTCGCTCACCGATGACGGCGCTACGCGTGCATGCAGAAATGATTGCCGACCACAATCTGCGTGAATCTATCATACGCTCTACGGATGAAATGTCGGATATGCTGGATGCAACCATGATTTATGCGCGTGGGGTTGGTCACGACGAAGAAACTGTGACGGTGGACCTGAACGAATTGATGTTCGAAGCGTCAGGGCAGGGGCAAGAAATAAACATCCATAAAACCGCCCCTGTCATTATTTCAGTTCGAAAACTGGCCATGAAACGGGCTTTCCGAAACCTGATTGAAAACGCACAGCGTTATGGTTCCAATGCGAGCGTGAGTTGGGTCCCCTTGGACGATGGCGTCGAAATCTATTTTGATGATGACGGACCGGGCATCCCAGCGGAAATGCTAGAACATGTTTTTGACCCTTTCGTACGGGTCGAACAAAGTCGATCTCGGATGACCGGTGGCCATGGCCTTGGACTTTCTATCGTAAAAGGTATTGTGCTGTCGCATGGCGGAACCGTCGATTTGAAGAACCGAGACAAAGGCGGTTTGCGTGCGTCGGTTTTTCTTCCATTTTCAACGTCAGCTCATCGCTAAATCTATAGAAATTGATACAAAACGATACAAAATGCTGCGTTGTCTGGTCGATAGATTATGAATAAATACAGCGGAGTAGCAGGAGTGTAAAAGAATGAGTATTTCGAGGCGAGCATTCATTATTGGCAGTTCTTTTGGTTTATTCGCGCCATCTATTTTGACCGCGCAATCGACGGCAAGACATAACACGTCATCTTTTTACCTACATGATTGGCGCGACCACTTTGAAGAAATCGGAAAGGGAATTCTTCTTTCTGATACAAATACTATGGTTCTTCAGCATTGGACGGCTGACGGTGAAATGCGAGTATATCCAACTTCAGTTCCGCGGACAGATGATTTAACGCGCCGTGGATATACGGAAGTGGTCGAAAAGCGCAAAAACCCAAGCTGGGCACCGACGCCAGACATGCGCAAACGTAATCCAGAGTGGCCTGCGCGTGTCCCAGGGGGTGACCCAACCAATCCTTTGGGGACAAGAGCGCTATACCTGTCCTGGACTTACTATCGGATTCACGGGACTGCAGATACGCGCAAGATCGGTCGCCAATCATCAAACGGATGTATCGGACTTTACAACGAGCAAATTGAAGAAGTGTATGAACGAACTCCCGTAGGAACACAGGTCAAATTGATATGAAAAACCGTACTTTGTTAATCTTCGCCGCTATTTGTGTGGCGCTGGTCGGGTTTTTAATTTTCATGATGCGTGGAAACATGGACGGTTCAATGATGAATGATGGTTTGGACATGTCCACAGAGTTTGAAAGCAGTGAGGGTTCTCCAATGGTTCAGGTTACGCTGCCTGAAACTTTGTCGGCGAATGCACAGATCGGAAAGCGCGCTTTTGATGTAAAGTGTGCGGCTTGTCATGGAACAAACGCTGCTGGCCAAAACGGTGTGGCACCGCCTTTGGTTCACAAGATCTACGAACCCTCGCATCACGCAGATTTCGCGTTTCAACGCGCCGCTCAGAACGGTGTTCGGTCACATCATTGGGGTTTTGGAAACATGCCACCCGTCGAAGGCATAACGACGGCTGAAATAAAGTTTATCACCGCTTACGTGCGTGAACTTCAGCGTGCCAACGGCATCAACTAATACAGGACTGGAAAATTAAATGAAAAAGACAGTAATAGCTTTCGCTACCTTCGCGCTCTTGAGCGCATCAATCGCAAATGCGCATTCAAAAAAAGAAGCTCTGACGCCTGCAGATGGATCAACCATGCAGTCGGTTCCAGAAACAGTCGTGTTGCGATTTAATGATGGAATGCGCCTGACGAAAATGGATATGACACATGCGGATCATCCAAGCGTGGCAGTTGATTTAGATGGCGTATCTGGTTTCCTGAAAGAGTACACGCTGCCCATTGAATCGATGGGTGAAGGGATTTACCGGTTCGAATGGCGTGGTCTTGGTGCTGACGGCCACCCGATGACTGGTGAATTTTCCTTTACGGTGGAATAGGTGAATGCCAGATCTTTGGGGCATATTATCCGTACTTAGCAAGTCACTCTTGTATTTGGGGTTTCTGACTAGTTCAGGTCTGTTAATGAACCGGCTTTTGTTTTCAACTGAGGTGATAGGGCTGGAAAAACGGATACGGCTTTCAGCAATCGCATTCGCAGTTTTGGGGGTTCTGATGGCGGTGCTTAACTTCGCACTGGGTGGGGCCGTTTTGTTGGATGATGTGTCCGGTTTGTACGATGTATCCATCCTTGGGCTTTTGTGGGAAACCGCACCTGGTGACGCACTGTACCTTCGATTAATCGGGGCAGCGGTATTGGTTCTAGGTGTTGTAATCGGCGGCCGCGCATCTTGGATTGGTCTGGTTGGTGCCGCGATTGTGTTGTTCAGCTTTACAAGAGTTGGGCACGTTGCCGCGCTTTCGACATTTTGGGTCCAGGCTTTGTTGTTCATACATTTGGTGGTCGCTGCATTTTGGATCGGGATTCTTACCCCACTTCGAAAATTGGCACGTGACCCCGCGACGTTATCAAATGCTGCCCGTTTAGGTCACCGTTTTGGGCAGATTGCTTCCCTAGCCGTGCCGACGTTAATCATTGCAGGGCTGATTATGACATGGTTTTTGGTTGGATCTATGGAAGCTCTGCTATTTACCCCCTACGGTCAGTTCCTTGTCATCAAAGTCGCTGTCGTCGGCGCGTTGCTCGTGCTGGCCCTTCTCAATAAGACCCGATTTGTTCCAAGTCTTCAGCAGGGCAACATATCATCTGGTCAGGCGCTGGCGCGATCCATCCAATTTGAATGGGTTTTCATCTGGCTCATTCTTTTGGCCACGGGGATATTTACGTCTGTACTGACGTTGCCCACATGACCCACCTCCTTGAATATAATATCTTCCAAAAATGGGATGTGCTGCCATGAAACATTCTTTAGTTTTGGGCTTAGTTGCAGCGGCATTTTTAGGCGTTTTCGTGAATGCTTGGAACAGCGATCGGGTTTCGGCAGAGACATCGTTGGATCCGCCCCTTGCGCTTTCTGTCAGTCAGGGGGCTGACCTATATCAACAATCCTGTGCTGCGTGTCATGGGGCCAATCTGGAAGGTCAAGGTGATTGGCGAACACCTGGTGAGGATGGCCGACTGCCAGCGCCACCCCACGATGAAACAGGTCATACTTGGCATCATGGAGATGAATTGCTGTTTGCGTATACCAAACTAGGCGGCAAAGAACTGATGGCTACACGCGGCATGGATTTTGATAGCGGGATGCCTGGTTTTGCGGACGCCCTATCAGACGCAGAAATTTGGGCGATCCTGAACTACATCAAATCAACATGGCCCGAGCGTGTTCAAGATATTCAAGCGCAACGTAGTGAAGCTGAAAAATTAGCTGAGGATAATTAAAATGAACCTGTTAAAAGCATCAGTCTTGCTGTCGCTCGCATTGACAACACCAAACATAAGCTTGGCTGACGAACTGTCGGACGCAGATATCAAAGCGTTGGTCTATGAAGCGATCTTGGAAAACCCCCAGATCATCATGGAAGCGGTTGCCCTGCTTGAACAGCAACAAATTGATGAACAGCAGTCAGCGGCTGCGGCAGTTTTGTCAGATCGACGTGATTTATTGGAACAGGACCCTAACGCGCCGGTGTTGGCAAATCCAGACGGCGACGTAACGATTGTTGAATTCTTCGACTATAATTGCCCTTATTGCCGCCAAGCGATGCCGCAAGTGGACACCGTCGTTGCACGGGATCAGGGTGTGCGTCTTGTGTACCGTGAATGGCCAATTCTGGGCGAAGGAAGTGTTTTTGCTGCGAAAGCTGCTTTGGCAGCCCGTGTGCAAGGCAAGTACGAAGAATTGCATGTCGCTATGATGGGAATGCAAGGGCGTGCAAATGAAGGGTCCGTCCTAAGCGCTGCTCGCGATATCGGCCTTGATATTGATAAATTGCGTGCGGATATGGAAGCGCCGGAAGTGAATGATCATATTCAAACATCAATGGAATTGGCGCGTGCGCTTGGGTTTAGCGGTACACCATCGTTTGTGATTGGTGATGAACTTGTACCAGGGTTTGTAGAGGCTGATGTTCTGTTGGAACAGGTTTCCGCCATGCGAGAAGCAAGGAAATAGTGGATTATTGAGCTTTGCCGCTTTTTGAAATCCAGATCGCTCCTGCTACTAAAGAAAGACCAGTTATTAGGCTAAGGCCTGCAACCATCCAAGTTGTTCCACCAAAATCGGTAGAATTTGTTATGGCCCCCAGATGGGAAAGAAAAAGGCTGGCCGGAATGATCCCTGCTAAAGTCGCAACAGCGAACCGCCATAAACTGATACTGCTTATACCGGCGGCATAGCTAAACGCATCGAATGAAACGAAAGGCATGAGACGCGACAGAAAAACAGTAAGCGTAAGTGCATTCTGAGACCCCAAAAGTCCTTTGTCGATTTTTCCCTTAGTCCATTTAGACACAGCGTCCCGTGCGATATACCGTGCAATTACAAACGCAGTTACCGCACCCAATTCCGCGCCAATCGCGACGTAAAAAGTCCCCCAAGCGTTCCCGTATAACATGCCTGATGCGACAGCAATTGGTGCACTGGGAATCGGGCTCGCAACGACAGCAAGCCACATCAGAGCAACAATCAATACAGGGCCCCAATATCCCAACGCGCTGGACCATTCTGTAATAGTTTCAGCGTCAAGATTTGAAAGCAGCTCTGATCTTTGCGAAATAAAAACAGCAAATGCAATGAGTGCGATTACGCCAATGAGCTTCAGAATTGATGAGCGTTTCATGCCGCCTACATTTCAATTGATTTGAGTAACATATCGTCCAAACAGATACGGGTTCCGGTGGCTGGAAGGTCAACATTACATATTCATACAATTAAGCCCAGGAACTGACTTCCGCTGTGTTGTGTAGTAAAGTCGAGAAGAAATGAGGATTAACCGATATGCCATTGCTGACAAGACGCCACTTTGTAATTGGATCTTCCCTACTTTTTTCCACCCCACTCGTGGCACAAGACGTGGAGGAGGTTAAGCGACCTGTTTCTAACCGCGCACTGTGGTCCAGTTGGGACAGACGGGTAACTCCAACGGGATATGATTCTGCAACCACAAACCCATGGGGCTTTCATTCCCGATTTTTACCTCAGCGGGTTGAGGCAAAGGATGGGCTGGCGGTTGGTAGTATTCATGTAGATGCTATTGCAAGATATTTGTATCATGTTGATCAGGCTGGGACGGCCATGCGGTATGGTGTGGCGATTGCGCGTGGTAGTCTATATGAGCCAGGCACCTACACAATCCGAAGAAAGGCACGTTGGCCAACATGGCGTCCAACAGACGCCATGATCGAACGAGAGCCACATAAATATGAACAATACGCGGACGGCATGGATGGCGGACCTACCAATCCATTAGGTGCCCGTGCCCTTTATCTGTACGTTGGGCGTCGCGATACATATTTACGTATCCATGGTACCCCACAACCGAGATCAATTGGGGGTCGAGCCAGTTCTGGTTGCGTACGAATGGTAATGGCGCACATTATCGACCTTTACGACAACGTGGCCAAAGGATCAGTCGCAGTTCTTCATCCAGATGAAATTGCCGCAGGAATTGTTTAGGCGTCTTCGGAAACCTCTGGTGCTGGGGCACATATGGGATTTCTGCCGGATGTCACGAGTGGAAGAAACGTGTCCTCTACTGGTCCAATGTGCAAATACCAAAAACAGTTAGTCGCTGGATCCAATTTGACAGTGTTCAAATTTTGATTTGGAGCTGCAAGGGAAATAACTGATTCAGGAACAACCGCGAGGGTCCCATCGGGTTTGGTTTCGTCCCAACGTGGTTCTGCACAGGCAGCAAGCACCCCTGGCACTAGGAACAAAATGTTCCGATAGTTTAGTATCATCTTGTCTTTCCTGATTTTCGGCTAAGCATACCAAAGTAATTGAATTAAAATAAGCCTAAGAAACATTGCATACAAAATGTTACAAAGCAGGCCGTGACCTTTGGGTTTCGAAACCCTAGCACGATAGGTGAAAGTCCATAATTCACAACGAGTTCAAATGCAAAATACCCCCTCAACCGTTGCAATCTTTGCTGCACTTGGATCGGCGGCCCTTCTTGGCGGCGCATTCATGTTTCAGGCGTTAGGTTATCAACCTTGCGCCATGTGTTTGTGGCAAAGGTGGCCGCATGCCATTGCAATCACCGTCGGCATATTGCTTCTTTTTGGCATTCGAAACATTGTCCTTTACTTGGTTGGGTTTTTATCAGCGGGTACAACTGCGGCCCTCGGCCTGTTCCACACGGGTGTCGAGCGCGATTGGTGGGAAGGCCCGACATCGTGCACAGGCAGTGGACTAAGTTCTGCGTTAGAAGGGTTGCTTCCTTCATCCAACGACACCGGGCCGGGTATTGTTATGTGCGATGAAGTGGTTTGGGAATTTCTAACTTTGTCGATGGCAAGCTGGAACGCGGTGTTCAGTGTCGGATTGGTTGTTTTGTGGTTGGTCGCAATCAAAAAACAGTCTCGAAAATAGACACATCTTGCCACATCAATTGTTGGTTGGGGGCAAGATTCAAATTCGTATTTTCAAGGATAGCTCAATGTCTAACCCTCAAGATCAAAACCCGTCAGGTTCATCAAAATTCCTGCACTACGGAATGATGATTTGCTGTGCAGTAATGCTGTTACCTGTCGGGGCTTTTTTTATTGCCGGTGGCACGATTGTCGGTCTTTGGACGAACGTCGCGCTTTTTGCGCCGATCGCCCTTTGTCTTGGCGCACATGTCTTAATGTTCAAACTAATGGGGAAGTCGTGCCACCGTCCGCAATCCGAGGAAACAACTCAGGTGAACACGAATTCCAAAAATACTGAACTCCATAGTGGGCAAGTTCTTATCCAAGGCCCGGCAAATTCTCGCTAAATTGCAGCGTGCTTAGACTATCGGTGCAGTCGTTCAGCTCGGGGTAGCAGTTGAACTGCCATTTGAATGTACCACACTTATACAGCCGTTAAAGGTACCAAAAACCAAAGCACACGCATCAATGCTGGTGGGCGTTCTGTCCCCGCGCCATCATATAATGATGCTCGCGATGATGATCTTGGCTCGCCATCAACCCAAAGAATCCAAGACCTTGGATCCTCGCGATCACTTCCGATTTGTCACTTGTGACCCTCAACTCCATGCCGCTTTCCAATTCATTTGCATGTACATTCCATCGGTCATCTTGTGCGAGTTGCGACGCGTGAGCCGGAACCATACGTTTCAGCGTAGCAATTGTTTCAGTATCGCCTGTCGCACTAACAGATATACCATTGGACAATATGGTTTCCACCACCTTAGTTTTCGACACCAACCGGTCCATATCAATCAGATGCTCCCTGAGTCCGGCGATATCGACAAGGGTCCAATCTGTATCATCGTCGGCTTCAAGCACGCGAACAATTTCTGAAAGTGCTGCAAATGCGCCTTGCCCAGGTTCCGTCAACTCAGCGTTTCCATTCGCTCCGATCAATGTGTGTCTCGCATGACCCTTTTGGCCTTCGTTTCCGCCATAAATCTTCCTTAAGCTACTGATATATAGTAATATTTCGCCAGATTGAGTTAGTCGACCCCCACAGTAACCCCCACAAATCTTAACCCTTATATATATGACTCTGTCTTTTGCTGACAGACAAACAAATCAGCACGATGTTCATGTACATTACTAGCCTCTTGCCGTTTGTTATATGGCAGGATTCTGATTAACCTTGGCCATATCTGTGTGCCTAATTTTTGT
>CBFHKO010000023.1:0-7619 GCA_965656445.1 uncultured Paracoccaceae bacterium
CTCTTGTTTGCGGTATCCATCATTGCGGCCTTCCTGAACGAAAGCGGCCTGACCGGTGAAATCACACGCGCTGTCACGGGATGGTTGGAAGAGGTGGATTCCATTTCCCTGTTCGGCTGGACGTTCCCCATCGCAGGTGGCGTCTACCTGATGCTAGCGCTGACCTGTGCAATGCTTTGTGCGATCCTGCTTGGGATGGGCATGCCGACAGTTCCGGCCTATGTGAATGTCGCTCTATTGCTCGGCCCGCTTCTCGCGAACCTGGGCGTGAGTTTCTTCACCGCAAACATGTTTGTTTTCTACTTCGCCGTTGCCTCGGCTATCACGCCACCAGTCGCGATCGCCGCTTTCGCTGCGGCCTCGATTACGGGCGGCGAGCCTATGCGCACCGGTTTTGCGGCGGTCCGTGTTGGTATCGTGATGTTCGCCATTCCCTTCGTTTTTGCCTGGTACCCAGAACTTCTTTTGATCGAAGAAGCGGTGACCATCACCAATGACGCAGGGCAACGTGTGTTGATAGACGGATACTCCGGTACGCCAGACTGGGGCCAACTCGCCCTCTTGCTGGGGAGGCTGGGGCTCGTCTTATATCTGTTGGCGTCCGCTTTGACCCGCTTCGACAAAGAGGCCATTTCCACCCCCGAAATGATCCTGCGGCTGATCTGTGGTGTCTTGATCCTTTGGAAATCCACCTTCGTTGTCATGGTCGGCATCGCTTTGGCTGTGGTGGTCTTGGCTTGGCATTATCTCTTGCATTCACGCCGTCCTGCTTCGGCAACCTAACGGTACTTCATTTCCGCTTCGATGAACGCCCAACATCGCAGGCTTCTTACCTAAACTATTTGCCGGACGGGTTTCGAGCTGCCAACATTCTCGCGCTTATGTGCATTCGAATAGAGAATTCGTTCCCATCAGTGTCAGGAGCTTTGCGATGTTCGACGGCTGGTCGCCCTGACTACAAAAACCGACGCCTTGAACGATACTAAAGGCATTCCGATCAGATTGATGCTGACCGCCGCGCAATCCCATGCATCATCGGTTTTTTTGCCGGTGACGGCAATTGCACGCTTTTCATCCTCTTCGAACCCTCATTTTCTTACTTCACCCAGTCTAGATGAGTACGCGCCTCAGAAATCCCTCCAGCGCGAGCAAAGACGCGAACGAAAAGATATCTGCGACAAACTGGTCCGGCCGGACCAATACGATTGCCCCCTCTTGCCGGTCAACGCTACGCAAATCGAATATATCCGGGCTCTTTGACGCAGGACAAAAGACTTTTTCATGGTCGATTAGTCCATAGCGTCCCTTCTTGGGGCGTAAAAGATCGGGCAGATTGGTGGCCTCCACATCGCGGTGCCCCGCTTGGACAATTGCGCGTAGATCGACGATACTGTCGATATCAGCGCCATCAGGTGTCACTGAGGCTATGACCCCGGATGGTTCGGCAAGCGTGGCGCACAGATTGGTAAGGGCTGTCATATGATCACGCGGCGCAAAAGCCAGAATGCGCCACCTGCCATCGGCCTTAAGGCAATGCCCCAATTCCAAGGGTCTTGCATCGGCCATCCGGATCACCGGAGCGGAATGAAGGCGCGTGCCGACCTGAAAGCCCGCTGCAAGAGTCTGATGATCACCGGAACCGACGATCAAGGATGGCGCATAACAGGTCTCCACCCCAGCCGTATAGCGTCCGTGTTTCTTGAAATAGGCCTGAAACTGCGCGGCGTCTTCCTGGGTCTTGGGCTTCTCGCTGAAAAGCCGCGCCATATCGCGGTCAAAATTGATCAGTTCTTTGGCTTTTGCCTGGCGTTCCTCGGAATAGGTGTCCAGAAGCGCTTCGGGGGATTGTCCGCGAAGCACCGCGGCCAGCTTCCAGCCCAAGTTGAACGTATCAGCCATGGAGACGTTCATCCCCTGACCTGCCTTGGGACTGTGGGTATGACAAGCATCCCCTGCGATGAATATGCGAGGGGTCTTCTCTTCCCGCTCATTCGGTGCAACATCGTCAAATGAATCGCAGACCCGTTGGCCGATTTCATAAGCGGACCACCAGGCAATTTCTGCAGCATCGAATGTAAAAGGGGCAAAGATTTCTTGTGCCTTGGCGACCAATTGCTCTGAAGTGACACCACGATCCTTTGCGCGCTCGCCCTCGCGCAGTTCATCCAGCTCGATATAGAGGCGCACCAGATAGCCTCCTTCCCGCGGGATTATGAGAATACTACCTGCATCCGCGGACTGGATGGCACATTTCAGGCGAATGTCCGGAAAGTCGGTGCGCGGCAGGACATCCATCACGCCCCAGAGCTGCCGGGCCGAATCACCCTTGAGTTCATGACCCATGGCTTCGCGCACTTTGCTGCGTGCGCCGTCACATCCGACTAGGAATTTGGCATGTATGATCTCGCGTTGACCAGGGGCATCAGAGCAATCAAAAACTGCTTCGATGGGAAAGTCTCTGCTGGAGTGCCGTGTCACGGAACGTAGCGTGCGATTGTAATCTGGCGTCAAACGATGTGCGGAGTTCGCCATGATCTCAAGATAGAAATCATGAATGCGCGCCTGAGAGAGAATGACATGGGGCATTTCGGATAACCCGTCTTCGACATCCTCAATGCGATCGGCGCGCGCAAGGGCGGTGCCGCCTGCGCCTGGCCGCCAAAAGGTGACTTCATTGACCCAATAGCCTTCTTTTGTGACCTTCTCGTCAAACCCGAAGGCTTGAAACATCTCTACAGAACGGCACGCAATGCCATCCGCTTGCCCCATCTCAAGCGGACCGTTTTTGTGCTCGGCGATACGGATCGTTAGGTCATCGAACGCACATAGTTGTGCGGCAAGTGTCAGCCCGGCTGGGCCACACCCGACGATCAAGACATCCACCTCACTTTGAGCCCCCTCGGACGTTGGCGTTTGAGTTGGCTTCACGACAGATGGGTCGCCCTTACGAAAGCCATTCAAATGGTATTGCATCGATCTTTCCTCCCAGAACGAAGCCCAGTTCACATAGGGCTGGACTATAATAGATATATAATATAACTAATATGCAAGCTAACAAAATATTTCACTGGTCTCTAGGGAGGAAACGATGACCATGATGCGAAGAACTTTTGCAAAACTTTCCGGTGTAGCGGCGGTTGCCGCGCTGAGCATTGGCGCAACTGCAACCATGTCCGCGGCGCAGGAGGTAACGCTGCGTCTGCACCAGTTCCTGCCGCCACAGGCGAATGTTCCCAAGAACATCATTGAGCCGTGGATCGAGTCCATCGAGACTGCCTCGGATGGGCGAATCAAGATTGACCATTTCCCGGCCATGCAATTGGGCGGCAAGCCGCCAGAGCTGATCGGCCAAGCCATCGATGGTGTAGCTGATATCGTGTGGACTGTGTCGGGCTACACTCCGGGCCGTTTCCCGCACACAGAAGTGTTTGAGCTGCCATTCATGATGACCAATGCAGAGGCAACCAGCCGCGCGTATTGGGACATGGCGCAAAAATACATGGTGGATGGCGAGTTCTCCGATTTCCACCTGTTGGGCGCCTGGGTGCATGGTCCCGGTTTGATCCACTCGGCGGATCCGATTGAAACACCGGCCGACTTGAACGGTGTAAAACTGCGTGCCCCAACTCGTGTGACAAACATGATGTTCTCGGGCATGGGGGCCACTCCCGTCGGGATGCCGGTTCCTGCCGTGCCTGAGGGTCTGTCCAAAGGCGTGATTGATGCCACGGTCATCCCATGGGAAGTCACCGGCGCACTGAAAGTGCCGGAACTGGTCACGAACCACTTGGAATTCGGTGATGCCTCGCTCTACACCACCACATTCCTGTTCGCGATGAACCAAGATGCGTACGATGCCATGCCCGAAGATCTGAGAGTGATCCTTGACGAAAATTCCGGTGCAGAATTCTCGGCCTTCGCGGGCAAACAGATGCAACTGGATGACGGCCCCGCCCGCGAGTTTGCGCTGGACCTTGGAAATGAAGTGACCACTCTGACCCCTGAACAGGTCGAGGAATGGCGCGCGGCAGCGGCTCCCACAGTTGAAGCCTGGATTGCAGAAGTCGCTGAGCAAGGGATGGATGGCACCGCGTTGATCGAAGAAGCGCAAGCTCTGATCCAGTCCTACACAGAGTAATATTATTGCGGCCTTGGGTTCAGACCTAAGGCCGCGTCTCAACCGATTGCTGCAAAATGTATGATGTCGTCACCAGAATGGCGCGCTCAATGGCTCTGATCGGGGGCCTTGTGTTGACCGCCTTGATCCTGTTGGTCTGCCTCAGCGTGCTGGGCCGCAGCGGTAACACGATCGCACATATGGACGGAGTTCAGGCCCAAATACCGTGGCTGTCCGACCTACTTCTTTCTCTTGGCGTTGGCCCGGTGCCGGGCGATTTTGAGATCGTCGAGGCTGGCATCGCCTTTTCCATCTTCGCGTTTTTGCCAATCTGCCAATTGCGCGGCGGACATGCGACGGTGGATGTCTTCACGTCTTTTTTGCCAAAGCGTTCAAACGGTTGGCTGCGGGCATTTTGGGAGATCATGCTCATGCTCGCAATCGTGTTGATCACATGGCGTTTGGGCGTTGGCCTCGCAGACAAGATTTCAACAGGCGAAACCACTTTACTACTGGGTTTCCCCAAATGGTGGGGCTATGCGGCGAGCCTTCTGGCAGCGGTAACAGCCTCTTTCGTGGCGATCTATTGCAGCTACGCCCGCGTGATCGAGGCTGTCTCAGGTGCGCCACTTATGGACGAAGAAGGAGCGGCGCATTGAGTATGCTTGAACTCGGCTTCTGGTCCTTCCCGGTCCTGCTACTGCTCATCTTTTTGCGCGCGCCAATCGGCCTGGCAATGCTTGGGATGGGAATTGCCGGGCTTTGGCTGGCGCTCGGAGACAGCAATGTTTTTCTATCCAAGCTGAAAACCGAAACCTACACCACCTTCTCCAGCTACTCGCTGTCTATCATCCCGATGTTCCTTTTGATGGGGCAGTTTGCCACGCTTTCGGGCATGTCGTCGGCCCTTTTCAAGGCCGCGGAAAGCTGGCTGGGCCACCGAAAAGGCGGTGTTGCTATGGCTTCGGTCGGGGCCTGCGCGGGCTTTGGCGCGATTTGTGGCTCGTCTTTGGCCACCGCGGCCACAATGAGCCGCGTGGCGCTGCCGGAGCTGCGGCGCTACGGCTATTCCGGCGGGTTTTCGACAGCCACGCTGGCTGCAGGTGGCACATTGGGCATCCTGATCCCGCCTTCGGTGATCCTTGTGATCTACGCGATCCTGACCGAACAAAACATCGCAAAGCTATTTCTGGCTGCCTTCGTGCCCGGCATCCTTGCTGCAATCGGCTATATGCTGACAATTTCGTTCTATGTGCGCCTGTTCCCAAAGGCTGCAGGCACGCGCGCGCCCACCCCTTATGCCGAGCGGTTCAAAGCGCTGTTCGATGTTTGGCCCGTGCTCTTGGTTTTTGGTCTTGTCGTCGGCGGTATCTATCTTGGGTGGTTTACGCCAACCGAAGGAGCCGCCGTAGGGGCGTTTGGAACGGGGTTCATCGCTCTTGTGTCTGGCAACCTGACTTGGGCACTGTTTCGGGAATCCGTTTTGGCCACCGCCATGACCACCGCGATGATCTTTTTCATAGTGCTGGGGGCTGGGTTTTATAATTCTTTCCTAGCATTGACGCAGGTGCCGCAAGAGCTGGCAAACTACGTCTTGTCGCTCGGTCTGACCCCGTGGCTGGTGCTTTGTCTGATCCTGGTCTTCTACCTGATTTTCGGCTGCCTGATGGACAGTTTGTCGATGATCTTGCTGACAATCCCGATCTTCTTTCCGGTGATCTCAGCAATGGATTTCGGTCTTGTTAACCTGGCTGTAATGCAGGCCGATGCCGCGAACGCAGTTCTGGCCAGCGGGGTGCCAGATGGCATGGCAACAGACATGCTGGAAGGCATCAAAAGCGCCATAGCCAGCGGTGCGGAACTGACCCGAGAGCAGATGAAAGCACTCGATATCCGCGTCACGCAAGGCATGGCGAACAGGATCGAGGCGGAATACCTCGCAATCTGGTTCGGTATTCTTGTGCTGATCGTGGTCGAGGTAGGCCTGATTACGCCGCCGGTGGGGATGAACTTGTTCATCATCAATGCCATGGACCGACAAACCCCCATGACCGAGACCTACAAAGCCGTCATGTTCTTTGTCGGCTCGGACATCCTGCGGGTCATCATCCTCGTACTCTTTCCCTCAATCACTCTGTTTGTACTCGCGCTCTAAGAAAGGTTTTATCGTGCAGATTAAGGATCAAATTGTTCTGGTATCCGGCGGCGGCAGTGGCCTGGGTGCCGCTACGGCCCGCCACTTTGCGGGCGAAGGAGCGAAGGTTGCGGTCTTAGACCTTAATGCTGACGCCGCACAGTCAGTCGCAAAAGAGATCGGCGGTATCGCCGTTTCGGCTGATGTCAGCGATGAGGCCGCTGTGGACGCCGCGCTGGACACGGCCGTCGACGCCTTGGGGGCCGCACCCCGTATCGCCGTGAACTGCGCCGGAATTGGGCTCGCTGCACGGATCGTGGGGCGCGACGGTGGTGGGTCATTTGACGTGTTCGAGAAGACGATCCGCGTGAATCTATTTGGTACCTACAACGTTATGACGCATGCGGCCCGCCGGATGATGCAACAAGACGCGCTTGATGGCGGCGAACGGGGCGTGATCATCAACACCGCCTCTGTCGCATGGCAGGACGGTCAATTGGGTCAAGCTGCTTACGCAGCCTCAAAAGGTGCGATTGCCTCGATGTGTCTGCCTGCATCGCGCGAGTTCGCACGTGCCGGTATTCGCGTCATGGCGATTGCGCCGGGGCTGTTCCACACACCTATGATGGAGGGCCTGCCTGATGACGTCGCCGCCCAAATCACATCGAATATCCCCTTCCCAGGTCGGCTGGGCGCACCAGAAGAATACGCCTTGATGGCCGCCCAGATCGTCGCGAACCCATACCTGAATGGCACCACCATACGGCTGGACGGCGCTGTCCGTCTTCCCCCGAAATAAGGACGGATAATGACCATCTCACCAATGCTACAGTCCTCTGTGGATGGGCCAATCGCGACCCTCACAATGACCCGTCCCGGCAAACGCAACGCCATGTGCGAAGAACTGCTGCACGCCATTGATGCCTTCTACAGCGCTCCGCCCGAAGGCGTGCGGGTCGTGATCCTAACGGGGACCGAAGGGCATTACTGCTCAGGCCTTGATCTATCAGAACACGTTCAGCGTTCCGCTGAGGAAAACCTCTATCATTCCCGCGATTGGCATCGCGTGATGGAGACTATTCAGTTTGGTGGGCTTATCACGGTCTCCGCCATGTTCGGAGCCGTGATAGGTGGCGGGATGGAGCTCGCCGCATCAACGCAAGTACGCATCGCGGAGCCCTCTACCATTTTCCAATTGCCAGAGGGGAGGCGCGGAATCTTCGTTGGGGGCGGCGCCACGGCGCGGGTAAGTCGCATCATTGGTGCCGACCGCATGACCGAGATGATGCTAACCGGCCGCAAGTACTCTGCTGAAGAGGGCCTGAACCTGGGGCTAGCACATTATGCCGTCGGTGACGGTGAGGCTTT
>CBFHKO010000024.1:0-6857 GCA_965656445.1 uncultured Paracoccaceae bacterium
GAAGTTATACATATCCATTCCCTCCTGATTATGCGTTATTCATCGCAGCCCAGACGCGCGACGGCGACACAGGCATATCGATATGAGTGACATTGTGACCACCAGATTGCAGCGCATCCACAACCGCATTCACCACAGAGGGTGGTGACCCAATTGCGCCTGCTTCACCACAGCCTTTGACGCCCAATGGGTTGTGCGTACAGGGTGTCTGACAGGAATGATCCACGCTAAAGAATGGAACATCTGAGGCCCGTGGCATCGCGTAATCCATATAAGACGCACTCAGCAATTGGCCGTTTTCGTCATAGGCACAGTTTTCTAGCAGAGCCTGACCAATTCCTTGACCGATCCCGCCGTGAACCTGACCCGTAACAATCATCGGATTGATCACATTGCCAAAGTCATCTGCGGCACTGAAGCGTTCAACAGTGACTTTCCCTGTTTCTGGGTCCAGCTCGACTTCGCACGCATAGGCACCTGATGGATAGGTAAAGTTTGACGGATCATAGAAGGCTGTTTCCTCAAGACCCGGCTCAATGTCTTCGAGCGGATAGTTATGAGGCACATAGGCCGCCAAAGTCACATCCCCCCAAGCAACGGATTTATCCGTACCTGCAACGGTAAATTGACCATCCTTAAGTTCAATATCCGCTTCTGACGCTTCCAAAAGGTGAGAGGCGATTTTCTTGGCCTTATTGATGATCTTTTCTGTCGCGCGCACCATAGCAGATCCACAGACAGCGATCGAACGCGATCCATAGGTTCCCATCCCAAACGGGATTTTAGAGCTGTCGCCATGAACGATATCAATCATGCTTTCATCTATGCCGAGCATTTCCGCGACCACTTGAGGAAAGGCCGTTTCATGGCCCTGACCGTGGCTGTGCGCCCCGACCATAACGCTGATTGACCCTGTTGCATTGACGCGAACTGTCGCCGCATCATAAAGGCCCGCACGCGCGCCGAGTTGCCCGACAAGGTTTGACGGCGCAATTCCGCATGCCTCGATATAGCAATTCACACCAAGACCGCGCAGCATGCCTTTGGCTTCTGAGGCTTTGCGACGGGCTTCAAACCCAGAGAGGTCTGCGATCTCTTCTAGTTTGTCCATCGTCGCGGTGTAATCGCCGGTATCATATTCCACGGCAACTGGCGTTGCATATGGGAATTCAGTGATAAAGTTCTGACGACGCAGAGCAATTGGATCAACGCCCAATTCACGCGCTGCTTTGTCAATCACGCGCTCAAGCTGATATGTTGCCTCAGGACGTCCTGCACCACGATACGCATCCACCGGAACCGTATTCGTAAACACAGCCTTAACGTTTACATAGACAAGCGGGGTTTTATAATTCCCTGCCATCAATGTACCATGCAACCATGTCGGAACAGACGGAGCAAATGTGGACAAATACGCGCCCATGTTTGCATAGGTTTCTGTGCGAACCGCGGTAAAGTTGTTGTCCGCATCCAGAGCCAGATCAATTTTTGTCACGTGGTCACGACCATGTGCGTCTGACATGAAGGCCTCAGAACGGCTAGCAGTCCACTTGACCGGGCGGTTCAATTGACGCGCGGCAAAGGTACAAAAGGCTTCTTCTGCATAGTGGAAAATCTTGGTGCCAAAGCCACCACCCACATCAGGCGCAACAACGCGCAACTTATGCTCTGGAATACCCAAAACAAACGCACCCATCAAAAGACGGATCACATGCGGGTTTTGTGATGTTGTGAACAGGGTGCTTTCATCGTTTGAGCGATTGTAATCACCGACGGCGACACGTGGCTCCATCGGGTTGGCGACCAAACGGTTATTCACCAATTCCAACGTCGTCACATGCGCGGCATTCTTGATTGCCTCGTCTACGGCGCCTTTGTTTTCTTCGACAAAGCCCCAGTCGTAGCAGAGGTTAGACGTTAGATCGTCATGGATCTTGGTTGCGCCCTCTTGAACGGCGGCTTTCATATCGACAACTGCTGGCAGTTCTTCGATATCAAGGTCAATGGCTTCTGCTGCGTCACGCGCTTCTGCCAAGCTATCGGCAACAATCGCCGCGATTGGATCCCCAACGTGGCGCACCTTGCCAATGGCAAGAACGGGGTGGGCTGGTTCCTGCATGACTTCGCCGTGACGGTCTGTGACTTGCCAACCGCAGGGAATGCTTCCGATGCCTTCGAAATCCGCACCTGTGAAAATGCGCACCACGCCAGACATATTTTCCGCCGCTGATGTGTCTATATTTTTGATCCGACCATGGGCCATGTCTGAGCGCAAGAAATAGACATGCGCTTGTCCATGAATGTTAATGTCGTCGGTGTAATTTCCGTTGCCAGTTAAAAACCGGATGTCTTCGCGACGCTTTGAGCTGGCGCCGATGCCGCTGTCTTTGGGCATGTTAATTCCTCCCTAAATGTGGGTTTTCACCCTTATTATTCTGCTGCGAGTTGGCTGACGTCTTGACCAGAAGCCGCCATGATTGCTTTGACAATGTTGTGGTAACCCGTACAGCGACAGATATTGCCCTCAAGGTGATGGCGAACTTCTGTTTCTGTTGGTTTCGGATTGCTTTTCAACAAATCCGCAGCGGCCATCACCATACCAGGCGTGCAAAATCCGCACTGTAGGCCGTGGTGATCTTGAAAGGCTTGCTGAATTGCGTTCAATGTTCCATCTGGCTCTGCTTGGCCTTCGATGGTAGCGATATCTGCGCCTTCTGCTTCGGCGGCGAGCATTGTACAGGATTTGACGGCCACGCCATCAACATGAACTGTACAAGCACCACATTGGCTCGTGTCACAGCCAACATGGGTTCCCGTCAGTCGAAGATCGTTTCGGAGAAAGTCAACAAGGAGGGTACGCCCCTCAACATCTCCGGAAACGGACTTGCCGTTTACTGTCATTGAAATTTTTGCCATTGTTTTCCTCCCTAGAAAATCTGTTATGAGCTAGAAACCATTTTACGGAACCAGCCTTTTTTCTGTGGCTCTGCGTCGTCTGACGCGTCTTCTGTTTCCTCTATAGGACCCTCGACCACATCGCGGAATTTTTCGAAAAACTGATCTGCCATCTTTTTGGCAAAACCGTCGATGATGCGGCTGCCGAGTTGGGCTAATTTGCCGCCTACCTTTGCTTCGACGTCATAAGACAGGCGTGTGCCGCCCTCTTCTTCTGTCAGGGTAACGTTTGCCCCCCCTTTGGCAAAGCCAGCTGCGCCACCTTTGCCTTCTCCGGTCAATGTGAGGCTTTCACCCTCGACCCGATCTGAGAGCGTGACAGCCCCTTTGAAGGTGGCTTTAACAGGGCCGACCTTTTGAACGACGGTTGCTTCAAATCCCTCTTCGGGTGATCCGGACATTTCTTTGCATCCAGGAACGCAGTCTTGTAAAACCTCAGACGACAAGAGCGCTTGCCATACTGTTTCTCGGTCCGCTGCAATCAATTTAGAATCGGATAGGTTCATTTATTCACTCCAATATTTTTACATGCTAAGCGACAAACCCCAATTGGTTCCATAAGACCAAGGGCGTAGTCTCCACATTTCGGCTGGCGCCAAATTTAGGCCATCAGTTTCAATTACATTTTAGCATTGATTCAAACATTAATAAAAATGTCACTCTTCAAAGCGTTTTTAAGGAAGGGTCTGGTGATGGACCTTGCAAAACCACAAGTTTGTGGACCTGATAAAGAGGCGTTGGGTCGTTGGATAACTGCGCTCATCACAGCGATACTAGGTGAAATTGCCACAAGTGTTCTGATGACGTTTTTTGCTAAACCAAGACTCTAGAAGATTATGACCACTTAATACACGACAAGGGATTTTGAAATGACACGCTACCATCCAATTTTGGTTCTTCTTCACTGGGTTATGGCCCTGATGATCATAATGGCGCTTATGGCCGGAAAATTTATGCTTTCTCCCATTGCGATGGATGACCCGACCAAGGTCGAAGCTGCCGCAGGACATATGACAATCGGACTAATTGTCGGAGCATTACTCATCATTCGATTGCTCATTCGGTTCTTCAGCACCACCCCACCCCATGCCGAAACGGGAAATGCTGTCCTTGATCGCATCGGAGTTTTGACGCATTGGATTCTTTATGCGCTGGTGTTTGGCTTAGTAGCTTCTGGCCTCGCCTTTTCTGTCGGTGGTGAGTTTATCGGTCTGGTTGCTGGCGCTCCGATTGAATTTCTACCTGCGGACTTGAAGGAATGGGCCCCACGCAAGGCGCATGGCCTTTTTCGGACATTGCTCTTGTTGCTGGTTGTTTTGCATATTGCAGCCGCTCTTTATCACCAATTCTTTTTACGGGATGGCCTGTTTTCCCGTATGTGGTTTGGTCGCCGCAAACCATAATAGATATGGCATCAAGGGGCGGCGCCATTGAACGGTGGCTGCCACCTCTTTTTCCAAGGTTCGACCTTTGGCCTAGTTAACATTCCCTCCGATTTTGTTAGGGTGGGTTTAGGTATTTAAGGACACATGCAATGACCGAAACAGGCGAGCGCACATTTAAATCAGCCTTGATCGTGGATGATCATCCACTGTTCTGTGATGCGCTTTCTATGACGCTTCGTGCGATTGCAGACATCAGCGATATAAACACCGCCGCCTCTCTTGCCGAAGGGTTGAACGTCTTAGAGGCAAAAGGTCGGCCTGATTTGGTGGTTTTGGACCTGAACTTGCCCGATGTCGACGGCTTGGATGGGTTGATCCGATTGCGAAACGCGGCTGGGGTGCCTGTTATCGTTGTGTCCTCAATGGCAGATAACCGCGTCATCACGTCAACGATAAAGGCTGGAGCGGCTGGCTTTATCCCGAAACATAGCAAGCGTGATGTCTTTAGTGCGGCTGTTGCGTCGGTACAAAAGGGACATGTCTTTATTCCGGAGGGGTTTGATCTCCTCAGTGATACGGATTTCAGCGCCCCAAGTCAGGATGACACGATTGCGCGGATGGCAACGCTGACAAATCAACAGGCGCGGATCCTTCAGTTGATTTGTGAAGGCAAGCTCAACAAGCAAATCGCCTATGACCTGTCCATCGCGGAAACTACGGTCAAAGCCCACGTCACCGCGATCATGCGCAAACTTGGCGTGCAAAGCCGAACTCAAGCTGTCCTACTTGCCAAGGAAACAAGCTTTTCAAGCGTCTTGCAAGAGACCCCATAACAGTCATAGCATGCTCCCATCCACGGGAGGATAATTTATGGGTGTTGAGGACCATGACACTATCGCGAACCTAAGTAATCTGGGGATTATCAAAACCGCAGATGTTCCCTGTTCTGATCCGTCCCCCTTAACCACCTTGAAACAAGCCCTTGGTCAAGAACGCTTTGCCTTGGTTGTTTTATTCATCGCCCCATGCGCAGATTTCTCTGTCATCGATTCACAATGCGAAGCAGTCTTTGGCACCACCCCCGTTATCGGTTGTACAACAGCAGGTGAAATCACACACATCGGATATGCCGAACGTAACATTGTGGCGATTGCTTTTCCTGAAACATATTTTGACGCCACTGTTAACTTTATCGAAAATGTTGAACAGATGGATAGCCAAGTCGTCATCGATGCCCTCATTCGCAACCGCGCCCACATGCAAAACCGTCATAAAGAGTGGAACTATGAATTCAATTTCTTGTTAGTCGATGGGCTGTCTCGACAAGAGGATATCATTACCTCCAAGCTCTCTGTGGGTATGGGTCCGGTGCCTCTGTTTGGTGGATCAGCCGCAGACGGGGTGGATTTCAACAAAACCTATATTTTGTATAAGGGAAAGCGCCATACATCAGCGGCTGTTTTGACCCAATTTCGAACACGCTGCCCGATAAAAGTATTTAAAACGGATCACTTGGTTCCAACCGACAAACGTATGGTCGTCACCAAGGCCAACACTGAAAATCGAGTCGTGAGCGAAATAAACGCAGCCCCAGCAGCGCGCGAATATGCGCGGATTTTGGGCAAGGACCCTGAACAGCTAACTCCGTTTACCTTTGCCGCGCACCCTGTCGTTGTTCGCATCGGAGGACATCATCACGTTCGTGCAATTCAACGAATTGCTGATAACGGGGATTTGGTGTTCTTTTCCGCAATTGACGAGGGTTTGGTTCTGACGCTCGCTGAGCCGATGCATATGGTGGATCACCTCAGGGAAGAATTTAGTAAACTATCTGAGCATCAAAAGCCTGATACGATTTTGGCCTGTGATTGCATTTTGCGCCGCATCGAAGCGCAAGAAAAACAAATGACTGGCGCTTTATCCAACGTGATGAAGGACAACAACGTGGTTGGGTTTTCGACTTATGGCGAGCAATATAATTCAATGCATGTTAACCAAACCATGACGGGCGTCGCCATCTATCCCCCCAAGGATATGCCATGACAAAGTCTCTGCTTGATCCTCAAATGAGTTTAGCGGCCCAAAACGAGCGGCTGCTGAAAATTACCGAAGCTCTGATGAATCGAGTAGAACAGGCATCTGACGATTCTGGTGCCGCCTATACACAATTTCAACGCGCCGCCCTGTTAGAAGAAGAAGTCGCCGCAAGAACCAAGGACCTTGAGCGCGCGCTTGATCTATTGAACGATTCTAACGCGGCGCTTGCTGAAGCTAACCAAGAAACCGAAGCGGCCCGATCAAATTTGGCAAACGCCCTAGAAGCGATCCAAGAAGGGTTCGCCCTGTTTGATGCACAAGATATCTTAGTAATGTGCAATTCGCGTTTTGGAATGCACATGCCTGACATCCATGAACATTTCGAAGCGGGCCTTTCATTTCAGGACTATGTCACGCTCGCATCGCAAAGCCCGTTTCTGTCCTTGCCCAAGAATCTGACCTCAGAAGAATGGGCGCAAA
>CBFHKO010000025.1:0-6370 GCA_965656445.1 uncultured Paracoccaceae bacterium
CCGTTTGATGGGGCATGAGCCATCCGTCAAGGTTCTAGAAGCTGTTGGCGACATGTCCAATTGGGGAACCCCACTTGGTCCCAACAAAGGCCGAGGCGTTGCCTTTGTCCTCAGTTTTGGCGTACCAACCGCCGAAGTTGTCGAAGTGACCAATACGCCAGACGGGATCAAAATTGACAAAGTCTTTGTTGCCGCTGACGTAGGCAAAGTGTTGGATCCGTCCAATTTTGAAAACCTTGTGCAGGGTGGCGTTGTCTACGGGCTTGGTCACGCGATCAATAGCGAAATCACCTATTCAAACGGTGCCGCCGAGCAAGCGAACTATTGGGACGCCGAAGGGATGCGCATGGCGCAATGCCCTGAAATTCAGGTGCGCGGTCTGGAGAATGGGGCAAAAGTGCGTGGGATCGGTGAACCGCCCGTTCCGCCTGCGGCCCCTGCTTTGGGGAATGCTATTTTTGCCGCCACGGGTCAGCGTATTCGTGAAATGCCGTTCAACAAATTCATAGACTTTGTTTAAAAACACCTGCCCTGAACGGAATGACCGTTTGGGGCAGGGCTTTGCGTATAGGGTTACAGTAGGCCTTCTGCCTCAAGCACTTTGCGCGCTGCGCGAAAACATTCCAAGGCTTGGGGCACACCGCAATAGATGCCGATAACGTGGATGATTGCGCGAATTTCTTCTTTGGTGACGCCGTTGTTAATCGCTCCACGACAGTGCAATTCCCATTCGTGCATTTTACCTAAGGCACCGATCATTGAGAGGTTCATCATAGATCGGGTTTTGGCATCGATAACATCATCGCCCCAACCAAACCCCCAGCACCACGCCGTCATGGCATGTTGAAATGGACGGGTAAAGTCATCTGCTGCGGCGAGGTTCTTTTCAACGTAGTCCGCGCCCAATGTTGATTTACGTTGGGCGAGGCCTTGTTCAAATAAATCTTCGTTCCAATCGGACATAGTGGCTCCTTATCTGACATGAATTGGACCCACTATGGACGGCATGTCATAGATGACAAGTCTGTTTATTTGAAACCTTGCAAGACCCGTCGCGTCGCCGCAACAAGGGGATCATGCGTGTCCTTAAGGATTTGAACACGATCAAAGCGGTCTGGGTCTTGATTAACAGCGCTTCGGAGTGCCTGACCAAAGGCCATCCGCAATTCGGTACCGATGTTGAACTTACAAATCTTGGATGTCTGCGCCAAAGTTTTGCGTTGATCCAAGGGAACACCAGACCCACCATGAATGACCAAGGGCACCTCTGTCACCGCTTCGATAGCGCGGATACGTGGGATATCTAGGCCGCCTTCTTTGTCTTGTTGCAAGTGAACATTGCCAACAGAGATCGCCATTGCATCGACACCTGTGTCCCGTGCGAATTTGGCGGCTTCTTCTGGGTCTGTGCCGTTAGAATTTTCGCCCCCAGAATAGCCCACAAACCCAATTTCCCCTTCGCAAGAAATCCCAGCGGCATGTGCCATGTCTACGATACGGGCCGTTTCATCGATGTTTTGGCTCAGTGGCTTGCGGGATCCGTCAAACATCAGGGATGTGAACCCACTGTCCAAGGCCATTTTACAGTCCTCAAAGGTGTAGCCATGGTCTAGGTGTGCAACGATTGGAACGCTGGCATTTTCGGCCAAGTGGCGGTACATCTTGCCTAGAATAGGCAGGGGCGTATGTTCACGACAGGATGGGCCCGCTTGAAGGATGATGGACACATTTTCGGCTTCAGCAGCGGCCACATAGGCGCGCATATCTTCCCACCCAAGGGTAACCAATCCTGCAACGGCATACCCTTGCTTAAGAGCGGGTTGAAGTACCTCTGAGAGCGTTGCTAGGGTCATTTAAATTTGGCCACCATATCCTTGATGCCCGGAATGGTTTCAACCTGATAGGCGTGCGTGGGTTGGAAGTATTGAATAAGGCTGCGTTGGCTTAACCCGCCAAGGATGGTGAAATAATACATTTCATATCCAGGGAGCACACAGCACGGATGATACCCCGTATCAATGCAAACTGTCGATCCATCCATGATGTGATAGGCATCACCTGGTTCGTTATCTTCGCGTTGCAGCATTTGCAAACCAGAGCCCCAATTTGGCTTGAACCGGAAATTATAGGTTTCGTCGTGACGTGTTTCGTCAGGCTTGCAGTCTGTGTCGTGCTTGTGGCTTGGAAATCCTGACCATCCACCCGCGCCAACAGTGAACAGTTCGCTCACCAACAATCGCCCAACTTTGTCATGTTGTTTTTGACCCAAGATATGTTTGATCTTGCGATGTGTTTTTGTGTCGTCTGACCCGTATTGGACCAAGTCTGGTTCACGGACTTCAAACGGGTCTAGAACCTTGTCATATTTTGCGCCTGCAATGAAAACTTCGGTCGCCTCAGAGACACAAACCAAGGTCACTTTGGCACCGACGGGCGCGTAAACGCCTTCTGGTTCGCCGTCCCACACGTCTTCGCCACGATTACCTAAGGATTTGAAAGCAACCCCTTCGATATCAACATCGATTGTGCCAGTTGCTGGGACAATACAGGTTTCAAAATTTGGAACCTGATATTCAAAGGCCTGACCTTTTTCCAGTTTCACAATGTTGAAATAGTTTAACGGAACAGTTGAATTATCCACATCTACGATTGGACGATTTTGGTTATCGTGTGGGGCTATGTGCATCTCAAATCTCCGTTGGGCCTGAGTGGGTTGTTAAGAAATCGTCTAACTGGGATGGCGTTGGCATGGCAGGGGCGCATCCTGGTTTTGATACCACAATCGCGGCGCAGGCTGATCCCATGAGGACCGCATCCCGCAAGGATTTCGCACCCGCAATCGCAGCCAGCAATCCCGCCATAAAGCTATCACCTGCGCCATTTGGTTTGACTGGGGTGACTGGATAAATGCCTGTGCGAACTTCCTGACCGTCACTAAAGGTAATCGCGCCCTCCGATCCCATTTTATAGATGACGATACGACCTGAGCGTTCGGCAAGACGCCGCGCCATGTCCAAGCCTTTTTCTATGCCGCCTGCCATAAATCCGAATTCTTCGTCATTCCCAACGATCATGTCGCTTTGTTCGCCTGCGCGGGTCAACACGTCTGAGGCAACCTCTGCAGAGGGCCAAGAATAAGGACGATAATCAATATCGAAAATAATGGGCATACCGACGGCGCGTGCATTTTCAAAGGCCTTGAAGGTTGCTCCACGAGACGGCTCTGCGGCAAAGACGGTTCCGGCCGTAATGAGCGCGCCATAATCGGAATAGGCGACCTCATCGACATCGGCGTTGGTCACTTGGAAATCAGCTGCACTGTTGCGGTAGATCACATTTTGGAAATCATCCATGCTGCTTTCATAAACAGCCAAAGATGTTCTGTATTCACCGCCCACAGATTTTACATAGGTGGTATCGACGCCGTAATGTTTCAGGCGGTTAATGCAGAAACGCCCCACAGCATCATCTGAGACGCTTGTGACAAGAGCGGAGCGCGATCCCAATTTGCACAGACCCGCACAGATATTCGCCGATGAGCCACCCAAATCTGAGTCAAACGTTTCGGCATGTTCGCTTTTGGTCCCAATAGGGCTTGCGAACATGTCCATTCCAGCGCGTCCAAAGACGACAAAATTATTCTTGCGAATTCCTTCGATCAAGTTGGTCATTATATTCCTCGACGTTGGCGGCTGCGTGACGATTCCCAATCAACATGGGCTTCGTGCACTTTTGAGTTGTCTGTGATGTGGGGTGTGCCCACTTCCCACCACGCATGGCCTTCTGTTGTCCAGCCCTCGTAAGGGTCAACTTTCATAACGATCACTGTTGTGCGGTCGGCGTCTTGGGCCCGTTTAAAGGCCTCGCCTAATTCCGCAGGGTTAGACACGGTTTCCGCAAGTGCGCCCATGGATGCAGCGTGTGCTTGGAAATCCACAGCAAAGGGGTGTGTGATCGTTGGACAATCCTCAATCAGGTTGTTAAAGCTTTCGTTGCCTGTGTTATTTTGCAGTTTGTTGATGACCGCAAAGCCACCATTATCCAACACCAAAGCAATAATTTTCTTGTTGCTGAGAACACTGGAGTAGATGTCAGAATTTAACATCAAATAGGAGCCATCGCCGCAGAAGGTAATCGTATCACGGTCCGGCTCTTGTTCGCTTTGTGCAATGCGCGCACCCCAAGCGCCCGCGATTTCATATCCCATACAGGAAAACCCAAATTCGACATCAACGGTGCCAATATCCAAGGTCCGCCAATTCGCCGTGACCTCAGCAGGCAATCCACCAGCGGCGGCAACAATACGGTCACGTTTGTCACATAGGTTATTCACAACACCAATCGCCTGAGCGTATGAATTTGACTTATTGTCGCCAAAGGACACATTGTCTGCAACATAGGCATCCCATTTCTTGCGCTCGTCTTGGGCGAAGGAGGTCCAATCGGATGGGGCTTTGTAACCTGTTGCAGCAGAGGCAAGCGCGGCAAGCGATACTTTTGCATCGCCAACGATTGGCAGTGACATATGTTTGCCTGCATCATGGCGCGCGGCGTTGATTGAAATGAATTTTGCATCCATTGCAAAGGCTGTCCAAGACCCGGTGGTAAAGTCCTGTAATCGCGTTCCGACCGCGGCGATCACATCCGCTTGTTCTGCGATGATGTTCGCACTATCCGATCCCGTCACACCGATTGGACCGATGTTCAAAGGATGATCCGCAAGCATATTTGCGCGGCCCGCGATGGTTTCAACAACGGGGATCTGATGCGCTTCGGCAAACGACGTCAGTTCATCAACCGCACGAGAATATTGAACGCCGCCACCTGCGATGATCATAGGACGTTTGGCCGTTTTCAAGAGCGCGATGGCGTCATTGATTTCATCTACATCAGGGCTTTGGCGGCGGATGCGATGGACCTTCTTGTCAAAGAATTTTTCGGGATAATCATATGTCCATCCCTGCACATCTTGGGGAAGGCCAAGAAACGCCGGACCGCAATCACCGGGATCTAGCATTGTCGCAATGGCGGCGGGAAGAGTTTGAATGACCTGAGCTGGATGCGTGATCCGATCCCAATAGCGGCTCACCGGTTTAAAGGCGTCGTTGACCCCAAAAGTCGGGTCATTGAAGTTTTCCATCTGCTGCAACACTGGATCAGGCAGACGAGTGAGAAACGTATCACCACAGAGCATGAGCATCGGCAAACGGTTGGCATGGGCCAAACCTGCCGCGGTCAAAAGGTTCGCTGTTCCCGGACCTGCACTGGCGGTGCAAAACATAAACCGCTGTCGCAGCCATTGTTTCGCATATCCTGCTGCGGCAAATCCCATGCTTTGTTCGTTTTGACCACGATACAGAGGAAGCGCGTCTTGGTGCGTATACAAGGCTTCGCCAAGGCAGGTGACATTCCCGTGACCAAAGATGCCAAAGCCGCCACCACACAGACGGTGCTCTGGTCCATCAATCTCAATGTACTGCGCTGAAAGCCAGCGTACGATTGCTTGCGCCGTTGTCAAAGTTATTGTCGCGTCGGTCACGTTGCATATCTCCTGAATGTGTCAATAATTGAAGCGATCTTCAAATGCATCTTGCACCAGTTCGAGGCCCAAGTTACAGTTTTTGCAATCGGTTGCAAACGAATTCTTAATGTCGGAAGGACGCCCAAATGACGGAAATAGGAATAGGTATTGTCGGTGGTGGTTATATGGGTAAAGCGCATGCTGTGGCCATGTCAGCCGTTGGGGCCGTCTTTAACACAGACCTACGTCCGCGCTTGGAAATGGTTGCAGCTGGTTCCCCTCAAAGCGCAGAGAAATACCGCAAACAATTCGGTTTTGCGCGCGCTGCCAAGGATTGGCAAGAATTGGTGAATGATCCCAAGGTCGAAGCGGTCATCATTGCGTCGCCTCAAGACACGCATTGTGATATTGCGCTAGCGGCCATGGCGTTGGGCAAACCAGTTCTATGTGAAAAACCTCTTGCCGAAACGCTCGACGAGGCGCGCCAAATGGTTGCGGCGGCTGATGCTTCGGGTGCTGTGAATATGATCGGATTTAACTATATCCGCACGCCTGCGAGCCAATTTGCACGTCATTTAATTGAACAAGGCGAAATTGGTCAGGTCACATGGTTCCGAGGCACCCACGAAGAAGATTTCTTGTCCGACCCTGATGAGCCGTTTAATTGGCGGTGTGACGGCTTGGCGAATGGGAATATGGGAGATCTCGCGCCCCATCCCATTAACGCAGCGCTTGCACTTATGGGTCCGATTGAAAAAGTGATGGCTGACGTGGAAACCGTTCATGACAAACGTGAGGGCGGGGAGGTCACGAACGATGATCACGCTCAAATCATGTGTCGTTTTGCAA
>CBFHKO010000026.1:0-5574 GCA_965656445.1 uncultured Paracoccaceae bacterium
CCACATCCAGTTTAGGTTCTTTGGAGTCGGGACCATGAGTGTGTCGTAAAGCAAACCAATGATCGGCAAACGGTTGTTAACCCATTTTGCACCATTTGACTTTGGTTCGTAGTGATCGTGAGGAATACCAGCCATTTCTAAGTGCTCCCTTAACCTAGTTGAATCGTGGAATCATCCACGAATTGAGCGACAGGAACCCATAGGTTCGTTGGCGCTGGACCTTTACGGATACGTCCAGACGTATCGTAGTGGGATCCGTGACACGGGCAGAACCAGCCTTCGAAATCGCCTGCGCCATCTCCGAGTGGGACACAGCCAAGGTGTGTACACACGCCCATCATAACGAGCCATTCACCATTTTCGTCCATTGCGCGGTTCTCGTCTGAGGCATCCGCACCAGGCTTGTTTGCGTTTTCCGCGCTGGCGTCCATGAGATCATCAAGGGCAACAGAGCGTGCCGCTTCGATTTCTTCGACTGTGCGACGGCGAATGAACACTGGCTTGCCCAACCACTTAACAGTGATCTGAGTACCAGGCTCAACTTCGGAAATGTCGACTCGAATTGAGGACAAAGCCTTAACGTCGGCTGACGGGTTCATCTGATTGACCAAAGGCCATACGGCGGCACCGGTCGCAACCGTTCCTACACCTGCGGTAGCGTAGTAGAGGAAATCTCTGCGGGTGCCTTCGTGATCTTCTGCGTTTGACACGAGGTAAACTCCATTCTTTGACCACTAGGTGGCCCATTGGGTATTGTGACCGCCTAACTACTGGCAGCCTGTTCCTGGCGTGTATTTAGCGGCGGAATTCGCATGCGTCTAGTTGTGGATTACATTTCCATGAAATTAGCGCCTTTGTGTCGCGGTGCAAATGACGCATTCGGCATGTTATTCATTAGTTAGAATATGTCTTTTCCCACAAAAGGTAGAAATCGACGGCTGTGATTCGGTTTTGCGCCGCCGCAATCGACTCAGCTAGGGCCCTAAAATACATCAATTGAGAATAAAAAACGCCCCCACGGTGGAACTGGCGGAGGCGTTTGATCAGGCATATTTGTTGCGTTAGCTGCGGACTAATTTCTCGTAACTGTCAGAAATATCGCGTGTCAAAGCGCCAACTTCGAAATTGTAATCGCCGATTTGACCAACTGGCGTCACTTCAGCTGCTGTGCCCGTCAACCAGCATTGTTCAAAGCTTTCTAGTTCTTCGGGCATGATGTGACGTTCATGTACTTTGATCCCTTTTTCCGTGAGCATTTGGATAACGGTTTGACGCGTGATCCCGTTCAAGAAAGCATCTGGGGTTGGTGTATGCACTTCGCCGTCTTTTACGAAAAAGATATTGGCGCCAGTGGCTTCTGCAATATAGCCGCGATAATCAAACATCATCGCATCCGAACATCCTTTGGCTTCGGCAGCATGCTTTGACATGGTTGCAATCATATAAAGTCCAGCGGCCTTGGCTTGTGATGGGGCTGTCGCAGGATCAGGACGACGCCACTTTGCAATGTCGAGCTTTGCGCCCTTCATCTTGGCATCGCCGTAATAATTTCCCCATGCCCAAACGGCAACGGCCATGCGAACAGGGTTCTTGGCCGAAGCGACACCCATGTCTTCGCCAGCACCACGCCATGCAAATGCACGCACATAGGCGTCCTGTAGTCCGTTGGCTTCTAACGTCGCTTCTTTCGCGGCATTAATTTCTTCAACGCTGTAGGGAATGTCGAAATCAATAAGCTTGCCAGAGCGGATCAAACGCTCGGAATGTTCTGTGCTCTTAAAGATTTTGCCTTCGTAGCACCGCTCGCCCTCGAAAACAGAGCTCGCGTAATGCATCGCGTGGGTCAGGACATGCACCTGTGCGTCACGCCACTCTACAAGCTTGCCATCTAGCCAAATTTTTCCGTCGCGATCTTCATAACTGCCTGCCATGGGATATCCTTTCCTATTTGCGAATTCAGGCTTCAATTTTGCATTAGTTACGCAAGTTACGTCCGTTTCGGACATTTTATTGCGTTAAAACTGTGAATCGCTAACATTTCACTCTTGGAATGTCAACAAGGCTGACATAATATTGGATGATATCAGGAGGACTTACTATGAATCCAACGTCACCCCCACGCCCATCAGGGGAATCTTTGTTATTCTTAACAGATGATCAACTGCGTCTGGGTATCGAAGCGATGTTTTTCGCTTATCGCGGATTCACCGCAGACCCTGACAAAATTCTAGAGAGCCATGGCTATGGCAGAGCGCATCATAGAGCTGTGCACTTTATCAATGGGGCGCCGGGGACGACTGTGAATAACCTGTTGAATATTTTGGGCGTCACAAAACAGTCGCTCAATCGCGTTTTGCGGACCTTGATCGAGGACGGTCTTGTTGAAAGCCATGTTGGAAAAAAAGATCGTCGCGAGAGGCATCTCTATCTTACGGACAAAGGGAAATCCCTAGAAGCCGAGCTGTCGAACGCACAGCAGCACCGCATGCGGGCGGCCTATCGCCAAGCTGGACCAGACGCAGTATCCGGTTTCCGCCGAGTGCTTGAGGCAATGATGGACCCAGAGCTTTTGCAAGCCTATAGTACCCTAAGACAAGACTAAGTGGGTGGATTGAATATGGATACGCATTTGTTGATCGTTGACGATGACGAACGTATTCGCTCGTTGCTTCAAAAATTTTTGATAAGAAGCGGGTTCATGGTCACCGCTGCGCGGGACGCAGCCCATGCGCGCCGTTTGATGGTGGGTTTGGAATTCGATTTAATCGTGATGGATGTGATGATGCCTGGTGAAGATGGGATCTCGTTGACGCGCGATCTCAGGCATACACTGAGCACACCGATTCTGCTCCTTACGGCAAAAGGCGAAACTGAGGATCGGATCGCGGGTCTCGAAGCGGGTGCGGATGATTATCTATCTAAACCGTTTGAACCCAAAGAGCTGTTGTTACGGATCAATGCCATACTCCGACGGGTGCCAGTTTCCTCGGAAACAAGTGACCTCCCCAAGATATTGTCCCTTGGATCCGTACGCTATGACGTGGCGAAAGGCGAGTTGTGGCATGGAGATCAATCTGTGCGCCTAACAGCGACAGAAGCCCAATTGATGAAAATTTTTGCTGCTTCAGCTGGGGAACCCGTGAGTCGCGCTCAATTAGCCCACGAACTTGGCCGCGACGAGGAACAAGCCCATGTCCGCGCGATTGATGTGCAAATCACGCGGCTGCGTCGCAAGATTGAAGCCTCGTCCAAAGAACCGCGCTACCTACAAACCGTGCGCGGCGCAGGTTACATGCTAGCGCCAGACTAATTATCGTTTGATGCTAGCTGTGACGTAATTCACCGACAGGTCACGATCGGATAATTTCCATTGCCACGTGATCGGGTTAAAGACAAAGCCTTTGCGATCCACAGGCTCTAGCCCCGCATCCGTGATCAAGCCAAACAACTCATCAGGTGTAATGAATTTCGACCATTCATGCGTTCCCTTGGGGAGCCAGCGCATCACATATTCCGCACCAATGATAGCCATGGCAAAGCTTTTGGGATTGCGGTTAATTGTTGAACAGACCATTAGCCCGTTTGGTTTTAGCAATTGCTGACAAGCTGTGAGATAGGCCAAAGGATCGGCGACATGTTCGACGACTTCCATATTCAAAACAACATCAAATTGTTCGCCATCTGCAGCCAAGGCCTCTGCGGTATTAAACCGATAATCGATGTCGAGCCCTGATTGTACGGCGTGTGCTTGGGCGACGGGAATGTTGCGCTCTGCTGCATCAACGCCAACGACGGTTGCCCCAAGACGTGCCATAGGTTCACACAGCAAACCACCACCGCAGCCAATGTCCAAAATGCGCAGCCCTTTGAACGGAAGCTCTTGTTCAGGAACGCGGTCGTATTCAGCGGCGATTTGGCTGATGATATAATCCAAACGGCATGGATTCAGCATATGCAATGGTTTGAATTTTCCATTGGGATCCCACCATTCGGCGGCCATTGCTTCGAATTTTGCAACCTCTGAGGGGTCAACAGTCGTATTGGGCGCATTCATTTGGCGTCTCCGTCTGGTCATTTGCTGGCTTCATCACATATAAGTCGGAAATGAACAAGTTCACGACCTGAAAGCAAATAGTGCAACAATTATATCCAATGATAACGCCCTTCGATCATCAAATGATGGAGACGGGCGACGGTCACAAGATCTATTTTGAGCAATGTGGCAATCCACAAGGCATTCCTGTCGTCGTTGTCCATGGGGGACCAGGGGCAGGATGCAGTCCTGCGATGCGGCGATATTTTAATCCTAAACTGTTTCGGATCATTCTGTTTGATCAACGTGGATGCGGCCGCTCAACACCTTATGCAGGGGTTGAAAACAACACAACGCAGCATCTCATTCAGGATATGGAATCCATCCGCCAACGTCTCGACCTTGATCGGTGGGCAGTGTTTGGGGGGTCTTGGGGGGCGACTTTGTCGTTGCTATATGCGCAAGACCATCCAGATCGCGCAACTCATCTCATATTGCGCGGCGTTTTCTTGATGACCCAAGTAGAGCTTGATTGGTTTTATGGCGGGGGTGCAGGACAATTCTGGCCTGATCTTTGGCAACGTTTTGTGTCGGCCATTCCCGAGGATGAACAACACGATTTGATTGCGGCCTATAATAAGCGGTTGTTTAGCGGCAATATTCCGGAAGAAACCAAGTTTGGTCAACTTTGGTCTGATTGGGAAAATGCATTGGCATCTGTACGATCAGACGGGCGTGGCATGTCGGCCCCGTCGAATTATGCGCGCACATTTGCGAGATTGGAAAACCACTACTTCATTAATAAGGGATTTTTGGAACGTGATGGTCAAATTTTGGCCAATGTAGATCGTATTCAGCATATCCCTGGCTTTATTGTCCAAGGCCGCCAAGACATGATTTGCCCGCCTCAACGCGCTTGGGAATTGGCGCAGGCTTGGGGTAAATGTGATCTTCGTTTGATCCCCAACGCAGGCCACGCCATGTCCGAACCTGGCATCGCGACTGAGCTCATGCGTATCACTGATTTGATTGCTGAAATGAGGGAAGGGTAATCCCAACGGTGTCGTTAGGATTAGTGCTTTTTCTGCGCCTTACTGCGATAGGTGCGTGTTCCACCGCGCCCTCCAGATGAGCGCCCTTTTGATTTGACGGCCGCTTCGCTTGCGGCTTCGATCGCGGATTGGCGGGCCAATGGATCATCGGACACAGCCAGATCGACGGCCTCTAGGCGTTTGACCTCGTCCCTGAGGCGCGCAGCTTCTTCGAATTCAAGGTTTTCAGCCGCTTTGCGCATATCGGTTCTGAGACCATCCAAGACCGCTTGAAGGTTGGCACCAGCAAGGGGTTTATCAATCGTCGCCGTCACACGTGACATGTCTGTGTCCCCTTGGAAGAGACCAGCCAAGACATCATCAACATTCTTTTTCACGGTCGCAGGGGTAATGCCATGCTTTTCGTTATATGCGATTTGCTTGTCGCGCCGACGATTGGTTTCCGCCAAGGCCCGTTCCATCGATCCCGTGATGCGATCTGCATACATG
>CBFHKO010000027.1:0-4002 GCA_965656445.1 uncultured Paracoccaceae bacterium
CCGACAACATGTATGGCAACCCTCAACACAATGCGCGCAATTTTAAAAGACGCCCGCATGCGCGAACAAGCGGGTGCCATTCGTCGTGAGTTGGGCCTATTGTTCCAAGATGTGGACCGTCTTGGAACACGGGTGGAAAACCTAGACCGTCACTTTAATCAAGCCTCAAAAGACATTTCAGAAATCAAAATTTCCGCTGACAAAGCGGGTCGCCGTGCGCGCAGGTTGGATAATTTCGATTTCGAAGAGCTGGCTCCAGACCCCGAAGACACCGTTGTTCCCTTAAAAGGGCAACCCTAATAAGAATAGTTAAACTCCGCTTCACCTTGGAAAAAACAGTCTCTATAAAAGGCTAACTGACCCAGTATTAGTTTGGATAAAAAACATGGCTCATATTATCGTAGTCGGAAACGAAAAAGGCGGCGCAGGGAAATCAACCGTCACGATGCATGTCGCCACTGCCTTGTCACGGATGGGCAAAAGAGTGAGCGCATTGGATTTGGATTTGCGTCAGCAGACCTTTGGGCGATATTGCTTGAACCGTTTGGAGTTCATGGCGGCAGAGGGTCTGAACCTTCAGAGCCCAACATTCTTTGAGCTTCCTAAGGTGGATCAAGCTAGCGTTCCAGCAGGGGAAAACATCTATGATCACAGGCTATCCGCGGCGATCACAGCGATGGAGCCGCAATCCGATTATATCATGATCGACTGCCCAGGCTCTCACACCCGCTTGAGCCAAGTGGCGCATTCCTTGGCCGATACCTTGATTACCCCCCTCAACGATAGCTTTGTTGATTTTGACCTCTTGGCCCATATCAGCCCAGATGGAGACAAGATCGAAGGGCCGTCCGTTTATTCAGAAATGGTCTGGCATGCACGCCAGCTTCGCGCCCAAGCGGGGCTTAAACCGATAGATTGGATCGTCATGCGCAATCGCATGGGGGCCCAACAAATGGTCAACAAGCAAAAGATGGAACGCGCGTTGAACATGCTCTCAGAGCGCATTGGGTTCCGCATTGCGCCGGGCTTTAATGAACGGGTCATTTTTCGGGAATTATTCCCACGCGGCCTGACCCTTTTGGACCTCAAGGAAATTGGCGTCAAACAGTTAAACATTTCCAATGTCGCGGCACGTCAGGAATTGCGAGACTTGATCAAATCACTTGAGCTTGATGGCATAACGCCGAATTTCTAACGCAACAAAAAAGGCGCCCGATTGTGGCGCCTTTGTATTATCCAATCTGATTTGGATTAATGGGTCCAAGCGCCACGGCGATTGGTCGCAAAGTTTTCGCCATATCCGCCGGGGCGAATATTTAGCTTGCGGGCTTTAGGTTCAAACACATCTGCCTCGATTCCCTTTTCCGCAGCATAAGCTAGAGCGGCTTCTTTGCTCTCAAAGGAAAGTTTAACTTGGGATTGTGTGTCATCCGAAGATGTCCATCCCATCAAAGGATCAACCTCACGCGCAGAGGCGGGCGTAAATTCCAAGATCCAATCGCGTGTTTTTGCGGTTCCAGAGGACATTGCTGTTTTTGCGGGCTTGTAGATGCGTGCAGGCATTTCAGGGACTCCTAATTTACTCGAGTTATGCGGAATTTCACGCCTCAAAACAAGTCCCCCTTCCTGATTTATAGACCAATGGATTTATTTTTGCCCAAAATATTTGGCAATTTTGCAAGGCGATACTGGGGTCACGTCAAACTTCGGGCGTTTGTCCCTTGGAAGACACCCGAATGTCCCCTAGATTACACGACGAAGGAGACTTTCATGACTCAAGAGCTAGGCCATGCCACAGGCGACGTGCGCGCCCGTCCAAAACTAGAGGGCGGTCGAAAATTGGTGTTGGCGTCTGAATTCTCTCCTGCTGGGGATCAGCCGACGGCAATCGCCGAACTGACAGAAGGCATCAATAGCGGGGATCGTGATCAAGTTTTGCTTGGGGCGACGGGGACTGGTAAAACCTATACAATGGCGAAAATCATTGAGGCCACCCAGAGGCCTGCGATTATTTTAGCGCCAAACAAAACCCTTGCAGCCCAGCTCTATGGTGAATTCAAAGGGTTCTTTCCTGATAACGCCGTTGAATATTTTGTTAGCTTCTATGACTACTACCAACCAGAAGCGTATGTTGCCCGATCTGACACCTATATTGAAAAAGAAAGCCAGATTAACGAACAAATCGACCGAATGCGCCACTCTGCAACACGGGCTTTGTTAGAACGCGATGACGTTATTATCATCGCCTCAGTGAGCTGTATCTACGGGATTGGGTCCGTTGAAACCTACGGCGCCATGACCCAAGACATCAAAGTTGGATCAACCTATGATCAGCGTAAAGTCATGGCGGACTTAGTGGCACAACAATATCGCCGCAATGATCAAGCCTTCCAACGTGGATCGTTTCGTGTGCGCGGCGATGTCTTAGAGGTCTTTCCTGCTCACTTGGAGGATCGCGCATGGCGTTTGTCATTCTTTGGGGATGACTTGGAAAATATCACGGAGTTTGATCCCTTGACGGGGGAGCGTACTGGGACCTTTGATCAAATCCGCATCTATGCGAATTCACACTATGTGACGCCAAAACCAACGATGCAACAAGCCTTGATCAGCATCAAAAAAGAGCTGCGCCAAAGATTGGATCAGTTGGTCGACGAAGGGAAACTTCTCGAAGCCCAGCGCCTAGAGCAACGAACAAATTTTGATCTGGAAATGCTAGAGGCCACTGGTGTGTGTAATGGGATCGAAAACTATTCCCGTTATTTAACAGGACGCGCACCTGGGGAACCACCCCCCACTTTGTTTGAATTCATACCCGACAATGCGATTGTCTTTGCCGATGAAAGCCATGTGTCCGTACCTCAGATCGGCGGTATGTACCGCGGGGATTATCGACGCAAGTTTACCTTGGCCGAACATGGATTCCGCCTCCCAAGTTGTATGGACAACCGCCCCCTCAAATTCGAAGAATGGGACGCCATGCGCCCGCAATCCGTTTTCGTCAGCGCAACGCCGAGCTCTTGGGAAATGGAACAAACAGGCGGTGTATTCACGGAACAGGTTATTCGCCCCACTGGTCTCTTGGATCCAGAGGTGGAAATCAGGCCCGTTGACACGCAGGTGGATGACCTCTTGGATGAAATCCGCAAAGTCACGGCAAATGGAATGCGCACTTTGGTCACAACCCTGACCAAACGCATGGCCGAGGATCTGACTGAATATATGCACGAACAGGGCATCAAAGTGCGCTACATGCACTCGGACATTGACACATTGGAACGTATTGAAATTTTGCGTGACCTTAGGCTTGGGGCCTTTGATGTTTTGATTGGGATCAACCTCTTGCGGGAGGGTCTGGATATCCCCGAATGTGGATTGGTTGCAATTTTGGATGCGGATAAAGAAGGCTTTCTGCGTTCGGAAACATCGCTTGTGCAAACAATTGGCCGCGCTGCGCGAAATGCTGAGGGTCGCGTGATCATGTATGCAGATCGCATAACGGGATCGATGGAACGGGCCTTGGCCGAAACCAATCGCCGACGCGACAAACAAATCGCATATAACGAAAAGCATGGCATTACCCCTGCGACTGTGAAAAAGAATGTTGATGATGTCTTAGCTGGTCTCTTCCAAGGGGACACGGACATGTCACGTGTCACAGCGACGATTGATAAACCCCTTGCTGGTGCGAACCTTCAAGCGGTCTTGGATGGTCTGAGAACCGACATGCGCAAAGCGGCTGAAAACCTCGAATTCGAAGAAGCTGCGCGCCTCAGGGACGAGGTCAAGCGCCTAGAGGCCGTCGATCTGGCTGTGTCTGATGATCCACTGGCGCGCCAATCCGCGATCGAAGCAGCAAGCGAAGCCGCCGTCAAATCAAAAGGGCGCTCTTCTGGAGGTCGCGGTGGAACACGCACCTATCGCAGTAAGGCGCAGAAAAAGCACTAATCCCAACGGTATCGTTGGGGTTACCCTTCCCTCATTTCAGCAATCAATTCCGGG
>CBFHKO010000028.1:0-2775 GCA_965656445.1 uncultured Paracoccaceae bacterium
CAAAACGATGGCACTGGTCTCGGGTTGGGAATTGTTCGCCGTGTTGTCAATTTGATGGGCGGTCAGATGGGGGTGGATAGTGTCCCCGGAGAAGGCAGCACATTTTGGTTCAAGATCAAATTGGGCCTGCCAACCGAAGAGCATCAGTCCCCGTGGGAACAGGATGTGTCCGCAACGCCTGCGGCGTTGGACATATTAATGGTCGAGGATAACGAGATTAATCGCTTTGTTTTGCGCGGTATGCTTGAGGCTGAAGGGCATACAAATGATGAGGCCGAAAATGGACGCCTCGGCGTGTCGATGTCGGAGCGAAAGAAATATGATGTGATCTTGATGGACATAAGCATGCCCGTTATGGATGGGATGGAAGCGACGCAGCATATCCGGTCTGGCAAAGGCTTGTCTGACAAAACGCCGATTGTTGCCGTAACTGCGCATGCGATGCCAGATGAATTGGAAGAATTCCGCAAAGTGGGCATAACAGACTGCTTGCGTAAGCCGTTAGATAAAAAGAAGCTATATTCAGTGATCGCCAAAGTGACACATAAGCCGACGCTGGAACTTGGCACTGACTCAAGGGGGGATCATCAAATGGATAACGTTTCAGATATTATCGATGTTGAACGTATAGACATGATGAAAGAACAACTAGGCGAAGAGAACTTGCACAATTTGCTAGGGCGATTTGTCGAAGAGGTACGCGATGTCGTCGGTCTCTTGCAGGGCGCGGAGCCTGGGCAAACGGATGTTGCAGACCTCATTCCACAAATCCACAAGGTTGCTGGCTCTGCTGCCGCGCTAGGGATCACAGGCATTCACAAACAGCTGAACTTGCTTGAGATCGCAGGCAAGGGCGATGTGCCTGATACCATGTGGGATGGGTTGGATAATTTGTTCGTTGTCTGGGCGCAAAGCAAAGATGTGATTACATCAAAGTTCAACATCCCAACCTAAAGCAATCGCCATATCGAGGCTACTCTCGGCACTGTCCGTAAGCCATAAAAAAACCCGCCAAGTGGCGGGTTTCTTTGTTTCTGCACTTGGGTATGATTACTCTTTACCCTTGATCGGTGCCCAAATCTTCTTGTTGGTCAAGTACAAGAGAACTGAAAGGACCGACAGGATCAAGACCGCAACAAGACCAGAGTGCTGACGCGCCATCATCTTTGGTTCCGCTGTCCACATAAGGAACGCAGCCAAATCTGCTGATGTGTTATACAGGTCATTTGCGTGACCATCGTCAAAATCGACGTCTTCACCATAAAGAGGTGGGCCCATTGAAATCCAACCACCCGGGAAGGCGGTGTTTTCATAAAGCGTTACGCCCGCTTCTTCTTTCTCTTCGCCAGTGTAGCCAGTGAGAAGTGAGGCGATATATTCGGCGCCACCCATACCGTTGACCAATTGGCTGATACCTGTTCCGTAAGGACCGTGGAAGCCTGCACGCGCTTTGGCCATCAAGGACAAGTCAGGTGCACCTGCATCTTCATTCGCAGGGAAGTGATCCACTGGAGTCGCTACGCGGTAATCGTCGATTTCTGGATCAAAGATTTCAAAGTTAGCAGCATATGCGCGAACCTGATCTTCGGTGAAGCCCACGCCACCTTCATCGGACAACGTGCGGAAGGCAACATATTTCAAACCGTGACAGGCTGAACAGACTTCTGTGTACACCTTGAGGCCACGCTGAAGTTGGTTTTGATCATAGGATCCCAATGGCCCTTCGAAAGAAAAGGCAAAGTCTTCGATCTTCTGGTCGCCGCCACCTGCCGCATATGCGACAGGAGCAGTCAGGGCCAGTGCAGTTACTGCGCTTGTGATGATATTCTTAAACATTACAATCTGTCCCTTATCTTATTCAGCAGGAGTCGTGTTAGACGACTTGCCATAATGTGCATCGAAGTCTTCTTCGATTGTTGCCGGTTGTGGCAGCGGCTTTTCAAGAACACCCATCAAAGGAAGGATGACCAAGAAGTAGGCAAACCAATAGGCGGAGGCAATCAACGACCATGTTGCATATGGTTCTTCTGCAGGCATCGCGCCCAACCACATCAATGCGAAGAAGTCGATCACGAGAAGCGCGAACCACCACTTAAGCTGTGGGCGGAAACGTGCAGAGCGCACAGAGGATGTATCCAACCAAGGCGCAAGAGCCATGACCAAGATCGCACCAAACATTGCCAAGACACCAAAGAATTTTGCGTCAATGATACCGCCTGTCACAAAGCTGGCCAATTGCACAACCCAGACTTCAGATGTGAAGGCACGCAAGATCGCGTAGAATGGGAGGAAGTACCATTCAGGAACGATGTGCGCTGGTGTGACCAATGGGTTCGCTTCGATGTAGTTATCTGGGTGACCCAAGTAGTTTGGCATGAAGCCGACGATCGCAAAGAACACAGTCAAAATAACGGCCAGTGCGAACAAGTCTTTGATCACGAAGTATGGCCAGAACGACACTGTGTCTTTCTTAGCTTCTTCTTTGGAACCACGGCGAACTTCAACACCCGTTGGGTTGTTGTTGCCTGTGCTGTGGAACGCCCAGATGTGCACGATTACCAAGCCCGCGATGAGGAATGGGAACAAGTAGTGCAAGCTGAAGAAACGGTTGAGTGTCGCGTTATCAACGGCAGGCCCACCCAAGAGCAAGGTTTGAAGCGCTTCGCCAATGAATGGAATTGCACCAAAGAGACCTGTGATAACTGTCGAAACTCTGCCCCAGCAATATTTGTCCCTTGGCGATGATCAATTGTTCCAAGGTATTCTTGAGCAGCT
>CBFHKO010000029.1:0-2647 GCA_965656445.1 uncultured Paracoccaceae bacterium
TTTGAATGCCGTTCAGATCGCAGAAGTCTTGGGCCAGCGTGCACTGAAAAAAGGCTGAGTCGGTCACTTCAAAACCTGAGCAAAGAATTGCAAAAAATGTCAAAGGCGTCTCAATATGAGGCGCCTTTTGTCATTTTGACACCTTTGGTTATAGGCCTATGCCCAAATGTGACGTGGATAGATACCAACGCTTTCGTGCATTCAATAATGGAAAAGGATAGGATAGATTTATCGAGATTATTCCCAATCTTGAAAGAATGCAGGATGGTGCTTCGCATCATCGGTGCCTTGACACCGCATCCCTTACCTAAGGTGCAGGGTCAGTTCGATACTTTTTGGACAGCCAGCCATGATCAGCCCGCAGAAATTGTTCACCCTGTCATCGCGTCCGAAATATCTACAAAACCAGAAAACAGCGTCCAACAATGACGGCGCCATCACGCGATCTGAGTTGGAAAAGATTTTTGCCTATGAATTGCGCACGGCAAATTCGCATGTGTCAAAGTTGAAAATGTACTCAAAAGACGAGCGCTTCACGCAATCTCAATCGCGCTAATCCAGAGTCCTAGTGGGTGTAATCCCTTAGGCTTGATTCTCAATCTGAATAGGGTCCGACCCATACCAAGCAACCTTTGAAGCTGTTTTCTTTAGTCTGTTTATTCACGTCTAAAGATAAGGAACCTTTGATATGTCACTCATTCAAATCGCTCGAAATAACCGTCTACGCGCTCTGACGGCCTTGAAATCCAAGGCACGAACGGAACGACCACTTGCGCAGTCTTACACGCGCTTACGGATTAAGGCTTATAGAGCGACAAAATGATTTTGACGTGGGTCATAACACTCAAGCGTGCCTTCGCCGATGTCTGTCCACAACCCGTGCAGGCTCAGAGATCCGTCGTCCACAGCGGATTTGACAAATGGGAACGTCATGAGGTTATCGAGGGACGTCAAAACGGCCTCTTTTTCAAGCGCGGGAACCCGTTCGTCTTCTGGGAGGTCCTTGATGCGGTCGTAACCCGGGCGCAAGATATCCATCCAGCGACCGACAAAGCTGCTTTTCTCTTCGAGCTCAGGGGCCGAGCCGCTGCACATGTCGTGACATCCTTTGACGCCTCCGCAACTGGAGTGTCCCAAAATGATCACATGGGCGACTTTGAGGGCCGTGACAGCATATTCAATCGCAGCACTCGTTCCATGTTGTTCTCCATCAGGAGAATAGGCTGGAACAAGATTGGCAATATTGCGGTGGATAAAGAACTCGCCCTGATCTGCGCCGAAAATCGACGTGACATGAACACGAGAGTCACAGCACGAAATGACCATGGCACGGGGATGCTGTCCCTCTGTCGCGAGGCGTTTGTACCACGATTTATTCTCTTCAAAAATCGTTGCGTTCCAGCCATGATAGCGTTGAACCAAATAGGCTGGCAGCAGCTTGGCGTGTTCCATAATAAAATTCATCCTGCGGTTAGGTCCAGTCTCAGCTTAATACGGTAATTTCTCCTTAAATTCGAGGGAAAAAGAGGCCGTGCCTCAATTTCTTGCCCGATGAACTCTGCGCATAGCTCAAAACCTACCGTGTTCTTTCCATACGTTGAAAGGAGCTTTTCGAATGAAAGTTGTTGAAATTCAGGAACCGATTGAAGCTCTCGCCATAAATCATGATCGTATGCGAGACAGGGTTCAATCGCTCTCTGTTCCAGAGGCCGAGGACTTTTTCTTTGATACTGTCGAAGACATTGCACAAGCGATTGGGAGATTGGAGCAGTGTTTAAACGTTGAAAATACCACCGGTATTTACAGTGTCGCTGAGAGTGTCCACAAAATGGCGGATGCTGCTGGCTTTATGTTGTTGGCGCAGGTCGCATTGGATTTACAGGTGGCGATCCGCGCGTCTGATCATGCGGCGCTCCATGCGATTGCCGTGCGAATGATGCGCGTAGGCGAACAAAGTTTGCTCGCCATGTGGGACAGTCGCGCATATTCTTAGACGCCACCTCTTGAACTCATGCCAAACACGCGTCAGGCTGATCTTTAATGAACAGCTAGGCGAATATGATGGCATTACTTTTTTCTGAAAACTCAAAATCAGCAATTGCAACCTATGTGTGCTCAACAGAAACTGCTGACGAGGTTTTGTCTGGGCTGCCAGAGCATGTGCAATCCTGGGCAAAAATTCAGGGATTTTCTGGTCGATACGGCCAAAACTTGGTTTGTCCAACGCCGGACGGGTCAATCGAATGTGCCCTCTTGGGGGTTGGTGATGAAGAGGCGCGTTCGCGGGGCCGGTTTCACTTGGCCGCGGCGGCATCTGGATTGCCAGAGGGCGATTATGCACTGGCCAATGAACTGCCATTAGACGCTCAAGAATATCAAATCTTAGGCTGGCTATTATTGGGATATCGGTTTGATCGCTATGCGAAACAGTCGTCCAAACGCGTTGGCTTTGTTGCCCCTGCATGGGTTGATCGTGACCGTATCGAAACCTTGGCCAAGGCCGAAGCGTTATGTCGTGACCTGGTCAATACCCCGACCTCAGATTTAGGACCACAAGAGTTAGAAGGCGCGGTCTGCGCAATTGCCGCTGAATTTAATGCCTCTGTGTCCGTGATCACAGGAGACGCGCTGTTAGAGCAGAATTTCC
>CBFHKO010000030.1:0-2487 GCA_965656445.1 uncultured Paracoccaceae bacterium
GTATTGCCCAACACAAAGAGCCTCATGTCATCATCAATATTCGGATGATTTGGAATCGCTGGGTTCAGGTGAGCGAACATAGAACCCCAGATGGTGGCACAGCAATTTTGCAAACAGATGTGACGGACATCATGCGATTGCAGAGGCAAGAGCGCGAAAGGATGCTAGACGATCAAGCCCAGCTTATTCGCGCCACGCTAGAACACTTGAATCAAGGGATCTGCATATTTGACAACAACATGCGGCTTGTTGGATGGAATAGCCGAATTGCCGAGCTTTTGCCGATCTCAATCAATAAAGCTCAAATGGGAACAAGCTTTGAATCCCTCTTGGATAATTTACGCTCAAAGGTTCGGTTTGGCGTCACAACATCCCCCAATGATTTGCAAAACTGGGTGGATCGCAAACATGACCGCCCGCCTCTTTCGTTTGAGTTATCCCACGGAAGAGACACGGTATTAGACGTCTTTGCCCAAGAAATGCCTGACAAGGGCTTTGTGATTTCCTTCACGGATGTGTCGTCTGAACGCAAAGCCGTGCGCGCTATTTATGAGGCGAAAGAGACGCTGGAACAGCGGGTTTTTGAGCGGACGCTAGAGCTCGAAGACGCGCTGACGGATGCCGAACGCGCGAATACGTCCAAGTCCCGATTTGTTGCCGCAGCCAGTCATGATTTGCTACAACCGTTATCCGCTGCCAAACTTTATCTATCCTCTTTGGAAAGCACGGCCCAAGACGCTGGAACCCGCGATATATTAGGCAAAGCCAATCGCGCCATGCTGAGCGTTGAAAACATCCTTGAGGCGCTACTTGATATATCCAAACTCGATTCAGGCAAGGCATCCGTACACATTGCACCTGTTTCCTTGGGACGAATGTTAGAGCAGCTGAAAGAAGAATTTCAACCGCTTGCGATCCAAAAGGGATTGGAGCTACGCATTTTTATACCAGAAGATCACGTGATGAGCGACGCCACATACCTGCGCCGTATCCTGCAAAACCTCATCGCAAATGCCATTCGATACACGGATACAGGGCGCGTTGTCGTCGGGCCGAGACGGTCAGGAAACTCACTTAGGATCGAAGTTTGGGACACGGGCCCAGGCATCCCTGAGGATCAACAAGATATCATTTTCGGCGAATTTCAACGGCTCAACGCCTCGGCAAGCGCGGCCGAAGGCATGGGGCTTGGCCTCGCCATCGTAGAACGCGCCTGTGCAATTCTGAACCACCCGCTCCACATCGAATCCAACCTTGGCAAAGGAACCTGCTTTAGGGTTGAACTGCCCAAAGCGCACCCTGAACGCAGACCAAAATCGACAAAGCATCCATTCCACCGCCGCATTGCACCACAAAATTTCCAAAACACAATTGTTCTATTGATCGAAAACGATATCGATTTGCGCGATGCCTTGTCCAACACGCTTGAATCATGGGGGATAGATGTCCTTACCTCTGCCTCTGGTAGCGAAGCGCAAGAGTTGCTGACTGAGATTGATATTACGCCTGATATCATCCTCGCCGATTATCAATTGGACAACCAAGAAACCGGAACGGATGCCATTCGATCCCTCAGAAACGGTCACGGTTTGGTTCCAGCGGCGATCCTCACAGCCAATCGCGCCCCAAACGTTATAGAAGAATGTGACGATCAAGAGTTAACGCTCTTTTACAAGCCAATCGCACCGGATCACCTGAAATCTTTTCTCAGTGCTTCGATCAAAACGACTTAGCGTTGACGCCTGAGATAGACGTAATAGGCACCGCCACCGCCGTGTTTCACATGCGCCTCAGTGACCTGTAATATCATCGGAGCAATTGGTGCCATGCGCATCCATTGCGGGACTTGATGGCGCAACACACCTTTTTGCTGCGGGATCGGCCCGAAATCTTCGCGTTGTTTTCCCTTGCCTGTGATGACCAGAACAAGCCTCTTTCCTTCGGAAAACGACCCAACGATAAAGCGTATCAAAGCGGGATGAGCCTGTGCCAATGTCATTCCATGAAGGTCAATTTTTCCCTCTGGAACCAGCTTCCCACGCTTGAGGTTCTTGAAATTCTTTTGATCCATCTGAAGGGGGCGCGATGCCAAGGTCTGAGCCAAATCAGGCTTGAAATCAAAGGCGGGCGTTTGCTTTTTCGCCTTTGAGCCCAACTGGAATGGATCGGGGCGAAACGGTTCTTGGATCGTGATTGGGCGCTTTTTGGGTTTGTCCTTGGGGGAAGCCACCTTTTGAACAGGGTTAAGCGGCTGCGCAGATTGCGCAACTTGCTGCCACAGCTCTTGTTCATCAGGGCGAATTTTCCGGCGTGTCATTCCAAAGGCTCAGTCATCAGGGACATGGCCCTTTTAACTGGCAACAAAACAAAAAGCGATCCCCTGTCTTTCATTTGACCCGCCAAACGCCCCGCTTTGGCACCACTTCCCATAAAGATATCAGCACGCTGCGCCCCTTTGATTGCGGAGCCCGTGTCTTGGGCAATCAT
>CBFHKO010000031.1:0-2175 GCA_965656445.1 uncultured Paracoccaceae bacterium
GGGTGCCTATCCTGGCTTGGCTGGGTTAGCTGCGGGGATCGGTGATCCAGCTGTGCGCAACCGTGGGACCATTGGCGGATCATTGGCTAACAATGACCCAGCCGCATGTTATCCATCCGCGGCCCTTGCTTCGGGCGCCACAATCGTCACTAACACGCGTGAAATTGCAGCGGATGACTATTTCCAAGGCATGTTCACAACGGCATTGGATGAGGGCGAGATCATCACATCTGTGCGCTTCCCTGTGCCTCAGGCTTCAAACTATCAAAAGTTTGAACAGCCTGCGTCACGTTTTGCGTTGGTGGGTGTGTTCGTTGCGAAATATGCCGATGGTGTTCGCGTCGCCGTGACGGGTGCATCCGAAGAGGGTGTGTTCCGTTGGAGCGAAGCCGAGGCCGCGCTAAGTGCAAACTTTAGCGGTGATGCGCTAGAGGCGCTCAGCGTTTCGGGGGATGGCATGATCAACGATCTTCACGGCACCGGCGCATATCGCGCGCATCTGGTGAAAGTCCTAACCAAGCGCGCCGTTGCTGCGGCTAGCTAATTTGGTTGGACACTGATTTGAAGGGGCTCTTGGGGAACTGAGGGCCCTTTATTTTAGGGCGTTGCCCTCTTGGCCTGAGGCCAATTCACCCAGGATATTTTGAAAAAGAAGAAATGATCTGAGGGAGTTGGGTGAAGTCATCAAATTGTGCGCAATCGGTGAAGTAATCGATTGGGTTTTTGCGGTAGCCGCTTGTGAAGAGCGCAAAGGGTAGGTTGGCGTTTTGGGCAGTGTGGTAGTCAACTTCGCTATCCCCGACATAGAGCGTATTTGGGTCATCCAGTTTTGCAGCTGCGGTCAGGAGCATGGCGGGATCGGGTTTGCGTGTTGGTAGGCTATCGCCGCCGATGACTGTGTCGAAAAGGGTGAGTATGCCGAAGTGTTTTAGAACATCATAGGCGGGCGCATAGGGTTTGTTGGTGCAAATGCCGAGCTTGATCCCTTGGGATTTCAGAGTGTGTAAGAGGGGTTCGACCTCTGGGTAGAATTTTGTGTGCGTGTTTTTGGATGCTGTATAGTGGTGCATCATTGAGGTCATTAGATCCGTATGATGTTCTGATTGGATGGATAGGTGATCCATGACGCGTTGAACCAGTGTCGGAACACCCTTTCCGATGAATGATGTGACCGTTTTTAGATCTAGTGGCGAGTGGCCAGCGTCGGCCAGCATTGCGTTGACGGCGAATTGAATATCGGGGGCGCTATCTATCAGCGTGCCATCGAGATCAAAAATAATGGCCGTCATTGTGTTATGATTTCCATTTGATGGAACAGCCCATGGAGGGTATTTGATGCGCTGGTCCTTGTCCTGTTTTTGCGATGTCCATCATTGCGTTTACGAGGTCACGGGGCATGTCAGACGGGGCGGGATTGATCCCAGCCGCATCAAGGCGACCGCGGTACTGGAGTTCTAGGTTTGCGTTGAACCCAAAGAAATCAGGTGTGCAGACCGCGTCATAGGCGCGTGCAATCTCTTGGGTGTCATCGTGCAGATACGCGAAAGGGAAGGCGTTGTCCTTGGACAGTTTGATCATGTTATCAAAGCTATCCGCAGGATATTGGGTTGTGTCATTTGCGTTGATTGCGACAATGCTGATGCCATTGGCTTGCAACGTTTTGGCATCGGACACAAGCCGATCCAAGATCGCCAAGACATAGGGGCAGTGGTTGCAGATAAACATAACAACTGTGCCGTTTTCACCCCGTACGTCATTCAAAGAGACCCTATGCCCCTCAGTTGAGCGCAGAGAGAAATCTGGCGCTTGCCATCCAAAATCACAAATTGGGGGAACGGCTGCCATTTCTTATACCTCTGTTGAGGCGCGGATTGCGCGCATGTTGTCACCGTAGATCGTTGGGGTGTCGACGGAGCCACCCTTAAAGACAGCGGACCCTGCAACCAACACATCGGCGCCTGCTTTGGCGAGCATGGGGGCTGTTGTGGGATCAACACCGCCGTCGATTTCAATATGAATTGGACGGTCGCCAATCATGCTCCGCAGTTGGCTGACTTTGTCGGTCATGTCGATGAATTTTTGACCACCGAACCCAGGGTTCACCGTCATAACACAGACGAGATCGGTCAAATCCAAGAGATGTTCGACGGCGCTTGCAGGGGTGCCGGGGTTGAG
>CBFHKO010000032.1:0-1226 GCA_965656445.1 uncultured Paracoccaceae bacterium
GCATTAGCTCACGCACGATTAAACGTATCGAAGCGACAAGTGGTATTCCAAATGCAACAGCTGCCAACTTGAAACTCATCAAGCAAACCTTGGAACAAGCTGGTATCGAATTCATAGGAAGTGTGGACGACGGGCCCGGCGTGCGCCTGTGGAAACAGTCCTAATAAAGTCATTCATGAGTACATATCCTTTAGGATACAACAAAAATACTCCGAACAACTTGCGGCATTGTAGCGATATCTAGAAAATCATGGTATGATGTGCACCATATTTAGGAGCATACATGCCTCAGAACTCACATCTCCTCCCGAGTGACTTTGGTTTGAACAGCTTTCAAGAATTGATCTATCGACCGCCAAATAAGGCAGGGGATCATCTTGATGACTTAGACGCATTTCGGGACGCTTTTTTAACTGAACTCGCGCCAATGCGGCCGCACGAAGCCGTTATGGCCGAAAACATAATCATGCTCGAATGGGATGTGGCTCAAATCCTCATACAGAAGAGGCACATCGCACGGTCTGCCGTTTTTGATGAAATCACCAACCAATATGTGAAACTTGCCGAACGAGAATTTTATGAGGAAGAGCGCCGGCAGCGTTTGGAAGACAAGGAGCAAAATAATGATTTCCTTGCTTCTATCACATCTTACGGAAGTTACGACGTCTTTGATCCGCATGATGCTAAAATTGTGGCAAGTCAGGTGATCGCGCAGCTTAAATCAGGAAACACCGATCAAATGGAAAATGCGCAAGTCAAAATTAAAGCCGACCTCCCATCCCCGGAAACAATTTTGGCCGTGGTGTATGAAACAGGATCAAAATATCGAGAGCTGGATGACGTCCTGTCTGATTTGGAAAAGCGTCGCCGCCGCATCATGGAGGATTATAAAAATCTCCAGAATGCGCGCGCAATTGATGTGAATGCAGCAGAATAAACATGGGCCGCGTATTTGAGACAATAAAGGGCGTAGAGTACGAAATTGATGTGAAACGACTGCTGGTGAGCGAGGTCGAGGTTGCTCGCAACAATGCCCTGAAACATGGTTTAACCGCAAAACTTGAGCCACAATCTGTACTTCAGTGGTACCGCGTGATTGTGAATGACCCCACGGCTGAATTACCTTTGCTTCTGGAGCTCAACCATTCAGAAGGTCTTGCGCTGAATTTGGCACAAGCTGAGGTTCGTTTGAAACGTGTTTTGATAAAGATCGCCGAATTTAACGA